>CBHTUR010000027.1:0-64279 GCA_966096095.1 uncultured Gemmatimonadaceae bacterium | reverse complement strand
GCTTTTTGTTCTGCTGTTGGGTCCTGTCCCAACATTAAAAACCGCCCCCCCCCCACCACTCCAACTCACCACTGACCACTTAAAGCCATTCGCTTTTCCCGCTGTTACACCGCTTCCGACAAGCTCGTAAAGTTGAAATCCTTCGCCCGAATCGACGGCATCACCACGTCGCCGCCTTGCTCGGTGCCGGCCAACCGCTCTGCCACGCCCAGCGCCTCGATGTTGTTGAGCAGAAAGAGCGGCGACTCGTTGAAGCGGAAGTTGCGGAGCGACTTGGTGATCTTGCCGTTCTCCACCAGGAACGTGCCGTCGCGCGTGAGTCCCGTGTAGAGAATCGTGCGCGGATCGACTTCGCGTAGATACCAGAGCCGCGTGACCAAAATGCCGCGCGTGGTTCCCTTGATCAGATCATCGATACTCTGCGTGCCGCCTTCCATCTTGAAGGTCGTCGGTCCGCCGGTCGCGGTCTTGCCTTGCTTCTTCGCCCAGAAGCGTGAGTAGGTGAGCTGATTGAGCTTGCCCTTGTCGATCCACACCTGGCGACCCAACGGCATCCCTTCAAAATCCCACTCTTGCCCGAGCAGCTGCGGATCGGTCGGGTCGGAATACATGGTGACGCGCTCGTCGACGATCTTTTCGCCCACCTTGTTGCCGCCGCCTTGTTTCACGAATGGGCTGCGCCCTTCATCAGCACTGCGGGCATCGGCGTAGTTGCCGATGAGCTGCACGAGATCGCCCACCGCCTGCGGCTCGAGAATGACCGTGTATCGACCCGGCTCAATGGCCACAGGGCTGCGTGAGGCGCGCGCCTTGTCGACGGCGCGCTCCGCGACGCGACGCGCATCGAGTTGTGCCCAGTTTGGATGATCGGCGGCGGCCCATCCTGAACCGGTGCCGTCGGTCGTGCGCACCGTGAGCGTGTAGTTCGCGCTCGTGTTGCGACGATAGGCGAACATGCCGGTGCTGTTACCGATGGCGAGCGCGCCGGCACCCGTGACGAGATAGCCCGCCGCTTTGACGTCGCCGGCCTTCCGCGCCATCTCAAGCGCGAGAAGTGCGGCTTTCGCGCGGTCATCTGCGGTGAGATTGGCGGTGGCGTCGAACCAGGCGTTCGTGCCGTTGTAGCTCTGCTTGCCCAACTGCGGCATCGCTTCCGGATCGTCGGGCGCGAGCTTGGCCAATCGTTCCGACAGTTCCACCGCGCGTTTGATGGCGTCGTCGGAGAGATCGTTCGTGGTGACAACGGCATGCTTCGGTCCGAACGCGCTTTGAATTCCCAACTGCGCGTCGGTGGTCGAACCGGCCGTCGACACCTGATTGTCGGCAAACCGAATGTTGCCCTGCGTGTACGTGTTCACTTGCACGTCGACCGCGTCGGCCTTGGACATCTTCACGGCCTTTTCGACGATTGCTTGCGCCTGCTCGCGGGTGAGAATGGCGTCCGTGGACATCAGCCTTTCCTCCCCGTGTTGATGATGTTCACGTTTTTGAATCGGGCCGGTGGTGATCCATGACTTACCGCGTTCACCTGCGGCGGTTGTCCTTTGCCGTCGAAGAAGCTGCCGCCAAGCGTGTAGCTCGATTTGCCGCCGATCATGTCGATCGAGTTCCAGAAGTCGGGCGTGCGGATTTGATACGCGACGTCTTTGAGCACGCCGACAATCTTGCCGCCTTTGATTTCGTGGAAGGTTTGTCCACCGAACTGCGCATTGTACCGCTGCTGATCGATCGAGAAGCTGCCGTCGCCGACGATGAGAATGCCGCGATCCGTCGCGCTGACCAAATCGTTGAGCGACAGATCGCGCTCCCCGGGCAGCAGCGACACGTTGGGCATGCGTTGGAACTGCACGTTGTCCCAACCTTGCGCATACGCGCATCCGTGTGAACGCACCGGCCGATTGTTCTTCTCATACCACCACCGCAGCCACGGGGCCTGCTCACGCGTGGTCTGATAATCGTTGAGGATGCCGTTCTTGATGATGAGAAATTCATCGGGCTTCACGCCATCATCATCCCAGCCAATCGTCGACAAACCGCCTTCCTGCTGGCGATCGCCCTGAATGTTGAGCAGCGGTGGACCGTACTTGAGCTGGCCCAACATCTTCTCAGGCGGCGCCACGAAGCTCGTGCCGGCATAGTTGGCTTCGTAGCCCATGGCGCGATCGAGCTCCGTGGGGTGCGCGACGCTCTCGTGAATCGTGAGCCACAGATTGCTCGGGTCGAGCACGAGATCGTAGCGACCCACTTCCACCGGCTTGGCGGTGAGCTTGGCCACCGCGTCTTCGCCCCACTTGGGCGCGTTGCCCACCAGATCGCTCTTCAGCACGAATTCCCATCCACGCGCCGTCGGGGGCACCATGTTGGTGCGATTCTGAAAATCGGTGAAGTCGGCCGAGACGGCAGTGATCTGCATGGTCGGCCACGACTTCACGACGTCCTGCTTGATTGTCGTGCCGTCGGTATTGGCGTAATTGCGCTCGTCCTTCACGAAGAAGAAACCGCTGAAGATGTACTTCACACCTTTGGTCTTGAGCGCGGCCGCGTTGGCGCGCAGCAACAGGTCGGCCTTCTCTTCGACGGAGATCTCAAACGGATCGGTGACAAACGCGCTCTTCCAGTAGCCGTCTTTGACGACCGGCGACGGCAACCACTCGACCGGACGGTCGCGCGCAATCTTCGAAGCCTTGGCGATGGCGACTGCTTCGCGTGCCGCGCTCGCGGCGCCGTCGTTGGTGAGAATGCGGGTCGCAGCAAAGCCCCAGGTGCCATTCACGAGCGCGCGAATACCAAGCCCGATCGTGTCGGTGTCGACCACCTGTTGAATCTGCTGTTCGCGAGTGAACACAAAGTTCTGGCGCTGTCGGCTGCAGCGAACGTCGGCGTAGCTCGCACCGGCGGCTTTCGCCGCGTTCAGCGCGGCGGCCATCAGTTCTTTCACGTCGGCCGCGCTGTAGAACGTGTCGAGCGCGTGGGCGTTCGGCGCGGGCGCGGCCGACAAGAGCCGAGGAATGCCGGCCAATGCACTGCCGGCGAAGAGCGACGCACCGAATGCGGCGCCGCTCTGCTTCATGAAGTCACGACGGGTGGTCATAGGCCCCGGGAACGTCGAGGGAGGAGGCAGGAAGAACAACGGGTGCGCTCCGCACCGGCGGGCGCACCGCCCTCTACGCTGCGTCGCATCGGTGCGTTTCGATAGTCTGCCGGGGCGAACGGCGATAGGTCATCGCCAGTCGGTGTTTCGATGGGACGGGCTCAGCCCGGCGGTCGGCCAATCGAGAAATTGAATGGTTGCTGTACCCACTGTCGTACGCCGCAATCACCGATCACCGACGGCGCATACTGAAAATGTGTCAGTGCCGCACGCACGGCGGCAGCAAACGCCGGATGACTCGTCCGCAGGATCTGCAGGGTCGACAGATCCACCTTTCCATCGACATCGATGTAAAAACTGGTCAACACGAACCCTTCTTTGCCCGCCGCTCGAAGATCGGGAGGATATCGGGGTCCTTCGTTGACCCGCGCCAGTCGTGCCATCTGCCCGACAAACGTCGGCAACTCGAGCATCTGCAACGGCGTCTTGACCGATGTCGAATCGGCGTCGAGCTGCACCGATGTTTCCACCCGAATGGCGATGGAGTCGTCGGTGAGTCGCGCTGCGTAGTCCGCGAGCGGCAACGTCGTAAGCGGATCGCGAAAGGAACGCCAGAGCACCGTGTCGGCCGACGGACGCGCCGATGGCCGTCCGAGCCTCACGTTCGACATGCGACCGTCACGGTGAAGCATGGCGTCGATTCGCGCGCCCACGTCGGGCACCATGACGGGGTTGTTCGCCTGCAATGACGTGAACGGCATCGACAACCCCAGCACTTCCTCGGTGAATGGGGACGGCGGAGCAACGATGAGCTCGGACGCCAGGCGATCGACCAACTGCTGTGCGAGCGAGCGATCGGTGAAATCCAGCACGCGTCCGCGATCCCGAACTTCATCGAGCAGCGAGAGGGTGAGGAATTGCTGCACTGGCTGGCGCGATGCGGGTACGGGAATGGCCGTACATCGCTGCGGTGTGCCGTCCTTAATCGGCTGTGCGGGCAGAGCTCCGGCCGTCACAGCAACCATAAGCGTCGCCCACCACGTCAGGCGTTTCGCTACGCGTTTTCGCAATGTCCGGCTCGTTTCGGTACGCATGTCATTCAACACCAGCAGAGAGGGAAATCGACCGCACAAATTCGACGGTCGCGGATTGGCGACGCGCTGCGACTATGCAGTCGCGCCGCCAATCCGTCAATTCCGCGTTGCGCCTACTTGAATCGCATGCCGTTCGGTGCGACCGCGCCCTTAGTTGGCACAAACGACGGCTTCGTCGGTGCCTTCGGTGCATTCGTTCGATTCCGATCATCGCCACGACGCTCGCCACGCGATTCGCCACGCGATTCGCTCGGGGCGGAGCGCGTACCCGGTGCGCCGGTACCACCGTCTTTGCGCATGCTCAGCGCAATGCGGCCGCGCGCGAGGTCGACGTTTTGCACCGTGACTTTGACGCGCATCCCGACTTTCACCACGTCGTTCGGATCTTTGACGTACCGATCGGCAATCTGGCTGACGTGCACGAGCCCGTCCTGATGCACTCCCACGTCGACGAAGCAGCCGAACGCCACGATGTTGGTAACCACGCCCTCCAGCACCATGCCAGGCAGGAGATCGGAGGGCTTGGTGAGATCGTCACGAAATGCGGGTGGCTCGAACGCTGCGCGCGGATCGCGGCCGGGCTTCTTCAGTTCCGCCACGATGTCGCGCAGCGTCGGCAAACCCACATCGGTATTCACGTATTGCGCGAGTTCGATGGAATCGACCAACGCGTCGTTACCAACCAATGCGCGCACGTCGACGCCGCGATCCTTCGCCATGCGTTCTACCAGCCCGTAGCGTTCCGGGTGGACGGCGCTCGCATCAAGCGGATGTGTGCCGCCTCGCACACGTAAGAAGCCCGCTGCCTGCTCAAACGCTTTTGCACCAAGACGCGGCACGTTTTTGAGATCGGCCCGCGATTTCACACCGCCGCTCGCGTCGCGCATCGTCACGATTGCCTGTGCGAGCCCGGGGCCGATGCCGGCCACGTACCCCAGCAGCGCCGCCGACGCGGTGTTGACCTCCACGCCAACGCGATTGACGCAGCTCTCCACGATATCATCGAGTCGCTGCTTGAGCCGCGATTGATTCACGTCGTGTTGATACTGACCAACGCCGATGCTCTTCGGATCGATTTTTACCAGCTCGGCCAACGGGTCCTGCAAACGACGCGCAATGCTCACCGCACCGCGCAGTGACACGTCTAGCTCGGGGAATTCACTGCGCGCCAGATCGCTCGCCGAGTAGACCGATGCGCCGGCTTCGTTCACCACTACCACCTGCGGCCGCGCGCCGTCTTTCGGCGCATCCAACTCGCGCAGTGCGGCCTTGGTGAGCGTCTCGGTTTCGCGACTCGCGGTGCCGTTGCCGATCGCGATCAGTTCGGGCGAAAAACGCTCCACGAGCGCGCGAATGGCACCGGCGAAACGATCTTCCTGATGCAAGTACAGCGTGTCGGTGTGTACGAGAGCGCCCGTGGCGCTCACAACCGCCACTTTGACGCCGGTGCGAAAGCCCGGATCGAGCCCCAGCACGCGCTTCTCACCGGCCGGCGATGAGAGCAACAGTTGCTCGAGGTTGCGACCGAAAATCGTGATGGCTTCGTCATCGGCGCGCGTTTTGAGTTCGACTCGCAACTCCACCTCAATCGCCGGCGCCAGCAGGCGCTTGTACGCGTCGGTCGCGACGAGAGTGAGCTGGTGCGTTGCCTGTCGGTCGCCAATCACTTCGCGCGACAAACGCGCGGACAGCTCTTCTACTGGCGGTTCCACGCGCCAGAGCAGTTCCCCTTCCGTTTCGCCGCGACGAATGGCCAACATGCGGTGGCTGGGAATAGTCCCCAACGGTTCGCTGAAATCGAAGTAATCCTTGAACTTCGAATCATCGCTTTTCTTCTCGGCGATCACACTGCTCTTCACAACGCCCTTGGCGCGCGTGACTTCGCGCACCCAACCGCGTACCACCGCGTCTTCCGCCACCTGTTCGGCAAGAATGTCGCGGGCGCCTTGCAGTGCCGCATCCGCGCTGGGCACTTCGGAAGTTTTGCCGTCGACATCGGGCAAGACAAACGCGGCAGCCTGCGCCACCGCGGCCGCATCGTCGAGCAATCCGTCCCAGAGCGCCGCAGCGAGCGGCGCGAGACCGCGCTCGCGGGCAATCATCGCGCGCGTTCGCCGCTTGGGCTTGAACGGCAGGTAGAGATCTTCGAGCGCCTGCTTGGTCTCGGCGCACAAAATGGACGTTCGCAGCGCGTCGTCGAGCTTGCCCTGTTCATCAATACTCTTCAAAATCGCGACGCGACGATCTTCCATCTCGCGCAAATACTCCGCGCGCTCACGCACATCGCGCAGCTGTACTTCATCGAGTCCACCGGTTGCCTCTTTTCGGTAGCGCGCCACGAACGGAAGCGTGGCGCCCTCGGCGAAAAGGGCCAGCGTGCTGCGAACCTGTTGTGGATGGAGTGCGAGCTCGGTTGCAACGCGTGCAACGAGCTCCGGGGCCAACGAGTCGGAAAGCGTGTCAGTCATAGGCGCGCAACGTATGGTGCGCGTCGCCCAAATTCCACGTCTTGCGTTTTCGTGTTAGTCGCAGCCGGCGACCGCGCTTTCCCACAACACACGCCACCCAACCGAACTGCGCGAGAGTATCGCCGCGCCAAGTGCGACACCGTCGTCGCGACCGAAGAGGAGATGTACTTCTTGCGACGCCCCAGCGTTGCGCTTCACCTGAAACGCTAAGAGCGGCTCGGCCACGACCAACTCTTCTTCGTGACCTGAAGCACGCTCGTGCCACGCGACACTCCACTGCTTCGCGTCCGTTCCGGTTTGATCCACCACCACGACCAATCGTTCTTCCCTCGGCGAATCTTCCTGGTTCACGCGACGCGCCAGCGTGGCCACGATGAAATCGGTCGTCAGTCCTTTGCTTCGCCACGCGCGCAGCACCACGAATGGCAGACCCCGAAACGTTGCAACAGTGTCGTCCTTCAGCGCCGACGCGAGTCGCGTGAGATCGATGGCCATGCGACTGGAATCGCGCGGCGGTAACCCTTCAATCGAGTCGAGCGCCACCGGCACGACGTGCCCCGCAGCAAAGGCAGCCGTCCAGGGCAACATGGGCGAAGTGGCCGCTCCGAGTCGTGCAACAGGCCACGCCGTGCACCCTTGATCGACCTTTGGCGACGCTTCAACCGAAAGCCGAGCGCGTCCGACTTGACCGCCGCGCGAAAAGAGCTCGACATCGCCGTCGCCGAGCAGGGCGCGCACGCCGACCGTGTCACCAACCGTCAGCTCAGTAGCGTCAGGGCGGAGGAATGAGCCCGATGTCATTCCACCGTCGACCGTCGGCAGGACGAGGAACGCGCCGGCGTCGATCGACCAGCCGGCTCCGGCCGTCGTCGTTCCCGTGCTCGGAGCGGCGGCCCCACGGCCAGCCGGCTGCGTTGAGTCCGATGCGCCCGGCGACGCCGAGCGATCGCATGCGCTGACGAACGTGCTGATGCAGACGCCGACGGCCACCGCGATGCGGGCGCGCGTGCGTCGTGTTGCCGACGAGGCTACGTCACGTGACGTGCTGGACAGAGTGCGAGCGGACACAGACAATAATCTGCCTACGTTCGCCCTCCTTTACGAGACTTGAAATGGCATCTGCCACCACTGCCTCCGGCGGCATCCTGAACGCGCTCGGCCTCCACCGGCGGGAGCTCCGCGCCTGGGCAATGTACGATTGGGCCATTTCGGCGATGCAAACCACCATCCAGACCGCGGTGTTCCCGATCTACTTCGTGCAAGTAGCGGCGGCTGGAATGACCGATGCGCAAACCACCCAAGCGCTGGGCTATGTCAACACGATCGCGGCGGTAGTCATCGCCGTGCTGGCGCCCATTCTTGGCGCGATCGCCGACTATCGAGCGGCCAAGAAGCGGTTCCTGGTGGGTTTCATGCTGCTGGGCGTGACTGCGACAGCGATGATGTTTTTCATTGAGCGCGGCATGCTGCTGTTTGCGTCGGTGCTGTTCGTTCTCTCGATTGCCGGTGCGACGGGCAGTCTGACGTTCTACGAGTCGCTGCTGCCGCACATTGCGCGCGAAGATGAGATGGATCGCGTGTCTACGGCGGGATACGCCATGGGCTACATCGGCGGTGGGCTGTTACTGGCCGCCAATCTGCTGTGGATTTCCAAACCCGGACTCTTCGGACTGCCGACCGGCGAGGGTTTAACCGCATCGCAACTCACGCTGCCATCGCGGTTGGCGTTCGTCTCCGTCGGTGTGTGGTGGCTGGTCTTTTCTTTTCCACTGCTGCGACGAGTGCCGGAGCCGCCCCGCACGATTGAGTCCGACGAGAAAGCCAAGGACAGCGCACTGCGCATCGCCTTCGCGCGACTGGGCGAAACGTTTCGTGAATTCCGGCACTACAAGCAGGCTGGAATTGCCATGGTCGCCTTTACGATCTACAACGATGGCATTCAAACCATCGTCAAAATGGCCACCGCCTTCGGCAACGAAATCGGCATTCAGCGCAAAGATCTCATTACGGCGATTCTGCTGGTGCAGTTCATCGGCATTCCGTTCGCGTTTGCCTTTGGTGCGTTGGCCGGCAAGCTGGGCGCTAAGCGGTCCATCTTTCTCGGCCTCCTGATGTACACGGGCATCTGCATCTACGCGTACGGCATCCACACGGCCCGTGAGTTTTACGTCCTTGCCTGCCTGGTCGGATTGGTACAGGGCGGTACGCAAGCACTCAGCCGATCGCTCTTCGCGAACATGGTGCCCAAGCACAAGAGCGGTGAGTTTTTTGGCTTCTACTCGGTCTTCGAAAAGTTCGGCGGCATTTTCGGTCCTCTGGTGTTCGCCATCGCCGTCGGACAGAGCGGCTCGAGCCGCGTGGCAATTCTGTGGGTCATCGCGTTTTTTGTGATCGGCGGCGCCTTGCTGTCGCTGGTCAACGTCGAAGAAGGAGAGCGCGCCGCGCGTGAGGCCGACAGCGGAACGATCACTGTCGCCGCATGATTCGCGCGCTGTACGATGTATGCAAACTGATCGTCGGCGTCGCGCTACGCTGGTATTATCGATCGCTCACGATCGCCAATGCCGATCGGATTCCGCGCGAGGGGCCGATCTTTCTCGCGGCCAATCACCCAAACTCGCTGACCGATGCGATGGTGGTGGGGTGGGTCTCGCCACGTCGGGTGCGCTTCACGGCCAAGGCCACGTTGTTCGGGAACGCGATCGCGTCCCGTCTGCTCCGCTCTTTTGGCGTGATTCCGCTTCGTCGCGCCGCTGACGAACGAGCGGCGGTCGCGAGTGCGACAGATGCAGTACCGGACGCTTCGCGCAATGCGGGTGCGTTCGACGCCGTTGCCGATGCGCTGGCCGCGCACGCCTGCGTCGTCGTGTTTCCCGAGGGCAAGACACACGACGAACCGTACATGGCGCCGGTGCGCACCGGACTCGCACGCATGGCGCTCATGGCGCGCGATGAGCGCGGCGTGCGCGGCATTCGCATTGTCCCACTGGGTTTGCTCTTTGAGCGCAAGGAGGAACCTCGCTCGCGCATTCTGCTACAGGTGGGCGATATCATCGCGGTCGATGACATCCCGGCCGGCCCTTCGGCGGTGACATCGCTGACGGAGTTAGTCGACTCGCGACTGCGCGCCGTCACGCTCAACTTCGAGAGCCGCGCAGACGCCGAGCGTGTGCAGTTGCTCGGCGAAACGTTGGCCGCACTTGTCGAGCCCACCACGTCAGTCACCGACGGCGCCGCGCCGCTCGCATCGACACTCGCCATCGTGCGGCGCGTATCGCGGGCGCAGCAGATTCTGCAATCGCGCCACGAGCCCGACATCGGATCGCGAATTGAGGAATTTGAGCGGCGCTTGCGGGCCTTTCGTGATCGCCTGCGCGCGGAACGATTGAACGTGCACGACGTCGGCATCGATATCACGACTTCGTTGGGGGTGCGCTTTGTGGTGCGCGAAGCGTTGATCGCCAGCGTCATGCTGCCGGTGAGTCTTTGGGGGCGCTTGACCCACGTGTTGCCGTTGCGATTGGCGCGTGTGTTGGCACTGCGCAATGTGCAGGCGCTCGATGAACCCCCGATGCGAACGTTTGTAATCGGACTGCTGCTCGTGCTGGCGACGTACGCGGTGTACATCGCCCTCGTCGCGTTCTGGCTTGGCGGATGGTGGGCGCTCGCGTTCTTCGCCACGCTGATACCCTCGGCGAGCAGCGATCTGCGCTACGCCGATCGTCTGCAACGCCTGCGGCAACGTGCGCGAGCCTATCGGAAGTTCCGCGCTGACCCCGCGCTACAACCGACGCTGATGGCCGATGCCGACTTCCTGCGCGCCGAGGCCGGCGCATTGGAGCAACTCTCGCTCGCGTAGCGCCGAATCAACTGGTTGATGCTGTCTCGCGCAGCGCTTCGTCATGCGGCGGGTAGACTGGACCACCAAGATCCCAATGCCATGCATCGTGCCGCACGCGCGTACGCGGATCGCGCAGGGGCTTGAACTGCATTCGGTCGCGCGGCATCCCGAGCGCGTCACCATAGGCTTCCAGTCGCGCCCGGTCGGTGCTCACAAGATGCACCATCGGTCGGCCAAGCCAGACGTGGCGATGCAGCCATATGCCACCGTCCATCGCGTGCACCATGCCGTCGCGACGCTTGGCGAATTCGCGGGCGCCGATCTGGCGGTTGAGTGCCTTCAATCGCGCCGTGCGTCGCGCAGCGTCGTGATCGTTCACAATCGGCGGCAGTTCGTCCATGCTGCGCATTCTATCACGGTTCCGGTGCCGTCGACCGGTCGGGAATTGCGAACGCCGGCCCGAATCCGGACCGGCGTTCAGAGAAGCCCGTCAGCTGGGGGCGTACTTACTGACAGGCTACTTGTCCTTCGGCCGTGGCCGGCGCCACCGGTTGTGCCTGGCCGTAATAGACCGCGCACATGATGGGCCACGCCGATGGATGCGTGGCGGTGGCCGACCATCCCTTGGCCGACGCTTCCGTGATGGTCAGCACCACCCCGTTCGACGGCTTGAAGTTCAGAGAGCCCACCGCGGTCGCGTACGCTTCGTTGTAGTAGAAGTAGTCCTCCTGCACCGACGACAGGTTGCGCAGGTCGCTCTTCAGCGACGACGCGAACGCCTTGCCTTTGGTGTTTTGGAACTTCGGGATGGCGATCGCGGCGAGAATGCCGATGATCACCACAACAATCAGCAGTTCGATCAGGGTGAATCCCTGGCTTCGGCGCGTCGTGGTCATACGGGTGTCTCGGTCTGAAGCGAAAACGATGAGGTCGAAGACTCCGACCGGCAGAACTGAGCTCTGCCAACGCCACGCTTAATAGCAACGCCAGTGCCGCTGCACGCCCGTCGCACTAAGTTATTATTTTACAACGCTTTACGTTGATGCTGGTTTGCTTTCGCGAAGACAACGAGTGCCGCACGCGTCAGAATTCCGTGCAAAGTGCAAGAGCGCACGGCGTGACTCTTTTGGCCCGCTGGCGCCGCACCGACGGCACAGACCATTCGGCCCGGGCGCGCCGCCGGTACGTTCGAACGCCTTTCGTCACCTCTTGGCGGCGACCCAGTCGCGGCCCATGCCCATCTCGACCAGCAACGGCACATGCAGCGTTGCCGCGCCCTCCATTTCGGTCTTCACCAGGGAGCGCATGGCGGCCGCCTCGTCGGGTGCCACCTCGAATACCAATTCGTCGTGCACCTGCAGCAGCATGCGCGAGGCCAGACGCTGTTGTTGCAGCGCATGATGAATGCGGATCATCGCGATTTTTATCAGATCCGCCGCCGAACCTTGAATGGGCGCATTCGCTGAGACCCGCTCACCAAACGCGCGAATGTTGAAGTTGCGTTCTTTGAGCTCCGGGATGTAGCGACGCCGCTTGAACAACGTTTCGGCGTATCCGCGCTCCTTGGCGACCACTACGCATTGCTCCAGGAATGCTTTGACGCCGGCGAAGCGCTCGAAATAGGTCTCGATGAACGCTTTCGCTTCGGCGTTGGAAATCTTGAGCTGTCGCGACAGCGCGTGCGCGCCCTGACCGTAAATGGTCGCGAAATTGATCGTCTTCGCGCGCGAACGCATTTCGCTCGTCACGTCGGCGAGATCGACGCCGAAGATCACGGCGGCCGTCTGCTTGTGAATGTCTCCACCGGCATTGAACGCGGTCACGAACGCCGGATCGCCGGACATGTGCGCCAGAAGACGAAGCTCGATTTGCGAATAGTCGGCCGACATCAGCTGCCAACCGTCGCGCGCCACGAAACCGCGTCGAATCTCGCGGCCGAGTTCACGGCGCACCGGAATGTTCTGCAGGTTCGGATCGGCCGATGACAACCGGCCAGTCGCCGCCACGGTCTGGTTGTACGACGTGTGCAAGCGATGATCGCGGGGATTGACCATGCGCGGCAACGCGTCGATGTAGGTGCCCTCGAGCTTGAAGAGCTCCCGATATTCCATCAGCAGCGTTGGCAGCGTGTGCCCCTCCTCCGCCAACTCCTGCAACACTGACGCGTCCGTGCTCGGTCCCGTCGCCGTCTTTTTCTTCACCGGCAGCTGCAATTTCTCGAAAAGAATTTTGCGGAGCTGCGGATTGGAATTGATGTTGAACTCTTCTCCCGCTTCGCCGTAGATCGCCCGCTCCACGGCTTCTCGCTCGGCTTTGAAGCGCGTCTTGAGCGACTCAAACCAGGCCAAGTCGATCGCGATGCCTTCCCACTCCATCTCGGCCAGCACCTCAACCAGCGGCACTTCCATCTCCGTCAGCAGCGGGCGCATGTCGTGCGCATCGAGCTGTTCGTCGAAGATCGCGCGCAGTCGCATGGTGACGTCGACGTCTTCGCAGGAGTAATCGCGCGCGGCGTCGATCGGCACGACCGAAAATGGCAACTGTGACTTGCCTTTGCCGACGAGCTGCTCATACGACGTCATGGTATGACCCAACAGATCGAGCGCGAGCAGATCCAGTCCGTGTGAACGACGCCCAGGATCGAGCACGTAGCTCGCCAGCATCGTGTCAAACGTCAGCCCGGCAAGTCGGACGCCGGCGCCGCGCAGCACGAGCACATCGTACTTGGCGTTTTGCGCGATCTTGGCGACCGACGCGTCTTCGAGCATCGCGCGCAGTGGCGCCATCGGCTCGCTTAACAACGGCGGCAGATTCACCGGCTCCGGCGTGCCTTCGCCGATGCGTCGGCCCGCAATGCCGCCCTCGCCACCCAGCAACGTCAGATTGCCGCGCCCATCGTCCGAGCGATGAGCAAAGGGCAAGTAGTACGCTTCGCCAGGCGCGACGGCGATGGAGAGGCCAACGAGATGGGCGCGCAGCGGATCGACCGCGACCGGTGAATCGATGTCGGTGATCGTCTCGGTATCGAACGCGATGTACGGCACGTCACGGACGCGTGCGAGCAGCGCGTGCACCGCGTCCACTGTGTCGACCGTGACGTAGCGCGCGTCGTGCAAAACTGGCACTCCGCTTTCACCCACGTGCACCGTAGGCGCGGCAGGCCGTGCGCCACCCACTACGCTGATCGCGCGATCGGCGGCGCTCGTTTCTGCTCCGCCGGTAGCCGACGCTGGCCGCGCTGCGGCAGCGGTTGATGACGCCTGCGATGATGCCGACGACGATGATGCCAACTCGTTGGCGTCGGCCGGTCCGAGGTCCTTGAGCATCGAGGTGAACTCGAGCTCCAGAAACAGATGGCGCAGCGCCTGCGTGTCCGGCGTGTCGACCTTGAGCGCGACGGGATCGAGTTCGATCGGTACATCGCAGTGAATCGTCACGAGCTGTTTCGACAGACGCGCGGTGTCCGCGAGCTCCAGCAATGCTTCGCGCGGACGCTTCTTCGTGATCTCCTGCGCGTGCGCGAGAATTTCTTCGAGTGACCCAAACTGCGCGATGAGTTCCTGCGCGGTTTTCTCGCCGATGCCCTTCACCCCGGGCACGTTGTCGGAGCTATCGCCAACCATCGCCAGATAGTCGATCACGCGCTCCGGCGGCACACCGAGTCGATCGCTCCCGTTCTCCACACCCACCCACTGCTCTTCAACGCTCGCTGGCCCACCGCGACCCGGATTCAGCAACCAGACGCCGGGTCGTACGAGCTGCTGAAAATCTTTGTCGCCAGAAACGATGACCACGTTGTAGCCGGCGTCGACGCCCTTTCGTGCCAGCGTTCCGATCACGTCGTCCGCCTCAAAGCCGGGAACGGCCATGATCGGAATGTGATAGGCTGCGAGTAACTGCGAGATGCGCTCCAAGCCGCGATCAAAGTCGGCCTGCAATTCATCGCTCAGTTTTTCGCGCGTCGCCTTGTACTCTGGATAGAGCTCGTCGCGAAACGTTGCGCCGGAATCATGCACCCACCCGAGTAGTTCTGGGCGGTGTGTGTTGAGCAGACGCTTGAGAAAGTTGGCGATACCCCACGCGGCTGACGTGTTCTCGCCACGACTGGTGGAGAGCGGACGGGCCAACAGGGCAAAGAAGGCGCGAAAGATCAGCGCATAACCATCGATGAGAAACAGCCGCGGTGCGTCGGGCTTACGAACGTCGCTCACGAACGTCGCTCACTGGGGGGTGTTGAGTTTGCGGCGAATGACGTTGTCGAGCTCCGCCCGACCGCCCGAGCTCAGACGCCAGCGACCGAAGCCCGATTGATCGAGAAACACGAGATTGAGTCGCAGCGTGCGGTATTCCCAGACCTGTTGGCGCACCCGCTGACTCGGATCCTGCATGCCAGAGTCGTAGATGTTGTCAGGATCGCCCAGCGCTACGAACGCGGTGCCCCGATCGGAGAGCCAACCGGCGGGACCATCTTCGCGGAAGCGCTGATTGGCTGCGCGGATGCGCGCGAAGTAATCGCGAAGCGCTTCGTTTTCCGTCGTTCCGGGAATCGGATCAGTGTCTTTGAGGAATCGCGCCCACGCGTCGAAGCGTTGCGTGGCACTCGCATCCTTCATCGTCTTCAACTTTTCGGCGCTCGCGAAGTAGCGCAGATAGCCGAGCATCTCGTCGAAGGTCGCAATCGGCAAATCGTCACCCAGGCTGACGAGCACGCGGGTGCGCGCCGTATCGGTGCGACCCGGCGCCACCACCGTGATATTCGCGAGCCCAACGCCCATGCGGGACACTGGTATTGCCACCGTGTTGCTGCGCACGGCATTGCGCTGCGGCAGTTCGACCACGCCCTGCCACAATTCCACGTCGCCTTCACCAATCACTCGCACCGCCACACGCGGCGGTGCGTCGGCGCCGGTGGCTTCGAGATACAGCGGAAAGAGTGAGTCGGTGCCGAACGTGGCGGTGCTGCGTGGCCGCGCCAGCACGCGCGGAACGGAGTCGACGGAAGATCGTGGAATGGCTTCGTACACTGCCATCGGTGTGCTCAGCGCGCCGGGCGCGAGTGCCGGCACGTCCAAACTCACTTCTTCCGAGGCATTGCGGACGCCCGATTCGTCTTTGACGGTGAGCGCGAGCGCATAACGCCCTGGTGCGAGGCGCAGGAACTGCTGGAATACGATGCTCTCGTCCGTACGCGATGTTTCGCGAAACGTCGGCACCCGCACGGATTCCTTCGCTTCGATCTGCGAGGCGAGATTCGCTCCGCGGCGCGCTTCCAGCCGCACGGAGTATTCGGCGGCGTATCGATCCCCTTCGCGCGTGAACGAGAGCGCGCGCGGCGGAATTGACAGCGCCACCAAGACCAGCGTCGAATCGGCGGTCGGAGCGTTGAGAAACGAGACCGAGGCAACGAAGGGAATGGTGCCCTGCCCCGCGATCAGTCCCATCGAGCGATACAACCGCTGCATCTCCGTCGCGGTGGAGACGACGGCGGCCGGTCCGCCACCCGCCGCGCCATTCGCTGTCGGTGCGCCGGCCGGACGCGCCTGACCGACGGAACTGTTGCCGGCGCACGCCGCGAGCGTGATCAGCGACATCACGCCCATCGCGGCCGCGATCGCTGGCGCTCTCCCCAGCGCGGTGATCGCGCGGGCAGTGGCGGCGGCGCGCATACGCGCCTCGCAGAACAGTTCGGGCAAAAGAAGTTTCATATCGGATGAAATGCTGTCTTGCACGTGGCTGCTTTCCGGCGTTAGGTTCGCCCCGTGGCTATCGAGACGTTAGTCGGAACGACGCTGGCCGGCTATACGATCCGTGGAAAAGTCGGCGAAGGTGGGACGTCGACGGTTTTTCGCGCGGATCATCCAAAGCATGGTACCGTCGCCCTCAAGGTGCTGCGCGAAAAGCTGCAGCACGATAAAACGGCTGTCGCGCGTTTCTTGCGCGAGGCCCAGTTCGGCGCACGGGTAGAACACCCCAATATCATCCGCACCCTAGACTATGGGCAGGAGGAGGGGAGGTACTACCTCAGCATCGAGTGGGCTTCGGGTGAAATCCTCGACAAGCACGCGGACAAATCCGGTCCGCTGCCCTGTCGCGAAGTGGCGGAAATCATGGCGCAGATCTGCAGCGCCGTGCAGGCCGCTCACGACGTGAACATCGTCCATCGTGATCTCAAACCCGAGAACGTGATGTACGATCCGGCCACGCACGTGGTCAAACTGCTCGATTTCGGCATCGCGGCCGATACCGAGGCCAGTCCCGACCAGCGACTCACGCGCGCCGGCTTCTTCGTGGGCACCCTGATGTACGTGGCCCCCGAGGCGCTCTCCGGCGAGCTCGTAGGTCCAGCCGCCGATCAGTATTCGCTGGCGACGATCGCCTACTATCTGCTGGCCGGCGTCCTGCCGTACACCGGTAAGTCCCCGCGCGAACTCTTCTCGCAGCTCCTGACGCAGCCACCCATCGCGCTCAACAAGGCCAAGCCCTCACTCACGTTTCCAGCCTCCGTCGAGGCCGTCGTGATGAAGGGGCTCTCGAAACAGCCAGCCGAGCGCTACCCGTCGGTGAAGGCCTTTTCAGAGGCGCTCACCACCGCGGCAGCCGATTGCGGCGCCGGCGGCAACGCCAGCGCGCCGGATTCGTCTGGTGGCGAACAGAAGGGCGGGCTCATGGGCAAGATGCGAGGGTTGTTTGGTCGCGGCTGATCCGCCGTCGTTTTCTCCCTCGCATCTCCGTTTGTGACCCAGTCTTCGCTGTCCAACCTCATCGCCCTGCTGGCCACCCGATCGGCCAAGCGGGGCGATTTCGTGCTGGCCTCTGGCCGCCGCTCTTCGCTCTACATCGACTGCCGGCTCACCACCATGAGCCCGGAAGGCCAACTCCACATCGGACGCGCGGGGCTCGCCGCGCTGGCCGAAACCGGCTGGCAGTTCGATGCCGTCGGCGGATTGACGTTGGGCGCTGACCCGATCGCTTACGCCATCGCGCACGCCAGTGCGTTGGCGGCCGAACAATCGGGCGGCCGCTTGGTTCGGGCCTTTACCGTTCGCAAAGAGGCCAAGCAACACGGCACCGGCCGCCTCATCGAGGGGCCTTTCGCCTCCGGCGATCGGGTGGTTGTCGTGGAGGACGTCATCACCACCGGCGGGTCCGCCCTGAAGGCCGTGGACGCGGTGCGCGCAGCAGGCGGCACGGTGGTCGGCGTCCTCGCCCTGGTCGACCGGGAAGAAGGTGGTCGTGAGGCTATCGAAGCCCAGGGACTGGCGGTGAAATCACTGGTTCCAGCGTCGGCCCTCCTCGCCCAGATGCCCGGCGCGTAGCAGGCAAGGGGCGGAGCGATACCGGAGTGGGTAGTCGGGCGTCTAATGCTCAGCATGTCGACGCCCAACCCACGCCCGATCCTCGATCGTCACGCGCTTTTCGAGGAAGAGCGCGCCAAAGACCGCGCGACGTTCCGGATGGCCGCGCAGCGGCGCTTCTGGAGCACGATCTTCATCACCGGCGTGCTGATTGCCGGTTTGCGTCTCGGCCTCGCCGCCGTGCCGATAGCATCGGTCGTCGCGACGTTCTGTGCCGCGATTGGGTTGAACTGGGCCCTGACCGCGATTGGCACCCGAGACCGATGGTACCGTTGGTGGCTGCGCTACGTCTTCGCGGTCTTCGACACGATGCTGATCAGCGCCGTCGTATTTCTCTTCGGCGCGCCGGTTCTGGCGTTGACGTACATCCTCGCGATCGTGCCCTATTCGTTCGATCGCGGTCCGGCGTTGGGCTACGTCACCACGGGCGCCTCCGTCGTGGGCTTTCTCGGTGCCAGTTACGCCCACGCGGCGTTGCAGCCCGCCACTGCCGCCCCGTGGCCGCAGGTGATCCTCGCCGCCGTCATGCTGCTCGTTGTCTCGCAGCAAGTCATTCAGATGCCCTCTCGGCTCATTGCGCGACTCCGGCGTACGCGCGAGCGCATGGCCCAGGTGGAGCGCGGCGATCTTTCCGCGCGCGCGGACGCGCGACACGCCGACGAACTTGGCTTTCTCGAGCGCAGCTTCAATCGCATGCTCGATGAGCTCACGCTGCTGATCGAAACGGTGCAACGCGAAGCCGATGAACTGGCGGCGGTCGCGACGCAGGTGCACAGCGCCGCCAGCAGTCTGCAGCGTCGTGCCGCCGAAGTTTCGGATGGTGCACACGCGCTCAGCGACGGCCTGCACGAACAGCGTTCGCTGGCCGCGGACGGCGTGCGTGCCGGTCGGCATGCGTTGTCCACAGCCGAATCCGCCCGCAGCACCGCGCATCTGACCGCTCGTGAAGCGCAACAGGTCGATACCGCGGCGTCGGCCAGTCGCGAAGCGATTGAGCGCGCCGCGCAGACGCTCTTGCAAGTCAGCGACGATGTCGGCACGTCGGCGGCGCGCGTTCAGCGCCTCGCGCCCGCATCGGAGCAGGTGGGTGATTTCGTCGCCACCGTTTCGCGCATTGCGCGTCAGACGAATTTGCTGGCGCTCAACGCCGCCATCGAAGCGTCACGCGCCGGCGATCAGGGTGTCGGATTTGGTGTTGTCGCCGACGAGATTCGCAAACTCGCCAGCGAAAGCGCGCAGGCCGCAAAAGTCATCGCGACAACAGTACAACGTGTGCGCGACGACATCGGCGAAGCGGTGCGCGCCATGGATACGACGGCCCGCGAAGTGCAGGACGCCGGAACGATTGCGCATGACGCCACCCGCGCGCTTAGCACGCTGATCGACGGTATTACGCGCGTCGCGCGCCAAGGCGAGACGGTTGCGATGCTGGCGGAGACGCAGGCCTCGCTGGCGGAAGGTGCGGTGCATGCGTTTGATGCGCTCGATGGATCGGCCGAGCGCGCGGCGGGGAATGCACGACATGCCGCCGACGCGGTTGCCGCGCAACGCACGAGCATCGATGAGTTGTCGCGAACCGCGGCGCAGCTCTCGCAGAGTGCCGCCCGCATGCGCGCGGTTGCGCTGCGACACACGGCGGAGTTCGCCGCGGTCGTGATGTCAGACGCGGCTTCAAAACGCACGTTCACGCCGTCATCGAGTGGCGCTCTGCCGCACTCGAGCGGGTCTCACGCGGGGACCGCGGCGGCTCCTGCCGCTACATCCTCCGCTGCACCGCCCACTACTCCTTCGGCGCGTCGCGACTCACGCCATAGAGCGGCGTAGTATTGAAGGGTTCAAAGAGCTGCAGCGTTTCGCGATGGGGCAAGACCAGCTGCTGACGAAATAGCTCAAGCATGCTGGCTCCGTCGTGCTGCCGGCGCAGTTGCATCGGCGTGAGATTGAGCAACAGATGCACGTGCCGCGAAAAGCTCTGTGGCGACGAGAACTCGAGATGATTCGCAACGTGCGTCACGCTGAGCCCGGGATTCTCGAAAAGCCGAGCAGCGCGCACGAGCCGAGCGAAGGCGAGGTAGCGCTTGGGCGCCGGGAGGCGTACGCGAAAGAAGCGACTCATGAATGTGCTGGGCACCACGTTGTTGAGTCGGGCAATTTGCTGGACGGTGGAGACGGACGGCGGCGAGCAGAAGAGCTGCTCGAAGAACCGATGGCAATCAGCGGTGGCCGCTGGAATGTCGTCGCGAACGATGGTGTAGGCGTCGTATTCGAATCGACCGCCGGCCTCACCAGACACTATCAGTCGCAGATCGCGCCAACCGGTAGGCTCGCGTGCATCGATGAGCGAGCGTACCCCGTTTTGCCCAAGCGCGAGCACCGCATGCGTGGCGTTTGGATGCGAGCCGGTGAGCAGCGCGACCGCGGGCACGCGTGGAAACTCGCGCACGAGTCGCGCCACCTGCGGCGCGTGTTGCGACTGATAGCGCGCCACTGAAACGAGCACCGCCGACACATTGTGCGTGCGCAAGTCGGTCATGAGTTCATCGAGTGACTCGCAGTGTCGGGCCTGATAGCAGCCGTGTCCGGCGGCGTCGACGCGCTGGCGTTCGAGCGGCGTGAGGAACGTGGCCACGTTGCTCGGTGGTGGCGTGCGGACGCGACGGGTGGCGGCGGGGGTTGGGGCGGGGTCCATGTGCGAAGCTCTCGGTTGCGCAGCGAAATCGGCGGCGATGGCAGCGGAACGAGTGCAGCATATGGTCGTGCGTCACCGCGATGTCATCGACCCGCAACGAATTCGTAGGTCAGTGCGGTATATTGCGTCTACGGAAGTCGTCGGCCGGACGGTCGCGATGTGGTGCGCTTCGGCGTGTTACACCGAGGAAAGTCCGGGCTCCACAGAGCAGGTTGCCAGGTAACGCCTGGGCACGCGCTGCGAAAGCGTCGCGTGACGGAGAGTGCCACAGAAAACAAACCGCCGCAGCGCGAGCTGCGGTAAGGGTGAAAAGGTGGGGTAAGAGCCCACCGCGTCAGCGGCAACGATGACGGCACGGTAAACCCCAGCCGGAGCAAGGCCAAATAGGCGGTGAGAGACGGCTCGTCTCGATCAGGATGTCCTCGGGCATCGCAACCGCGGGTAGGCTGCTAGAGCGTTCGGGCGACCGAACGCCGAGAGGAATGACCGTCCAGTGCGCTGCGGGCAGCTCGTCGCGGTGTACTGACAGAACCCGGCTTATAGGCCGGCGACTTCCCCCTCTTTTTTTCGTCCTCTTTTGCGACCGAGGATTTCGATGTTTTTGCGGCGCCGCGTGTTCGCGTACGCACTGTGGAGTGCCGGGTGCAGTGGTGTGATGTCCGGATGTCAGAGCGCCGCGGCTCCGACGCCGACACCGCGTCCCACGCCGGCCCCGGCGCCAACACCGGTGGCGACCGCACCGACGGCGGTAACCACGCGCTACACGATTCCGGCGTTGGTGACCGACACGCGCTATCAAGTGGAGTCGAAGGCCGTTCTGGAGCGCGACAGCGCCGGGCGTCGCGAATCCCAGCAGCTCAACTCGCGCGCCGATGCAGTCGTGCGTCAGCGGCGACAAGCGAGTGGGGCCTTGAACGCCACGGGTCGCATGTACGCGTACGCAGTGCAGTCGTCGCTGGGCCCCTCGACGCCACGCATCGACTCGTTGCGCTTCGAGGCCGTGCTCGATGCGCAAGCGTTGCGCGTGGTCTTGCAACCGCCACTCGAAAACGAGTGCGATCGCCCGGAATCCGGCGCACTGGCGCTGGTGCGTGATCTGTTTGTGCGCGTGCCGAATTCGGTGTCCGTCGGCGAGCGGTGGCGCGATAGCACGGTTCAGCTGGTGTGTCGCGCAAGCATACCGATGGTGGTGCGCACAACGGCCGACTACGAAGTGCTCGACAGTGCGCGCCGCGACAACGAGGTCGCGTTGCGCATCCGTCGCACTACTGCCACTCGGCTTGAGGGCAAGGTCGCCTCGCCGTGGCGCGCCCTCGAGGTCTCCGGAGTGGGCACCGGAACGTTGGAGTTCGAACTCAGCGTGTTGACGGGCGCGGTGCGCACGCTCGATGGCACGAGTACGCTGACGATGACCGTAACGGACAAAACGTCAGCGTCCGCGATTCGGGCGCAACAGGTGACGCAGCGCGTCACCACGCATGCGCAAATCACCGGGAAGTAGTCGCGACGTAGTCGCGACGTAGCCGCGATGTAGCCGTGACGGCGTGCTTCCCGGTGCGTGCGCGGATCAATCCATCAGGCGCAGCGGCATCACGAGGCAGAGATACTTTGCCGGATCGTCCCAACCTTCGGGCTCGATTGTCGCCGCACGTTCAGGAGCTTTGAACGTCAGTCGCACCTGCTCGGTGGGCATGTAGCGGAGAATCTCGAGCAGATACGTGGCGTTGAAGCCGATGTCGAGTTGATCGCCGTTGTATTGCACGGGCAACTCGTCCTGCGCCTCACCCAGATCCGGCGTTGTCACGCTGAATTTGAGCATGCCGGTGTTGAACGACATCTTGATGCGATGCGTCTGATCGGACGCAATCACACTCATGCGCTTAAGTGCACTGGTTAGCGCGCCCTTGTCCGCCAGGCAGTAGCGATCGTTGTCCTTCGGAATGACCTGCTCGTAGTTGGGATACGGTCCCTCAACGAGCCGCGTGAACACCGACGTGAAGGGCGAGCGGAAACCGAGGTGATTGTCTCCGCGCGCGATTTCCAACTCTTCTTCGGCCGGGAACAGGCGCTTGATCTGATCGAGTGCCTTGGGCGGAATGATCAGGTCTCCGGCCGGCGCGTTGTTTGATTCCGCCGGTACTTCCATCTTCGCGAGGCGATGCCCGTTGGTGGCAACCATGCGCATTTTGTCGTCGCGCAATTCCCAGAGCACGCCGTTGAGAATGGGGCGCGACTCTTCGGTGCTCACAGCAAACGCGGTGTGCGAAATCAGTTTTTGCAACTCGCCCGATTTGACGCGCCACGAATCGTTGAAGCGTACACTCGGAAACGTGGGAAACTCGTCGCGCGGTAGTCCGAGCAGCTTGAACTTCGAGCGGCCGCATTCGAGCGTAACACGCTGCTCACCGCTCGCGGACAGCTTGACCGGCGATGGCGGTAACTCGCGCGCAATCTCGCTGAGCTTCTTGGCCGGAATCGTAATGGCGCCCGCCGACTCAACATCAGCGCTGACTTCAGTGCTGACCGCGATGTCGAGATCAGTGGCCGAGAGGCGGATGCCGCGATCGGTGGTTTCAACGAGCAAATTCGCCAGCACAGGCAAAGTGGTCTTTGCCGGTACGGCGGCGGTGACAGCGGCCAAACCTTCTTGGAGTTTCTCGCGCGAGATCGTGAAGCGCATGCCCGTGGTGTGGAAGGACTGCTGAAGACTGCTGTTGTTGTTCTTTTAAAGAAAAAACCAGTAGCAGTAGCAGGGAATGTGGGCGTGTCGACAGACGCCGCAAACTACGTGACTCAAACGACTTTCGCCACGCCCGCTGATGTTCATTCGATGTCGAGAGGTGGCGAATTCCCGCACTCGTCCACGTCGGCACCGCGAATTCTGTGGACCGCTGTGGACCGGCTGGGGATTCAGGAGCCCAGTTGTCCGGTTGTCCGCAGGGTTTCCAACATCGTGCGCACCTTGAGCACGCGATCCGCAAACCCGGGTTCGCCGGTCATGTCCTCGGCAACACGTTCGAGCGAATGGATGACCGTGGAGTGGTCGCGCCCACCGAACGCGTTGCCGATTTCGACCAGCTGCAAGGCCAGCAGCTCGCGACAGAGGTACATCGCGACCTGGCGCGGTGTTGTGAGCTGTTTGGTGCGGGTTTTTGAGCGAAGCCCGTCCGGGGTGACACCCCACTCCCGCGCCACCACCTGTTGAATGGTGGCTACCGTGATGGTGGTGGGTGGGACATCGGGGAAATCCGACGGACCGCCGGCACGCAGCTTATCGCGCAGTGCCTCGCGGGCCAGGTCGACAGAAATCTCGCGATGCTTGAGCGACGCGTACGCCAACAGCTTAATGATCGAGCCTTCGAGTTCACGCACCGACGACTTCACGTGCTGCGCGATGAACTCGATGACTTCGTCGGGGATCGTGAGCTCGAGATGGTCGAGGCTCGCTTTCTTGCGCAGAATCGCGATGCGATGCTCGAGATCAGGCGAGTCGATGTTGGCAACCATGCCCCACTCGAAGCGCGAGACGAGTCGGGCCTCGAGTCCGGGGATTTCCTTGGGCGGACGATCGGAGGTGAGCACCACCTGGCGACCGGCTTCGTAAATGGCGTTGAAGGTGTGGAAGAACTCTTCCTGCGTGCCTTCTTTGCCTTTGAGAAACTGGACGTCGTCGACGAGCAAGAGGTCGATTTCACGAAACCGGCGACGGAAGTCGCCCATTTGTCCGGCCTGAATGGCGGAGACGAACTCGTTTGTGAACTGCTCAGTGCCGACGTAGGCGAGTCGCAGGTTTGGGGTACGGCGCAAGAGTTCGTGCGCGATGCCCTGCATGAGGTGCGTCTTGCCGAGCCCCGTCTCGCCGTAGATGAAGAGGGGGTTGTACACCTTGCCCGGGGCCTGCGCGGCGGCCTGGGCGGCGGCGGCCGCGACGTCGTTCGACTTACCGATGACGAACTGGTCGAACGTGTATCGAGGGTTGAGTGGCGTTGATATGCGCGATGGATGCTGCTGTACTGGCGCTGAAACAGGAGCTGCTGGCGCCTGAACAAACATGTCCATCTGGACGCGACCAACGCGCTCCTCGTGCACCCGGAAGCGCACTTTGAGCGGGTGCCCCAACGCGACCGGGCTGAAGCTCGTCAGCAGATCGGCGTGCTTCGACTCGTTCCAGTCGGCGGAGAATTGATCCGGGGCGCCCACCATGAGGGTGTCGCCTTCGACGGCGAGGGCCTCGGTCGGCTCCAGCCAGGTTCGGTACGTCTGCTCGGGGAGCACCTGGCGCGCGCGCTGGCGCAGGCGGTCCCAAAGTTCAGCTGGCGAAAGCGACATCAGTCAGGGCGAGGGGCAGAAGAACGCGGGGGCCGAAGCTATCCCCTCGGATGTGGACAAGTCAATTGCTGTGCAGATGCGTGAGGTACGTGAGTCCAGACAAGTCGGAAATTCCGCGAGAAACCCCGCGCAATGTGAATCAACTGACTTGACCGAAAGCCATGCGGCCACGTATTTTAGCAGGCTTCACCTTCGCTGCACCCGAGAAGACTGCACGGCTTCGGCAGAGCAGACCCGTCATTTCCGTCGAGATCCATCGAGAGTTCATATGGGCAAGCCCACGTACCGTCCCCGCAACACCCGTCGAATCCGCAAGCACGGATTCCGTAGCCGCATGGAGACGAAATGGGGACGCGAAGTCCTCAGCCGTCGCCGCAAGAAGGGACGCAAGCGTCTCACGGTCCAGCTCCCGTCGAAGTACGCCGGCGCCTGAGTCCCAACCGGCTTCGCGATCGTTTCCGCGTGCGCAGCGACTGACGCGCGGAGCCGACATCGCTGCAGTGCGAGAACAAGGGAAGCGCGTGCGCACCGCCGTTATCGACGTGCGCGCGACCGCTTCCCTTCGTGCGTCGGTGCGCGTCGGACTGGTCGTGCCGCGTTACAAGCACACTGCGGTCGCACGCAACACGCTCAAGCGACGGTTGCGCGAACTCGTGCGACTGGAGTGGCTGCCGGTTTTACCGCCGATGGATGTGGTGCTGCGCGTCATTCCCCCCGCGTACGATCGGGACTTCAACGATCTGCAACGGGAAATGCGTCAGCTGATTCCCAAACTGCAACACGCATGGCCGCGTACGGACTGACGCATCGACTCGCGACTCGCGTCGCGAATCGCGTGGCGCATTTGCCGCGCACGGTGCTCGTACTGGCTGTTCGCGGGTACCAGCTCGTGCTCTCGCCCATCTTTGGGGGCGCGTGCCGGTATTATCCTTCCTGCTCCGTGTATGCCATCGAGGCGCTTGAGCGCCATGGGGCGTGGCGCGGAGGATGGCTGGCGCTGCGACGTATCGCGCGCTGTCATCCATTTCGGCCGGGGGGTTTCGACCCGGTCCCTTGAGGTTGAACTCGATCCAATCATGGAACCACGCCGCATAGTCCTCGCCGTCGTCCTGATGGCGGCGGTCCTCGTTGTCACGCCGTTCCTGTTCCCGACGCCGAAACCGGTGCCGGGAGCCGCCATCGCTGGTGATTCGCTTCGTCGCGCCGACAGCGCAGCTGCGCGCACGACCGACAGCACTGCCGCTTCTTCGGCGACACCCACTGCCGCGACGACCGCCTCCGCGTCGCCGACGATGCAGGCGCGCCCGGACAGCGCCGGCGCGGCTGCTGCGGCGCCCGCAGCGGCGACCAGCACCGTCGCAATGCCGATGGTGCCCGTCGACACGACCGCGGTGACCACGTCGCGCGCGGTGTATCGCACGACGAATCGCGGCGCGCGACTCATCGGCGCTGAAATGACGCAGTATGCCGCGCTCAAAGACCGTGGTCGCACGAAAGCCGGACCGGTGGAACTCGCCACGGCGACCGACGCGCTGATCGGCTTCTCCCTGGTGATGCCGGGCGACACCGTGCGACTCGACAAGCAGGTGTTTCGCACGAGCAAGAGCGAAGAGAATGGACGCACGGTTGTTCGCTACGATGCGACCGTCGCGGCGCACGCGGTCAGCATCACGTATTCGTTCTTGCCCGACAGTTATCGCGTAAACGTCGCGACGCAGGTCACCACCAACGGCGCCGCGCCAACGGGGAGCGCGTTTCTGCTGGTTGATTTGCCGTCGGCGTTTCGTTCGAACGAAGCCGACACGACGGAAGACCACACGCATCTCGCGTACGCCTACAAGCCCGATCAGCAAAGTGCGAAAGGCATCGCCTTCCGCTCCGTCGATCCGGGTGAGCGCAAGATCGTTTCCGGTCCGCTGACGTGGGCCGTGGCGAAGAACAAGTACTTCCTGCTTGGCATGCTCGTGCCCAAGGGGCAGACCGGATTCGCCGAGCTTGATGTCACGGGCGGAGTCCGTACCGGTAAGCAGGCCACGCGCGCACTCGCCACGGCCGTCGTGCCGCTCGACAAGGGCACGGCTGCGTTCGAGTTGTACGTCGGACCGCAGGAGTTCAAGCGTCTCGTCGCGATGGGGCGCGAATTTGAAACGTCGAACCCGTACGGCGGCTGGCTGCAAGGAATCGTGCAGCCGTTCGCGACGATCGTGATCAAGCTGCTGTTGTTCATGAAGGCCACGCTGGGCGTCAGCTATGGCTGGATTCTCGTCCTGTTCGGCATTGCCGTGCGCATCATTCTGTGGCCGTTGAACCAGAAGGCAATGCGCAGTTCGATGGCAATGCAACGCATTCAGCCGGAAATGCAGGCGCTGCAAACCAAGTACAAGGGCGACCCGCAGAAGCTGCAGTCGGAAATGATGGCGCTGTACAAAGCGCACGGCATGAGTCCCTTCAGCTCGCTGTCGGGCTGTTTGCCGATGCTCATTCCCTTGCCGGTGTTCTTCGCGCTCTTCTTCGTTTTTCAGAACACCATCGAGTTCCGCGGCGTGTCCTTCCTGTGGTTGCCCGACATTTCGGTGAAGGATCCGTTCTTCGTCTTGCCCGTGTTGGTCGCCATCACGGCGATGGCGCTGTCGTGGATTGGTATGAAAGGCGTGAAGGCCAACGAGCAGCAGAAGATGATGATGTACCTCATGCCGGCGATGATGCTGTTCATCTTCTTCAGCATGGCGTCGGGGCTCAATCTCTACTACTTCGTGCAGAACCTCGCCTCACTGCCGCAGCAGTGGTTGATCTCGCGTGAGCGTGGACGGGCCGCGCCCGTCGTGCAAGGCTGACCGCACGCGCCTCACCACCGTGAGGCGCATCGAATTCCTCGACGGACCGACCGAGGGCGGGTGCCATGACGGAAGCGCGGTCGAGCAGCCTGATGGCCGGTGGCACTGATACCATCGTGGCGCGCGCCACGGCCGAAGGTCGAGGCGCCCTCGCCATAGTCCGACTGAGCGGACCGCGCGCGCTGACCATTGCGCGCGCGCTGGGTGCGACGACCGCCAGCGCAGCGCCACGCATCGCCACGCGGACATTGCTCCAACATCCCGTCACGGGTGAAGCACTCGACGACGCGCTCGTGACAGCATTTGTCGCGCCGCATTCGTTCACCGGCGAGGATGTCGTGGAGTTCAGCACGCACGGCGGACGCGTCGTTGCGGCACGCGTATTGGCCGCCTGCGTCGCGGCAGGTGCGCGAGCCGCGCTCCCCGGCGAGTTCACGCGCCGCGCGGTCGTGAACGGCAAGCTTGATATCCTGCAAGCCGAGGCGATTGGCGATCTGATCGATGCACGCACCACCGCAATGCATCGACAAGCCCTCGCGCAGCTCGACGGCGGTCTGTCTCGGCGATTGCTGGCGCTGCGCGATGATGTTCTGCAACTGGAAGCGTTGTTGGCCTACGACATCGACTTTCCGGAAGAGGATGACGGTCCGATTGCACCGGAGCGTATTGCACGCGCCGCACGTGGCCTCGAACAGGCACTCGACGCGTTGCTCGCCACCGCACCACGAGCGGCGCTGCTGCGCGACGGAGCGCTGATTGTGATTGCCGGACCTCCCAATGCCGGCAAGTCGTCGTTGTTTAACGCGCTCTTGGGCGAAGCGCGCGCGTTGGTAACGCCGATTGCCGGCACAACGCGCGACGCAATTGACGCGCTGCTGGATCGAGCGCCGATTCCGCTCCGCCTGGTCGATACGGCAGGCATTCGTGACACGAATGACGAACTCGAACAACTCGGCATCGAGGTTAGCGCCCGCTACCTCTCCGGCGCACACGTCGTGCTGGCGTGCGGTGCGTCATCCGACGACGTCGCGCAGGTGCAGCAGGTCATCGGAGCAATGACCGCGGCGCCGGTACTGGGTGTTCGCACCAAAGCCGATCAGATTCGAGCAGAGGAGCGCCGCGACAGCTGGAGCTATGTCAGCGCCGAGTCAGGGGAAGGGTTGACCGCGCTGCTGCAGCGCATCGACCAGGAGTTGGCGGCGACGACGGATCAGTTTCACGACAGTGAGAGTGATCGCGCCGTGCTCACGCGCGAGCGGCATTTGCGTGGCATTCGGGAAGCACGCGACGAAGTGCTCGCGTTTCTCGACGGATGGTCGTCAGGCGCGCTTCCGGCGACGGTGGCGGCAGTGCACTTGCAAGCCGCGCGCGATGCGCTGGCGTCGCTGATCGGCGCCATCGGGACGGAAGATATTCTTGATCGCGTCTTCGCCGACTTCTGTATCGGGAAGTAGCCTTGGCGCCGCGCATCCCGCGTTGCGGGATGCCAACAGCCTTATGACACGCTGGTCATCCGCGCGATTTCCATCGCAACCGGCTGCGCCGCGACAGCGAGTTCGTGCGCGCTCGCGCGCACGGCCCACGCGAGCCCGCGGGCGTTGATTGCCGGTTCGACCATGCGCGCGCCGAGAAAATATCCGGCCCGCTCAGGCATCACCACGCGTTCAACGGTGCGCGCTTCATCGCTCATGCCGCCCGAGAGATAGCGCAGACGAAGGCCAAGCGCGTTGCGCTCGAAATCGGCACTCGCGGCGCGCGCCAACGTTGGTTCGAGTTCACGAATGCGCGCGTACTGACGGCGCGCAAACCCGAAGTACTCCCACGCCGCGTGGCCTGGCGATACCGCACGCGAGACATGCACCGCCAGCCCTTCGTTCGCGAGCAACTCGCGCAGCGTGGCGTGACGTCCCGTTTCCCAGTACGAGTAGTAGCCACCCGCCTCGCTGATGAGGTGGCGCATCTCGCTGCGTGACGCTGGCGAGGTGTAGCGCACGACGTGCGTAATTTCGTGCGCGAGCCACAAGGGAATGAGCTCGGGATCGAGACCGAGGCCCTGCGTGTCCGGATTGGCGACACCGGTGAAGTGCTCAAGACAAATGAACGCGATGCCGCGTCCATCGACCACGAGCTCGCCCGCGTTGGCCGCACCAACGCCCACCATGAGCACGACGTCGAATGCCATGTCCGGTTCGAGCAATTGCTGCACGCGCCGCTCGGCTTGCTGCACAAGCGTGACGACATCCGTGCGCGCGAGCAGCGCGTGCAAATCGTCACGTTCGGCGTTGACGGTGGCTCGCACGACTTCTTCGAAGTGCGGTCCGGACGGCTCGAGCACGTAGTTCTCCCAATACGCCGTCAGGATTGCACGGTGCCGCGCGAAGTACGCGAGATACGCCGCTTCACGATCGGCGGCGTTCAAGACGGCGAGAAAGTCTGGGAGGAGGTTGATCAACATCAACAACCGGGGGCACGAGAGGCCGACGCGCCACGCTGCGGAGGTTCCGGAACGCGGGACGGGGCAATGTAGCCCCCGCGTGGGGGCTGTTCAACTCCCGGCGCTCCGGTGCCGAGACTTATCGACACGGGCCGGTGCAGGCCGTGAACGCTTCGGTTTTCGCCAGTGGGTTTTTCATGACAACGCTCCACCTAATAGAACTGACCTGTCCGGTCTGCTCATGTGAGTTTCGCTCACAGACCGTGGTTGCCACCAATGGCTTTGGTGGCAAGCGCACGGATTTCCATGAACGCGCCGCAGGCATGCAGCCGCTGCCGTATTTTGTGCACCTCTGCACGCAATGTGGCTACGCCGGTGTGGAGCGAGATTTTGCGGACGCGGCCGAACCCACGGAAGGGTTGCGTTCTTACGTGTGGGAAAAACTGACGCCGGCGCTCTCGCGTGAACTGCCATCGGGCTCGTTGAAGTACGAACATGCGGCAAGCGTGGCAGAATGGCAGGGCAACGACCCGCGCTATCTCGCCGACTTGTACCTGCGCGCTGCGTGGTGTGCGGTGGACGAACTCGACACCGAGGCCGAGCGCTTTTATCGGCGGAAAGCGGCGTGGCGCTTTGCCGAGGCGCTCACGATGTACGATGGTGTACCCGACGACGAACGCGCCGTGCTCACGTATCTGATTGGAGAGTTGTGGCGACGCGTTGGTGATGTGAAGCAGGCGAATACCTGGTTCGACAAAGTGCCGGACGAAATCACCGATCGCGATGCACAGGCGTGGGTGTTGGACGCGGCGCGGCAGCAGCAGTCCGATCCGAAAGAGTGGTTCTAGCCAATAAAGCGCGCGAACCGCAAGGCATTGTGAAACGGGTGGCCGGCGTTGATCGCCAGCCACCCGTTTCCTTATCGTGTGCCGAAAAGGCGGTCGCCCGCGTCACCTAGTCCGGGCAAAATGTAGCCGTGCTCGTTCAGTTCACGATCGAGCGCGGCCGCGAGCACCGGAACATCGGGGTGTTCGCGTGCGAGCCGCGCCACGCCTTCCGGCGCGGCAACGAGGCACAAGAAGCGAATTCGCGAGGCGCCGGCACGTTTGAGCGACGCCACGGCAGCGGCCGCGCTCCCACCGGTGGCGAGCATGGGATCCAGCAGGAGGAAATCACGCTCGCGCGCATCGCCCGGGACTTTGAAGTAGTAGTCCACCGGTTCAAGCGTGTCGTGATCACGATAGAGGCCGATATGCCCGACGCGCGCGGACGGCATGAGTCGCAGAATACCTTCGACCATGCCGAGACCGGCGCGGAGAATCGGCACGAGTGTCAACTTCTTGCCGCGAACCGCCCATCCTGACGCGGTTTCGAGCGGCGTGTCGACCGACACGGAATCGAGCGCGAGATCGCGCGTCGCTTCGTACGCCATCAACATCGCGATCTCGTCGACCAGCTCCTTGAACTGCTTCGTTGGCGTCGCGCGGTCACGCAGCAGGGTGATCTTATGACGCACCAACGGATGATCGACGATGGAGAGCGTCGGGAACCGGGAAGCGGAGTCGGAAGACATCGATGGGCCGAGTCGGAGTCAAACACACGCGGCAACTTGTGACGGGCCGCTCCGCGAAGGTAGCCACGATTCGGTGCGTCACGCTACCTTCGCTGCATGACCGTGGTTCGGCGGGATGATGCGCGTACACTCGCGTTGGTGTCGCGATATGGGCGCATTGGAACCGCCTTTCAGGCACTGAATCCAGGAATGTCGCACTGGTTTGATGAGTCGGTGCGCGGTGCCGATGGCGCAGCGAGTTCTACGCGCGGAATGGTGGCCTACGTCGACACCGGTCGCGCTTGGGTGGCCGCCGGCGAGCCGATCTCCGCGCCGGGTGACGCAATCGACGTGGCCGAACGATTTGTGGCCGCGGCTCGCGCGTACCATCGACGGGCCAGCTTCTTCGGCACCGAGGGCATTCTTGCCGCCGCACGCAGCTTTCGTCGCTTTCATTTAGGCGAGCAACCGGTATGGGATCCGCAACAGTGGGCCACACATCTGGCTGCGCACCGATCGCTCCGCGAACAGTTGCGACGCGCGCGTGCCAAAGGGGTGCGCGTGCGCGAAGTCGACGCGGCAGACTTCGCCAAACAACCTGAACTTCCGACGCAGCTGCGGGCCGTGGTGCAACACTGGTTGGCGAGTCGTCCCATGCCGCCCATGCAGTTTCTGGTAGAAGTGGCTCCGCTGGCGCATTTGTCGCATCGACGCCTCTTCATTGCCGAACAACGCGGACACGTGGTGGGTTTGGTGTCGCTGGCGCCGGTCGCGACGCGCGGCGGGTGGTTGTTCGAACACATTTTGCGCGATCCTGACGCGCCCAATGGGACGGCCGAGCTGTTGATTGACGCAGCGATGCGAGCGTTGGCGACCGATGGCGTGACGTGGGCGACATTGGGGCTCGCGCCGCTCGCCGGCGCGATACCGCGCTGGCTACGTGCGGTGCGAACGATCTCACGTCCGCTCTACAACTTCGACGGACTCGCCGCTTTCAAACGAAAGCTGAGGCCTCAGCACTGGGAGCCGATGTATCTCGCGTTCCCAACGGCAGGCTCGAGCGCATCGTCGTTACTCGACGGACTGCGCGCGTTTGCCGGCGGCTCGTTGAGCCGCTTTGCGCTACGCACCGTGCTGCGAGGACCGCGACCGCTGCTCACCGCGCTGGAGTGGTTGTTAGTACCCTGGACGCTGCTGTTGGCAATCGCACCAAAACATCCGTGGTTTCCCTCGCGGGCGATCCAGTGGACCTGGGTGGTGTTTGATGCCGCGCTGTATGCGCTGCTGCGCGTGGCGCGGACGCGCTCGTTTGCGCGCGCCCATCCGGATCGCGGCATCGCGCTGGTGCGCGTGGCAGCGCTATTCGTGTCGATGGATGCGCTACTCACGCTGTGGCAAGCGATGGTGTGGAACGGGCAGCACGTCACCTCGTGGCGCGATGCCCTGTGGGTGAGTATCGCCGTTGCTGGTCCGTTAATGACAGCGCCCGTACTCTGGGGCGCCACGCGGCGACTCTCACGCATGCGATCCGTCTGGCATGACGCATCGCGCGAGATGGCTGATGCGCACCCATCGATCGACGGATTAGCTTGAAACCATGGCGGATGTCCTGCGGCGGGTTTGTGTCTATTGCGCGTCCAACGATGGCGCGCTGCCGGAGTATGTGGAGACGGCGCGTCGACTGGGTCGCACGCTCGCCGAGCGCGGCCACTGCGTCGTGTACGGCGGTGGACGCGTCGGATTGATGGGTGCGCTGGCGGACGCCGCAATCGAAGCCGGCGGTGAGGTGGTTGGCGTGATGCCGCATGCGTTGGTGCAGCGCGAAGTGGCGCATCTGGGACTGACTGCGCTGCACATCGTCGACTCGATGCACGAGCGCAAAGCGATGCTGGCCGATCTCGCGGATGCGTTCATCACGCTCCCGGGCGGACTTGGTACGCTGGAAGAGTTTTTCGAAACGTGGACGTGGGCGCAGCTCGGCGTGCACCAGAAGCCGGTGGGCTTGCTGGATGTGAAGGAGTACTGGCAACCGCTCATCTCGCTGCTCGAGCATGCCGCGCAGGAGGGATTTGTGCGTGGCGCACCCGAGGAGTGGCTCGTGATCGAGTCCGACGTCGATCGGATGATTGACCGATTGCGCGCGTTTCATCCGCCGACTGTGCGTCGTTGGTTGCGCTTGGGCGAGACGTAGGTGGCCGCATCGGCGACGATGGCCAATTCGCCGCAACGCCTCCACACCGATCAGTGGACGCGCGTGCTGGCGCTGCTGACCGTAAGCACGTTGATACCGGTGGCGGTTGGATCGGTCGCGCGCATCGCACCGTTCGTGCAACCGACGCACGCGTTCGCGCCGGGTCGTCCGTGGGCGTACGGCGTGATATTCGCTGTGGCGAGCAGCGCGTGGGCGTTGGGCAGTGCCCGACTCTCGCTCGCGAGACAGATTGCCGTCGTGTCGGTCGTGCTGATCGCGATCGGACTCATAGCGCACGTCGCCGCACTGCCGCTCCCGCTCGACGCTCTCGCGGCGTCCCGGATGGCGAACGTCGATGCGATGCGTCCCGGCTACGGGATTTCGCCGTCGATGGGACTCCTCTACGGTGCTCTCAGCGTGAGTGTCTGGCTCAGTGCGTCGCCCCGACTGAGCGACCGACGCGCGATCACGATTGCCACGTTATCGGCGATCGTCTGCACGTTGGCGAGTGTGTTGTGGATTGCGCAGCTCGCCCGCGTGTTGGACACCGCAACGGCACGCGAGTGGTTTCAGGCGCCGGTGCAAGCGCTCGGAGGTGCCTTGCTGCTGGGTCTCGCCATTGCACGACGCACAGCCACCGTTGATCGGTTGGCATTGGCGCCTCCGACGTGGTCGCCCGCGCTTGTGGGAACGGCGGTCGGGGCGGTGGTGATCGTACTCTGGGCGGCCCTTGAGGCACGTGAAACAACGCAGCTGCGCGCGCGCGCACGGATCGCGTCAGACGCGGTGCAGCGATCGATCGATCGACAATTTCAGTCGATCGACGCCGCCATCCGACGACTGACGCTCTTCACCGCCAGCGCGCCACCAGCGCAAGAGCAATTTGGCGCCACGGTAACGCGGTTGGTGAAAGAGACGCCCGGCTTGCAACGACTGATGTTGCTTTCGCCGAGTGGTGATGCGCGGCGCGAGGTACCTCGTGACGGATACACGGTGAGATCGGTGGATCTGCGCATCGCGGCGACTGCGCTGATTGCTCCACTGCTCCCTGTCACGGCGCGTGATTCCGCCTTTGCCGCGCAGTCCACGACGGTCATGGCGCTCTCGGATACGCGATGGGGCATTGCGATTCTGCAGCCGGTGAACAGCCGCCTTGATGGCCCCTCGGTCGTGGTCGCCCTGATTGACGAGCGCGAGCTGGTGTCGGAATTCGTGGCGGATACGAGTGCCGGTTTTGTGCTGCGCGCGTTCGTCGCTGACTCGCAGGTTGCCGGCGTACCGCGCACGGACGTGCCGCCTGTTATGACCAGCATGCTGCAGTTTGGCACGCGCGTGATCAGCCTGACGCTGACGCCACAGGCGTCGGCGCTGCCATCGTCGTTGCCCGATCTGGTCTTGGTGCTCGGTCTGGCGGTGGCCGCACTGCTGTCGTTGACGCTCTGGTTGGCGCGCAAGACATATGAGCAGGCGAGTGTGGTGGGCATGACTCGAATGCAACGTGCAATCGAGCGCGCCACGGATGGTGTCTGGGAGCTGGATGTTCTCGAAGGGCGCGCGCATCGCAGCGATGCGCTGTTGCGACATCTGGGCTTCGATCCGGCGCAAGTCAACGGTGAAGCGGCAGCGTGGCAGTCGCTTATTCATCCCGACGATGTCGAGCTTGTCGCGGAGGCGCTCGACGCGCACGTGAGCGGGCGCGCCGAGGCGTTCGAGTGCGAGTATCGCGTACGCGCGCAGAACGGCGAGTGGCACACCATCGTCGAACGCGGTCGCGTGGTGGAGCGCACTCTCGACGGTCGCCCGCGCCGCGTGCTCGGCATCTCGGCCGATACATCCGAACGCGCGCGCGCGGATGCGGCACGGGAGGAAAGCGAGCGGCGCTTTCGCGCCATGTTTGACACCGCATATCAGTTGCAGCTGCTGCTCGACCTGGACGGCAGCATCCTCGAAGCCAATCGGGCGGCGGCCGAGCTAGCCGGCGAAACGCCAGACGCGCTGCAGGGCAAGATCTTTTCTGCGCTCGCGTGGTGGCCGGCGGACGAACTCACTCGCACGCGCGTTCAGGAGCGCGTCGCGCGCGCGCGCGCCGCGACGAGCAGTCGGTTTGAAGTCGCGCTGCGCGGGGCGAACGATCGGCTGGCAATTGTGGATTTTTCGCTCAAGCCCATTCTCGATCAGGACGGGCACGTGGTGCAGGTATTGGCCGAGGGTCGCGATTTGACCGAGCGCAAACGCGCGGAAGAATCGTTGCGAGAAATTGGGGCGCTCACGACGATGGGTCAGCTGGCGGCGCGCGTAGCCCACGAAATCAACAATCCGTTGGCCGGCATTCAAAACGCCTTTCTGCTCGTGCGCGGCGCGATCTCGCCTGAGCATCCACACTTCCGATTCGTCGGCGCCATTGAACGCGAGATCGCGCGGATCGCGGCGGTGACGCGTCAACTCTACGAGACGTATCGGCCGGACCAGGCCATGGCCTCGAGCTCGTCGGTGATCCTCGCCATCAGCGACGCGGTGATTTTTCTGGAGCAGGTCAATCGTGCCCGACAGCTGCGCATCGTGACCGATGTCGCCGGCGCTCCGTCGCTGGTGCCGATTCCCGACGCGCTGTTGCGGCAGGCGCTCTACAATCTCGTGCAGAACGCATTGGATGCGACGCCTGCCGGTGGAACGATCACGGTCAGTGCACAGCAGGAAGGCGAATGGTGCGTGATTCGGGTGAGCGACGAAGGTCCGGGTGTGCCGGTCGCATTACAGCAGCGCATCTTCGAGCCGTTCTTCAGCACGAAAGATCGTTCGGTCAAAACTGGCGGGATGGGTATCGGCCTATCGTTAGTCCGGCAGTCCGTGCTCGCCGTCGGCGGACAGATCTCCGTGCACAATCGCGAGACGGCGGGCACCACATTTGAAGTGCGTTTTCCGATGACCCCGATTGACACCGGAGTGTTGCGATGAGCCGTGGCAGAATTCTGATCGCCGACGATGAGCCGACGTTTTTGGCCTCGACGGCTGAACTCCTGCGCGCTGAAGGATTCAGTGTCGATACCGTGGAAGACGCGTCGTCGGCACTTGAAGCGATCACATCGGCGCAGTACGACTTGCTGATCACCGATCTGGAAATGCCCGGCAATGCGGATCTCGATCTCGTGCAGCAAGTCGCGCATGCGAGTGGTGGGTTGCCCATCATCATCATTACCGGATTTCCGTCCGTCCGTTCGGCCGTCGACAGCATTGAGCTGCCGGTGGCCGCGTATCTCGTGAAACCGGTGCATTTCCCCGATTTGCTGAAGCGGGTGTCCACGTCGGTGGCGCGATTCCGTTCGTACCAGACCATGCAACGAGCGGAGGGGCGGCTGCGGGAGTATCGCCGTGAGTTGGAAACCATGCCCTCGGCCCCCGTTGGCGAGACGCGGGGTGAGGTGGACACGTTTCTGGCGCTGACGCTACGCAACGTCATGGGCTCACTCACCGATCTCGAACAGCTGGGTCGCGCCCTGGCGGGACAGCCGAATCCGCAGCCGCACCCCTGTCAGCTCATCAACTGCCCGCGTGGCGCCCAACTTCAGGCGGCGGTGGAGGAGACGATCGCGGTGCTGGAGGAGACCAAGGGATCGTTCAAATCCAAGACACTTGGTGACTTGCGGCACCGACTGGAGTTGCTGATTCAGCACATCTAAGTCAAATATCACCGGATTATGCGAATTGGGACGAGACTCTTGCGTTAAGTCCCTATCTCGCGTATTTCGATAGAGGATACGGGTACAAAAAACTCGGGATCGGCTTTGCCGATCCACCTTGGCGACCGGGGGACAGGCCCCGGCAGTCGAAGGCGCGAAGATCGCTCGCAAGAGCGGCCTCGCGCCTTTTCGTTTTCGGGAGCGAAGCCATGCATCGAGCAACGCGGTATCGGGACAACGGAGCTGTGCAGAATCCGCCCTCGGCGGAGAGCGAACCGTTCACGCTGATGCGCCGGGTGGTACCGAGTGTCCGTGAGCGGCGTGACAGCGTCGCAATCGAACTTCTGCCCGGCATGGTCGGGCAGAGCGATGTCATGCGCGATGTGGAGCGTCGGTTGAAGCGGATTGCGGCGACGGAGATGTCGGTGCTGTTGACCGGTGAGAGCGGCACCGGCAAAGGGCTCGCGGCGCGGGCGATCCACCGCTTGAGTTCTCGCGACGCACAGCCGTTCGTGCGAGTGAACTGTTCGGCGTTGCCTCCGGAGACACTCGATGAAGCGCTGTTCGGCACACAGTCGGGGGGCGTGTTTGAATCGGCGAACGGCGGCACGGTGCTGCTGGAAGAAATCGGCGATCTCAGTGCGGTATCACAAGCGCGACTACTCTGGTTGCTCGAACATCACGAAATCGTGCGCGTGGGTGGAGTTGCAACTGCGGTGAATGTGCGCGTGCTGGCCACGAGTCATCGCGTGCTCGACCGTCTCGTCAGCGACGGTAAGTTCCGTGATGATTTGTTGTATCGATTGCGCGTGGTGACGCTGCATTTGCCGCCGTTGCGTGATCGGGCGGGTGATCTGTCGCCACTGATCGAGCACTTCGTGCACACGCTGAGTGCGCAGCACGGGTTGCCGGTGCGCGGGTTCGATCATCTCGCCACCGCGCTGTTGCAGCGCCACACCTGGCCGGGCAACGTCCGCGAGTTGCGCAACGTGATTGAGAGTGCGCTGTTGCTGGCCGACGGTTCAACGGTCACCGTGCGCGAGTTACCACGGGCCTTGAATACCCGCCTCGATCCCTCCATCCAGACCGCGATGTCGATTGTCTCCGGCGCCGACCTCACGTTCGTTGAGGCTCGCGAACGCGCGCTGCGTGAATTCGATCGCGCGTTCTTGCGGGCGGCGCTCGATCGTCACGGCGGAAACGTCGCGCGCACCGCGCGCGCGCTCGGACTGCATCGGCAGTCGTTACAAAAGTTGCTGGTCCGTCGCGAGCTGCGCCTCCCGAATGAGGGGCTGCATGCCAGCTGATCCCGTGGGCGCAATGACGCCGGAGCTGTTTCGTCTGTTGGCCGAGCGATTTAAGGCCTTGGCGGAGCCGGCGCGACTGCAGATTCTCGATACCTTGCGCGGTCGTGAACTGACAGTGAACGAACTGGTCGAGGAGACCGGGTTGGGACAGGCTAATGTGTCAAAGCACTTGCAAGTTCTGCATTCGACAGGCTTCGTGAAGCGACGGAAGGAGGGCTTGTTTGTGCACTACGCCCACGCCGATCGCGCCGTGATGAAACTGTGCGACCTGATGTGTGGTCGGATCGAAACCCAGCTGGAGTCGCAGAAGAAGCTGCTCGTCGGCTGATTCGCGCTCCGGCCATACCGGAGCGGCAGTGCAGATTGAATTCAGCGGCGCGGCGCGTGAAGTCACCGGTTCCTGCCACATTCTCCGCGTCGGCACGCGCACGATCTTGCTCGACTGCGGCCTCTTTCAGGGTGCTCGCGCCGAGAGTCGCATCAAGAACGCGAAGCTGCCGCTCGATGTCGACTCCATCGATGCGATCGTGCTTTCACACGCTCACATCGATCACGCGGGGCGTTTGCCACTACTCGCGCACCACGGGTTCAAGGGCAGCATCTGGACCACGGCCGCGACGCGCGACTTGTGCGCGATCATGCTGGCCGACAGCGCCCACATTCAGGAGAAGGACGCCGACTTTCTCGAGCGGCATGGGCGTGAGCACGCCGAGCCGCTGTATACGATCGAGGATGCGACGCGGACGCAGGACCTGATGATTGGCGTACCGTACCACAAGTGGATGGACGTGACCGACGGCGTGCGTGTGCAGTTTGTCGACGCGGGACACATCCTTGGCTCCGCCTCCGTCGTTGTGGAGGCGAAAGAAAACGGCGTGCTCAAGCGCCTCGTGTTCTCCGGTGATATCGGCCGAGACGGACTCGCCATCATTCGCGACCCCGAGCCGCCGACTGGTGGTGCGCATGTGATTCTGTGCGAATCGACGTACGGCAATCGCGATCACGAATCGGTCAGCGGGGCGCGTGAACACCTCGCGGCGGTTATTCGCGATACTGCGGCGCGTGGCGGTCGCGTGCTCGTGCCCGCCTTTGCCGTGGGGCGCACGCAGGAGCTCGTATACGATCTGCACGGCTTGCAGCTTGAAGGAAAGATCCCCGCCATTCCGATCTACATCGATTCACCGCTCGCGATCAGCGCCACGAGTGTGTTCAGCATGCACCCGGAAACGTATGACGAGAGTGAATCACTGATTCGCGGCACCAAAGAGCTCTTTGATTTTCCGCAGGTGCACTACACGCGCGATGTGCAGGCGTCGAAAGCCTTGAACAGCATGCACGGCCCAATGGTGATCATTGCCGCGTCGGGGATGGCGGAGTCGGGGCGCATCTTGCATCACCTCAAGAACGGCGCCAGTGATCCGCGCAACACGATTCTCATCGTGGGCTTTCAGGCCGAGCATACGCTGGGTCGACGCATCGTTGAGCGTCGGTCGACCATCAAGGTGCTGGGCGACGAGGTCGAGCTCAACGCGCAGGTCGAAGTCCTGAATGGATACAGTGCCCACGGTGATCGGACGCAGCTGCACGAATGGCTGAACGCGGTGCGCGCGGGTGGCGCGGCAAACGGACTCGGTGCGCCGCGCGTACATCTGGTACATGGTGAACCACCGGCTCAGGACGCATTCATGGAGCGCTTGCGTTCCGACGGGTATACGGTGGACGCTCCGGCCCCCGGAGAACGGCGGCCCCTCGACTAACTTGGGGGCATGGCCCAATCGGGTTCGGCCCTCCCGCTCCGCTCCCGCGTCATGCGATCGCGCTCGCTACGCGTAGCGCGACGCGCGCTGATGTTTGTGGTCGCGGGGTGGTTGCTGACGCTCGCGGGGGTCGTGGCGTGGTCGATGCGCGCGAGCGACGAATCGGCCGACGCGATTGTGGTGATGGGCGCGGCGCAGTACGGCGGCAAACCGTCGCCCGTATTGCGGGCGCGGCTCGATCAATCGCTGGCGTTATGGAACGCACATCGTGCTCCGCGCATCGTGTTCACCGGCGGACGTCGCGAAGGCGATCAGATTTCCGAGGCGGCAGCGGGCCGACGATTCGCGATGCGGCGCGGAGTGCCACCACAGGCGATTCTGCTGGAAGCGAGCGGACGCACCACGCTGGCGTCGATGCATGGCGCGGCGGTGTTGCTGCGCGCGCGCATGGATTCCGCGCAACGAGGTGTGCGACCCCGCGTGTTACTGGTGAGCGATCCGTTTCACATGCTGCGCCTTGATGTGCTGGCGCGCTTGCACGGACTCACCCCACTGCCATCACCCACGCGCACCAGTCCGATCTCGGCCAATCGTCCGGTCGTGCTGGAGTATGTGGTGCGCGAAAGTTTTGCGTTGCCGGCCGACGTGTTCTATCTGCTGTGGTTGCACATGACCGGACATAGCGGACAGGTGGCAGCGGACGGATAGTTCGCGGACGGTCGCACCATGAACGCAGAACGCGCCGCGCATTCAATTCGAAGCGCGGCGCGTTTTGCCTTCGGTACACAGAGTGCGCGATCAGTTCTTGCGGCGCGGGGTGATCTTCACCACTTGTCCACGTGGATCGACGCCAAGCATTGGGGTCGATGGCTGATCGTCGCCAAGTCGCACCGAGACGATATTCGATTGCGGGAAACCGGCGAGGATCGGCGACGTGATGGTGAACGGATCGGCGTTCGCGAGATTGACCACATAACCAAGGTCTTGGAGCGACGCCACGGTAACCCGACTCAACGGCATGCCACCAATCTTCGCATACCCCTGCATCAACTCTCGACCGAAGACCGACTCACGCCAGTGTCCGTCTCTCGTTCCAACGGGGGCGGCGTTCCCCTCGACGGGAACCGGGTTACCGCCAAACGTCACCGTGTTGATCGCGGCGAACGCCGCTCGCGCGGCTGTCCCTGTGAAGAACGGCGCCACCCCGCCCTCGTTGGAAAGCAAGGTGCGCCCTTCGTTCCACATCGTGCCGATACCCAACACATGTCCCATTTCGTGTAGCACAACATCGTTGAACGTGCCGTTGTTCAGCATGTTGGTGATATCGGCTTCATCGAACTCCATCACGCCGGTGATGGGAAGGTAGTCCACTGTGCTGTAGAGGCAGGGACCGGCCTGTGCGAGGATGTTGTTAACACCATCAATCGGTCCAATGCGTGCGAAGATCACGATGTCGTTGATGCGCTCGTTGACCGCCGGAACGAATGACAAACAGTCGCCCGCCGGCCGAACGACGTTTAAGTAGCGGAGATTTCCGACAATCATGCGACGCCACTTGGCGGCGGCATCGAGGAATGCCTGTCGAATCTGCGCAGTTCCACCCGTGCCAATGAAACGCACGTCGATATCGAACACCGAGTCGCGGGTCGCGGTGAAGACCGCTGCTTTTCCTGGCAGCATCGAACTCGTCGCGGTGAGTGTCTGCACCGCCGCACTGCCCAGCGTCCAGCTGCCAACCGTGGCGATGCCGGTTGTTGCATCGGTTGTCAGTGTGCCGCCGGTGACCGTGCCCGAGCCCGCACCAGGGGTGAACGTGACCGGCGCCACGCCGATGCCGTTGTTGAACGCGTCGACGACACGAACACCCGGGGGCACAAGTACCGAGTAGCCGGTCGCTGAGACCTGATTGTCGCCGCTCATCTTGAGAAAGCCCACCGGCGCGCCAGGAAGCGCAGTGGCACTGACACTCGTCGCCGTCACATTCGTTGCGGTCGCAGCCACCGACTGTGTCCCCGACTGCGTTCCCAGCGTCCACGTTCCGGACGTCGCGATGCCGTCGCCGCCGGATGTTACCTGCGCATTCGCCAGAGTGCCGCCACCAGAAGTCACCGCGAACGTCACAACGACGCTGGGAACAGGATTTCCGAACGCGTCTTGCGCGCGCACCGAAGGAGGCGAAGCCACCGGCGTGTTGACCGTGGCGGTCTGTCCATCTGGCGAAACGCGAACGAGGTTGGTCGGCGGCCCCGGCGCCACCTGCGCCGTGAACGTCACCGTCGAGACGCCATCGGCCGACGCACTGAGTGTTTGCAGTCCGGCGGCCGTGCCGTACGTCCATCCACCCGACGACGCGGTGCCGCTATTGTCGGTCAGTGTGGAGTCGTTGGTGACGTGGCCGCTGTTGGTGCCAACTTTCCACCGCACGCGCAGCCCTTTTATGCCCTTGCCTTTGGCATCGAGAATTTGAACTTGCGGCACCGTGGTGACCGACGAGGCCACGACGCCGGTCATCGCAATAGTGGAACCGCCGGTGGGCGCGAACGTGGTTGGAACGGGCGGTCCATCGCCTTTGCACGCGGCGAGCACGGCAGCGATACAGAATGCCACGGCAATACGGATTGTGGCGCCGGGCGTGATCATGCGAGGCATTGCATACGAGCGGGTGAGAGTCATTGTCGGTGGGGTGCAGTGTGAAACGGAACGGTGCATCTGACCGTTCAGGGTTACCGCTTTGCTGCGCGCACTACCAATATTGTCAGATGCACATCCCTGTCGAGAGCTACCGCCTCCCGAATGGCCTGCACGTGGTGCTCTCCGAAGATCACACGGCGCCCATTGTCGCGGTCAACTTGTGGTACCACGTGGGTTCCGCCAACGAACGGCTCGAGCGCACCGGCTTTGCGCACCTGTTCGAGCACATGCTCTTTCAGGGCTCCGAGCATGTGGCGGCGAACGAACACTTTGAACTGGTGCAGCGCGCCGGCGGTACGCTGAACGGATCGACGTGGCTTGACCGCACCAATTACTACGAAACGTTGCCGTCCAATCAGCTCGCCATTGCGCTCTGGCTCGAAGCTGATCGTATGGGACGATTCATACCAGGACTAACACAGGAAAAGCTCGATACCCAACGCGACGTCGTGAAGAACGAGCGGCGCTGGAGTGTCGATAACCAGCCGTACGGCACCTGGTGGGAAAAATTGCCGGCGCTCTGCTTTCCTGAGGGGCATCCGTTCAATCACTCACTGATTGGATCGATGGAGCATCTCACCGACGCCTCACTCGACGACGTCGCGGAGTTCTTTCGTACCTATTACGCACCGGATAACGCCGTCCTCACCGTGGCCGGCGATCTCGATCGTAACGAAACGATACGGTTAATCGAGGAATACTTCGGACCCATTCCGCGAGGCAGTGCGCGGCCTCCGCTGCGCGACATGACCGTACCGGACACGTTCGGTGAAACGCGACGCGAAGTGGTGAGCGACGCCGTCGCATTGCCGCGCATTTTTGTTGCCTGTCGCACACCCGTTTTTGGCAGCGATGGTTACTACGCTGCCAGCATCGCGTCAGCGATCCTTGGCCTGCGGACCGGCAGTCGATTGGAGCAATCGTTGGTGCGCACGCAACGCGTGGCGTCGTCGGCGAGTGCGTTTACGTATGATCTCGCCAAAGGCAGCGACCTGCTTATCGTCGATGCAACGGCGCACGGCGATGTGTCGGTCGAACGTCTTGAGACGGCGGTGCTCGCGGAACTCGATCGACTGCACCGCGATGGCGTGACCGAGGACGAAGTGGCGCGGGCGCGCGCACTCATCGAGACCAGTTTCACCACCAGCCTGCAATCAGCCGCTGAGCGCGCCGATCAGCTGTCGCGATTTGCCACCTACTTTGGCGACGCATCGCTCGCGAACGAACAGGTCGCGCGCTATCAGCGTATTACGGCCGCTGATGTCAACGCGCTGGTGCGCGCGCGTCTCGGTCCGGACAATCGGGCGTTGTTGATTTATGTCCCTGCTGAGGAGTCTGAACCGGAAGCCGACGCCGCCAACGAGATCGTGGCGGTGGGTGCATGATGACCGACTTCACTGCGACATCGCCGCACGAATTGCCACCGGCGCCTGCCCGTCCATCTCCCGGCGCGCCGCGTCCGTATCGCTTTCCGCACTTTGAAACGCGCATTCTCGCGAATGGTCTGCGCATCGTCGTGGCGCCGATCCATGCATATCCGGTCGTCACCATTCTCGCCGTGGTTGAAGCGGGCGCCACCCGTGATCCGCGCGAAGCCGAGGGCGTCGCCCAGCTTGCCACGCGCGCGCTCAACGAAGGCACCCGCACGATGAATGCGCTGGAGTTGGCGCAACGCCTTGAGATGCTGGGTAGTACGCTCGACACGGGCGCTGATTGGGACAGCGCGATCGTCCAGCTCACCGCGCTTACGTCGCGCGTGGAAGATGGTTTTGCCGTGCTGGCCGAAGTGTTGCGCGAACCGGCGTTTCCCGAACACGAGCTGGAACGCATGCGCGCCGAGCGCGTGTCCGACCTGGCGCAATTGCGCGCCGAGCCGCGCGGCCTGGCCGACGTGTTCTTCTCGCGTTTGCTCTACGTGCCAGACTCGCGATTCGCGCGCCTCGCCGGCGGCGACGAAGCCAGCGTCGCGCGTGCCACCCGCGAAAAGTTGCTGGAGTATCATCAAGCCTTTTATCGGCCCAATGCCACCGCGCTCATGATCGCGGGCGACATCACGGTCGATGACGCGGTGAAACACGCGTCGCGATACCTCGGCGACTGGAGCGGGACGGCCCCGCCGGTTACTGAGCCCGTTGACGCACAGCGTTTTGCGGAGTCACGGCTCCACATTGTGCATAAAGCCGACGCACCACAGTCGGAGTTGCGAGTCGGCCACGTGGCTGTGCCGCGTCTCCACGAAGATTACTTCCCGCTCGTCGTGATGAACGCCATCCTCGGCGGACTCTTTTCATCGCGACTCAATCTGAATTTGCGCGAAGAACACGCGTTCACGTACGGCGCGCATTCTGCGTTTGACTGGCGTCGCGCGGCGAGTCCGTTTGAGATTTCGACAGCGGTGGAAACGAACGTCACGGCCGACGCGCTGCGCGAAATTCTCGCCGAGTTTACGCGCATCCGTGAAGCGCCGGTGTCGGAGACAGAGCTTTCGCTGGCGGTGAGCTACTTGATCGGCGTGTTTCCGATTCGATTCGAGACGACCGCCGAGGTGGCGGGTGGCTTGGCGAACGTGGAGATCTTCCGGCTACCCAGCAACTACTTCGACACGTATCGCGAGCGCGTGGGCGCGGTAACGGCCGACGACGTGCTGCGCGTGGCGCGGGCGCACCTGGATCCATCGCGGCTACAGGTGGTCGTCGTCGGTGACGCCGAGGCGATCCGAGAACCGTTGTCGGCGCTTGGCGTAGGACCGCTGACCGTGTACGATCCGTCCGACGTTGATCACGCACCGGTGGTCGCTGTCTAGGCAGTCGCGCGTTCGTCTCTTATCCCTGTCCCGTGCCGTCCAAGAAGACCGTCCGATCGAAGAAGGCCACGTCCGCCACGCGGATTCCCAAGTACGGCACCAAGTCGGCGAATCCGTTGTACGAGGTGCGCCGCTCAAAAATTCAGGGGCGTGGCGGATTTGCCATCAAGAAAATTCGCACGGGGCAAATCGTCGACGAGTACATCGGGCAGCGCATTACGCACGAAGAAGCGGATCGCCGTTACGACGACAACAACGGGCGTCATCACACGTTCCTGTTCGTGCTGGACGACGATATCGTGCTTGATGCACGGTACGGCGGGAGCGACGCGCGATTTCTGAATCATTCGTGCGATCCGAATTGCGAAACCGAAATTCGCGACGGACACATCTACATCAAGGCGATCAAGCCGATCGAGCCCGAACAAGAGCTCGTGTACGACTATCGGTTTGAGTGGCAGGATGTGTTCGAGCCGGAGGACATTCGGTACTATGCCTGTCGGTGCGGCACCAAGAAATGTCGTGGCACCATTCTGATGGTGCCGCGCTATTTGAAGGAGACCGTGCGAAAGTGGCTGGCCGGCGACGATGTGCGTAAAGCGCGCAAGCCGAAGAAGAGCACCGCGGTGAAGAAGGCCGGAAAGAACGCGGGCAAGAAAAAGTCGTCGAAGGCGCCGACACAGGCGTTGTCGCATCCACATGTTGCTGAGCGCCGCGCCAAGCGGCATGCACGCTGACCGACCCCGAAACGTGACGACCCCCGGGAAGGTGTCCAGCACGCGCATGTACAATGGCCGGGTGATTTCGCTCGACGTGGACGAGGTGCGCTTTCCCGACGGTTCGATTGGCCCGCTCGAAATCATTCGTCATCCGGGCGCGAGCGCGATTGTGCCCGTGCTTGATCCCGAGTCGGACGATCCGACGGTGGTGCTGATTCGTCAGTACCGCTACGCGGCCGACGGGTTTGTCTATGAGGTACCGGCGGGCCGACTCGACGCGGGCGAAGACCCGGCGGATTGCGCACGTCGCGAATTGGCGGAGGAAACCGGTTACCGGGCGGAGCGGGTCGAACATTTGTTCACGATGTTCACCACGCCCGGGTTCACCGATGAGAAAATTCATTTGTTCTTGGCGACCGGGCTCACGCTGGGTGAATCGAGCCGCGAAGCCGACGAATTCATGGAATTGGTGCCAACCCCGTTGTCGCGGGCGTTGTCCATGATTGAGCAGGGGGAAATCCAGGATGCCAAAACGGCGCTCGCCCTGTTTTACGCCGCGAATTTTCGTATCGGCTGAGCTCGTCTCAATCAGAGACTGTCCAAAATTAGTGTCCCCTTTTGGAGAAGTTGAATCCAAAAAGGACGCATCGGCGTAGCTGGTGACATAGGGCACGGACTTCGTAAAGCGTTAAAAGATATATACTTGGCCACTGATGTTCCGCGCGGTTCCATTTGGTTCCGTGGCGGCACGCGGTGTGCAAAGTGAAGGCATGCACCCCGAGACGATACGCCGGAATGTCCGGCCAGAATCGGTTTCGGTTGGCTGCCGCGAACCAGGCAGTTGCTGGAAGGGTTCGCGCCACTGAAGTACAGGAGGGTGTTCTGATGGCCGATCTCGCTCGTTCGCTGACACAGCATTCGCCCACCGTCCCGGTGCGTGAGCACCTGCGCACGCTGGAAGACGGGGATGTCGTCTCCGCCTTTCTCAACGGCGAAGAACGCGCCTTCGAAGAGCTGGTCGATCGCTACCAGGGGCGTCTGCTGAACTTCGTGTATCGCACGATTGGCGACCGCGATCGCGCGGAAGACCTCGTGCAGGAAGTGTTCATTCGCGTCTATCGCCACATCGGGCGCTTCGACCGGTCGAAGAAGTTCTCGACGTGGATCTACACAATCGCGTCGAATCTGGCCAAGAACGAGTTGCGCAATCGCTCGCGCAATCCGTTGGTGCTCTTCCAGACCATCAAGGCGAAGTTCGAGGACGATGAGCGTCCGCTGCAGTTCGAAGACGTGCACAGTCGTCCGGACGACCTCTTCCGCAAGCGCCATTTGCGCGAGATGGTCGAGAAGTCGGTTGGCCAGCTGCCGTCGCATCACCGCGAGGTGTTCGTCCTGCGCGAGCTCGAAGGGAAGTCGTACGAAGAGATTGCCGAGATCACGGGCGTGAACCTCGGCACGGTCAAGTCGCGCTTGAACCGGGCGCGGACGGCCTTCGCCGATATCATCGCCCCGCTGGTTCGCTAACTTTCGTTCCAAGATGTGAAAAACCCCCCGTCGAGGATTGCCTCGACGGGGGGTTATGCGTATCGGTAATAGCCGTTCGTCACGCGGGTTGTCCCACGCATGTCCCACGTATGTCCGGGTTCACCCCGGAACCGCTCCGCAGACGACGGGTATTTGCCCCCACGCACCCTGAAGCAGCGACCACTCGGGTGTGATCTCCCGAACCAGCTCTGATGACGCAGTTGAAGGCCCCGATGGATTGCCGGACGTTTCGCAAACACCACTTGGCGTACCTCGACGACACGTTGTCGGGCGACCAGATGGCGGCCGCTCAGCGGCACATTCTCGCGTGCGATCGCTGTGCGGCACACGACACCATGGTTCGTCGCTCGCTCATGTTGGCGCGGAGCATGCCGACAATCGCGCCATCGGCGGCCTTTCAGGAGCGTTTGCAGGCGCGGCTCGCGCAATGTCGTGAGGAGCGTCAAACGGAACTGGACGCCGACTACGGCGACGATGCGCTGTTTGCACCGGCTCTCGGGACTTCGGCGCGTACCCTCTGGCGATCGCCCCGCACACTGGCCGCGATCGCGGCCGGCGCGGTGATTGGCACGATGGTCTGGCGAGGCATGTCAGCGCCCTCTGCTCCGCTGGTCTCACTGCAACCGGTTCGTATCTCCAAGCCGGCGCCTGCCAATGCGCAGTACGTTTCGCCCGCGTTGCTGCAAGCCATGGCAACCGGTAATCCGGTATGGCCCGCGACCGTGATTATTGACGAAGCCCCGACAGGATTTGTGAACACCGGCATCACCAATGGCATGACCAACGCAGGCTTCGCGAACGTCGACTACTCGATGTCGCTGGACGGCCGCTAAGCGCGGTCTACGCTGAGGTTTTTGGCGGACGGGCGGTATCTTTCGGGACTATGCCGCCCCGTCGAGAGTCTTCACCGCTGCGCGTTGTTCAAGCGGCCGTTCAGGATCGCGCGTTCGCGCCGGTTTACTACCTGTACGGCGACGACGACTATCTGAAAGACGGCGCCATTCGCGATCTGTTGGCTGCCGCGATCGACGAATCGACGCGCGATTTCAACCTCGAGCAGCGTCGCGCGGCCGAACTCGATGCCGAAGCGGTGAGCAGCTTGTTGTCGACACCACCGATGTTGGCCGAGCGGCGCGCGGTGGTGCTGCGCGATGTGGGCGCGCTCAAGAAAGCGGCGCGCGCGCAACTCGATAAGTACCTCGCGCGCCCGGCAAGCGACACGCTGGTGTTGCTGACCACACCCGCCGGTACGAAAGCCGACGCGGCGCTCATGAGCCTTTCGGTTGCGCTTGAGTTCGAACCACTCTCGCCGGAGCGCGTACGCAAGTGGATTGCGCATCACGCATCGACGGTGTTGCACATCGGCATTACCGAAGATGCCGCGGAGTTGCTGCAACAGGCGGTGGGTAATGATTTGCATTCGCTGGCGGCAGAATTGGACAAGTGTGCGAGTTTCACGCTGGGCGCGCACGCAGAGCCGGCCGAGGCGAACATCGACGCCGATGCCGTGTCCGCCGTTGTCGGTGTGCGCCGCGGCGAAACGGTGTCTGATCTGCTCGACGCGGTGGCACGCCAAGACGCATCGACCGCGGTACCACTCGTTGGATTTGTGCTGGGGCAGCCTAAGGTTACGGCGGTGCAGGTCGTGATCTTTCTCAGCACGCAGGCGCTCGCCCTGTCATTCGGTCGCGCGCGCCGCGACGGCGGGATTCCCACGAATCGGTTGCCCAGCGAATACTTCGCGTTTCTCAAAGAGACGGGCGCGTACCCCGGGCGACCGTGGGGAGAGGCGGCCTCGATGTGGACCAAGGTGACCGATCAGTGGAGCGCCGCGGCGTGTGAACGCGCGCTCGCGCTCTTGTTGGAAGCCGATATCGCACTCAAGGAAACGACTGTGTCAAACCCAGAGCAAACGCTCCTGTCGCTGGTGCTTGCGCTGTGCGCGTTGCGCCCGGCGCGGAGGAGTGCGGCATGAACCAAACGCTAACGCGACATCGCGCATGGCACACGGTGTTGCGCGTGACGATCGTCGCGCTCATCGGCACACTCATGGGCACAGTCACGGCGAACTCACGCCTGGCCGCCCAAGATGCGCCACGCGCGAGTGCGGCGATGGCTGCTGCCGTGTCTCGTGTGCGTACGCTCTCTAACGCGGGCGACATGGCGGCAGCGCGCGTGTTGCTGGATTCGATGGTGACGAACGCGGAGCCGGCCTCCAACGATCTCGCGGAGGCACTCTACTGGCGGGCAGTGCTCAGTGAGCGTTCGGGCGACGCGGAACGCGACTGGAAGCGACTCGTGATCGAGTCGCCAATGGCCCCGCAGGCGCCTGATGCACTGCTCAAGCTGGGCGACATCGAAATACTTCGCGGCCGTCCGCCCGCGGCGCGCGCCTATCTCGAGCGGTTGTTGCGCGATTTCGACGACGTGCAGCAGCGCAGCAAAGCCTCGCTCCTCATAGCGCGAAGCTACTTCGAAGAGCGCGATACGGCGCACGCCTGCACCACGATCGACGATTTGCGTACGCGCGGCGTACCTGAAGGCGAGCTTGCGCTTCAACTGAGCGAAATGCAACGGCGTTGTGCGATTGCCGCGGCCGCCGCGGCACCGACTCCGGACGTGAAGCCCGTCGACGCCAAGACGACAGATGCGAAAGCAACGGACGCGAAAACGACGGACACCAAGAACGCCGAACCGAAGAACAGCGAGGCCAAGTCAACCGAGGCGGCCGGAAGCGAAAGCGCGAACGAGAAGCGCGCCTCATCAAAGAAGTCGCGAACGCAGTACGCAGTGCAGATCGCGGCGTACGACACGCGATCGCAGGCTGAGGCGCTCGTGAAGCGCCTGAAACAGCGCGGATGGAAGGCGCGCATCGACGGTGAACGCAAACCCTACCGGGTGCGAGTGGGCGTGTTCGACACACGTGCGGAAGCGGCCGACATGCTGGTCAAGCTCAAGAAGCAAGGACAAAAGAGCGCTTTCGTCGCGGAGCTTGGCAAATGAGCGGTGCGGCCACGCCGCTGATGCAACAGTACCGGGAAATCAAAGCGCGGCATCAAGACGCGATTCTGTTTTTCCGGATGGGTGACTTTTACGAGATGTTCTACGACGACGCGGAGACCGCGTCGCGTGTGTTGGGACTGACCCTGACGTCGCGCAACAACGGTGGGGCGGCCGAGGTGCCGTTGGCGGGAATTCCGGTCAAGGCCGCCGCCGAGTACTTGCGGCGACTCGTGGGACAGGGACATCGCGTTGCTGTTTGCGAACAGGTTGAAGATCCCAAGCTGGCCAAAGGGCTGGTGAAGCGCGAAGTGATCGAAACGATCACGCCGGGCGCTGTGTTTGCCGATGATCTACTCGATGGCGCGCGCGCGAACTATGTGTGCGCGATCGCGACCGGACGCGACGCGTCGCGCGAGGGCGATCCGCAGCAGATCGGGTTGGCCGCAGCCGATTTGTCGACGGGTGAACTGCGTCTGGCGTTGGTGTCGCCGCAAGATGCGCCGGCCGTGATGGCGCGACTCGCACCGCGCGAGCTGCTGATTGTACGCGGGCGCGACGGTGCACACGATGCACTTGCCGCCACGTTGCGAGTGGCTGAGCACGCACTCGTCACGGCACGTGAGCCGTGGGAGTTCGACGCGCAGATGGCGGCTGACGATTTGACGCGGCAGTTCGAGGTGCGCGGACTGGACGGATTCGGACTGGATCGACGCGACCATGCTGCGGTTGGCGCTGCCGGCGCGTTGCTGCGCTACTTGAGGGAATTGCAGCCTGGTGGATTGCCGCACCTTGCACGGCCGACGGTGGAACGTCCGGGCGGCGTAATGCCGCTCGACGAAATGACTCGGCGCAATCTCGAGCTAGTGGAGTCGCTGCGCGGTGGGGAACTCGCCGGGACGCTGCTGTCCGTTCTCGATCGCACCGCGACACCAATGGGTCAGCGTTTGCTGCGACAGTGGCTGCTGGCGCCGCTCATGCAACGCGAGGCGATTGAGCAGCGCCTGGATGCCGTGACCGTGCTGGTACGCGATCCGGTCGGACGGACATCGTTGCGCGAGGCGCTGGATGGTGTGCGCGATATCGAACGACTGGCCAGCAAGGCCGCCGCGGGGCGGTCGACGCCGCGCGAGTTACGCGCACTGGGAGATTCGCTGTCGCGGCTCCCGGCGGTGCAGCGCGCCGCGACATCAGTGTGCGATCAGCGCAGTGCTGATGTCAGGTCCGGGTTGTTGGGTTCGATGCTGGACGCGTGGGACAACGGCACGGACTGCGCATCGCAACTGACGCGGCTCCTGGTTGAACGTCCGCCGCTCACCATTGGCGAGGAAGACACGATTGCTCCCGGTGTTGACGCCGAACTCGATGAGTTGCGGGCGCTGCGCGACGGTGGCAAAGATGCGATTGCGACGATTCAGAACGAAGAACGCCAGCGCACCGGCATCGCGTCGCTCAAGGTCGGATTCAATCGCGTGTTCGGCTACTATCTCGAGATTTCGAATGCCAATCGACATCTCGTGCCAGACGACTATCAGCGTCGGCAGACGCTGACAGGTGCCGAGCGCTATGTCACGCCGGCGCTCAAAGCGTACGAAGAGAAAGTGCTGACGGCGGCCGAGCGCATTGAATCGCGCGAGCGCGAGTTGTTTGAGCAGTTGCGGCGCGAGGCCGGACACGCGGTCGCGCGCTGGCAGGCCGTGGCGCATCGCGTCGCGACCATCGATGTACTGAGCGCGTTGGCCGAGTGCGCGGAGCGCGAGCAGTATACGCGGCCGACGCTGCACGACGATTTCGCGCTGGAGATTGTGGCGGGGCGCCATCCCGTGGTGGAACGCATGATGCCGCGCGAAAAGTTCATTCCGAACGATCTGACGCTGACGGCCGATGCGCGCGTGATGGTCCTGACAGGCCCCAATATGGCGGGCAAGAGTACGATTCTTCGACAGATCGGGCTGATCCAACTGCTGGCGCAGGTGGGTGCCTACGTGCCAGCGCGTCGGGCGTCGCTGCCGATTGTCGATCGTCTGTTCACACGCGTCGGTGCGAGCGACAATCTGGTGCGCGGCCAAAGTACGTTCATGGTGGAGATGAGCGAGACGAGCGCCATTCTTCACACGGCGACCGCGCGGTCACTGGTACTGCTCGACGAAATCGGCCGTGGCACGAGCACGTACGATGGCGTGTCGATTGCGTGGAGTGTGAGTGAGCATCTGCATGACGCCATCGGCTGCAAGACCGTGTTTGCAACGCACTATCATGAGCTGACGCAGTTGGCCGACGAACTGCCAGCGGTGCGCAACTTCACCGTGGCCGTGCGCGAAGTTGGCGATCAGGTGCTGTTCTTGCACACGCTCATTCCGGGCGGCGCTGATCGGAGCTACGGCATCGAGGTGGGTCGCCTGGCTGGTTTGCCGAACGCGGTCATCACGCGCGCGAAAGAAGTGTTGCGCCTGCTTGAAGGTGAGGGCGAACAGATGGCCGCGCGTCTGACCAGCGAAGGACATGCGGCGCCGCACAGTGCGAAAGAAAAGGCCGCGCGTCGCGGACCGCGCATGGTGCGCCCGTCGGAACCGTCAGCGCAGCTCGGATTCTTTGGCGATGCGTCTGCGGTTGCAGATCCCGCGATGGTGAAGCTCGCCGACGCGGTAACGGCCATGGAGCCCGACGCGATGACGCCGTTGGAGGCGCTGACGGCGTTGGCGGCGCTTAAACGGGAGCTGGGTGCGAACCGTGGGGAACGGCTTTAAGTGGTCGGTTCTCAGTTTGAGTCATCCGTTGTCGGAATGGATACGCCTCCGAAGAAGCCGACGAAGGCGGAGCTGGCGGCGGCGGTGCGACTCACGGTGCCCGACCTGATTGCGCCGAACCTTCGCATTCTGTTCTGCGGGATTAACCCGGGGCTCTATACGGCGGCGATTGGTCATCACTATGGACGACCGGGCAATCGCTTTTGGCCCGCGTTACACGGGGCGGGATTCACTCCCCGACAGTTTGCCCCGTGGGAAGAACAGTTGTTGCTGCCGCTCGGGCTGGGACTCACTAACATGGTTGCGCGAACGACGGCAACCGCGGCCGAGCTATCGAACGAAGAGTATGTCGCGGGAGGCGAGCGGCTCTCTCGGCTCGTTGCGGAGTACACACCACGTGTTGTGGCGTTTCTCGGGATCGGTTCCTATCGCACCGCGTTTGCGCGTCCGAAAGCCGGGCTGGGGATGCAGGCGGAAACGCTCGGCAGCGCGGCTCTGTGGCTCCTACCGAGCCCGAGTGGTTTGAACGCGAATCACCAGCTGGCCGATCTCGTGGCGCTGATGCGCGAGTTACGCGCTAGTTTTTACGAACGTCCCTGACCTTTCGCCTGAGCTCATCATGGCATTGCTCTCTGCGCTTCGTCGTTCGCGCGCCGCCGCCGTCGCGGTGTTGATCGGCACTGTTGGTTTTCTCGCCACCGCTGGAGCGTTCGGTGCGTGCGGGTCAAAGGCTGCGTCTGCCGACGCATCGGCTGACGCGAATACCGCGAGTGATACAACGCAACCGGCGCGCACACCGACCTACACGTACGAAGTGGTGGCGTCGTATCCGCACGATCAGGCGTCGTTCACAGAAGGGTTGCTCATTCACGACGGCAAACTCTTTGAGAGTACCGGCATGGTGGGCACGAGCTGGATGCGCGAACTCGATCTGAACACGGGCCGCATCGTGCGTCAACGCGACTTGGCGAAGCCGCACTTCGGCGAAGGCATTGTAATTCTGGGCGATAAGATTTTTCAGCTCACCTACACGACCGGCAAAGCGTTCGTATACGACTGGAAAACGTTCAAGCCCACTGGCGAATTCACGTACGAAGGCGAGGGGTGGTCACTGACCACCGATGGCACGTCACTCATCATGGACGATGGCACGGCGGTCATTAAGTGGCGCGATCCGAAGACGTTTGCGGTGACCAAAAGCATTGTGGTCACCGATCACGGCGAGTCGGTGCTCAAGATCAACGAGCTTGAGTGGATCAAGGGCGAGCTCTGGGCCAACATCTGGCAGAGCGATCAGATCGCGCGCATTGATCCGGCCACGGGGCATGTGACCGGCTGGATTGACATGGCGGGCTTGCTGCCGTCGATGGACAAGACCGGCAAAGAAGACGTACTGAACGGCATCGCATACGACGCCGCCACCGACAAGATCTACGTCACCGGCAAGTACTGGCCGAAGATTTTCGAAATCAAAGTGAAGCGTCGCAGCTAAACGACGGCTCAGCGCAGTCGCACGACCGCGTAACGCAAGGTGGACGGCAGCGTAGCCCCGTTGCTGGCAAGGCTGAGTAGCGTGCTCTTGCCGGAAGCGATGCCGAAGCGCACGTAGCTGGCGGTGCCACCCGCAAGCGTCACGCGTTGCGAGGCGCCGCTGATGAGCGAACGCGCGTTGATCGGATAGACACCGAGCGGATTGCTGCTGCTGATTCGCAGCAGGGGAAACACGCTGCGAAAATTCCACGACGGCATGATGTAACGCTGGTCGAGGAACGCCGTCTCGGCGCTTGAGAAATCGTCGGCGATGAGCGACACGGTCCAGTCGCGCAGATAATCGGCGAACGAGGTACTACCGCCGAGCACATTGGACAAGTTCGTCCGACCGGCGGTGTTGGAATTCACCAGCGCACGGAAGAAATTCGCTTCACCGCTCGCGCCCTGTCGTCCGGCCGCGAAGCGGAGGAAGTTCCAGATGGCGCCGCGCGTGGCGAGCGAGTCGTTCGGCGCGTACGGCGAATTGACTTCGGGATTGATGAGATAGAGGTAGAAGCGCGAGAAGTTCTGCGACGCGTAATTGTTGAAGGGCGACGGGGCGACCGCGAGTTGCGAGGCCGAAATGTTCTGTCGCGACGTGAATCCGGAGATGCGGTAGTAGAGCATCTCTTCGGCCGCGTGCGAGAGGCCTTCATCGAGCCACGTTTCTTCGTTCGTGACCGCCGACGTATTCACATACAGTCGCCGTCCCGAGTTGATGAGATGTTGGAACTCGTGCGCGATAGTGCCGAGGTTGAGTGTGGTGACCTCGTCTTTGGTGCGCTTATTGTTGTTGACCACCCCATTGGGATCGGGCACGAGCAGATAGAACATTTCCGCTTCGTTGCTGCTCGGGCAGGAGGCGAGCCCGTTGCGCGCGGTCTTGGGATACAGGTCGCGCGCGAAGAAGAAACCGCCGATGGTGTAGCTATTGGTGCTCGGCGGAGTCAGTGCGTTGACGTTGCGGGTGAAGAACAGGATGATCTTGCCGTTGCCGCTGACGTTTGACGGCGCGCCGAAGGCCGTCGTATCGAGCGGATAGACAAGCGTATCGAACGTGGCCGCGATCGAGGCGTACTCGGCATCGGTGTAGCCGCCGGTCGGATTCTCGTTGTCGGCCACTACAATGGATTTGACGCCGACGGCTGCCACGCGCGAGGCGCGGTTGCTGGCGTTGCTGCATGCTTCGTTGGCGTTCGCGTTGAGTGTGATGGCATCGCCAACTTTGTAATCCGCCAGCGCGGCGGCGATACCCTCACGTTCTTCCTGCGCACGGGCGGCGGTGCGCTCGGAGAGCCAGGTGCGTGCATCGTTCGCCAATGGTGCCAATTCACTGCGCTCGATGGATCGACGCGCGAGTTCTGCGACGCGTGGCGTATCGCTGACGTGGGCCGTGAAGTCGATCGCACTGGACGCGACCGGTTGACCGATCACTGCGCTGACGGCGGCATCGCCAACGAGCGCCACGGTGGCTGGCCCCGTGTTTCCGAACGCGTAGACATCGATGGGAGAGATCGTGCCGTAGGACGGATCGGTGGAGATGAGCGTCAAGGCGTACTCCGCATTCACCCCCGTCGGTGCCGTGAGACAGGTGCGGGCGCCGGCCACGTCGCCGTCCGGCGTGAATACCTCGCCGAGCGTCAGAGTGCGCGACGCCACGGGGCCGCACACTGATGCGCCGGCCGCGCCGACTACCACGCCCACCGTATCCGTCTTACCCCCCGCATCGGCGATGATGCGAGCCGTGCCTTGTGCGAGCGCCGTGACCAATCCGCCGCTGGAGATCGACGCAACCGTGCCATCGGGGGTGCTAAACGAGACCGTTTGCGAGGTGAGGTCGTTGCCGAATTGATCGCGCACCGACGCGCGAATGCGAATGGTGTCGCCGACACCGAGGTATGCGCGATCGGGTGTGGCGACGACAAGCGCCGCGCTGCCGGCGGTCGCGTTCGCGGTGAACACAACCGGCGTAACGCCGTTGATTTGCGCCGTGACGCGGACAATGCCGGTAACCGCGCCCAGCGTCCACGTGGTGCTGGCCACGCCGCTGCCGTTGGTTGTGGACGACGACGGTGAGGTGCTGCCGCCACCAACGCCGACGTCCCAGTCGACGCGTGCGCCAGACACGGCTTTTCCACGCGAGTCGGAGACGGTAACCGACAGCTGGGTGGCCAGTGCAGTACCGACGGACCCGGTCTGTCCATTGCCGGCGCGCAGCTGCATTGACGCGGGAGTCGAACTGGGGCCTGTGGAGCTATCGTGTTTGCACGCGAGCATGACTACGCTCACCGCCAGGGCCAGCAGCGATGACGGCGCCATGCGACGCAGCCGATGCAGCACGGATCGATTGGCGACGTGATTCACAGAACGTGAGCGGTGCATTTGCATCAGGCAGCGTGTCCGACGAGCGAAGAGGAAGGAATCCGGTAGCGGGATTCCCGAATGATACCGCGGAAATTCATCTCGTACCGCTGACCCTGCGGGTCCGTAGTACATTCCGGCAGACGATTGTCCGGGACGATCGTCTTTTCGGAAGCGTTGCATCTGGCGATTTTTACGAGGTGATGGGCGTTCCCGCCCGGCCACATCCCTCCCGAAGCCCACCGAGCCATGGCTACCACCCTCCCCGCCGACGTGTCCGTGCAGGAAGAACACCTGCGGCATCGGCGCCCCTACGAATCGGTGCTTGAGACAATCGGCTGGACGCCGATGATCCGGCTCGCCCGCATTGCGAAGGGGATTCGCACGCCGATCTACGGAAAGGCCGATTTCTTCAACCCCGGAGGCAGCGTCAAAGATCGCATTGGGCTGCCGATGATCGAGGCGCATGAGCGCGCCGGCACCCTCAAGCCGGGCGGCGTGATCGTCGAGGCGACGAGCGGCAACACCGGAGTTGGCCTCGCGATTGCGGCGGCGCTCAAGGGCTACAAGTGCATCTTCACGATGCCGGACAAGATGTCGCAGGAAAAGGTGCGACTGCTGAAAGCGTTCGGTGCGGAGGTGATCATCACGCCCACAGCGGTGCCACCGGATCATCCGCAGAACTACGTGCAGATGGCCAAGCGCATTGTGCGCGAAACACCGGGAGCGGTGCTGGCGGGACAATTTGAGAATCCGGCAAATCCGGCGGCGCACGTCGCCACGACGGGCCCTGAAATTTGGGAGCAGACCGACGGCCGCATTACGCACTTTGTGGCGGGCGCGGGCACCGGCGGCACGATCAGTGGCGTGGCGCGCTATCTCAAATCAAAGAACCCGAACATCAAAATCATCGCTGCCGATCCGCAGGGATCGGTGCTGGCCGAGTTGTGGCGCACACACGGAGAAGGGCATCCGACGGGCGCTCCGTATAAGGTCGAGGGCGTTGGTCAGGACTGCGTGCCGGCGACGCTCGATATGAGCGTGATCGACGAATTCATTTCGGTGAACGACAAGGATTCGTTCACGATGGCGCGTCGGCTGACGCGCGAGGAAGGGATTTTTGTTGGCGGGTCGGCGGGCATGATCGCGCACGCCGCGTTGACGGTGGCGCGTCGCATCAACGATCCCGAAGCCTGCGTGGTGACCTTCTTGTGCGACACCGGTGAGCGCTATCTGAGCAAAGTGTTCAACGACGAATGGATGCGCGAAAACCAGCTGCTCGATGCCGCACCAACGAGCATCGAAGCTGTGTTGGGCCGCAAAGATGCCAGCGCGCCCGCGATTGTCGGCGTCGCCCCGGGTGCAACCGTGCGACAGACGATTCGATTGCTCGCGCTGCACAACGTCTCGCAGGCACCGGTCATGGAAGGGAGCGTGTGCATCGGCAGCGTGGCCGAGTCGCAGCTGACCTCGCAGTCACTGGCCGATCCGAAAGTGCTGGATCTGACGGTGAGCGACGTGATGGATCAACCGTTTCCGGTGGTTGATGCCGATCAACCTGTCGAGAGCGTGGCCAAGCTGCTTTCCAAGAGCAATCGCGCGGTGTTGATGAAGAAGGACGGCGTGATTCAGGGAATCGTGACGCGCTTTGATGTGCTGGAGTATTTGATGCATCGGTAGGGCGATGCGGGGACAACGACGCGTAGACAACGACGCGTAGACGCTTGAACGTGGTTCGGGTGGAACGTCAAGCGCGAACGTTAAGCGCGAACGTTAAGCGCGAACGTTAAACGTGAACGTTAAACGTGAACGTTAAACGTGAAGGCGAAGGTGGAGCCCTCAGCGCGGATACACCGTGCTGAGGGCTTCGCCGTTGAGGACTCGGCGCACGCGGGTGGCTTCGGCGCGATAGTCGTCGCGCACGGCGGTGTGTTTGCACCCTTTGTCGAACACGCCGAGCGCTTGCTTGGCTTCATCGCGATGATCGAGCATCAAGTCGGCGTAGGCGAAGGCGATGAGGATGTGGCAATGCTCAATGGTACGCGGCGTGCCGGGATGGAGGTTGAGATAGCCGGCCCCCAGTGATCGCGCGTGCGGCGCTTTGCCTTCGTGCATGAAGGCCATCATGCGCGCGCTGGTCGCGCTTTCGGGCGGTTGATTGGCTGGCGCGGCAGGCTTGGCCGACGCTGCGGCGGCTTTGGGATTCGGCTTCGCCGGCTGGGCGGCGAGACTCGGCGCGAGCGCAAAAGCGAGCGTGAGCGCGAAGGCGATGCGACCTGCGACATCACGGAACGAGAACGAACGGAACGCGAAGGATTGGAAGCGCATGAGCATTGGATAAGTAGACGTCGACTGTCGGCATGATGCGCACTGTGCGCACGGTCACATTCTATCCCGCGTGCGCACGCTGCACGAGAGGCCACAAGGGTGTGTAGAATTCGCAGATGCAAATCACCGTACTGTTGGGTGGTGTCTCGGCCGAGCGCGATGTGTCGCTGTCGTCGGGGTTACGGATTGCCGTCGGACTGCGCGAGCGCGGTCATGTCGTGACGTGCCTCGACCCGGCCGAAGGCGTGCTGACGCGCGAGACGGAGTCGCGATTGTTGGCGAGTGGCGTGGGGAGTGCGCCGCCGTCGCTCGATGCGTTGGCCGGGCTCGCTGCGAAGTCGCTTTCGCCCCGGTTGGCCACACTGCCAGAAGTGACCGGCGCGGACTGTGTCTTCATCGCGCTGCACGGTGGTCAGGGCGAGGACGGCACCGTGCAGGCGTTGTTGGATATGGCGGGTGTGCGCTACACCGGCAGTGGCCATCTGGCGAGCGCGCTTGCCATGGACAAGCATTTGACCAAAGTGCTGCTCCGTTCGGCCGGTGTGTCCACCGCCGACTGGTTGATGGCGCCAACCCCCGGCACGGGCGAGATCGACGCCGGCCGGGTGGGGAGCACGCTTGGGTGGCCCGTGGTCGTGAAGCCGTCGAAGCAGGGGAGCACTGTCGGGCTTTCGGTGGTGCGCGAGCCCGGCGCGCTGGCGGCGGCGATCGCTGAAGCGTTCCGTTTTGACGACGAGGTGATGATCGAGCGCTTCGTGCCGGGGCGGGAGCTGACCGTGGGCATTCTGGGTGACCAGGTGCTGCCGACGATCGAGATCGTGCCGGTGAAGGAGTTGTACGACTACGAGTGCAAGTACACGCCGGGGATGGCGAAAGAGTTCGTAGCCGAACTAACGCCAGCGGTGAGGGCCAGGCTGGCGGATGAGGCCCGTCGGGCGTTTGTGGCACTCAAACTGCGGGGCTATGCCCGCATCGACTTTCGGCTGGACCCTGCGGGAGAGCCGTGGTGTCTGGAAGCGAACACGTTGCCGGGGATGACGCCGACGAGTCTCATCCCACAGGCGGCGGCGGCGGCGGGTGTCTTGTTTCCGGATCTCTGCGAACGCATCGTCCATCTCGCGCCGGCCTGACGACGAACTGCTCCCATGAACACAGCCACGTACGACGAATTTGAGATCTCGCGAACCCCATCGGCCGTGTACTGGCTGATTGGGCTGTGCGTGGGTGTGTTCTTTGTGCAGACCACGCTGGTGGGCGATGGCAACATGGCCAACGCGCTGGGTTATGCGCCGGGAGACATGGCGTCGCGCAATTACTGGACGATTGCGACGTACATGTTCGTGCACGGCAACCTGACGCACATCGCGTTGAACATGTGGACGCTGTGGCTGTTCGGTCCGCGTGTGGAGCGGGCGTGGGGATCCAGCACCTTCACGTGGTTTTATCTGTGGTGCGGACTGGGTGGTTGGGCCGCGCACTACATGATTCAACGCGACGGCGGTGTGTTGATTGGCGCGTCGGCGGCGATTCTCGGCGTGGCCGTCGCATACGCGTCGCGGTGGCCGAATGACGAGGTGCTGTTCTTCGGTGTGCTGCCGATGAAGGTGAAGTGGCTGGTGTTCTTCATGACGTTGATGAACATCGTGATGGCGGTGTACGATCGCGGCAGCATCGGCGGCACCGCGTACGCGGCGCACGTGGGCGGCATCGTAGCCGCGTTGGTGTACATCTTCGCGCCGAACGGGCAGAGTCTGGATCGTTTCCGACGTCGCATCGCGCCGGCGCCCGACTACGGCGATGAATCCCCGCGTCCGGTGCCCAAGAGCACGTCGCGGCCGCGAGAGCGCGAGGTGGATGACATCGTGGCGCAGAGCAAGGCGGCGGTGGCGCGGACACGCCCAACAGCGACGCCGCGCACGGCGCCCGCCGCGGTGGCTGAGCAACCGTCGACAGCACTCGATGCGGTGCTCGACAAGATCGCCTCGGAAGGCATGGCGAGTTTGACGACCGCCGAGAAAATGCTGCTCGACGAGTGGTCCTCCCGCCTCCGCAAACTCTCCGGCCCCTGAACTGCAGGCTTAACCGCGGGTCTCACTGCGGGCGCACTGCGGAACTGCGGGTGGGGGTTAACTGCCTGACTGCAGGTGGTGGTTAACTTCGGTACTGCGGGGGAGGAACGGCGGGAACGGCTTGACTGCGGGGCGCTGCGCGGAACGCCGGGACCGCGGGGCACTGCGGGTGCGCGAACCGTATCCCTCTCCCCGCAGTCCCGCGAAGCGCCCCGCCGTACCGCAGTTCCCACCCCGCCGTTATGCAGTAGACCCACCCTGCAGTTCAGCAGTAGACCCTCCCCTGCTGTTCGCAGTTGACCACCACCTGCAGTTCCGCAGTTAACCCGCTTTATCCATGCCCAAGCCAGAGTTGTTGGAGACGTTTGCGAATCCGTATGCGGATCGCGACTACGAAATTTTTATGGAGACGGCAGAGTTTACGTCGCTGTGTCCGTTGGGCGGCATCGAGACTGATGCGGCCGAATTGAAGTTGTTGGAAGGTGGCGCGCCGGATTTTGCAACGATTCGCATGACGTACGTTCCCGGCGCCTCATGTCTCGAGCTCAAGAGCCTCAAGCTCTATCTGTGGAGCTTTCGGAATGACGGCATTTTTTACGAGCGCGCGGTGAATCGCATTCTCGACGATCTGGTGGCCGCGTGTCAGCCGAAGTCACTCACGGTGGTGGGCGACTTCAACGTGCGTGGTGGGTTGAAGAGCATCATTACCGCGAGGTATGTGCGTCCATGACGCGCTCGCGTTGGCTGGCGGCGTTGACGTTGTCTGTCATGGCGATGACGTCGCGCGCACACGCACAGGACGCGTCTAAGGAGCAGGCGAAGCATCTGAGCGGCGGCAACGAAGGGAAGACGCCAATCGGATGGAAATCGCGCGCTGACGCGGCGACGGACGAACATGGCAAGGGTGACACCTTGTCGTTCGTGCAGATGACGCCGGGCTATCATGTCACGACCGGTCGCGGCGTGATTCTCTGGTCGCCAGACAGCTCGGCGAGCGGCACGTTCACGGTGAAGAGCACGATCTTCCTTTTCCCAACCAACGGACGCGATCAGGAAGGCTACGGCGTGTTCGTGGGCGGCGAGGGACTCGACGGGGCGAAGCAGCGCTACACCTACTTTCTGTTGCGCAACGACGGGAAGTTCTTGATCAAGCAGCGCCAGGGCACGCATCTGACGGTGCTGAAAGACTGGACTGCGCTGCCCGCGATCAAACTGCAGAAGGGCAAGGACGCCATGCAGAACGATTTGCAGATCGCCGTGGGTGTGGGCGCGGTGACGTTCTCGGTGAATGGCGCCGAAGCCGCATCATTGCCGCGCAACGTGGTGGCGCCGGACGGGATCTTCGGACTTCGTCTCAGTCACGCAATCAACGCGCACGTTGCATCGGTGACGCGCGGGAAGTAGCGCGCGACGGATCGGTTCGCGGGAGCAAGCAAGCGCCAACTGATTTTTGAGCGGGGGTTGGCGCGGCGAGGGGGACGATTATCTTGCGGGTCCGGCGCGGGACGAGGACTTCCGACGCGGGTGCGGCTAGGTAGCTCAGTTGGTAGAGCAGCGGACTGAAAATCCGCGTGTCGGCGGTTCGATTCCGTCCCTAGCCACTGCGTAAGTCTTTGTAGATGAACGGCCCGTCTCGTCGGAATCGAGACGGGCCGTTTTGCTTTGTGTAATTCCTGTGTAATTGCTCGACCAAGGCGTGCCGAATCTGCGCGGAAAGTACGCGTTTCTCGATCGTGCGCTCCAAATACGCGTCGAACAATGAGCTACCTCGCGTCGCGTTCATGCAAGCGAGGAAAGTCGGTTCCACATCAAGCGAATATTTTGGCGGCACGCGAAACGCCTTAGAGCCGCGCCTTCGTACATCGCC
>CBHTUR010000026.1:0-65420 GCA_966096095.1 uncultured Gemmatimonadaceae bacterium | reverse complement strand
GTGAGCCGCACGCGGTTCAACAAAAAAACAACCAACTTCGCGCCCACGCGACATCGTCGCGGCTCGCACCGCTGTCCTCCGATTCCTCTGTTTCCTCTGCGGTCAATCCGTTCGCGGTCCTCGTCGCGTGCGAAGACGGTCGTCGAAGACCGCACGGACTGCGGGAACTGCAGCAACTGCAGGAACCGCAATTTGAACACAGAGGAAACAGAGGAAACGGAGGACTGCATTTTTGATATTTAGTTCTCCGCGTCCTCTGCGTGCTCTGTGGTTTCAGGCAGTTTGGTCGTCGCACCACGCGATGGTTCCGTGAGCCGCACGCGGTTCAACAAAAAAACAACCAACTTCGCGCCCACGCGACATCGTCGCGGCTCGCACCGCTGTCCTCCGATTCCTCTGTTTCCTCTGCGGTCAATCAGTTCGCGGTCCTCGTCGCGTGCGAAGACGGTCGTCGAAGGCCGCACGGACTGCGGGAACGGCAGCACCTGCAGGAACTACAATTTGAACACAGAGGAAACAGAGGAAACGGAGGACTGCCTATTGGGAATGCAGTTCTCCGCGTCCTCCGCGTGCTCTGTGGTTTCAAGCAGTTTGGTCGTCGCACCACGCGATGCTTCCGTGAGCCGCACGCGGTTCAAAAAAAAAAGACCAACCTCGCGCCCCCGCGACGTCATCGCAGCTTGCACCGCCGTCCTCCGATTCCTCTGTTTCCTCTGCGTAAAAATGCAGTTCCCGCAGTTCCCCGCAGTCCCCGCAGTCCCCGCCTACGCGATCAACGCCGTCGGTTGCGGAGTTGGTGCGGGAGCTGAGAGCGAGGCGCCCGGGAGAATCAGGACGAATTCCGAGCCGCCGCCGATGCGCGGACGGAACTGCAGGTCGCCTTTTTGCGCCGTCGCGAACGTGCGCGAAATCGCGAGTCCCATGCCCGTGCCGCCCGTGTTCGAGCGTTGCGCCGCGTCGCCGCGTTGGAGTGGTTTGAACACCGCCACCGCTTCGCGCGGTGAGAGTCCTGGGCCGCGATCGGCAACCACAATTTCCACTTGCGTCTCGCGCGCGCGCACGATCACATCGATCGGCGAATTGCCGGGGGCGTAGCGCGCCGCGTTCTCGAGGAGATTCGCCAGAATCTGCAGCGTCAACGTAAAATCGCAGCGCACGAGCACCATCGGTGGATCCGTTGGCAATGCTATCGAGACCGCGTGCCCGCGCAGCGTGTCTTCGCGCGAGCGAACCGCCGTGCCGACCAGGTCGTCCACCACGTGCGACTCGACCACCACCGGCGTATCCGTTTGCGCGTGCGTGAACGCAAACTTGCGCATCGCGGAAACGAAATCGGCGAGGCGTCGAGTCTCGTCGCCGATCTTCGAGAGCGCGGTGCGCGAATCCACCCCCGACGCGGGGTCCGCCAGCATCGTCAGCGTTTGGAGCGGCGTACGCAGGTCGTGCGTGATCGATGCGATGAGCGCATTCTTGAGTCGCTCCGTTTCACGCAGCACTTCCGCGCGCGATGCTTCCATTTCGAGCTGCAGGCGTTCCGCGCTCAGTCGTTCGATTTCAGCCGCGCGGGCCGTCGCAACCATCGCGGTGTTCTGCAACTTGAGCACCAGCCGCGAAATCGACGCCGCCGTGAGCAGGAAACCGAGCAGCACCACAAAGTCCATCTGTGTTGGCTTGCCGATCGCGCGCACCGGCGGAATGAACAGCCAGTCGAACGCGATGTAACTCGCCACCACCATCACTACGGCCAGCCACTGATCCTCTTCTCGGCTCGCGCCGACAATCAGCAGTAGGTAAACCAGCACGCCGTGCACCGCGTGCAGTTCGGGGTACACACGAACGATGCTGAAGAATCCCGTGACCACCGCGTACGCGAGCGTCCAGCGTACCCACACCTGGGTCGTCACGCCGTGGCGCTGCCACCAAGTCACGGGCCGATGAAGCGGTAGCCCACGCCGGGCTCGGTGACAATGAGACGCGGTCGCGACGGATCCGGTTCGATCTTGCGACGCAAATGCGTAATGTGCACGCGCACATGCGCGGCCGGTTCACCGAATTCGCGCGACCAGACCATATCCCACAACTGCTTCGGTGTGAGCGGTCGTCCGGCATGCAACACCAGCGCGCGGAAGAGTAACCACTCCGTCGGCGTCAGTTTCTGCGGCTCGCCGTTGCGAACCACGCGCTGCTCGACCAGATCGATCTCCACCCCGTCGAGTTCGATGCGCGACCACAGACGCGCAAACGTCGAGGTGGTCGAACGCCGCAGATGTCCGCGCACCCGCGCCAACAGTTCGCCCGAACTGCATGGCTTGGTAACAAAGTCGTCGGCGCCCGCATCCAGCAGCGCGATCTTCGACTCATCGTCTTCGCGGCCGCTCAGCACAATCACCGGCACCGACGTTACCGCGCGTAACGCCGTCAACAACGCGCTGCCGTCGCCGTCGGGGAGGCCGAGATCGAGCACAACCAATTCGGGCTGCTCGTTCACGCACTCACGCATGGCCTCCGCGAGACTTCCGGCCTCGCGCACGTGCGTCGTGACCTCACGCAACGCCTCGACCAACGTGGAGCGCAGCGCAGCGTCATCCTCGACCACCAGGATCGACTTCGGCTCCGATATCGCGCCGAGTGATGTCACCAGCATGAGGGGCGAAGATCCCATTCGACGAGCGTATCGACGTTCAGCGCAACGTTCATGAAACGTTTAGGACCGACGTTCGGTTGATGCACGAGCACTTCGGCGTGCTTCGATCATGACCCAATGCTAGCGCGCCCCGTCGGTGAGGGGTAGGAGTACGCGCGGCGATGTCAGCGATCAACTACGGACGTAGTGCTTTGCTGAGCGGCACACCGTCGAGCGGTTCGGCCGATTTCACACCGAGGATCGCGGCCAGCGTCGGCGCAATATCGACCGTGCGCACAAAGCCGTCGTAGCGACCCGGTTGCACGCCGAAGCCCGAAAAGATGATTGGGACGTGTGAGTCGTAGTCGTACGGAGAGCCGTGCGATGCAACGTTGCCCCCCCATGTGCTGTACGGCGTCAGCGTTACCAGCATCTCGACGTTTACAGATGCTGGAAACTGATGCGACCAACGGCGTGCAATCGGATCGCTCGCCGAATCCGCCAGCAACTGCTTGAATCGATCGACGCGCGCCACACCCGGCTGTGCTTTGGCCTGTGCCGCAAAGAAGTCCAACAGCGAGTCGGGATTGAGTGATTTGTTCTTGAAGGCACCGCGATCGAGCAGCACAATCGACTGCTCCATCAGAAACGCGTTCGTATCAACCTTGGCACTCCGCAGTTTCTCTTTGATCAATGGCATCAGCGGTTCGAGTGTCACACGACGGGCACCCGGCGCGATATTCTGGGCGGCCAATTCCGGAATGCGACCAACCGCATGATCGGCCGTCAACACCACCGTGATGGCCGACGAATCGCGCATCGCATACAGCGAATCGAGCAGGCGCCCAATCACCCGATCGACCCGCAGCACCTGATCGTGGATTTCTCGTGAATCCGGGCCAAAGCGGTGCCCGATCACGTCCGTCGCCGACAACGAAATCGTCAGCAAATCGGTGCGCGTCGCGACCGCGCCCAGTTGCATCGCCTTCACGCCCGCCAGCGCGAACGCGGCCGTGATGTCGTCCATAAACGGCGTCGCGCGCACCAGATTGGCCGCGTCGAACGCGTCGTCGGGCATCGGGTGTGGGAACGTGAACCCCTTGCCGCTCGACTCCACCGCGACGCTGTCGGGCTCGTGATATGCGCTGTCCGGCAGCAGGAGCGTCCATGGCTTGCCCGCGAACGGCGCCGCGGGCTGCGTGTTGTTGAACGCCGTCACCCAATCGGGGAGCGTCTTGCGATAGTAGCTACTGGTGACGAAGCGCCCGTCGGGTGAATACCAGTACACATCGGTGGGCGCCTTACCATTGGGCAAAATCGCCGCACGATCCTTCATCGATACGGACAGCGTGCGTGTTTTCGAGTCCGCGCTGCGCATCCAATCCGCCAGCGTCGTTCCCTGAAATCGCTTGGGCGACGCACCCGTACCGTATCCACCAGCAATCAACGGCGAGGATTCGTCTTCCACGCCGATGCTGTTCATCATGATGCCTGTCGAGCGCGGAAAGCGACCTGACAACAGGGTCGCATGTCCCGGCGCGGTCTCGGTGATTGCATGATCATGGTGCGCGTCGGTGAACCACGCGCCGCCGCGCATCAGTCGCGCGATCCCGCCATTCATCTGCGGGCCGAAACGCGTCAGATAGTCCGCGGCGAACTGGTCGATCGCGATCAGCACAACGAGTGACGCGCGCGTCGCGTCGGTCGAGACCGACGGCGATTCTCGTGGCGTCGGCGCACGTCGCGCTTCGGCCACGGTCGGCACCAACGCGGCGTCGAGCGGTGAGACGGCAGCCCATGGCGCGGCCATTGACGCCGGAATAGGCGCCGTTGCTGGCAGCGACGGCGGCGCGATCGCGAGGGCGATGGCCGAGACGACGGTGGTGGCGCGGAGCGGGAAGAGAATCATGGGCCGAAATTGGGGGAGCGCCCCGAACGCAGCAAGGCGGCTCGACGCTGCTCCCCCGTGATACACCATCCCAGCGTGGATGGCGCGAACGGCGGGGCGACACGATACTTGTGCCGTATCGCATCCGCCGGTGAGCCGACCGCGCGCCGCGGCGCTTCAACAGCGCCGCGCGACACGGTCGCACGGCCGCAGCGACGACGATCCCCCACGGTGGAGTTCCGGCGTGACGAATAGTTCTCTGCAGGGTAGTGCAGCCTCGCGCGTCATCATGCGCGCGGCGTTGTACTACATCATTCTGATTGGCGGTACGGCGCTGGCGTGGCGCTATCTGCCGCATGACACCAGTGCGATGCCGGCGTCGCTCGAAGCGCTCGTCGGTGGCGCTGAACAGGTGAAAGGGAAGGGCATTCCCGCCGTGCAGCTCGACGAAGTGAGCCTGTCGATCACCGTCGCGGTGGCCATTCTCGCTGCCATTCTGCTGTCGTTGCCCGTCGCATGGATGTATCAGCTCACGCGCGCCAAACGCGGCTATCAGCAGTCCGTGGTGCAACTCCTGATCGCGCTGCCCGCCGTCGTCGCCGGCATCGTACTGCTCGTCAAATACAGCGTTGCGCTCGCGTTCAGTCTGGCGGGCATCGTGGCTGCGGTTCGCTTTCGCAATACGCTCGATGACAGCAAAGACGCCGTCTACGTCTTTCTCGCCACCGCCATCGGTCTCGCCTCGGCCGTGAACCTGCCCGTGGCCGCGGTGCTGTCGATCTCGTTCAACGTACTCTCGCTCGCGCTCTGGATCACCGACTTCGGGAGCGCACCGGTTGAACTCGACGGGCGGATCGCCGAGAAGCGGCTCAAGCGCGCGAAACAGATGGCGCGGACTGGCACCTTCGTGGCCAAGATGGATGAAGAAGTGTTTCGCAACATGACGCGCGAGCAGCTTGAGGGCGTCGCGCAGCGGGCCTGGAAACGCGCCAATGCGCAGGACAGCGACGAAGCGGCTGCACCGTCACACGATTTGCGGCTGCGTATCTCAACGATCGATCAGGCCGCCATGCGTCGTGCGGTCGAGCCACGCCTGCAGGAATACACCAAGCAATGGCGCGTCGGCTCGATTGAAATGTTGGATGGGGTCACCACGGTGGAATACACCGTGCAGCTGCGCAAAAAGACCGCGCCGGAGGATCTGCTCACGCTCGTGCGCACCGCCGGCTCCACGCACGTCACCGAAGTGGAGTTGCACTGATGATTCGTTTCCGCCAACTCGTCGCTACCATTGTGCTCGCCGTACCCGTTACGGCCCTCCCCGTGCACCGCACGCAGGCCCAGGGCGCCCAGAAAAAAGAGGCCGCGCCCAAGCCGAAGAAAAAGGAAAGCAGCGACACCGCGCAAAAGCCGGAGAAGCTTCCCGACTCGCCGCTCTTCAAGAGCGAGGCCGTGTTTGACGTCACGCTCACCACAAACCTGAAAAACCTCAAGCGTGACAAAGGCGACAAGGCGCCATATCACGCCGCAACGCTCACGTACGCCGACTCGAGCGCGCCTGACGGTAAGCGCGTGGTACCGCTGCGCGTGCGCACTCGCGGCATCTGGCGCCTGAAGAACTGCGACTTCCCGCCCATTCGCTTCAACTTCACCAACAAGGAAGCGAAGGGCAGCGTCTTTCACGATCTCGATGAGCCGAAGCTCGTCTCGTATTGCCGCAATACCACAACCTACGAGCAGTATCTGTTGCAGGAATTTCAGCTCTACCGCGTGTACCGGTTGCTCACTCCCGTCAGTCACAAGGTGCGCCTCGTGCGCATGAGCTACGCGGATAGCGCAACGGGCAAGGTCGAATCAACACACTACGCGTTCATCTCCGAAGATCCGACGCATGTCGCGCAGCGCAACGGCGGCAAAATCATCAAAGTGCAGGGCGCGGGCTCGGACGATCTCGAACCGGAAGCGGCTACGATGGCGTACATGTTCCAGTACTTCATCGGGAACACCGATTTTTCCTTCAGCGGGCTGCACAACGCCGAGATCGTCGCGATGCCGACCGGTAACTATCTGCCCATCGCGTACGACTTCGATTTCTCCGGCGCCGTCGATGCCACGTACGCGACCCCCGATCCGTCGCTGCCCATCAAGCGCGTGCGCGATCGGCTTTATCGCGGCTTTTGCGCACAAAACGCGGAAGTGCCCAAGGTTCTGACGAAATTCACGGAGCAGAAGTCCGCGATTTACGCCCTCTATAGCGACGCCCTGGGCTCGCTGATGAAACCTGCGACCGCGAAGGAGACGTTGGAGTACTTTGACGAGTTCTACAAATCGATCGCGACACCCAAAGACGTGGAACGAAAGGTCCTGGGTGACTGTCGAAAGAAGTAGCCAGCCATCCTCGGCTCCGGATCTCGACGCCACGATCTCACCAGCCCGCATCAGCTTTTTGTGAACGAACAACGCGACGCAGCCGTGCAGCGATTGTCGGAGCACTTTGCCGCCGACCAGATCTCGATCGATGAGCTCGAACGGCGTCTCGACCTGGTGTATCAGGCGCAGACGCCGGCCGATCTCGCAACGCTGACCGCCGATCTGCCTACGCTTTCACCCACGTCAACGCCCGGACATCGCGCACTCACCTCGACGGCGCCGCGCGGGCGTGGTCCGATGGTGCGACAGGTGCGCACCTTCATGGGCAACATCGAACGCAGCGGTCCGATGGACGTGCCGCCGCGTCTTGAGGTACGCACGACTCTGGGCAACATCGAACTCGATTTGAGCGACGCCACCTTCGGCCCCGTGACGGAAATCTCGATCCGGTCGATCCTCGGCAACGTGGAGATCACCCTGCCGGCGGGGGTGCGCGTCGAAAATGACGGCAGTGGCGTACTCGGTTCGTTCGAGTGTCACGTGCTGCCGGGGGCGATGCCGATGGTCGGTACGGCCCCCATTGTGCGTCTGACCGGTCGCACCATTCTCGGCAACGTCGAGGTCCATGCCGACGCGCCGACGCACGACCCGAACCTGCAACCCGCCCTGCGCCCGTAGCGCTTACGGGGCTGAGGTGTGCCGCGACAACACCAGGAAGGTCATGATGCGAATGCGCAATCCTTTGGCGCAACTCGCAAACACACCGCCTTCCTCTTCGAGCAGATCAACGATGCGAATCGCGTCGTCAGGTTCCACCACGCTGGCGTCGGGCTCGAGGCCCGCGCGCTCACAGAGTGTCGCCCACATCTGCTTGGCTTCATCGCACTCGACATAGCGCGAGAGTACGTCAAGCATTGAATGCGTAGTGGGTGCCGCCAACTCGTAGCCTGGAATTCGTTCGACCGTCGTGGTCATGCCGCCGCTCCCGCCTGAGGAGCCCGCCGCGATTCAATGCGCTGCATCACGCGAGCGGCAAAAGCACGCAGCCGATCGATGTCCGGCGCGCTGAAGGCGTGCGCCTCGGTACCAATCACGCACATCGAACCCAACGCGAATCCTTTCGACGAGATCAGCGGGATACCGGCATAGCAGCGCACATGATCGATTGTCACGAGCGGATTGTCGTGCACCAACTCATGCAATGGCGCGTCTTCCACGACGAACGCTTCACGCGAGGCCACCGCGAAACGGCAGAATGACCACTCAATCGGCGTGCCTTGCGTTTGCTCGAGCCATCCGCCGAGTCCGTGTGAGGCCGCGAAGTGCTGGGCCTCGTCGAGCACGATGCTCACCAGCCCGATCGGCAAACCGAATTCGGCGGCGGCTTCGGCGCAGAGCGCCCTCAACTCGGCGTCCATTTCGCCGGTCAGCAGCCCCAACTCGGCGATCTCCTGCAGGCGCTCCCGCGCCTGAAGGGTCGCGGTGATTTCTGCCGAATCTTTTCGCATACGGCAAGGATCGACCGCATAGCAACTAAAGTTGAGCCGATTCCCGGCTTCGGTCCGGTTTCGGCGCCGATACCGATTGCGGATTCACACGGGTTGCTGTGAATCCGCAAGGTGCGTGTCGGCGTCAGCCGCGCATGGTCTTCGCCACGTCGATAACGAATCGATAGCGCACATCGCTCTTGAGCATGCGTTCGTACGCCTCGTTGATGTAATCGGCGGGGATGACTTCGATGTCCGACGTGATGCCATGCGCGGCGCAGAAGTCGAGCATCTCCTGCGTTTCGGCAATGCCGCCGATGCTCGAGCCTGCGAGCGAACGACGCTTGCCGGCCAGCGTGAACGCGGTCGGCGCGGGGCTTCGATCGGGCGCGAGTCCGACCATCACCAGCGCACCGTCGCGTCGCAACAGTCGCATTGCGCTGTCGAGGTCATGCGACGCGCCCACTGTGTCGATGATGAGATCGAGCGAGTTGCGCCCATTCTTCATCATCACCTTGTCGCTCGAGATGATGACGTGATGCGCGCCGAGTCGCGCGGCGTCGTCGGCCTTCGCTGGGGTGGTAGTAATGACTGTAACGTCCGCTCCCATCGCGCGGGCCAGCTTGACGGCCATGTGCCCCAACCCGCCAAGGCCAAGCACACCAACGCGCGTGCCGGGACCCGCTTTCCAATGGCGTAGCGGCGAGTAGGTGGTGATGCCGGCACAGAGCAGTGGCGCCGCCGCTGCCGGATCGAGCGCATCGGGAATACGAAGCACGTAGCGCTCATCGACCACGATACCGGTTGAGTATCCGCCCTGCGTCGGCAATCCGGTCTGCTTTTCTGTGCTGCCGTACGTGCCGGTCATGCCGTTCTCGCAATACTGCTCGAGTCCTTCACCACAACTGGCGCAACTGCGGCAGCTATCGACGATGCAGCCCACGCCCACCAGAGCGCCCACGGCGACGCGCGTGACGTCGGCACCGACCTCGCGCACGCGTCCGACGATTTCGTGCCCCGGCACCTGCGGGAACTTCACCGCGCCCCATTCGCCGCGCACGGTGTGCAGGTCGGAGTGACAGATGCCGCAGAACAGAATGTCGATCGCAACATCGTGAGTGCCGATGTCGCGTCGAGCAAAACTCCACGGGGCGAGGGGCGTGGTGGCACTGAACGCGGCGTATCCGAGCACGTTGTTCATGAATTTGTCATGAAAAGGAAAACTGTGGGCTGAAGGCATACGCGACACGGGTACGCAACGTTCAACGTCGCCATGCAGGGTCGCGTCTTGTGTATTGTAGTCAACCCGGCAGAATTCCCGACGGGTTCCGTCTCACCCGTTGGATTCCCGATGGATTCCACTCCACGTCATTCCGCCATGCGACGTTCTACGAGTTCACTGATACTCGCGTCGACCGCTCTCGCCTTGCACGCCTCCAGTGCCTTTGCGCAGACGCTCGATTCCGCCACGGTTGCCGGCATGCGCTGGCGCAACATTGGTCCGGCCAACTTCATGGGCCGTTTGTCCGATGTGCAGGGCATTCCTGGCCCCTCCAAAACCCTTTTCGTTGCCGCAGCCGGCGGTGGTATCTGGAAGACCACCAATAACGGTCAGACGTGGCGCCCGTTGTTCGATGACAAGCGAGTCATCTCGATGGGTATGCTCGCCATCGCGCCGAGTGATACGCAGCAGGTGTGGGCGGGCACGGGCGAGCCGAACTCGCGCAACACCATCGAACCAGGCGGCGGCATCTACAAGAGCACCGACGGCGGCCTGACCTGGACGCTCAAGGGACTCGAAAAGACGCAGCACATCGGTCGCATTGTGGTGCACCCGACGAATCCGAACATCGTGTTCGTGGCGGCGCTCGGTGCGGCGTGGAAGAGCAATCCGGAGCGTGGTCTCTACAAGACCACCGACGGTGGCAACACCTGGAAGCAGGTGAAGTTCGTGAGCGACAAGGCGGGCTTCATCGATGTCGCGATCAATCCGAAAGATCCGAACATCATGTTCGCCGCGAGCTGGGAGCGGTTGCGCACTCCGTACTCGCTCAAGAGCGGTGGTCCGGGCTCGGCGTTGTGGAAGAGCACCGATGGTGGTGAGACGTGGGCCGAAGTGAAGGGCGGTGGCTGGCCCGACGCGATGTTCGGTCGCATTGGTCTCAACATCAACCTGGGCAATCCCAACGTCATCTACGCGATGGTCGAGGGGCAGGATAAAGAAGCGGGCGGCGTGATTACGCCGAATCGCAGCCCGAAGTACAACGGTCTCTGGCGCTCCACCGATGGTGGCGCGAACTGGACCAAGATGAACAGCATCAACACGCGTCCGTTCTACTACAGCCAAGTGCGCAGCGATCCGAAGAATGCTGATCGCGTGTACTTCTCGAGCACGGAGCTTCAGGTCTCGGACGACGGCGGCAAGACGTCGCGCAATGCGGCGCAGAACGTGCACGTCGACGACCACGGATTGTGGATCGATCCGAACGATCCGGAACGCTGGGTGATTGCGAACGACGGTGGTATTTCCATCACGTTCGATAAGGGCGGCAACTTCAATCAGGCGCCGGCATTCCCCATCGGTCAGTTCTACGAAATCAGCTACGACTTCGCGGTGCCGTACAATGTGTGCTCCGGCGCGCAGGACAACGGCACGTGGTGTGGCCCGAGCCGTCGTCGCGGCGGTCAGACGCCGTCGGCGTATTGGTTCACGATCGCCGGTGGTGACGGCTTCTATGCCGCCCAAGATCCGACCGATCCGAGCATCGTGTACGGCGAATCGCAGGGCGGCAACGCGTCGCGGTTGAATCTGAAGACCGGCGAACGCATGCAGTTCCGCAAGCCGGGTTGGCAGGACAAGTACAAGGAGTGGGAAGACTCCATCGCCATCGTGCGTGGCGATCCGCTGCAGCCGGCCTCGAAGGCGACGCTGGCCGCGATCACCGCGCTCAAGGCCAAGCAGAAGCAGGACTCGATCGATCTGTCGCTCCGCTTCAACTGGAACGCGCCGTATTTCATTTCGCCGCACAATCCGGCGGTGATCTATTTTGGCGGCAACCGCGTGCTCAAGAGCTCGAAGCGCGGCGAAGAATTCCAGCTCATCTCGCCCGATCTCTCGAAGAAGCTGGAAGCGAAAATCGACACGTCGATTCGTTTGACCGGCGGTATCACGATCGACGCGACGGGCGCGGAAACGTACGGCACGGTCGTGGCGCTCACCGAAAGCCGCGCCAAGCAGGGCCTGTTGTTCGCTGGTACCGACGACGGCAACGTCTGGAAGTCCAGCAACGACGGCGCGACGTGGGAAAATCTCACGAGCAAGTTCCCGGCGTTCCCGCCGGGCGGCGATCCGTTTGTGGCGCGCATCGAAGCGTCGAAGTTCGATACGAACACGTTCTGGGTGGCGTTCGACAACCACCGCGTCAACGACTTCAAGCCGTACCTGTTCGTGACGACGGATGGTGGCAAGAGCTTCAAGTCGATCGTGAATAATCTCCCCACCGATGGCGTGGGCGATTATGTGCACGTCATTCGTGAAGATCCGCACAATCGCGATCTGCTGTTCGTTGGTACGTCGATCGGCGCGTACGCGTCGCTCGATCGCGGCAAGACCTGGACGAAGTTCATGGCCAATCTGCCCAGCGTGCCGGTGTACGATCTGCAGATTCATCCGCGCGATCACGAACTGATGGCGGCTACACACGGTCGCAGCTTGTGGATCGTGGACATCACGCCGCTTGAACAGATGACGTCGACGATTGTGGCCAAGTCGGTGCATCTGTTTGAACCGCGCACGGCGTTCCAGTGGGGCGAAGGTCCGACGCTCTCGCAGGCCGGCAACGGCAACGGTCAGGCGTATTTCACAACGCAGAATCCGCCGTACGGCGCGAGCATTCAGTATCGTGTGACCGGTGCAGGCAGTGGTCAGGCGCGCATCATGATTCTCGATGCCGTCGGCGACACGGTCGCGAACCTGAACGGCCCGGGTGCCGCTGGCTTGCACACGGTCAACTGGGGCTACAACCTCGCGCAGCGTCCGGCACCGCGTGCGGCGCTCTCGCCGAGTGAGAAGCGTGATTCGCTGCTGCGCGCGGTGCGTGCGCCGGTGGTGCTTGACTCGCTGAGCAAGGCCAAGTTCGACAGCAGCGCGATTGCGCTCGTGCGCAACCTGCTCAACGCATCGAACAATCCGCCGGGAGGATTCGGTGGACGTGGCGGCGGTGGTGGTGGTGGTGGCGGCGGGCGCGGTGGTCAGGGTGCCTGCGAACGTCCGTTCACGCAGTGGGAGCCGTTCTGCGCGCGTCCGGCCGAAGCGGCACCGGGTGGTGGACGTGGTGCAGCGGCCGCCGGTGCGGGCGCTGAAGGCGACTTCGCCGCGCTGCAGGCACAGTTCGGTGGACGTGGTGGCGGTGCCGCCGCGAACCCGAACGTGGCCAAGATCTTCTCGATCATCGGCATCCCGGCGCCCGGTGGCGGCGGCGGCCGTGGCGGCGGTGGTGGCTTCGGTGGCTTCGGCGGCCGCAACGCGACCACGGGCGACTACCAAGTCATCCTGCAGTTGGGTGGCCAGGTCATCAAGCAGAAGCTGCACGTCGAAAACGTCGGCGCCGGTGATACCAGCTCGCCGTTCGGTCCTGCCTCGGGCGACGAGGACGACCGTGGCGACAAGGGCAAGGCTCGGCAGCGCGTGAAGTAAGCGCGGCGATTCTTTGCCGAGACAGCCGGGCGGTGCGCGAAAGTCTGCGCACCGCCCGGTTTCTCTTGGTTCGCGCGTCTCCGCGTGAACAGGCATTTGCTCCGCGACCTCCGCGATTTGTGGGTCCCGCGGTGATCGCAACGGCCGCAGCGCATGCAGCGTAGGACGTTTCGAATCGACACGCTCGGCACAAGTCGAAACGTCAGCCTGCCCGTCCCCGTACGGAGCTACTCGTACGGTTCAGGATCCGGCCAAACCCTTTTGGCGTCTTTGGTGTCAAACGGTCGTCTGAGTATCGGCACGCCCCGCCGTCCCGCCAGCCCTCGCCGTGGAGATCTCGCCGATGACATCCCCCGACCCATCAACTAGCTCGCGCTCGAGCGATGTCGTGAAGGTGACGCCCGGGCGTGTGTCCTCGGCGCTGACCGTGGTGCGCGTAGCCGTGGGCGTAGCCGTGGTGGTCGCGGCGACGTTGGCGGCGCGACGCGTGCCGACGCACGTGGTGACCGAGACGGTGCGCCGCGATCCGGTCTACGCCGGGATGGTGGGACAATGGCAGGGCACCGTCGAAGTGCGCGACAGCGCCGACACGCATCACCGTGTGAAGATGCCCGCGCGCGTACGCGTGCAGCCGATGCCCAAGGACGATGCGCTTGAGATGCAGTTCACAACGCGCACCGAATCTGGCACCGAGCATCTCGACACGGATCGGTTGCTGTTGGACAAAGCGCTGACTGCCGCGCAGTGGGGCGATGCCAACGACAGCACGCCGCAGAAATTCGAAGTGCTGGTGCACGATCATCACCCGTCGCGCGCGCTGCTGCGCCTCGTCATGGAAGGCGAGAAGAGCGTCGACGAGATTCCCGCCACGGTGCGGCAAACTGTGACCATCACGCCCGGTGAGATTCACATCGTGCAGGAGACGCGGCGCTTCGGGAAGGAATTTGAATTCGACCGAGAGTACGTGCTGCGACGCGTCGGCTGAGTTCGCACCACCTCGCATCCCCCGACCCAAGGCCCTCGCCTTGGGTCGTTTGTTTTACTATCAAGCCGAGCCCCAAACACCGCCCATATACCAGTACCTGTACCAGTACCGAGCACCAGTACTCGCCTCAAATACCAGTACCGAGTACCGTTACCAAGTACCAAGTACTGCCCCAACGCTTTATGAGACAATACAACTATCAGGCCACAACGGAGTCCCTGGAAGCGCTGCGCAAACTGCGTGCGCCATGGGCTCGACTCCACATCATCGATACCGCCGTCACCGTGCTGCTCGCTGACGGCACCGGCGTCATCGTACAGAGCGAAGCCGCCGACGTCGAAGATGCGTTCGAAGCGTTTCGCCTCTCGGCCATGCACGATCCCAATCCGATGGTGTACGGCGATCCGATCGAGACCTTCGACGCACCGGGAAACGATATCGTCGTCTTCACCGGTGCAACGTGGAGCGAACCCAATGGGCAGCTCAAAGATCCGCTCATCAAGGAGACCGCCGTCATGCACTTCAGCGGTCACCCCGGCCAGCTCTCGGAGACGGCGGAAGTTGTCTGTCTCACGACCGATGCGGTCGTCGTGGCCGCCGCGAACGGCGTGGGACTGTTGATTCGCACGGGACTCAAACCGTATTCACTGGAAGTCGTGCGCGACGCCGACAAGGTGCGCGAGTTCCTGCTGCAGCGCGGCTACACATCCAACGACTAGCGTTTCACCTCACCCCCCGACGCCATGAACGCTCTTAACTGCCTTCGCTGTCAGACGCCGATGGTCGAAGGGTTCATCAAAGACGAAACGCGCAACGGACTCACCGATCAGGAGTGGGTCGAAGGCCCGGTCGTCAAATCGTTCTGGCTCGGCCTCAACACCAAAGGCCGCGAGCGGCATCACGTCCGCACCTGGCGCTGCCCACGCTGCGGGTATCTGGAGAACTACGCGATCGAGAGCGCGACGTAATTCGCAACTCGCCGTCTCCGTACCAGTCCCAGTACCAGTACTAGACGTTGATACCAGTACCAAGTACCAATACCAAGTACCCAGTACTGCTTTTTAGCGGTACCGAGCGTGCACCACCAGCAACCCGCACCCCGCCAATCCGCGGAACACCGCCGGAATATCGCGCTCGCTGCTGTACCACTCGAGCGATTCAATCTGCGACGCGTCAAAGAGATTGATGTCGGGCGGATCGCCAACGCCCGCATACAACGGACGGCCGTCGAGCATCACCGTTGACGGGCAACGGAACGTGGTCGCAGCGCTGCGCAGCACCGCGCCTTGCGTACCGAATGGCGTGAGCACCGCGTCGAGGATGGTGCGTAACAGTTCGCTGAGTGGCTTGCCTTCGGCTTTCTCCAGTCGATTGCGCGCCATGAACTGACCTGCGCCTCTTCGGCGCGCCTCGAACGCCGCCGCTTGCAGCGCCGCGGTTGAGTTCAGGCGCGCGCTGTCGTCGGCGGTGCGCGGCTCTTCAACAAGCCGCGCGAGCGCCTGAATGCGCAGGTCGAGCGTAGTCTCGCGGCCGGCCGACACGATGAGTGTGGTGTCGAGCGGCGCGAAGCCAACCCGGCGAACCGTTACTCGCACCGCGCCTGCCGTGACCCGCGGAAAGCGCCACTCGCCGGTCATGTCCGTGACCGCGCGAAGCTGGAGCGAATCAATCGCAATCAACGCGCCGGATATTATGCGATCACGACTGTCGCGCACGACGCCGTGCAGCGTGGCTTCGCTTGAATCGCGCAGACGCAACTCGAAATGCTTCACTCCGAACGGGCTCGCGCTCTTGAGTGTGACCCGCACCGGTACCGATGACAGGTCGCCACGTTCGGCGTATACGTCGATCCAGGTATCGGCCGGCGCGCCGCACAAACGGTACTGTCCGTTCGCTTCCGCGCGCACGCTGTAGCGCACGGCCGTCGACGTGAACGGATCCATCCACACGGCGCGCACCTGCGGCGGAAGAGAGTCGCGCATTGTCACGGAATCGGCCAACGTCGACGAGATCACGCCGTGCATGACGGTCTGCATACCGGCCGCCGACGGCGCGCCCTGTCGGCCGCACATGCCGTCGAGCGCCTGCCGCAATGAAGGCACGCGCACGCTCGATGCCGCCAACGAGTCGGTGACGAGAATTCGCTTGACGCTCGCGGCTCCCAGCGAATCGAGCGACGCGGTGTTCACCTGTAACGTGTGGACGCCGGGGCGCACGCGTCCGAGAGTGAATCGGCCCGTACTGTCGGCGACAGCCAAGCGTGCCGATTCGCGCAGAAAGAGTTGCGCGCCGGCGATCGGTTTGCCGGCGAGCGAATCCCGCACAATACCCGTGAGCGTCGGATACGGAGCCACGAACACGGTGTCATCGTCACGACGTGCAACGTACACGCGTCCACCGGCGATTTCCGAGTAGGCCACGGCGCGCGGAGCGCGTGGTGATCGCGTCGAAGCGGTGTCCGCGATGGGCACGCGAATGAACCAATCGGACACGAGCCATGAGCCGTCGCGCGCACGGGCGAACTGCATGCGACCGCCCGCGTCTGATTGCACAGCGGAATCGACGTTGGTATAGCGAAACGTCAGCTCACGCAGTTCGGCGGTGCGGCGATCGACCAGCATGTGACCAGTAATGTCCACGAAGTCGCGTTTCTTGCGACGCGGTTCAAACACCAGCACGAGCGTCTCCGCATCGCTCCCATCGTCGAGCTTCGCGCAGTGATCTTCCGCAAACTCGTTTGAGCTCAGCACTTCGAGACTCGGGGCCCAGAACTCCATCGTGTTGGGCGTGAGCCAATGCGCGTATCCTTTGTCGCGCATGACGCGCGGCGATGGCGCGTGCCACGGCACTCCGGTAGAGTCTTCGTCCTGCACATTGACGGATCGCACGGTCGTCACGCCGGCGCGTTCGGTGTGCTGATATTGCATCAGCATGGTCGAGAGCGGACGCGAAGCGGTGGTGGCGTTCGTCGCGAGCAGCGCGGTCTTGGTTTGCTCCCACACCGTAGCGACGTCCGCGTCAGCGTGTGCCAGCACCGCACACTTGGCAGCGCGGACGCGCACGGTGTCGAGCGTGACGGTGAGACTCGATAGCTCGATGGGCTGTTCGCGAGCCGGTCCCGAACGTAGCACAAAGGTGGCGGTCCGAGTCGGCTGAAATCCCACTCGACGTGCCAGCAGACGATAGGTGCCTTCGCGCGCGGCGAGCACGCGATACACGCCGCGATCATCGGAGATGCTCGTGAATTGCACCGCGTCGGTACTGTCGATGAGCTGCACCACGACGCCGGCGACCGGCACGTTGCCGCGCGACACCACGCCACGCACGGACTGAGCACGCACGACGGATGTCGCGAGCGTCAGCGCAATGCCGACGCTCGCGATGCGGCGCATAATAGCTACGAGATTACTTCGGCGCGCGCGTGAAGATGAGATAGTCGGCGCGATCGGCATCGGCTTTCGGATCGGCCTTCGTGAGATCGGCCACCGGCACACCCGTCAACACGACGGTCTTCACACCAGGCACTCGGCGGATCACCCGCGCCGCGGTCCCGAGGCGCGAATCGCTGTGGAAGGCACCATCGACCTGATAGACGATTTGTCCTTTCCACTTGGCCAGCGCATTGGCGATCGACTCGCTCATCGTTTCGTCTTTCACGCACTGCGCTTCGTAAAACAAGTCGGTCATCTTCGCCATCATGGCCGCATCACTCGCGCTGGCCGGACCGCCGCCTGCACTGTGCCCAGTCATGGTTTCGGCGAACTTGGTGTAGTACGCGTCTTTAGGACACAAATTCTGTGCAGCCGCGTAGCTGCGTTCAACCTTGCTCATCGTGTCGAGTGTCGCGAGTCCTTTCTTGCTCACTGCACTCGCGATGCGACGTGGCACATTGCCGCCAACCACCGGCCAGCCGTGCACGCGCGCGAGTTCGACCATCGGCCGATAGTCGGTCGCGTAGCGATCCCACGGACGCGAACCGTCGAGGAAGTTCTTTTCGGAGATGGTGCCAGCGAGGTACTGATCGACGAGCGGCTGCACGTCGCGCTCGAACATTTCGAGCGTGAGCGTCACCGTGCCGCGCTTGGCGCCCACTGCCGCCAGCAGCGCGGCTTCGGCGGAATGCGTGGCCGGGTCATCGTGCTGCTCGCCGAAAAACACGACGTCGGCCTTCGACGCGACGTCGACCAACTGTTCGAATGTCACGAACTTCTGCGCCTTGGTGTCATACACGCGAATCGCCGCAGGCGCGGCGTTGCCGAGGGCGTACGGCTTGGGACCCGAGGCGCAGGCGGCGGAAAAGAGCATCGACGCCGCAATGGCGGCGCGGGAAAGGCGAAGTGCGGACATGAGCGGCAGGAATCAGGAGGGCGGACCAGCAACACTGCTCAAAGCTGCACCCGCGAGGGGCTAGGGCACAATCGCTCGTATGCCGAGAACCTCGTTCCGACCGCAGCGGTCACAGGGGCACCGAGCTCGAACGATGTGCACCTGCGGTCGGCTCGGCGGTCATCTGCATACTGTGTGGTTCAAATTGCCGCGCCGGCAGTCTGTGCGGGCTTCGACGGCGCCGTTCGCATGTCGCACTAGCGGCGAACGGATTGACCACAGAGGACACGGAGCGCGCAGAGCACTGCGAATGGCACGCACGTCGCGGCATGCCGCCAAACTGCAAACGGATTGACCACAGAGGACACGGAGAAATGCCTGTTCTAAAGACCAGCCCTCTGCGATCTCTGCGTGCTCTGTGGTTAATGCAGTTTAGTGGTGGTGCCATGCGACGCGGCGCTGCGATTCGAGGGGACGGCGGGAACAGCTATTAACCGCAGAGGGCGCGGAGCGCGCAGAGCACGGCGAAGGGTACGAACGTCGCGGCATGCCGCCAAACAACAACCAAATTGACCACAGCGGGCACGGAGAAATGCCTGTCTTATAAGACCAGCCCTCTGCGATCTCTGCGTGCTCTGTGGTTAATGCAGTTTAGTGGTGGTGCCATGCGACGCGGCGCTGCGATTCGAGGGGACGGCGGGAACAGCTGTTAACCGCAGAGGGCGCGGAGCGCGCAGAGCACTGCGAAGGGCACGAATGTCGCGGCGTCTCGCCAAACAACAACCAAATTGACCATAGAGGACACAGAGGACACGGAGGAATGCCTGTTCTAAAGACCAGCCCTCTGCGACCTCTGCGTGCTCTGTGGTTAATGCTGTTTAGTGGTGGCGCCACGTGAGGCCGCAAACCACACGCCGTTCAACTAAGCAAGAAGAGTCTCACGGCTGCGCCTCGTGTCCGCGGATCGCGTCCGCTCCTCCGTTTCCTCTGCGGTTCAAATTGCAGTCCCCGCAGTTCCGTCCGCTAACCGCGGCGCGTCCGTTGACGGACGAAGCCCGCGCATCGTCAGCATGACCAGCAGATCAAGCGCGCAGTAGAACGCGCCGGCGGCGATCGGTGGATTGAGCGTGACGAGGCCTGTGTGCCCGACCTGTGCGTTCCAGCGCCAATTGCCGAGCCACGTGCCCCAGAGCTCCATGATCAGTGCGAGCACGAACATGGTGGCGTAGAGCTTGCGCTCGCGTCCAAATAGCACGCTCGCAAGAAACACACTCACCAGCAGCGCGCTGAACGTGTCGCGGCCAGTGAGTGCGAGCACCGCCACAATCAGGGCGGCCGAAATGCTAATGACGCGCACGGCTGCATTGGTCATGCGTGGCGCGAGGTTCAGTCCCAGCAGGAACAGCAGCACGTGCCCCGGCGGCACGAAGAGTGGCAGATTGCCCAGCCGATAGTCGTACACGCGCCAGACCAGCGACAACAGCACCTCACCGATCGACGCGTAGAGCAGGCAGCACAGCATCATCACGCGACCGCGCGCGTCGTGCTCGCGGAGGAGCGCCACGAAACAGAGCACCGTGGCCGCGACCACCGTTGGCTGGCCCCACGCGCCACCGAGCTGATCGAGCGCGAGGCCGAGCACGATCAGTGGAGGAACGACGACTGCAGGTTTGAGAGCCACTACGTCAAAAGGAAAAAGAACAACGTGATTGGTCAAACGCGTTCACGTTAGCCGATGACGTTAGAGGGCTTGACGCTTGGCGTCGTTCTGTCGCCTCCTCAACCACTACTTCCTCCCTCCCAAGTACTCGACTGCAATACCCGCCAATGCTTTTACTCCCGTTGGCAACGCCGCTTCGTCAACGAAGAACAACGGCGAGTGATTGGCGGCCGCGGTGTGCCAGTCTTGGGTCTTCGGTGTCACGCCGAGGTTGAAATACACGCCCGGCGCCTTCGTCTGAAAGAATGAGAAGTCTTCCGAAGCGGTCACCAGGCCGGACGGGCCAACGCCAGCGCTACCCGCAGCCCACGTGAGCGTGGGCATGATGCGCGTGGCGAGTGAGCTATCGTTGCGCGTCACGAGGTAGCCGCTGTCGATCACCACTTTGGCCGAACCACCGGCACTCATGGCAATGTGCTCGGCCGTACGCGCGACGCGCGTGAAGATCTCACTCCGCATCTTCATGTCGAACGTACGAATCGTGCCCAGCATAACCACGCTGTCGGGGATGATGTTGTTGCGCACGCCGCCGTCGATCACGCCGATCGTAACAATCGCTGGCACCTGCGAAATGTCGACCTGGCGCGACACGATGGTCTGCATGCCCAGCACGATCTGCGACGACACGACAATCGGATCGACACCGGCCCACGGTGCGGCCCCGTGCGTCTGCTTGCCGCGCACGGTGATGGCGTAGCTGTTGCTGGCGGCCATGAACGGACCCGGACGCACCGTGAGTTGCCCCGACGGGCCCGGGCCCACGTGCAATCCGAACACCGCGTCCACATGCGGATTCTCCATCGCGCCGTCCTTGATCATCAACTCGGCGCCACCGCCGCCACCCGGCAGTCCTTCCTCGGCCGGTTGGAAGATGAACTTCACCGTGCCGTTCAGCTTGTCCTTCATGCCACTCAAGACCGTGGCCACGCCGAGCAACATCGCAACGTGCGAATCGTGCCCGCAGGCGTGCATCACGCCGACGCTCGCCCCGCGATACGTGGCGCGCACTTTCGACTTGAACGGTAGGTCGGTCTGTTCGGCGACCGGCAACGCATCCATATCGGCGCGCAGACCAATCACCGGGCCAGGCTTGGCGCCTTTGAGCAGTCCGATCACGCCGTGGCCGCCCACTTCGGTGCGCACTTCGAGTCCCAATGCCTTCAGCTGTTCAGCGACTAACGCCGATGTGCGCACTTCCTCGCCCGAGAGCTCAGGGTGCTCGTGAATGTCGCGACGCCACGCGATGACCTTCGGCATGACCGTGGCAACGCGCGCGTCGATATCGGATTGCCACGACGACGAGGGCGACGCCTTGGATTGTGCCCGCGCCGTGGTGGCAAGGGAGACGGTGCCGGCCACAAAAGCGGTCGCGAGCGAGAGGCGGAAGTGAATTCGCATAAGATCGGGGCTGGCTGAAGTGACGTTCTCTAGGGAATATGAAGGGCTCGCGCGGTGCGCACAGCTACCGATAGCGCACCGCTTCGCATCGGATTCTCCGCCATCGCACGCTGACCCCGTATGCCAACGCTCGCTGATCCCGCTGCGCGCGCCGCTATTGTCGCTCGTGTCAACGCCCTGTCGCCCGACGCGCGTCCGCAGTGGGGCAAGATGAACGCGCCACAAATGCTCGCCCACTGCGCCGACGCGCTCCGGATGGCCTACGGCGACGTCATCTGTGCCTCAAAGAACTCGGCGTTGCTCTCGAACGCTATCATGAAGCGACTGATCATCGGTCCGTTGCCGTGGCCCAAGGGCGCGCCGACGGCCAAAGAACTCTTGGCGCGCGCACCGTCAGAGTGGGGCGCCGAGCGCGGTGAGCTGATTTCGCTGGTTGAGCGGTTTGATCGCGAGCGCACACGCACGTCGTGGCCTGATCATCCGGCCTTCGGACGGCTCAACGGCCGCCTCTGGGGCAAACTCGCGTACAAGCATCTGGATCATCATCTCACGCAGTTCGGAGTGTGAACGTGGCGCGAACCTCCGAGCGCAGTGCCGCGGTATCGATTGTGAACGTGGGGTATCGCTCGACCAACTTCTGGGTGGTTTCGAGCGGGCGCACGCGCCTGCTGATCGATCTCGGGTGGCCCGGCATGTTCGCCGCGCTTGAAGCGGAGTTGCAGCGCAAGGGCGTGCCGCTGGCCGAGGTGAAATACGGCGTGGCCACGCATTATCACATCGATCACGCTGGCGCCGCGCAAGATCTGAAGCAGCGCGGCATGCAGTTGGTGTTGACGCCGGAGCAGCTGCCATTTGTGAGCGGCATGAAGCGTTACGTCAAACCCAACGAACGCTTTACCGACATCACCACGCACGACAACAAGGTGGTCGCGCTCGACGAGAGTCGCGCGTGGCTCGCGTCGATTGGACTCTCCGGTGAGTTCGTGCACACGCCCGGACACTCCGACGACAGCATCAGCGTGCTGCTCGACGGCGGCGAGGTGTTCACCGGCGACCTCACGCACCCGGCGTTCATAACTGAAGCCGAGTCGGCGGTGACGCTGGCGAGTTGGCGCGCGCTGCGCGACAAGGGAGCAACGACCGTCTACGCGGGGCACGGGCCGGTACGGCCCATGCCCGAGCTATAGGCCCGGTCGTACCGGTCGGGGTTGAACCTCACGTTACGTGAGGTTGTAGTATGTTCGGTATGACTGACGTCTCACTTTCCGATCTGCTGGCGCAGCTCGCCGACCCCGACAAAAACGCGCGACTTCGCGCGGTGATGGCGCTTGGTCAACTGGCCGATGCCTCGGCGTTGCCCGTGTTGCTGCAACGGCTTCGCGACGAGCCCGACTTCTTCGTTCGCGACAACCTGTCGTGGGCGATTTCGGCGTGCGGAGCGATGGCCGTAGAACCGCTAGTGGCGCTGCTCGGCGACGACAATCCGGCTGTGCGTTATCAGGCGGCGCACGCGCTGAGCAAGTTGCGCGATGCGCGTGCGGTTGACGCACTGGTGGCCTGTCTTGATGATCGCGATGCTGATGTCGCGCAGAAGGCGGTGTTCGCGCTCGGCCGCATTGGCGACGCGCGCGCGTTGCCAGCGCTCGCGGCGGCAATCGGTACGGGGTCCCGCGAACTGCGGACACGTCGCGAAGAGGCGCTGGAGGCCTTTGGTGCGGTGGCAGTGCCGTTTGTTTCGGCGCGGCTCACGCACGCGGAGACGTCGGTGCGCGTAGAGGTGATCGAAGTGCTCGGGGTTATCGGTGGTGACGCGGTGGCGCCGTTACTCGCGCAAGCGTTGCACGACGCGGCGTGGGAAGTGCGCTTCGCCGCGGTCAACGCGCTGCGCGGTCACACGCATGCGTCCGCACGCGCCGCGTTTGACCACGCGTCGCGTGACGAGCACGCGCACGTCCGTGTGCTCGCGGCGCGCTTGCTCGCGGAGAGCGTGTGAACGCGTCGGCCAGCACGTTGCTCAAAGTGGGCGCGCTGGCCACGCGTACCGGCATCTCGGTGCGTACGTTGCATCACTACGACGACATCGGCTTGCTGTCGCCGTCAGCGCGCACGCCGTCGGGGCATCGCTTGTATGACGTACGCGATGTCGCGCGACTCCAGCATATCCAGGCGCTGCGTGCTACTGGCATGTCGTTAGAAGAGATCGGTGAGGCGTTGCACGCGTCCGCGTTCGCACCGTTGGAGTTGATTCGACTTCAGATTACCCGATTGGAGGAACGCCTTGCACAGGAACGCACGGCGCTCGAGCGGTTGCAGCGACTGGAGCAGCATTTCGCTTCGTCGAGCGAACTGACGATGGAGGATTTTTGTCAGGTCATCGACGCGACGCGCGCGCTCGACAAGTACTTCACCTCGGCGCAGCTGCGGGCGATGTACGAACGCGGTCAGGCGCTGGGCGCATCGCGTGTGCAAGCGATGCAGCGCGAGTGGGCCGAATTGATCCCAGCCGTTCGGGCCCACTATACGCGCGGTTCGGCGCCCACCGATCCGGAAGTGCAAGTGCTCGCGCGTCGTTGGCGCGAGTTGTTGCAGCAATTCACTCAGGGCGATGCCGAGCTCGCGCGGCGATTGCGCGCGATGGCGGAGCGGGAGCCAACCGCCGCAACCCCCGAGCCCGAGCTGATGGACTACATCGGAAAAGCCTCTCTCCCTCCTCCCTCCTGACTTCCGGTACCAGTACCAGTACCAGAAGTTGATACCAGTACCAAGTACCGCGTACCAAGTACCGAGTACTGCAGTCACGCTGTAAAGTAGAGGGTGCCCCACGACTCCCTCCTCCTCCTGACCATCGCCGGCGCGTTCGCTGCCGCCTTCGCACTCGGCTTCGGGGCATCCAAGATTGGCCTACCGCCACTGGTCGGCTATCTGATCGCTGGCATCTTGCTCGGCCCGCATTCGCCCGGCTTCGTCGGCGACGTGGCACTCGCCGGCCAGCTCGCCGAGATCGGCGTCATTCTGTTGATGTTTGGTGTGGGGCTGCACTTCTCGCCCGGCGATCTGATGCGCGTGCGGTCCATCGCGCTTCCCGGTGCCGTTATTCAGATGGTGATCGCCATCGCGTTGGGCGTTGGGCTCGCGTTGTCGTGGCATTGGACGATGGCCGCCGCCGTAGTGTTCGGCCTCGCGCTCTCGGTGGCGTCCACGGTCGTGGTGTTACGCGTGCTCGAATCGCGCGATCTGATCGACTCCGTCGATGGTCGCATCGCCGTGGGTTGGCTCGTGGTCGAAGACTTGGCCGTCGTGATTGCACTGGTCTTGCTTCCCGCGGTGCTCTCGGCGGTTGGAGGTCCGAGCCTGACGACGACGGCACCAACGGGCGGACTGGCGTGGACCATCGCGGTCACGCTCATCAAGGTGACGGTCTTCATCGTGCTGATGGGCGTCGTCGGCCGCCGTGCCGTTCCATGGCTGCTCACTCACGTGGCGCGCAGCGGCTCACGCGAACTGTTTACGCTTGCGGTATTGGCCGTTGCACTCGGCGTGGCGGTTGGCGCCGCCGCGGCGTTCGGCGTCTCGTTCGCGCTCGGCGCGTTCGTGGCCGGCGTGGTGATCAGCGAAAGCGATCTGTCGTATCGCGCGGGTGCCGACGCCTTGCCAATGCAAGACGCGTTTGCCGTACTGTTCTTTGTGTCGGTCGGCATGCTCATCGATCCATCGGTGTTGATTCACGATCCGAAGAAAGTCATCGCGACCGTGACGGTGATCATCGTTGGCAACTCGGTCGCCGCCACTGTGCTGATGGTGTTGTTGCGTCATCCGCTGGGCGCGTCACTGCGCATCGGTGCGAGCTTTGGCCAGATCGGCGAGTTCTCGTTCATTCTCGCCGGTCTGGGTGTCTCGATTGGTGTATTTGACAACGAGGTGCGAAGCCTGATCCTCGCCGCCGCCCTCGTAACGATTGTGCTCAATCCGCTGCTCTTCAAAGGTGCGGACGCGCTGTCCAACTGGCTGTCCGACTATCCGCGCCTGCTCGACAAGCTCGAGCGGCAGGCGGCGCCGCGTCTGATCACCACCGATCTGTTCATGGCCACGCCGGCGAACCACGCCATCGTGATTGGCTATGGACGAGTGGGTCGGACCATCGGCGACGCACTGCAACGTGTCGGCGTCCCCTTCATCGTGGTCGAGCAGGAGCGGCGCGTAGTGGACGTCATGCGTACGCTTGGTGTGACCGCCGTGTTTGGCGACGCGACGCGCCATGGCATTCTCGAACATGCACGTCCGGAATTCGCCAAGCTGCTCGTTATCGCATCTCCCGATCCTTATCACGCCAAGCGCATCATCGAACTCGCACGCGCTAAGAATCCGGACATCGATATCATCGTTCGGACGCACGGTGACACCGAGCAAGAACTCTTTGAGCGCCTCGGGGTGAGCAAAGCGTTGATGGGTGAGCGCGAGTTGGCCTTCGGTATGGCGTACCACAGTCTGCGCTCGCTTGGCTGTGACGATGATCGAGCCGACGATATCATTCAGCAGTTGCGTGGCGGCGGTCGCATGGCGACGGCCGAATTCAGTTCACTGATGCTGCCGATGTCGCCGACGCCAAAGGCGTAGTCGATCGCGCGCATCTCCGCGCGCGATCACCCTTTGTGCGATCGATTGTGCAGACGACACCGCTCCCGTTTGATGATTTGCAGGGATTTCTTCGCGCCGTCGAGCAACGCGGTGAACTGCATCGCATCAAGACGACGGTCGATCCGTATCTCGAAGTTTCCGAGATCACGCAGCGGGTAATTCGCCACGGCGGACCGGTGTTGCTGTTCGAGAATGTGAACGGCGCCGACTTTCCGCTCGTCACCAACTTGTACGGCACGATGGATCGACTCGTGCTTGGCATGGGCTGCGAGCCTCGCGAGTTGGGTGAGTCGCTTATCCAGCTGATCGAACGACTCAATCCGCCTTCACTCTCGGCGTTCTGGCACAACCGTGGCGCGTTATGGCGCGCGAGACACATGCGCATCCGCGAAGTGAGTCGCGCGCGTGTGCAGGAAGTGACGGAAGCCCCGGCGCTGGACCGACTGCCCAATCTCACCGGTTGGCCGCGCGACGGCGGCCCGTTCATCACCTGGGGTCCCACACTGACGCAGGATCCGCGCAATGCGCGGCGCAATATTGGTCTCTATCGTATTCAGATCTACGACAAAGAAACGACCGGAATGCATTGGCAGTCGATGAAAGGCGGACGCGGTCACCACTTCGAAGCGGAGCGACTGGGAATTCCGCTCGAGACGGCGATCGTTCTGGGCGGCGATCCACTCACGATGCTTGCCTCGATTCTGCCCTTACCGGAAGGTTACGACGAACTGGCGTTTGTCGGATGGGTGCGTGGTGCGCCAACGCCGATGGTGCGCGCCAAGTCGCTCAACATGTTGGTGCCGGCCAACGCCGAGTTCATTATCGAAGGACACGTCGCGGCCGGAGAACGGCGCAGCGAGGGCCCGTTTGGCGATCACTACGGGCATTACTCCGAAGCGGCCGACTTCCCGGTATTCCACGCCAAGACGGTCACGCGCAAACGCAACGCGATTTACCCCGGCACGGTCGTCGGCAAGCCACCGCAGGAAGACAAGTTCCTCGGTATTGCCTCAGGCGAGATGATTGGCCCGCTGATTCGGTTGGTGCAGCCGAGCGTGCGCGATTTGTATGCGTTCGATGCGTCGAGTTTTCACAACCTCGTCGGCGTGTCGATGGTCGAGCGCCATCCGAAGGAAGTGCTCAAGGTCGCAATCGGCCTGAACGGCATCGGCCAACTGTCGCTCACCAAAGTGGCCATCATGGTGCGCGAGAACGTCGATTGTCGCTCGTTCAAAGCACTGCTGCGCGAACTCTGGTATCGCTTCGAGCCACGAGAGCGCATGCTCATGTTGCCCATCGCGCCGCTCGATACGCTCGACTACACGAGCTTTGAAATGCATGTGGGCAGCAAGGTCATCTTCGACGCCACGGGTGAGGCACGCACCTCCGAGCCACCGCCGCGCACGATTCCCAATCCCACGCAATTCGACTCGCGCATCACGGACTATCGTGTGCTCGAAGGCGGATTCGTGGTGATTGTGGTGCGCGCCGAACCCCGCCAGGTGCTCGAGCGCATGGTGCGCTGGGACGCGCTTGGATCGGTACGCTTCATCGCCGCCGTGAGCGATGATGTGAACCTCGACGACGAAACGAGCCAGTTGTGGGGCATCTTCAACCGGTTCGATCCGGCGCGTGACATGATCTTCGGCAGTCAGACGTTTATCGGCGCGAAACCGGTATACGACGGCCGCATTGGCATCGACGCGACGATGAAAGAGGGCTACCCACTGCCGGTGACGATGCCCGAGGAGATCATCGCGAAGGTGGATCGTCGCTGGGGCGAGTACGGCCTATGAGTCGCGTGTCGGTGGACGGGCAGGTGATAACTGGCGAGAGCGTGCTGGTTCGCTACCTCAACCTCGTCAAGTTCCCGCACACGCTGTTTGCGCTGCCGTTCGCGCTAGTCGGCGTCTTGGCGGCCTCGATGCGCGCGCCGGTGACGGTTCGCGGCGTGGTGCTGGTGGTTATTGCGTTTACCTCCGCTCGGTGGGCGGCACTGGCGTTCAATATGATTGCCGACTTGCAGTTCGATCGCGTCAATCCACGCAACGCGAAGCGTGAGCTCGCGCGCGGAGCGCTGAGTGTTCGCCAGGCGTGGATCTCAATCGGCATGGCGGTCGTCATCTTCTTGGCAAGCGCCGGTTCACTCAATCCGCTGACGCGCGCGCTCAGTCCGGTCGCGCTAGCGTGGGTACTCTCGTACAGTCTCACGAAGCGCTGGTTTGACTGGCCACACCTCTGGTTGGGTCTCAGTCTGTCCATCGCACCGGTCGGCGCGTTTCTCGCGATCGTTGGCGCTTGGAGCACGCCGTGGTGGATACTCGTTACAATTTCGCTCGCAGTGATGGCCTGGGTAGCGGCTTTCGACATCTTTCACGCGCTCCCCGACGAAGAATTCGATCGCGCGCACCAACTGCACAGCGCAGTCACGCGACTCGGCAAACGCGGCGCACTGCGTCTCGCACGCGCGCTGCACATCGCCACAATTCCCTTGCTCGCTCTCTTCGGCTGGGGCGCGGGCTTCGGGGCGTGGTACTATGTCGGAGTCACCATCGCCCCTGCTCTGCTACTCTACGAGCACACACTAGTGCACGAGCACGACCTGAGCAACGTCGGCCCCGCGTTCTTCAAATGGAACGCCATTCTCTCAGCGACGGTCTTCGTCTTCGCCCTGCTCGATCGCATCGCCTGATCCGGGACTCGGCACGAACTGTGTTCAGTTCGCTGCGTCCCCTACGTGCTCTGTGGTTTCAAGCAGTTTGGTAGTCGAACAACGCGATGTTTCCGTGAGCCGCACGCGGTTCAACTAAAAAACGACCAACCTCGCGCCCACGCGACATCGTCGCGGCTCGCACCGCTGTCCTCCGATTCCTCTGTTTCCTCTGCGGTCAATCCGTTCGCGGTCCTCGTCGCGTGAAAAGACGGTCGTCGAAGACCGCACGGACTGCGGGAACGGCAGCAACGGCAGGAACTGCAATTTGAACACAGAGGAAACAGAGGAAACGGAGGACTGCCTGTTGGGAATGCAGTTCTCCGCGTCCTCTGCGTGCTCTGTGGTTATAAGCAGTTTGGTCGTCGAACAACGCGATGTTTCCGTGAGCCGCACGCGGTTCAACCAAAAAAACGACCAACCTCGCGCCCACGCGACGTCATCGTGGCTCGCACCGCCATCCTCCGATTCCTCTGTTTCGTCTGCGGTCAATCAGTTCGCGGTTTTCGGCGCGTGCGAAGACAGTCGTCGAAGGTGGCACGGACTGCGGGAACGGCAGCAACTGCGGGAACTGCAATTTGAACACAGAGGAAACAGAGGAAACGGAGGACTGCATTTTTGATATTTAGTTCTCCGCGTCCTCTGCGTGCTCTGTGGTTTCAGGCAGTTTGGTCGTCGCACCACGCGATGGTTCCGTGAGCCGCACGCGGTTCAACAAAAAAACAACCAACTTCGCGCCCACGCGACATCATCGCGGCTCGCACCGCCGTCCTCCGATTCCTCTGTTTCCTCTGCGTAAAAATGCAGTTCCCGCAGTTCCCGCAGTCCCCGCAGTTCCCTGCAGTTCCCCGCAGTCCGATCTTGTCGCGAGGCTCTTAGGCGGCCACGGTAAGCTGTGCAGGGTCGAAGAGCTGCTGCAGACGCGTGATCCGACCGTTGTGATGCTCGATGACCGTGATGCCACGGAACGAGACGCCCGCGCCGTCGGCGCCGCGACCGCGCGTGAGCCACGAGAGCGTGAGGACACCTGGAGCGTCCGCGTCGGACGTGAATTCCGTGTGCACCGTGAGGAAGGCGGCACGATAGGAACTCCAGAACTGTCGCGCGCCATCAACGCCGTGCGCGATTTCAGAGTGGTCGGCGCGGCTCAGCGTCGCCTCAGGCGTGAAGAGCGAAACCATGCCGTCGAGCTCTGCGCGCTGTTCGACTGCCGCGAGGGCGCGTTTGTAGTGCGCGACCAGTGGGCGATCGTCGCGGCCGGTGAACACCGACGGAAATGCGGAACGGTTTTCGTCGACGAAGCGCAGCAGTTGTTTGGATGCCGCTTCGATCGGCGATGCCACCAGCTTGTGCAACGCTTCCACCGCTGAGCTCACGCTGCCGGCGAGCGAATCGGTGCCGACGCCAAGTTCTTGCGCTCGTTCGGTGGCCCAGCGATAGTGGCGTGCTTCGTCGGCGAGTCCCGTGCGAATGACAGGTTCCACGTCGACCGGCCAGTGGCGTTCGCGATAGTGCTCATATCGGTCGTGGACCTGCCCTTCGACCACGCGTAGTGCCAGCAGCACGTTCGCATCGCGCATCGTCGCCGCGCCCATCGCCTGAATAGCCATTTTGATCGGCCCCGTTACGTGCGGTAGTTCAATCGCCATCGCGCCGCGACCGCGTACCAGGGCGCCGAGCTCGTCGACGTGTCGCATGTGATCCGCGCGATTTGCGACCAATGCGTCCCGAATTGACGCGTCACGCACGCTGTTGATCGCGACCGTATACGCCTCAATTGCGTCGCGGTCCAATTGAATCAGATCGTTGAGATCTGAAACGAGCTCTTTGTCGTATGACGCGTGTGTCATCAGCGCTCCCGATGTTCGAATGCTCCAATATATCGCGATATATTGAGCACGTGAACACAACACACGGATCGTGGTCTCGGTATGCAGCGCTCGCGCGATTCGCTACGCGACATCGTTGGCGTGAATTGCTCGCGCACGCGCAAGCCACCGATTTGCTGGCCGGCGATATTCCCGTCGAGACGCCATCGCCCGACGAGCGCGCACGTGCCGAGCGGTTCGCGCACGATCTCGAAATGCTCGGACCGACGTTCATCAAATTGGGTCAATTGCTCAGTACGCGCGCCGATTTGTTGCCGCGCGCGTATCTCGATGCGCTCGAACGTCTGCAGGACAACGTCGCACCGTTTCCGTTCACACAGGTTGCGGACATTGTGGTGCGAGAACTCGGTATTCCGTTGCACGAGGCCTTTGCCACGTTCGACGAGGTACCCGTCGCCGCTGCGTCGCTCGGTCAGGTACACAGCGCAACGCTGCACACCGGAGAACGCGTCGCGGTCAAAGTGCTGCGGCCTCAGATCCGCGAAACCGTGCGCGGAGACATTGCTGCGCTCCAACGCCTGATCCGCGTCGCTCAAGGGTACAGCGAGACCGTCGAACGCTTTGACGTCGTCAGTATCATCGACGAGTTCAGGCGCATCATTGGACGCGAGCTCGACTATCGCGCCGAAGCCGTTTACCTCGAGCGACTCGGTGCGAACCTGCGAGCCTATCCCGACCTCGCGGTGCCAAAGCCGCGATTGTCACATAGCACGTCTCGCGTGCTGACCATGGAGTGGATTGACGGACGTAAGGTGACCGAGTTGGCCGCGACCGATCGGCAAGCCATCGACGGAGCGCGGCTCGCGCAGCATCTCTTCCGCGCGTACCTGCAGCAGATACTCGTGGACGGCTTCTATCATGCCGATCCGCATCCGGGTAACGTGCTCGTCATGCGCGACGGACGGCTCGCGCTGCTCGACGTCGGCATGGTCGCTGCCGTGCCAGATGGGTTTCGTGACAAGCTCCTCCGATTATTGGTCGCGCTGGCCGAGGGGCGTGGTGATGTCGTTGCGGACGTATCGATTGACGTCGGAGAACTCACGTCAAAGTTCGATGAGCGCGCCTTTCGCCGCGCCATTCGGGATGTCGTTGCCAACTACACCGCGACCCCCGCCGCGAGTGTGAAAGGCGGACGGCTGTTCTTCGTGCTCGGTCGCGCTTCGGCCGAAGCCGGCCTGCGCATGCCGCCGGAGTTCGCGCTCTTCGGAAAGACGCTCATGAACCTCGAACACGTCGGACTGACTCTCGATCCGACCTTCGATCCGAACGACGCCGTTCAGCGCTACGCCAATGACATCTTCCGCGAGCACCTCGAGCGTGGTCTGGCCCCTCGCAACGTTCTCGCCACTGCGGCTGAGCTCGATCAATTGCGAAAGTCACTGCCGGCACGCGTGCAGAAGCTGCTCGACATGTCCGATGAAGGACTGCCGGTACGGGTGCAGGTCGCCGAACAGGAACGATTCATTCGCGGGCTCGACCGGATCGCCAATCGCATCACCGTCGGACTGCTTGTCGCGGCGCTGATCATCTCGGGCACCATGTGGGTGAACGATCGGTCCGGGTTCACGTTGTTTGGATTCCCCGGCATGGTTGTCGTTGGCTACATCCTGGCCGCCGGCGGCGCCTTGGTCTTGATACGCAATGTCTGGCAGCGCGACTAGGGTTCACGCGCTCGCGTTGTCAGGATTCCAGCGACAGCAATTGGGCCTCTAACTGCTGATAGTGCGAACGAGGGTTGGCGCACACGCACATCAGGGGAGGTCGCCCATGTGGGATCAGGAACGCATCGTCAAAGCGATTGTGGAGAGCGGCGCATTCATCGCTGAGCGCAAATATGTCGAGCGCGGCGGATACACGGTCTCGCTTGAACCGCGACTCTTCAAGTACATCGACGCGCCGCTCGTTCGTGTCGTATTTCCGACGGACTGCGCCGTCGTGACCGAAGGCGCCGTGCTATGTATCACCACGCTCTTTGACATGAGCAAAGGTGAGAACATTTACGGCCATATCATCTGTGCGGGCCCCGGCACAAACCCGTTGCTGCGTTCGCCGGACACGCCAATGCCGTCCGCTGGTCCGCAGCCGGAGCCCGATGGCCCGCGCGAAGTGCGTCGTTTCGTTGCCTGGAAGCAGGCCTCATGGACCAAGTTCCTGAATGACGAGCTCGACCTCGGCAACGAGGCCGCGAGCGCGCTGTGGATCGCGAATTTCTGGAAGGCGCTCGACCGCATGTTCGGCGGCGGCGTGCTGCAGAACTACGATCCCGAACAGGAAATCACCGCGATCATGCGCGCCGTCGCGTAGACGCGCACACCTCGGCTGGTTCAGTCTAGAGCTTCTGAATCCCGGCCCGTCCGTGCTCGAGGCGCCAGCGTGATGGCACCTCAAGCGGCGCGCCGGGCTTCGTCACGTAGGGCACACTGCGATAGTCCGTCTGCCATTCCGTCTCGCTGACTCGGCAGGTGAAGTACCCACGGCGACTCTGAAAAAACTTCACGTGCGGGTTCTCCTGCAACTGAGTTTGCATGCGCGCGTTCGGATCGCCACTACCGTCGCCGTCGGAAGAAATGCTCGTTCCCACAAACTCAGCCGCAATCACCGGTCGATCGGGACGTGAAAAATCGCTGCGCAGTTCGTTCACCCAATGCGTGTGGATGTCGCCGGTGATCACGACGGTACGATTCGGTGCGCGCTGCGCGATGTTTCCCAGCAGTCGGTCGCGCGCCACCGGATATCCGCTCCACTGATCCATCGATACGCGCACCTCGGCCCCCGGGCCGCTGTCGTACGGTGCCATCATGACCTGATTGCCAATGACCTGCCAACGCGACTTCGATGCGCCGAGTCCGTCGTAGAGCCACTTCTCTTGCGCTGCGCCCATCAAGCCGCGCGCCGGATTCGCCCACTCGCCGCATGGCACCGTCTTCGTGCCATCGCCGCACGCCTGATCATCGCGATACTGTCGCGTATCGAGCATCCAGAATCGTGCGAGTGCGCCCCAGTTGATGGTGCGCGTAATGGTGAGGTCTGCCCACGATGTGGCACGCGGCACTTTGACCGGCTGGTGCTCCCACCACGCCTGATAGCCGGCGGCCCGACGCGCGCGCATCTGCTCGACCGATTCCATCTCGTTCTCACCAACGAGCCCCGCGTAATTGTTGTCAACTTCGTGGTCGTCCCATGTCACAATCCACGGGCACTTGTGATGCGCCGCTTGCAACGCCGGATCGCTCTTATACTGCGCATAGCGGCGGCGATAGTCGTCGAGCGTGCGAATCTCGAGCCCTTGATGCATGCGCACCGCGTTCGACGGCGACGAACCTTCGTAGATGTAGTCGCCGAGGTGTGTGACGAGGTCGAGTTCTTCCTTCGCCATATGTTCGTACGCGGTCCAAAGGCCCTGATCCCAGCGCTGGCAACTCGCGACGGCGAACGTGAGCGGTTTGATCACACCGTCAGCGGGTGACGTGCGAAACCGACCGATCGGGCTCATCGCTTGTGCAACCTGAAAGCGATAGAAATACCAGCGATCGGGCTCGAGTCCGTCGACGTTCACATGAATGCTGTACGACAACTCAGGCGCCGCGGTCGCGCGCCCTGTTTTGACGATCTTCTTGAATCCGTCATCGTCAGCAACCTCCCACGTGACGACGGGCTTGCCATCCATGCCACCGTCGGGCTCAAACGGTTTGGTAGCGAGCCGCGTCCAGAGCACGCCGCCCGTGGCCGTGGGGTCGCCCGAGGCGACGCCGAGCGTGAACGGGTTATCGACGAGTCGCGGGCGGTAGTCCACGCGCCACACGTTAGGCACGACGGCGCAGAGTGCGGCGGCGCGAGTGAGATCGGATAAAAAGTCGCGGCGGTCCATGCTGCATATCCTACCGCATGATCATGGCGAGCGAGAGAGGCATCAGCGGGCGAATGGCTCGGCTGTTGCCGAGTCGATACCCGCGCGCGATGATTGTCCGGTCCATGGTCGTTTCGGCGAGACCTTTTTCCCCGCTCATTCCAGACGCTCGCGTGCACGATCGAGGCCCAGCCGTCGCCTTTCCTCCGCCGCTGCTCTTTGTGGCCGCATTCGGAGTCGGTCTGCTTCTCTCGTGGTCGATGCCGGTGGCGTTTCCGTGGGCGCCCGCACGATGGACGGCACCGGTCGCGCTGTTGCTCGTGGTGCACGGAGTCGGACTCGCGCTCGTCGGCGTGCTGACGTTCCGTCGGGCGCGCACCGCGATCTACCCCAATCGACCCGCGAGTACACTCGTGACGCACGGCATTTTCGCGCGCACGCGCAACCCGATGTACACCGGCATGATTATCGCATACCTGGGCGGCGTGATCGGCACCGGATCGGTGTGGGCACTGTTGATGCTACCGGCTGTGCTTGCGGTGATGATGCGTTTCGTGATCAGTCGAGAAGAGCGCTATCTACGCGCGGCGTTCCCAGTCGAATATCCCGCGTACTGCGAGCGGGTGGGGCGTTGGCTATGAGCGCCATTGAGGCGGCTCGCATTCAAGTGGGTGTGCACAGTTGGATTCATGCAGTCGGAGAGCCCCGCAACAGCTCGACCACAGAGGAAACAGAGGAAACGGAGGAACTGCATTCAGTTTGCTTCTCCTCCGTTTCCTCTGTTTCCTCTGCGGTAAAGCGGTTGCTGTTGCTGTTGCTGTTGCAGTTGCCGTTGCAGTTGCTGTTGCGGTTGCAGTTGCCGTTGCAGTTGCCGTTGCAGTTGCTGTTACCGCTACTAGTCGCGCAGCCGAGCCAAGCGTACGCGCAAACCCGACCGCGTACGGGCATGATCATCACCCGCAGTACCAGACTCGCACCGGGGCAGTATCGACTCATCGCGCCGAGTTCGCTCGATAGCGCCGTGATCACCGTGCGCGGCGACGATATCACACTCGACCTGCGTGGCGTCACGCTCCTCGGTGCGGACCCAGCATCCGATCCGGATCAGGGCAGCGGGGTGGCGATTCGGGTCGAGGGCGGCCGCAACGTGCGCGTGATCGGCGCGCGCATTCGTGGCTACAAGGTCGCCATCATGGCGCGAGGTACGCGCGCGCTGTCGCTCGAGAACAATGACCTCTCTAACAACTGGAAGCCGCGGCTCTTCAGCGTGGTGGAGCATGAGAGTCTCGCCGACTGGCTGTCGTATCATCACAACGAGAAAGACGAGTGGCTGCGCTTTGGCGCGGCGGCGTATCTCGTCGACGTGAAGGGTGGTCGCATTACCGGTAACACGGCGCGTCAGGGGATGAACGCGCTCATGCTCGTGCGCACCGATTCGCTCGATGTCCGACAGAACGACTTCTCGTTCAATTCAGGACTCGGCATTGGCATGTATCGCGCGAGCGACAATCACATCGTCAACAATCGCGTCGACTTCAACGTGCGCGGTTACTCCCACGGATTCTTCAATCGCGGTCAGGACTCTGCCGGGCTGTTGATGTTCGAGCAATGCTGGCGCAACGTGGTGGCCTACAACTCCATCACCCACGGCGGCGACGGCTTGTTCATCTGGGCCGGACAAAGCACCATGGACACCGGCGAAGGCGGCGTGAACGACAATGTGTTTGTGATGAACGACTTTAGCTTCGCGCCGACCAACGGGATGGAAGCCACGTTCAGTCGCAACCAATTTGTCGGCAACCGCATTGAGGGCAGTTGGCACGGCCTCTGGGGCGGCTACAGCTACTCGTCGAAGGTGATTGGCAACTGCTTCGTCAACAATGCGGAGGCCATCACCATCGAGCATGGCCAGGACAATGTCGTTGGCTCCAACACGTTTATCGGCAACGGCATCGGTATTCGGCTCTGGGCCGACAGCATTGAGCCCGGTGATTGGGGCTATCCCAAACATCGCGACACGCGAAGTCGCACCTGGCAAATTGTCGAGAACCGCTTCATTCGTGAAAAGGAGCCGTATCGCATCAAGCAGACCACCGCGCTCGATACGTCGCGCAATCGCGTGGTCGATTCCGCCGTCGTGGCCTGCGATCCATCGCGACAGGTGCCAACCACCACGTGGTGGAAGATGCCGCAGATCGACAGCGAGCCTCGCACGTGGCCGCGCACGACGGTCGCCGATCGTGATCGCTCCGCGATTGTGATCGATGAGTGGGGTCCGTACGACTGGCGCACGCCGAAGTTATGGCCTATCGACAGCACGCGCGCGCTCCCGTTGCGGCTCCGCGTGCTTGGTCCGGCGGGCCGCTGGCAGGTGTCGACGCTGCGGGGCATTCGCAGCATCTCCAAACGCCAGGGCGGTGTCGGCGATACCATCGTTGTCACACCGCACCCGGACAGTGTTGGCGACTGGCGTATTGTGCTTTCTCACACCGCCGGCACCACTCGCACGAGCATGGTCTACGAGCGCTTTGAGCCCGCGCAATCGTGGAACGTGCGCGTGTTCGCATGGAGCGACAGCGCCAACCCGACCAAGTCCGATGCGGTGCTCGTCGCGCTGCTCGCAAAAGCGCCGCTGCTTACGCGCACTATGCCGCGACTCGATTGGATGTGGTATCGCCCAACGATTGCGGGCATTCCGCAGGCCAAGTGGATGGCCGACGCCACGACGCATGTCGCGCTGCCAGCGGGCACCTACACGCTGCGCACCTTGAGCGATGATGCGGTACGCGTGTACGTCGATGGCACGTTGGTGATCGATCACTGGACGCCGCACGAAACCACGCCAGACTACGCGGCACTGACGGCGGGCCCGCACGAGCTTCGCGTGCAGTATCTCCAAGTCGACGGGTGGAGTGAGATGCGTCTCGATATCATGCGCGGCGTTGTCGGCCGCTCCGTCGGTTCAGCGGGGCCCCATTGAGCGTACCGAACGACTACGCATCGCTGCTCGACGAGCTGCGTGACGAAACGTGGGTCATGCTGCGCCCGTCGCCGGTCGAAGGCGTGGGCGTGTTTGCCGTGCGCGATATCCCGCGCGGCTGTCGCAGCATGTTCAGCAAGCCCGACGCGCCTGAGCACTGGATTCCGGTGCCGCGATCCGAGATCGACGCATTACCGCCGCACGCGAAATTTCTCGTCGAGAACTACTGCCTGTACGACGAGTCGCACTACTTCGTGCCCGCGACCGGCTTCAAGAAGATGGACCTGGTGTGCTACGTCAATCACAGTGACGCGCCAAACATCGTGTCCATCGACGACGGCAACTTCTTCGAAGCCACGCGCGACATCGCTGCCGGCGAAGAGCTCTTTCTCGATTACGGCGAAATCGTGGAGCACGAGTAGGCGAACTGGCCGCCTCGGTGCAACTCCACCAAACAGCTTACCACGGATCGAGCGGATCTGACGGATGACACGGATAAATCCGTGCAATCCGTGTCATCCGTTCAATCCGCGGTATGCAGGTGCTGTTCGCCGTTCAGCGTCGATTAATCAAGAACTGCTGAATCTTGCCGTCTGGCGTGCGGTACATGGCCGACTGCGCGTCGACTTTGCCCACTTTGTATTGCACGATGGCGACTTCCATGCCGCCGCGTTCGACGGTGCGGGTCACTTTGATGTCGCTGATCTTGCCGATGGCCGCGAGCGTTTTGCGGTCGGCGGCCACGTGCTCGTCGCTGAGTAGGGCGTTGAAATCGTCGCCCAGAGTGCCACGGTCGATCGAGCCCTTTTCGAGTGACGTCAAGAACGCGGTCGCCGCATCGAGCGCCGTCGCACCCGCGATGGTGGGCACGGTGAGATGCGGCAGCAGTTTGGGGAGCACGGCGTTGATGATGTCACCCGTTGGGGCGAAGTCGGCGTTGGAGAGCACGACCAACCCCGAGCGGGTGACCGGAATGAAGATGTTCTGCGCCACCGAACCGGCCACGGCTCCGCCGTGCTGCAGTACTTCCGCTTCCCCCGTGAGTCCGACCGAGAGGCCGCAGCCGTATCCCGTGGAGCGTCCATCGGTGAGCGTGCGCGGTGTGCTCAGCAACGCGAACGATTTCGGCGACAACAGTGTGCCATCGATTAACGCGAGATCCCACTTGAGCAAGTCGGTTGGAGTCGACCACATCGCACCCGCCGCGCCGGTCCATCCCTTGGCCTCGGGCTTTGCTACCACCGGCGCGCCCAACGCGTACGTCGTGTAGCCCTTGGCGAGCGCCGAATCCGTTGGCGGCGGATCGTAGAGCGTGTTCGTCATCCCGACTTTGTCGAAGATGCGCTGCGCGAGGAACTTGTCGATCGGCATGCCGCTCGCCTGTTCAACGGCTTTGCCCAGGATCAGGAAGTTCGTGTTGCTGTACGACCAGCGCGATCCCGGCTCAAAGTCGAGCGGCCGCGTGGCATAACGCCCGATGATCGTGTCGGCGCTCTCCGCTTTCTGCATCTCACGATCGACAAAGTCGAGCGGGTAGTAGTCGCGATAGCCCGTCACATGCTGACCCAGGTCGAGCAAGCTGATGTCTTTGGCGCGCGTTGCCGTCGGTGCGTACTTCGCGACCGGATCGGACATCGACAGTTTGCCGTCTTCCGCGAGCAGGAGCGCCGCCGAACAGGTGAACTCTTTGGTGACCGACCCAATCGCAAAGCGCGTTGTGGGTGTCACCGATTCCACGGGCGCGAGTGATCGCAGGCCGTAACCTTTTGCAAGGACGACTTTGCCGTCCTGCATGACGCCAACCGAAACGCCTACGAGATGCTTGTCGGCGACGATACGTGCGATGGTGGAGTCGATCGTCCCCACATCGATGGGCGGGGTCGAAACGCGCACCGGCTTTCGGGCGACGGGCGCTTCGGGACGCTCGGCGGGCGTGGAACAGGCGGCGAGCGCTAGCGCGAGCGCGAGGGCGCCCAGGGCACTGAGGCGAGAGGTCAAAGTCATGCACTACGCTGCCGCCGAATCCCGCAGTCGGCAATGCACCGGGCGGGGCTTGTATTTAACAAATTCGCTAATTAACGTAGTTGTTAACTACAAACCCATCCCACCCCTCCGAGGCGTACCATGGCCCGTGTCAGCACCTACCTCAACTTCGGCCGCAACACCGAGGCCGCGTTTCTTTTCTACAAGTCAGTGTTCGGCACCGAATTCGCCGGCCCCATCGCGCGCATGGGCGATGCACCCATGCCGCCCGACGCACCGCCGATGTCCGACGCCGACAAGGCGCTGGTGATGCACGTCGAACTGCCGATTCTCGCCGGCCATGTGTTGATGGGCACCGATGCGCCTGAGTCGATGGGCTTCACTCTCGTGCAGGGCAATAACTGCCACATCAATCTCGAGCCCGATACGAAAGCGGAGACGAAGAAGCTGTTCGACGCCCTCGCCGACGGCGCCACCGTCGAGATGCCACTCGCCGACATGTTCTGGGGCGGCTACTTCGGCTCGCTGACCGACAAGTTCGGCATGAAGTGGATGTTCAACTGCACCGAAAAAGCCTGAGGCACGCATGGTGATGATGGCGCGAGATCCACTCAGCGTGACGCTTTCCGCGCTCGCTGACCCGACGCGTCGCGCGATCCTCTCGCGCCTCGCGACGGGTGAAACGACGGTCTCCGAACTCGCGGCGCCTTTTCATATGAGTCTGCCGGCGGTCTCGCGTCATCTGAAAGTGCTCGAGCACGCCGGACTCATTTCACGTGGCCGCGATGCGCAGTGGCGGCCGTGCAAGCTCGAAGCCGCCCCCATGCGCGAGGTGGCGGATTTCGTGGCGCAGTACAAAGCGCACTGGGAATCGCGACTCGATCGGCTCGACGCGTATCTGCTGTCACTCAAGGCCGCAGGAGACGCGGCGCGCAAGAAGCCGAAAGCTCGGAAACGTCGCTAGATCGCTGGTAATACCCATTACATCCATACCGGAATAACCATGAGCACTCAGCCCGCCCCTAACTCCGAACTCGATCTCGTGCTTGAGCGCGTCATCGACGTTCCCGTCGATCTCGTCTGGGCTGCCTGGACGCAACCCGAACACATCGTGGAGTGGTTCACGCCTCGGCCGTGGACAGTCGCCAAATGCGAAATCGATCTTCGTCCCGGTGGCAAATTCAACACCGACATGCGCTCACCCGACGGACAGATCTTCCCCAACTCGGGATGCTTCCTCGAAGTCGTGCCCAACAAACGGCTTGTGTTCACCGACGCGTTGCAGCCAGGCTTCCGTCCGTCGGGGCAGCCGTTCATGACGGCCATTGTCGAACTCGAGCCCGCCGGCAGCGGCACGCGTTATCGCGCGACCGCGTTGCATAGCAGCGTCGAGCAGCGCATCAAGCACGAAGAGATGGGATTCCACAACGGGTGGGGTACGGCGCTGGAGCAGCTCGTCGCGCATATGAAGAAGTTCATGTGAGTGTGAAGCGGGAACGGCAACTGCAACGACGCTGAACGGGTTTGAACGCGGTCGGACGGAACGTTGAACGTTCACACCGACCGCGTTTGGCCCGTTTAGCGTAGTTGAGGTCCTCGCCCTCGCCAAACGTTCGAGCCGACAACATTTGGCCCGTTTAGCGTCGTTCCCATGATCTACTAACCTCATAGTTGACAACCCCGACCCGCCGGTATTATCTACTATCAGACTAGTAGATTACACTTCGGCCCGGGGTCTCGATGGTCAATGCCACGTTAGGTGAACGCGAACTTGATGTGATGGCCGTGCTGTGGGAGCTCGGCTCGGGAACGGTCGCGGAAGTGCGCGACCGACTCGACGCCGGCCTCGCCTACACCACCGTGCTCACCATCATGCGCAACCTCGAAGCCAAGCGCTTCGTTCGGCGAGAAGAGGAAGGGCGCGCGCACCGCTACTTCCCGCGCGTGCAGCAGCAGACGGCCCAGCGCAAAGCGCTCACGCGACTCGTTGCAGAGTTTTTCGACGGATCGCCGCAGGCGTTGCTCGCCCAACTCGTCGATCAGCATGGGGTGTCGGCTGATGAGCTGCAAAAGCTCGCGCGTGCGGTCAAAGCGCGCGACGCGGAGTCGAAATGACGACCGCGCACATCGCACCGTGGATGCTCGCAACGATGGCATTCTCACTGTTCGTCTCGTTGGCAGCATATGCGGCCGAGCGGATGATGCACTCGCTACGGTTACCACGGCGCGCGCCGTGGATGTTCGCACTAGTCCTGTCTGCAACGTGGCCCATCGTCGCGCCATGGGTGATAACTCCCGTTGCGACCGTAGCCACGACGGAAGTGCTTACGGTCGCGACCAACGCGGTCGTATCGGACACGGCAGCGACTGGGTTTGACTGGAAATCACTTGGACGACAACTCGCGCCTTGGCTCGTCGCCGCGTGGGTGATCGTGAGTACCGTCTTGCTGGTCCGGCTCGCGCGTGCGGCGTTCGCGATCCAACGCCTGTGTCGCGCGGCAACTCGAGACACCATCGATGGCACGAGCGTACTGATTCACGACGCGATCGGCCCGGCGGCCGTCGGTGTGATTGCACCGCAGGTGGTGGTGCCGTCGTGGCTATCGGAGCTCGAATCACCCATGCGCGCGCTCGTGCTCAAGCACGAAACGGAGCACTGTCGGGCGGGCGACGCACGACTCGTGTGGCTCGGCGCGATCGCTACGGCGCTCTTTCCGTGGAACGTGGCGATGTGGTGGTCTGCGTCGCGTTTGCGACTCGCGATGGAGATCGATTGTGATGCGCGCACGATCGGCGACGCCGACTCGATGCGCTACGCGCGACTTCTGCTGCTCATTGCGCAACGACACGGAACGATGCGCGCGGTGCTCAATGTCTCGCCGACCCTTTCGCCAACCGCTGCACAACTTCAACGGAGAATTCTCGCCATGCGTCACACCGTCTCCTCGCGCCGTTGGGCACGCGCGATCTCCGCCGCGGCGCTCGCACTCGTGGCTGTTGCCGCCGCGTGCTCACGCGCTGTCTCGGGCGGTCTTTCATCCGGAGGAGCCAGCGTCGCCGTCGACGAGTCGCTGCAGTCGGTGCCACCGGGTCCGCCGATTGTCCCTGGGGCCGGCGACACGTTTGTTAGCCTCCTGCCCAATCACCTGAACGAACCGAAATATCCCGACGCCGCGCGCACGGCGAGAGCGACTGGCGTCATCTCGGCGCAGTTCGTCGTGAACAACACCGGTCTCGTCGAAGTCCCGACACTCAAAATCATCAAGGTCACATCAACGCCGTCGTCACCAGAACTGAACGACGCCTTCGTGCAATCTCTGAAAGCCGCGCTGCCGGATTTCCGCTATAAGGCAGCCGTGGTGAAAGGGCAGAATGTGAAGCAACTCGTGCGCACGGAGTTCACGTATCGGATACGCTAGCCACAGCCGGCGTAGTTGCCGTCCCAGCCTTCGTTGAACGTTCCAGCCGAGAACGTTTGACCCGTTTAGCGCAGTGGCCGTCCCCGCAGTACACTTCGACATGCCTTCTTTCCCCACTCGCGCCCTCGGACGCCACGGCCTGCGCGTCTCGGCCCTCGGCCTCGGCTGCATGGGCATGTCGGAGTTCTACGGCGAGGCCGCCGATCGCGACGAAGCCAACGGTATTCGGGTCATTCATCGCGCGTTGGAGCTCGGGATCAACTTTCTCGATACCTCCAACATGTACGGGCCCTTCACCAACGAACTGCTCGTCGGCAAGGCGATCAAAGGGAAGCGTGACCAATTCATCGTCGCGACGAAATTCGGCATTCAGCGTGACCCGGAGCGTCCGGAACGGCGCGGCGCCAACGGACGCCCTGAGTACGTGCGCGCTTGCTGCGAAGACTCGCTCAAGCGATTGGGCATCGACACGATCGATCTCTACTACCAGCATCGCGTCGACAAAAGTGTGCCCATCGAAGACACGATCGGCGCGATGGCCGAACTCGTGCGCGAAGGGAAGGTGCGCTACCTCGGCATGTCGGAAGCCGGCGTGAACAATCTGCGTCGCGCGGCGGCGGTGCACCCCATCAGTGCATTGCAATCGGAGTGGTCACTCTGGACGCGTGAATGGGAAGGCGATGCCTTTCCCGTCGCGCGTGAACTCGGCATCGGCATTGTGCCGTACAGCCCACTGGGGCGAGGATTTCTCACCGGCCGCTTCAACGCACCATCTGAATTTCCCGCCGGCGATTATCGTTTGTCGTCGCCTCGATTTCAGGCCGAGCATTTTGATGCCAATCGCCGACTCGTCGATCAGGTGGTGGCGATTGCGCACGAGAAAGGATGCACGCCGGCGCAACTCGCGCTCGCGTGGGTGCTCTCGCGCGGCGAAGATGTGGTACCGATTCCCGGCACGACCAAGATCGCACGCCTCGAGGAAAACGTCGGTGCGGTTGATGTTGCGTTGAGCGCGCGCGATTTCGCGCAGCTCAACGAACGTGTCGTGCCCGACGCGGTGAGTGGCGATCGGTACCCGGGCGGTATGCGCGCTCTGGTTGATCGATAGCGACTACTTCCCGCCTTTCGCCATCGCCGCTGTCTGCGCGATGTCGGCCGCGTGCATCTCGTACTCCGGTAACTTCTTCGCCAGTTCGCTCGACTGCGCGCTCGCGAACGCGGCGAGCGCTTTCGCGGATCCGGCGTTGTCGCCCTTAAGCGCAGCCGTGCGGGCTTTGAGTGCGAGCCCCAGCAAATGCGTCGGCGCCTTCTGCAAAATCGTGTCGGCCTGCGCGACGGCGACTTCCACCTGGCCAGCTTCGAGCGCGATGCGCGAGAGATCGTAGCGCCCGTCGAGATCGAGATCAGCACCCATCATTTCAAAGCTCGCCATCGCCATCGGGGCGAAGGTCATCAGACTGTCCTTCTTCCCCTCGGCTGCGTACCGCATCACACGATCAAACAGCCGCTGCGACCGCTCACGCGGCGTCATGCTGCTGATATCGGGGGGAGCACCGCCACCGCCTCCGCCATTGGCGAACGGCGCGACGGGGGCGGCTCCCATCGGACCGGCTTCGGCGGTCGTCGGCGCCTGATTCTCGCTACTCCGGAAGTAGACGATCACGGCCACCAATAACACGGCGGCCAAAGCCCACGGGCCGTAGGTTGCGACAGGCGAATTGGCCTCCGCGTTCGGTCCACCGCGCGGGGCCGCCGACGCCGCCCGGGGCGGGTTGGCGCGAGGAGCGGGCGCCGCGCCAGCCGTGGTCGGGGTACCGCACTCATTACAAAAACGCGCGCCAGCCGGTAGTTCGGCGTCGCACTGAACACAGCGACCCGACGGAAGCGCGGAGCCGCAATTGTGGCAGAACTTGCCCGAAGTCGAGGCGCCGCAGTTGCCGCAGGTGATCGAGGCGGAGGCTGGATTGGTCATTTGAGCAAACTCGCTCACTGTCGATCCGTTGTCACCGGTTCGGACATCGGTGCAGCTATCGGACCGCGTTTTGGCCACTCGGAAATCCGGACCCGCGTGCGGGAATATCCCCGATAGACTTAGTTTCCCATGTCCCTTACGATAGCTCCAACATCACATGTCCGATCTCTCAGGCAGCTATCCGATGTTGCGCGATACACCCGCGAATGGCACCCCCGCCATCAGCTTGCACAATGTGGCGCACCGTTTTGGTCGTCGGTGGGCGCTGCGTGGCGTGTCGCTGTCGGTACAGCCCGGCGAAATCCTTGGCATTATTGGACATAACGGCAGCGGCAAGAGCACGATGCTGCGCGTGGCGGCGACGGTCATCCGTCCCACCCAAGGTACGGGTACGGTCCTCGGGGTCGATCTGGTAAAGAATCCCTCGCGTGTCCGCGAGCTGGTGGCGCTCCTCTCCACCGAGCCGGGACTCTATGGCGACCTGACGGCGATCGAAAATCTCAAGTTTGCCGCCCGAATGCTCGGCACGAGCCACGATCCGCTCGTGTTGCAGCGGGCGCTCGACCGAGTTGGGCTCGGGCGCGAAGGGCACGAACGGGCGCGCAACATGTCGTCGGGAATGCAGAGACGCCTCTCGATTGCCCGGCTTTTGCTTCGCGAGCCGCGGATCCTGCTACTGGACGAGCCGTATAACTCACTCGACCCCGAAGGGGCCCGGTTGGTCAATGTGTTGATTCGCGAGACGCGGGACCGCGGCGGCAGCGTGCTGCTGGTCGCCCACGATGTCTCGCGCGCGGAAGGGCTCCCGGATCGGACACTCGAGATGAACGACGGTCTGCTTGATGAGCCGGCGACCGCCGACGACGAAGGTGCCTCGGACGCCGATGTACTCCCGCTCGATGCGGCCCGTTCCCGTCGCGCCGAGCGCGGAGGGCAACGGTGACGTCCCCGGTGTATTCTGCCCAGACGGGTTTGCGCGCGGAGTTCGATCGCGTGCTGGCCGTGGCCTGGAAAGACCTCACGGCCGAGCGGCGCACGAAGTCCAATTTCAACGCGGTGCTGGCGATGGCCGTGCTGATTTTGCTCTTCTTCGGTTTCGCTCTTGGCCCCGATGCGGAGGGACTGCGCAACGCCGCCGCTGGCGTGCTCTGGCTGACGATCCTGTTCAGCGGCGTTCTGGCGTTTAATCGGTCCTATCAGTTGGAGCTCGAAGTTGGAGCACTCGAACAGCTGCTCCTCTATCCCGGCGAACGCTGGGCGATCTACCTCGGCAAGCTGCTGGCGAACCTCGCGTTTGTGTTCTTGGTGGAAGCCGTCACCATCCCTTTGGCGGCGGTGCTGTATCATGTCGCGCTGCCCGCCGCGTGGCCGACCGTGCTCTTAGTTCTTGTGATGGGCACGATCGGTTTTGTTTCGCTCGGTACGCTGTACGCCGCGATGGCTAGTCGGAGTCGATCGCGAGAGGTGTTGTTACCGCTGCTGCTCTTCCCCATGCTCGTGCCGGTGCTGATCGCGGCCAGCGGTGCGACGGCGTCACTGCTCAACGGTGACGTGATGGGTGACAGTCGCGCGTGGGTGCGGTTGCTGGCCGTGTTCGACGTGATCTTTGTGGTCGCGTCGACGTGGTCCTTTCAATTCGTGATCGAGGGATAACTCCCGTGACTCTTCCGCTGGTGGTGCCTGCTCATGGCTGACTCGACTCTCCGCGCATCGGGCGTGACATCCGAGCGTCCGCAGGGTGCAAAGCCGCACGCGCAATTGACCCTGACGCCGCAGCCGACCTGGCTGACCGTGCTCACCTGGCTCACGCCATTGCTGGTCATCGGGGCGCAAGTTGGATTCGTGATGGCGTCGGCGCCCGATCGCGACATGGGGCATTTGCAGAAAATCATGTATGTGCACGTGCCGGCGGCATGGAACGCGTTTCTCGCCATTCTCTGGGTGTTCATCCAGAGTTCACGCTACCTGATTACTCGTGATGAGCGCGCCGACCTGATGGCCGCGGCGGGTGCGGAGCTGGGAGCGGTGCTCACTGGTCTGACGCTGGTGCTGGGCTCGATTTGGGGGCGTCCGACGTGGGGGGTGTGGTGGACGTGGGACGCCCGCCTGACGTCAACCGCAGTGCTGTTTCTGGTGTTTGTCGGCTACCTCGCGCTGCGTGGGATGACGGACGATCCGGAACGTCGTGCGCGGTGGAGCGCGGCAGTGGGCATTCTCGGTTCACTGAACGTGCCCATCGTGTACATGTCGGTGAAGTGGTGGCGCACGTTGCACCAACCGCAGTCGTCGCCGAGTACAATCGATTCGGTGTACACGTGGGGGCTGCGCAGCAACGCTATCGCGTTCATGCTGATGCTGATTGTCTTCGTGGCGTGGCGGTATCGCGGACTGGTGGCGGAAACGGTGCTCGAGCGCGCGCAGGATGAAGCCGCGTTGGCGCGGAGGGGACGCAAGTGAACGGCATGGCGCAGGATTCGTGGAGTTATGTCATCGCCTCGTACGTGGTGACGTGGGTCGTGATTCTCGGCTACACCTGGCGGCTCGTGAGCATGAAGCGTCGCGTCGACGCGGCAACGAGTTCGCTGAACAATTCGCTGAGGCAGTGATCGTATGACTGAGCAGAACGAGCAGGAGTTTGTGCCCGCACCGCGAAAGTCGTCTAAGCGCACGATGGCGATTGGCGCGATGGTCGTGATCGTTGGCGCGTTCGGGTATTTGCTCTACGGTGGTGTCGAGGAAAACCTCGTCTACTTTCTGACGCCGAGCGAATTGATCGCGAAGGGCGACAAAGTGGTGGATCGTCCGGTGCGTTTGGGCGGGCAGGTCGTGCCCGGCTCCGTGCAGTGGAACGCCGACAGCCTCAACCTGCGCTTTCGCGTGACTGACGGAACGAAAGAGGTCGCCGTCGAATCGTCGGGCGCGCCGCCGCAAATGTTTCGCGCCGGCATTGGAGTGGTGGTCGAAGGCAAGTATCACAAGGCCGGGGTCTTCGAGTCGCACTCGCTGATGGTGAAGCACTCGAACGAGTATCGCCCGCCGAAATCCGGTGAAGGTGGACATCCTGCACGCATCGATAAGTCGTTGATCCGGAGCTGAGAGCGTGACGCGCGTACTGGGGTTATCGGCAATCTGGATTGCGCTGGCGATGTCGGTGTACGGACTCGTCAGCTTGGTTCTCGGATTGACCCGCAAGCGTGCCGCGCTGGTGGCCGGTGGGATGCAAGCGGTGTATGTGAATTTTGCGTTGTTGACGGTGGCGAGTGCCGCGATGATTTACGGTCTCGTTACGCACGACTTCTCGATCAAGTATGTCGCGCAAGTCGGCAGTCGTTCGACGCCGTTGTTCTACACGATCATCTCGCTCTGGAGCTCGCTCGAAGGATCCATCCTGTTCTGGGGATGGGTGCTCGCGATGTACAGCGCAGTGGTCGTGTACACCAATCGGAATCGGCCCGGCGGACTAGTGCCATGGTCGTCGGTGGCACTGCTGACAATCGGTCTTTTCTTCTACGTGTTGCTGGTTGGTCCCGCGAATCCGTGGCCGTTGGTTTCACCAACGCCGGCTGATGGACCGGGGCCCAATCCGCTGCTGCAGAATCACATTCTGATGGCCATTCATCCGCCGTTGCTCTATCTGGGCTACGTCGGCATGTCGGTGCCGTTTGCGTTCGCGGTGGGCGCCCTGTTGTCGGGTGAAATTCACTCGGCCGACTGGATCAAGCTCACGCGTCGGTGGACCTTGAGTGCGTGGGCATTTCTGTCGCTCGCGATCATTGCCGGCATGTGGTGGAGCTACGAGGTGCTTGGCTGGGGCGGCTACTGGGCGTGGGATCCGGTGGAGAATGCGTCGTTCATGCCGTGGCTCACGGCCACTGCATTCTTGCACTCGGTGATGGTGCAGGAGCGGCGCGGCATGCTCAAGCTGTGGAACGTGAACCTGATTGTCGGCACGTTCCTGCTCACGATTCTTGGCACGTTCCTCACGCGCTCGGGCATCATCTCGTCGGTGCACGCGTTCACGCAGGGCACCATCGGATATTTCTTCCTCGGCTTCATCGCGTTGTGCATTCTCACCTCGCTCATTCTGGTGGCGGGGAACAGCGAGAAGCTGCGGAGCGAAGGGTATCTCGACTCGGCGGTGTCGCGTGAAACGGTGTTCTTGTTCAACAACCTCTTCCTCACCGGCTTCACGCTGGTGGTGGTGTTGGGCACGCTGTATCCGCTGATCGCGGATTTGTGGAACAACAAGGTGACGGTGGGCGGTCCGTTCTTTAACAAGATGACCATTCCCATCAGTGTGGCGTTGTTGTTTCTGATGGGCGTGGGGCCCGCGTTGCCGTGGAAGGCCGCGTCCACCGATCAGTTGAAGAAGATGGTGCTCTTGCCGGGTGCGACGGCGCTCGTGATCGCGGTGCTGAGTTTTGCGATCGGCATGCGCGATGCGTATGGCATTGCGGCGTTTGCGTTCGCCGGCTTTGCGCTGGTGTGCAACCTGCGCGAGTACGCGATTGGCGCGGGTGCGCGCATGAAGGCGCACGGCGAATCGGCGCCAGTGGCGTTGACGCGCTTGGTGGCGGCCAATCGGCGTCGTTACGGCGGTTACTTCGCGCACATCGGCGTGATCATGGTGGCGGCGGGTATCACGGCGTCGTCGACGTTCCGCTTTGAACGCGAAGCGACCGTGAAGCCGGGGCAGCTCATGCCGATTGACGGCGACCTGGCCGTGCGAGTGAAACAGCTGTGGGGCAAAGAAGAGCCGCAGCGACAGGTCATTGGCGCCGACGTGGAGATTTTGCGCGGCGGGACGGTCATTGGGATGATCGATCCGCGCATGAACTTCTATCGCACGCAGGATCAGCCGGTGCCAACGCCGGCGGTGCGCAGTCGCCCCAACGGCGACATCTACATCAACCTGATGGCGTATACGCCGGACGGTCAGTCGGCCACGATCAAGGTGATCATCGAGCCGTTCGTGCCGTGGATTTGGCTGGGTGGATTGGTGGTCGCACTCGGCGCGGTGATTTCGGCGTGGCCTGTCTCGCGGCGCACCGCGCAGCGCGTGGGCTTTGTCGCGCCGCAGCCCGTGGTGGCCGGACCGCCGGGGGCTGCGTTCCCTGCCACATCGATGTCGCAGTCGGCATCGTGATCGACCAGCTGTTGGATCGAGCGAAGGAGCGAGGATGAACTGGAAGCGAGCGTTCTATGTCACGGCGGCGGTGGGCGCGCCGTTTATCGCGTTGCTCGCGTTCGGCATGACGCGCGATCCGCGCACCATTCCGTCGCCGTTACCGGGGCGTCAGGCGCCGGTGTTTGCGCGCGAGGTGTTTTCGCCAGGCGGTGATGCGGCGCAGAAACTGAACGTGGGTGATACGGTTCGTCTCGCCGATCAGCGTGGCCGAGTGGTGGTGCTCAACTTCTGGGCGTCGTGGTGCCTCGAGTGTCAGCGTGAGCATCTCGATCTGACGCAGACCTCGCAGAAGTATGCGAACCGCAACGTGAAGTTCTTTGGCGTGCTCTACAACGACAAAGAGGCGAACGGATTGCGGTGGATCGAGGACATGGGTGGTCAGGCCTACCCCGCGTTGTCCGATCCGGGCGCGCGGCTGGCCATCGACTACGGGCTGTACGGCGTGCCCGAAACGTTTGTCATCGATCAGCGCGGCGTGGTGGCGCGGAAGTTCATTGGCGGTGTGTACAGCGACAGTCTGTCGAAGCTGCTTGATTCGCTGCTGGTCACGTCGTCGTCACCATCGGGACCTTCGGCGGACACGGCACTGCGGCGCGCGCTTCCAGACACGAAGTCTGATCCGAAGACCGATCCGAAGGCGGACGCAAAGCCATGAGACGCGCCGCGGGCTGGGTTGTTGTGGTTGGAATCTCATTGCTGAGCGGCGCGCGCGATGTGCGCGCGATGAATGCTGACAGGATTATCCCTATTGACAGTTCCGTGCCCGCATCCGCATTTGGGGCGCAGTCGGACGCGATGCAGCGTCCGGCCCCGGCGCCCGGCGTTGATACGGTGCTCGATGCGCGCGCGAAAGCGATTGCGTCACGCCTCCGTTGCCCGGTGTGTCAGGGTGAATCGATTCAGGATTCGCCGGCCGAATTGGCGGCCCAAATGAAGACGTTGGTCCGTGAGCAAGTCGCGAACGGGAAGACCGATGCGCAGGTGTTCGAGTATTTCACGCAGAAGTATGGGCAGTGGATTCTTCTCGAACCGCAGGCGCAGGGTCTCAACCTGCTCGTGTACTGGGTTCCCGTGTTGTTCCTCGTCTTCGGTGGCGGCGCGTTGTGGCTGGTGGTCAAGCGCTGGACGCAACCCCGCGCGGCTGGTGATGCCGCTGTCAACGCGTCGTTGACAGCGCACTCCGACGATCAGTTCGACGACTGATTCGGTGAGATCACGACAACGTGATCTGAAATCCGTAGGGGATTGTCGCACCGCAACGTAGGGCCACTTCGCAGAATACGATGAGTATTCTCCTATTCCTTTCGAAGTGCCGTTACAGCATTCCTTCTCCGTGCGTATTGCACACAGAAGTTGTCACATTGCAGTTGACACGTTTTCACGCGGGAGTGGGTCACGTGCGCACAATCACTCAACGGTGCCTCGGATACCTGGCCGCACTCACGGCAGCGATTGTCGTGAGCGGATGCACAGACGAGAAGATCGTCTATCGCGATAAGCCATTATTCGAAACACCTGCATCCGTAGCTGCTGGATTCGTCGGCTATCAGTCGACGTCATCGAAGACGCCAACGTGCGGCTCGTGCCACGTTGAAGTCCTCGGTGAGTGGAAAGAGACCAAACACGCAGGTGCGTGGGCAACGCTTCAAGCCAATACGGGAAAGAAGGCGTATTGCGAAGCGTGCCACTCGGTGAACAACAACGGCAACGGTACAGCGGACACGCTGGCCGGTTGGCGTACCACGAAGGATGCACGGTATCAGGACGTGCAATGCGAATCGTGCCATGGCGCGGGTTTGACGCACATCTCCAACCCGACCAAGGCCAACGTTCCGCTGGTGTCGCTCAAGCCCGGCTCGGGCTTCAGCAACGGCTGCGGTGCGTGTCACTCGGGCGTGCACAATCCGTTTATCGACGAGTGGAAGCTGTCGGGTCACGGCACGTTGGTGCCAACGCCCAACAGAGCACGCGCCGATTCGACGTACTGCCAGGGTTGCCACAACGGTCAGGGCGCGTTGGCCACGTGGGGCATCGCGGCGCGGACGAACTACAAAGAAAAAGCAAAAGGCCCGGGCGATACGCTCGCGATTACCTGCGCCGTTTGCCACGATCCGCACGCGAAGAACAACACGGCGCAGTTGCGCTTCCCGATCAACGTCAACAACACCGAACAGAATCTGTGCATGAAGTGCCACAACCGGCGCAGCGTGCCAGATCCGACGTCGTCGCAAGGTCCGCACTCGCCGGAAGGCGCGCTGCTGACGGGTGAATTCGGCTGGCAGCCACCGGGCATGGAAATTCCGGGTGGTGCGACACGAATTCAGACGACACACGGTTCCACGGCCAATCCGCGATTGTGTGCGGGTTGCCACGTGAACAAGTACACGGTCTCCGACGCGACGGGCGCCTTCGTGCAGAACGTCACCGGTCACCGCTTCCTGCCGACGCCGTGCGTGGGCTCGAACGGTGCGCCGACGACGGCCCAGGATTGCGTGGGCGACACGAACCGCAGCTTCAAAGCCTGCGCGGCCTCGGGCTGCCACGGCAGCGAATCGGCGGCGAAGACGGCGAAGTCGGTGGCGGAGTTGCGCATCAAGAACCTGGCGATCGAAACGAATCGTTTGGTGGCACTCGTGAAGGCGTCCAAGCCGACCGAGTTCAACACGACCGATAACAAGATCACCACGGCGGAGGGTGCGGCGTTCAACTCAGCCGGAGCGTACAACGCGACCACCGGTGCCATGACCGGCGCGACGGTGCACAACCCGTACCTGATGGAAGCGTTGCTCACGGCGAGCATCGCGCAGCTCAAGAAGGACTATGGCGTGGCGATCGTGGTGGGGCTGGATCTCAGCAACACGATGCTGAACAAGACGTCCAGCAACAAATAACGCGCCATATGAATCAACACGCCGGGGTGTGCACGACTGCGCGCCCCGGCGTGTGTGTTTTCGACAGATGCAGGCGACGCCTGTCGTCACGTGTTGAAGCCAGGAGAGGGTAGGATGCTGGGAATGCTGCTGCAGGTTGCGCAAGCGGTCGGCGCCAAGGTCGACACCAACGCGCTGATTCCACCGCATGGCGTGGCGTCGGAAGTGGTGGTGAAGAATCCGGTGCCGGGCGTTGTCGGCCGGATGTTTCAGGTCGCTTTCAACCTGCCGAGTTGGTTACAGGCGGGTGGCGCCGCGGTGGCGGCGATCGTTGGTCTCTATCTCTTCCGATTGGCCTACATCCGTCGCGAAGAGATCGGCGCCTGGCTCGGACGTCAGTCCAACGGCTACAAGATGGGACTCGCAGCCGTCGCAGCCGTCATGCTCATCGGTGCGGGCGGAGTGGGGTACGCCGGCAATCACTACATGCAGCACGACAACGATTTTTGCGTTGGCTGCCACGTGATGGGTGATGCGTGGAATGCCTTCCAGAAGTCGGAGCACCGCAAGCTGCAGTGCCACAACTGTCACCGGCAGTCGATGTTCGTCAGCGCGATGCAGCTGGTGAACTGGGTCCGCGAAAAGCCGCAGGATATTCCCAAGCACGCCAAGGTGCCGACGGCGGTTTGCTCCGAATGCCACGTGCAGAGTAAGTCGGACAGCGGCTGGAAGCGCATTGTGAATACGGCCGGGCATCGTCTGCATCTCAACAGCGATTCATCGGCGCTCAAGAACATCGCTTGCGTCACCTGTCACGGGCAGGAAGTACACCGCTTCAAACCCGTCGACAAGACGTGCGGGCAGAGCGGCTGTCATCAATCGAAAGACACCAAGATCGTGTTGGGGAAGATGGCCGGGCAGAGCACCCAGCACTGCACGGGATGCCACACGTTCACGCGTGTGGTGCCGGAAAACATCTCGATGGATTCGACGCGCAAATTTCTGCGCGCCGTGGGTACCGACAAGAGTTGCTTCGGTTGCCACGAGATGACCGCCAAGTTGAAAGGCTTCGACGCCACCAACGACAAAGGACACAACGGCGTCTGCGGTACGTGCCATAACCCACACAAACAGACCGAACCCAAGGCCGCGTACGCGAGCTGCACCAACGGCGGGTGCCACACGAATCTCGCTCAGAAGAGCAAATTCCACGCGGGCATTCCGCAGCACGCCACGAACTCGTGCGGCGATTGCCACAAGGCGCACGAGTGGAAGGCGGTTGGCCGTGAGTGCATCGACTGCCACAAGAACATCTTCAACGGCACGCCGGGCTCCACGAAAGCCGTGAAGGCGCCCAACCCGTCGAACAAGTCGGCAGGTGCCGCGAGCGACGACGCACCATTGCTTTGGCGCCCGACGGCATTCACGCGAGAGAACACACCGGCGCTCGCGCGCGAAACCATTTCGTCAACGCGCTTCGTGCATCGTCAGGGAGCGCGTCACGCTTCGCGCCGCGTGAGGGGGCTGCGCATCCAGGCGCGAACGGCGACAGGGAGTGCGGTGCGAATCGTGCGCGTGGTGCGGCGGCAACCGCCGGCAACCGCCAAGGCCGCCGCGCCCCTGCAGGCTCCGCCGAAAGACACGCCGGTATTCTCGCACAAGATTCACAAAGTGCTCGCGTGCGGTGGCTGTCACGATCAACAGAAATCGCACGGATCGCTGACCGTTCGCACCAAGGCCGATTGCGCGACCTGTCACCACGCGGCCGATCGGCCGATCGCGTGCCAGGGTTGCCACACGAAGGCGAATGGACTCGACAAGAATTTCAGCAAGACGGTAACCATGCGGGTGGCGGACAAGGCGCCGGCCACGCGCACGTTGGTGTTCAATCACCAGAATCACAAAGAGCTCGAGTGTAAGGGCTGTCACTCGAACGGTATTCTGTTGGGTGTCTCGCGCGACTGCGCGTCATGCCACGACAACCATCACGCGCCCGAGCGCGCGTGTGCGACGTGCCACAAGACCACGAAGGCGATGCACGATCGGAATGCGCACGACGGTTGCGCGGGATCGTCGTGCCACAAAAACGCGGCCGTCTTGGCGCTGCCGACGTCGAGGACAACCTGCCTGGCGTGTCACGTTGAGCAAGTGAATCACAAACCGAAACGCGAGTGCGCTGAATGTCATGCGGTCAGCTGGACCGCCGTGGCGCGCCCGTCTCGCTGAGTTATCCCGTATGAGGATGTGGAGACAACTCGCCCGATTGCGCGCGACGCCGGCGGCGTTCGCACGGAGCACGTCGCTGTTCGTGCCGAGCCTGCTGCTGATGGCCACGCCAAGCGTCATGCATGCGCAGGGCATTCGTATTCGCGGCACGACGACGATGAACTTCCTCGAGCTGCGACCGTTCGTGGACGACTCGCTGCCGTTTGGTGTGACGTCCGCCGGCGCGCAGGACTATCGTCAAACTGCCACCGGGCAATTGGTGCGCTGCACGGTGGGCGACGCGTGGTGCTACTTCAAGCGCAGCGGCGCGGTGGCTAACGCACTGCCCGTGCTGCAAGACCTCGATGTGTCCGCGTGGGGACTGGGGCAGGGAATCAGCGCCCACGCGAACGTGCGGATTCGCGGCGCGATGGGTTCGCAGCCCGCGTTGTGGCCGCGCGCTGAAGATCGCTTCGATGCGCTGAGCGCCTACCTTCAGCTCGATCGCGGTAAGTTCACCGCGCGCGCCGGTCGACAGTACGCAACCTCAGGGCTCGGGCTCTACAACTACGACGGCGCGTCGCTGCAGTGGCGGCCCATCCCGAAGCTGACAATTGAAGGCTTTGGCGGTTGGAGTCTGGCGCAAGGCGTGAACGAATCGTTAACCACGAGCGAGATCGCGGCGGTCGATGAGTTGCCTCCCGATCGCAACGCGTATCTGGTGGGCGCCGAACTGCGCGCGCGACCTACAGATCGCAGCGCAGTTCACGCGCTCTATCAGCGCGAGCTGCGAACCAATCGCTCGGCGCTCTACAGCGAGCGCGTGGCTGTTGATGGCACCTGGCGTCTGTCTGGCACTTCGTTGGAAGGGGCGCTCACGCAGGATTTGTCGACCAATCAAACCAACGAGCTGCGGTTGCGCGTCCGCGCGCCCGCCATTGCACAAACGGTGCTGTCGGTCGAGGCGCGTCACTTCCGTCCGTTCTTCGAACTGTGGACGATCTGGGGCGCGTTTGCACCAGTCGGCTTCGACGAGGGGCGCCTGCAGGCGTCATGGCATTCCACGTCGCAGCTGCTGTCCTTTGATGTGCACGGCGCGCGTCGAAAATGGCAGGCGACTAACGCGGGTGTGGATTTTCAGTCGCTGCGCACCGACGGCTGGCGCGTTGGTGGAGCGGCCAACTGGAGAGCGCGCGAGCATTGGAATCTGAACGGCAGCTACAGCGCCGACGTCGGATTTGGATCGTCGCGGAGTGAGGGAGACCTCGGCGTGCATTTCGATCGCGGGCCGGTATTCCTCGGGCTGACGGGCACGGCGTTTCAGAGCATCTACGAGTTTCGTGTGGGTACCGGCCGAGTCATTGGCACGAGCGTCGACGCCGGTTGGCAGATGACACCCGAGGTGCGTGTCATTGGCGACGTCTCGCTCTATCAACAAACCGCGCGCAACAACGCGCCGTCAACCGACTGGACGCAGCATCGCGCCTCGTTGCGCTTCGAATGGACCGTCGGTAGCGATCCCGGCAATCGGTACGTGAACGCCGCCGCGCGTAAGGCGGCAGCGAAGGCGAAAGCCGAATCGGAACTTGCCCGCGTCGCGAGCAGCAAGAGCTCGACGTTACCCGCCATGAGCAGCGCTCCGGAGGGACGCCCATGAGAACGCGTCTCCGTTGGCTCTCTGGTGTCGCACACGTGGTGCTGATGGTCGTCGGCGTGTGCGCGGTATCGTTGGCGCTTCCGTCGGTGACCGTCGCGCAATCGGCACCGGTGAAATTTCCGCACGCCAAACACGAGAAACTTTTCCCGCAATGCAGCGGATGCCACGCCGGCATTCCGACAGGCGACGCCAAGACGGCGTTTCCGGATACGGCCACGTGTGGCGAGTGCCACAACAACCGCGATCAGAAGAAGGTGGCGTGGTCAGGCCCCGTGCGAAGCGCGAGCAATCTCAAATTCTCGCACGTCACTCACAAAGGGCAGGCGGGCGCGCAAGGCGCCACCTGCGCGACGTGCCACGCCACGCCGGACGACAAGTGGATGCATGTCGACCGGGCGACCCCCGCGCAGTGTCAGAGCTGTCACACGCACAAAGCCAGCGCGCACCTTGCGCCGGACAATCGCTGCAGCACCTGCCACGTACCGTTAACGAAAGCGACGGCGCTGTCAGTGGCGCGTATTGCCGCGTTTCCCAAGCCGGATGCACACGGCAAATCCGATTTTGCGCAGCGACACGCTGTGACCGGCGCGGACGCGCAGGCGCAATGTCAGACCTGTCACGCGCGGGAGAGCTGCGCGCGCTGCCATGTGAACGCGACGGCGATCACGACGCAGTTCCAGCTGGCCAAAGATGCGCGCGTCGCTTCATTGCAGGCGGGTCGCAAAGCGGCGTATGTGGTTCCCGCCTCGCATCGCGCGGCCGACTTCATCGAGTTTGCCCACGGCCCGGCCGCGGTCAGCAGCGCCGCCTCGTGCGCCAACTGTCACGCGCGCACGAGCTGCCTTACCTGTCATACGGGCGAAGTTGGCGCGAGCACCATCGGCACGCTGCCACTCGCTGAGCCGGGAGGTGCCGCAGGTATCCAGCTCAAGACCAACGTGCTGCCGTGGCGCACGCTGCTGGAGCAGTCGACATTCGGTGGTCGCATCGCGCTCGGACCGGCCACGCAGCCGCCGCAAGTGCTCACGGGCGCGGAGAAGAAGAATGTGGCGGTGCATCCGGCCGGTTTCGCGAAAACGCACGGCGCGCAAGCGGCGGTGGCGCGGGTGAACTGCGAAGGATGCCACACCAAAACGTACTGCACGCAGTGTCACGCGGGTGAGAACACGCGGCGCTTCCACGTGGCTAACTTCGCGGCGCGTCACGCGCCAGAGGCGTACGGTCGAGAGACCGACTGTGCGCAGTGCCACAACCGCGAAGTGTTCTGTCGCGGCTGTCACATTCAGAACGGGTTGGCTTCGAAGGCGCGCGGCGGAATTGGCTACCACAGCGCGGTGCCGCTGTGGACGCTGCAGCACGGTCAGGCGGCACGACAGGGACTGCAGTCGTGCACGAGCTGTCACGTGCAGAAGGACTGCATGCAGTGCCACGCCCAAGGCACACGGGGCGTAAACCCGCACGGTCCCAATTTCGACGCGCAGCGACTCTGGAAGGCCAATCGCCTGATCTGCCTGCGCTGTCACTTCAAGGATCCGCTGACCGGCCAGTAAGGCACCAACCGATCCCTTTCCGACCTACTCGCATGTAGATCTTCGGAACCTTTCTCCGGATATCGTTATGATGCCACTCAAGAATCTCCACGTTCACGTTGCGCTTGGCGCCGCGCTGGTGTGCTCGGCCTGCGGCGGCACGCCATCCGACGGCCGAGCGGCTGTTGCGGGCGCGAGCGGTACGGCTGAGGCCAACAAGTTACCGCTGGCTGCCAAGCTTGCTCTCGACTCGGGAAACGCCGCATATCGCGCGAAGCAGATGGACGTTGCGCTCGCGAAGTTTCGTCAGGCCGCGGAGTCTGCACCGCAGCACGCGGCACCGTGGTTTGGCATCTACATGGTTGCCAATGAAACCAAAGACGCGAAGCTCGCCGACAGCGCGATGGCGCACGTGCGCGCGCTCTCGGGTGACAAAGCGGAATTGGATGCCCACGCACAGGTAACCGCGAATACCGGTGCGCCGCAGAACGGACTGCTGCCGCCGCCATCAACGTCGACCTTGCCCAAAGGACATCCGAGTGCGGATGCTGCGCCCGCCGGTCATCCGAAGTACAAGCTCGTCAGTCCGGAGAAAATCGACAGTGTGAAGCGCACCAAGATGTAGCGAATCGTGCGCATGCCGCCGCGTTGTCGCGGCGGCATGCGTTGCAGGACTAATTGGATGCCAATCGTCGGGATAAGCCCGACTCAATGCAACGGTTCTCCTCATGGACGGCATCGGACCCGTCGACAACCGTTCGGGACATGGTGATTCGCGCGATGTCGCGCGCGGAACATCCAGCGACATTCGCGCAGACTCCCACCCAACTCAAACCGTCTGACGACGGAATCCGCCCCCACTCGGAGGGCACGACATGTTCAATCCGAATCCACTCCCGTGGCGTAAGGACGAACCGTTGGTCGAGTACCTGGAGAAAACTGGAGTCTCCAGGCGTGACTTTATGAAGTTTTGCGGTGAGATGGCAGTGATGCTCGGTGTGGCTTCGACGGTGTCACCGCGCATAGTGAACGCGTTGGCCGCTGTGAAGCGGCCGTCGGTGATTTGGCTGTCTCTGCAGGAATGCACCGGCTGTGTCGAAAGCGTGTTGCGAACGGCCACGCCAACGATTGGCGACTTGTTGCTCGATACCATCTCGCTCGACTTTCAGGAAAACCTGATGGCCGCCGCCGGATCGGCAGTCGAGAAGGCGATGCACGATTCGATGACCGCCAACAAGGGTAACTACATCCTGGTTGTCACGGGCTCGATTCCACGCAACGAAAACGGCATCTACACGATGATCGCCGGCAAGACTGCTGAGTCGATTCTGCAGGAAGCGGCAGCGGGTGCGTCGGCAGTGATTGCGGTGGGCGCGTGCGCGCACTGGGGCAACGTGCAGGCGGCGAAGCCGAATCCAACCGGTGCGGTTGGTGTGCGCGATATCGTGACCGACAAACCGGTGGTGAACATCGCCGGCTGTCCGCCAATCGCTGACGTGATCACGGCGACGGTCGTGCACGTGCTGACCTTCGGCAAAATTCCCGAGCTCGATCGGGAAGGACGGCCGAAATTTGCGTACGGCGCCAAGATTCACGATCAGTGCTCACGGCGCGCGAACTACGATGCCGGACAGTTTGTCGAAAAGTTCGACGACGCGGCGGCGCGCGAAGGCTACTGCCTGTATCACGTGGGATGCAAAGGACCGGAGACGTTTTCGCCCTGTCCGATCTTCCAGTGGAACACGCACACCAGTTGGCCAATCGGGGCAGGTCATCCGTGCATCGGCTGTACCGAGCCGCACTTCTGGGACACGATGACGCCGTTCTACAAGCGTCTGCCCAACACGGCCGGTGTGCCGGTCGACCGCACGGCCGACATCATCGGCGGCGTGCTCGTTGCCGGCGCGGTGGCCGGCATCGCAGTGCACGCCACGGCCACGACCGCGTCGCGCATGAAGGCTCGTCGCGAACTTCCCATTCACGGTCAGCCTGGCGGTTCGTCGGGCAGCCCGACGACCTGATCACGAGGATAACTCACCATGGCTAAGACGAAGGTCGTCGTCGACCCGATTACGCGCATCGAAGGACATCTGCGCATTGAAGTGCAGGCGGAAAACGGTCGCATCTCCAACGCCTGGGCAAGCGCGACGCAGTTCCGCGGACTCGAGATGGTGCTCAAGGGCCGCGATCCGCGCGACGCGTGGGCGTTTGCGCAGCGCATCTGCGGCGTGTGCACGGTGGTGCATGCGGTAACATCGCTGCGCGCGGTGGAAGATGCACTGCAAATCAAGATTCCTCCGCAAGCCAACATCATTCGCAACCTGATGGTCGGCATGCAGTATCTGCACGACCACGTGGTGCACTTCTATCACTTGCACGCGTTGGATTGGGTCGATGTCGTCAGCGCGCTCAAGGCCGACCCGGTGGCGGCGGAGAAGATTGCGCAGGGAATCTCAACGTGGCCGAACAACAACGCCGCGCGGTTCCGTGAAGTACAGGAGCGGGTGAAGACGTTCGTTGGCAGCGGACAGCTGGGCATCTTCACCAACGGCTATTGGGGACATCCGGCCTACAAACTGCCGCCGGAAGTCAATCTCATTGCCGTGTCGCACTACCTCGAAGCGCTGGACTGGCAGCGTGATGTGGTGAAGCTGCACGCCATCTTTGGCGGCAAAAACCCGCATCCGAATTTCATCGTTGGCGGCATGGCGGCGCCGATCAATCTCGAAGCGCGCGCCACGATCAACGCCGACAAACTCACCGATGTCGCGGATCTGATCAAGAAGGCGCAGGACTTCGTGGAACGCGTGTACTGGCCCGACCTGGTGGCCATTGCGGGCTTCTACAAGGAGTGGGCGAGCATCGGCGGCGGCACGGGCAACTACCTCTCGTACGGCGACCTGCCGAAGACGATTGGTGGCACCGACTTCTACTTCCCGCGCGGCGTCGTACTCGACAAGGACTTGAGCAAAGTGGTGCCGTTCGATCAGGCGGGCGTCACTGAACAAATCCACAGTGCCTGGTACGAATACGCCGGCGGCGAAGACAAAGCGCTGCATCCGTACGAAGGCGAAACCAAGCCGTCGTACACGGGCCCCAAGGCGCCGTGGACGTATCTGCAGGACGAAAAGAAGTACACCTGGATGAAAGCGCCGCGCTACAACGGCAAACCGATGGAAGTCGGCCCGCTCTCTCGCATGCTGGTCGGCTATGCCGCCGGCCACGCGGAAATCAAGGAACTCGTTGGACAGACGCTCAAGACGCTCAACGTTGGGCCGGCCGCGTTGTTCTCGACGCTTGGCCGCACCGCAGCGCGCGGCATGGAGTCTGTGCTGTGGGGCCGCTTGATGGGCACGTGGTATCAGGATCTCACCGCGCGCATCAAGGGTGGTGATACCAGCACGCACAACGGCGAGAAGTGGGAGCCGTCAACGTGGCCTGCGCAGTCGAAGGGCTTCGGCTTCATGGAAGCACCGCGCGGCGCGCTGGGGCACTGGGTCAACATCAAAGACGGCGTGATCGAGAATTATCAGGCCGTCGTGCCGAGTACATGGAACTGCTCGCCGCGCGACAAGGACGGCGTGATGGGTCCGTACGAAGCGGCACTGGTCGACAACCATCCACTGGTGGATCCGGAACGCCCAATCGAAATCCTGCGCACGATTCACTCGTTTGATCCGTGCCTTGCCTGCGGCGTGCATGTGCTCGACGCGACGGGACGCGAGATCATGGAGGTGACGGTGCAATGACTTCGCCCTCAATGTCCGGCGATGCGGGCTTCAACCCGCACGCCGGACCGAATCGTACCATCGAGCCGCCGGTTGGACCGAACGCGCCACGGTCGCGGATTCTGCAGCATCCGGTACCGCCGGCCCAAGGTGAATACGAGTGGATGTATCTCTGGCAGCTCCCGCTGCGGCTGATGCATTGGGTGGCGGCGTTGAGCATTGCGGTGCTGGTCGTCACCGGATTCTGGATCGGACGGCCGTTCTTCTTCGGTAGTGCGCAAAGCACGAGCACCTTCGGCACGCAGTGGGCGCGACTCTTTCATTTCGTCGCGGGCATGCTGCTTACCACCACCGGTATCGTGCGCGTGTACTGGCTCGTGGCCGGCAATCGCTTTGAACGCTTCTTCGCGCTCTTCCCGGTACGGCCGCGCGACATCGGCAACTTGTTCAAGCAGCTGCGCTTCTATCTGTTCATGCCGCCGAAGAAGATGCCGGTGTACATCGGCCACAATCCGATGGCGCAGACGTCGTACACGCTGGTGTATCTGGTGGCGTTCCTGATGGTGATCACCGGCTTTGCGCTCTACACGACCGACAATCCTAACGGGATGCTGTACGGCATCTTTTATCCGGTGACGCGCTTGTTCGGTGGGCTGCAGTACGTGCGCCTCTGGCACCACATCAGCACGTGGGCGTTTCTGATTTTCATTCCGGCGCACGTCTATCTCGCCATGCGCGCCGACGTCATCGAGCGCGGTGGTGGCATCTCGCAGATGATCAACGGCGGCAAGTTCGTGCCACTGGACGAGGATTTCGAAGATGCCGAAGGATAGGCCGTCCATCGGCGCGCCGACGGTTGTCATCGGACTCGGCAATCCGTTGTTGGGCGACGATGCCTTAGGGCTCGTCGCCCTCGAACGGTTGTCGCAACAGTACGATCTGCCCGATGAAGTGACGCTGCACGACGGCGGAACGTGGGGCATGTCGCTGCTCGGAACGATCGAGGAAGCCACTCATGTGCTCTTTCTCGACGCCATCGATCGCCGTGAGCCGCCGGGCACGTTCCTGCGGCTCACGGGCGAGGAGATTCCTGCCTCGCTCGCGCAGATGGTCTCGCCGCATCAGATCGACATGCGCGAAGTCCTCGCCGTGACCATGCTGCGCGGCACGTTTCCGTACGGCGCGATTGCCATCGGTGTGCAGCCGGAGACGCTTGAAACGCAGGTCGAACTCTCGCGCGCCGTCGCGGCGCAAGTTGATGCGGTCGTGCTCGCGGCGGTCGAGCAACTGCGTTCGTGGGGGCATCGTATCACGCGTCGCGCCGCCGACGACATCACGCTCCGTCCCGCCGCGGTAAACGGCGGAATCTCGGGGGTCGTATGCACGAGCTGAGTATTGCGCTGGAAATCTGCCGCGTCATCGAGGGGCAGCTTGAACCGCCGCAGCTGCGCCAACTCACCGAACTCGGTCTGGAGATCGGCGCGTCGTCCGAAATTGAAGTCGCGAATCTGGAGTTCTGCCTCGAAACGCTGCTGCGTCATCCGCCTTTTGCCGGTGCGTCGCTGGTGATCACGCGCCCACCGGGCGACGACACGCGCGTCAGCTATCTCGAACTGGACGACGAGCGCGAGCCCGCGATCGCGTGAGTTTTTTTGCGCGATAGCCCGAGTTACTCATGAGGCACACGAATTGAGGTTCCGTAGATGAGCGTCAAACGAATCGAAGTCCGCGAGCGCGTGATGGCGCGCAATAACGAAATCGCGAGCGAGGTGCGCGAGCGACTCGATCGCGCCGGTGTCGCGGCCGTGAACCTGATGTCATCGCCCGGCGCCGGAAAGACGATGCTGCTTGAGCGCACACTGGATGACATCGGCCAGCGGTTACAACTCGCGATCGTCACGGGCGATGTACAAACCGCCAACGACGCCGACCGGCTGGCGGCGCACACCTCGCACCTGGTGCAGGCAGTGGTGACCAACGGTGGCTGCCATCTCGATGCGCTGCAGGTAACGGCAGCCCTCGAGTCGGTTTCGCTCGACGACACCGATGTGCTCGTGCTGGAGAATGTAGGCAACCTCGTCTGCCCGGCCAGTTGGGATCTCGGTGAACGTCATCGTATTGCGCTCTGCTCCGTAACCGAAGGCGAAGACAAACCCGTGAAGTATCCGAAAGCGTTTGCCACGGCCGAGCTGGTACTCATTACCAAGGTTGATCTGCTGCCGTATCTGCGGTTCGACGTCGAGGCGCTCGAGCGCAATATCCGCAGCGTGAGCCCGAACGCCCGCGTCATTCGCACCTCGGCGGTTTCTGGCGAAGGCATGTCGGAGTGGTATGCCTACCTCGACGACGCAGTGCGCGCCGCGCGCGTGAGAGTCGAGGCCGCCGTGAGCGTGGGTGCATAGTCATGCGTGAAGCCCGTCGCGTGCGCGTGACTGGCGTCGTCCAGGGCGTTGGGTTTCGTCCGTTCGTGCAGCGGCTGTCTGTCGAGCACGGCGTGCTGGGTTGGGTACGCAACGCGCTGGGGAATGTCGAGATTCACGTCGAGGGTGAGTGCGTGAACCTTGATGCCTTCGTTGCGGAGCTCGAGGGCAAGCGTCCGACGCTCGCCCGCATCGACGCGGTATCGGTTACCCCCGCGCCGATGGAATCGTGCACCGGCTTTGCCATCCGTGAGAGCGTCGTTGGCGTGACAACGCCGCTGCCGGTGCCCGCCGACGTCGTTATGTGCGACGCGTGCGCGGCCGAACTGAGCGATCAGAGCAGCCGTCGCTATCAGTACCCGTTTACCACGTGCACCGACTGCGGGCCGCGATATACCGTCATCGAATCGCTTCCGTACGATCGCGAACGCACCACGCTGCGCGCGTTTCCGATGTGCCCGGAGTGCCGAGCGGAGTACACCTCGGTTGGCGACCGTCGCTTTCACGCCGAGAGCATTGCGTGCCCCAGTTGCGGACCGCACCTCGCGTTCGAGACGATGAATGGAGCTCCGCGCGTTGCGGGTGATGCCGCGTCGCTCGATGCTGCCGCCGCCGGATTGCTGCGGGGAGAGATTGTGGCGATTCGCGGGCTCGGCGGATTTCATCTCGCCGTCGACGCCACCAATAGTGATGCCGTGGCCCGTCTGCGCGCGCGGAAGCATCGCGAGGCCAAGCCGCTTGCTTGCATGATCGAGAACGTTGAGGTGGCGGCTTCGTGGGTCAACATGACGGCGGCCGAGCGGAGCATGCTGACGTCGCGTGAACGGCCTATTGTGCTGTTGACGCCGATGGCCGGCGTACGCGAACAACTTGCCGAGGGGCTGGCGCCGGGGCT
>CBHTUR010000025.1:0-69407 GCA_966096095.1 uncultured Gemmatimonadaceae bacterium | reverse complement strand
GCTTCTCATTTTTGAATGAACGACACCGGAGGGATCGAGACGCCGTTGGAGAAATTCACGGCTCGATCCGCGCGTTTCTGCGTGATCCGCGGCTACGCTTTTTGACGCCGGCACGGAAGCAAGCAGTGGTCAGTCAGAGCGTTCGGCAATCGTTTGGCGCGGTGGCGATTTCGGATTGCCGGACGCCCCAACTGACCACTGACGACGTCAGTGCCTGATGAACGGTTAGAAGTTCACCCGCAGACTGCTCGAATAATTCCGCTGCGGAAACGGATGGAACAGGAAGTATTTCCGGTTCAGCAGATTGTCGGCGCCCAGTGACGCGGTGAGGTGTTCGCCGATGCGATACGTGGCTTTGGCATCGGCCACAAACCAGCCGCTGAAGCCCTGATACGTGTTCGGGTTCACGTCAGCGTTATCGAGAGTGGTCCAAAGCGCGCCGCTGTACCGGCCGCCGAGCGACAACGACAACTTCTGCACCGGGTGGTATGTGGCCACAAACGATGCGCGCCAGTCGGGGATGTTCGGGAGTCGTTTGCCGACGGCCGCATCAGCGCTCGCTGTGGCACTCGCACGACCCGACAGCGCCAACGTGCGCGCATCTAGATAGGTTGCGCTCGCCGACAGTTCGAGCCCATTCACCAGCACGTCGCGCTCGTTAATCACAAACTCGGCGCCGCGCGCGCGCGCGTGGTCGACGTTCGACAGATACGAGAACAGCGTGGTCGATCCCGGTACGAGCGTCTTGAACTGCGAGATGATGGCGTCGTGAATGTCGTCGTTGAACAGCGAGAGTTGCACTGAACCGAGGCCGAGTGCGCGCTCCACGCGGAGCTCAGTCGAGAGCACGTTGTCCGGCTTGAGATTCGGATCGGGCGACGTGAACGTCGAGCCCGTCGTGACCAGCTGGTAGAGTTCCGCCGCCGTCGCAAAGCGATACGCCTTCCCCATCGAAGCCGTCACCTTCCACATGGGCGATGCCTGATACGCGATCGTCGCTTTGGGTGAGAACTTCGTGGCCTCGATCTCGGGCTGCGTGACCTTCGTCGAGCCGTTCGCGTTGTAACCTTCCAACGCTTTGAACTGTTCGTAGCGGCCTCCCAGCGTGAGCCGAACCTTGGGTGAAATCGCCCAGTTGTCTTGCGCCCACAGCGCACTCGTGCGCGTCTTGCCATCGCCCTCCGACGCGATTCCCGTGTACGTTGGGTTCTCGGCCGTCCAGTCGGCCGTTGTGTACGTCGGATTGAACAGCTTGTACTGATCGACGTGTGCACCAGCGCTCACCGTGTGTTTCGCCTTGAGACCGCCAGCGTGCCATGCTGCCTTCACGTCGGCCGTCTGCCAACCGGTGCCACTGAGCACCGCCACACGCCCCGCCGAACCGAATGTGAGTCCAGTGGCGGCCGCGCTCGAAGAAAAGCGCTGCCGATCAACGCCCATGGCATAGCTCGATCCGATCACTTCGAAATCCCAGTCCTTCTTGCGATCGGTGCGCAGCGACACGCTCTGCGCGATGTGCTCCTGCAGCAAGCCGTAGGTACCGCTCGCGAAGCCCGCCTGCGACGCGTACGTCGGCGCGCCGGATTTCTGCAGGTACGTGTCTGGCGCGGCGTTCGCGTCATTCTGCCAGAACGCATACGTATACGCCAACTGCACACCGGGTGCGAGGTCGTAGGCCAACTTCGCCTTCGCGTTCGCCATCTTGGTGTGCAGCAGTCCGGTCGCGCCCAGCACATTCGCCGCCGCGTTCAGCTTGTTCGTCGCGCCGAATCCGCCGGTGGTTCCCGATGGAAACGATGCCGCCGTCACGTACGTGAGCGGCTGTGAGAAACTGTTCTGATAGTTGCCGCTCAGCGACACCGAGAACTTCCCCCAGCGATCGCCCACGCGCGCTGACGTCTGCGCAGTGCTGTATGTCTGTTTCGTGGCATACAGATCGAACGGCATCATGGTCTGCGTCTGCGTCAGCGATCCTTCCAGCTTCGCTGGCATGCGCGTCGCAATTTCCATCACGGCGCCCATCGAGTTACCGGCGTAGGCCGCCGAGAACGGTCCGTACATCATGTCGACCCGCTCAATTTCTTCGGGCGCCACGAGACCCCAGCGCGGACCGCCAATGTTGTTGTTGTTGGCGATCAGCGCGGTAAGCGGCACGCCGTCCGCAAAAATCAGACTGCGCGCACTCGAACTCACACCCCAGACACGCGTTGCCATCACCGCCTGCGTGTCGCCGTTGTTGCGCTTCCGCAGAAACACACTGGGCAGATACTTCACGGCGTCTTCGGTGTCCACGAGGTTCACCGTTTCCTGTACACGACGGGCGGTGATGCTGGCCGAGACGGGCAACGTGAGCTTGGTCAGCTCTGGTCGCGAGTCGCGATCGGCCGTGACCTTCATGCCACCCAGCACGGTCGCGCTGTCGCGGCGAGTGGAATCGGGCTTGGTGCGCTGCGCGAGCGCCGTTGAAGCAAAGAGTCCGGCGCTGCCGGTCAGAAGGCCGCTCGCCATCACGAGCGTGGAAAAGCGTCGTTTCATCAGTCGATTTGCGTAGTCGGTGATTTCGGCATCGACGGCAGCGCGCGCTCACCACACCCGTCTCGCGCGAGCTGTCGGCAGCGACTGCACGAATCGGCTGGAATCCGAAGTCATGCGCGCGCCTCAAGACAGCTCGGCACAGCGGCGTAAAGTGTCGGGGCTGGTGCGTCGACGCCCGCGGGATGTGGCGGCATGGCTCGAGTGCGCCGATCGAGACCGATAGGTCCCGTCGCCGGACACGATGCTGCCACACGAATGTCGGAAGAGGGCGCGTACGCAGAGTTGCGCAGGTACGCGCGGCGTCGATCAGCTCAGACGCGCACCGGCGGGCCGTTCGCGAACGGCAGAACGTAGTCGATCTGCGACATCGGGCGCGCGATCACTACCGGCGGTGGCGCGTGCGCGACCTGCACCGTCACGCTCGCGGGTAGCGTCGGTGCAACCGGAACGCTGGCGACACTCAACGCACAGCAATCACCCAGGCACGTGCAGTGCTGGTGCGAAGACGGCGGCGCGTCATGCGTCATCGCCGTGTTCATGTCGCGCGACATCTCAGTCGACATCTCAGTCGACATCTGAGTCGACATATCGCCCGACATGTCGTGCGACATCAACATCCGTGCGTCGGACGCAGGGGTGGCGGCCGCGCCGCTCGTTGGCGTCGATGCGCCATGCCCGTTGTGCCCGTTCAGTCCGGCCTGCACGCCCGAGTGCATTGGGCACGCCATGAATCCGGCTGGCTCAGTGAGCGCAGTCGTGAACCAGAGGCCCCACACGGCCATCAGAACACGGAACCAGACAGGACGTCGCACGGCCGAAGTATGGGACCAACGGGCGGCGTCCGGAAAGGGGCTATTTACCTATTAATGGTATGAATTCCGGGGGCGTGAACTCCAAACGCCCCCAAAATGCGCTGAGCCCGCCTCGGGTCTCGGGGCGCGCTGCCCCTCCCTGGACGGACTCAGCCGATCACTGAGGGCAGCCAGCCCGCGGCGATCGTCAACCTGCAGACATCGCGACCGGCCTAGTCTTCTCGCCCGTCGCGGTCTTTGTCGCGAAACGCGCGGAACGCCGCACGAATGTTGTTCTGGACCGCCGCTCGCACGCTGCCCGGCGTGTTAGCCTGCGCCGGCGAGTACAGCCCGCCCTGCGGACGCACAAACCAGGAACTGAAGTCAACCGACACCGTGATGTTGTCGCCGCCCGGCTTGATGGTGACCGGATCGGTGAGCCCCACGTTGATCTTGGCGTTCACGTCGTTCACAAACACAAATGGCACGCCGTCGTACACGCCCACGAGTCGCACGCTGATATCGCGGAAATCCGGAAACGCCTGGCGGAATGCGAGATCGGCGGAATCGGAACTCGTGACCTTGTGCAGCGTGAGGCGCACGGCGCTGTACGTGCCTTCCGGAACCGGCACGGCGATAAACGCACCCGTTGTACCGTTCACCGGCACGTCAACCAAGTACGGCCCAACGCGGATTACCGGGCACTCGTCGTCTTCGCTTTCGCCCGATTTGCTGCTGGACTTGCCGTCGAGCGACAGCGACGTACCCAGCACGTTGGCCGAGACCACGTCGTCATCATCCGTGCACACCGCGCTGACTGCACGCAACTTCACGTCGCGCACAACCAACTGTGCCGACGTGATGAGCAACGTGTCGGTGCCGCGAACGATGGCGGTGCCAGCCGCCGTTGTCGTCACCGTCGGCGGTGCGCCGGTCACGGGCGTACCGTCGGCGCTCGTGACGTTCGCCGCCATCGTGCTGGTGCGCGCCATCTGGAAGCCGACACCGACCTGCGCACTGCGGTTCGGGCCAGTGCCATCGCCGCAAGCGGCCATGGAAAAGATGGTGGCATATACCACAGCGGCTGCGCCAAAGGCGCCTGGTTTCATCGAGTTCATCTGCGAGTACTCCACGGTTCAGGTGGTCTCCGAACCCTACTCAGACGGCCTCGCAGTGTCAGTGACGGCCAGCACCTCTCGTCAATTTTCCACGTTACGCGACTGGCATTGAATGTCAGCATTCGGGTCGCTCCCCCTCGCCAACGCGGGTTTCGATCGCGGTGGTGGTGGAAGCGCCGCGGAGCGCGCATTTTCGCGTCGTCCCATTCGACACGTCGCGTAGCGGCGCGCCGCGTTTCGGCGCGCCGCGTTTCGCGTGATCGTCGCTCCGCCCCGGATCACCGACACTACCCCCCGCAGAACGACTATGACGATGCACTCGCGTTCTTCTGCCGTGATCGCGATCACGGTCTGCACGATCAGCCTCGCGGTGTCGACCACCTCTACGTCGGCCCAGACGACAGCGAAACCCGCCACCAAGACCGCCGCGTCATCTGCGGGGGCACCCAACAGTGCGTCGATTCTTGCCGCGCTCGACAAACAGGCGGCACACTACGGCGACGTCGCGAAGCAGATCTGGAGCTTCGCCGAAGTGGGCTACATGGAAACGAAGAGTTCCGCGCTACTGCAAAGCGAATTGAAAAACGCGGGCTTCACAGTCAAAACCGGTGTTGCTGGCGAGCCCACCGCGTTCATCGCGGAGTACGGGAGCGGTAAACCGGTCATTGCCATACTTGGCGAATTCGACGCGCTTCCCGGCCTCTCGCAGGACGCGTCTCCCACGCGCAAGCCACTCATCGCCGGCGGTCCGGGACACGGCTGCGGACATCATCTCTTCGGCACGGCGAGTGTGGCGTCGGCAATCGCGGTGAAGGAGTGGATGCAGGCCAACAAGGTCACGGGCACATTGCGCATGATCGGCACGCCGGCCGAGGAAGGTGGCGCCGGCAAAGTGTACATGGTGCGCGACGGCGTCTTCAACGACGTCGATGTGGTGGTGGCCTGGCATCCGGGTGACGACAACTCGGCCAATGGCGCGCGCTCAATGGCGAACATCTCCGGCAAGTTTCGATTCCATGGCATCAGCGCGCACGCCGCAGGCGCACCAGAGCGTGGACGGTCGGCCCTCGATGCCGTCGAAACGATGGACGTGATGACCAACTTCCTGCGGGAACACATCCCCGACGGGAGTCGCATTCACTACGTCATCACCGACGGCGGTAAAGCGCCGAACGTGGTGCCCGATGAAGCGGAGGTGTACTACGTGGTGCGTCACGATGACATGCGCATCGTGAAGGACATTTGGGAGCGCGTCGTGAACGCCGCGAAAGGTGCCGCGATCGGCACCGGCACCACGTACGATCTGCAGCTGGTTGGCTCGGTGTATTCGCTTCTGCCGAACGAAACATTACTCAAGGTGCAGCAACGCGCCCTCGAACGCGTTGGCGGCTACACGTACACGCCAGAAGAGCGCGCCTTCGCCGAGCAGTTGCAAAAGTCGCCGCAGTTCACTCCGCTGCCGCTCGAGAATACCACGCGCATCATGCCGCTCGTGCTCGACGTCCCCGGTACCGGATCGACGGACGTGGGCGATGTGAGTTGGGTTGTGCCCACCGTGCAATTGAGCGCCGCCACGTGGGTGCCTGGCACGGCAGCGCACTCGTGGCAAGCGGTCGCAGCGGGCGGCATGAGCATCGGCTCCAAGGGCATGATGGTCGCCGCCAAAGGCATGGCCTTGAGCACCGCCGAGCTGTTCGTGTCGCCCACCACCATCGCGGCGGCGAAATCGGAGTTCGAAAAGCGGCGTGGCGCGGGCTTTGTGTATTCAACCGTGCTTGGCACACAAAAGCCGCAGCTCGACTATCGCAAAGGCAGCGTGCCCTGATGAAACGCCACACGGGCGCGTGCAATGACTGCGCGCGCCCGTGTGCTGGCTTCGTGATACGTGCGTGCGCTAGATCTCGCGTCGCGTGGCGAACTGCGCGATGTGATCGGCCGCGCGGAAGGCCAGCGCCTGAATGGTCAGCGTTGGCTGGCCGCGACCGCCGGTCACGAACGAGCTGCCGTCGACGATAAAGAGATTTTTCACGTCGTGCGTACGGTGATACTTGTCGATCACCGACGTTTTCGGATCGTTGCCCATGCGGCAGGTCCCGAGCAGGTGCACGGCGCTGCCGGGATCGTCGGCGAACGGCACATCGTACACGCTCGTTGCACCGGCGGCGCGCAGCAGATCACCACCGCGCTGCTGCATGTACTTGTACAGGCGCATGTCGTGCTCGTGCTCCTTGAACGTCACGCGCATCGCGGGCATGCCCCAGGCGTCTTTGAGCTCAGGATCGAGCGTAATGCTGTTCGCGGTCACCGGCAGCGACGTGGTGTGCGCGAACATATCCAGCGAATTGAGAAACCACGGTTTCATCTTCGCCTTGAAGTCGGCGCCCCACTGCGGAAACTCCGGCGGCATGCTCATGATGCGCATCAGTCCCGGCGTGGGAATACGGAAATCGAAACCGCCGCCGCCGATCAGATTGAGCTTCGGATCGAGCTCGTACGTTTCCTGCGTGATGCGCGTAACCACCGGACCTTTGTGCGCCTGAATTTCGTGTTCGAATTCTCCGCTCGATACGATATTCCCGTTGAACATCAGTCGCGTGCCCACCACACCGCTGGAATTGGCGAGACCGTCGGGGAACCGATTGGATTTTGACATCAGCAGCAGGCGTGGCGTCTCGGCGCCGTTGGCGCACACGACTACGGCTTTCGCCTTCTGCACGATTTCCTGCTTCTGCGCATTGAAATAGATGACGCCCGTGACGCGACCGGTGTCGTCGGTTTCGATTTTGCGCACATAACTCTCGGAACGCAGTTCGCACTTACCGCTGCGCAGCGCTTCGGGAATCATCGTGTAGTTGGCGCCCGACTTGGCGCCCCATTCGCACGGAAAGCCGAGGCAAAAGCCGCAGTTATGACAAGGCTGCCGTCCGTTGTACTCCTTCGACAGAATCGCCATCGGCGCCGCCTTCGAACTCCACCCCAGCTTTTTCGCCCCGACTTCGAGCAGCACACCGGGCCCGGTCGCATTCAGCGGCGGCAACGGATACGGTTTGGAGCGCATCGGTTCGCCCGGCGCTGTGCTCACTTCGCCGGACACGCCAACAGCCCACTCCGCTGCCGTGTAGTAAGGCTCGAGCTCTTCGTACGTGATGGGCCAATCGTCGAGTGCGGCGCCCGGCACCCCACCACGCTTCGAAAATTCATTGAAGTCGATGGGGCGGAAGCGCCAGTAGTTGCCGGTGAAGTGCAATGTGGTGCCGCCCACCACGCGCGCATACTGCGCGTAGAGACGTTTTTCCGGTTTGCCGTCCGGGCCTTTGCGAAACGTTTGCGGCTGCGTTTCGATTTGATTCGTCCAACGCGACGACACGAACGCGCCGATCTCGTCGTGCTCCATGTCCTCGGGCGGCACGTGACGTCCTTGCTCCAGCAGCACCACCTGAAAACCCTTGCGCGTGAGCTCGCGCGCGACTGACGCGCCGGCAACGCCGGAGCCGACGACGACAAAGTCGACCGCTTCGGATGTCTTGTACGTGACGGTCGACTTCGGTTGTTCTTGCGGTCGCGGCATCAGAGCACCCTCCCGAGCAGCGCTTTCTGATTCTCGGGCAAATCGTACCAACCGAACGGCGCTTTGTGTTCGAACGTGTGCTCTTGCCCGATCGCTTTCCAACCGATGTAGTCCTTGTTTCCGCCGTACTTCGGCAAGGCCAGAAAGCCTGCGATTGTCGCGAAGCGTATGGCGCCGAAGAAGGGCGACTTCTCGATGCCATGCAGCAACGCGTCCTGTTGCGCAGGCGTGATTGTGGCAAAGCGCGCCGTGGCGCCATGCGCCTTCTTGACCGCGCCATCCAGGTCGCGCAGCCCTTTCTCGAAGAGCGGCGCCTGATCGGTTGCAAATGAAGTGAGCGAGTTATCGATGAAGAACACAACGCCCGCTTCTTTGGCGCCGGGCGTGTCGTCGGTGGGAATGATTCGCGCCGTGATCGCCTCAACGTCGGCGGCCACGTCGGTGGTAAAGTGCTTGAGCGTCGGTGGTGGTGCGGGGCTTTCCGGTGCTGGCCCATGCGTCATGGCCGACGCAGACTTCGCCGGGTCGGCATCTTTGGCGCAGGCGGTCGCGGCCGCTAACCACGCCGCGCTGATGGCCGTCGCGGACACGACGAAATCCCTGCGTGTTACAACGAGCGGCTCTCGCATCGACTCTGGCATGCAACCTCACCCGCGGTAGAGGGGGGAATTCGAAGCGCGCAGAAAATCGCCCTGCATTGTCAATCTCCGTTATACGTCCGAAATTGTGCGTTCGCCACCACATCACGCTCTCAGGAGCTTCGCCGATGTCTCGCTCGACCTCGTTGCGCTCAGCGCTTGGCGCCGCCCGCCGCCCTGTTGCACTGCTCGCGACCGTTCTGCTCCACACACCTGCGCTCGCGGCGCAGGACCGGTCGCAATCGCGCTCCATGGTGGCGTCCACTCGCGGGGTCGTTGCAAGCGAAAGTGTGCTGGCATCACAAGTTGGCGCGCGCATCCTCGAGCAAGGCGGTAACGCCATCGACGCCGCCGTGGCCACGAACGCGATGATGGGGCTCGTGGCACCGATGAACGACGGAATCGGTGGCGACCTGTTTGCCATCGTCTACGTCGCAAAAACCGGAAAACTCTACGGACTGAACGCGTCGGGTTGGGCGCCCGCCAAGCTGACGGCCGACTATCTGATTGGCAAAGGCATCACCAGCATGCCGCAGCGCGGCATTAACGCCGTCACAGTGCCCGGCGCGGTGAACGGATGGGATAAGCTCCTCAAGCGCTTCGGTACGAAAACATTCGCGTCGGTGCTGGCGCCGGCCATCGACTACGCGCGAACCGGGTTCCCGATCGGCGAAGTGGTGAGCGTGTACTGGAAGGACAGCGAGAGCGATCTGCGCGCGGATGCGCCTACTGCGAAGACGTTCCTGCCCAATGGGCGACTGCCGTTGGCGGGCGAAGTATTTCGCAATCCCGAGCTGGCGTGGTCGTATCAGCAAATCGCAACCGGCGGCATCGCGGCGTTTTATCGCGGACCGATTGCCGCGAAGATTCTCGCGACCTCATCGAGTCACGGCGGTACGATGACCGCCGCCGATTTGGCCGAGTTCGATGCCGAGTGGGTGAACCCGATTTCCACCACGTATCACGGCTGGACGGTGTTCGAGCTGCCACCGAACGGTCAGGGCATTGCGGCGCTCGAAATGCTCAACATCATGGAGACCTTTCCGCTCGCGTCGATGGGGCATAATTCGGTCGACGCGCTGCATCACATGATCGAAGCGAAGAAGCTGGCCTATGCGGATATGCAGCGGTACGACGCGGATCCGCGCTACGCGAAAGTGCCCGTCGAGGCCATGCGATCCAAGGCGTACGCGGCGCAGCGCGCAAAACTCATCAGCGCGTCGAAGGCAACGTGCAACGTCGATGCGGGCGCGCCGAGCGTGACCGACAACGGCACCACCTATATCAGCGCCGTGGACAAAGAGGGGAACATGATTTCCCTCATTCAAAGCAACTATTCCACGGTCGGCTTCGGTTCCGGAATTGCCGTCGGCGGCGCCGGCTTCGTGTTGCATAATCGCGGCGGTGGATTTTCGCTCGACAAAGCGAGTCCCAATCTGCTCGCCGGCCGCAAGCGTCCGTTGCACACCATCATTCCGGCCTTCATGGAAAAGGACTCGGTGCGCATCGCGTTCGGTATCATGGGCGGCTGGAATCAGGCGCAGGCGCACGCGCAATTCGTGTCGAATGTCGTCGACTTCGGCATGAACGTGCAGGGCGCGCTCGACGCACCGCGCTTTTCGAAGGAAACCTTTCCCGGTTGCGATGTGAACTTCGAATCGCGCATCGCGGAATCCACGCGCGCGGCGCTCGCCGCGCGCGGACATCAGATCATCATGCGCGGCGACTACTCGTCGACCCGTATGGGCGCCGGCCAAGCGGTGATGCGCGACTTCCGATCGAAAGTGAATTTCGGAGCTTCTGATCCGCGAAAGGACGGCGGGGCGATTTCCGAGCTGCGCCGATAGCGCCACCAGGAAGGGCGACCCGCTCACAATCGGGAGCAATTGGTCGCTTATTGACGCGCGGCATTTGACCTACCCGAAGTGCGGTTTTCCCGCACTTCGCGCTGCGAATATCCGTTGCAAGGTTCCTCATGCACCGTGCGGGCTTTTCTCGCGCCGTGCCTCGAACAGCGCACGTGACTCTTCCTTCACGCTGCGCGCCACGACACGAGGAACTCCATGCTTCGACGCAACTTTCTCGGATTGGTAGGTGGTGCCGGCGCGCTCTCGCTGGCGCGGCCCTTGGGCGCCATGCTGCCGCAGCACGCCTCCACCGGCTCGGCGTTGCTGGATCTGGGTAACGCCGGCGACGCGCTTGAACGCGCACCGTTTGAGGTGCCGACGGAAATCCGCGGGTCGGACATGACGCTCACGGCGCGGGCACACACGCTGCAGGTGTCTCCGCGCGTAAACGCGGAAGTCTGGAGCATTGGTGACGGCGCGCTCTGTCCAACCATTCGCCTCAAAACAGGCGACACGGCGCACATCCGATTCGAAAACAACCTGCCGGAACCGTCCATTCTGCACTGGCACGGTATGCTGGTGCCCGAGTTGGCCGACGGACATCCGCGCTTTGCCGTTCCAACTGGCGGACACTACCAGTATTCGTTCCCGGTCGTCAATCGCGCCGGCACGTACTGGTATCACGCACACCCGCACGGACGCACCGGTGTACAGGTGTACCGCGGCATGGCTGGCTTGCTTCTGGTAGACGACAGCAAGGAAGACATGCTCGGGCTGCCCGACCAGTCGCGCGAGCTGCCGGTCATCGTTCAAGACAAACGATTGGGTCCGAACGGTGCGTTCACGTTCGATCCGAAAATGCACGAGCAGATGGAAGGCTATTTCGGCGACACGCCGTACGTGAATGGCGTGCGCATTCCGTACATGGCGGTCAGCACAACGACGTATCGGTTGCGACTGGTCAACGCGACGACATCGCGCATTCTGCGTATCGAATTCAGCAACAAAATGCCGTTCACTCTCATCGGCGGCGACGGCGGGCTCTATCCGGAAGCGACCAAGCTCACAACGATGGATCTGGGCACCGGCGAACGGGCAGACTTGCTGGTGGACTTCAGCAAGATCCCCGACGGTGAGCGCGTCACGTTGCACTCGGTGGAGTTCGCGTCACCGGCACGCATGGCGCCGATGCCGGGTCATGCTGGCGGGATTCCTCAAGGCAGCGAACTGAAGCTGGTTGAGTTTGAAGTCACGAAGGTGGTGACACCGGAACCCTGGAAGCCGGTGGCGTTCCCGAAGGTCGCCAAGATCGACCCGAAACTCGCCGTCAAAACGCGCACGTTCTCGTTCGAGAGCGCGATGATGAAGCACACCATTAACGGCAAGGCCTACGACATGGGCCGGGTCGACGAAACAGTGAAATTTGGTACGCACGAAATCTGGACGTTCGTGAACAACTCACCGTTCGCGCATCCGGTCCACATGCACGCCGTGCAATTCCAGATTCTCGAGCGCCTCGGCGGTCGCGCGCGACTCTTCCCGTGGGAGCAAGGCTGGAAGGATACGGTGCTCGTCTGGCCCGGCGAGAAAGTTTCGGTCATCGCCGCGTTCGATCGCAACCGCGGACGCTTCCTCATGCACTGCCACAACATGGTGCACGAAGACATGGGCATGATGATGAACTTCGACATCGTCTAAACGCTCGACGTAGCGGCACGCGGAAACGGCGTGTTGCATAGTTTGAACTTCTTGAACCGCAGAGCGCGCAGGGTGCGCAGAGCCGTGCTCGTCGTTGACTTTGGGTAGTGGATATTCGTTGGGATGGGTGCCACAGCGCGCGTCACGCAGCCCGATGACGCGCGCTGTTTTTCATATCTGCGATTGAAGAGCGATCGAACTGGGCACATGTGTAGCCTCGCGCTCTCGGCGCGCTCTGCGGTTCAATCTGTTATCCAGTAGCAGCACCCTCACTCGTCCGAACAGCGGGGGTTTTTACCACAGGGGTCACAGAGGACACAGAGTCTCGCCACCCGATCACGCGCGGAGGCGCCGGTCTCAGCGTGCCCTCCCTCTGAGACCTCTGTGTTCCCTGTGGTCCAACCATGCGCTGTTCCATTCACGGGTGGTGATTTGGCCGGGCGCACCGCATACTCCGACACTCGGCCAATCGCCGCCCGCCTTCGCACGTCCCCGGATCATTTCAGCGTCCGCACTCGATTGCCCACGCCTATGCGCTCCCTCCGTTTCTCGTTCGCCGCGACCGTCCTCGCGTTCGTCGCGATCTCCCCACTCACGGCCCAGCGTCCCAGTACCGCCAAGCCCAAAGGCCCCGCCGCCGAAGCGGCGACGGTTGCCACGCCAACCGCTTACTCGGACGCGCTCTACAGCGATCCGTCCGCGACAAGCAAGAATTTCAAAGCGCTGCGCTGGCGTTTGGTCGGTCCTTTTCGCGGCGGACGCAGCGACGCCGTGGCTGGCGATCCGACGAAGCCGCTCACCTTCTACTTCGGTGCGGTGAACGGCGGCGTCTGGAAAACGAGCAACGCCGGTCAGACGTGGGACAACATCACCGACGGGAAGACCGATATCTCGTCGGTGGGTGCGATTACCGTCGCACCGTCCGATCCGAATGTGATCTACGTAGGCACTGGCGAATCGCAGCTCCGCGAAGATTTGACGTATGGCACCGGCGTCTATCGTTCGACGGACGCCGGCCAGACATGGCAGAAGCTGGGGCTCACCGAAACACAGCAGATCGCCACGATTCGCGTGCACCCCACGAATCCCGACATCGCCTACGTTGCGGCCATCGGTCACGCGTTCGGCCCCAATCCGGAACGCGGGGTGTTTCGCACGATGGATGGCGGCAAGACGTGGAAGAAGATCCTGTTCATTAACGACTCTACGGGAGCGACGGATATCTCCATCGATCCCACCAATCCGCGCATCATCTTCGCGGCGATGTGGAAGTTCCAGCGCTCGCCCTGGGGCATGGAGGCAGGCGGCGGACGCAGCGGACTGTGGAAGTCGACCGATGCGGGCGAGACGTGGACCGAGATCACCCAGAACACCGGATTGCCGTCGGCGCCCATCGGCAAGATTGGCGTTGCCGTGTCGCCGGCGAACCCGCAGCGCATTTACGCGTCGGTTGAAGCGAAGGACACACTCGGCGGCATCTTCCGTTCCGACGACGGCGGCAAGACGTGGATGCGCACCAACGGTCAGCAGCAGTTTCAGGTACGGCCGTGGTACTACTCCGGCGTGACCGCCGATCCGAGCAACGAGAATGTGGTGTGGGTGATGAATCTGCAGGTCTGGAAGTCGATTGACGGTGGGCGGACGTTTTCGCGCGTCCGCGTTCCGCACGGCGACACGCACATCATGTGGGTCGACCCCAAGAATTCCGATCGACTGATCAATGGCAACGACGGCGGCGGCACGGTAAGCCTCGACGGCGGCAAGACCTGGTCGTCGATGAATAACCAACCCACGGCGCAGCTCTATCACGTCATCACCGACAATCAGTTCAACTATCGCCTGCTTGGTGCGCAACAGGACAACACCACAGTATCGATCGCGTCGCGCTCGGACTTTGGTGCCATCGGTGATCGCGACTGGTGGCCGGTGGCTGGCTGCGAGAACGCCCACATTGCGGTCGACCCGCGCAACCCCAACATCACGTACGGCGGCTGCTACACCGGCATGATGATGCGGCACGATAATCGTACGCAGCAGACGCGCGATATCGCCGTGTGGCTCAGCAACTACGATGGCATCGCGGCGAAAGATGTCCCGCATCGCTTTCAATGGACCTTTCCAATTCTGCTCTCGCCGCACGACCCGAACGTGCTCTACGCGACGTCGCAGAATGTGTGGCGCTCCACAACCGAAGGCCGTAGCTGGGAAAAGATTTCGCCCGATCTCACCTACGCCGATCCCGCGTCACTTGGACCAAGCGGCGGTCCCGTACACAAGGACATGACCGGCACGGAGTGGTACGCCACGATCTATTCGTTCGCCGAATCGCCCGTGACTAAAGGCCTTCTGTGGACTGGATCGGACGACGGGCGTGTGCACGTCTCGCGCAACGGTGGCACGTCATGGGAAGAGGTCACGCCGAAGGCCATGGTGAAGCATACGCGCATCACGGGCATCGAACCTTCGCGCTACGACCCCGCCGTCGCGTACATGACGGCAACGCGCTATCAGCTCGACGATTTCCGGCCATACGTCTACAAGACGACCGATTACGGAAAGACGTGGACGCGGATCGATAGCGGCATCCCGATGGGCGCGTACGCACGCTCGATTCGCGAAGACCCAGTGCGACGCGGTCTGTTGTTTGCGGCGACGGAAACCGGCGTCTTTGTGTCCTTCAACGATGGCCTCAAGTGGGAAACGCTGCAGCTCAACCTGCCGCGCGTGAGCGTGCGCGATTTGCGCATCCATGAGAACGATCTCGTGGTCGCCACGCACGGTCGTGCCTTCTGGTCGCTCGACGACATCTCGTCGCTGCGTCAGCTGAACGACTCCGTGACGGCGAAGCGCGCACACTTGTTCCAACCCAGTACCGCCTATCGCTTTGCCGGCGGTCATGGTGGTGGGCGCGGCGCGGGGGAAAACCCGTACGATGGTGTGCTGGTCGACTACTGGTTCAAAGAGTCGCCGCGCGAGCAAGTGTCAATTGAGTTTCTGGATGCCCGCGGATCGGTCGTTCGCTCATTCAAGGGCAAGGCACCGCCAAGCGACTCGGCGAGTGGGAATAGCGCCAAGCGCGACAGCGTCTCCCGGAAGACCGACGCCGATTCGTTGGCCTACGTCGCGTCGGACTCCATTGTCACGACGCGAGTGGGCAGCAATCGGTTCTGGTGGAACCTCCGCTACCCCGATGCCAAGAGCCTCAAAACGGTGGTGAACGACGAGGGCACGCTTAATGGCCCTACCGCTGTTCCCGGTGACTATCGCGTGCGTCTGATTGTTGGCAAAGACACGATGACGCGCACCTTTGCCGTGAAGATGGATCCGCGCATCGAGGTGACGACGGCGGAGCTGCAGCAAACGTTCGACTTGGGTCTCAAGGTGCAGGGGCGGCTAAACTCGATCGTTGATGCATTTACGCGGATCGAAGATCTGCAGCAGCAGATTGATGTGCGCGTCGAGCAGTCGTCGGAGCAGGCGTATGCCAAACGGGTGAAGGAGGCAGCGAAGCCGGTACGTGAGGGCTTGGAGGTCGTGCGCACAGAACTGGTCGACTGGTACAATCACGACGACCAGGCCACGCTGCACTTTCCGATCAAGCTGTACAACATGATGCTCACACTGAATGCGCAGGTGTTGGGACAGGAGGCCGCGCCAACGAAACAGCACGCGGAAATCCTGAACGACCTGGGTGGCAAGGTCGATGTGCAGTTGCAGCGGTTACAGCAGCTCGAAGCCAACGAACTCAAGAACCTGAACGCGTTGTTGCAGGAACTGGGCCTGCCGCCAATTTTCATTCCGCCGGCGAAGGGCATCAAACCCATCTCCTGACCGGAATCGGTCACTGTCTTATGCCTCTGCTGCGTACGACGTATCGTCTGGCACTGACGTATTCGCTCACCGTGAGCATTACGGTCGGTTCGGCGCGTGCGCAGCAGGCCGGCCCGGTGCGCGTCACGGTGCAGGCCAGCGCATCGCTCCCGCTCGTTGGTGCGCAGTTGCGCGTCAAATCGCCCGACGGCCCCGCGGATTTTCTGACGGAGTCTGACGAAACGGGGCGCGCCACGATCCCGCGCGTGACCATCGGCACATCGTGGCTGCGGATTCGTCGCATTGGATATCGTCCCGATTCAATTCAGCTCAACCTGGCGTCGGGCAAGTCGTTCGACACCACGCTGACGTTGCAGCGCGTTGCGGTGGAATTGGCGCCGCTGACAGTGATGGGACGTCGCAATGCGCAGGGCCCGATGGCGGGCTTCTACGCGCGTCAGGCCACCAGCAGCGGTCACTTTTATACGCACGCCGACATTGAGCGAAAGAATCCGCGCAAGTTCTCCGATCTCATGCGCGGCGTGCCGGGCGTGCGAATCGAATCGCGCGACCTCAAGGACAACGTGCGCGTGCGTGGCAGCCGGTGTGCACCGCTCATCTGGCTCGACGGCCAGCCACTTTTTTCCGGTGACGTAGATCTCGACACATTCGACCCGCAGTCATTCGCCGGCATCGAGGTTTACAACACGGCCAGCGTTCCGGTCGAATTCACCGGTAGTCTGCACGCAAGCAGTAACTGCGGCACGATCGTACTCTGGTCGCGCAGCGGCGAACCGTCGGGGCGGAACAAGAAGCCCGCCAAGGGCGAGCCAACCCCTGCGGCGCGCATTGCGGCCATGCTCGACGACCGCAAAGTATTTGCGGCGTCCGATGTCGATGTCGCGGCTCGCGTCGACTCATTTGACATCGTGCACCCGGAATACCCGGACTCGCTGTACGAGGCGCAGATCCCGGGCCGACTGGTGGCCGAGTTTGTGGTGGGCGACAACGGAGTCGTGCAAATCGACACGTTCAACCCGGTGACGTTTACCAGTCGATTGCTGATCGAGCCGGTGCAACGTGCGCTGCGAACGCAGCATTTCATTCCCGCAGTCCGCCAGGGGCGTTCCGTCAAGCAAGTGATGCAATTGCCGTTCAATTTCATCCCCGACTCGACCGCGCGTCGCAAACGCTGAACTGCGCGGTCGTACGCCTGTGCGATTAACGGCATTGCCGCGGATTACGCGGAAACACGCGGATCGGGCGTCTCGTGATTCGCGCTGCGCCTTGCTCACGCGGCGTTTGAGTTTTTTGAATCAACTACACAGGAAGGAGCACGTCGCTGCCCGTCGAGAGAACGGCTCGATCCGCGCGTTTCCGCGTGATCCGCGGCTACGCTTTCCCGCGGTCAGTCGCCGGCGTGGCCATCCATTTCGTGCGCCGACTTGTCGGCGCTGCACGATCAATGCGTCGACGAGCGGCTACGGCTGTGGTGGTAAATCGATCGACGGATTCCTCGCGAAGAAGCTCACCGGACGAATCTCGAAGCTGTGCCACGCTACCGGCATCACCGGCCAATCTTCTGGACGCGGTACATGATGGAAGCCCATGGTGAGCCACGCCACGACATCGGTGTTTGCAACGGGACGGTTCGCTGCGGTCCACGTCGGAAGCCCCTGCCCCGCGGTGCTCACGGTAGGATAGTCGCCGGCCGCGAATAGTTCGTCGGCGCGATACGGCGTCACCCACAACGTGTGATTCGTGAAGCCCGCGCGTTTCAGCAGATAGTCGTCGGGACTCATGAGCGTCATCGCCCCCATCGCTTCGATCTCGTAGCCCACCGGCGTGCCATACGCACCCTTCACCGACGGGTTCACGATGCGCCAAATCTCCGGCGCCGACATCATCGACATGCGCTGCGCGTCCGTCTCGGTGCGCGCCTCCGTGGTCGCGACCTTCCACACGCTGCGACGCGGATTGTTCTCGGGCTGACGCTCCGTTTGCAACTTGTCGACGAGTAAGGAGTTGTTCACGCCGTCGACGTCCATGTCGAGACGGAACGAGAAGAAGTGGCTGTGATTGACGCCGATGAGCTTCGGTGCAATCAGGCGACCATACGCTTCGTCATCAGCCCTGCCGCTGATCCCCTTCACCTGGTCCATCCCCGTGGCGCCGAGGTTGACCTTGAGCGTGCCGTCCTGCTGGAAGACCCAGTCGTACAGGTAATCGTAGTTGCCGGCGTTCATGTACATGCGCAGCACAAGATCGCGCTTGGTGCGCGTTTCGTTGTTCAATCCCCCATCGCGCACGTGACGCCACGCGACATCGCCCGCCGAGCGTTCGAAGAGACACGCCGTGCGCGCGCGTTCGCGCGGGCGGCCGCGATCGGTAACGACCACTGAGTTGAACAGCACACCGTTGCTTGGACATTCGATGCCCGGCATCAGCGAGCTCGCAATGCCACCGAACGACGAGGGATACGTGCCAAGATCGAAGTAGCCCTGATAGTTCCACGGATCGGTCGGATCCATGTACGGCACGAACAGTTCGGACAGCGAACCCTGATACATGATCGAGCGATCGCTGCCTTTGTCCGCGTAACGCACCGTCGAGAGCACGATGCCGCGACGCGGGTCTACGCGGAAATGGAATTTCCAGTTCTGCCAGCTGACTGAGTTACCGTCGAGCGTGAACGACGGACCGCCTGGCTGAATCATCGAGACCGGGTTCTTCATCTCGCGCGTCGGGCCCACCGCTTCAACATCGTGATCGCCAGCCACACCAGTATTTGGCTGCGCGCCCGTGTCCACAACGCGGAGCACTTTGCCGTCAGTGAGATCGACCACCACCACGAGTCCGGCAAAGTCTTCGCCGTAGCCCGAGTATCGATTGTGCATGTCGGTGCAGCTCAAGTGCACCACACGCTTGCCGCGTTCTTCGGGCAAATCGAAGTAGCCGTGGTTGGCCGGACTGCAATCGACATGCGTAAAGTCGGTAACGCCGCGTTTGCCGATCGCGGCTTTCACGCGCGGATCCTTCATCGCGATTTCGTTCGCGGCGTCATCCTCCGCTCGGCTCGTCATGTACTGGCGTCCCGGAATTTCCTTCCACGACACCAGCTTTTTGCCCGCGATGTCCACCACCGCCTCGTAGCCGCGTTTGCTCTGCATGAGATGTACGATCGCCTCACGACGGAACGGCTGGCCCGGCTTCCACGCCAGCACCTCAGGCTTGGGCGGCTCGTGCAGCCCTTCGTAGAGATAGCGTGTGGTCGAGTCGGTCTTACCCGACGCCAGGAGCACATCGTACACGGTCCAATGCTCGCGGGCCGACAGGCCGTCGAGCGGGTGGGTGGGGGCCTGCGCTGCCGCGATTCGGCTCGCGACGATCAGGCTGAGAAGCATCAAGGCGCGACGCATTGGGGATAGTCCGTGAGAAAGGTTGGACAAATCGGACCCCCCAATGCCGCGCTGTCAAGCAACAAACGGGGCTGCGGCCGTTGTCGCGACGATCTTACCTGACTATATTTGTATATACGCATATTTACTGCATACCCCGAGGTGATCCCGTGCCAACCAGAGTGATGGGACCCGAGATGCTCGATCTCGTCGCCGAACAGTTTAAAGCGCTCAGTGATCCGGCACGGCTCAGGTTGGTGCAGGCGCTGCGCCAGGGGCCGCGCTCGGTGAATGAACTCGCGCTGGCGACCGCAATGGGACAGGCCAATGTCTCCCGGCATCTGTCGTTGCTGCACGCGCGTGGAATCGTCGCGCGGAGTCGCGACGGCGTGTACGTGCGATACTCACTGGCCGACGATGATGTGCTGCGCCTCTGCGAGTTGGTCTGCGGACGCCTCGAACAAGATCTCGCCGCGCGCCGGCGCACAGTAAGCGGTCGCTAGCGCGCTGCGATGAGCTGCTCCAGCGCGGCCATCGGCACCGCGCCCACCTGCCGCGCCGCCTCCTGACCGTTCTTCATCAGCGTCAACGTCGGAATGCTGCGAATGCCGAACCGCATTGAAAGCGATGGATTGCGATCGGTGTCCACCTTGGCCACCAACACCTCGCCGGCATGGCGACGCGCGAAATCGGCAAAGACCGGTGCCATCATTTTGCACGGACCACACCAGTCCGCATAAAAGTCGATCAACACCGGGATCGCGCTGCCGTTCACGACGACATCAAAGTTCGACTCGGTCAATACCAGCGGCGCATCGAGCACGAGCGGCGCGCGACAGTTCGCACACACCGCCCGCGCTTCCGCTGCGCCAGTCGCGCGCGCTAGGTCAACCCGATTGAGCTTGCCGCAGGCCGTGCACGGAACTACGACTCGTTGCGAGGATGACATGAGAACCAAGCCAGTTTTCCGAGCATGCGCTCGAGTGGACAGAAGTCGGTGACGCTCGACTGCAGGAGGTTCGCACCAACGAACGCGGTAAAAGCGAACCAGACGGGAGAAAACAAATAGCCGAGCAGCACGCTGAGAAGGATGAATCCGCCGGCGAATCGGCGAATGATGGCATCAGGACACATGAGCGCCTCGTTGCTGAAGTTGCCAGTAGAGCAGCGGCACCACGACCATCGTCAGCGCCGTCGCGACGACGGCGCCACTGATGAGCGCCACCGCCAACCCCTGAAAAATTGGATCGAGCACCATCACCAAACCGCCCACCACCACGGCCGCCGCCGTCAGTGCGATGGGTCGAAAGCGAACCGCCCCCGCCTCGAGCACGGCATCAGTCACCGAACGACCACGCGACTGTTCGAGCTGAATGAAATCGACCAACAGAATGGAATTGCGCACAATGATGCCGGCCAGCGCGATCATGCCAATCATGCTCGTTGCCGTGAAGAACGCGCCTCCCAGCGCATGCGCAGGGAGAATGCCGATCAGCGTGAGTGGAATTGGCGCCATGATGACCAACGGAATGGTAAAGCTCTGAAACCACCCCACGACCAGCACATAGATCAGCAGCAGCACAACCGCGAAGGCGAGGCCAAGATCGCGAAACACTTCGATCGTCACCTGCCACTCACCATCCCACTTAATCGCCGTTTCGCCGAGCGTGGCCGGCGGTACGGCGTTGTAGCGCCCAATCGCTGCGCCGCGCACACGAATCGCATCGAGACGTTGATTCATTTCGAGAATGGCGTACACCGGGCTTTCGATCTCGCGTGCGACGTCGCCCGTCACATAGATCGCGGGCCGGAGATCTTTGCGCACACGCGAACCATCGCGCACACCCTCTACCACGCTCACAAAGCGCGCCAGCGGTACCGGACCGCGCGCCGTCGCAATTGGCAGCGACAGCAGTGCGTCCACACTCGACCGCTTCTCGCGCGGCAGTTGCGGCACGATGGCGATCCCTTCCCAGGCCGTCGGTGCAGTAGCGAGCCCTGACGGGGCGCCAGAAAGCGCGAGATACAGCGTCTGCGTGATCTGTTCTACGCTCGCGCCCGATTCCGCTGCCCGCACACGATCGACCTGAAAACTACGCTTGAGCTGAGGCGCCTCGACGGTCCAATCAACGTCCACAACTCCCGGCGTGCTCTCAAACACGCGCTTCACCTCGCGCGCCGCTTCAAGTCGCGCACTGTCATCCGCCGCATACACTTCCGCCACCAGCGTCGACAACACCGGCGGACCGGGAGGAATCTCGGCCACTTTAGCGGACGCGCCAAATCGCTTCGCGATGGAGTCGATCGCCGGGCGGACCGCGACGGCGATGGCGTGACTTTGCCGCGAACGTTCGCCTTTCGGCAGCAAATTCACCTGCACGTCGGCCACGTTGGCGCCGGCACGCATGAAGTAGTGACGCACAAGCCCGTTGAAGTTGAACGGCGCGGATGTGCCCGCGTACACTTGTGTGCTCGTCACTTCTGGCACCGTGCCGAGATACGTCGCAATCTGACTCGCCACGAGATTGGACGTCTCCAGCGTCGCGCCTTCTGGCAAGTCGAGCACAACCTGGAACTCACTCTTGTTGTCAAAGGGCAGCATCTTCACCTGAACCGCCCTCACGGCCACGAGCGCGGCGCTCGCGACGAGCATCAACATCACGGTGCCATAGAACGCGCGTCGATAGCCGCGTCGCTCCATCAACGGCACCATCAGGCGGCGATAGATCCGGTCAACCCGTCCGCCCTCCTCCGCTGGATGACGCACCGACGTGTGCGTACTCGCCACGTGACCTTTCAGTAATCGGTAGGCGAGATAGGGGGTGACGATGAACGCCACCGCGAGCGACGCCAGCATCGCGACCGATGCCCCAATCGGAATCGGACGCATATACGGACCCATCATCCCACTGACGAAGGCCATCGGGAGAATCGCGGCGATGACCGTGAACGTCGCCAGTATCGTCGGATTACCCACTTCGTCGACCGCTTCGACCGACGCAACTTCCGGCGTGCGATCACCCATACCGATGTGACGATACATGTTCTCGACCACGACGATCGCATCGTCCACCAGAATGCCAATCGAAAAGATCAGCGCGAACAGCGTGATGCGATTGAGCGTGTACCCGAGCGCATAGTACGCGAAAAGCGTCAGCGCGAGCGTCACGGGCACGGCGACCAACACCACGGCGGCCTCGCGCCAGCCGAGAAACAACCAGATGAGCAACGTCACGCTCACGGTGGCCAGCAACAGATGCAGCATCAGTTCGCGCGCTTTCTCGCCGGCCGTCTCGCCGTAGTCGCGAGTGACCGCCACGCCAATGCTGGCGGGAATGAGACGTCCCTTGGCCTGCGACACGCGATCGAGCACCGCGCGCGTAACAACGGTGGCGTTCGCGCCGCGTCGCTTCGCGATGGCCACCGTGACCGCACTCTCGGCTGGCCCCTGCCCTTCGCGATGCGAGACATAGCTCGTGCGCTCACCGAAATCCTCTCGGACCTCAGCGACGTTGCGCACGTACACTGGCGTACCGGCTCGTGTAGCCACCACCACGCTCGCGACGTCCTGCGCCGTCGCGAGTGGCGCGCCCACATCGATGCGCACGACGCGGTCCTGTTCGGTCAACTCGCCAGCGGCGAGCCGTGCATTGGCGCCACGCAGCGCCATCACGACTTCGCCCGCCGTCACCCCGGCCGATGAAAGCCTCGCGGCGTCTAATAGCACGCGGAACTGCTTCGGCTCGCCACCGGTGAGGAAGGTCTCGGACACGTCGGGTACGGTGCGCACCTCGTCTTCGAGATGCAGCGCCACTTGCCGCAGCGCGTTGGCCTCAGCCTCCTTTGAGTGCAACGTCAATGTGAGCACCGGTACGTCGTCGATCGAATGCGCTTTGATGATTGGCGCGAGTGCACCCTGCGGCGCTCGGTCCATCGCTCCGGCCAATTTGGCCTGCACCTTGGTGACGCTACGCTCCTGGTCCTCACCGACCTTGAAGCGCACCGTGATCATGGCATAGCCTTCGCCGGCCATGGTGTACACGTGATCGACTCCGGGCAACTCCAGCATGCGTTGCTCGATGGGACGCGCCAACAGATTCTCCGCCTCGCGCGGCGACGCCCCCGGCAAGGTCGAGATGACATCGATCATCGGCACAGAGATCTGCGGTTCCTCCTCGCGCGGAGTCGCCACGATTCCCAGTGCTCCCACTCCGAGCGACGCCATGATGATGAGCGGCGTCAGCTTGGAATGCAGAAACGACTGCGCAATCTGCCCGGAAATGCCCAATGAGCGCGCCATGATTAGCGCCCGCTCGTACTGGACGTCGCCACTGCCGGCACGACGACGACGTCGCCGGCGCGCACACCGCTGGTGATTTCCACCTGTCCGCCGCGCGTCGCACCAAGTCGCACCCACCGCCGCTCATCGTGCACCGTCCCGTTGGCGCCGGCGCGCACGATGACGCCAGTCAGATCGCCTTCGCGGACGATGGCCGCAGTCGGCACGACGATCGCTCGCGCGGTGCCAGTAGGCACGTATACCGTCGCCGAACTGCCGGCGTGGAATCGTCCGCGACCATTCGGCACGATCGCGTTGACGGTGAACACGCCGCCGCTCGCACTCGGCACAACCCCTTCAACGGTCGCCGAAGTGGTGTCCCCGTCGATCTGCGCGCGGATGCGCTGTCCACGTGTCAGGTGCCGGTTGGCGTCGGCCGAGATGCTCGCCGTAATGCGAAGCGCGCTGATGTCTTGCACCGTCACCATCGGCGCGCCCGGCGCGGCGAACGCACCGGGATCCACCTGACGAGACGTGATCACGCCAGCAAATGGTGCGCGCAGCGTGCTGTAGCTCGCCACCGCGTCGACCTCGCCAGCCGCCGCACGCGCGGCGCGCAACGCCGCATCGGCGCGCGCCAATCCTGTCTGCGACGCGTCGAATTGCGCGCGCGTGGCGGCGCTATCGGCATACAACGCCGCAAAGCGCGCGGCGTTCGTCGCCGCTTCCTTCTGCATGGCTTCAGCGTCCGCCACTGACGCGGCGACCTGTGCGGTTTTCGCGTGCAGCTCGCGCGCGTCAAGTTGAACGAGCGTCTGACCAGACCGCACCGTATCGCCTTCGCGTACCAGCACACTCGTAACAGTCGCCATGAGCTTCGTGCTCAGCGTCGCCTGACGCAGGGGCTCCGCAACACCGGCCGCCTCAAACTCGCGCACCAGTTCCGTGTCGGCGAGCGTCAACGCGCGCCCCGCCACCTGTTCACTCAACGCGGTAGACGAACGCTCCGGCGCTCGTGGCGTTGGGCTGCTGCATGCGAAGAGCGTGATGAGCGCGGCGACCGGGATAGCGAACTGTGCATGACGCGTAATCATCGGGAGGTCTCCGTGTTGATGGATGTGGTGCCATCAAGCACCGAGAGAGCGGAAAGGTCGGCGCCTGTCGCGCGCCGAAGCGCGACCACTGCATCGATCACCGCGAAACGCGCCGCCGACCAGTTGAGTGAGGCGCCAGTTGATGCGCTTGCCGCGGCGAGCAACTCCGCGATTGTCGCCAGTCCGCCCGTGTAGCGCTTTTCCACGAGACGGTGCGCTTCGCGACTCTGCGTTGCGGCATGCGCGGCCAAGGCCAACCGTTGTAGCGCGACCTGCACGGCACCGCGCGAGACATCGACGTCGAGCCGCGCTTGTGCCTCAGCGGCCGCCTCGGCCGCGCGGGCTGCGTCGAGACGCGCCGTGGTGCCGGCGACATCGGCCAATTCTGCGCCTCCGCCGAAGATCGACCAACTGGCCATCACTCCCATTGTCCAGTTCTTGCGCCCGGAAAACAGCGAAGACGGTGAATTCCAGTCGTAGCGGGCAAACGAATTCACCCGCGGCAATAGGGTGCTCGACGCGCGGGACCGATCGGCCCAGGCGGCGTTCACGCCCTCGCGCGCTGCACGCACGTCGTCTCGTCGGAGCGCTGCTTGCACCGTCGCATTGGCGGTATCGCTCGCCGCAAGCGTTTCGAGCACGTCATCTGACGGAAGGGCCGACGGCAGCGCCTCTGGCCCAATCATGAGGGCATTCGCTTCACGTCCAAGCACGAGTGCGAGCTGTTGGCGCGCCGCTGCGGCATCGTTCTGCGCCGCCAGCCACTGCGCAGAGACATCATCGGCGCGTACGCTCGCGAGGAGCGCATCGGCCTTCGTGACGAGTCCCTGTGCGACCATCGCCTGCACCTGACGCAGTCCCGCCTCGGCGGCCGTTCGTGCTTCGCGCAACATCGCGCCCTTCTCCGCGGCGAGCACGGCGCCGTAGTAGGCGCGAACGGCGGCGGTTCGAGTCGCTGACGTGCTGCCGTCGCGTTGCGCTCGACTGACGCGTTCGGCGGCATCCGCCGCACGCTTGCCAAAGTAGGCGTCAGCATTCAACACCGGCATTTCGAGCACGAGCCCGGCCTGCACGTTGGTGACCGCCGCCGGATTGTTCAGCAGCGCTGGGTCGAATGCGGCGGGAGTGATTAGCCGCTGGCGCAACGTCGTACCGAACGCGCCAATCGGATCGGTGGTGCGCACAACGCCCGACTCAATGCGCGCCGACGGGAGGATTCCCTTGAGCGGGAGTTGCGCGCGCGCACGATCGGAGGCCAGCGTCGCTGTGGCGATGCGATTGGCATAGGCGTGTTGGTCGGCTTCGCGCAGCGCATCGGCGAGCGAGAGCCGCGCCATCGACGGCGAGGTCTGCGCCGCGGCAGGTGCCGCAACCGACGCCGTTAGGACAACAGCAAGCGCGACGACAACGAGCACAAGTAGCGCCGCGCCAATTCGAGGGTTTGTATGTTGATATATGTACATAAGCTTGTGTTAGAGCGCACACATCCGGCGGCCGAGCGTTCGGCGATCGCCGAGGCTAGTGCCAGGCCTCCGATTGGAGATCGAGGCTCAGGTACCCACCCGTGACGTTGGCCACGTCGGTAAACCCGTGCTGACGCAGCATGCGCACAGCCAGGTGGCCACGGAATCCGGACTTGCAGTGCACGACAATGCGTCGATGTCGCGGCAGCGCGTCCAACTGTTCACGCAGGTCGTTCACCGGAACGAGCTGCGCTTCGGCGAGATGCCCCGCGTCATACTCGAGCTGCGTGCGAACGTCGAGCACGAGCGGCGGATGCGCGCTCGCACGCTCGGTCTCGAGCTGCGCGGCGGTAATCAGCGGACTGAATCCCGACAGATCGTTCTCCGCTACGAAGCCTACCACGTTCACCGGATCGTTGGCCGACGAAAACGGCGGCGCGTAGGCGAGGTCGATCTGCGCGAGATCATGCACGGTCATACGGCCATGCAGCGCCATCGCGATGACATCGATGCGCTTTTCGACGCCGTCGAATCCGAACGCTTGCGCACCAAGCACCCGACCATCGGCGCGATCGTACACCAGCTTGAGTGTGAGCGGCTGCGCTCCCGGGTAGTAGCCGGCATGATTGCCGGTATGAATCACCGCGACGCCGACATCGAAGCCCGCGTCGCGCGCGACCTTTTCTGATAGTCCCGTCATCGCCGCAGTGGCGTCGAATACTTTCACCGCGCTCGTGCCCAACGCGCCGAGGTAGGTGAGTGGAACGCCCAGCGCATTCGAAGCGGCCGTGCGCCCCTGTCGATTGGCTGGTCCTGCGAGTGGCATACGCACACGACGTCCCGTTACGCGCTGCTCGACCTCGACCATGTCGCCCGCTGCGAAGATGTGTTCGTCGGAGGTGCGGAGATGTTCGTCGACCAACAGCCCGCCCGAGGTGCCGATCGTGAGGCCGGCGCCGCGCGCGAGCGTTAACTCCGGACGTACCCCCACCGACATCAACACCAACTCGGCCGGCACGTCGCGTCCGTCGCTGAGCTGCACGACTTGCGACTCGGCGTCGATGCGCGCGACCCCGACGCCCGTTTCAACCTTCACGCCGTGCCGTGCCATCTCGCGCGCGATGAGTTTGCCGAACTCGACGTCCATCAGCGACATGACCGTCGGCATTAACTCAACGACCGTGGTGGCGATGTCCCGCTTGGCGAAGGCTTCCGCCATCTCCAGGCCGATGAATCCGCCGCCGACGATCACGGCCGTGCGTGGTGCGTGCGTGTCGATGTAACGGTGCAGCCGGTCCATATCCGGCACGTTCCACAGCGTGAAGACGTGTGACCCGTCGGCGCCCGGCAGCGGCGGCGCGATGGGGTTACCGCCCTGCGCGAGAATGAGGCGATCGTACGGCAGCCACTCGTCGCCGTTCGCGTCGCGCACCTTCACACGCTTGTTGGCGCGATCGATTTCGATGGCTTCGGTATTCACGCGCGCCGTAATGTCGTAACGCGCGTGCAGCCCTTCCGGTGTTTCGAGCAACAGACTTTCGCGCCGTTCGATGTCGCGGGAAATGAAGTACGGCAGCCCGCAGTTGGCGTAGCTGATGTACGGCCCGCGCTCGATCACGGTGATATCGGCCGTCTCGCTGATGCGACGGGCGCGCGCGGCAGCGGTTGCGCCGCCGGCAACACCGCCAATGATCACGACGCGCGGGCCGGTGTGTTCAACCTTGTCGGCGAAGCGCTTGGGGCCATGTAGCGTGATCATGGATTACTCCGCGAACTCCGCGCGAGCGGCGCCAATGCCACCGCCGTCAATAACGTTGGTGTAACCGAGGGCGCGCAGTTGTTGTGCCGCCGAGGCGGAGCGCATGCCGCTCGCGCAGTAGACGAGGATGCGCGAAGTCTTCGTGAGGTCGTCCTTGGCCTGGATCTTCTGCGCGACCGAGTCGACGGGCATGCACACTGCGCCGGGGAGATGTCCGAGCCAGAACTCGACTTGTGAGCGGACGTCGATAACGGCGTCGAGCGGCTTGTTGCGAAACGAGGGCATAGCGGACTCGCAGGGGTGATATTGTACGTCTGACTATATACATATATACGCATATATAGTCAAACGCAAGGGGTGTTCCCCTGACCCTACCGCCGGCTATGCCCCGAGCGCGTGCCCGGTTTGCATGTAGCCGCGCACATAGTCCGCAATCGCATCGCGCAACGGCGTCGGGGCGGCCTGATATCCCGCGCCACGCAGCCGAGTGATGTCGGCCTGTGTGAAATACTGATACCGGTCACGCATGGCGATCGGCATATCGATGAACTCGATGTCCGTCGGCCGGTCCATCGCACTGAACATCGCGCCCATCAGGTCGAGCCAGGTGTGCGCTTCGCCGGAGCCGATGTTGTAGAGCCCCGATGCACTCGCGTTGGTCGCGAGATGGAGCGTCATGTTGACCACGTCCTTGATGTACACGAAGTCGCGCCGCTGCTCGCCGTCCTTGTAGTCGGGGCGATGGCTGCGAAAGAGCTGCACACGGCCCGTGTCGCGCACCTGGTCGAACGCTTTGTGCACGAGGCTCCGCATTTCGCCTTTGTGCGCTTCGTTGGGGCCGTACACGTTGAAGAACTTGAGCCCCACCATGCGCGACAGCAGTCCGTGCGTCGCGGCGAATTGATCGAACAGCTGCTTGGAATAGCCGTATGCATTGAGCGGGCGAAGCAAGGACAGCCCCGCCACGCTTTGGTCGGCATCGCTCATCCCCGCGTTGCCATCACCGTATGTGGCGGCCGAACTCGCGTACAGAAAGTGCCCATCGTGCGCCAGCGTCTGCGCCGCCACGCGCTTGGTGAACTCGAAGTTGTTGTGCACGAGATAGGTGGCGTTCCGCTCGAGCGTCGATGAACACGCGCCCATGTGCAGCACGGTGTCGAAGCGGCCGAGTGCCCCGCTCTCCAGTTCATGCAGCAAGTCTTCGGCTTCGAGATAGTCTTCGAAGCGGAGCGGCACGAGATTGCGCCACTTGTCGCTCGTACCCAAGCGATCGACGACGACAATGCGCTCGACGCCGCGCTGATTGAGCGCCCACACCAGCGCGCTGCCAATGAATCCGGCGCCGCCGGTCACGAGTACGCGTCCGAGTTCGCGCGTTGGCGCGCTGTTGTTCGCAGAAGCCATGTGACGAATCTACCCGTTGCCGCCGTCGCGACCACTCATCGCGAGAATCATCTCCCACTCGGCTTTAGTCACCGGCACCACGGATAACCGTCCAACCTTGATGAGCGCCATCTGTGACAACACCGGATGCGCCTTTACGTCGGGGAGCGTGACGGGCGTCTTGAGCCGCGCCACGCCCTTGATGTCGACCATGAACCACGTCGGCGTCTCGCGCACGCTGTCGGCATCGAAGTACGGGTGCGCCGGATCGAACGCGGTGTGATCGGGATAGCCTTCGCGCACCACCTCCGCCGTACCGACAATCGCCGACGGTTCCGCGTTTGAGTGGTAGTAGAACACGCCGTCACCCAGCTTCATCGCGTCGCGCAGAAAATTGCGCGCACCGGTGTTGCGCACACTGTCCCAGCAGGTGGTCTGATCGGGCGCGGCCATCAGGTCGTCGAACGAAAAGACCTCTGGCTCGGACTTCACCAACCAAAAGCGACGTTCACCCGGCTCGCGTTTGTAGACGTGCGCCCACGCGCCCTGTTCGTAGGGGGCGGACTGCGGGGCTTTTTTCGCGGCGGGCTTCGGCGCTGCCTTCTTGGTCGCCGGCTTCTTGGCAGGCGATTTCTTGGCGGACTTCTTCGCGACCGCCGTCTTTGCAGCCGCTTTCTTGGGCGCAGATGTATTGGATGCGGTTTTCTTCGCGGGCATCACGGGCTCGTCGTGCTGGGAAGTGCGTCGCGGGAACCCATCCATTCTAGCCCGCTCGGCGCGCCGATGGAACGCGCGCCGACCGCTGCGTCTTGTGAGAGCAGCCGTGGCTCGGCACTTTCTGCCTCATCGGTCGCTCTTCCTCCCGCTGCCCTCGCTATGCGTACTCTTTCGTGGCTGTTTGCTCGCGCGATTACCGTCGCGCTCCTCGTCCCTTACGGCGCTGCGGCGGGGCAGTCGCGCACGGTCAACTGGCCCGTATACGGTGGCGACGACGACCATTCCCACTACACCACGCTGTCGCAGATCTCGCCCGCCAACGTCGCCAAGCTCAAGGTGGCGTGGACGTACGAAACGAAAGACGAATTCGCCGGATCGGAGATGCAGGCGAATCCGATCGTCATTGACGGTGTGTTGTACGCCACGACGCCCAAGCTGCAGGTGTTTGCGCTCGATGCGGCGACGGGCAAACAGCTCTGGCGCTTTGATCCGAACAACGGCGCCGCGCCCACGTCGCGCATTCGTCATCGCGGTGTGGTCGTGACCGGCGATCGCGTGCTCTTCAACTACCGCAACCGCCTCTACGCACTCGACAAACGCACCGGTCAGCCAATTCCGTCATTCGGGAAGAACGGCTGGGTCGATTTGCGCGAAGGACTCGGTCGCCCGGTTGAAGGGCTCTCAGTGAGTGCGAGCACGCCCGGCGTAGTGTTCGAGAATTTGCTCATCATGGGCAGCACCGTTCCCGAAGCGTTGCCGAGTGCGCCGGGCGACATTCGCGCGTTCGATGTCACCACCGGTGAATTGAAGTGGAGCTTCCACACCATTCCGCATCCCGGTGAAGACGGCTACGACACCTGGCCGCCCGATGCGTGGAAGATCAGCGGCGGAGCCAATGCCTGGAGCGGCGTCACGCTCGACGCCAAACGTGCGATGGTGTTCGCGGCCACCGGCTCAGCCAGCTACGACTTCTACGGCGCCAACCGCTTGGGCGACAATCTGTACGCCAACTCGGTGCTCGCGCTCGATGCGCGCACGGGCAAACGCGTCTGGCACTATCAGGTGCTCAAGCACGACCTGTGGGATCGCGACCTGCCCGCGGCACCAACGCTCGTGACCGTGCAACGCAATGGCAAAGCGGTCGATGCCGTGGCGCAAATCACCAAGACGGGACACGTGTGGGTGTTTGATCGCGACAACGGCACACCGTTGTTTCCCGTGGAAGAGCGACGCATGCCGAGTGCGACGCTTGAGGGTGATGCGACCGCCCTGGTGCAACGATTCCCAACGTTGCCGGCGCCGTTCGCTCGGCAGCAGCTCACCGTGAACGATCTCACGCGTCGCACGCCGGCGGCGCATGCGGCCGCGCTCAAGACGTTCAAACAGTACAAGACGAACAATCCATTTGATGCGCCCAATCTTACGGGCACCATCGTGTATCCCGGTGTGGACGGCGGCGGTGAATGGGGCGGTCCGTCGTTCGATCCGACGACGGGGCTGCTCTATGTGAACTCGAACGAAATGGCGTGGCTGCTCAAGCTCGTGCCGCGCAGCGATGAGTCGCTGTACGCCGCCAACTGCGCGAGCTGCCACGGCGATCAGCGACAGGGCTCGGCGTTGGGGCCGCGCTTAAGCGATGTGACGACGCGGCGCTCGCGCGAAGAGATCACAAAAATCATTCGCGAAGGTACGGGTCGCATGTCGGCGTTCGGTGGCGCGATGGACGGCGGCGCGATCAACGATCTCGTGAACTTCTTGGTCACCGGTAAGGACGAAACCAAATCGAAGGCGGCCGCCGCGACGTCGCCCTACGCGCTCAAGTATCGCACGGCGTTCTTTGACATCTTTCTCGATCACGAGGGTTATCCCGGCCTCAAGACGCCGTGGGGTACGCTCAATGCGATCGACCTGAACACGGGAAAAACGCGCTGGAGTATTCCGTTTGGCGAGTATCCCAAACTCGCGGCCAAAGGCATTCGCAATACTGGCACTGACTCGTATGGTGGCGCCATCGTGACGCAAAACGGTTTGCTGCTCATTGCCGCGACCACGTACGATCACAGCATTCGTGCTTTCGACAAACTCTCCGGCAAACTATTGTGGCGCGCCAATCTGCCGGCGGCGGGTAACGCAACGCCGAGTACCTACATGGTGAACGGCGTGCAGTACGTCGTGATTGCGTGCGGCGGCGGCAAGAACGGCGCGCCGAGTGGCGGCACGTATGTGGCGTTTGCGCTGCCGGCGGGGGTGCGGTGAGCACAAACAAAAGCCCACACGTCAACCGTTTAGAGCGTGAACGCCAAAGAGAGGCCATCATGGTGCGATCATGCTCAATCTCTCTACTTCGTTCGGCCACCGTCCTGTTGATCAGTCTAACTGGTTGTTCCGGCGTAGGAAGTGCGGTTGCGGAGATTCCTGCTGCTCCGGCTGACAGCGCCGTACATTCGTCTGCTCCTCGCCTGACGTTATTGCCGACGAACGGAGAAGTAACGAGCAATGGTTTCCTGTTTCGAGTCACAAGCGTTTCGCTCGACAGCAGCCGTTCACAACTACTTGCGAGTATCATCGTCTCCAACATTTCGAGCAGCGACTCACAGATTCGCTTCAACGCGGGATGTCCTATCTTCTTTCGGATTTCGAGCGATAGTGACAATCGCACGACGTGGACATCCTCCCAGATTAGCTGCGCCGCGTCCCTCGGAACCGCGGACATCCCGACCGGGAGTTCCCGAACGTTTAGCGGACAGACGCCGACCACGTTTCAAGGCGCGGCACTGAAATATCCGGAGATTGGGATTCTCGAGGTGGGCATACGATACGGCACGGAACCTCTCGCGCTGGCAAGCGGAGGTAGACTGAGTTGGCGCTGAGGCTGCCTTGATCTACTCGAGCGGCGGCACCCACGTGGCGTTTGCGTTGCCGGCGGGAGTGCGGTAACGCGCGTTCGTGTCAGCGCCGGCACTATGTCGGCGGCGCTTCGACGGTCAGTTCAGCTGTCAGTTCAACGGCAATACAGTAATCGGCGATAAGAGTCGCCCGAACCCAGCGCGCACGCGAACCTCGGTGCTTGTAAACGGCGGCACGTCTCCATCAACGAGAAAGGTGTGGACGGCGCCTTGTCGATAGAACACGCGAGTGGAGCGCACCTGAAAGCTGCCGCCGAGGCCGTAGTTGTCGTCTTCGATGTAGGCAAGCACTCCATGATCGGTATCTACCCAGCCAGGTGGTCCGCTGTTCGCGATTTTCACCAGGTACAGCAGGTTGCCGTCGTAGTTGAGGAGTCCCGATTTGGGTCGGTACCATTCAACGGAAATGGTCAACGCCGAGTCTTCGCGCAATGTCGGCGCGCGTAGCGTATCCGCCGCCGGAACGCCGTAGAGATCTGCGCCGTCGAACGCGACAACGCCGGCGCAGCGTCCGGCGAACATCGCCGCGGGATGCCCCCCGTCGTGGAGTATCGCATGCAGCATCTCGTGCCTTACGATGGGGCCGTCTCCGCGAGCCACCGCAATACGATTGCCGTCTTCGAACCAGGCTCCATCAAGCGTATCGTTGTTCACCACGAGCAATTGTCCCGGCTGCGTAAGGTACCAGCTCACGTCAGCGAAATTCGACGTACGCCCTGAGCATGCTTCGACGGCCTCCCACCATAGCGTGTACTGACCAATGGGCGGTGAGTACGGCCTGAGCGATTCCGAAGGAAACGGAAACGGCTCGGAGAGTTGACAGGCGACCAATAGCGTCGCGGCCATTATGGGTAATCGTGTCTTCATATTCAGATCGACCGGAACTCGGCCGTTGGTCATGACGTCGTGTTGAGGCGGCCAATTAGTAACACTGGATTGCGACGTATGTTCTCGCGTGTTGTGCGCACTCGCAAGCTGACTGGTGCGGTTTGTCCCTCTTACTCTCGCAAGGCTGCGGGAACTGCATTTTTACCACAGGGGTCACAGGGGTCACGGGGGAGTTCGACGCGCGGCGACCAGTGACGGATTGTGACGGCGGTTTTGCGGTTTTGCTTGTTCAACAGCAAATGACGAGCCGCTCGCGCAGCGCATTCCCAGTGTCCCCTGTGTCCACTGTGGTAAGACAGTCTGCTGTTCGCGGGGCACGTCGCGATTTCGGTGGCAGCCTTACAAAACAGCGGGAACAGCATTTGACTCGCAGAGGACGCAGGGTACGCGGGGGAGTCCAGTGCGAGGCTACGAGTAATGGTGCGATACGGTAGCTCTGAATTTTTTTGATTGATTGAAGATCCCGAACCAGTCGATCAGCGCTTTCCTCTGCGATCTCTGCGTACTCTGCGGTAAATGCTGTTTGCTGTTCGCGAGGCATGCAAAGAAGGTTTGCGCGTCTCGATCGAGTCCACGCCTAAGGCACACGCACCCGCAGCATTCCACTCGGCGCGATCTGCAGCGTGCGCGCGGTTGTGGTGAGCGAGTCGATCACCTCGCCATTCACGTGCACATCTGCCGGCGTATCACCATCGAGAGTGACCCACAACGAGGTGCAGCGAATGCGCTCAACGCCCGGCAGACGTAGCGGCCGCCCGCCCGGGAGCAGCACGAGCGACCAGAACGATGCGAGGTGAAGAAAATTGCGCGGCGTGCAGACAATCACGTCGAGCATGTCGTCGAGCGGTGACGCGTCGGGGAATGGCGCGTTGTGACCGCCCCATCCGCGCACGTTGGTGATGAGTGCCCCCGAACCAGAAACCCGAACCGATGTGCCATCGCGCGCAACGCCGTCGATGCGGAGTGACGGGTAGCGATGCCGCAGCGCGCGCCACGAACCCACAACGAACATGGCGGCGAGGCCGAAGCGGCGTTTGTGCGCGCGCGGCAAGGCCCGCAGCAGCGACGCGTCCCAGCCGATGCCGGCGCCGAGTACCAGCGAGTGCTCGTTGAGCGTCCAGGTGCACAGGTCGCGCAGGACGCTCGCACGCGATGCCGTCGCCGTGGCCTGCACGGCGCGCACCGGATCACGCGGAATACCCAGCTCGCGCGCCAGCACGTTGGAGGTGCCACATGGCACAATGCGCAACGGAATGTCTGTGCCCACAATCGCCGCCGCGACCGCGCACACCGTGCCGTCGCCGCCGCAGGCGACGAACTCGCGCGCGCCTCGTGCCACGTATTCGCGCGCCTGCGCGGTGACGTCGTGCGCGCGAGTTTCAACGACCAACGTATCGGGCTCAGCACGCAGCAGATCAAGCGCCGCGCGCACGCGACGACGACGCCATCGTTGTCCCGCCATCGGGTTGAAGAGCGCGACCCGCATCACGGCTCCTTCGAATCGCGCACGAGTTGATCGGCTACTTGAGCGACTCCAGCAGCGTCGGTTCGCCCTTGCCGTAGCGCACATCGGCGATGCGCCACTGCGCACCCTGACGCTCGAGGATGTAGCGAATGACTCGCGTGCGATACGCATCGCTCATACGCACTGAGACCGCCATGCGTGCGCCTTCCACGACCGGAAGCTCCACGGAAAAACGCGTCGGATACTCCTGCGAGTCGGTGAACGGATCGCCATCGATCGCCGGCACTTCGTTCGGGTTCGCGGGCTTCTTGAAATACTGCGCAATGCGTGCCTGCAACGGGTCGCTCAGGAATTGACGCTTGCTCGCGACCGACGCCGCGTCGAATCCCATCTCGCCCGCGAAGTGACGCTCGAGAAATTGCTGCACGACCATCGCCGGCGAACCGGAATCGGCCAGCGCGCCCGGTGAACGGTCGAGCGTCCAGATCACGTTGTCGACCGCCACCAGTACCGCGTTCGCGTCGGCGTAATGAAACTCGAATACCCCCGCATCGCAGTCCAAACTCGTGCCGCGCACGGGAAACGTTTTGAAGCCAAGCGTCTGTGCGGCTGCTTTCTGCGGTTTGAGCAGTCCGCCCATGAACAAGCCGTCGGGTGGCATGCTCGTCGCTTCGTAGTGCGCGCCGCCGCACTGGAGCGGCGAGACTCCGGCCACACGCTTGGCGTCGAAAGTGAAGTACTTCCCCACCCACGACCGCACGTCGGGATGGTAGTTCTTGTCTTTCACCCAGGGCGCGACAACGCCGCGCTGCACCCGCCAGCGACCGAGGAGTGTGAGCGGCGCGCCGGCCGCTGGTGCTTTCGATAGCGCGCCCGCCTGCGCGACGGCGTGGCTCGCCAGCGTTGGCATGAGTAGCCCGAATGACAGCATGGCACGACGGCCAACACGCGTGAGCACAGCGGCAAAGTGTTCGTTCATACGAGGAGTTCGAAAAGTGTTGCTACACATGCGACGCACAGAAACTACGGCGACGTCGCGCCTGTGGTATCGGCCAGCGCACGGCGAATGGCGGGCTCAAGTGTCAACGGCCCAATGGGACCCATCACCGCATGGCGCACCACACCGTCGCGGCCAATCAAGAATGACGTTGGATAGCCGCGCACGCCGCCGAACAGATCGAGGAATTGCTGATCGACGATCGCGATGGGATAGCTGATCCCGCGCTCGCTCACGAACGCGCGTACCACAGCTGGATCTCCGCGATCGACCGAAGCGCCCAGAATCACCAGCCCCGCATCGCGATGCCGCTCCCAGGTGGATTGCATCATCGGCATCTCGGCACGACAGGGGAGACACCACGTCGCCCACACATTGACCAGCACCACTTTGCCGCGCAGCGACGCACTGCTGAGCGAATCGCCGCTGATGGTGTGTACGGAGAACTCCGGGTGCTTCGCGTCGCGCGTGCGCACGTTGAGTAACGCGCCGAGGTGCGGCAACAATCGCGGCGCTGCCCAGATCGCCACCACAATCGTGAAGATCGTGGACCACCTCGGCCACCACCGCGGCAGCCGCACTATCGGCGCGCGCGTCATTGCTGCATCACCTGTGCATGCCGACCGCGCATGCCTACGGCGTCTTGGCTGACATCGCCGTGTTAAACCACACCCCGTTTCGCGCGTCCGATCGCGCCGCCGCAATGTCGGGCCAACCATCGCCATCGAGATCGCCAATCGCCACGCCGTAGGTCGCGCCCTTACCGTCGTTCCATCGCTGCGTGGTCCACTGCAGTTGCGTTCCGCGACGATGATTGAAGAACACTACGCCCGGCGACTGATCGTTTCCAACCACTAGGTCGGGCGTACCGTCGCGATTCATGTCGGCGATCGCCACGGAATATGGCGAGAGTGCGAGATCGCTCAGCGCGACGGCCTCGGAAAACTTTCGTGCGCCGAGTCCGCGGTAGAGAAACATCCCGTCCTTCTCGTCGCCTACCACGAGATCCGGCACACCGTCGCCGTCGAGATCCGCCGCCGCGGCCGCGCGCGCCGAAGAGTGCGCTGAGCCGACTGGTGTTGGCGTACCGCCGAAATTGCCGCGCCCATCGTTCCAGAACACCAGACTCTGACCTCCGTCGCGATGCGGCACGAATAGATCGACGAAACCATCGCCATCGAGATCGGCCGCCACAATGATCGTCGCCGATTGCGTTGCGAGCGTGGTGCATGACGGGAATGCGCCCTTGCCATCGTTCATGCACACGTAGCTCGGCTTCCCCGGCGGCGACGCGCCGCCGCGATTGGCCACAAGGAGATCCGGGCGGTGATCGCCGTTGAGATCGGCCACTGTGACGTAGCGCGTTGACCAATCGGCGTTACCGAACGTGCTCGACACACGATAGTAGCCGTGACCGTCGTTGAGGTACACCAGTTTGCGATCGGGACGATCGTTGCTGACCACGAGATCCAGATCGCCATCACCATCGAGATCGGCCAGTGCCGCCGAATACGTACGATCGGGTAAGTCCACCACCGGCTCGGCGGCGAAGTGTCCGCGACCGTCGTTGCGCAGCACGAGGTTGTTGAGCGGCCAGTGTCGGCCCTTGGCCAGCACAATGTCGAGGTCACCGTCCTTGTCGAGATCGCCCAGACTGACGCTCGCCGACGTTTCACCCTCTGCTTCGAGCAAGAGCACGCGTTCGAACGCGCGGTCGGTCGCTTGCAGTTCCGATGGCAGCGTTGTCGGCAGCTGCGGAGGGAGCAGCAGCGACAGAACACCAATAAAGGCGGCGCGTGTGCGCAGTGGAGACGTTGGCATCAAGGATTTCTCAGCTGAAACCGAATTACGTATCCGAACCACAAATACAAACTACATCAGCAAGTCGGTTCTGAGCGCCGAGCGCAGCATCCACCAAATCGCACCCAGTACAGACGATCGGCGCCAGAGCACGCGCGCTTCGCCGGTGCTGCCCAGGCGCAGCGCCGCGGAGAGCGGCACGCGCACGTCGATGGCACCCACCTCGCCTCCAGCCGGTGCAACGCTGCTGACGCGCGCTTCCAGGCGCCTAGCTGCGCCGTTGTAATTGATGAGACGCACCGTATCGCCCACCTGCACGTTGACCGCTCCCGGGCCGCGCAAACGAATCACCGCTTCGAGCATCGTGGTGTCGGCCAAGCTTAGCAGCGTATCGCCCGCCGCAACGCGACGGCCGGTCAGCTGCTCCGGGCGCTCGGACACGACCGTGCCGCGAAAGCGACTGCGCAGTTTGAGCATCCCCTCGCGAATCTCCACGGCGCTCGCTGCCGCTCCAGCGCGCTCGGCTTCCACGGCAAGCTGCGACTGCGCGCCCGCATTCAAACGCGCCGCCCGCTCCGCAGTGAGTGAACGCAACGAATCGGCGACACGGAGGCGTTCGACCCGTTCCAGGGTGAGCGACCGGTCGACCAGTTGCAGCAACGGCGCGCCAGCCTCCACCCGATCGAGTTCACGCACAAATACCGACGAGATAACGCCTGCGGCCGGCGCGGTGATCGCGGCGCGCGACACCGGCAGTACCGCGTACTCGCCATTGGCAGTGAGGTGACAAGGCACGATGGCCAGCACGACCAGCACGAGCGCCAGCGCCAGGGCTGCCCGCTGCACACGGCGTCGCGGCAACCGTCCGACGTTGGTGCGCCACACCAAGCGCGACGCGTTCGCGGTGGCCGCCAATATCGGACGCATGAGAAACAACACACCCAACACCACGAGCGTCGCCGCCAACGCACCCAGCGTACGATCGATGAAGTTGACCGCGCGCGATGCCAGCAGCAGCAAGAAGAGACCGGAGTATGTGAACGCCAGCACGCCGTACGCGAGCAGGATCCGTCGCTCGCGGTCGTTCATATCTGGGAGCGGAACATCCTCGCGCAACAACACGCGGCGACTCCACGCGCCGGCGTAAGTGCGAGCGCGGTGTCGCAGATTGGGAATCTCCAGCCAGTCGCCGAGCGCGAAGTACCCGTCCAGCGGCAACAACGGATTGAAATTCGTGAGCAAGTTGGCAATGCCGCCAATGAGCATCGCGGCGACAGCGAATTCGCTGATCACCGATCCGGGCGCGATCACAACCCAGAGCAGCGCAAAAAACGTGGTGACGAAGAATTCGATCCACGGGCCGGCGAACGTCACCCAGAGTCGCGCACTGCGCTGCGGAAAACTCCACGCGTCGTTTACGTTGGCATAAAACGCTGGCGTAAAGAAGATGAGCATCGCGCCCATTTCCTTGACATCGCCACCAAAGTGCTTGCACGCGAACGCGTGTCCGTACTCATGAATCGCGGTGAGCACCGCCATAGTGGTGAACAGCACGAACACCAGCCATGGCAGCGGCTCGGCCAACAACGCCGACGTTTCGCGTGCCAATTGCTCCCGTTGTGCGATCACGATGGCGAAATAGCTCAGGAACAACAACACCGATGTTACGACAAACTCGCGACTGAAGCACCATCGCACCTTCGGATACCAGGCGGTGAGCGTGTCGTTGGGATCACCGAACGGAAAGCGGATGCGAAACAGTTCGCCACGCACCAGCGAGCGCCGGCGGCCACGCTCGGCGCGCAGCCGCTCGAGCTGTTGCGTGGTGCGCTCCATCAACGTGCGCTCCAACAGGCCCAAGGTTGCGAGCTTGCGGGCGAAGCCCTCTACCGTGGCCGCCGACACGCGCACACCCGCCGCCACCAGTTGCTCCGCGACGTGCGAAGCGCTGTGTACTCCGTCGAAGAGGCGCATGACCTGCACTTCGACGGGGCGAAAACGAAAGTACGCCTGGGTGGTTGGATCTTTCACCACGAAGCTCTGTTCGTTGCGGTAAATCTGCTCGACGATATTGAGATCGGCGCGTAGCCGCGGTGCCGTCGACATGACGCGGCGTCCTTAGCGCCGAGGCGGCGCGAGGCGGTCGCCGGCCACGAGACCGCTGACTATCTCGACGCGATCACCCGTCAGGTCCGCGCCGCGCGTTACGGGGCGCAACGTCGTGCGCGCCCCCTCGATAACCAAGGCGTACCCATCGGGTGCGATAGCGGAACGCGGCGCGACAATCACGCGGCGCCGTTCGTGCCCGATGAGCGCGGTCACCGATTCGCCCACGAGAAACTTGGGCGAACTGAGTTGCAAAATGACTTCGCGCGTGCCACTCGCTGCATCGAACGAGGGCGAGGCGAGCACGACGCGCGCATCCGCGTTGCTCGCGTGATCGGCGGAAACCACCGTCACGCGCTCGCCGACTATGACCGACTTCGCCGCCGCATCGCCAACGCGCACGCGCACGAGCTGCGGTGCGAGCGCGGCCACTCGAAAGAGCGTATCGCCCACTGCGACGAGCTGACGCGGCTTGACGTAGCGGGCCGTGACGACGCCGGCGAACGGAGCATTCACGCGCGTCAACTCCACGTCGCGTTGCGCGTGACGCAGCGCCAGCTCGGCCTCGCGGAACACCGTCGCTACCTCTTCTGAATCGGCCGGTGTCACGCCACCAGCCTTCGCAAATTCACGCGAGCGATTGAGCGCAGCACGCGCGCGATCGAACTGCACCTGAGCACGATCGCGCGCGATCTCCTGCGCCTGTCGATCGATCGCCGCCAGCGGCGCGTTGGCTTCGATGCGCGCGCCCAGATTTTCGTAAAGCGAATCCACCACGCCGGCCGCGCGCGCCGCGACGGCGACGTCGCGCTCGACATACACCTGCCCGAGATACGACCCCGGCACATCGACTGTGGCGGTATCGACCAGCACCCCCGCCTCGGCGACCGGGCGCGCCGCAGGAGTAGAGTCGGCATTCTTGGCGCCGCAGCCAGCAAGCAGGCCGCACAGTGCGCTCAGCAACGGAACGAGCGGCGCGCGAGACACTACAGCCACGACCACATCCTCCACCAGAATAGTCGAGTGCGACGCCACGGCGTGCGCAGCACACGCTGAGCGAGCGACGCCGGCGCAGTGAGCACGCGCGCGTGCGCAGCCATACCGGGCTTGAGCGCACCGCTCGCATTGGGCACCACCGCGCGTACAGGAAAGCGAACGACATGCGTCGAGTCGGCCGAGGCTGACGCCTTAGGCATCACACCAATCCATGACACGCGCCCTTCGAACGTTTCCTGCGGAAGCGCATCGAGGCGAATGCGCACGACGTCGTTCATGCGCACCCGATCGATCTCCTCTTGTTCAACGCCAAACTCCAGCTCAAGCGTATCGGTGCGGCCAATCGTGAGCGCGGCGTCTCCGGCGCGCAGTGTCGCATCGAGCAACAGCTCCGGTCGCGGCGTCAGCACAACGCCCGTCACCGGCGCGCGTACGGTGAGCGCTTGCAGCGCCAAGTCGCGCGCCGACAATTCGGCACGCGCAGCCGAGGCGCGCAGATCGCCCAGTCGCATCGTCGCCGCGTCGCCCGCGCTCAACGCAACTTGCGATTCGCGTTGCGCCACGCGCACATCGGCGTCCGCACGCGAGCGCTCAGCGCGCGCTTCGAGATCGCGAAGCTGCAGCAGTGGCGCGCCGGCCGCCACGGTGGCGCCCTCGGCGACTAACACACGATCGACTGTCCCACTCACCAACGGCCGCGCCGTGGCAAACGCCGTGGGTCGAAACACGGGCTGGTCGGCAACGACGCGCAGCGGCCAGCGCACCAGTGTCGTCAGTGCCAGAACAACCACGACCGACACGGCCGCGGTGGTGCGTCGTCGCCGAGGAATGGAGAAGAACGCCGCACGCTTGGCACTGATGGCGCCCAGCGCTTCGGCGAGTGGCACCTGGCTATAGAGCTTGGCGTTGCGAATGGCGACCGTGGCCTGGTTCGCCAAGATCGAAGCGACTTCGCGCTCGCGTTCACTCGCAAACTCCGCGCGCTTGGCCTCAAGCAGCAGAATGCCCACCACACCTTCTTCGTCGCGCAGCGGCAGATACAGTCCGCTGTTCATCTCGACTTTCGCGAGCTCAGCGTCGAAGAACTGCAAGAAGATGCGTTCGGTGTCAGAACCCGGCGCTTCGCGATCGGAGAGATAGAACATCTCGCCCGTACCGGCGGCCCAGGCCGCGCGGAACGCCAGATCTTGCATCTCGGTCGACTTGGGGTCGACCGCTGCCGAGCCGGCGAGGGCGCGCACATCGCAGGTGCCGTTCTCGTACAGCGCGAGGGCGCCCAGATCGAACTGCACCGCGCGAGCGGCTATGTTCACCACCGTTTGCAACACGCGATCGAGATCGAGCGAAGATCCGATCTCTCGACTCAACTCCTGAATCAGCGTGAGATCGCTGGAGCGATCGTCGGCCTTGAGACGCGCGGCGAGACGGAGCGCCGACGCCGTGCTTTCAGCCAGCAGCTCCAGTAGTTCGCGCTCGGCCGCATCAAACGGCGCCGACTCGCGCGCGACGCGCAGGTACCCAACCGCGCGAGAGCCCGAGACGATCGGCGCCGCGATGACGGTCGGGGTCGACGCGCCACCATCCAGCGACGCCGCCGGGACGTTCGTGCCACGCAGCGCGTCAGCGCCGATTCCCACGGCAAGCTGACAGGACGCTTGATCACCCGACGCGCCCCAGAATGACGCGCCGTCGGCGTCGAATGTCGACTGCGACGCCTCAAGCGCGGTGGTGAGCATTTTCCGCTGATCCAGTTCGCCGGACATCGACAGCGCAGCGCGCACGACTGTCCTGAGTGGGCGACCAACGGCCGTTCCCGCGGCGGGCGCTTCAGCGGACGCTTCAGTGGACGAGATTGCTCAGCTCCGACAGAACCGGTGCAAGAAAGGCCGCCCCATCGGCGGGGCAAGGCGGAAGAACTTGCGCCGAGATTACCTCGTCCACAACCAGCCGCGGCCGCCGATAAATGCACAACGAGCCCGAATGGCCAATGCCATTCGGGCTCGTCGGAGCGCGAGTCGACGATGCGAACGTCGACCAGGCGAAACTACGCCATCATGCGCGGCGCGATTCGCTCTTCGAGTTCCTGCGCGCCCAATTCGATCGATTCTGCGTCCTTGCCCGTCGCGTTCTTGACCTGTTCCTTCTGCGCGTCGGTCAGATCGATCTTCACGATTTCATCGTTCTTCTGGTTCATCGGGGTACCCTGAGTTGGTGGAAGGAGTCGTGGGTGTGGGTCGTCGTTGCGAAAACAGCGACGTGCGTGCGAGCGAGTTAGAAGCGGATGACCGGCGCAATGCGTTCTTCGAGTTCCTGCGCGCCCAGCTCGATCGAATCGACATCCTTGCCGGTGGCGCTCTTGATCTGCTGCTTCTGCGACTCGGTAAGATCGATCTTGATGGCGATGGGCTCGGGCTTATTGCTCATGGAAGTCTCCGAAGTGGTGGCGGCCTGCAGTCGATGGGGAGAGTCTAGGGTGCGGCTGTGAAAAAGGTGTGAAAGGGGTACCCGGTGGTGTGAACGGCTGGTACCTTTGCCCGCGAATTTTCACCTTCTTCGTGGGAGTCGCATGGAGCTTCGGCTGTGCGGAGCCGTACAACTTTGCCGCGAGGAAGAGACGAGCTCGGCCATTGCACTGCCGTCCAAGTCACTGGGGTTGCTTGCGTTCCTCTTACTCGAACCCGGTACGCACACCAGAGCCGAACTAAGCAGTTTGCTCTGGGGCGACAGCGACGAAAAGAAGTCTTCCGCGTCGCTGCGGCAGTCGTTGAAGCAGTTACGCGACACGCTTGGTCCACTCTTGAGTGCCGACGGCCCGACAGTGGCGCTGGCGGCTCCCGTCCATAGTGACGTTGAGCGGTTCCGCGCATTGGCACGTGAGGGTGCCGTCGAGGCGCTGGCGTTCGATATCCCGCACCTGTTCGCCGGCCTGACCATTCGCGATGCCCCGGAGTTCGACGAATGGATGGACCGGAAGCGCGCGGACCTGATGCGCGAATATCGCCTCGCCATCGCGGCCGCCGGTCGTACGGCCCACAAGCGACGCGATTGGGCATCCGCGTTCGAACTCGGAACGCGCTGGCAGACCGCCGATCCGTTTTCGGACGATGCGACACATCTCGTAATCGAGGTGCTCTTCCTGATGGGTGAGCGCGATGCGGCACTGGCTGCGTATCGCGACTACGCGCAACTGCGCTCACGTGAGGGCATGTCGGCGCCCGGATTGGGGGTTCGCGAACTCGCGTCGCGCATCGAACACGCGTCGTTGCATCCCACACCGCAGCGCGTGCGCGCTCTCGCGGCGGTCGAGCTGCCGCGCTTCACCGCTCCACTGATTGGCCGCGCTCGCGAGTGGAGCACGTTGCAGCAGGCCTGGGAGCGCGTGCAGGATGGCACAGGCGTTGTGGTGCTGATTGACGGCGAGTGGGGCACCGGCAAATCGCGTCTGATCGACGAGTTCGCGCAGTTTGCCGCCGTCTCCGGCGCCGTGGTGCTGCGCGCGCGCACTTTCGAAGCGCGGGCCGAACTGCCATACGGTCCACTGCTCGAGCTGCTGCGCCAGGCCATTACCTCTGCGGGCGCCGTTGGAACGGATAGCGCATCGTTGAGTGAGATCGCGAGCATACTGCCCGATGTACGGCGTGAATTTCCAGCCGTACCCGAGCCCCCCGCGCGCGCTACGTCCGGCTCATCGATGCTTCCCGAAGCGATCGCGCAGCTACTGCTCGCCATCGCCGAGGAATCGCCGGTCGTGATTGCACTCGACGACCTGCAATGGAGCGACAGTGAGAGCTGTCAGGTGCTTCATTTTCTCGCGCAACGCCTCGCCGATGCGCCCATCTGCTGGTGCTACTCGTGGACACCCGGTCTTTCAGCGCGAGACAGTGCGCCGTCACGGTTGATGCGCGCGTTGCGCGCACTTCAACAGCATGTCCGGGTCGATCTCGACACGCTCTCAGGGCGTGAGGTGTGGCAGCTCATCCGTGCCATGGGCAAGGTGCAGGACCCAGATGGCGCCAAACGATTCGCCGCTCGGGTGTACGAGGTCACCGCCGGCAATCCGCTCTACGTCATCGAGTTGATCAAAACGCTTTTCGCCCGCGGCTGGATTCGGGTTGATCGCGACACGCAGGAATGGATTCCCGGCGAGTCTGGTTCTGGCGATCTGCTGGTGAGCGAACTCTTTCCGGATGCGCATGCGGCTATTGCCGAGCGCGTAGCGGCGTTGCCCGACGAACAGCATGCCGTGTTGCTGACCGTGGCGACGGCGGGCGGCCCGTGCCACACGAGCCTATTGTCGTACGTTCACGGCATCTCTCGCCTGCGCGCGGCCCATCTGTGCGACGCGCTGGTCGAGCGACGCTTGGTGAGTGAGCACGACGGCCACTACACCTGCGCCCACGCTGTGATCGGGCAAGTGGTGCTCGATTCCATGGGCACGTCGCGCCGTCGCGAGGTGCATCGCATGATTGCGCTGGCATATACCGACGCGGCCGCCAGCATCAGGCGCGAAGTCGATCCAGGCGTCGTCGCCCGCCACGCGGCAGCGGGCGGAGAAAGCGCGATGGCGTTTCGCTACGCGATCGGGGCCAGCCGCGCCTGCACCGATCGTCAAGTCTGGGAAGACGCTCTTGGGTGGCTTGATCTCGCCGCTGAGTGTGCCGTGACACCCGATGAATTGCGTGAGGCCGACGCGCATACGGCCAACGTGTTGTCGCGATCCGGATGGACCAGACCACCCACGCGGAACGGCACGCCGCGATCAGTGTTGGCGATCGGGCGTGCCGACGTCGACCTTCGTTAGCGCTAGGGGTGCAGCGTCAACTTCTGCACCCGCCAGTTGAGAATCTCGGCGACCCACAACTCGTTCTCGCTCGGGCACGCGATCTGGTGAATCCAGCCGAATTGCTTTGGTTGTTTGCCAGCTTCTCCCAGCACGCCAAGCACTTCGCCGGTAAGCGTGAGTTTGTAAATACGCCCCGGTACCGCGTCGGACACATAGAGATACTGCTTTGGCCCGGGTGTGATGCACATGGCCCACGGCGCACCCGAAACTGCCAGCGGATTCGACGTCGCACTCGGCATCGCGCCCACCATCACGTTCACTTCCTTCGTGAACGGCACGTCAATCTTCATCACGCGCAACAGCTTGCCGTCGCCATCAAACACTTGAATGCGGCGGTTGGTGCGATCACCAATGTAGATGTTCCCGTCGGCGTCGCTGGCGATGGTGTGCAGGATGTTGAACTGCCCAGGTTCAGTGCCACGCGAGCCCCACGTTTTTTGCCAGCGACCGTTTTTGTCCACTTTGACAACACGCGAGTTGCCGTAACCATCGGCCACGTAAATGTTGCCGGCCTTATCCCATGCAATATCCGCCGGCCGGTTGAACGTGCCCCACTGCGGACGCGGCTCTTGTCCGGGCGTCGGCGGCGCTGCGGGCTCGACCGATTCTTCGCGACGTCCCAACACCATCTGCACTTTGCCGGCCGGATTGAACTTGATGATCATGTTCGTGCCTTCGTCGGTCGCCCAGATGTTGTCTTCTGAGTCGATTCGCACGGTGTGTGCGAAGGCGAAGCCGTAGAGATCTTTGCCAATCTCGCGCACAAATGCGCCCGTGGGCGAAAACTCAAAGAGCTGCGACGCCGTTGCGCCGTGCACCGTCGATCGTTCACCGGTGCGCGTGAACACGTACACGTTGCGCTTGGAGTTCATCGCGATGCCGACCACTTCCCCGAAGTTCATGCCGGGCGGCAGCTTGAGCGGCTCGATGTTGCTGTCGAAGCGAATCTCGGGCACGCTCGCCTGCGCGAGCGCGGGCTGTGACGTCGCCGTCAGCGTCATGCCCGCCGCGAACGCCAATGCGGTGCCTCGTGTGGCGCGTAGCATCATCGTCATCCGGTGAGAGGTGTTGGTGCCGAGTTGGGTGTGACCGAAACGTCGGTTGCGGCGCCAATTCCGGCGGCACGTCCGGTAGCCCACGCCCAGAGGAAATTGTAACCGCCAATCGGGCCGAAGGCGTCGAGTACTTCGCCGCAAAGATACAGTCCCGGGTGCCGTTTGCTTTCCATCGTGCGGGGCTGCACTTCAGACAGCGCAACGCCGCCGCCAGTGACTTCCGCCTTCTTATAACCTTCGTCACCGTCGTAGGGCAGCGTACCGCGCACCAACACGTCAATCAGCGCGCGCCGTTCTTCACGGCGCAACTCGGCCAGCGTGCGCTGCGGATCCACGCCGGCCTGCGCGACCAGCACGGCAGCCAGACGATCGGGCAACTCGTTGCGCAGCACGCCCATCACCGTGCGCGTGCCGTGCGGTTTGAGCGCGAGCTCCCATTCGGCATCGCCGAGTGGCGTCCACTGCGCGGTCAGCGTCGCTGCTGCCGCGCCTTTCGCGCGCGACCGGACGAGAACGTGCGACACGTTCAACACGCTCGGCCCGCTGTAGCCGCGATGGGTGAACAGAAATCCGCCGCGCCACTGTGCGCTGCGTTCACTCGATTTCGCGGTCAGCGTGACGGTGAGCGAGATGCCGGCAAGGTCATTGAACGCCGCGTGGTGTGCAGTGAGCGGCGTCAGCGCGGCGTACGTCGGGTGCATGGTGTGGCCGAGTCGCGCGAGCACGTGCAGCCCGGCACCGTCACTGCCGGTTGCAGGCACGGAGAATCCGCCGGTGGCAACGATCACTGCATCAGCCTTGAGCGACGCGCCGCCCTCAATGTCAACGCTCCATCCGCCAGCAACGGGCACGATGTTCGTGACGCGCGTTTCCATTTGCAGACGCACACCACGTGCACGGGCGTACTCCAACAAACCGTCGCGCACGTCGCGCGCCCGGTGCGATGCCGGAAACACCTTGAGCACCTCAGGCTCGTCCACGAGCGGAATGCCGAGCGTCTGCTCAAAGAATGCGCGTTGTTCGGCGAGCGGCCACGCGCGAATGATTTTTCGCAACAGATTCGGCGACGAATCGGTGACGAAGCGCGCTTCGTCCACGCGCGTTGGCAGCACGTTGCAGCGTCCGCCGCCGCTGATCAGAATTTTTCGTCCGCCGTCGCGCGTGCGCTCCAGCAAAACGGTCTCGGCGCCCGACTGCGCGGCGAAGATCGACGCCATCGAGCCGGCGGCGCCGGCGCCAATGACAATTACGCGTCGACCCGACAACGGTACACTCAGGGCGTCACCGTGATGCTGGCGGTCCCCGACTTGTTCACCACCTTCGCTTGAATCGACACCGGGCCACCCGCGGTGACACCTGTCACCAGACCGTTCGCGTTCACCGTCGCCACTGCCGTGTTATTGCTCGTCCAAACCACGGACGTGCTCGCGGGACAGTTCGAGAGACTGTAGTCCGCCGCGGCTTGCACGCTCTGCCCGACGCGAACGGTGGAGATGACAGTCACCACCACGTCGGAGGACTCACAGCCTGTGCCGACGGACAAGCCGTCGCAACTCGCGATCAACAACGCGCCCATCGCCAAGGCGACAGCGGCCGGCCACGAGCGCGCGGAAGGAGCCGGTTGGACAGAAGAACCGCCAACGGCGGGCGAGTCATAACGCGAGGCTGACATGGGCGGTCCGTAAGAGACGGGAATCGGGTAGCACTTCGTTGAAATTCTCACCGCTACGCAATGTGCACCCGGTTTGGTAGTTTGTCATAATGTCCGCTCTCTTTGCCCCGCTCGCGCTGCGTGGACTCACGCTGCGCAATCGCATTGGCGTATCGCCAATGTGTCAGTACTCGAGCACGGATGGCTTCGCCAACGACTGGCATCTGGTGCATTTGGGCGGGTTTGCAACCGGAGGGGCCGGCCTCGTGCTGAGCGAGGCGGCGGCCGTCAGCCCGGAAGGGCGTATCAACGTGCACGATCTTGGCATCTGGAGTGATGAGCACATTCCGATGCTGCGCCGGATCACCGACTTCGTGCGCGCCAATGGTGCGGCAATCGGCGTGCAGCTGGCGCATGCGGGGCGGAAGGCAAGCACGAAGCGCCCGTGGGAAGGCAGTGGACTCATCACGGCCAACGAAGGCGGATGGGAAGTCGTGGCGCCGAGCGAAATCGCGTTCTCTCCCACGTATCCGCAACCGCACGCTCTGTCGCTCGATGGCATTGCGAAGGTGATTGACGACTTTCGCCTCGCGGCCCAGCGGGCGATCACGGCCGGTTTTCAGGTAGCGGAGGTTCACGCAGCACACGGCTATCTCATCCACGAGTTTCTGTCGCCGCTCGCCAACGCGCGGACGGATGGCTACGGCGGCAGCTACGAGAATCGCACGCGGCTTGCGCGGGAAGTTGCCGTGGCCGTGCGCGACGTGTGGCCCGACGAATGGCCGGTGTTCGTGCGTATCTCGGCCCAAGATTGGGCCGAGGGCGGCTGGACGCTCGATGAATCGGTGCGGCTTGCTGGGGAATTCAAGACGCTTGGCATCGATGTGATCGACTGTTCGTCGGGTGGACTTGCCGCGCATCAGCAAATCGCGCTGCAAGCGGGCTACCAGGTGCCCTTTTCGCGACGTGTGCGCCACGAGGCAATGATTCCAACCGCGGCCGTCGGACTTATCACCACCGCCACGCAAGCGGAGTCGATTGTGGCTGACGGTGACGCGGATATCGTGTTGATGGCGCGCGAACTATTGCGACATCCGCGTTGGCCGCTTTCCGCCGCACACGAACTGGGTGCCGACGCGCCGTGGCCACCGCAGTACGTGCGCGCCAAGCTGCGGTAGCCCACCGCGCAACACGAAAGCGCTACGGTACGATCTTCGGCACGGTCGGATACGTGATGCCCAACTGCTCGAGGTACGTGCTGAACTTGCTGGGATCGTAGTAATACTTGCGCATCTCCTCGCGATACTTGGCCATCTTGTCAGCGTTGAGCCAGGTCGCGGGCATATCGGTTGGTGCCATAAGCGGGTAGTACTTCACGGACTTCGTCTGCACGTTGGTGAAATATGTCTTGGCGTCGGTGATGAGCTTGGGTTGCATGATCAAGTCGAGCAGCGTCATCGCCTGAACTTTGGCGCCGGCCACGACACCTTTGTGCGCAATTGGCGTGGCCATGGCGATGCCGTCGGCCCAATTGTGTCCGGGGGTGCCGGGAATGTTGGATGGATAGAGCAGCGTCACGCTGGGAATGGTCCAGGTGATGTCGCCGATGTCATCGCTGCCTGTTCCGCTGCTCGCGGCCGCGGCCTCGTCTGGCGACAGCAGTGCGGCGACTTTCGTGCGCAATCCACTGTCCGGGCGTTGCATCATGCGCTGTACGCCTTTGGCCATCGTCTGATCTTTCTCGTCCCACGCCGGCATGCCGACGCGCACCATGTTGTCATGCATCGCCGCCGCGATGGGCTTGTTGTAGTGCGGGCGCCACGCGGAGCCGACCACCAACACCGTATCGAGCTCGGTGAACGTGGCCATCGCGGCCGCCTTTGCCATCTGCTTGGCGTCGTTGAACATCTTCGTCACGCGTTCCGGATCGCGCTCGCGAAAATAGAACCACATCGCAGCGGTGCTCGGCACGACGTTAGGCTGATCGCCGCCGTCGGTAATGACGTAGTGTGAACGTTGCGCCGGCTCCATGTGTTCGCGGTGATATTCCCACGAGTTGGCCATGTTGATGACCGCGTCCAGCGCGCTGCGTCCGCGCCACGGCGCGCCGGCGGCATGCGCGCTCTGTCCTTTGAACTTGAAGATGGCTGAGATGAGCGTGAGATAGGGCGCGTCGCCCCACGACACTTCAAAACCATCGTTGACGTGCGCGAAGAGATTCGCGTCGACGTCCTTGAAGATGCCGGCGCGCACGAGATAGGCCTTGCTGGCGAGCTGCTCCTCCGCCACGCCGGGCCAGAGCATGATCGTACCCGACATCTTCTCGCGCGTCATGATGTCTTTCACCGCGAGCGCAGCGATGATATTGAGCGGAACACCGCTGTTGTGACCTTCACCGTGCCCAGGTGAACCGGGCACGATCCACTCACGTCCCGCAATGCCTGGCTTCTGTCCGGCCTGAGGAATGCCGTCGATGTCGGAGCCCAGCGAGATCACCGGCTTTCCGCTTCCCCACTTCGCCACCCACGCTGTAGGCATGCCTGCCACGCCGCGTTCAACGGTGAAGCCGTTCTTCTCGAGCACACCGGCGAGATACTTGGATGTTTCGACCTCCTGCATGCCCAGTTCGCCAAAGGAGAAGATCTGATCGGTCATCTGCTGCGCGAGTTTGGCCTTAGCGTCGATCGCGGCGGCGAGCTCGGTCTTGAGCTTGGCAATGCGCGCGTCGGCCGTGGCTTGCTGGGCCTGCGCCGACGTGCGCAGCAGCAGAAGAGACACCGCAGCGATGACGGCAGAACGTGCGTGCATGGAGCGCATCCTCAGGGAACGGGGGGCTTTTGCTGCGAGAGTCGATACAACGTGAGCGCCGCGCGTTTGGCACGCACGGAGAGCGACTTGAGATCCGCCGTTTCCTGCGGCGAATGATCATCGTGCCCTGCAAGACCGATCCCGTCGATGATCATTGGCACGGCGCCCGCGATGAACGAGACGTCGGCCGCACCGGCCTTTGATGGATCCACTGCTGACACGGCGCCGAGCCCGAGATCTTTGCTCGCTTGATCGTGCAACGCCAGCAAGGCGCGATTGCCGTCGGTCGGCGCGAGCGGCGGGTAGCCATTCTCGAAGGTGATGGTGGCCTTGGTATGACCGAGGTGCGCGCTGACAATTTCACGCATCGTGTTCTTCGTGCGCTCGAGCTGCTCTGGTGACAGGGTGCGCAGATCGCCCTGCACGGTCATGCGCTCAGCGACAATGTTGTTCTTCCCTTCGGCCGTGCCTTTGTTGGACGCCGCATCAAGCGTTACGCGCGCGCCACCCAGCGCGACGCCGGGATTGAACGTGAGATACGCCTCCTTCGAAAGTCGCGTGCGAAAGCCGTCGAGAATGCGTGCGGTTTCAAAGATCGCGCCGTAGCCGATGCTGTCTTTGAAAATCTGTGAGGAGTGCGCGGCCTCACCGGTTACCTCAAGCTGCCACGACGCCGCGCCGCGCCGGGCGACGATGCCCGTGCTCAGAATGCCGGCGCCGTCTTCAAAGCCGATCGCCGCCGCCGCGCCTTTGGCCGCCTCCACGAGGGCGCGTCGTGCTTCAACGGTCGGCTCGCCCGCATGTTCTTCGTCGCCGTTCATCACGACGGTTACGTTGAGCGTGGACAGCACGCCCGCGTCGCGAAGTGCTTCGAGCGCAAGCAGAATGATGACATCGCCGCCTTTCATGTCGATGATGCCCGGTCCGCGCGCGGTGGAATCGGCAAGGCGCTCCATCTTTTGAAAGGGGCTCGTGGGCTCGAACACCGTATCGAGATGGCCCACCAGCAGCAGCTTCGGTCCCGGCGCCGGGTGCTCCGCGACGAGATGCCCCGCGCGCCCGAACGGCGCACCATCCACCCAACGCGTGCGGAAACCGAGTGAGTCAAAGCGCGCGCGCAGCACGGCGCCTACCTGGCGCACGCCGGCAAAGTTCATCGTGCCGCTATTGATGTTGACGATCTGCTCGAGCAGCGCGATCGCGGCTGCGACGCGTTTGTCGACCGCCGTGGCGATCTTGCGTTCGGCCGGCTTGAGCGAGTCGGCATGCGGCGAGGCAACCAACACGGACGTCGACATCGCGACGGTCGGCATGGCGACGGGCGGCATCGTGACGGGCGGCGCCTGCAGGAGCGCCGAAGCAAGAATGGGCAGGAGTGGCATGCCGCCAATGTAGGCTCTCCTGTCAGCGGCGGCGAGGATGAATATTTGTTCGATGCGTCTGCGCCGAATTGCCGCCATCGCCGCGGCGACCCTGGTGATGCCCGCCCTTACCGCCGTGTCGGCTCGTGCGCAGCGGCCGGGCGCGCCCGCGTGGACGCAGGGTGCGACCTGCTACGAAGTGTTTGTGCGATCGTTTGCAGACAGCGATGGCGATGGCATCGGCGATTTGCGCGGACTGCTCCAGCGTTTCGACTATATCAACGACGGGCGCCGCGACTCTCGCGCGAGCCTGGGGGCGCGGTGCATTTGGCTCATGCCCATCATGGCCTCGCCGTCGTATCATGGCTATGACATCAGCGACTACTACCGGGTGCAACCGGTATATGGTTCAATGGATGACCTCAAGCGTGTCGTGGCACTCGCTCACGTGCGCGGCGTCAAAGTGCTGCTCGACATGGTCATCAATCACACGTCGTCGGAGCACGCGTTTTTTCAGGCGGCACTCCGCGACACGGCGTCGCCGTATCGAGCGATGTACCGGTTCGCGCCAACGCCGGGTCCCAATAACCGATGGGGTGATAACAACTGGCGCAAATCGCCGCTCCGGGACGAGTACTTCTTCGCCTTCTTCTACAAGGGAATGCCCGATCTGAATTACGAGCGTCCCGAGGCGTTAGCGGAGATGAAGCGCGTGGCCACCTTCTGGTTGCGCGAGGCTGGCGTCGATGGATTCCGAATGGACGCCGTGAAATTTCTGGTCGAAGACGGCGGTCGAGTGGAGGACACACCGGGCACGCACGAAGTGCTGCGAGAGTACGCAGCCCACGTGCGTCGAACCAAGCCCGGAGCATTCACCATCGGTGAGGTCTTTGATGGCAACAACACGCTGTTCACGTACTATCCGAACCAACTCGACAGCTATTTCGCGTTTGAAGTGGCGGACAGCGTGATTGCCGGCGTTCGTCGCGGCGACGCCCGAGGCGTCTTGTCGCCAATTCTCGCGCTCCAGGCGCGCCTGCCCGCTTCGCGGTGGGGCACCTTCCTCCGCAACCACGATCAGCCGCGCACCGCGTCGGAGCTCGGCGGTGACCTCCGTAAGGCGCGCCTCGCGGCGCTCATTCAGCTCACGCTCCCCGGACTGCCGTTCGTCTACTACGGCGAAGAACTCGGCATGCAGGGCCCCAAACCCGACGAGCAAATTCGTACCCCAATGGCGTGGAACACCTCGGGACCGCACGCCGGATTCTCGACCGGCACGCCGTGGGAGCCGCTCCGCGGCGACTCGCTGTCGGCCAATGTCGAAGCGCAGGCGCGTGACACGGCCTCGATGCTCCAGCTATACCGCACATTGATTCATCTTCGGACACAGTCGTCAGCATTGAGCAGCGGCCGGCTGACGTCGTTGGGCACGAACGACCCGGCATTGCTCGCGTACCAACGCACATCTGCTCGGCAAACCGTTATCGTGGTCGCGAACCTGAGTGCGGCGCCCGTTCTACCCGTGATTGCGCCTGGCATTTCGCTCACTGCTGGCAGAAGCGAATCGATAGTCGCGCGCGATCTCATGAGCGGTGCCAGCCGCTCGCTCCGCACCGAATGGCGCGGCAATCGTCCCACGCTGACATTCGGCGAGCCGCTGCCGGGACAGACCGCAGTGATTCTCGAAAGTCGCGCGGCATCAGCGGCTCGTCCACGATAGATTGCACCCCTCGGTTGCTCTTCTCTTCTCTCACCGTGGGTCGATGCGCGTTCTCATTACCGGATGTGCGGGATTTCTCGGATCACATCTTGTCGATCGGTTTCTCGCAGACGGACATCATGTTGTCGGCCTCGACAACTACCTCACCGGCGCGAGCCGCAACATCGCGCATCTGAGCAATCAACCCCGGTTCTCGTTCGTCGAGGCCGACGCGTCGTTGCCAATCACCTGCGACGGCCCACTCGACGGCATTCTGCATCTCGCGTCGCCGGCCAGCCCGATCGACTATCTGGAGTATCCGGTCGAGACGCTCAAGGTCGGCGCGATGGGCACGTACAACGCGCTCGAACTCGCCAAAGCCAAAGGCGCGCGATTTTTCCTTGCCTCGACGTCCGAAGTGTACGGCGATCCGCTGGTGCATCCGCAACCGGAATCGTACTGGGGCAACGTGAATCCGGTGGGGCCGCGGGGCGTGTACGACGAAGCCAAGCGCTACGCCGAAGCAATGACCATGGCGTACCACCGCACGCACAACGTTGACACCCGAATCGTGCGCATTTTCAACACCTATGGTACGCGCATGCGTGAACGCGATGGGCGCGTGGTGTCGAATCTCATCGTGCAGGCGCTGCGCGGTTTGCCGCTGACGATCTACGGTGACGGCCAGCAGTCGCGAAGCTTCTGCTTCGTCGACGACGAAATCGAGGGGCTGTATCGGCTCTTTCACCACGGTGACAGTGAGCCGACGAACATCGGCAACCCCGGTGAGTTCACCGTACTCGAACTCGCCCAAATCGTGCGAGAGTTGACGGGCACGACAGCAGATCTCGTTTTGCGTCCGCTGCCGATCGACGACCCGAAGGTGCGTCAACCCGATATCTCTCGCGCGCGCGCAATGCTCGGCTGGGAACCGAAGATCGATTTGCGCGAGGGTATTCGCCGCACTGTGCTTTATTTCGCCGATGTCCTCAACGTCCCGGCGCCCAAAGAAGCCCAGCGCTAGCCTGTCCACGGCTGCGCTGCCGGATGAAGAGTTCGGGGCGCTGTGGTTCTGGCTGCTCGTGCTGCTTCCGGTGCTGTTCAACGCCGTCTTGCTCGCCCCAGAGCTGGCATCCGATGTGCCGAGTCGAAACGACAGCGCGCTGCACAGTCTGATGATGCACGGCGCGAACGATGCGCTGCAGCACGGATTCAACCTCTCCGATTTCTGGATCCCACAGCTTGATTTGGGATTCCCGCAGTTCCTGTACTATCAGCATCTGCCGCATTTGCTGATGGTCGCGGTGCACCGCGCGCTGTTCGGAGCCGTGTCGCTCGATAGCTTGCTGCACGGCAGCAGTTACCTCCTGCTCGTCACCTTTCCGCTCACCGTGGCGTGGTCAGCGCGACGGATGGAGTTCTCCGCCACCGCGGCCGCGTTTGCCGCGCTGGCGGCATCGCTACTGACCAGCAGCGATGGGCAGTACGGGTTCGAGTACGAGAGTTATCTCTGGCGCGGACTCGGCTTGTACACGCAGCTCTGGGCCATGCACTTGTCGGTACTCTCGCTAGCCGTGGTGTTTGTCGCGGTGCGGGAAGGAAAGTGGCACGTACGCGCCGGGTTACTGCTTTCAGCGTTGCTGCTTTCGCATGTGCTGTACGGCGCGATGACAATCGCGTCAAGCGGACTGCTGGTGTTGGTCGGCGCGAAACGCCACACCGTGTTACCGCGCGTCGCCCGACTTGCCGTGCCAGCGTTGTTGGCACTGGTGGTGACCGCACACTTTTGGTGGCCCTTCATGCAGTCGGGATTCCTGTACGTCAGCAGCCGCCCTGATCTCATCGGCGTTCGACGCTACAAGCGCGATGACGTGTCGGCACTGCTGCATGGAATCGTTTTCGACGGCACGCGGCTGCCTATTTTCTCGCTCACGATCGTAGTCGGCGCCTGCTTCGCGCTCGTGAAGCGCACGCCGGCCCGACTCTTTGCCTTGTACGGCCTGGCTATCTGGCTCCTCATCTACCTCGATCCGCCGAGCGGCTCGGTACGGCTATTCCTGTTCGAACAGGTGGGACGCGTGTTTTTCCGTGCCGTCGGCCCGGTGCACATCTTCGGCATTTTGCTGCTGGGTGTTGCAGGTGAGGCCCTGTACGTGCTCTGGGGTCGCGTGCGTCGTGCAACCGGTATGGCTGCCCACACGCGCGACATGGCATTCGCGATGAGCGCAGTGATGCTCGTGACTCCCGCCTTGATTGAACGCGCGCACTACTACCGCGACAACGGGCGCATGATCGCCGACACGCGCGCCGCCATTCAACAGGATCGCGATCAGTCCGATCTGCTCACCGCCATCGCGCTCAACCGCGCCGGACGCGTGAGCGCCGGACCGCCCGCTGGCTGGGGGTCGCACATGCGGGTGGGTGAGAACTCCCTCTCTGATATGATCAACGCGCGCCGATTGCCCGCGATCGGCGCGCCATTCCAAGCGCTCTCGCTCAACTCAGAGTTGACGCGGGACCTGAACATCGAAAACGCCGCGCTCCTCGATCTGTACGATGTGCGGACAATTGTCCTGCCGGCGAACGTCACCTCCGTACCAACCTTCTTCTCGCCGCTTTTTCGCAACGGTCGTTACGCCGCATGGCGCGTTCCGACGAGTGGCGTGACGTCTTTCGTTGCAGTTTCCGGCGACACCGTGGTGCAATCGCAATTCGCGCTCTGGAATGTCGGAAGTCAGTGGATCAAGAGTGATAGTCCGCGCTCGCGGACGGTCACGCGCCTCGAGTACGATCCACGTCTCATACCGGCCGCACCTTTCGCGCCTCGCGCGGGTTGTCCAAATGGGCAAATTTCCGACGAGCAAACGACGTCACAGTCGGTAACGGTGCGCGTTGCCTGCGCGAATCCGTCGGCGCTCATGTTCAAATTTACGTATCATCCGAACTGGCGCGTCCGTGTCGACAGCGTGGAGACGGCCGCTTACATGGTGACGCCCGCATTTGTTGCGGTCGACGTACCGGCCGGTGAACACACCGTGCGTGCCGAGTACGTGCCCAGCGCATCGATCAAACCGTTGCTGCTGATCGGCGCCATCATGCTCGCGCTCGCGGTGCTCTTTCGGCGACAACTCGATGCACCGGCGCGCTGGCTCCATCGGCATCACCCGTAGCGTAGCGGGTGTCGTCTGTTACGCCCGACGCGTGTTTTGGGACGATCTGTTTCCTGATGGCGACCTTGCGCGTCTACGGTAAAGCGCGATGACGCGCCCAGACGCCGTTGAACGCTCCCTCCTGATATGTCGCAGAACCGCCGCAACTACTATCGATTGCTGCACGTGCAGCCCGACGCACCGGCCGAGGTGATCAAAGCGGCGTATCGCGCGCTGATTGCACTGCATCATCCCGACAAGGGCGGTAACGCTTCAGAAGCGAGCATGGTGAACGAGGCGTACAACGTGCTCTCCGATACGACGCGTCGCGCGGCGTACGACGTGGAGCGCGCGGCGCGTCAGGCAGCGAAGGCCATGCGTCAGCCGCCCGGCGCGGCGGCCGGCAAGACGGCGCCGGGGCCGGCGCCGAAATCCAAATCCAGTGCGGGTCCTGCGCATCGCTGTCCGCTGTGCGCTCTTGGCGCTCCGGCGGTGATCAACGCCACTACGCGCTGCGCGCGATGCCGGGCGCCGCTCGCGCCGGTAGTGCACACCGACAAGAATCGCTCGGTCGAGCGTCGCAGCATGCCACGCGTCAGCAAGTCCGACTGGGCGCTGATGTACATCGACTGGCCCAGCGAAGTGATTGATGTGCGAATGCGCGACTTCTCACTCGACGGCTTGAGCGTGTACAGCGGCGCCGAGGTGGCAAACCACCGAATGATCCGCGTTGCCGGCGCATCATTCGACGTGGTTGCGGAAATCGTGTCGTGCCGTCGCGTGGGCAAGGTGTATACCCTGCACGCACGATTGGTTACGGCCTACTTCACGTCGCCGTCGGGCGCGTTCGTCTCCACCAGCGCCTGATCAACCCGACGGTAGATCGACACGGCGGTGTCGCCGAAAATGCGTTTGTCGTCGCCGTAGGGCAGTTCGTGCGTTACCGCGTGCTCCGCCACGAGGACACGCGCGAATCCGGTGGCACGCCACGACTCCAGCACACGGTCAAGCTGCCGTGAGCCGTACGGCGGATCGACGAACGCGATGTCGTACTTGTCGTGCGGCAACATGGCAGCAAACGGCAGCGCGTCCTTCTTGAACACCTTGCACTTCTCGCGGACGCGAAGCGCGGCGATGTTCGCTTTGAGCGAGTGCAGGCTGGGCGGCCCAAACTCCACGAAGTCGCAATAGCGCGCGCCGCGTGAAATGGCCTCTAATCCCAAGGCACCGGTGCCCGCGAACAAATCGAGCACTCGCGCCTTCTCAAGATCGGACGCAATCATCTTCATGATGCCCACCCGCACTTCTTCGGCGGTCGGACGTACGCGCGAATCACCCGGTGAGGTGAGATTGCGTCCGGCGAACTTGCCACCAACAATGCGCATCGCGTGTTCCTAGGCGAGAGTGGAATCGAGACGCGCAATCTGGCGATCATGCCAGCGCGATAGAACCAGCACCGCGAAGATCGCTCCGAGGCACGCGAGGCCCATGTCCGATTGCGTGTCCCAGACATCGCCCTGTGTGCCAAGAAAGGCGTCGGCGCCTTGGCCGAGCGCGACGGCGGCTCCCCACTCGATCAGTTCATAGATCAGGCTCACCGAGAGCGCCGACATGACGCCGACAACCGACGGCCACGATCCTGGACGCACGATGCGCAGGCGAATGACGATCTCCCGCGTGACCAGCGTTGGCACGAGTCCCTGCCAGAAATGTCCGAGCTTGTCGTACGGGTTTCGCGAGAGGTGGAAGGTGTCCTGGACCCAGAAGCCGAGGGGCACCTTCGCATAGGTATACGCGCCGCCGGTCATGAGAATGAGGCAGTGCAGCGCGATCAGCACGTAAAGCAGCGATGTGAGCGGAAATCGGCGGGCCGTCAGCCAGAGAACCGGAGCGGCCAGGAAAATCGGCGCCGTCTCCATCCACCACGTGCTTCGCTCGGCTGGATGCCAGCCGGACACGATGAGGCACAGCACCACGATCACGGCGAGTGCACCGATCCATCGACGTTCCGGCAGTGATTCAGTCATGCCGCAAGATCGTCGATCGAACGACCGTCGGCTAGCGCACGTACTCCTGTGCGGCGGCCGTGAACGCGGTCGGTGTATTGGTGGCGCCTGCGAAGTACTCCACTTTGATGCGGGTATCGCTCATCATTTGCACAAGCACAACGCCACCACCTACGAGACCGTTGGTGAACGCGCCGTGATACGCCACGAGCCCGTTGCTCAGGCGCACATTGGCAGGATCCGGATCGCCATTCGAAATCCGCAATAACGTCGGACCCGCGATGGTGCCGCCAATCGAGATGCGCGGCGAGTTGTCAAACCAGTCGTACGCGAACGACAGCGACTTGGGCCAACCGTTTGGCCCGTTGATGACCGAGGCCGATTCATTGGCGAGTGAGGCATGAAACCAATCGCCTGCGAGCGTGCCCGCTTTACCCCAATCGGTGCGACCGTCGCGATTAACTGGTGATCCTTCAAACAACCGGATGCGCGCGTAGTAGAAACTACGGAGCGGCTCGCTGAAATACTTGTAGGGCGACACCGCGTGCAGCGTACCATCACCGTAGCGTGCGGTGTTCACGAATCCCGTCGGCGTGACATCGAGATCGTACACACCGAGGTCCATCGACGGGCAACGCCCGGTCGTGGTCGCAATGGTATCGCCTGCGTTCACATGGCTTCCTACTCCAATGCCCGGTTTGAGCAGAACGTGGTCGTAGTAGTAGTGAAAGGTTTTCGTCATCTGGACGTCGACCTTCGTATCACCACCGACGGGCTCTGTGACAATGGTGAACGTCACGACGCCGCTGCCGGCCGCGCGTACCGGTCGCGCACTGCAGTTGTTGTTCTGCTGTTGCCCGCTCCACGGATCGACGAAATAGATGTACACGTGATCGGTGGGCAGCACATGCCCCGGCGGCGAGAGCATGCCAAGCGGCGTGCTGTAGATGACCGTGGTCGTGTCGAGCGGCGAGACACTGAGCACACCTGGACCCGTGGCCGTGATGCCGAACGAATTGCCGTTCGGATCGGGCGACGTGCTATCGCCGCCGCCGCCGCAGGCCGCGATCAGTGTGATCGCCGCCCAGCCGAGTCGAACCGGGTGGTGCTTCGCGTGCCGTGCCATACAGAATCGACGGCCGACGCGGCGGCGACGTCACGGCGTCATCGGATGCAGACGGGGCGACCGATAGCCACGTAGGAGACCGGCGAAATGCCACGCGCGGTGAACGTTCGGACTTTCATCCAGCTCGCGATCAGCGAGCCGTCCGACAGCGCGCGCAGACTCGATCCCAATTCGAGGCCAGGAACAGCGATCGTCTGAGGAACGGTCCATTGACCATGGCGCCACGACGAAACCACCTTCGGTGCCAAGCTGTCCGGCACGCCTGAATCCGTACGCACATCGAGCATCAGGTGTGGCGTGCCGGTAACATCGACGGCGAGTTGCAACGTCCCCGCGACCGAGGACTGGAGTGGTGGAGGCGCCTCCGCCGTCCAGGTGCGACCACCATCTGGCGACACGACCACGCGCAACTGCGACGATGTCGAGTCCGTTTTCTCGCGGTACCACGCCAGCATCAGCGAGTCGCCGCCAAGCTGCGCCCACTCGTACGGTGAGGTGCTGCGACCCACCGGATCGATGAGCACCGGCGCATCCCATCGTACCGAGTCGCCGACGAGCCGACCGCGGCGAGAGAACCAGCCGTGCACCTTGTCGACGTCGGCCAGCATCGAGAGCACCAACGTGCCGTCGCGCAGCTGGGCGAGCGACGGCGCAAATCCGGAGAGATCGCGGATGGTCGACACTCGCTGAAGGTGGTCATCGCGAATCGTCCACACTTCGACGTGCGGGATCTGGTTCTTCGGCGACACGCGAAATGCCATCGCTCGCAGCTCGAACGGACGTCCCGCACGACGAACGGGAGGGTCGAACCAATCAATCGGTGCGCCAATCGGTACGCGCGTGCGAACTCCCCAGTGTTGTCCGTCGAAGCTGGCGAATTCATAGTCTGACACGCCGGCGTCTGTAGTACCTTTGGGCGACGCGTCGCTCGCTAGCCATGCCACACGAATGCCGGACGCCGTACGTCCGACCATCGTATAGCGCTGGCGTAGAAAGCGCGAAGCCGTTTCCGCGCGCGACACCTCTGACGCGAGTCCTCGTGTGGCGCGTGGATCATCGATCTCTCCGCCGATACTCGTAAAATTGGGTGCGATGGCCTTCGCGTAGGCGGAGTCGTTCGCCGCCCGTGCGCTGTCGACCATCTGCTGCTCTTCGGCCCAGAATATCGTGACATTGCTCAACATCACGCGGTGTCCCGATAGCGACTCTACCACATCGCCCGCGATGGCCACTGGCTTTCCACCGTCGTGTTCCAGCGGTTGAGGCGCCGTCCAGGTGAACTCGCACGCGACCGCTGACGAACGTGCGGTGGATGACGCATGCGCACACGATTCAACTATCGCCGCAAGCACGGCGACCGAAACCCACGCACCACGATTCACACGCATAAATCGCTACTCCGATACGAGAAGTGTCACTCTCACGATATTGCACGCATGCTGGGCGCAGTCGACCGACAACTGCGCCCGCACTTCGACTTACAGCGCCGATTACAGCGCTGATTACGGCACGGGCTTCCCTGCCTGCTCCAACAGCTGCGCTGCCTTCGCAATCAATTCGCTCTCCCGCAACAACGCTGCCGCCAGCTTGCCGATCTGTTCGTCGGCCAGCTTCCAGTCTTTCTGCTCGATCGCCTCGCGCACGCCGGGCAACGTCTTCACCCCGTACCCCGTGTAGTAGCCCGGCGCGTACAGCGCATGCTGATACCACTCGCGCTTGGGCAACCCGCCGGGCACCAGCATCACCTGATCGGCCTGACGCAACAACGCATTGACCTGGGTCAACTGCGCCGGCGTCGCCGCACTCGCGTTGAGAGCCACATACGCGCTCTCAAACCGCTCCGCCATGCGCTGCAACGAGTCGGCGGCGTTCTGCACGGGCGCAAAGTTCAAAAACGGAGCCGCGGCCTGCGCTTTAGGCGGCTGCAGCGGATTGCGCGGATCGTTGGCCAGCTTATACGCCCCTTCGGCGATCGCTTTGTTCAGCTCGTCGATCTCTTTCGCGGTCTTCTCACGCAGCGACACCACTTCGCCCAGATAACCCTTTGCCGTCGCCGAGAGATTTCCGAATTCCGCCGGCAACACGTCGGCATTGGCCACGCGCATCACCATCATGCCGGCGACCTGCGCCAGCGCCTTGCCGTACACAAACGACGTATCGCTGAAGTGCGTGTACCAGTAGAACGTGTCGTAGATGCTGTGATAGATGCCGCCACCGTCTTCGCCGCCAAAGCCGATATTGAGCGTCGGCACGCCGGCGTGCTGCAGAAACGGCGTGAAGTCTGAACCGGAGCCCAGCGCATCAAGACGCATATCGCGACGCGTGCGCGCCTCGGTCGTGCCACCCACCACCTGCGACGCACGCCACCGTTGCATCACCGACACGTTCGTCTCAGGATCGGTGACATCGTTCGCCACTTCGGTCACGAATCGCTCCAGCGAATGCGACCCGCCGACACCCAGAATGCCGCGCCCGTTGCCATCGGTGTTGAGATAGAACACACCCTTGCTCTTCATGTCGGCCATGTGTTCTTCCACCCACTCGGTCGACCCCAGCAACGACGGCTCTTCGCCATCCCATGCCATGTACACAATGGTGCGTTTTGGCTTCCACCCTTGCTTCACCAACTCGCCCAGCGCGCGCGCTTCTTCGAGCTCGGCCACCAAGCCGGAAATCGGATCTTCGGCACCGTTCACCCAGCCATCATGGTGATTGCCGCGCATCACCCACTCGTCGGGTAGTGCACTGCCTTTGAGTGTCGCAATCACGTTGTAGAGCGGCGTCTGCGCCCAGTTGAACTCGAGTTTGAGATGCACCTTGGCGCCGCCCGGCCCCATGCGATACGTGATCGGCAACCCACCGCGCCACGCACTCGGCGCCACCGGTCCGCTCAGCGCGGCCAGCAACGGCTGCGCATCGGCGTACGAAATGGGCAACACCGGAATCTTCATGATCGTGATCGCATCTTTGCGATCGAGTCGCTTGGCGGACGGCGTTGCACCAACACCGGGAGTAAGCGGATCGCCCGGATACGTGGGCATATCGAGCACACTGCCACGCTGCACACCATCCTTCGGACGATATGGGCCATTCGGAAACGCTTCGCCCTCGCCGTAGCCGTCGTCCTTCGGATCAGAGTAAATCAGCGCGCCAACGGCTCCGTGCTCGTACGCGACCTTGGGCTTGATGCCGCGCCACGACCCGCCATAGCGCGCAATGACGATGGCACCTTTCACCGAGATCCCACGCTTCTCCAACTCTTCGTAATCGGCCGGCACGCCGTAGTTCACATACACGAGCGGTGCCGTGACATCGCCGTCACCGGAGTACGCGTTGTACGTCGGCAACTGCTCCGCGCGCTGCGTCGACGCGGGATCTTCCTTCACCACCGGTTCTTCGAGCTTCGCGACGAATTTGGTTGGCGCGACCATCTCTAGCACGCGCACTTTGGGTGTCGGAAACAACACGTCAAATCGCTCAATGCGCGCATCCCAGCCGTAGCTCTTGAACTGCGCCACCAACCAGTCGGCATTGTCTTTGCCATACGGCGACCCCAGATGATGCGGCCGCGCCGCCAACCGACGCATCGCTTCGCGCATACGCGACGGTTCCGGAATCGCGCGATACTTGGCTTCCCACTCGCGCTGCGCTTTGGCCGCCGCCGCCGAGTAGCCACGCACGGGCGGATCTTCGACTCGCGTGGGGGCCGGAAACAGCACCAGTATGGCGGGCAACGCCACGAGCGCATGTATGCGTGTCATTGGAGGAGTGCGCGAGGAGAGGAAACGACGGCAAACAAACTCGTATTTCAAAACGCTGCCGACTGAGCTTGCCGCTCGCAAGTACTCCGGATCAATACGTCGCCGATTCGCGCATTCAATATCCCGCGCGAGCCGACGCCCCGATGCGTGCGGCGCGGACGGCGGGAACAGCATTCGCCGCAGTGTGCGCAATAGTCGAACATCATCTCGCTCACCCAACCCCAGCGCAGCTTACACCGCAGTTCTCCGTTTCCTCTGTGTTCAAAATGCAGTCCCCGCCGTCAGTACACGCATCCGCGACACGGTTTGCCGTTCACGATGTAGAAAAGCAGCGAATCGGTCGTCGGCAGCACGCTGCCACGCAACGGCGCCTTCTTCGATGCCGTGCACCCGAAACAGATCGGTGTGTAGTTGGCAGTCACCCGCTGACCACTTACTGCGTACTGATTGCCGTCCTGCAACGCAAACTCGATCGTTTCGTTCGCAATCGTATCGCTTGGTACGGTCGTCACGAGGTACTGCACGCGCATCGTGCCGCGTTTGGCGGTCCGTAGCTGAACTGACGTACTCCCCGCGCTCGAGGCGAAATCTCCCGCGCCGAATGTTGCCACGCCATTCGGTTGCTCCACCCGAACCGCCAATTGCGCGTTCGATGGCATGCGCGCGATGCCGCCGAGCGTCAGCACATTCGTATCTGAGGGCGACTCATCGCAGCCGACGAGCACACACAATACCAACACTGACAACGCCTTTCTCATCTACTCCCCTCCGAGGCTACTGACCAGGCAACTGAATTCGCGGTGGCCCACCGCCGGACGGACGCGTGAATGGCGTGCCCATCGTGGTGAAGCCGGGAACAAACCCTCCGTGACTAAGGAAGAACGCGCCCTGCTCCACACCCATGAAACGATCGAGTCGGGCGTCCTTACCCGTCGGGTCGTGCGAGAATGTTGCCGTCGTCAACTCTCGCCACGAACCGTCCGCGAGACGAATCCATTGCGCACCGTATCGCGCCTTGCGTCTCAGATGGCCGTTGTTGCCGCCAAAGTTCTCACTGAACGAATACAGTCGTCTCAGCCCTAGTCCATCTTTCGCCGCGCGGAAACTCGCAATCAGCTGCCACGCGCGTTTCTCGGGATGAAACCAGTACCCAGTGTAAATCGTGGCGTCGCCGTCAATCTGCGCGGTAACGAAGAACTTCTGCGTCGATCCCGTCTTCCACGGATACACGAGATGTGAATGACCGCCCGTGCCCTCATTGCCGAACACGTCAGCCACCACACCCTCGCCTTTCGCGATGAGCTTCGTGTAGTTCGTCGAGTCGACCGTGCTGCGATCTTTTGCCGTCGTCCCGCTGGCGGCGTCCCACACCGAGAAGATGATGCGACGCTCGGTGACGGAGTTCACCTGCATACCGAAGTAGCCGCGCGCGAATCCGGTGGCCATGTAGTACGTCGCCACCGGGTCATCAATCGCCGTGACTTCGTCATAGAACCCCGTGATGGTCAGGGCGCTGTCGGTCGGATAGCGGAGATGCACGCTGGCGGCGTTGCGACGCGCATCAACATTGAAATGCGCGCCGGCCGCCGCGACACCACCGACCAGCAGCGCTCGCACGTCGAGCGCGGCGGAAGCCGCGCCGTTCGTGGTCGTGAGCGCAATGGGCTGATATCCCGTGTCGCGCACGGCAAACTGGCCAAAGGAGAGGCGCTGCTCGCCCTCGCCGCCGCGCAGCACGACTTCGCGATGTTCCTGACCAATCGTCAACCGGAGCCGCACCGAATCGGTCCCCGGCAGCTGCAGCGCGACCGCCGCGTCGACCGTGCCGCGCGTGGTGAATTGGCCGTACCAAACGAGGCTCGCTGAGGGCTTTCCAAATGGCTGAAGCGGACGATTCGGGCCGACCCGCACGGCGTCGGGATCGGGCAGGAGATAGGCCGTAAACGCTGGCACACGCAGCACATCGCTCTGGCGTGAGGGGAGCGAAACGCCCCTGTTGCCGACCCCGATTCCTCCCGCCGAAACCCCGAGCAGGACCGCCATCACAGAGATTACTCGCATCACGTGAACGTATCGTGCGCACCCGCCTGCCGCACGCACCCCTGCCCGATCCCATCCCATGTCGGATGCCCCGATAGGGTAATTCCGGACACAACCGCGAGGCGCCCGCCGTTTGCGCACTCGTGTACCAGCCTGCACCGTTTTTCAGTAGTTCTGCAGCCGTCGGTTCGTGGCAGCGCCGTCCGACCGACACCACTTCATCGTGTGGGAGGCTCCATGTCCGGTACGCATCAGATGCCCAGCGTCGAACAGTTTCGCGCATTCTCCAACGGCGACGAGCAGGCCCTCACCGCCATCTTCAAGGCGGATTACGAGACGCTGCTCGAGCGCGCGCGCGCGGCGCTCGGCCCGGATCTCGCCCATCATGCATCGCGCACGGTCGAAACGGCCATGCTCGGTATGTGGGAACAGCGCGCTCGCTTTGCCGACGCGCAGGGACTCATGGCGGCGCTTGACGAAGCCATCGGCACGGAAGCCGCTCATCAGCAACGCAAGCACAGCGCGTTGCATCATGGTCATGCCGCGGTTTCCAAAGCGCACCACGACACTACGCTCAACGCCGAACAGGCAGTGGAGCATCTCCTGGCGTCGTTGCACGCGGCGCCGATCGACCACACGCAAGCGCTGCGCGATGCGCAGGCCGCGAGCAAGGCGCACGCTGCGCGTCACGTGCAGAAAGTGGCGAGCAAGCGTAGTTGGGTTGGCCCCACGATCATCATTGCGGTGGCGGGCGTCGCAATTGTTGGCGCCATGAAATGGGCCGATGCCACCGGCGCCGACTACGCGGCCACCAAAGCGCTGCAGTCGGCCGATGCACGCGCCGTATCGGCGTCGCGCGGACAGCGCGGCAAATCGACACTCAACGATGGATCGACGGCGCGCATCGGGTCGGACACAAAGATCAAAATTCCCTCCGCGTTCGGTGGTACAATTCGCACGCTCGAAGTGGTGGGCGCCGCGGCGTTTGAAGTAGCCGCGGGACAACAGCAGCCGTTCGTCGTACGCGCCGGCAACGCGATCGTGACGGCGACGGGAACACACTTCGGCGTGCGCAGCTTCGAAGACGACAGCAGCGTCACGGTGAGTGTCGACGAGGGTAGCGTGTCTGTGCGCGTGAAGGATGAGCGGGGCGACACACCCGTTGCCGCCGGCAAAGCCGTTCGCGTCACTCGCGACGGCAAAGTGACGCCAGCAGATGACAACGTGCGCGATCAGGCCTTCGCGTGGATGCGCGACTCGCTGGTCTACACCAACGTGCCGGTATCCGTCGTGCTCAACGATCTCAATCGCTGGTTCGACCTCAAGGCCAAACTCGGCGACGCCGCACTCGGCACGCGCGCCATTTCGCTCCGCGTGAGCTTGTCATCGTCGGGCGACGCACTCAAGGCGATGGCGCAAGCGGCTTCTCTCGCCATCGGGTTTGACAAGGACGAACATGTGGTCCTCGGCGACAACACCGCACCCGCCGCAAAGGCCAAGAAGTAGCGAATCGTTAGCGCAGCATTCGCCAGAGTACCGGTCCCGCCACCACTCCCCAACACAGCGCCGCCATGCCCACGCTCAACAGCACGGCGGCGCTGCCAAGGTCCTTGGCCTGACCAGACAATGGATGACGATCGAGCGAGATTCGATCGATGGTGGCCTCAATGGCCGTATTGAGCAGCTCGACGAGTAAGACCAGCACCACCGAGCACACGAGCACCACGCGCTCAAACGGCGACACCGGCAACCACAACGCCAGCGGGATCGCCACGACGATCGTCGCGACTTCCTGACGCACCGCCGCCTCGCTCCGGAACGCGGCCGAAAAGCCAGTCCACGAATTCCGAAACGCGAGCACGACTCGACGCAGTCCCGTTGGCTTGTCCGGCAATGAAGCAGTCATGCCATAAACTCGCACACCGCGCCCGTCCGATCAACAAATCGCCCGCGCCCGCAGCGTCGTATCGAACGGCGGGAACGGCAATCTCACCACGGAGGACACAGAGAACACAGAGGACACGAAGCAAGGTTAGTCGAGGCGCATCTCACGCGCGCGAACTCGGAATTGCTTCATTTTTGTAATTGAACGGCGAGCGGAATGCCGCTGCATCACCGCGGTCCTCCGTGCCCGCCGTGCACTCTGTGGTTCAATGCAGTTCCCGCAGTTCCGGCGAGTCGAGCCAGAACCGCGCGCAGCCTCACACTCCCAAAAATCCTTAAACCGCAGAGCACGCAGAGTGCGCGGAGCAGCCCATACACACGCCTCTCGTCCGTTTCCGCTGTTTCCTCTGTGTTTAATTGCAGTTCCCGCAGTTCCGCCGAATCGAGCCAGAACCGCGCGCAGCCCCACACCCCAAACAACCTTCAACCGCCGAGCACGCAGAGTGCGCAGAGCAGCGCATCCACGCGCTTCTCCTCCGTTTCCTCTGTTTCCTCTGTGTTCAATTGCAGTTCCCGCAGTTCCGCCGAATCGAGCCAGAACCGCGCGCAGCCCCAGACCCCCCCCAAAAAACTTTCAACCGCAGAGCACGCAGAGTGCGCAGAGCAGCGCATCCACGCGCTTCTCCTCCGTTTCCTCTGTTTCCTCTGTGTTCAATTGCAGTTCCCGCAGTTCCCGCAGTTCCCGCAGTTCCCGCAGTTCCCGCAGTT
>CBHTUR010000024.1:0-72840 GCA_966096095.1 uncultured Gemmatimonadaceae bacterium | reverse complement strand
CCGCGTCGTTACGCAAACGCGACCACCGAAGCCTGTCTCGGCAACGGCTTCGCGACCGGCGTCTATGCGATGACCTTGCTCAAGTCGCCGATCGGCGACGTGCGTAACAAGCTGTTCTCGAACCCGGCCAGCCCGTACTACAACCCGACGAGCCAGTTGGCGGACGATACGATCACGTTCAATCACGCGCATCGTAACTCGTTCGGTCAGACGTCGCAGAATATCAACCGCTCGATGCGTTCGGGCTTTGGTATGATTTCGTCGACCGAGGCCAACTACTTCGACGGACGTAATCCGTCGGACTTCACGCTGGCCAACTACGCACAGCTCATCCAGCCGGAAGACTGGAGCGGCACGTATCCGGCCATCGAGAACGCGAAGTTCAACAAGTTTGTCCCCGGCAGCACCAACAACCCGAACACTGGCCAGCCGTTCGGCAAGTGGGATTACAACAACGACGGTATTCAGGACACCATCTCGGTGCCGGGCTGCGGTCGTTTTGGGTGCGCGGCGTTGTGGAGCGACACCATCGCGGGCGGCTACTCGACGCGTATGGGTAACATCCTGAACACGGTTTCCACGGGCCCGTTCAAGCTCAAGGCGAACGACACCACGCAGTTCCTGTGGGCGTTCTCGTGGAACACCGACTCGGCGACGATCAAGAAGACCATCGATGGCGTGGTGAACAGCTACCTCACCAACTACGAAGGTCCGCAGCCGTTCACGTTCCCGACTGTCGTGCCGGGGCGTACGTACACGTTGAGCTCGGCCGAGTTGATCGACTCGACCACGTTCGGCTCGGCATCGGCCACGATCGGTTCGCAGATTACGATCCGCTATCCGCAAATGAACGCGGTGGATCCGTTCATGGTTCGGTTGGTGAACAAGGTCCGCAACGATTCCATCGCGGGCGACGCCACCGTGCGTCGAATCCTCCGCTTGAATCCTGGGTTGTTGACGCGCTTGAGTGCACGCGCCAACGACAACCTGGCGGCCGTGTATGTGTTCAAGTCATGCGATGGCGGTAACAACTACACCACGACGGGTGGCAACAGCGGTACCTGCACGGCGGCGCCAACGCGCACCGTGGACAACGGCACGCCGGCGTTCCAGTGGCGTCCGTGGGCCACTGTCAACTACACCGCTGGCGTCCCAGCGACGGGCTCCGTGCAGGACAACCCGCAGGCTGGTCGTAACTACCTGTACTCGTTCGTCACGCGTTCGCGCGGATTCTCGGACTTCAAGATTGTCGACTCCACTTCGGCCGGCTTCATCGTAACCGATGTGCAGAACACGCTTGGCTTCCCGAACGACACCATCAACTCGTCGCTCGCCGCATCTGGCCCGAGCACGATTCAGATTTACGCGCCGATCACGAACGTTGCGGGTCGCAGCTTCGCGCGAGTCGACACGTCGACGATCGCGGGTAACGCTTCTCAGTCGCTCGTGTACGGTTCCGTTTCCAACGACGTGAGCGGCACAACGCGTCTCGTGTACGGTAACCAGTTCATCATTCGCAAGACGGTCGACACGCTCACCAGCGCGACGACTACGACGGTGAATGTGCGCTGGGTCCTGCCGAGTGCGGCGACGACCGCGGCCGGTCCGGCCGTGGCGAACTTCGTGGCCAAGGATCAGTCGTTCTCCGGCAACATCAACACGCCGGTTCGCAGCGGCGCCAACTTGTTCACCGGCGTCGCGCGCAGCACGAGTGGTTCGGCGCGCGTGTTCGTCGACACCTTGAACTCGCCGGCGACCAATTCCGGCTTCGTGTGGGTGACCGGCGATAACAAGCCGATCTTCGTGATCAACGACATGTACGCGGCCAACCGCGAACGTGACGAGCAGCTGTCGCCGCTCTACCCGGGTTACACGGTGGTTCCGCGTGACTCGTCGAACGCCGCGACCGGCTTTGTGCAGGAACTCACGCCCTTCGGTGTTGTGCGTGATCGCAACTTCGTCGTCCGTAAGGCGGGCGACACGCTTTCAACGCAGGCACGCACGTTCATTCCGCAGGTGCAGCCGATCATCAGCATTACCGGCAACACCAATCCGAAGCGTGTGAAGGGCGGTCAGTACACGATGACGTGGCAGACCGACCCGTGGGGTGGTAAGGCGCCGTTTGTGCTCGATCCGGTGGCGAATCTGCAGGCGGCGGTTTCTTCGTCGCTGGCGGATGCGGCCTCGCGAGCCACGACGATCACCGAGACCTCGGCGGCAGTGGGAACGCTCGTTGGCGCCACGACGGCACGGCCGCTCGTGAAGGCCCGCGTACCGTTCACGCTTTCGTTCCGTGATGTCGATGGTCGCACGGAAACGGTGAAGCTCGCGATGCTGGCTCGCGCGAGTAACACCCGCTTGCTCGGCTCGGGCAACGACACGGTGCGCGTCACGGTGCCAGACAGCATCTGGCTGCCAGGCGACACGCTCTTCGCACTGCAGAAGGTTGAGCGTGACAGCTCGGTCGGCTCGGGTGCGGCTCGCTATGTGGTCGTGACGGCCGACGGATCGAACGGTTTCCGTCCGATTCCGGTGCTGGCTGACTCGATCGGCATCAGCAAGTTCCTGGTTGCTTGCACGGGTGGCGCCACCGGTTCCGGTGTTCGCCCCACGTTGGATGCAAACACCTGTAACCCGTTGGTGATCAACTCACGCGGCGCGTCGGTGTCGGGCGGTTATCTGCCGGTGCAGACGGGTTGGTATCAGTGGTTCGAACTCGCTCGCGTGTTCGATCCGCGCACGTCGATTCAACTCGTCGCCACGCCGTTCAGCACCAAGGCGACCATCAGCAAGGCCGATCTGGCTCGCGTCTCCGTCGTGCCGAACCCGTATCTGGCACGCGCCGACATCGATCAGATCGCCGGCCGCACACCGACGTCGCGCATCTACTTCACCGGCGTGCCGGAAGAAGGTGTGCTGCGCATCTACTCGGTGTCCGGACAGTTCCTCCAGGAGCTCACCTGGAAGAAGAGCGATCTGGTCTATCAGGGTAACAACGCGCCGACCGGTGACTTGCCGTTCAACCTTCGCACACGTGAAGGTCTCGACATGGGTTCTGGTCTCTACTTCTTCGTTCTTACCGCGGGTGGCACGAGTGGAAACGGCCAGATCCAGCGCGGCAAGTTCGTGATCATCCGTTAACGGAGTGGCGATGAACTTCCTTCGCACTATCGGCACCGTTGGTGCTGCCACCGTCCTCCTGAGCGCGACTGTTCGCGCTCAGGGGCCGGGCGGAATTCTCCCCACGCCGCAAGACACCCCGAATCGTCAGGGTACGCGCGGCGCGAACTACCTCCACATCGGCATTGGCGCGCGCGGCGGCGCGATGTCCGGTGCGGTCGGCAGCACAATCGCTGGTCCGACGGCGTGGTACTGGAACCCAGGTGGTGCGGCGACGTCCGAGTCGTTCGCACTCGCGGCGGGTCGCCAGAATCTCTACGACGATCTGGGACTCGAGCAGACGTATGCCGCGTTCTCGGTGCCGGCACTCGGCGGCGTGGTTGGTCTTAATCTCAACTCGCTCGGATCGGGTCCGATCAAGCGCACCACCGAACTGAATCCGTTCGGTGAGCGCCTTGGCGGCAACTCGTTCGAGTGGACCTCGACGACCGTTGGCCTCGGTTACGCGCGTCGTCTTACCGATCGCCTGTCGGTCGGTGGACAGGTCAAGTACATCACCGAAGGCATTCCGGACGCGAGCACGCACTGGATGGCTGTCGACGTCGGCACGCAGTTCAACACGGGTCTCTATGGCCTCGTGCTTGGCGGCGCGATTCAGAACGTTGGCGGAACCGCTCGCGCAAACGGTGCACTGATTCAGCGACTGATCACGACCACCGACGGCTCGGTGTTGCCGGAAGCGCGTCGTGTTCAGTTCTTCACCAACAACACGGAATTGCCGGTAGAATTCCGCTTGTCGGTGGGTGCTGACTTGCTTGGCACCTCCAACTCGATCATGGGTGGAGCGGGCGGCAAGAACACGCTGGGCGCCGAAATCTCCGTGTCCGACGCCACCGACTACAGCACGCAGTACGGCTTCGGTGTGGAATACGGCTTCCGCAATCTGCTCTTCTTGCGCGGTGGCAAGCGCTTCTACAACGACGACCGCGATCGCGGCGTCGACAACAAGTTCGCGGTCGGTCTGGCTGGCGGCTTCGGCCTTCGCCTCCCCGTTTTGGGACGCAACGTGCGCTTTGATTATTCCTACATGGGCGCCGGTGCACTCCAGAACATCCAAGTCTTCTCCTTCGAGGTGGGCAAATGAGTCGCGTGTTTCGCGCCTTCGCCCTGTTGGCGGTTTCGGCCAGCGCGCTCTCGGCGCAGGTCCAAAACAAGCAGTTCTCCGTGGTTACTCGCGTCGGGCAGATTTCGCCTGAGCGCGCGTCGAGTCTGAACTCGGGCGCGCTCATCGGACTCGACACGGAGTACGCCCTCAACAAGTGGTTCGGCCTCGGTATCAGTGCCGAAGTCATGCGCACCAACACGCATCGTGAAGATTTCTTGACGCGACTGCGTTACGGTAACGCCGGCGTTGGTGGTGGTGACTCGATCTACTACCAGTACATCGGTCAGCCGATCAACACCATCAACATTGGCGCGTTCGGTGTGGTGCGGTATCCGAACAAGAAAGTCAGCCCGTTTATCATGGGCGGCGTTGGCAATTACACGATGATTGCCGACGCGCAGGTGAACGGAAAGAACAAGCGCACGAACGATCTTTCGTTGACGGGCGGTGCCGGTATCTGGATCAAACTCGGCGATCGCGTTGGCGTGCAACTCGACGCGCGCGCGGTGCAGTTCCAGCAGTACGACCGGAACTTCCTGAATCCCGCGTTCGGTCGTCCCGAGCAGACCACGCCGTTTCCGGAAGACTTCCCGACAGCTCCGGCTGCGAAGAACACCGCACTCAGCACCACGTTCACGCTCGGGTTTCGTTACATCCCGGGCGGCGTGGGCGGGGGCAACTAACTCATGACATCCATGCGTTCTCTGATCGTTGGCGGACTCAGTATCGCCTTCGCGCTCACGGCGGCTTGCGATGACAATCGCTCGACGACGCTTGAGCCAGTCGGCGCTCTCGGCTTCGGTACCAACTTTGCCAAGACGTCAACCAACCTGCCGCGCGGTACGGTCACCTTCCCAACGGCAATCGTGGCTTCGGCCACGCCGAACACGGACTCGGTTATCGTCACGCTCGCCGGGCTCGACTCGCTGACGACTGGCACCTACACGATGTGGTTTGCCAATGATTCGGCAACCAAGTTCGTGCGTGCTACCAGCATGAACATCGTCGTCACACGCGTCGACTCGACGATCAACTCGGCTGGCGATCCGGTCTTCACCACCACCACGTCGACGCGTACCGCGCAAAGCGGTATGAAGGCGGGTGGATCCAATCTCGCGTTCCGTCTCGCGACGGCGCGTGATGCGGCCACTGGCATGGCCGCCGGTGACTCGCTCAACGTCGTAATCATCAGCATCGAAACGGCGGCGACGCCGGGTGCGGCGCCAGGCGAAGTGCGCCCGTTGTGGGCGCGTCGTAGTCAGGCGACTTCGCGCGTGGCCGGTTTGCGCTTCGGTACGTTTGGCCGCTCGATTCCGGTCGAGGCCGGCAAGCCGGGCGCAAATCAGGAGTTCGTGGTCGCCACCAGCAGCACGGCTGGCGTCGCCTCGATGACCATCGTTCCGCGCGGTCGCGTGGAAGTTCGCGGCAAGATCATGATTGCCAACGACTCCAACTACTTCCGTCCGCCCGTCGGTTACTACTACAACGCCTACGCGGTCAAGTTCGACACAACGGGTCGATTTGCCGACACGGCGTACATCGGACGTCGCACGTCACCATACCCCGCGCGTACGTCGCTCTATGAATCGGACAAGACCAACCCGTCGCCGGACGTCGTATTCGATTCGCCGATGGTGATCTTTGCGATGGCCACTCGTGTCTCCACGGACACGATCTCCAAGGCCAACAGCACGCCGCCCTGGCTCAACTATGGCCTTGTGCGCGTGAACATTCAGTCGAAGTACTCGCAGGAAGGCAAGATGGGACCGGCCACGGTTCTGGAAGCGACGCTGCCCAAGTCGGTACGCGGTCGCTAACGATCCGAGAAGTACTGCAAGCGAGTATCGCAGCCGCACAACACAACAGCCCGCCTGATTCGTCAGGCGGGCTGTTGTGTTTTTGTGTTCGTGAATTCAAACAGGTGACGCTCACTCACACACCCGACCGCATCCGATCAGGGGGTGACGCGCACCACACTGCGCCGATTCCGATCTCCCACCCACAGCACGCCGTTGCCGGCGCGAATGGATGTGGCGAATTGCAGTTGACGCGATGAGCCGATGACTCGCGGCGCCGGCGTGAGCGAGATCTGAAAGAGCCCGTCAACGCCGCCGGCGACGAAGAGCGAGCCGTTGAGAAACGCCAGATCGTACGCGAAGCGCGGTTCGTTAGTCACGCGCACGCTCGACGGCGCACCACCCGCCGCGATGTTCGCGCGCGACCACGCAATGATGCCGGCATCGCCGAGCGCGGCCGCAACCCACTCACCATTCATCGCGATGGCGCGCGCGGTCGCCGGCAACGCCAGTTTCAAGCCTGTCTGCTGAATTCCGGTAGCCGTCTCGTTGATCTGGACAATCGTGGAGTCGGTCGCGACCCACCACGTCTTGGCCACGGAGTCGAACGCGATGGCCGCCACGCTCTGCGAAAGTTCGAGGCTGTCGGTGCGCAATGATTCGCCGCTGCCGCGACGCCACCGCACACGCTTGCCGCTCGCACTCATGACGGCGTCCGACGATGCTGCCAGCGCATCAACCGCACCGTCAGCGAGTCGTGAGGCGGGTCCGGTGAGCAAGCTGGTTTCCCAGAGCGCGGTGCCGGTCCCGAGCACCAACGCGCCACGCGAAGGTACGATGGCAACCTGCCGCATCGCACTCAGTCCGCTTGCGCGGCGTCGCAGTGCCTTCGGAGCGTTTGCTGCCGACAGAATCTGCGCCCCGCTATCGCTCACGACGGCGATCAGGGAATCACGTACGTCGAGGCCGATTGGTGAGGAGAGTGTGATGGCTTCGTTGAACCCGAACGCAATCGATTCGCCCACCCGCGGCGCGAACGCGCGATGTTGTGCATCAAGCTCTCGACCGATGAACAACCCTGCGAGCGCTCCACTCACTGACAAGAACGGCAGGGCGCAGTTAATGGGCTGGCATCCGTTCGAGCGCTCTCCGCGATCGCTCAGAAAGTAGAACCCCATAGCCATCACGGTGCCTGAGAGCGCGCCGTACAAGCTCGTACGCGCCAACACACTGCCGCGAGGCCGCGGCGCCGAAGTCGCGGTAGCGTCTGGAGAGCGTTGTGCGGGCGTCGTCGTCGGCAGCGCCATCGAAGCGACGAGCAATGCGATCGACGCCGAACCACGTACAGTCGCCGCACGCCGGATGGACGTGCCACGCGCGGAGCTCGCATGGAAGGGAACGGTCATAATCACACTCGGTGGTCGCGGAGGGGCGACCTATTGTCGGGTAAGGAAAAACTCGCGAAGCAAACGTGTAACCTGTTTCGACTGACGGTCCGTCACAATCACCTCAAGCCGATATCGACCCGGAGGCGCGCTGCCGAGACCGAGTGTCACGAGTTCCGGCACACGGTCGCGGTCGCCCAGCGATTCGTTGCGCTCGAAGCGAAGTCCGAGCGCCTCTTCACCTTCTTTGCTCAATCCTACAACGTCGGACAGGCTGCCGAGGAGCCGGCGTAGACTGTTCTGACCACGATCTTCCTGCTCCAGCGTGACGATCATGCGCACTTCGTACTGCACGCGACCGTTGGCATCCGGACGCAGGCCATAGTTCTCCCAATAAACCGAGAACGTATCGCGCTGCGCGAACGACAGGTTAGGACGCATTTGCAAGTTGATCTCGTTCCAGCGGCCGACGACGGTGCCCGGTGAGGCCAGGCGATTCGCCAGCACCAGATCGCTCGACTCGAGCGTGGGAGACGTCCCTGGAAGCATGGTCAGATCCGCTTGCGCGCGCGCTGTCGCGCCCGCGAGCGCCGCATCGCGCGCTTCAAGTCGCACACGTACGTTAGCGCCTGCTTGCAGCGTATCGACGTAGAGGCGAGTGAGTGGCGCACCCACTGGCAGCGCCACCGAAACTGTATCGGCACGCACAAGTCGCGTCGCGGCCAACGGACCGCGACGCAACGAGAGTTCCATTGATCCGCGATCAATTTCGGCGCCCTTATACATCCGGTTGACCGGCACGCTGGCAGCGATCACGAGCTGGCCGTTGTCGGCCTTGTTACCGCGAAAGCGAGCCATCTGCACGGGAATCGTATCCACACCGATCGCGAGCGGCACGTTATCCAAAAGAAACGGTGCTTCCTGGCGCTGTTCTTCCGCGTAGCCGCGATGGTTACCGGCGAAGAACGCGGCGTTCATCGCCGGCGGGCCCGTGAACACGAACTCGACTTCCGTACGCGGATAGTACCAAACGGTGATGATGCGTCCGACCGCGTCTTTGGCGTCAGCATCGGACGACGGCGGAAATGTCGCGACCACCGGTGGCTCGCCGTAGCGCGCGATGATCAAGCCACGATCAGTGCGCCAGCCCACCTGCCGAGTGTCGTCATCGCTGAAGCGCAGATCCGCGAACGCCATGCGCGCGAGATACTCAAGCTTCGCTTCGTTCTCCGGAGTCGCTAACAGCGGATCGGCGGCTTCCCAATATGCTTGCTCGGTTCGCGCTCGCTCAGCTTCCGACAATTCGTCAATGCGAATGGAGTCGGCTTTCCTCGTGATGCGACCGAGACTGGTGATTTCGTTGCGCTCGGCGGGAGTAAATCGCGCGAGTGCACGATTGAAGAGTGTGTCTGCGCGAGCAAGCTGCCCGAGTCGATACGTGGCAAGACCGGCCGCGAACAGCACGCGGGCTGGGGCCGTATCGAGGCGTACAATGGGTTCGGCGACGCGGCGCATTTCGTCGTAACGGCGCTGGTCGTACAGCAATCCCATTAACCCCACCGCGCTGGGCGCATGGGTGGGCATCGCTTTGAGTCCTTCGCGAAAGAGTTCTTCCGCTTCCTGTCGATCGACTTGCGCCGCGTTTTCGATGGGTTGCGCGAGGCTTTGCAGGAATTCGCGCGTGTAGTGCAAACGTGCGCGCGCCGCGATCGGGTCGAAGATGACATTGGTGGTGGTGTACATCCACCGATCGCGCCCGGTGAGGTAGCGACGTTGTTTGACCTCGCCGAGTTCGTATGCCGTTTCGGCGATCTGCAGCGGGTCGCCGCTCTCTTTGGCAACCGCGAGCGCTTTGCGGAACAAACGTTCGGCTTCAACGCGACGAAGCGGTGTCTTGAGGCGCAACCGACCGAGTTCAATGAGATAGCGCGGGTTGCGCGGATCTATATCGCTGGCGCGCGAGAGCAGGTGCCCCGCCATCCACCGCCGCGGTTCATCGATGAGTGAGAGCGCGGTAGTACGCGACAGAATGAGACCGCGCCAGTACAGCGCATTGACGTCGCGCGGCGATTGATCGGTGGCGCGCTGAAGAAGGTCGAGCGCGGTGCTCGTGTCTCCGAGGCTCACTTTGTCCAGCGCTTCGCGTACCAGTGAGTCGGTCGGTGTGACGGGTCGACGCGGCTGCGCATGCGCCGTTGCCGCGCCGATCGTCGCACTGATCATCACGCCGAGCGGCAGCGCTACGGTCAGGATGAGCAGCGTGGTGAACCAGCCGCGACGACGTGCGGTGCACTGTTCAGCGTAGTGTTCAGCGCACTGTTCCACGCGACCAGCTTTGCGATCCGCTACGCGATGGAAGTCGCGTCGCGAGATAGTGGGGCGGGGAAGAGGCGCGTGGCGCGGGTCGTACGCGGGCGGGCGGATAGCACGAGTGATGCGCACCACATCAAATTGGGCGTTCGCACGCCTCGAGGGAACTGGATTGTTGCCAGCGGTGATGTCGACGCCGCGGTCGGTCTTCTGACGGTGATCATGTGGAACCGTCATTCCCACGGCACGTACAAAGATCGAGTGTGCGACTGTATCACTTCGTCACAGCGTCGATGCGCGCCGCTCGGTGCGTGATTTCGGCATTCTTTCGTCTGGAGGTTTCGGTTGAAGCATTTGCTATCCCATCGCGCGTTTGCCGGCACTCGTGCGCGGCGCGCATCGGCGTCGACCCTCTGGGTCATCGGCGCGATAAGCGCGCTTTGCTCGGCGCCCATCGCGCACGCCCAGGCGTTCAACTATCCGTCCATGCAAGTGCCCCGCGCCTCAACGCGCGACTACACTGCCGCCCTGGGAGGCGGCGCCGGCACGACGGCGCTGTTTCAGTGGCGCGAGGGATGGACGCCGGCGCGACATCTCGGGTTGGATCTTGGCGTCATTGACCGAAAGGGGAGCGACAAGCTGATGCTCTTCGTCGGCGGCTCGGTTGGTCAGGAGATTGCGCGGGCAGGCGGGGATCAGCCGCTCGACCTGTTGGTTACGGGCGGTGCCGGCTTCGCCTTCGGCAGCGGGATCACCGTTTTGCGCATCCCGATCGGCCTGAGCATCGGGCACACGTTCGAGCTGGATCAAGGGATGTCGATCACGCCGTATGTGCATCCTCGGCTCTCATTCGACGACTGCACGAGTTGCGGGCCGCGTGGCCGCAGCCGGTCGGAGGCGAGTCTCAATTTCGATTTAGGGGCGAATTTTCAGGTCAATTCGCATTTCGCCGTGCGGGCGGCGGGGTCGTTTAGCGGTGCCGATCTGGTGGGCACCGAGGACAGTTTCGCGGTGGGCCTCGTCTGGACGCCGGCGGCCCTGGTTAAGAGATAAGCCTAGCGAACTCAGCCGTAGTGACGCGGCGGCGCGAGCGCTGTTGGTACTTTGTCGGGCGGTCCCACGGCGACGCGGGCTGTCCCGATAAGGCACGGCAGCGCTTCGTGTTTGCACCTCATCCCTCTTGCGAGATGGGTTGCCGGCCCGTACCATAGCGCGGCTAAACCAGAAAAAAACTGTGCACGGGCAGGGTCAGAGCGATTCACTCGCTGGGCCTGCCGTGCTTTTCGACTTGAAGGCCCTACCAGTTAGTCCGGCAATTGTTGGCGTTTCTCCTGCCCCACTCCGTCGTTTCCGCACTTCCGACCGTCCATTCCGCGCGAGCTCGACGCACCGATTTCAGGCTGCTGTCTCTGAGACACCGGAATCCTCAAAAAAGTTCGTACGAATTTCAGCAGTTGTTTCGATCAGCCAGCTTTGCTTGGCTGAGCAGGTGCGGCAGTGTTTGTCCCGCAGGTGTTCGTCCCGCAGTGTCCGTGTGCGTCACAATCGAGCAGGTGCAGCACCCCTTCTTCATCACCAAGGGAGAGAGAAGTACATGACCCTCACGCAGAGAGCTCGAGTACTAGCCGCGGCAGTTGCCGGCCTAGTACTCACCGCGTCCGCGGCCAGAGCGCAAAACCAGAACGCGATCATCACCGGTAAGGTGTTGAGCGAAGCGGGCCAACCGCTGGAGTTCGCCAACGTCTACATCAACGAGTTGACGGTCTCGGTCCCCACCAACAACCAGGGTGTTTACACCATCAATCTTGCCGCCGCACGCGTGCAGGGTCAGGCGGTGAACCTCCGGGTTCGCGCCGTGGGCTACCAGCCGGGTGTGGTTGCTATCCGCATTACCGCGGGCACGCAGACCCACGACTTCTCGCTCAAGAAAGACATCAACCGTCTGAGCGAAGTCGTCGTGACGGGCTCTATCGAGGGTACGGAACGCGCCAAGGTTCCCTTCTCGGTCGGACGCTTGACGGCTGAAGACATTCCGGTTCCCGCGCTCAACCCGGTCACGGCGTTGCAGGGTAAGGTGGCCGGCATGCGTGTCGCCTCCACCAGTGGGCAGCCGGGTAGTTCGCCGGAAATCCTGCTGCGTGGCCCGACGTCGATCAATGCGTCAGGCCGCACGACCGGCCCGCTGCTCATCGTTGACGGCACGATTCTGCGCAACCAGAGCCTCAATGAAATCGGCGGCCTCGATATCGAGTCGGTCGAAGTCGTGAAGGGCGCAGCTGGTGCCTCGCTTTACGGCGCGGCGGCGGCCAACGGCGTGATCGTGATCAAGACCAAGCGTGGTGCGAGCCGCGACGGTGTGAAGTTCAACTTCCGCTCGGAGTACGGCATCTCCGACCTGAACAGTCTGGACTACGGACAGCCGGCCAACCACACGCTTCAGCTCGACGAAACGGGCACGCGGTTCTGCGTCGCCGGCGCCGGCAACGTGTCGCCGTGCTCGCGCACGTTCAACTGGATGCAGGAGATTTATCGCATCAACAACGTGAACGCCGACACCGTGCGCACGCCGCAGAGCGTGCAGTTTAGCGCGCAAGGGTCGGGTGGTGAGCTGTTGAACACATTCCAGTCGAACATCTGGCCGGGACAGTATTACAACTCGTTCGCGCAGGTTGCGCAGCAGAACCCCGTCACGCTCAACTCAATCGATGCGAGCGGCCGTTTCGGCAACGTGCGCTACTTCGTGAGTGGCGCATACACGTCGGACGCTGGCGCCATCAAGGGCTTGCAGGGTAACCAGCAGCGTCGCGCGCGCGTGAACTTGGATTACGACATCCGTTCGAACTGGACGATGGCGATCAGCACGCTGTATGACAAATCGTACACTGATCAGCGCGCGGGTGGATCTTCGAACGGTGGTATCTTCGGCCAGCTGCTTCGTGGTGCGCCCGCCGGCACCGATTACCTGGCGCGCGACACGCTAGGCCGTCCGATCGTCTTGGGCGGCGGCGCGGGCCTCCGTGGTACGGGCAACGGCGCAGGCACGTTCTTGTACAACATGGAGACCGCCAAGAACGACCGAACTGCGACTCGGTACCTCGCCAGCTTGACGTCGACCTACACACCGGCCGAATGGGCAACGTTCGATGCCTTGTATAGCTACGACTACCGTTCGCGTCTTGATAATTCCTATCTGGTGAAGGGTTATCGCACGATCGGCATCTCGGCGAACAACAACTCTGGCAATCAGAGCATTAGCAACCTCAATCGTGAGTCGATGAACGCGCAGGTGTCGGCGACGTTCCGTAAGCAGCTCACGAGCGATTTGAACGGCAAGCTGAATATCCGTGGCCTCATCGACCGCGATTATCAGCTGGCCAACAACTCGTCTGGCACGAACTACGTCGTGAAGGACGTCTACACGCTCAGCAACACGACGCTCAACTTCGCGACGGGATCGAGCAGCTTCCTGATCAAGAACATGGGCATGATCGCCGGCGCGAACCTCGACTATAAGGGCCGCTACATCGTCGACGGAACGTACCGCTACGACGGCAGCTCGCTCTTCGGTGAAGGCAACCGCTGGGCGCCGTTCGGTCGCGTGTCGCTCGTGTGGCGCGTCTCGGAAGAGCCGTTCTATAACTTCTCGCCGGTCTCCGATTTCCGTCTGCGCGCTTCGCGCGGTTCGGCTGGTAACACGCCGAGCTTTGCGGCGCAGTACGAAACGTACAGCTGCTCGGCATCTGGCTGCTCGCTGGGTCAGGCCGGCAACTCGAAGCTCAAGCCGGAAACGACCACCGAAACGGAACTCGGTTCTGACTTCACGCTCTTCAACCGCCTCGGCGTTGAACTGACGTACGCCGCGTCGGACACGCGAAATCAGATTCTCAACGTCCCGACGCCCGCCGCTCTCGGCTTCTCGAGCAAGTGGCAGAACGCTGGTACGCTCTCAAACAAGACGTGGGAACTGGCGCTCAACCTGCCGGTCATCACGAAGAAGGATTTCCAGTGGTCGATGCGCGGCACGTGGGATCGCAACCGTGCCTACATCACCGAACTGTTCATGCCCGAGTACTTCACGTCGGGCGGCACGGGTCAGGGCACGGGCTCGATCTTCCTGATCACTGCCCGTACGGACAAGCAGGACGGTGTGCCGGTGAATCGCTACGGCAACATCTGGGGCCGTAAGTTCTACAAGACCTGCGGCGATATGCCGTCGTCGGTTCAGGCGCAGTGCGGCCCGGGCAAGGCGTACCAGGTTGACAACAAGGGTTGGGTGGTGTGGGTCGGCGAAGGCAACAGCTACACCGACGGCATCACGAAGAACCTCTGGCAGACTAAGCTCTCGGCGGCCAACTCGCCGTGGAACTATCCGTTGCAGTTCGGTCACCCGATCATCGATCGCCCGCTCAAGGGTGAGAAGGGTGAAGGCGTTGGCATCAACCACATCATCGGTAATGCCCTTCCGAACTTCCGCTTCGGTTTCAACAACACGATCACCTACAAGAAGCTCTCGCTGTATGCGCTCTTGGACGGCACGATCGGTCACAAGATCCAGAACCAGGGTGAAGGCTGGGGCTTGCTTGACTACTCGTCGGGCTACTTCGACCAGGGTAACCAGACGGTCCAAACCGCGAAGCCGGTTGGTTACAGCTGGCGCGTGGGTGGATCGGAAGGCGCTGGATCTGGTGGCTTCTACGACCTCCTCGGCCCGAACAACTACAACACCGAAAACGGCTCCTACGCGAAGTTCCGCGAAGTCAGCCTGACGTATCAGTTGGGCAAGCTCCGTGGTGTTGGTGACTGGACCGTGTCGGCGATCGGTCGCAATCTGTTCACCTTCACGAAGTACAGTGGCTACGATCCCGAAGTTGGCGTGAGCGGCGGTCAGGCTGGCTCTGGTCTCATCAACCAGGTCGACGCGTTCGATTTCCCGACGCTGCGTACCTACACGATCTCCATCTCCACGCGCTTCTAAGACATGGCCCACATTTCCCGCACCATTATCCGAGGGGCCGCCGCCATGGCGGCCCTCATCGGGGCCGTTGCGTGCAACGATACCGATCTCGAGGTCACGAACCCGAACTCCGGTAACTCGGCACGCGTACTCGGCACCCCCAACGATGCCGAAGCGCTCTTGGGTACGTATTACAAGCGGTGGAGCTCTGGTGTGTACGGCAGCACCACCGATTTGCAGGGCATGGCCAGCATTCAGTCGATGATGAATCACTCATCGCTGGCGAACAACTGCATGAACGCGCGCACGCCGTTCTCAGGTGCCGCGAACAGCAACGCGCCGGGTAACACGTGCCAAGGCGAACAGTACCGCCTCTATTCGTTCATGGGCGAAGTCAACCGTGTGGCGTCGACGTTCCTGACGCAGGTCGCGGGAGGACTCAACCTGGGAACGCCGGGTCGTACGAATCGCGACAAGGCCTTTGCTGAATTCCTTCGCGGCTTGTCGATGGGCTATGCGGCGATGATGCATGACTCGGTGGCGGTCGTGGCGTCGGGCCAGAGCGCCGAAGATCCGGGTGTGCTCATTGGCTACAAAGGTGCGGCCGACTCGTCGTACGCTGCTTTCCAGCGGGCGATCGATTTGACCAACGCGGCGACGACCGACAACGCGTTCCCCATTCCTGCGTCGTGGATTCCGTCGCCCACCACCTGGAGCAAGACGGAGTTCGTGAAGCTCGTGCGCTCGTATCGGGCTCGTATTCGCGCCAACATGGCACGGACGCCAGCTGAGCGTGCCGCGGTGGATTGGGCGGCGGTTGTGGCTGATGCGCAGAATGGCATCACGGCCGATCACCTGATTACGACGAATACCACGACTGGCCCCATCAACTCGTGGCGTTCGCAGTTCATGTCGTTCAGTACGTGGCATCAGATGCCGCCGTTCTTTATCGGCATGGCCGACACGTTGGGTACGTATGCGGCGTGGATTGCACAGCCCGTGGGTGAACGCGGCGCGAACAACAACGCGTTCTTCATGGCGACGCCGGACAATCGCTTTCCGCAAGGCAGCACGCGTGCGGCGCAGCAGGCCGACTTCGCCATTACGTCGTGCACGGCTGCCAGCACGGCTTGCAAGCGCTACTTCGTGAACCGCCCGAACGGCAATGACAGCTTCTCAGGGCAGAGCTTCGGATTGTCGAACTACGACTTCGTTCGCTTCTACTCCTGGCAGCAGAACGGTGACGGATCCGGCGCCCGCAATGGTCCGACGCCCTTCATGACCCTGGCGGAAATCGACATGCTGCAGGCTGAAGGGCTCTACCGTCAGGGCAACTATGCGGCTGCTCGCGACCTTGTGAACAAGACGCGCGTGGCGAACGGCAAGCTGCCCCCGATTACGGCAGCCGACGCTACGACACCGGTGCCCGGCGGCAACGCGTGCGTACCGAAGGTACCGGTGGCGCCATTCAATGTCGTGGCGTGCGGAAACCTCTGGGATGCGCTCAAGTACGAGAAGCGCATCGAAGGTGCCTTTACGCACTACGCGCCGTGGTATCTCGACGGCCGTGGTTGGGGCGAGCTGCCGAAGGACACGCCGCTGTTCTGGGCGGTGCCGTATCAGGATCTCCAAGCGCGTGGCAAGGCGCTCGGCGACATCTATGGCTCGGGTCCCGGCGCTGGTAATGCGGCGGGCTCGGTGGCGGCAGTGAGCGTCTACGGTTGGTAAGACAACCAATCGGGTTTCGTCAGGCCGTGGTGGCGACGGCCGCTCTCGCTTCAGTTGGCTGCTATACCCTACAGCCAATCGCGGGACAGCCGTTGCCGCTCGGCACACAAGTCTCTCTCGCCATCAACGACAATGGGCGAGCGGCACTCGGCGGTCAGATGGGACCCGAGATTTCCGACATTCAAGGTCGTTTGCTACAGAAGGACAGCGCGGAGTATGTGCTTTCGGTAACGCAAATCAGTTTGTTGCGTGGCGGAGAGCAGGTGTGGGCTGGGGAGCGCGTTCGCGTAAGGTCGGAGTATGTCTCGACCGTGAGCGAGCGGCGCTTCTCGCGCGGCCGGACCGCCTTGGTGAGCGGGGCGGTGCTCGGTGTCGTTGCCGTGGTGTTCACTCAGGGCATCATCGGCAGCCTGCAAGGGGATGAAGGAAAAGCTCCAAAAGATTCCGCAAATTCGAACCGAATTCCGCGTTTCAAACGATAGCAGAGTTGGTCTCCACCTCCACGGAGTGTTACATGTCCCGTTTCATTCGTCTCTCGGTGTTGGGCCTGGCGGCAGGCCTCACCATGAGCGCGTGTCAACCCGAAAAAACGATTACGACGACGGCGATTCCAAGCGCCGGTGTGCGTTTCATCAACGCGCTGCCCGATAGCGCGGGCGCGTTCGGACTCGACTTCCGATTCGTCGATATCGTGGAAAGCAACGCGCAGTTCCGCGTGGCGTTCCGTAATTCCCCGACGACCACGGGCGGAATCACCGCGTCGTCAGTGACGCAGTTCAAGGCGGCCAGAGCGGCTTCGAACCGCCATTTCGTGATTTTCCTCGACGATACGATTCAGTCGATCGCGTCGACGAAGCTCAAGGATTCCACGCTCAACCTCGAGGCCGGCAAGAACTATACGGTCATCCTCTGGGGCGCGGCGCGAGCGGGGCAGATGCAGCTCAAGGTCATCGAAGACAATCCGGCCGATCCGGGTGCGAAGGTGGCGCTGCGCGTTATTAACGCTTCAACGCAGTCCATCGATGTGCGCACGTATCCGACGGGCGGCACGGTGCCAACGGCTGCGACTTGGTCAGGTGTCGCTCCGCTCACGATTTCGAGCTTCGTCAACGCTGATACGGGATCAATCAGCTACAACGTGCAGCCTGCTGGTGGTGGCACGACCCTGTTCCCCGATCTGCAGGCTCTCCGCGGCGCCGTAGCCACGTCGAGCGCAGGCGCTGGCGGCAAACTCGACATCGAACCGCTTCCGGGCACAGGTGTTTCTGGCTCGGCGGTGACGCTAGTCGTGTACCCGCGTTCCACGGCGGGCTCACGTACGCCGCAGACGGCTGCCTTCCAGGTGCCGGCTGGTTCGTTCATGTGGGATCGTCGCCCACCCCGAGGCTTCTAGGCCTCCTGGTGCCGCTCTAGGGCGCTCGTAACCACGCGAAGGGCCGCTGGCATTGTCCAGCGGCCCTTCGTCGTTCACCGCGCCTTGGTGCGCAAAAGCGATGCGCCGGCGATGTGCGCCATGCCCTCTTGCCGTCGTACGCCTTTCAGCACTATTTCACGCCGTTGGTCCTCCTCTAACCCAGTTCATCCCGCACGAGGGATTCTCCATGACTCGGCTCGGCACGGCAATCGCTCTGCTCGTTCTCATTCCTTCGATTGGCCTTGCGCAACGCGGCGGCGCGGGCGGTGGCGCCGCGTCTACCGGCGGCGGATTTGGTGGCAAGTCAGGTCAAAAGACGGGCTTCGACGCGGAGAAGAATGCGGCGCCTCGTGCGCCGAGTATCTCCGGCAAGGATTTCGAAAAGGCGAGCCCCCTGGCCGATTTGCTGGACAAGAAGAAGGATCTCAACCTCAGCGACGCGCAAGTTACGTCGCTCAAGGACGCGGACGCGAAGCTCCGCGCGGACAATGCCGACCGATACAAACTGGTCGACTCACTACGCAAGGAGCTACGTCCGGGCTCTTCTGCGGCGGACGAAGCGCGCGTGGCGCTGTCGCGTGAGGCGATGATGGGCGTTATTCGCGACATTCGCGCCAGTTACGACGCGGCAGCGAAGGAGGTCGTGTCAAAGATGGATGAAGCACAACAAAAGACGGCCGGCGAGATTCTGCAGAAGAACGCCGAGGAGACTCAGCAAATGACCCGTGAAAAAATGGGCGGTGGTCGCGGGGGCCCGCCGGGTCGCGGCGGCGCCTGAGACCTGATGGTGATCGCGTCGCGCGCGTTAGCGCGAACGCAAGCGTTCCGTCGCTCGATCAGCGACGGAACGCATTCTTTGTCCAGACGGCGACGACCCCGCACTTGGGTTCATTGCGCATTAGCTCGGTTGGCACCGTGAGACGACGCGTGTAGACCTCCACGGCCGCGATTTCATCCGTACTCATGGTGCTCAGCACCTCGTGATCGAGTTGCTGTACGCCGTCGACGAGCAGCATTGCGAGACACGGATCAGCGCCCGTCGACGGCAAGTACAGGTTGAATCGACGTCCGTTTGCACTTTGTCGCTGCACGGTCACGTTTGGAAAGCTCTGAAACGCCGCCGCAAGTCCGGGCATGCGGCCGATTTCCGTTGAATCTCGTGCCGCGCCCAATCCAAGTCGGCGACGATCATCGTACAGCTGCTTGGCGCGGGTATTCGCGCCAGACGCAACCACGCGCATGGCTTCGAGATTCGTCACTTTGCGCATGGTCGCGGAAACGACGGCGGTATCGCCGACCATCACATCGACCACCGTCGACACCGGCGTCATGCCAAGCGCCGCAATGTCAAGTTGGCGCGTTCCGGTGGGTACGTTGCGCAACGAGAAGTGACCCTTCGCATCGGTTCGCGCCTCGATTGCCTCGTCGAGTATGACGCGCGCGCCCGAAATGCCTTGTCCGACGGCGTCGAGCACGCTGCCCGACACGAATCCGCGTCGCGCCGTGTCACCCGGGGCGATGCCAGAGATGACGAGATCGCGACGGCGGACGCGATCTGGTGACGACGCAAGGTCGATAACGCCGGTGACATTGTTGAGATACTGCGCCTTGATGCGCAGTTGCGTCGACACTGGCGCGCCACAGATCGCATAGGTGCCCTGTGCATCCGACTGCGATTCGTTCTTCCATTTGCGCTGCGTCACGCCTGTCGTCTGCGTCTTGGTGCCGAGGTTCACCAAATCGATCCACGAGAGTTCGACACTGGCCTGAGGCACTGGGTTCTGCGATTTGGCGTCGCGAACAGTGCCGTAGACGAGACCGCTGTCAGCTCCCGGCACGGGAATCACCCCGCACGCGGCCTTCCAAAAAGTCTTGAATGACGGGAGCGCGAGCGTGATGGGCGTTTTTCCGTCGGTGACGGTCACACGAGCCGTCGCGCCCGATAATCCAAGACTGTCGAAGACCGCATGCTGCATGGCAAACGTGTAGGTCCCCGGCGGCAGCGTATCAAATGTGAAGCGGCCTTTGGCATCGGTGGTGGCGCTGCGCGAGCGCCCTTCGATCATGACGAACGCGTGTTCGAGTGGGACGTTGCGCACGCTGTCGAAGGCAATACCGGTGACATTCACGCCATTCGAACGCGATTGCGCATGCAGAGCGGACGCGACCGGTGGTGTCGAGAGTATGAACGCGGCTGAACCGAGTGAAACCCAGCGAAATCGCACGAGTGAGCGGAGATAAGAATGACGGAGCGTGACGCGAACGCTGGGCTACTTTGCGAGTCGCGCCTTTACGAGATCAGCGATCTTGATTTCGATACCACCCCGAGACGCACAGTTCGAATAACCTTGGTTGTACGTGATCGGGCGTGCCTTCGCATCGACCAGGGTTGACAGTTTTGACCCCGCCGCGCCTTCCGCCTGAATCGTGGTGACGACGCTGAGAAACACGTCGTATGTGTCAGCGTTGGGTCCGATCTGGGTGTTCCCGCAGTCGAGCAGTCGGCTAAGCGTGACCTTACCCAGGCGTCCGCGCAACTTGTACCCCTGATTTCCGATTGAGTGCGAAGCCTGATCGAGCAGGGTGATGGGAATGCCAACCGAATCGAATACCGATGGCATCACGCGCCAGACGGCGTCAACCGAGAAGGCGAAATGCGAAACATCCGCCGTGGTCGCATTGGTGATCGTGACGGTGCCGACATCGGCCGAGCCCATGGTCTGGGTAGCGGGGCGCGCGGGCGTGGGCCCACCGCCAGACGACGAGCAGGCGGCACAGCAAACTCCTAGGACAACCACGAAAACGGTCGACAGACGTGACATGCGTGACTCCAATGCGAAATGAGAAAGGTCGGAAACGCTATCGTCGGGTCCAGATCAGCATCACACCACAGCGCGCCTGAAGATTGCTGTACTGGCCAGGTGTCTGCGCCGGTGACGCGTAGAACTCGATACCGGCGATATTCTTAGTGGGAATCGAATTGATGTCGAATGGCTCGGTCGGTCGACCGCCGTTCATCAAGTGATCGTCGAGATAGACTTGCGCGTAGCAACCGCACTCTAGACCGTGACTCTTCTCGGCCGCCGAGGGACAGTAGATGCCTTGTTCGATCAGGTCCTGATCGGTGAAGCTCCCCGCCGTCGCGGCCGTTTGGCCGAGTCCCGCGGCGCCTCCTGCGGAACCTGCACCGCCGACTGGTCCGCCGTGGAGCCCGGTCGGTTTGAGATGCAATGGCGCTCGCTTGCCTAAGATGTACGCGTTGCCGCCGCGCGCGGTGACCACAGCGACGCTCGGAACTGTGATCAGCACGTCGGAGAGGCGACGGTCCTGTTGTCGCTGCAGCTGATCGAATGTCAGGTATCGCCCAATGCCATTCTTCCGTCGTTCATCGAACGCCGGCGGTGCACCATTACCCGTCGCGATGACATTGACGGTATTCAGCGTGGTCGCCTTGGGGAGCAGCACTCGCTGATCGATGGTGCGATTGGCCTGAAATTCCATGGTCGTCATCATTGGTGCATGGCCGACCTTTTTCACGCTGATAACATGTGAGCCGATCGGAATGTCGCTCACCCGAAAAGCACCGCGCTGGTTGGTCAGCACCGATCTCCCAAGATCGGAGATGGTCACTTCGGCGTTTTCGAGCGGCGTCCCAAGCGAGTCGGCGATGACTGAGCCAGTGAACACGGGGAGCACGACAACCCCTGAGTCCAACATCAGATCGGTCCGTGAGAAACGGCGAGCCGACGCAATTCGCACGGAGGTCGGCGCAGCGGCGTATGGCGTGACACTGTCCGCTTCGGTGCGTACCTGCAGCGGCACATCGGCAGGGACGCCACAGACGCGAAACGTGCCGCCCGGCTCGACGGGCGCGCGCACCCACTTCATGAGCGGCGCGCTTGGTACTTCGCTGTCGCGCCACTCTGCAACGACCTGCAAACCGGCGGGAAGCGGACGCTCATTGCGCATGAGCAGTCGGCCGATGACGGCCGATCCGGACGTCGTCGCGCCGCAGGTGGCGCTCATGACCGTCTGTAACGACGGCAGGTAGAGCGCGAGGCGCGCAATGGAATCCTCGAGCGTGACGTTGGTGCGCTGTACCGCTCCGATTGAATCGAGAAACGGCGTGCTGACTTCGACCGTGTAGGTTCCTCTCGGCACCCCACCCACGAGGAACTGTCCGGTGGAGTCGGTCGCGCCCTCGAAGGGCGAGCCGAGGAACGTGACACGTGCATCCCCAATGAGCGCGCCACTGCTCGAGTCCCGAACGCTACCGATCACCGTGGCACGCGGCGCATCCGCGGTTGCTTGCTGAGCGATGACGCGCGTCGGCAACGGCACGCGCACGGTCACCAACTTGTCATCGACGAACTTGCGCACGCGCACCGCGTCATTGAGCTCACGCCACGCCGCGATCTCGAGCAACGCGCCACGTTCAATGCCGCGGCACAGCATCACGAGGCCGCTCGACGGCGTCAGCCCATTTTCGGAAATCACACGCCACTTACTGTCCCGCGATTCGCTGATGCGCCACTTGATGCCGCCGAGCGGCTGACGATCCGATCCAACGACGCGCGCGATCAGCAACGCATTATTGGGCTCCTGCGACACGCCGGAATTGCAACTCGCGGCCACATACTCTTCGGGCGTCGGTGCCTCGACGCGCACCAGCGACGTCGACCCCCGCCGCGATACAAACTCCCGTTCGGTGGGGATCTGCCAGTCGATGCCCTGCAATCGCGGATCGTCGATCGCAAATCGATACGGCCCGGGCACGAGCTGCGTGATGGTCGCTCGACCGAGTGAGTCGGTGGTCGTCCGATAGTCGGTACCAACCAAATTGAGCGTCACGCCGCGCGCCGGTGAACCATCCTTTCGCACGGCGGTGACGTTGGCCACGCCGAGTGGCGCACTCCACTCGCTGCCGTCGGGCCAGCGCGCGTGGGCGAGTTCACCGCCGATCTCGCGAATGGCGTACGATTGAGAGGACGAACCCGCATCCGTCACGATCGTGTCCGGTGCACCGACGAGGCGCAAGGACCAACGATCGATCAATGGTGCGCCGTTGGGCAACATGCGAAAGCCGATGCGACCGCCGGCACCGAACGACTCCGCCAGCACTTCGAGACCGAGATAGCGGAACTCGATTTCGTTCAGCGTGCGATTGGCGGTGTCGATCCACAACGTGCCGTCGATGTCAACGCGACCGCTGCGTCGTCCGGCCGGCGCGAAGTGCAAGCCCACTTGCGCGCGTCGCGAGGTGTCTGCGGCGGCAAGGCTGAAGCAATAACCGCGCTGAAAGCGATCGTCGAGCAACACGTCTGCGTCGGGGCCGTAGTACGTATAGGCGCCGTTGCGCCCGGTGCGGAAACCGTTGTCGACGAAATCGATCGCGCTGTGCACAGCATTAAACGACGTCGTGGCGTTCTTTGACGAATCGACCGAGACCAGCTGCCGTTCGATTTCGACGCCGTCGAGGTCGAGGCGACGCTCATATCGCAACACGCGAATTTGGGCGGGTTGCCGTTCGCGCGCGACGACGGCAGCGAGCAGTCCAGCGCGCGCCTGATCGAGCAGGGCAAACGCTTCTCCGCGATCGCTCCGCACCGGGCAGCCGCGGGCGGCGACAACATCGACGGCCTCGAGTGCCCGAGGGACGGTTACCAGCGCGATATTAAGCGTGGTGGAAGCCGCGTTCGACAACGCGAGCGTCACCGTAGCCGGGCGAAATCCGAGTCGCACCACGCGCAACTGCGTCACCGAAGCGGGTCGTGAGATTCGATACAATCCTCGCTCGGAGGCGATGGTCCGAATGACGATGCGTGCGTCCGCGTCGAGCGCCATTACGACCGCTCCGGCAATCGGCGCGCCGCTGGCGCTATCGCGAACGACACCGCGCAACTCGGCGATCTGGGCATTGGTCGTCTGCGCGCGAAGAACACCCGACCACTGAGTGAACAGGGCGACACCGCAGACCACGAGAATTCGGACAATTCGGGTCGACGTCATAGGGCAGGGATGAGCCGAGTGTGAATGGCGGGAAGGCTCTAAGTGGAGAAGGTACGATCCGCGTCACGGACGGGCCAGCACTTTTTCTTCGTCCACGTATCTCGCGTGGGAGGGCGCGCGGTTGTCCGTGTCCAAGCCCGGCACTACGGTTCCCTCACTCCCATTTTTCCTGCCGACTTCACGGGGCGAACACACGATGGCATTGCGGACCCTACGCCGGTTAGCACGGACTCCTGCCTGGTTCAGCGCACCGGCTTTCACGCGGCCTGTGGCGCGGGTTGTGAGGTCGACGCCGCTTGCTCTGCTCGCGCTCGGTGCATGCCGGTCCGCCGACACAACGGATCCGCGCATGGTATCCGAGTGGGTACACGCGATGTACGGTGCGATTCGAGTCGAGCGGCTGTCTCCGCCGGTCGCTTCGCGCTTGTCGGCTTATGCCGCGACGGCCTTGTATGCCGGTGTCAGCGCTGTGCACCCGACCCTGCCATCGCTCGAGGGAAAATTGCACGACTTGCCGGCGATGCCACGCGCCGCCGACCCGTCACGGTTCGATGCGACCGTGGTCGCGGCGTCGGCGGAGCGCGTGGTTCTCGACTCGCTCTTTCGTGAGGGGCTGGCGACGACGCGTGCGCAGCTTGGTCGCTTGGCCGACTCGTTGACGGAGGCCCGCCGTGTGGCCGGTGTGTCGGAGAAGACGCGGCACCGCTCGGACTCGCTGGGACGGGCGATCGGTTTGCAGATCGTGGCGTGGTCGAACACCGACGGCTTCGCGGGCACGCGCACACGCGCCTATGCTCCCCCCGTCGGCGAGGGATTGTGGCAGAACGATTCGCCGGCGTCGGTTTACGCGACGCAGAACATGTCAGGGGCGAGTGAGTTCATCGCCCTCGATAATCCCGCCAATCAGCAGCGGAGTGCGAACACCGGTGATCGCGGACTGATTCTCAGCCGACCCAAAGTGCCCGGGGGAAAAACGCTGCCCGCAGCGAACATGGCGGGAGCGACGGAACCGTATTGGCGAGAACTACGACCGTTCACGCTCGCCGCGTGGAACGCGTGCGCGATTCCTGACGCGTCGCCCTATTCCACCGACACGACGTCCGCGCTGTACCTCAACGCGAGGGCCGTGGCAGACGCGCAGAAGCAACTGACCGACGAGCAGAAAACCATCGCGTACTACTGGGCCGACAATGCCGGTGAATCGGGAACACCCGTCGGTCACTGGCTCTCGATCGCGGGACAGATGATCAGTGAGCACAAGCTGGACACCGACAACGCCGTGCGCCTCGTGCTCGGCACTGCCGTCTCGCAGGCCGACGCGTTCATCGCCGCGTGGGGCTACAAATATCAGTACAGCTTGCTCCGACCGCGAACGTACATTCGTCGCGTTCTCAATCCGTCGTGGGAACCGCTCATTCCCACGCCGCCATTTCCGGAGCATCCGGCCGGACATTCGACCCAGAGTGCGGCGGCCGCGTCGGTGATTACGACGGTGCTCGGCGCCTCGCCGTTCACCGACAGTACGAGCATTGCGTTGGGACACCAGGTGCGTCACTTCAACTCGTTCGAAGCGGCGAGCGAGGAAGCGGGGATGTCGCGCATCTATGGTGGCATTCACTATCCGTCTGGCAACAAGGCCGGGCTCGCGCTGGGCAAATGCGTGGGTGCGACTGTTGCAAGGGCGCTCGCGCTCACGCGCGTAGGAGTGCCATGAGCGTCGTACGAGTGCACAATGGGCGTGGCCGCGTCGGCGTACGTGTCGTACGCGTCGTGCTGGCGTTGGTGAGTGCGACGAGCTTGGTCAGCGGCTGCGACCGGAAACCCGATCGCACTTGGCACGACGACGGTGATGTGCGCTGGCGCGCACTCGATGTGCCACGAGGCACGCCTGGCTTTACGCGACTCGAAGCGAACAAGACCGGCGTGCGCTTTCAAAACAATGCGAGCGAGAAGATACTCATCGGGAATCGCATGCTCGCGCAAGGCGCCGGTGTGTCGATGGGCGATGTCGACGGCGATTCTCTCCCTGACATTTTCTTCGCGGCCACCGAGGGCTGCAGCGCTCTCTATCGCAATCTGGGCAACTGGAAGTTCGAGGACATTACGAAGTCGGCGCACGTCAGCGCGTGCGATCGCCACGCGACGGGTTCAGCACTGGCCGATGTCGACGGTGACGGTGACCTCGATCTGGTGCTGGTGGCCACGACCGGACCGAACGCTATTTACCTCAACGACGGCAAGGGACACTTCACCGAGCGCCGAGATCTCGGCCTCGACACGACCGGACGTGGCGCGACCACGGTCACGATGGCGGACGTCAGTGGCGATGGGCATCTGTCGTTGTTCATCACGAACTACAAGCCCTACAGCGTCGACGATACAATTCCCCCGCAGCAGCGGGCGTTCAATCAGATGGTGCGCGAAGTGGCACCGAAGAAGTACGAGGTCGTGCCGGAGCATCAGCGTGACTACAAGGTGGTCATGCGTCCCGATATGGGCGGCATGCGCCTGACCCAGCGCGCGCAGCCCGACGAGTTCTACAGCAACGACGGTGCAGGGCACTTTACGCGCGTGCCGATGGTGTCGTCGCGCTTTCGCGAAGCGAACGGCGCGCCCCTGCGAGAGGAATTCGAATCGTTTGGCTTCAGCGCGCGCTTCGTCGATTTCAATGGCGATGGCGCGCCCGACTTATACGTGGCGAACGACTTCGAGGATCTGGACCAGCTCTGGATGAACGACGGCCATGGCAATTTCACCTTGGCCGACTGGCGTTCGCAGCGCTCGATGAGCAATTCGGCGATGGGGCTCGACGTGGCCGATATCAACGGCGACGGCCGACTCGATCTGTTCGAAACGGACATGCAGGCCAACGATCCGCGTCGGATCAAGACCCAGATTCCAACGCACACATCGTTGCCGAAGAAACCGGGCGAAGGGAATCTGCAACTGCAGTTTCAGCGCAATTCCCTGTTTCTGAATCGTGGCGACGGCACGTTTGCGGAGTTTGCCAACGCCGCCGGCGTGGCGGCGAGCGGATGGTCGTGGGGAACGATGTTCATGGACGTCGATCTCGACGGACTGCCCGACATCCTGATCGCGAACGGACATCCGTGGGACATCATGGACGCGGACGTTCAGGAAGGACTGCAGAACCGACTGAACGACGTGCCGTGGCAGCGTCAGCGCTGGGAATTTCCCAAGCTCGCGCTAAAGAACGTGGCGTTCCGCAACAAGGGCGATCTGACCTTCGAAGATGTCAGCGCGAAGTGGCGCTTTGGAATCGACGCCGATATTTCGCATGGCATCGCGGCGGCGGATCTCGACGGTGACGGCGATCTGGATGTTGTCATCAATCGACTTGGGTCGCCCGCGTTGGTGCTTCGCAACGACGCCTCGGCGCCGCGCATTGCCGTGCGGCTGCGCGGTGACGCGCCCAATACTCAGGCAGTCGGCGCTCGCGTGACGCTCTACAACGGCGCCGTGCCATTGCAGACGCACGAGGTCGCCGTTGGCGGGCTGTACCTCTCGCATAGTGACTACCTCATGTCGTTCGCCATGGGGCAATCGGACTCGGCACGTCTGGTCGTGCAGTGGCGCGACGGTCGGCGCACCGAAGTATCGCATGTGAAGTCGAACCGCGAGTACGAAATCGTGCAGCGTCATGCGAACGCGAGTGTGCCCGGCTCTGCAACCGCGTCGGTAGCGCCGGCCCCCATCTTCGAAGACGCGACAGCGCAGCTTCGAGGTCACCGACACGTCGAGAACCCATTCGACGATTGGGACCGCCAATACCTGCTCCCCGATGCGTTGTCGCAGCTCGGGCCGGGTGTCGCCTGGTACGATATCGATCGCGACGGGGCGGAAGACCTGATTATCGGCAGTGGCAAGGGCGGCCGCGTGGCTGCCTTCCGCAACGTGAATGGCACACTGCAGCCGATGACCCTCAACGGTCCCGTTGCCGGCAACGATCTGACCGCCATTCTCGGATTCAGTGAGAATGGTCGGACGCAACTGCTCGCTGGTGTCGCGACATGGGAGCTGCGCAACCAAAAAGACATGATGGCGCAGCCCGCTGTCGTGCAGTTCGCGGCCAGCGGCGCGAGTGTCAACACGACGCCGCAGCAGGCAGTGGGTTCTCACGCTTCGTCCACTGGTCCGATTGCACTCGGTGACTACGACGAAGACGGATCGCTCGATCTGTTTGTCGGGTCGCGTGCGCTGCCGATGGCGTATCCAGTCACGACGTCCTCGGGACTGTTCAAACGCGTCAACGGGGCGTTTGTGCTTGATCAAGCCAACAGCGCCGTACTGCACGACATCGGGCTTGTCACGTCGGCAATGTTCGCGGACATGAACGGCGACGGGCACGCCGATCTTGTGCTCACCCGTGATTGGGGGTCGATCGTCCTGCTACTCAATGACGGCCATGGACGCTTCACGGTAGCGCCTTCCTCGTGGGGGCTGAGTGCGTGGACGAGCAAATGGAACGGTGTGGCCGCTGGTGATCTCGACGGCGACGGCAAGCTTGATCTGGTGGCGACGAGTTGGGGGCGCAACACCGGAATGGCCACCGACAGCGCGCGCCCACTCACGATCACCTATGGGCCATTCGGTGCCGGTGGCGAAGTGGAGATGCTGCTCAGTCGGCCCGACGAGCGCGTACACGGACTGTCGCCGATCAACAGTTGGGCGCGCGTGCGCATGGCGGTGCGCGACGCGGTCGGACGCGTGAACAATTTTTCGGCGTTTGCCGATGCCTCGGTCGAAACGCTGCTCGGTTCGGCGATGACGAGCACGCAACGTCTCGAGGTCCGCACGCTCGATCATATGGTATTTCTGAATCGCGGCGATCACTTCGAGGCTCACGCGTTGCCGACTGAGGCGCAGTGGGCGCCGTCGTTCGCCGTCAGCATCGCGGACTTCGACGGAGACGGGGCAGAAGACGTGTTCCTCGGACAGAACTTCTTTCCATCGTCTGTCGGCTTTCCGCGCTACGATGCAGGACGCGGCTTACTGTTGCGCGGCGATGGAAAGGGTGGGCTCACGCCGATGTCGGGTCAGTCGTCAGGCATCACGGTCTATGGCGATCAACGAGGCGTCGCATTCGCCGACATGAACGGCGACGGGCGTCTCGATCTCGCCGTCTCACAGAACAGTGATTCCACGCGCTTGTTTCTCAATCGCGGCGCGAAACCTGGATTGCGCGTTCGCGTTCGCGGCGATGCGCGCAATCCGGATGGCGTCGGCGTCCAGCTGCGCGTGCAATACGGCAGTCGTAGCGGGCCTGTGCGGGAGGTACAGGCCGGTTCTGGCTATTGGTCGCAGAACGGCGCGGTGCAGGTGCTAGGCCTCTCGGACACACCAACGGCGGTCTGGGTACGATGGCCGGGAGGAAAAACGGGCACCGTGCCAGTGCCGGCAGGTGCCCGTGAAGTCGTGGTGACGCGCTGAGGCGTCACCGCTGTGCTAGCCTGTCACCATGGAATGAACGCACCACCCCACTTCTCCGTCTTCCCGAAGTAGAGCCCCGACGCCGTTGCTTCGATAACTGTCGCAACATCGTTGCCGACGGAGGTGAGCTGAGCCAGTCGCAGGTTTAGCTCGGCGAGCGACATATCCGCTGACGAAGAAAGCACGACGAGATAGCGGTCGGCAGGTACGCGGGGCGGTAGCCGTACGTACTTCACCGTTCGGGCTGGGGCGTTTGGCCGACCGCACCGATTGCCGCCAGGCGTCGCATCGGATGAAGCCGTCATCACCTGCGAAATGCTGGGACCAGTCTCTTTCCCACTGGCGTCTCGCGTGCGCTTCGCTGCTTCGGCGCGACGAGCGGCCGCGTCGGCAGCGGCGACGCATCGACGGTACGCATCTTCGGCGGTGCGTTCTGCCGCTGCCTGTTCGGCATCGTTGCTCACGGCAGTCATTCGATAGAGCGGCAGCCGAAACGCGTTCGAACCCTTGTCCTTTTTGAATGATGCGGCAGAAGGGCCCGGATAGAGTACATCGATGGATCGACCTGGTACGACTTCAAGCACAATAAGGTGCTTGCTGCTGGGTGCCGAGAACGTCGCGACCTCGGAGTCGGGATGAATGGAGAGGATTCGTACGCCGAATTCGGCTGTGTCGCCAAAAGAGCGTGATACGGATGGGTTCTGCGCGGCGCTGATCGCTATCGGTGCCACCGACAGTGCCGCGACGAGAGGCGCCGCGAAAAGACACGTCGAAACCCGTAATGCGCCGACGTGCGTCCTCAACTCACTTGCCTTTGCCATTAGGAATCCTCGTCCAGATGACGATAGTACCGCACGGAGTGGTGTTCGCGCCCACCGGCTGGAACTCCACCGGTATAGTGCTGAAGTAAGGGTAGAGTTCCATCGCCTCAACCGTACTCGGGAGGATCTCATCCACCTCCATCCCCTGCGAGCGCATGCCGTCGAGCCAGATGTCGGGCTGACACTGCACGTTGCGGCCGCCGGTGTACGCCGAGAAGCGCACCTTGCCACCGCGAATGACGTTCACGCCGCGCTTCGAGCGCAGCAGATCACTCAAGCGCGACGAACCACGCTCGACGATATCGGCGCGCGTGATGAATTGTCCGATGCCGCGCGCTTTGCGCTCTTCAAACGTTCGCAACGCGAGTGCCGAACGCGTTCGCGTCTCGGTCACCTTCACATCGCTCAGTCGCTGGGAGGCCTGCTCCATCTGCACGACCACGGTGTCCCAGAGCTTATTGCGCGCAGTCAGCAGCGCATCGATCGGTTCGAATCCGACTTTGCGAAACGAGATGGTGACCGTGTCATGTTCAAGCGTGAGCAGTTCGAACAGCCCGCGGACACCGGTGAGCGCGCTGGAGCCGGGAATGGTGACGGTCACACCTTCCATGGCCGCACCGGCGCCGTCGCGCACCACGCCAACGAGTTGACGTCGCCCCGCCGGAATTACAACGCTCTGCGCGAAAAGTGGCGCGACGGGCGTCAGACAGAACAGCAATGTGACGATCCACCGTTGATGGCGGAGAATCATTCGCGGAGGGGAGGCGGGTAAGGGACGACCCGAGTAATCTGCGGGAGCGGGTTGTCACCGTCCAGACGGGAGGCGTGATGCGTGCGGCCGAGGTTCTGCGTTACGCCCGCGGCACGTTGGCGCCGGCAGGGGACGAGGCGCACTATATGCAGATGCCACCAGCCTGCAAAATCATCCTCCGAACGGCCGACGCTCGAGCGCTTGCGACCCGAAACGCGCACCGTTGGACCGCGCTGACATTGGCGTTGGTCTTTCTGTCGCTCTCGCCAGCCGCCAAAGCGCAAACGCCACCGGACCCGTCGCGAATGCCGCCCCCGGGGTGGAAATCGTCGCCCAAGCAATACGACGCGATTAAGGTGGCGACCGATCTCATGATTCCCACCCGTGATGGCAAGCGTATGGCGACGGACCTCTATCGGCCCGGTCGCAACGGCGTCCCGATCGAGGAACGGTTACCGGTGCTGCTCAACCGGACGCCTTACAACAAAACGTCGCTTGCTGAGCAGGCGGTGTTCTTTGCCGAGCGCGGGTACGTCGTCGCGCTGCAGGACACGCGCGGCCGCTACAAGTCGGAAGGGTTGTTCTCGAAGGTGCAGCCAATCGACGCGACCGACGGCTATGACGTCATTGAGTGGTTGGCGAAGCAGCCGTACAGCGACGGCAAGGTGGGTATGTGGGGCACGTCATTCGCCGCGCACATGGAGGCTGGGGCCGCGCAGTACCATCCGCCCGCGCTCAAGGCGCTCATCCTCAACATGGGCGGCATGGCCAATGGTTGGGATCATGGAGTGCGTTACCGCGGCACGTACGAAATGGGGCGTCAGCTGACGTGGGCGTGGAGTCAGTTGCTCGCCGATGCGCGGTCCGAGGACGTGAAGGTGTTGCTGACCAAAGAGAAGGTCGAAGACTGGTACAGCGTGCAGCCGATGCGACGCGGGCTCAATCCGCTGTCGGTGGATCCGCAGTACGAAGGCTGGTACTTCGATTTTTTCGAACACGCCAATTACGACGCGTTCTGGAAAGATCCGATGTTGGCTTGGGATGAGCACTATCCGGAAACGTCGGACATTCCGATGATGCAGGTGGGCGGATGGTATGACATCTTCCTCGCCGGAACTTTCAAGAACTTCACGTCACTGCGACGGCTCAAGAAGTCGCCGCAATTCGTGATGGTTGGACCCTGGAAGCATGGCGGAAACAATCTGTCATACGCCGGCGACGTCGCATTCGGCGATACCGCGGCCATCCAGGATTTTCTCACCGACTTTCATTTGCGATTCTTCGATCATCATCTGAAGGGTCGGGCAAACGGCGCCGAGCGTGACGCACCCGTGCGCGTCTTCGTGATGGGCACCGGCGACGGACACAAAGACAAAGACGGTCGCCTCACGCACGGCGGTTACTGGCGAACGAGCGACAGTTGGCCGTTGAACGGCACGAAGTTCGTGCCGTACTACTTTCACGCCGACGGCTCACTCTCTCCCGCCAAACCGACGGCGGCTTCGTCGGCCACCACCTACACGTTCGACCCAGCGCATCCGGTGCCGACCATCGGCGGTGGCGCGTCGGCGCGGCTCAAAGATGGTGCGTTCAATCAACGAGAAGATCCGCGCTTCCCGCCGTCACAGGCACCGTGGCTTCCGCTGCGATCGCGCGCGGATGTGGTCGTCTTTCAAACCGAGCCGCTCAAAGAAGACGTGACAGTCATCGGGCCCATCACCGTGAAGCTGTTCGCGTCGGCTAGTACGGTCGATGCCGACGTGACGGCCAAACTGCTCGATGTGTATCCATCGAGCGTCGAGTGGCCAGGCGGATTCGACATGAATCTCACCGACGCGATTGTGCGCGGACGTTACCGCGCGACGCGCGATCACGCAGTCATGTTGCAACCGGGCAAAGTGTACGAGTTCACGATCGAGCCGTTTCCGACCGCCAACGTGTTCAAGAAGGGACACCGCATTCGGGTCGACATCTCTAGTAGCAACTTTCCCCGCTTCGACGTGAATCCCAACACCGGAGAGCCGCTCGGGAAAAATCGGCGGATGATCCCGACGAATATCTCGGTCCAGCACAGCGCGGCGTTTCCGTCGCACATCGTGCTGCCACTCGCTCCAGCGAAGCCGTAACCGGTATGCTCACCCTGCTTGCTTATGGCATGGTGATCGTCTTCATGACGCTCATCATGACGAAACGGCTCTCGCCGCTTACAGCGCTGATCCTTATCCCAATCTTGTTCGGCGCCGCCGGCGGATTTGCCCCGAAGCTCGGCGAGATGATGGTCTCCGGTATCACGAAGCTGGCGCCGACGGGTGTGATGCTGATGTTCGCGATTCTCTATTTCGCGGTCATGATTGATGCCGGACTGTTCGAGCCGTTCGTTCGACGGTTGGTGCAATTGGTTCACGGCGACCCGATGAAGGTCGTCGTCGGCACGGCGGCGTTGGCGCTGCTCGTTTCACTGGACGGCGACGGGTCGACGACCTACATGATCACGACGGCCGCGATGCTGCCGCTTTATCGAACGTTGCGGATGCGTCCGCTCATCCTCGCGTGCGTCACCATGCTCGCATCAGGCGTGATGAATATTCTGCCGTGGGGTGGACCTACGGCGCGCGCGGCGAGTGCGTTGACCATCGATGTCAGCACCGTCTTTGTCCCGATGATTCCCGCAATGACCGGCGGCATCGTGTGGATATTGTATGTCTCCTACCGGCTCGGCATCGGTGAACGCAAGCGCCTGGCGTCGGCGGGCAACACTGAGGAGGTGCTCACCGAAGAATTGGCCAATCCGGAATTTCACGAGGATCGCGAGCACCGACGCCCCGATCGCCTTTGGGTCAACACGCTGCTGACGCTCGTGCTGCTTGTCGCGCTGATCAAAGCCGTGCTGCCGTTGCCGGTGCTGTTCATGATTGGCTTCGCGATCGCCGTCATGCTCAACTATCCCGCCATCGATCAGCAAAAAGCACTGTTGTCACGGCATGCCGGCAACGTGCTGGCGGTTGTTGGTCTCATCTTCGCGGCCGGAGTCTTCACCGGCATCTTGTCGGGCACCAAGATGGTGGACGCGATGGCCGATAGCGTCATTCAACTGGTTCCGACCGCGCTTGGTCCGTACCTCGCGATCGTGACCGGCGTGCTGAGCGTGCCTTTCACCTTTCTCATTTCCAACGACGCCTTCTACTTCGGCGTGCTGCCGATTCTTGCCAAGGCCGGGCAAGCGTATGGCATCAGCGCGGCTGAGATGGCACGCGCGTCGCTTATCGGCCAGCCGGTGCACTTACTGAGTCCGCTGGTGCCGTCCACTTTTCTGTTGGTGGGCCTCGCTGGCGTCGACTTCGACGATCATCAACGCTACACGTTAAAGTGGGCGCTCGTGTCCGCGCTCGTGCTGCTGGGAATCGGATTGGTGACCGTCGTGATTCCCATAACCGGTCATCGTTAGCGCGGCACGACGGTGATCGCTGCGCGACGTGCTATCGCAGCGCCCAATCCAGCGACTGCGACAGGATGGCTGGCGGAATTTCATGACCGCCATCGAATTCAACAAACGTCACGTCGTAGTTCTGCTTGCGCATTGCCGGCACGATGGTGCGACTCGCCCCATCGATGTTGAGAATGCTATCGGACTTGCCGTGAGAAAAGAAATATGTCGGCTTGCCGACTGCCGGCGAATCGGACGACGGAATGAATCCAGGAGAATTCACGACGGCGCGGGTGAATAGATCGCCGTTCGCGAGCGACAGTCCAAGCGCGTATGACGCACCATCGGAAAATCCCTGCAAGATAATTCGCGCCGTATCAACGCGAAGCTTCGAGAAGACCCACGCCAGCGTGGTGTCGATAAACGTCACGTCATAGCTGTACTTGTACGTCATCACGTCCCAGGTGAGTCCTCGCGCTCCGGGAGCCAGCAGCGCGAAGCCGCGCGCCTGCGCCTGCGCCGCCAACAGATTACGAGAAAACACCGATCCTTGTCCGGCGCCATGCAGGGCGACGACCAGCGGTATGGGAGAACCCGCCGCAATGCCGCTGGGCACGATCAAGACGCCGTCATTCAAATTTGTGGGCGTGATCTGGTAGGTGCCCGCGGCCACGTTCGTCGACGGATTGCCGGGTCGCGCCGTCAAACGAGCGCTGCCGCCGCCCGCCTCATAAAACAGGCTCTCCCCGCCGTTACCACAGCCCAGCAGCGCAAACGAGGCCGCGGCGAACGAGCCGACAAACTGTCGACGCGAGGTGGCATGAGGTCGGTCGTGTGCGGTCGGAGAATCGGAAGTCGGCATCGTCATGCGTCTGAGGGAATCTGAGATTCGATAAGCCGGACTGTGCGTACCGTTGCGCCGCGCTCGCGCTCCACGAGCGATCGAGCGCATTCGCCGGCTTCTGAACGTGCCCGTGCGTCGAGCATCCACGTTGTCAGCGTGTCAGCCAACTCCTGCTCCGATGCAACCGAACGCGCGCCGCCGCTGGCCAGCAGCAGCCCCGCTTCACGCGACATACCATGACCCGGCCCAAACACGACGGGTGCGCCAAACGCCGCTGGCTCAATAACGGAATGCAAGCCAGCGGAGTGAAAACCGCCCCCCACGAAGGCAACATCTGCACACGCATACAAGTCACCGAGTACACCTACGCGATCGACGAGAATGACATCGACGTCCGCGTTGCGCGCGAGCGAGAGGTCGGTGTCGCGTTCAACCGACGTCAGACGCCGCAGCGACAGTCTCGAACGATCAGCCCACGCGATGATTGCCTCGCAGTGGCTCATTGTCGGCTCGTGCGGCGCAATCAACAGGCGCGGAATGATGCGGTCTCCGCTCGCCAGGAGCGAGTTGCGAACGCACACCCAGGCCGCGAGCAGCACGGATTCATCGGCCGGCCAGGTGCTTCCCGCTACCAGCGTTGGACGAGATGAGCGTACCGACAAGACCACACCGCTTCCGCGATCGACGTTCGACGCGCGCGCGATAACCTGATCGAAGCGTGTGTCACCTGTGACCGTTATCGCTGCCGGCGGTACGCCCAGCAATTCGAGCCGCTCCGCGTGCACGGCGTCGATCGCACCGACGGCGCTCAGCGACGCATAAGCGTCGCCGACGAGCATGCGCGAGCCGGCACTGCGGCGGGCGGACGACTCGGCAAGGGTCGCGCTGATCAGTAGCACGGGAACACCACGCGCCCGCGCTCGCGCAACCAGCATCGGCCAGACGTCGAGCTTGGAAAAGACGAGCGCCGACGGACGCATCGCCTCCAGCAGCGCATCAGCGTTGGCCGCGCTGTCGAACGGCAGATAGTCGCAAATGTCCGCGCCGAGCGTCTTTGCAAACGACTCCGCGCTCGGCGAGAAAAACGTGAAGGCGATCTGCCAATCTGGGTGGGCTTCCCTCAACGCATGAACGACCGGACGCGCCTGCAGCCCCTCTCCCACGGACGGCGCATGAAACCACACCAAGGTTCGTGCCGAATCGCGAACGGTATTGCTCTGCGCACGGATTCGATCAAGCAGTCCGCGTCGTGCACGGAACGTGCGAAGCAACTTCGAGTCGCCCGACGGTACAACGGCCGCGACCGTTTCGGCCACCGCAACCGTCGCGCCGTACATCCACCGGAGCGCAGTGTTCAGCGCGACCTCTTCGCCGACCGCGCGAGCACCAGCGCGGTGTCGATGGCCTTCCGGAAGTCCGTGTACGGCACCGCGCCCTCCACCAAAAAATCGCCGACGAGGAACGACGGCGTCGAACGTACGCCAATGCGCGTGGACTGCGACACATCGGATTCGACGAGCGCCTTGATGGCCTGACGGTTCTGGCACGCGGCAAATGCTTTCATGTCGAGCGCGAGAGACTTTCCAATCGTTTCGAGCTCGGGTTGAATTGCCCCGAGCTTTTCGATTTCGCCCTGACGCTTGAACAGCTCGTCGGCGAAGGGCCAGAACTTGCCCTGCACTGCGGCGCACATTGCCCCCTCCGCTTCGGCGCGCGCCCACTTGTGCTGGGGCAGCGGCAGATGGAGATACGCCATGCGCACAAGTCCCGCGTCGATGTAGTCGCGCTTCACCTGCGACATGGTCGCGTCGTGCCACTGCTTGCAGTACGGACACTGAAAATCAGAAATCATCACTACCCAGATCGCGCTTGAATCCTTGCCGAGCAGGCGCCCCTTGTCGGCCTTGGCAATGAGCAGCGAATCGGAAAGCGAGTCACGATTGCTGGTGTTGTTCCCGCTCGCGAGCGCCGTCAGCGCAGTGGGCGCAACGGACGCCGTCGAGGCCCCCGCGTTTTGATTGCCCGCGGGCTTGGTGCCGCTTGCCGCATCGGCCTTTCCGCATCCGGACGTGGCGAGCGATGCGAAAAGCAAGCTGGCGAAAAGCGAGGGTAGTCGGCGCATGTCAGAAACGGATGGGGAAATGGGCTCCCGAAGCCTAGCGCTCCCGCGAGGCGGGCGGAACGGCGAGGCCGAGCGGATTTAACCCCACCGGCGCCTACTGACGGCCCGAACTCCGCATGCAACCTTCGCGTCGGTTCGCCGTACGATATGCTATGTTCGACGTAGCGTGAATACGATGCGCCCCCAAATAGCCCCGAAGCGATTTCCGGAACGACGGATTGCCGATGCGATCACCACTGTGATCGTCTGGGCGGTGCTGGTTCTTCTCGTCGGTGCCAGTCAATTGCACGCGCAGCCGCCGGGCTCGCTCGAGCTGCCGCAGCCAGTTGGCTACGTGAACGATTTCGCGCACGTGATTTCGACCGACGCGACCGCTCGCCTCGAAGACTTGTCACGCCGTCTGAACAGCGCGACGCGTGGTGATCTGGTCGTCGTCACCATGGCCGATCTGGGTGGGCGCCCCAAGGAGGACGTCGCGCGCGAACTCGGCCGACAGTGGAAGGTTGGCGCGGACGCGAAAATCGGCGACGCGGCGCGAAACGCCGGTGTGCTGATTTTGATCGTGCCCAAAGAAACGTCGTCTGACGGCGGGCACTGTCGAATTGAAGTCGGGCAGGGTGCAGAAGGCTTCGTGACCGACGCGACCGCGGGCACGCTTTGTCGCGACGCCGCGCCGATGTTTCGCGAGCGCGACTATAGCGGCGCGATCGAGTACATCGCCGGTGAGATCGCCAGACGTTACGCTGAATCGTTCGGCGTGACGCTTGATGGGGCACCGGTGCGCAATACGCGACGCAGTCGGCAATCGGATGGCCCGTCGCCATTCATGGTGCTGCTGATCGTCATTGTGATCTTCATGGTGCTCAGTTCAATGGGTCGGCGCCGTCGCGGATGCATCGGGTGCCTGCCGATTCCGATTCCGGGTCCCCGCATTGGCGGTGGGTTTGGCGGATTCAGCGGCGGCGGATTCGGCGGTGGCTTCGGTGGTGGTGGCGGCGGTTTTGGTGGTTTCGGCGGCGGCGGTGGATTCAGCGGAGGCGGCGGTGGCTCAGACTGGTAGCTCCAACAAATCCAACAGCACAATGCATCTCGACGATCTGGTTTCGCAGTTGCGACAGGTCTACGGGAGCGCGCTGGTTGGCGTGGTGCTCTACGGCTCGGCAGCCAGTGACGAGCATGTCGTCGGTCACTCGGATCAGAATGTCCTGGTCGTGCTGGAGTCGATCGCAGTTGAGCAGCTACGGATGCTGAGTCAAACCGTGCGCGCGTGGCGCGAAGCGGGCAATCCGCCGCCGCTGATGCTGACCCGACGCGAATGGCATGGATCGGCCGACGTCTTTCCGATGGAGTATGCAGACATCCTCGAACGGCATCGGGTGCTATATGGCACTCTGCCGCTCGACGGCCTGGTGGTGAATCCTCACGATCTTCGACTGCAGTTGGAGCAGGACGCGCTCGGCAAGTTGCTGCGCCTGCGTCGTGCCGTTATTACCGCAGGCGACGACGTGTCGCGGCAGCGCGAGCTGTTGCGCACGAGCCTGAGCGCGTTCCTGGTTGTGTTCCGTAGCGTGCTTCGCCTGCACGGCATCACGCCGTCGCGCGACGCGCAGGAAGTCATCGCCGCGGTTGCCGAACGCACAAGGCTCTCCGCGCAGCCCTTCAGTACCGTGCTGCGACTGGTGCGCACAGGTACGCTGGCCGACGGCGAAGTCGAGGCCACGACGCGCGCCTATTTGCAAGCCGCCGAGCGACTCGCCGCGTATCTCGACGAGCTGCCAGCGACGTGAAGGCGTGATGTTTTCGCTGGCTGTGGTGTAGGAGTACGGGTAGGATTAACGCGTAGAAACTCTCAGAGGATTCCGACATGATGACGGTGCAGTCACCGCAGATATCCCGACGCATGCGATCGATGGCGGCCACCGTGTTGCTTGCGCTTCCGATGGCGCTGGCGTTAGGCGGCTGCGGGTACAATTCGATTCAGTCGTACGACGAGCAGGCGGCGCAAGCCAAGCAAAACATCGACGCCCAACTGCAGCGTCGTTCCGATCTGATCGGAAATCTGGTGAACACCGTCAAAGGACTCGCACAACAGGAGAGCGATGTATTTATCGGCATCGCGAAGGCTCGTGCGGGGCTCAGCGGTGCGCTGCAGAAACCGGGCGGCTCAGATCCCGCCGAACTGGCCAACGCCAATCAGGCACTGACCACGGCGCTTGGTCGCATGAGTGTCGTGATTGAGGCGTACCCGCAACTCAAGAGCGACCAGGCGTTCCTCAAGCTGCAAGACGAGCTGACGGGCACGGAAAACCGCATCGCGGTCTCGCGCACCGACTATAACAACGCCGTGCGCGTGTACAACGAATACATCCGGAAATTTCCGCAGGTGCTGACCGCGAAAGTCACCGGCGCCAAGCCGCGCGCCTACTTCGAAGTTACCGACGCGGCCGCGCGCGCTGCCCCAACCGTCGATTTCAGCAAACCGAACAAGCCGTAGCACGACCAGAAAGCCAAACGGGAGCGATGATCGGTACTGTGATCATCGCTCCCGTTTGTTTACCCCCGCGAGAAACTACGCAGCTGGTGGCGCGACCGGACGCGGAAAGAGCGCATCGCCTTTTTTCACCGTCCAGCCGCCCGCGTCCAGCGAGGCCAGCGCCGACAGGGATTGTTCGTCCACGCGTCCTGTTCCGCCAAGCTGCTGCCACAACGCCTGCGCCTTCTCTGGCATGAACGGCGAGAGCAACACCGCCATGCGCGCCAGTCGACGAATGAGCGACGCGAGCACTTGCTCCAATTCACCGCGCTTCGCCGGATCCTTGGCCAACTGCCAGGGAGCCATCGCGGCGGTGAATTCATTGGCGCGCGCGGTCATACGGGCTACCGCGGCCAAACCTTCGTGCAACAGCCAGCCGTTTTCGCCGTGCATCGCACCATGGTACTCAGCGAGATCGACAGCATCATCAGACTCGGCCTCCGGAACGGCCGCGGTCGGGACAATCGCCGCGCAGTATTTCTCGACCATGGCGGTCGCACGGCTTGCGAGATTGCCGAGCGCGTTCGCCAGGTCGCTGGTATAGCGTTCTTCAAAACGCTCCCACGAGAAATTTCCATCTCCGTCGAACGGTACTTCACGCAGCAACACGTACCGAAACGCGTCGGCGCCAAAGCGATCGATCGCCTCGCCGAGATCGAGCTTCACGCCCGCACTCTTGGAGAAGCGCTCACCGCCAAGTTGAACGAATCCGTGCGCCCACACCTGTTTCGGCAGTGGGATGCCCGCCGCGTGCAGCATGGCCGGCCAAATGACGGCGTGAAAGCGAGTAATATCTTTGCCAATCACGTGCAGGTCGGCCGGCCACCGCGTGTCAAAGCCCGCATCCGGAAAGCCCGTCGCCGTCAGATAATTGGGCAGCGCATCAAACCAGACGTACGTGGCCTGCGTTTCGCCGGTCGACAAGGGCAGCGGAAACGGCACGGCCCAATCGAGTCTCGCGCGCGACGCCGAGACGTCGTCGAGTCCCTGCGCCAGCAAGCCGAGAATTTCGTTGCGTCGGCTTTCGGGCTGAATGAAAGACGGCTGATCGGCGATCAGCTGCTGCAGAAACGACTGATACTTGGACAGGCGGAAAAACCAGTTACGCTCCTCGACATCTTCCAAAGTGCGCGTTGGATGCAGCACGCACTTGCCGTCGACAATGTCAGCGTCCTGCTTGAACGACTCGCAGCCGACACAGTACCAGCCGCGATAGGAACGCTCGTAAAAATCGTCCGGATGTCGCTCGGCGATGCGGCGGATGAGCGCTTGCACACCCGCCTTATGGTGTGCATCGGTCGTACGAATGAACTGATTGAAACGCACACCCAGGCGTTCCCAGGTCGCGATAAAGCGCGCCGCGATTTCGTCGGTAAACTCCTGCGGTGCAATTCCGCGCTGCGCGGCCGTTTGCTGAACCTTTTGCCCGTGCTCATCCATGCCAATGAGCAGATGCACGTCATCGCCGCAGAGGCGACGATACCGGGCAATGACGTCGGCGCCGATCTTCTCGAGCGCGTGCCCGAGATGCGGATCGCCGTTGGCGTAGTCGATGGCAGTGGTGAGGTAGAATCGCGGCACGTCAGTGTTGTGCAGAATGGTCGGAATCATCGTCGGTGTCGTCGCCAGCGGAATCGTCGGACAGATCGTCGCTCGCTCCGTCGTCATCGGGAGCATCGGGTGCAGGTGAGGTGCCACCCGCTTCCATCTGCTCACGTCGCTGTTCAGCCGCGCGCAGTCGACGGCCACCGCGGCGCCCACGACGACGTTTGCGACGTGGCGTCGCGTCGATTGGCGGCGCTTCGCCTGTGCCTGGTGTGTCGGCCGCAGTGGTCGGTTCCTCCGGCACATCGGGCGCTGGCTGTTCGCCGACCGCGGTATCGCTGAGAGTCACGCGCGGCGCGTCCGCCGTCGTGATTGTCAACGGTCGTTCCGCCGTCACCATCATCTCACGCAAGCCGTCGTCGTGCTGCAGCAACTCCTCGTCGGCTTCGACCACCGCAGGGCGCTCCGCAACACTCTCGCCAAAGCCGCCCACTTCGTCGCGCAATTCCGCCAGCGGAACGACACGCGTGTCGCCCTCGCTGGAGCGCAGCGTCACGCGATCGTTGAAGATGTCGCAGGCAACGACCTTTTCCTCGCCGACGGACGTCGTGAGGATGCGACCCTCCTTGGGAAAGCGGCGCCGGCTCTGAACATAGAACTCGTGCTCGTATCGCAAACAACACATCAGTCGCCCGCACGCGCCGGAAATCTGCTGCGGATTGAGCGACAGCTTTTGATCTTTTGCAACGCCAAGATTGACCGGTCGTAGATCGGGCAGCCACGAGGCAGAGCAGTACTCGCGACCACACCGGCCAATGCCAGAAAGCCGCTTCGCTTCGTCGCGTACACCGATCTGTTTGAGCTCGATCCGCGCGCGGAACATCGCCGCCAGATCGCGCACCAACGTGCGGAAGTCGACGCGACGCTCGGCCGTGAAATAAAACGTCAGCTTGCGACGGTCCCACTGCCACTCGGCGTCCGTCAACTTCATGACAAGATTGTTCGCGCGCACGCGTTCCATCGCCCGCCGACGCGCCTGCTCATTCTCGTCGGTCAGTTCGTTGTCGCGCGCCGATTCCTCGGCGCTCGCCAGACGCAGCGCGGATCGAGGTGGCGGCGTCGTGCCGCAGCCGTGCATGCACCCCTTGCAGCGAATCTCAGCGAGTTCGCCGGTGGAGTGCACGCGGCCAAAATCTTCGCCCCGGTCCGCCTCGACAATCACGCCCGCACGAAGCGGGGGCGGCTCATCGCCGCCCCACTGGAAAAACTCTTTCCGGTTACCCCGAAACGCGACTTCGATCAGGTGCGCCACTTCAACCGCCTCGGCCGACTATTCGGCAAACTGCCCCATACGCAAAAACTTTTCGCGGCGACGACGCACCAGCTTGTCTGGCTTGAGACGACGCAACTCTTCGAGGTTCCGAATGAGCACGTCTTTGAGGTTAGCGGCCGTCACGCTGTGATCGGCGTGTGCCCCTCCCACCGGCTCAGGAACCACTTCATCAACCACGCGAAGCTCGACCAAATCGGCGGCGGTGAGTCGAAGCGCCGACGCGGCTTTCTCGCGCATCTCGGCGCTCTTGCCGTCCTTCCAAAGAATAGCCGCGCACCCCTCGACCGTGATCACGGAATACACCGCGTTCTCGAGCATCAGAATGCGATCGGCAACGCCGAGCGCGAGCGCACCGCCAGATCCGCCCTCACCGATTACTGTGGCAATGATCGGCACCTGCAACTGACTCATCTCGAACAGATTGCGCGCGATTGCCTCGCTCTGACCACGCTCCTCGGCGCCGAGTCCGGCCCACGCGCCCGGGGTATCGATCATCGTGAGCACCGGGACCTGGAATTTCTCGGCGAGCTTCATCAGCCGCAGTGCTTTCCGGTATCCCTCCGGATGCGGCATGCCGAAGTTCCGGCGGAGATTTTCCTTCGTATCGCGACCGCGCTGATGACCGATGATCATCACCGTTTCGCCTTCCAGTCGCGCCCACCCGCCGATGATGGCCGCGTCATCGCGAAATGCGCGATCGCCGTGCAACTCGATGAAGTCGGTGAACGCGAGGCGCACGTAATCGGCCGTGAACGGTCGACGCGCGATACGGGCGACTTGGACCCGTTGCAGTGGTGTCAGGTTGCGGTAGATCTGCACGCGCAGATCCGAGAGCTTGCGCTCTAACGGCGCGACTTCCGCCGCGACGTCAATCGACTGATCACTGGCGAGCTTCTTCAACTCCTCGATCTGTTTTTCGAGATCCGCAATCGGACGCTCGAACTCAAGAACCGGGGCAGCAGCCATGATGATGCGGATTAAAGGAACGCGCGCGCGTCAGCCGTCGGCGCGCACGAGGCGCACACGATCGGCGCCAAGCAGCGCACGAAGATCTGACAGCACGATCGGCGAAGCAGCCACGGTTAACGACCGCGACCGGAAGCGCACCGGCGATCCATCGTCGTCTCGCCAGCGCAACTCCAACGGCGCGGAGCCCTGATGGGCTTCGACCGCCAGCCGAACATCCTCCATCACCGACGGAGCCAGATCGGCCCCGCGAACGAGGTCGATGGCCACCGCCAGCTCACCACTTGCTCGAACCTCCGCAAACCGGGTGACCGATTCCACGATAAACGTGGGGTTCTCGACACCCTGATCCTTTCGGGAGTATCCGCCCTTCACCAGCAGAGGCACGTCGGGCCGGACACGTTCGGCGATGACCGCCCACGCCTCCGGGAAGACCAGAACTTCGGAAGATCCGGAAAAATCCTCGACTGTCAACCGGGCGAACTCAGCCCCCGACCGTTTGGAGATTTGCCGCTTGATCGCGGTAACCACAACCCCGATGGTGACCGCCTCGGGACTCCAGTTCCCCAATTGCGCCACCGTGTGCGAAGCAAAGAGCTCGCATTCGGTACGAAACGGTTCCAGCGGATGCCCTGAGATATAGAACCCCAGGAGGTCCTTTTCGCGCTGCAGGCGCTCACTTTCGCTCCACGCCGGCGTCGGCGGGAGTGGAGGCGGAGCGGCCGAGCTCGTCTGGATCGAATCTCCGGGGTCGCCAAAATCGCCGAAAAGTGAAACTTGCCCCTTTGCGGCTTCTTCTTGTCGCAGTGATGCTTCGCTGATGGCGTGATCAAGCGCAGCTAGGAGCTGTGCGCGGTGCCCGCCGAGGTTGTCACAGGCTCCGGCTGCGACCAGTGCCTCGAAGACGCGCTTATTGCAGAGGCGCAGGTCGATTCGCGAGCAAAGGTCATAGAGCGACGTAAACGGCCCCTCTCCTCGCGCGGCTAGCAGCGAGTCGATTGCGCCCTTACCGACGTTCCGAATAGCGCCAAGGCCAAAGCGGATGCGCTTGTCGCCCACGACGGTAAAGCGCCAGCGCGACTCGTTGACGTCGGGAGCGAGTACCTCGAGCCCCATCTCGCGCGCCTCGGCGATGTACTTAATGACTTCTTCGGTCTTGCCGATGTTCGACGACAGCAGCGCGGCCATGAACTCGGCCGGATAGTGCGTCTTGAGCCACGCCGTGTGGTACGCGACGACCGAGTAAGCAACCGAGTGCGACTTGTTGAAGCCGTACCGACCGAAGGTCTCGATTTGCCCCGAGAGCTCGTCGATGATGGCCGGATCGTATCCGCGCGCGACGGCCTTTTCGACGAACTTGCCAAGCTCCTTCTTGATGAGCTCAGCGTCTTTCTTGCCCACCGCCTTACGCAGCACGTCGGCTTCGGCGAGCGAGATGCCCGCCAACACCTGCGCGATACGCATCACCTGTTCCTGATAGGTGATGACCCCGTACGTGTTGGAGAGAATCGGTTCCAGCTCGGGCAGCGCATACACCGTCGGCTCTTCGCCGCGTTTGCGCTTGATGTAGACGTTGTGCATTCCCGCATCGAGCGGGCCCGGACGCAACAGCGCGTTCGACGCGACCAAGTCGTCGAAGCGGTCGCAGCGCATCCGCTTCAGTACGTCGGTTGCAAGCGGCGATTCAAACTGGAACACGCCGGCGGTTCGACCTGCGCGGAGCACGCGATACGTCTCTTCGTCGGTGAAGCCGCGCTCTTCGAGCACAACATCGATGCCATGACGTTCCTTGATCAGCGCGATCGCGTCACTGATGACGGTGAGCGTCGTGAGGCCGAGGAAGTCCATCTTGAGCATGCCGGCCTTTTCGAGCGCCGTCATGTCGTACTGCGTGACGATCACGCGCTCGTCGTCGCCGCTGCCCGAGCCCTTGGTCGCTTGCGTGCAAATGGGCACGAACTGATCGAGCGGACCCGGCGCAATCACGACGCCGGCCGCATGCACACCAGTGTGTCGCGACAAACCTTCGAGTGAAATCGCGAAGTCGAGCAACTGCTTGTAGCGCGGATCGTTCTGATAGAACGATTTGACCTCCGGCACCTGCTCGATCGCTTCCTTGACGGTCAGCGAAAAGTTGGGCGCATTCGGAATCAACTTCGCGAGAGCATCGGTCTCCGCGGGTGTGAAGCCCAGCGTGCGGCCAACGTCCTTAATGGCCGCGCGCGACTTCATCGTACCGAACGTGACGATCTGGCCGACGGAGTCCTTGCCGTACTTCTGCCGCACGTACTCGATCACTTCGCCACGCCGCTCGAAACAAAAGTCGACGTCGACGTCGGGCATCGACACGCGCTCGGGATTTAGGAAGCGCTCAAAAAGCAGGTCGAACTCGAGCGGGCACACGTCGGTGATTCGCAACGCGTACGACACGAGCGATCCGGCGGCGGATCCGCGACCGGGGCCCACGGGGATACCGCGATCACGCGCCGCCTTGATGAAGTCGGCGGTGATCAGGAAGTAGCCGGCGTATCCGGTTTTCGTGATGACATCGAGTTCGTATTCGAGGCGCTCGCGCACTTCGTCGCGGAACGGATCGCCGTATCGTGCCTTCGCACCTTCGGTGGCGAGTCGAACGAGGTACTCGTTCTCCGACTCCACGCCAACCGGAAGGGGGAACGACGGCACGTAATACTTCTTCTCGAACTGCACGTCGACCGCATCCGCGATCGCCAGTGTGTTCGTGAGAACGTCCTCGCGTCCCGGAAAGAAAGGGCGAATCTCGTCGGCCGATTTGAAGTACAGACCATCGTCGTACTTCATCCGGTCGCGGTCGTTGCGATCCTTGCCTAGACCGATGCACAGCAACACGTCGTGAGCATCGTGATCTTCGTGACGCAGGAAGTGCGCGTCGTTTGTCGCAACCACCGGCAGTCCAAGGTCATCGGCGAGCGAGAGCACTTTCGCGTTCAGCGTGGCTTGTCCCTCGCTGGTGTGCGCCTGGACCTCGAGGAAATACCGGTCCTTGAACAGCTCGGCGTACCACGCCGCCGCTTCGCGCGCCTCCTCAACGCGATTGTCCATCAAGTGCGACGCGACTTCGCCGGCGAGGCAGGCGGACGACACGATCAGCCCCTCGCTGTGTGCCGCCAGTAGTTCGCGGTCTATTCGCGGCTTGGTGTAGAAGCCCTCGGTGTACCCGAGCGACGTGAGCTTCACCAAATTGCGGTAGCCCACGAGGTCGCGGGCCAGCAGCACGAGGTGGTAGTACGGTTTGACGCCGGGGGCTGGTCGTCCACGCGTGCGCCGATCACCAGGCGCGACGTACGCTTCCATCCCCAGAATGGGCTTCACGCCGGCCTTGCGCGCCTTTTCCTGGAATTCCCAGGCGGCGTGCATGTTACCATGATCCGTAATCGCCAGCGCGGGCATCTCGTAGAGCTGCGCGCGCTTGATCAGGTCATCGATACGATTCGCGCCGTCGAGGAGCGAATACTCGGAGTGGCAATGCAGGTGAACGAACGACATGGACTGAGTATTCTAGCCGCCCGACCTGCCGCTCGGCAGCGCGGCGCGGTGAGTTGGCGTTTGTTGGGGCGCGCTACCGGGGTGACGTCGCTGCTGCTGGCCGCGCTGCTCGGTCTGTCGCCCACCGGTTGCTATATCTCGCGCGCCGCCTACGAAGAAGCGCGCATTCTGGCGCGCCGACAGCCGATTGACCGTCTGATTGCGTCCGATGGCGCAACCATCGCCAAATCGGCCACCGCAGTTGACACGCAACGGCTCGATGCGGCGATGCTCGATAAGCTCCGTCTGGTGAGCGAAGCGCGCCGCTTTGCCGACTCGGTCCTGGCGCTCAAGACCGGACAAAGCTTCACGCAGTTTAGTCGTCTCGATCGCGACACGCTGGTGTTGGTGCTCTCCGCGGCCTATCGCGACAGGCTGCAACGCAAGACGTGGTGGTTTCCCGTTGTCGGCACGTTTCCTTACAAGGGATTCTTCGATTTCGCCGAGGCCAAGCGCACGCGCGATCAGCTAATGAACGATGGATTTGACGTCACCCTGGGCGCTTCGTCGGCGTTCAGCACGCTGGGTTGGTTTAACGATCCGTTGGTGAGCACGACCGTGAAGAGCGACTCGATCACACTCGTCAATACCGTTCTGCACGAATTGCTGCACAACACGTTCTTCGCGAAAGGACGCGTGTCGTTCAACGAGTCCTTTGCATCGTTTGTCGGTGGACGCGGGGCGGAGGAATTCTTTCGCGCGCGTGGCGACACCAGTTCGCTTCGACGAGCACAAGACGACTGGCAGGACGATCTACGCCTTGGCGCATTTTGGGCGCGACTCTCGCGCGAACTGGATGCCGCGTTCGATGCGCTTCCCGACTCGGCGAAGTCGGCACGTTTGGCGGCGCGGGAGCGCGTCTACGCGGCCGCGCGCGTGCGCCTGGTAGACAGCGTCGCACCGAATCTCCACGGCTATCCGACGGGCTGGGCGAGCCGCGTTCCGCTGAACAATGCCGTACTGCTGTCGCGACGCGTGTATGCCGAAGGCCTGGACGGATTCGACTCGGTGTACGTCGCCAACGGTTCACGCTTAAAAGACGCGATCGCCGTCATCGTGGGGCGCGGGAAGCAAGCGACTAGCGCGCCCCCCAAGTCTAGCCGACCCCAACGGCGGCTTGGGGTCGGGCAGCCGTACAAATAGCGCGCGATTCGTCTCGTCGAGATATCGCTTCGCGACGGCGGCGAGTTTCTCCGGAGTCAGTGCGGCAATCCGGGCGTCCGACTCATTGATGGTCGCGAGATCATCGCCGAACTCCAAACGTCCTTGCAGCGCGCCGATCCAAAAGCCGTTCTGTTTGCGCTGCACTTCGAGCTCGCGCCGCTGCTGTTCACGCACGCGCTCAACCTCTGCCGCGGTCGGCGGCACGCGTCGGAGCGAGTCGAGCTCCTGCAACACGGCTTTGTACATCGTGTCCGCTTTTTCAGGCGCCGAGCCGTAGCTGATCACCACCTGCCACTCCTGTCGCGGACGACGCGTCAGCGCGGTGTTCACGCTGACGCTGTACGTGCCGCCGAGCGCTTCGCGCAGGCGGTCGAGCAAGCGCATCTCGAGCACTTCGCCGAGCGAAGACAAGAGGTATGCTTGATCGCGCGACCACGGCGCGGCGCCGGCGAGCATTAGCGCTGACTGGCTCTGCGGCGCGAGCCCTTTGCGAACGGCCTTGTCGATGTGGCCGGAGAACAGCTTGGGCCCCACATCGCGGGCGCTCTCATGTCGGTTCGTTGTCGGGAGCGAGGCAATGTACTGCTCGACTAACGGCTTGAACGTGGCGAGGTCGATGTTACCGACAAAGACAAAGGTCAGATCGCCAGGGTCGGCGAATCGATCTTTGTAGATGGCCAACATCTGATTCAGGTCGAGTTCTTTCAGCATGGCCACCGACAGTGGTCGCACACGCGGATTGCCGCCGGCCAGTGTCATTTGAACGGTGTCGCTGAACACTTGGCCCGGATCGGAAGGCCGGTTTCGCAGGACAGCTTCGAACTGCTGGAGCAACGCCTGCATGGCCACCGAGTCCGTACGCGGTGCCATCAGTCGAAGCCACGTCAACTGCATCATCGTTTCCAGGTCTTTCGGCGATGCACGTCCATTGAGCCCTTCGCTTGCGTCACCGATAAACGCCTGCACCTGCGCCACTTTGCCGGTGAGCTTCTTGTTCAGGTCGATCAGCGAGAACTCGCCAACACCGCTCCGTTCAAGGGCGGTGGTGGTCAACTGCGCCTTGAAGACGGCGCTGTCGGGCAACAGGCTCACGCCACCCGCGCTCCAGGCCGTCATCAAAACCTGATCGGCGTTGAAGTCGGTGGGCTTCACGAACACGCGAATGCCGTTGGAGAGTGTCCACTCCGTGGTGCCGACTTCGTCGTGCGCCTTGATGCTCACGACTTTGCCCGCCGCGGGCAGTGATTTCACGAGCGCGCCATCGGCCACCGTCTCAGTCCACGGCGCAATCTTGGTTCCAGCGACTTTCGCAAACACCGCGCGAATGTCCGCGTCGGACGGCGGCGTGAGCCCGTCCTTCTTTGGAAGCGTGACCGTCACCACCCGATTCGCGGCGCCGCGCCGCTCGGCGCCTAACGCGTTCATCTCCTGCAGCGTGATCGTCGGCAGCAGCTTTTGCGACGCCGCGTATTCAAACGCGATGCCGGGGATCGCTTCCCCGGACAAGAAATTGTCGATGTAGTCGCCCACGAACGAGGCGGACGGTGTCTTGTCACGCTCCGTATACGCACGCTCCATCGAGCGGAGGAAGTTGGTGCGACCGCGCTCCAATTCGCTGGCGAGGAATCCGTGCTGCTGCACGCGTTCGGCTTCCGTGAGAATCGCCTGGAACGATTCCAAGACCTTGCCTTCCTTAGCTCGCGCGTCGAGCGATGCATAGTCGCTGCCGCGCACGAAGCTGCCGCTGCTCACGCCCGCGGCGACAAACGGGGCATCGGGACGCTGCGAGAGCTCGCTAAATCGCGAGTTGAGCATCGTGTTGTACAGGCGACGCATGACCTCTTTTCGCAAGTCGCCCACGGTGCGCGTTGTTGTCGGCGCGAGCTTCCAGAGTACGCCCACCGATGACGAGGTCAGTTCCGGATCGCTGGCAACACTGATCAGCGTCGAGTCGTGGCGGGGCACAACGGCGTTAATGCGCGGACGCGCGTTTGCCCGACGCGCGAGCGGCGAGAAGGTGGAGCGAATCAGCGCTTCCAGTTTTGCCGGCTCGGCATCGCCAACCGCGATGACTGCCATGAGATCCGGGCGATACCAATCGCGCCAGAAGCGCTTGACCGGTCCCGGATTGGCCTTCTCGATGATCTCTGGTTTGCCGATTGGCAAGCGATCCGCATAGCGCGACCCGCGGAAAATGATCGGAAACTGCTGATCGCGAATGCGCTCACCCGCGCCAAGACCATCGCGCCATTCTGCGAGCACCACGCCGCGCTCGGCCACAACTTCGGCCGAATCGAACAGCACGCCCGCCGCCACGTCGCCCAGGAACTGAAAACTGCGTTCAAGAATGCCAGCGCTGTCCGTTGGCACCGGCAAGATGTAGGTCGTTTCGTCAAAACTCGTTTCTGCGTTCAGATCCGCGCCAAAGCGAACGCCAATCGATTCGAGATACTTGACGATGTCGTTCTTCTTGAAGTGCTGCGTGCCGTTGAACGCCATGTGCTCGACGAAATGCGCGAGGCCACGCTGGTCGTTGTCCTCGAGGATCGAGCCGGCGTTGATAACGAGTCGCAATTCGGCGCGCTTCTCCGGTTTCGCGTTGCGCCGTACATAGTACCGCAGGCCGTTGGGTAGCTGGCCCACGCGCACCGCCGGATCGACGGGCAGCGGAGCGGTCAGCTTAAAGGAGTCGACCGGGGCTGCACTGCGAGCGGCGCCTGCCGCCTTGGTGGTGGTGGGTCTTGCTTGCGCGCTGAGCGGCGCGGCGAGCGACAGTGAGGTCGCGACGAGAGCGACGAAATGAGCGCGGCGTGAGGCGGCGCAACCGGCGAAGCGCATTGGAGATCGTGAACAAGAGGTGGTCGAACATCCGCGGCGAGTACCGCGCTTCGAAAGCTGACCGGTTCGCGATGCTCCGGCTACTGCGCGGTGCCGTTCCGCGTCAGGAAGTGCCGAACCGCCCACGCAGAAGGGCGCGCAGATCGATTGCCGGGTCCAATTCGCGAGGCGCCGGTAGGGCGGGAGGTAACTCCACACCGATTGTGACGCGCTGCATGGTTTGCCGAACTCCCGGATCCAGGAAGCGCGACAACTGCCCGTACGCAAAGTCGGCGCCCGTGCGCGTGGGGTAGCTGTGCAGCGGATACGTGACGTACAGCTGATCGCGCGCCCGTGTCATGGCGACGTACAGTAAGCGTCGCTCCTCCTCGAGCTCATCTTCTTTGTCCGCGGTCCGCGCCATCGGAAAGACGCCATCGGCGGCCCAGATCACGAAGACGACATCGAACTCCTTGCCTTTCGCCGAGTGCGCAGTGGAGAGGATGAGCGCATCGTCTTCGTCGTCGCCACCCACGGCGAGATCTTGCGTGTTCGATGGCGGTTCGAGTGCCAACGCCGCCAGAAACGCCGAGCGATCTGCGTAACCGGCGGCAATGATTTCCAATTGGTCGAGATCGGCCAAACGTGGGGACGCGTCATCGTACGTCGCAACGAGTATCGGATCGTAGAGTTGGCGCACGACGCGAATCGCTTCAGCAGGCGCCTGCACGTTGGCGCGTCGCATGCCGTCGAGCAGTGCGGCGAGCGCCTGCAGTCCGGGGCGCGCGCGCGACGGTGCTCTGACCGCGCCAATCGCCATCGGCGACCAACCGTGTGTTTGCAGCAGTTCGACGGCGGCGCGCGCGGTTGAATCGCCGACGCCGGGCAAAAGGCGCAAGACGCGATACCAGCTCACTTCGTCGCGCGGATTCTCGAGCACGCGCAAGAACGCCAACATGTCCTTGATGTGCGCGGCCTCAAGGAACTTGAGTCCACCCCATTTTTCGTACGGAATTCGACGATTGGCGAGCTCGATCTCGAGATCCGCCGACAGATAGCCCGCCCGAAAGAGAACTGCCATTTCGCGCAGCGGCACGCCTTCGTCGTGCAACTGCAGCACGCGATCAATCACGAACTTCGTCTGCTCATGTTCATCGCGGACGGTGACAAGCCAGGGCGGCTCGCCGCCATCGCGTTCGGTCCAAAGATGTTTCGAGAAGCGTTCGCGGCTGCGCGAGATGAGCGCGTTGGTCGTTTCGAGAATCGGTGCGACGGAGCGATAGTTGCGCTCAAGCGTCACCACTTCCGTACCGGGAAACTGACGGGGAAAGTCGAGGATGTTGCGGATCGTCGCGCCACGGAATGCGTAAATGCTCTGTGCGTCGTCGCCGACCACGGTGATCCGGCCGTTGGTGCAGAGCGCGCGCAGGATGCGCGACTGCAGCGGATTGGTGTCCTGGTATTCGTCCACCAGCACATGATCGTAAAGCGCGCGTATCGCGTCGCCGATGGTTGGCGCCTGCTCCAGCAGTAGCGCCCAGGACAACAACAGATCGTCGTAGTCGAGCAGATTGCGCTCGGCTTTGCGTTTCACGTAGTCCGCGAACAACGGCTCGATATCGCCGGCCCAGGCCACGAAGTGCGGCCACTGCTCGCCGAGCAGATCGGCGATCGGCCGATCGGTATTGATGTGTCGCGAATACATCGCGAGCAGCGTTTCGGCGCGCGGGAAGCGCGGGGCCGATTTGGGAAGCTTGGCCGATTCGGCATAGCCGGCGGCGGCGCGCGCGAGCCCCATGAGATCAGCCGCGTCGCCCTGGTCGAGAATGGTAAAGTCGGCCGGCAGGCCGGCGTCTGGCCCGAAGCGACGGAGGAGGCGGTGAGCGATACCGTGAAACGTGCCGCCTTGCACCTGCTGGGACGCCGAGCCGACCAGTCGCTGGCAGCGGTCGAGCATTTCCTGGCTCGCTCGGCGCGTGAACGTGAGGAGCAGAATGCGGCTGGCCGGGACGCCGCGCTGAATGAGATGGGCGACGCGGTGGATGAGGGTGCGCGTTTTTCCCGAGCCGGCGCCGGCCACTATTAAGAGCGGCGAGTCACCATGACTGGCGGCGCGGGCCTGGGCGGCATTGAGGGCCGGGCCAAGGGCGTCGCCAGCGGGGGCAGGTACTTCGCGGTGGGTGGGGCGGTGCAGGCGGGGCAGGTCGGCCATGCGCCAAAGATACAGCGTCCCCTCGGTGGATGTTCGGGGATTTACGGGATGGGGGTGTGGTGCCTGTCCTGTGACGTAGGCTGGGGGCTCCCCGTCCGTTATGTGGCCTGGTGTTTTCGGACGAGGTCCGGGGTGGGATGTGGACAAAACCCGGTCCGAGGCCGCATGTTACAGAAGTGTGATGGCGATCGCAGGGCTGCGGAGGATTTCTTGGCTTGACCGGCCGGGGAATGCGCCGTAGCTTTGCGGCTTGCTATCCATGCCCGATTTCCATCCGGAGGTGTGTCCGGTGGTGCGGGTGCAGATAGTTGTCGGTCAGCGCAGAGCTGACTTGGTGGTTGCAGTTGATGTTGGTGTGTGCGGTTCGCAGGTGTCATACGGGCGTCAGGCCCGCACGGAGGTGTGAACGCAGCCCGGCCGCTCCCCGGAACGTGTTCAGCCCAAGGTGCGATGTCTGACGAAGCGCGCGTCGAAGTGACGTGAGCTTTTCACTAGCAGTGTGTTTGCGTCGGTGACCCAACCCGAAGCAGGCAGTTACCTCCACGACCTCGTAAGAGGGGGATTAATGCAACTCTTTTCTCGGAAGATGGCGCTTGTCGCCGTTAGCCTTGGCGCGTTGACCGCGCTGGGTGCTTGCGGTGATGACGTCACGGTGACCCCGGCGCCGGCGGCTCCGGTCGTGATCTCGATCACGCCGTCCAACGCCACGATCAACATCGGTGAGTCGCTGAACCTTGCGGTTCAGATCACTGGTGGTTCTACGACCTCTGCCCCGACGCTCGCGAGCTGCACCTCGAGCAACACGGCGGTGGCCACGGCTGCGGTTCAGGGCTCGGCTTGCCGCGTGACGGCCGTTACCTCGGGTAACGTGACGATCACGGCGGCTGCCTCGACCGGTAACGCGGCGGCGGCTGGTATCACGGTTGCCCCGGCTGCGGCGGCGATCAGCAACTTGACGACGTCCCCGACCTCGTCGGCCCTCGCGGTCGGTCAGTCGGTGACGATCGTGCCGAACGTCGTGAAGGCGGCGGCCTCGGTGACGACGACCCCGACGTACTCGACGAGCTCCTCGGCGATTGCGACGGTGACGGCGGGTGGTGTGGTGACCGCGGTTGCGCCGGGTACGGCGACGATCACGGTGTCGGTCGCGGGCTCGGGCACGGGCTTCACGACGACGACGTTGACGGCTGGTGTGACGATCACGGTGTCGCCGGCTCCGCCGGCCATCGCGGGCCTGACGGTTTCGCCGACGGCGCTCGGACTCCCGATCGGCACGACGGGCCAGATCGTGGCGAGCACGCAGGCTGCGGCCGGTGTGACGCCGACGATCACGTACTCCTCGTCGACGCCGACTGTGGCGTCGGTGTCGGGCGCGGGTTTGGTGACGGCTTTGACGGCCGGCACGACGCAGATCACGGTGACGGCTTCGGCGCCGGGCACGGCGACGCTTTCGGCGTCGACGTTGACGGCCACGGTTGCGGTGACGGTGTCGCCGCAGGCTGTTGTCTCGATCACGAGCGTCACGCAGGGTCCGACGGTCTCGTCGTACTCGGTCGGTAACTCGACCGGCGACGGCCTCGTGATGGCCGCCAACGGCCAGGTCAACCAGCCGGTTGATATCACGAACACGCGTGACCAGATCCAGCTCGCGGTGAACCTCACCACGAACGGACAGCGCGTTGACTCGGCGGTGGTCTTCATCGCTGATGCGGCTGGTGCCAACCGTCGCGCGGCTGCTCGCCAGCTGTTCGCTGGTGGCCAGGCGTCGTCGGGCACGATCGGCTTCCTCGTCAACACGGCCGACTTCACGGTCGCGTCGGGCGCGGCGACGATCCTGTATCCGAACGGCCAGCGTATCGTCTCGGTGTCCGTCTTCACGACGAACGCCTCGGGCGTCGCGCAGGAAATCCAGTCGGCGGCCAACAACCGTCAGACGCTGAACTTCAACAACGTCGACAGCTGGGCGATCATCGCCACGGCGCCGTCGCGCGTTGCGCAGGGTGGTCGCACGAACAACACCGACGCTACGGCGACGCGTGCGAACTTCAACTGGTGGGGCGGCCCGGGTGCGGCCGGTGATGGCTCGTTCACGATCGTGCCGGTGTTCTACACCCCGGGTCGTACGGTCCAGACGGTCAACACCACGATGGGTGTGGCGAACGGTGTGATCGCGTCCGGCGCTGCTGGCGCGACGATCGGCACCGCGATCTGCGGCGCTTCCATCAACTTCACGTCGGCGTCCGCGCTGCCGTGGACCACGACGTACGGCTCGTCCACCGCGGCGGCTGCCCGTCAGAACTGCGCTGGCTACGAACACCCGAACGTTGACACGCGCAACGTTCCGGCGATCACGTCGGCGGTTGACAACTTCAACAACCCGGCGCCGATCGTGACGCTGGCCACTGGTTACCGCACGTCGACGACGGTGTCGCTCCCGACCCCGTTGCGCCTCGACTACGCCGCTCCGTCGCTCTCCGTCACCGCTCCGGCGACGCAGTGGGCCTCGGGCGTGCTTGCCTCGCCGTACAGCTTCGCCACCAACTCGGCGGCGACGGACAACGGCGTTGGTGTGACGACCACGTTCAATCGTTCCTTCTCGTACTTCGGTTGCGGCATTGCGTCGGGCTCGGCGGTCGCCATGACGTCGAACACGGCTGCTGACATTCCGGAGTGCGCTACCGACTTCACGCAGAACGTCTACCGCGTGATCGTTGCGGGCTCGGACATCCTCGGCAACGCCAACACGGCGCAGTCGGGTCTGTTCGCGATCGACAACATCGCCCCGGTCATTCGTTACTCGGTCGGCACGAACTCGACGCCTGCGACCCCGGCGACCCCGGGTGCTGGCACGGGCTCGTGGGCTGACACCACGACCTTCTCGGCGTCGACCACCACGGGCCTCGGCTTCGCGGTGACGGCTCTGCCGGTTGCTGGTGACTCGATCTTTGCGGCCGACGCGCTCGACGAGCGCTCGGGTCTGACCACCGCCAGCCAGCTCCTGGCTCGCGCGAATCAGGCGAACAACACGGGCGTCTGCCAGCGTGGCACGGGCACCATCGGCGCCGCGTTCATCACGGCCCCGGGTTGCACGCTCGCCGGCATCGGCGCGCCGTTCAGCAACGCGAACGTTGACGGCTACCGCCGCGTCCTTGGCCAGGTCTATGGCTCGGACATCGGTATCGGCGTCGTGACGGAAGGCTACTACTCGTACCAGGTCCGCGTGGGCGACCGTGCTGGCAACTTCAGCACGCTGCCGATCCGTAAGGTCCTGTTCAACACGAGCACGCCGGCCATGACTGGCCTCGGCATCCCGAGCACCGTGACGGCCGCTGGCCCGAACGTGTTCACGCCGAACTTCACCGAACTGGTCGAAGGCTGGGTCTCGAACCTCGCCATCGGTTACGGCTCGGGTAACGCCCTGCAGGATCCGACCGCGGCGACGCGTGCCGACCTGCTCTACCCGGCCACGTTGATGAACGCGCGCTTCAACGACGCGATCCTCCTCAACGGCAACTACTCGGCCGGCACGCCGTTCTCGTCTGGCGTGAACGTCTACACCAACATCGAATACGCCAGCACGGCGGGCGCCATCAACAACGCCGCTGCTTCGCGTCCGGACTCGGCTTACTCCCGCGTGATCAACGTCGGTGGTAACCCGTCGGCCTTCTTCGGTGTGCAGCTCCTCTCGGGCAACGTCGCCAACGACGCCACCAACTGGAGCTCGTTCAACGGCAACCTGCAGAGCTGGACGCTCGGCACCATCGCCACGGCTTGGAATGCGCCGGCGAACGGTGTGAAGGCGCTCGTCACGGCGAACACGAACCAGATCAACTCGCCGTTCACGCGCGTCGACTTCTACGAGTACCAGACCGCTGCTCCGCTCACCGTCATCGGTGCGGCTGTGGCGCAGTGGGTGTACATCGGATCGGTTGACGGAACGGCCACGCCTTGCGTGTCCGCCTCGGCGACCTGCCCGGTCTACATCGCTGACAACGGCGTGACCCGCGTCTGGACGTACCGTCTCACGACGCGTACGAACGGCGTGAACGGTCTGGCCGCTGGCTCGGTCCTGACCTCGTTGGCCTCGGGTGGTGCGCAGCGCTTCATGGCTGTCGCCTCCAACGGCACGAAGGGTCGTGTGCTCGCGACGAACCCGGCGACTGCGGTCTCGCAGCTGCCGACCACTCCGTGATTTGTAGCTGATCACGCTGTGTAAATGGGGGGAGGCCGAGAGGCCTCCCCCCATTTGTTTGAAGATCAGTCGCCGACGTCCGCCATCTCCGGGACGTCGGCGATTCTCTTTTTCACGCGGGCTGCGATATTGCTTGCTACCGAACCGACGCAGGCTTGCCGGGTACGCCGACGTACCGCGACTCAGCGCCGCAGTTCACGCGTCGGGACTCACTCCATCATTTCTGCATATGAACCGTAAATTCGTTCGCTCCGCCCTCGGCTTTGCCGCCGTCGGCCTCACCATTCTGCTCGCCGCTTGCGGACCCGATGATGTCGGAGCCGCCAAGCTCAAGGTTCTCAAGGAGAATACCTCGCGCGATTCCGTGCTCGCTGTCATGGGTACGGGTCCGCTCGTTGGTACCGGCGTCAATTCACTTCGCGTGGTCTCAGGCTTTCGCCACCAGGTCTACATCGTTGCCGGCAAGCAGTATGAGGTGCTCTGGTACCGCGAAAAGCCGGGTTCGATCGAAGACAAGATCGTTCGTGAGAACGAGACGCCACTGGTGGTCGTCGACAATAAGCTCGTAGGCCACGGCTGGTCGTTCTATACCGGCTACGCCGAGAAGATGCACTTGCCAAATCCCGCGCGTGACCGGGAAATCGTCGACTCGATTGCGCGCGCTCAGCAGGAGCTGGGCAAAAAGAAGAACTAACGCGCGTTAGGCGGGCTGCGCGGTCAATGCGAAGACTTCAGCAAATCCGTTGATCACCGCGTCACGCACGCGTTCGAATCCAGGATAATCACGGTGGCTCGCGAGCATCTCGCGGGCCACCGTTGTCATTTGCACATCGCTAATGCCACACGGCACGACATAATCGAACGTCCGCAGATCATTCTCCACGTTCAGGGCGACACCGTGCCACGTGACCCAGTCGCGCGCATGCACACCGATCGACGCGAGCTTGCGCCCCTCACGCCAGACACCCGTTTGTCCGGGTTGCCGTCCACTATCCAGTTCGAACGTCGCGAGCGCGCGCATGACGGACTCTTCGACCTGTCGCAGATACCAATGCAAATCCTGCTTGTGGCGCTTGAGATCGATGATGGGATAAACAACGAGCTGCCCCGGTTCGTGCACGGTGACATCTCCGCCACGCTCAACCTCACGCAACAGCACGCCGTTCGACGCCAACAATTCGGGTGACGCCAGCAAGTTACCAGGCTTCGTGCTGCGCCCAAGCGTTACAACCGCCGGGTGTTGAACCACGAGCAGCGTATCCTGGGAGAGCTCTCCGCTCACGCGTGCGGCGGCCGTCGACTTCTGCAACGCCCACGCGTCGTCGTAGGGGAGGAGGCCGAGATCGCGGACCAGAAGCAGGCGCTGCTGCAGCATCGTTGAACTGATTTAAGTGTTCAGTGGTCAGTTGGAGTTGTCAGTCGTCAGAGGTGAAACACTGACCACTGGCAACTCCAACTGACCACTGAGCACTTAAACGTTGTCGCGGTCACGCGTGAAGCATCTTGCCAAGCGAATCGAGCACCGCCTCACCGATCGCTTCGCTGAGCGTCGGGTGCGCGTGAATCGCGAGATCGATTTCTTCGACGGTGAATTCGTTCTCACGCGCCACGACCAACTCGTGAATCATTTCGGTGGCGTGCGCGCCCACGATATGTGCGCCGAGAATTTCACCGTACTTCGCATCGCGAATGATTTTCACGAAGCCGTCGGTCTCGCCGGACGTGCGGGCGCGCCCGTTCGCCGAGAACGGAAACTTGCCGACCTTGTAGTCGAGCTTCTTGTCCTTGCACTGCTGTTCGGTGAGGCCGATTGAAGCCACTTCCGGATGACAGTAGGTGCAACTCGGCACGTTGCCGTAGTTCACGGCATGCGGATGCTGGCCGCCGAGCAAATCGGCTAGCACGTGTCCCTCGCGCTGTCCCTTGTGCGCGAGCATCTGGTTGCCGGCGACATCACCGATGGCGTAGTACCCCGGCACGTTGGTCTCGAACTTGTCGTTGATCTTCACGAAGCCGCGGTCGCTCTTGGCAATGCCAACGGCTTCGAGTCCGATCTTTTCAACGTTCGGGGCACGACCGGCGGCCACGAGCACCTTCTCGGCTTCGAGATTGTGCGTGGTTCCCGCAACTTCGACGGTCATCGTCGCACCCGACTTCGTCACCTTGGTGCTGGTGATCTTGGCTCCGGTCAGGATGTCGATCTTGCGCTTCTTGAACGCCTTCGTGAGTTCGGCGCTGCAGTCGGCGTCTTCGATGGGGAGGATCGTCGGTGCCACTTCGACGAGCGTGACCTTGGTGCCGAAAGCGTTGAACACATCGGCAAACTCGCAGCCAACCGCGCCTGCGCCAACGACAATCATTGTCTTCGGCGCCTTCTCGGCGACCAGCACGTCATCGCTGGAGAGCACAACGGACTTGTCGAGTTCGAGGCCTGCCTGCGGTAAGCCGCGGACTCGCGAACCGGTGGAAATGACCACCGCTTTCTTGGCTTCGTGGGTCTCTTTTTTTCCGTCGGTCGACGTGACGGATACTTTCTTGCCCTTCTCCAGCACGCCCTCGCCGCGAATCCAGGTGATCTTGTTCTTCTTGAAGAGGAACTCAACGCCTTTGGAGTTTTGCGAGCTCACGGCGCGAGACCGCTTCATCGCCGTGCCGAAATCCAATGTGACGCCACTGACGGCGATGCCGTGTTCGGCGGCATGCGTGAGGCGCGTGGCAAGATTCGCGCTCTCGAGCAGCGCTTTGGCCGGAATGCAACCCCAGAGGACGCAAGTGCCGCCGAGCGCTTCGCGCTCAATGACTGCGACTTGAAGTCCGAGCTGTGCCGAACGGAGTGCACAGACATAACCGGCGGGGCCACCGCCAAGAATGATGACGTCGAAAGCAGCCATGGGTAGCAACAGAGCTTAGGGAAAACGCGCACGATGACTCGCGCGAGGTTCCCGAAAACTACCCAGGGGTGAGGGGGGAGCAACCGTCTGCTCCCCCTTCAGCAACAATCAGCGCAGCTTTCGCACGACGGAGCGGACGCCATCCGAGTACACCACTTCGACCGCGCGGCCACCGGTGTTGATTTCCGCGCCAGGCGTGCGGACGAAGCCCATCACTTTACCGGTCGTGCCATCGCGCAGCATGGCCATTGGATACGCCGCGCTGTTCCAGCGTACGCGCGCACGGTTGGCGGACAGGACATCGACCGCAGGCGTCGGATCCGGTTGCGCAATGGGTTGCGCGACCTTGCTGGCAACCGAGACGCGTGCCGCCATCGCGACGGCGCTCGAGCGCACGGCCGCGAGCAACGGAGTCCGTGCATCGCGTACCCGCACGGTAGCCAACGACTGCTCGAGCGTCTCCGACCAAGGAACGATTACCGCAAACTGCTGTTCGGTGTGACCCGTGACGTGATCCACCACTTCGGCATCGATGGGGAGATTGAGCAGCACATTGCCGGTGGCGTCGAGCGCATCGACGTAGTGGGTCGGGCGCGACACCGGGCGCGATGCCGGCGCGTTAACACGGAATGACGGCTCAAGAATGACTTTGCCATCAACCACACGGCCCCAGACCAGCAACCCTTCACCGCTCGTCACCGACGCTTCAGCACCGGACGACTGGCGGTACGTCATGACTTTCGTCCAGTTGTAGTCCGAGACCCACGTCGGATTGCAGTAGCTCATGAGATCGAGCGTGGATGTGGGATTCACGAGTGTGTTCGTGCCGCTGTTCCAACCCCACATGCCGATTTGCGCGCCGGAGTACGGATACGTCGGATCGGGACTCGCGGCGCCACCGCACGGCGCGTGCGGCCGATTGAAGTTGTGTCCCCATTCGTGAGCCGCCACGCCGTCGCCGCTGGGCAGGTAATCCCAGCCCATCGCCGCGCGACCGGGCACATAGCCGTATCCGGCCACGCCGCTGGTATATGCGACCTTCACGACGCCGTAATAGTGCGTGGTGGCCGGTGCGCCGTCGGTAGCGCGCAACGTGTTCATCTCGCTGAGGACGGTCAGCCAGTTGCTGTTGCCGTCAGTTGAAATCAGCGTATCCGCCGACGAGACAAACGGCGCGCGCACGTCCGAGTTGACCGTAAGAATCGGCCACACTTTGCGAGCCGTGGTGAGGAACGAATTCATATTCCCCGTCGTGACGTTGCCGGTAAGCGTCTTCACCGTTACCGGCACGAAGCGCACGTTGAACGCGGGCACCGTGTTGACGGTGATGCTTTGCGGCGTGCCACTCGAGGGCCAGGTGTTGTTCGTTTCATCGCCTTCGGCGATGGCGTTGGTCGGATCGACATCAACCAACACGCGCAGCGCATTGCCGATGTTGGCGCCGGTAACGACGGTGTTCCACGAGGATGAGAGCACACCTTCGTTCACGCTCGTCGGAACGCCGCTCACGGGTCCGGTGAGGGTGAGCGTTTGCAACAGCGAGGCTCCGTCGTAGATGCGTGCGCGCACCGTTGGCGTTTGGGTATTGGCGATGTTGGCCGTGACAAACACGCGCAGCAGCGCATCGCGTCCCGCGACGAGGGCCACCGAACCATCGGGCTTTTGAGTGGCCTGCGTGAAGTACGCGGAATTGACGGTGAAGTCGATGGTGTTGTTCAGCGTGTAGGTGACAGTCGCCGCGCTTTGCGCGCCACCGGTGATGGTGACGTTCTGCGATGTCGGCGCGGCCGTGTAGTTATTGCCAGCGCTGCTCACGTTCGACGCGGTGAGCGTGTACGAACCGGCGGTCAGGTTGGAGATAGTTCCCGACGCCGTAAGCGGAATGTTCTGCGCATTGCCACTTAGCGTGACATTCGCGTTCGTGCCGCCCGGGAGGCCGTTGATCGTAACGACGACACTGCCTGTGGTGGCGACCGCGGCGTAGGTCACGGAGGCTGTGCTTTGAATTCCGTTCGTGATCGACACGTTTTGTGTCGACGGCGTCGGCACGTAGTTGGTGCCACTCACGTTGACCGTACTGGCGGTGAGCGTGTAACTGCCCACCGCGAGCGCGGAGAGCGTGGTGCTGCCAGTGATGTTGATGTTTTGGGCGTTGCCGCTCAACGTGAGCGCGGCGTTGGTACCGCCGGGCAACCCGCTGACGGTTACCTGCAAACTGCCGGATGCCGCCGTGTAGCGAAGATCGATCGAATCACGACCGGCGATGGTTACCGTGCGATTGATCGTCGACGGCGAGACGCTGTACGTCAGGCCCCCGAAGGTGAACGGCGCTCCAGTGATGACGTACGGACCGGCCGGCGTTGGCGTGATGACGGTCGATGCCGTGATCGTTCGATCGACGCCATACGGTCCGGTGATACGCGCCGATCCGCTTGCGCCGTTCGGTACTCCGCTCAGCGTCACGACGAGCGTGCCGGACACGGCGGCGTAGGCCACGTTGGCGGGCGATGCGGAAAGCGATGCCGCCACGACGATTTGCTGCGAGGCTGGCGTGGGGCGATAGGCAAAGCCGCTGCGCACGACGGAGTCGGCGGCGACCGTGTATGTGCCCGGGGTGAGATTGGTCAGGGTGGTCGTGGCGGTGAGCGACTGGGAGAAGCCGCCTGGGCCCGTTACCGTGACGCTGCCAGTTGAACCCTGGGGCAGCCCGGTCATCGCGACGGCGAGCGCGCCGGTGGAGACGCCATAGCTCACCGGGAAGCGCAGCGTATCGCCAGCGCTGACGGTTGTGTCGAACGCGGACGGCGAGGGCGAGTACGTAAACCCGCCCGATTGCACTGCCGCGGCGGACAGCCTCCACCGTCCGGCGGAGACTGGCGAGAGTCGCGTGCTACCACCCACCGGCACCGTGCCACCGTTTGGCGCCGTGAGCGTGATGTTGGCGGTTGTGCCGCCGGGGAGGCCCGCGACGGTGACATCGACCGCCGCGGGGGCGGCTTCGTACGTCACGAGGGCCTGGACAGCGACTGCCGACGCGGCGACCGTCAGCGTCTGCGTGCTGACGGTCGCTCGATATGTGCCACCTGGAGCGCGGACGTCGCGCGCGGTGAGGGTGTAGCTACCGGGCACCAACGCGGTGATCGAGGTGGAACTCGTGAGTACGCGCGAAAAGCTGTTGGAGCTCAGCAGAACATTGGCGTCCACGCCCTGCGGCAGTCCCTGAATGGTGAGCGCCACGGATCCGCGTGTCGGCGTCCAGACTACGCGGGCGGAGCCCGTCGAGCGCGAGGGAACGGTGATCGTTTGCGTGGCCGGTTCTGGCGCGTATTCGAGGCCGTCGATAGTGACGGACTGCGCCGACACCGTCCACTCGCCGGCGTCGAGGCCGTCGAGCGTCTTCGAGCCTTCCACCGTCTTCGTTGTCGACCCGCGACGCAGGCTTACGGAGGCCTGATTGCCATCAGGAAGGCCTGTGAGGTCGAAGATGACGCTTCCTGTCGGCGTCGGCGCGGTCGCGTCCTGGCAGGCACTGAGGGCCAACAGCGAGGCCGTGACACAGGACAGTGCCACGCGCGTGAACAGGGAGGTCGAGGCAGGCAGACGAAGCATTGCTGGGGCGTCAGGAAGAGGAGCGTAATTCCTGGATAAAGAATACCGTCTCTCGCAGACGATTCACGAGGGCTGAATGAAACGGTTTCCCACGGTTACACCCGAGAATGGCAGCGACCCCATTCCGGCGCCGTGACAGCAGCTACCAGAATGGGGTCGACGGATCGCACCTGACGCCGTTACGACTTCAGAAGAGCATCATCATTGGCGCTTCGAGCAGCTGGCGGAGCGTCTGGAGGAACCGGGCGCCCACCGCACCATCGATCACGCGGTGATCACAGCTCAAGGTGACCCGCATCCGCTGCCGTGGCACGAACGCGCCGTTCTCCCACACCGGCTTTGTTTCCGTGGCGCCGACCGCAAGAATCGCCGCTTCGGGCGGATTGATGATGGCCGTGAACTGATCGATGCCGAACATGCCAAGGTTGGAGACGGAGAACGTGCCGCCCTGATACTCCGCTGGCGCGAGTTTCCGTTCGCGCGCGCGCTTGGCGAAATCGCGCGCTTCCTTGCCGATCTGTCCAATGCCCTTGGTGTGCGCGTCGCGAATCACCGGCACAATGAGTCCGTCATCGGTGGCGACCGCCATCCCGATGTGGGCGGCGCTGAAGTACCGAATGTGATCGTTCATCCAATGCGCGTTCACTTCGGGATGACGCGTGAGCGCGATGGCGACAGCTTTGATGACAATGTCGTTGACCGACACCTTGAATTGATCGCCGGCGGCCACCATCTGCTCGCGCAGCTGACCGACTTTGGTCATGTCGATTTCCGACGTCAGGTAGAACGTCGGAATCGGGCCAATCGATTCGCCCAGTCGGCGGGCAATCGTTTTGCGAATCTGGGTCAGAGCAACGTCTTTGTACTCGCCGTCGATCTGCATCGTCGGTGCGGTCGACGCCGTCGGCTTGGCGCTCGAAGACATCGCGCCTGACGGAGCGGCATTAACGGCGGCAGTGACGGCGGCACTCGCAATCGCCGTCGCTTCACGCGACACCGCGCCAACGGGAGTCGACGCCGCGGCTTCGATGTCACGACGAATCACGCGGCCGTTTGGACCGGTGCCGGTGATGCTGCTGAGCGAGAGCCCGCGTTCTTCAGCCAATCGGCGCGCGAGCGGCGATGAACGCACCGGACCCGAAGGCGCCGCGGCTGGAGCAGTTGCGGTTTGAACGGCGGCTACGGTAGGTGACGCGATTGGTGACACGCTTGGCGCGGCACCGCTCGACGGCGCGGTCGACGTTTCGGCCGCTGGCGGCGCTGGCGTCGCCGCGGCGCCACCGGTCAGCGACGAGATGTCTTCGTCGGCGGCGGCGATCACACCGATCACCGCACCGATTGGGCTCGTGGTGTCTTCTTCCACGAGGCGCGCGCGCAAGATGCCGTCGCCGCGCGCAACAAGCTCCATAATCGCTTTGTCGGTTTCGACTTCCGCCAAGGTGTCGCCGTTCTTGACGGCGTCACCGACGTTCTTGAGCCACTTCACGAGACGCCCTTCTTCCATCGTGGGCGAGAGCGCCTCCATCATCACTTTGGTCGCCATCGTTCGCTCAGTCGATGTAAAGGACTTGTTTGACCGCTTCAATCACCTTCGGGACGTCAGGCTTCGCGGCTTTCTCGAGACTCTTCGTGTACGGCATGGGCGCATCGGCCTGATGCACGCGCAACACGGGCGCATCGAGGTGATCGAAACAGTAGCGCTGCACGTAGTCCACGACCTGAGCACCCACGCCGCAAACTTCCCAGCCTTCTTCTACGACGACGGCGCGATTGGTTTTCTTCACCGAAGCCGTGATGGCCTCCACGTCCATCGGTCGAATGGTGCGCAGGTCGACGACGTCGCAGCGAATCCCTTCCTTCGCCAACTGATCGGCCGCCTGCAACGACACCAACACCATTTTGCCGTGTGTGATGAGCGTGCAGTGATCGCCTTCGCGCTTCAGATCGGCTTTGCCGAGCGGAATCACGTAGTCGTCGTCCGGCACCTCGCCTTTCGTGTTGTAGAGCATCTCGCCTTCGAGAAAACAGACGGGATTGTCGTCGCGAATGGCGGCCTTGAGCAGCCCCTTGGCGTCGTACGGCGTGCCCGGTGCAACGACCTTGAGTCCCGGAATGTGGGCGAGCCACGATTCCCACGCCTGCGAGTGTTGTGCGCCGAGCTGCAACGCGGAACCGTTGGGCCCGCGGAATACGATCGGCATCGGGAACTGGCCGCCCGACATGTACAGCATCTTGGCCGCGGCGTTAACGACCTGATCGAGCGCGAGCAGCGCGAAATTCCAGGTCATGAATTCGATGATCGGTCGCAGTCCCGACATGGCGGCTCCGACGCCGATACCCGCGAAGCCGAGTTCAGTGATGGGCGTGTCGACCACGCGCATCTCACCGAACTCCTGCAACAGTCCCTTCGACACCTTGTACGCGCCCTGATACACTGCCACTTCCTCTCCCATGAGGAAGACGCGATCGTCGCGCTGCATCTCTTCGCGCAGCGCCATGTTCAGCGCGTCGCGGTACGTGATTACGGCCATGGTCGGTGCGCTCTCAGCTCGTAGTTTCGACGAGGATGTCTTCCATGAGCGCTTCGACGGGCAGCTCTGGACTGGCTTCAGCAAAATCGATGCTGTCCTGCACGATCTTCTTGATCTCTTCATCCATCGCGTGCACGTCGGCCGCGCTGATTTCGCCGGCTTCTTCCATCCGCTGACGGTGCAGCGCGATTGGATCGCGCTTGAGATACTGCTCGAGCTCTTCTTTGGTGCGGTACGTGCCGCTGACCGCGTCCGACATCGAGTGCCCCATGAAGCGATACGTGCGAATTTCGAGCAGCGTCGGCGCGCTCTCGCGACGCGCGCGCTCGATTGCCTCCGCCGCCGCTTTGCGAACGGCCAGCACGTCCTGCCCGTCAACCACATCACGCGGCATGTCATACGACGCACCGCGCTTGTAGATGTCGTGAATCGACGACGCGCGCTCGAGTGCCGTGCCCATGCCGTACCGATTGTTCTCGATGATGAAAAGGCAGGGGAGATTCCAGAGCGCGGCCATGTTCAGCGCTTCGTGAAACGCGCCCGTGTTGACTACCGATTCACCCATGAAGCAGGCAATCACCTGATCGCCGCCGCGATAGCGGATAGCGAACCCGACGCCGGCCGCGATCGGCACGTGTCCACCGACGATGCCATGGCCGCCGAGGAATCCGAGTTGCTTGTCGAACATGTGCATTGAACCACCTTTGCCACGGGCGCAGCCATCCTGACGTCCAAACAGCTCCGCCATGACCGCGCGCGGTGTCATGCCGCGCGCGAGCGCCTGTCCGTGATCGCGGTAGGTGGTGATGATGTAGTCATCGGGGCGGAGCAGCGAGATGATGCCCGTCGAGACGGCTTCCTGACCGATGTAGAGATGGCAGAAGCCACCGATGCGACCGATGGCATACATCTCCGCCGTGCGCTCTTCAAAGCGACGCTGCATCAGCATCGAATAGAGTAACTCGCGATTAATCGCGGGTGTCGTCGCGGCGGCGAGTGTCGCGGGGCTCGTCGAGTTCGACATGTTATTGGCGGGAATGACCGCCTTCGCAGCGTCGGCTTTCTTGCCGCGTGGTTTTGTTGAAGACATCGAAAAAGTCGGAGGACTTGAAGTGACGGACGGGCGCGGGTGACTCAGACGCCAGCGGCTTGCACCTGCTCCCAGGCGTGATAGCTCGATCGCACGAGAGGGCCACTTTCCACGTGCTTGAAGCCGAGGGCCATTCCGGCGTGATACAGCTCGCGAAACTCTTCGGGCGTGACGTACCGGTCGAGCGCGATGTGTCCGTCGGACGGACGCAGATACTGTCCGAGCGTCAGAATGTCGACATCCACCGCGCGGAGGTCGTGCATGACCTCGATGACTTCTTCGTTCGTCTCGCCGAGTCCGAGGATGATGCCCGTTTTCGTTGGGATCTCTGGTGCATGGCGCTTGGCGATTCGGAAGATCTCGAGCAGTCGTTCGTACCGGCCACCGGGACGCGCTTTTTTGTAAAGTCGCGGCACCGTTTCCGTGTTGTGGTTGTAGATGTCCGGACGCGCATCGAGTACCGCCTTGATCGCGTCTTCGTTGCCTTGAAAGTCGGGCACGAGCACCTCGATCGAGCAGGTCGGCAACTTCGCACGGATCTGCCGAATGGTCTCGGCGAAGATGTACGAGCCGAAGTCCGGCAGATCGTCGCGGTCAACCGACGTGATGACGGCGTGCCGCAGATTCATCTCGGAGATGGCCTGTGCGACGCGCGCCGGCTCGGCGATGTCGTAGGCGGGCGGCCGCCCATGCGAGACCGCGCAGTACGCGCAGTTTCGCGTGCAGACGTCTCCCAAAATCATGAACGTGGCGGTGCCATGATCCCAGCACTCGCCGATGTTGGGACAGTGGGCCTCTTCGCAAACCGAATGCAGCTGCAAGTCCTTCATGAGCTGCTTGAGGCGCACGTAATTGGCACCACCTGGGGCTTTGACCTTCAGCCACTGCGGCTTCCGCTCAGGCAGCGGATCGCGGCGATGGCGGCCCATGATCTGATACAGCGCTTCGGCCATGTTCCGACGAAAGGGGATAAATATGGCCCCCATTTCCAGAGGGTTCATTAATGCTAGCCGAGCGCTGCATCTGAGGCTATCGCAGGCTAACCACCTAATGAAATTTAGCCGGAATTGCCGCTGGAGGCGCAGCGTTAAAATCGACCCCAAAATGCGCTGAGGAGCTTCCGAAACCTCGCCACTTAACTAACGTAGGTGGCAGAAAGGTTCTCTTCTGACTGTCGGAGTTTTCTCATGCTGCGCACGCTCTTTACCATCGGCCTGATCGCGCTTGCAGGGCTATTCGCCCTCAAGCTCGTATTCGGACTGCTCGGACCGTTAGTGTCGTTGCTTCTCTACCTGAGCGTGCTCGCGCTCAAGGTCGTCTTCGTGGGGGCGATCGTCTATGGCGTTGTGCGCGTGATCAGCCCCTCCACGGCGAAACGCATTACGGACGGTCTGCGGCGCTAACGCCCGTCCGTTCGACGCGGGCGTTGTCGAGTTCGACGAGTTTCAGGACGGGGGCTGATCGCTAACTGGCGGTCCGCCCCCGTTCTCGCCTCCAGAGACCGGCCCGCCGTCGCTCTGATCGCTGGCACCGTCGCCGGCATCGCGGCCACGCCCACCCCGTCCGCGACGGGAGCCACCGCGACGGCCGCGTCGACCCCGTCGGCGACCACGTCCGCGCGCGCCCCGATCGGCCGACTCGCCTGCGTTGCCGTCGGATCCATCATCATCACCACCGCCGTCGGCACTGTCGTCGCCAGTGCTCTCCGCTGCATCATCGGCGGAGTCGTCAGCGAACGGCCCCCCGGAATCCTCATCGTCCTGGCGATCGCGTGAACGCTTGTTGTTCGCACGACCTTCAGCGAATTCAGCGGTTTCGTTCCCTTCAGATGCCCCCTCCGACGCGCCATCGATTGACGTCGAGCCTTCGGCGTCGGAGGTCTCACCGCGCTGTTTGGTACGCCGGCGACGGGAACGGCGATTGCGCCGACGCTTGCGTTCGCGGAGTCCCTCGGCCGAAGTCTCCGACGAGGACGCGTCGGTGTCGGACGCGCTTGCGTCGGTCGCATCGACAGACGCGTCGCTGTCTGCGTCGTCATTACCCGGCGTAACGTTCGCCAGCTCGTCGCGGGAAGATTCGACGTCGGCGACAACTCGCTGCACCTCTCGATTGCGATCGACGTCGGCGCGTTGGTCGACGCGTTGGTCGACGCGTTGGTCGGCGCGCGACGATGGAGCGGCTTCGGAGGTCGGAACGGTCGGTGCGATGGTACGGTCTGCGTCTGACGCACTCGGCGGCATAGCGCGTCCGCCACTCTTGCCGGCGAACGGATCGGCCAGGGCCAGTTCGTCGAGATTCTCGATTAGCGGTGTGGTTTCACGAGTGCGCTCGCGTTTCTCGCCGCGCTTGTCACGCTTGTCGCGCTTCTCGCGCGCTTCCGCACGCGGTTCGCCTCGTGGCTCCCCTCGTTTGTCAGTGCGCTTTTCGGTCCGCTTTTCGCTGCGCTTGTCGGCGTGTCGTTCGCTGCGCGCATCCTCGCGTGCCTCGGGGCGACCTTCAGCACGACTTTCAGCGCGACCGTGTTCCGTACGCGCACTGACGTCATGAGCGGTGGCGTTGCGCGCGTTCGCGTCGCGACGACCGCGCTCTGATCTCGCGTCGGCACGGGCCTCGGATGAGGAACGTGCTGGCGCCGCATCTCCGCGTAGTCGCTCACGCTCGCGTGACCGCTCACGCAGCGTGTCGGCGGTCAGTTCGCCGTCGTCCCGACGACGCGACACCGGCGCCGCTTTTCCTCCTCGCGACGGTCCGTCGGCGCTCGACTCCGGTGCCGACGAGGGAATCGCTTTTCTCCCGCGCGCCCGCCACGCCCACCGAAGCGCGGCGAGCCCGTCGCGCACGGTAACCCGCCGAGTCTCGCGCGTGCGCACGCCATAGGTCGGTTCCATCGGAACCGTCTCGACCTTTCGCGCGTGCGGCACGAGCCGCAGCAGCAAGTCGGCGTTGGCGGTCCAGCTGTCTCCACTGCAGATCGGTGCGTCGCCGGCCGCGCGCACGAGGTCGCGGAGCGCGGAAATGCGGACGAGGCGCATGGAGCCGGTCAGGTCACGAATGCCGTTGACGCGAACGAACGGGCGGAGCGCCCAGCCGGCAGCCGAGAACAGACGACGGACCGGGACCGGTGCATCCACGACCGCGGTGCGCTCGCCGATCACGAGATCGGCGCCTCCCTCGAACCGTCGCGCGAACTCCGGGACGATGCCAGGCGGATCGGTAAAGTCGCCTTGCAGCAGCAGCATCGCGTCGCGGCGAGGATAGCGCGTCTGATTGGCGACGTATCGGGCGAGGGCGTCGACCGCTCCTGCGTACCCGACCGGAGTTTTGCCGCGCAGGACGGTGACCGGCATGGCGTGCACGTACTGCTCGGCGACGACTGCGGTCTCATCGGTGCTGGCGTCGTCATAGACGACGACCTCGTATTCGCGCGGAAACTCCGCCAGCACGGTCCGGAGCCTCCAGAGCAGGACGCCGATGGTGGCGACCTCATTTTGCGCGGGAATAGCGAGGTAGAGCAACGGGAGTGGGTCGGGGCCGGAACGGGCGGGGTGGTTCCCCGGGCGAATTCGTGGGTCGGAAGCTGCTGCGTCCGATAATAACAGAGAGGGCGCCTCCACGGGTGCGTAAGCGGAGGTGAAACCCGGAACTTGGGACATCAGGAGGCCGCTCGTGATACTCGCCAACGTTCGATCGCAGCTCTGTCGGGAAGACGCGCAACTGGCGGTCCGTCTCGTGGCCCGCGGATCTGGCCACGCACAGGATGAGGCGGAGGCGTGTTTGGCCGATGTTGGACTCGATCCGCTGCTGGATGATCCGCGGCTGCTCGAAGGGCTGCTGGGCTCACGTCAAGGCGCGCACGCGTCGCTACCACTCTTTTGCTACGTGATCGTGCGCCACGCACTCCGCGCCGCCGGCGAGGAGGAGCGACGCATGGCGGACTATGTCGCGGCGCTGTTACTGCATTTCGGACTTCGGCAGCGTGCGACCCGCATCGCGGAGCACGATGATGCGACCTTCGATACGCTGGCGTCGTTGGGCGAGGCCGTTGAAGGTGCGGACGCGTCGCGCAGTTTTCTCGCGCGGGCGCACCTCGGCAACTATGCGCTTTGGTTGAGCGGACTGTTTCCCGATCACATCGAACAACGGCGGTGGCGGCGAGGCGGCCCCAATCTCGAGTATTTCGAGACTGTTGGCGCGCGCGGCTTTCGACTTGCGGCCGATCATCGTCTGGCGAATGAGCACGGCATGGCGCCGATCTTTGAGGCGGCCTCGGAGCGATTTCCACGTCTTCGGCGGGCATTGAACCGAATCAGCGACCGACACCTGTTTCCGCACGTTCACACGCCGGAGCGACTCATGCGCCAGGTGCGTGACGAGGTTGGTTGGCATCAGTAGACCGAAGTAGACCGAAGTAGACCGAAGTAGACCGAAGTAGACCGAAGAAATCCGAGGCAGACCGATTTTGCGGGATGCGGGTAGACGAACACGCGGCGACCCGGTGATCCCCGGTTGCCACTCGTCACGCCGACCGCGAGTTTTGCACCATGTTTGAACAGCTTCGCGATTCCCTCCGCACGCTTTCGGATCGTCTCTCTCCGGAAGAGCGTCGTCACGCCACCTCGTCGATGCGCGACGCGCTCGTCCACGCGAAACTCGCGCTCAATGATCTGCGGTCGGCCATTAAGGTCACCGAAGACCGGTTGAATGCCGAGCGGGCGGAGTTGGATACTGTGCGCCGTCGTCAGGGTTATGCGGCGCAAATCAACGATGCGGAGACGGTGGAAATCGCCGAGCGATTTGCTCTGCAGCATGGTGAGCGCGTGGCGATGCTCGAGTCGAAGCTGATGGTGCAGCAACAGGAGCTGACTCTGGGCGAGCGCGAGCACGAAGAGATGTCCGCGCAGATGCGGCGTGCGATGTCGGGCTTCGCGCCGGGAACTGCGTCGGGCGCTCCGTCGCCGGAGGTGGCGGCACAACGCGAAGTGGACGCGTTGTTATCCGACGATCCGATGCCCGATTCGTCGTCCGCCCCCCCCCCCGCGCCGCGGGCCCGGGGCCGGGAGGGACGCGCCCCGGGAACGCCGTTGTGGGTGGACAACCCT
>CBHTUR010000023.1:0-75347 GCA_966096095.1 uncultured Gemmatimonadaceae bacterium | reverse complement strand
GTGTATGGCTTGTCAGCCCGGGGCGGGGTGGCCTCCTCCCCCCCCGGCCCTTGCTTCAGACGCTATCGACTAGCGAACAAACCAATGCACATACCCGCACGAGCGGCAGATGTAACATTCGGCGCGTGACGCGAACCACGAAAAGTCGAGTACCCCCCCGAGCTCCGACATCTTCGCGCGACGATGCTCGAACTCGCCACCGCCACACACCACGCACGTCAGTACGCGGGCCGGGTGATCGGTCTCCTCGCCCACTTTCGCCGGCAACGCCGCGTCATGCGGTCGTAGCACGATGCGCGCGAGTGTGCCATCGGCGAGTTGATGCAACAGCTCCACATCGGCCTCGCCGCGATCGGCCACCAGTTGCTGCAGACTCGCCAGCAACGTCGCACTGGCGCCAGCCGATTCGAGCAACGCCACCGTTTCACGCGCGAGATAAAAATCGGCCGCATCCGCCTCGGCCGACTCCAGCTGCTCCATCAGCCAGGTTGCATCGTCTTCCGACACAGCCTCCCAGACGTGCGGCATCTCTTTGTCGCGCATGATCAGTTCCATCAGATCCTCGCGGAACGTTGGCGCAAGACTTCGTATACGGCGATCCCGACACTCGTCGAGAGATTGAGCGAACGCACCAACGGCGAGTGCATCGGCATCGTCACCAACGACTCGCGATAGCGCTCACGGATGTCCGACGACAACCCTCGTGTTTCGCTGCCAAAAACAAGCACCGTATTGTCCGATTCGGCTAGCGGCGCGTCCCAGAAGTGGCGGGTGCCTTTCGTGGAAAAGAAGAAGGGCGCGCCCAGTGTCGGGAGCACTTCCTCAAACCGATCCCATCGCTCCCATTCGCGAACATCCACGTGCTCCCAGTAGTCGAGCCCGGCGCGCTTCACCTCGCGCTCGCCCAGCGAAAAGCCCAGCGGATGCACCAGATGCAATGTTGCGCCCGTTGCCAGACAGGTCCGTCCGGCGTTGCCGGTGTTCCAGTGAATCTCCGGTTCCACCAACACCACGTGAATCGCCATTGCGCCTCTGGTCCCGCTCGCGTTAGGGTTTGACCGCACTGACGTGTTTCTCTGCATGAAGACCAACGCACAGTGGCAGGGGCCGCGCGTGCACGGTCATGCTCTCAAGGAGACTCACCATGATTGGCGCTTCCATCATGCGTCCGCGGACAATTGGCGCAACCGCCGCCCTCGCGATCGCGGCCATTGCCTCACGCGCTGACGCGCAAATTACCGAAGTGGGCCGCACACCGGTGGCGGACGTTGCACAGATCACTTTCGGTTATCGCTGTGATGACCGCTTCGTCATTCGCAACGACGGAAACCGGTCAGTCGATCTCGAATACGCACTCGAGAAGGGCAACGAACACACCCGTTTGCAGCTCGGCGCACGCGAGCTCGTTGAACTCGACTCAAAGTCGAAGGATGCACTCGAGCTGTGGATGGACGGCAAACTCATCGCCAAGGCGATGAAAGAAAAGCGCTCGTGCAAAGATGTCGCCGGCAGTGCGTCGGTGTTGGTGGCACCGCTGGAAGTGCAGAGCAGCAAGCCTGATGACCGCGACGATCGGCGCGTGCTCGTTGGTGGTGGGTTCGGCTACTACGACCCGTTTATGTACGGGTATTACGGCTACGGCGCGTGGGGCTATCGTCCGTTCTACGCGGGCTACGTCGGCTTCCCGATCATTATCGGCGGCCGCGGGCCAGCGCGCGGACGACGCTAGCGACGCGTCGCAGTCAAGCGCCCGCGCCGCGACAGATCACGTCGCCGCGCGGGCGCGTTTTGCGTGCAGGCTGTAGCGGCGCCACGCTTCCCACACATTGGCCACCAGCAGCCCCGCCAGGAGGAAGTAGGCCGCACCAAGTAGTTCGAAGACGGCGTAGCTCACCACGGCGGTAATGACGCCAAAGATGACCTGATCGCGCGGCTTGGGCGGCGAGGTCGGCGGATCGGTCACCATGAAGAACGCGAAGAACAGTGCCGCGTGCAGGTCGGGCTCGCGATACAACTCGACGAACTTCGCCGGATCGCCCACAAAGCTGCTGATCGTGAACAGCAGAAAGTGCACACCGAGAAAGGCGAGCACGGCCGGCATCTTCTTCACGCGGTCGGTAATGAAAATTCCCGTTGCGAAGAGCGCGACGATCGCGGCCATCGGCAACTCGGGGAGCGCGCCCCACCAACTCTGACCGGTGTCAAAGACGTAGAACGTCGCGACCAGCGCCAACGCGGCCGGATTGAAGACGTTCGCTGATCGTCCGCGAGCGATGTACTTGCTGAGAATAGCGACAGCCGACGTCACCGCTGCCTTGTACCACGGCTCGTGCGGACTCAGTACCATCGCAACGATGAGACCCGTGAGCAGCGCACCGCTCGGGAACGTCCACTCCTTTTCGCGCCAACGGAGAATCGGTGCGTCGACCAGCATCGCCACCACGGCCGCCGCCAGCACGCCCGGAGCCACAACGCGAAACCCGCTGCCAACCGCGGCCAGCGGAATCAGCAGAGCAAGCACCACGATCAAGAGCCCCTTCGGCGTGCGGAAGAAGCGTTTGAGCGCGCGAATCATGTCCGGGGCCGGCGCCGTCGAATGCGGCGTGGCGTCGCTCAGCACGGTCATGCGCGGCGTCCGGCCGACGTGAGGGTCGGCCATCTCGACGTGATGTGCCGCTCGCCCTTCGAAGTCATCATCATCCCCGCCAACTCCTCTTCCTCCAGCATCGCGACTCCATCGCGCGATCCGAGTACAAACGCCGCGGTGGCCATCGCGTCGGCCACCATCGCCGATGGGCCGATCACCGTCGCGCTGTCGACCGCGTCCAGCCGGGCCGCGTCATCGCGGCCGTCCACAATGTGAGCGCCGCGCTCGTACGTCGCCGACGTGCATACGGCTACGTCGGATACCGCGACCGTCTCGCACAGCTCGCTCGGATCGCGGGGATCGCGAATGCCGACGCGCCACGATTCTCCGTCACCTCGCGTACCCAGCAAAAACAAATCGCCGCCCGCATCGACCACGACGTTGCCGAGCGGTTCGAGCTCCGTCGCGGCCGCATCAATAGCGAGCCCCTTAGCTACCGCACCCAGATCGAGCAGCAGTGGCGCATGCAGGGTGATGGTGCGCGCGTCACGCTCCAGTTCGATGTCGCGCCAACTCGCGCGCGACATCTCAATCCCCGATGGTTGCAACTCGCCGCTGCGATGCTCTCGCGTGTAGCCGCGCGCTTCCATGCGAGTGCCGACCGTCGGATCGAAGGCGCCATCGGTCCGTGCGGCGACTTCACAGGCAAACTGCACGCTCTCAAATAGCGCCGCGCTGACCGGAACGCGCACCCCAACGTGGGCGCACAACCGCCGCAATTCGCTGTTCGGATCGAAGCGTGAACACGCCTGTTCGATGTGCGTGAACCAGGCGAGGGCGCGCTCCACGCGCTGCGCACGTTCCCGTCGCGCGCGTTGACTGGTCGCATGTCCGACCACGTGCACGTTCACCACCGTGCCCATGGCGATGGTGGTGCCGAGGTACGCGTTCGCTTCCGATGGGTCGAAGTTCGCGGTCGCCATGGCTCGCGGCGCCGCCGACGGCGGTGTCACTTGGCCTGGCTGAGTGCCTGGAGCACCGCGTAGTAGAGTGCGTTCGAACTCTGGGTCGCGCCCGACACATAGTCGATCTCGGCGCTCTGGCGCTGCGCCACCTGCGGCAGCAGCGGATTGACCCACGAGCAAGAGTAGCGCGTCAGACACTGCGTGATGATGGTCGACGTGATCTTGCCGTCTTTGATCTCGACCATCGCCTCGATGTCACCGTGCCGCGAGGTGCCGCGGCCGATGTAGGCGCCGTCCTTGTAAACCACTTTGACCGGCGCGGCTGGCGCTTCGGCCGGTGCTGGCGACGGCGCCGCCGCGGGAGCCGGCGCCGCGGACTGCGTAGCGGGCGGCGTGGTCACCGGTGCCGATGCCGGCGCCGTCGCGGCACTGGTCACCGTCGACGACGCCGCTGAAGCGCCGGTGGTCGCCTCATGCGTCGACGCCGCCGCCGGCGTCGAGGCGCTCGAACTGGACTCTACGTGCTTCGGGTCGCCGACCTCATTTTTTGCTGAGGCCGAAGAAGAAGCGGCAATGTCGCTATGATGCGCTGATGATGGACTGTTACTGGAGCTATTCGCGTTCGCGTTCGTATTCGCAGCTGCTGCAGTTTGCGCGGCGGGTGTCCCACTTGGCGACGTCGCCGTCATCGCGCTTGCTGACGCGGTCGCGCTCGACTCGCCAGCGAGGGCGGCAACCGACACCGACCCTGCCGCAGCCACCGCGCCCGCCCCGCCGCCGGCGGCAGCCGGCGCGCGACGACGCGGGCCGTCGGCGTTCTCCGCCGCCATGCGATCGGCCGCCGGTTTCGTGCGTACAAACCCGGCCACATACACCGCCATCACCGCGGCCGACCCGAGGGCAATCAGATTCGAACTGCCACGCGCGTTCGACCGCCCACCGCGCTTGGCCGGCTGCGGCGACGGCTGAGCGCCGGGAGATACGTGAGCGAGTCCGGAGGTGCGTTTCACAATCGGAATGACGAGTGGGATCGGGCGCGGGAACGGAACGGCAAACAGGAAACTCAGAACGGCAAACAGGAAACTCAGAACGGCAAACTCCGTCCGGAGTGAGTACGGCCAGCCGTCCCCGGATGCTGCTGACCGGTGACGCACTCCGCTAGAGGCCGGCTCGGCCGCCGCGAGACAGGAGGGCGGTGACCGGCCAATTTCGCTGCTTCACCGATTCGTACCTGTCGGTCACCGAATTCGTTTGGAGCGTGCCCGCCTATACCGGTATCGTGACCGTCATGCTGCAGTCGTCGTTGATTCCCCCGTCGCTCGTGCCCCCCGCCAAGCCCCTCCGCAAAGGGTTTGTGGGGCTGTTGCACGTGGGCTACTGGGCGCTCTATCTGCTGCTGCTCACCGTCATGTTCGCCATGGTGCGTACGCAGTCACCGAGTGCGCCGCGCGTGACGACAATCCTGTTCGCCTCCCGCGTCGGCTATCAGCTCATCGTGCCAAGCGTGGTCGCATTCTATCTCGCCTATGGCGTGCTCGTACCGCGCTTTCTCGCGCGCAAGCGATTCGGCGCGCTCGCCATCGGCGCCATCGGCGTGGCGCTCGCGGCGACTGCGGTATCGGTACTTGGGATACTGGGCGCCAACACGCCGCGCGGGCCGATGTCCTTCACCGTGCGTTCGCTGATCGGATACACCCTCGCGATGAGCGGGCTGGCGTCCATTCACATGACTATCGCCACGGTGTTGCGCGGATTTGTCGAGTGGTACGACGATATCGCGGTCAAAGATGAACTGCGTCGCCGCACGGCCGAGGTCGAGTCCGCGCTGGTTCGCGCGACACTCGACCCGCATTTCCTCTTCAATACACTGAACAACATCGACACGCTCATCAGTCGCGATCCCGGATCGGCGTCGCAGTATCTGAATCAGCTGAGTGAGATGCTGCGCTTCGTGCTGTACGACGCGCGTGTCGATCGGGTCCCGCTCGACGCCGAACTCGCGTTCCTCGAAAAATACGTTGCCCTGCAGCGCCTCCGGTTGCGTAATCCGGCGATGGTCTCGTTCGCGGTGCACGGATTTGCCGGTGCACAACGCATCGCTCCCCTGTTACTCGTGCCGTTCGTGGAGAACGCGTTCAAGCACGCGTCCGGGCAGCGGAGCGACGATGCGATCGCGATCGAAGTCGAAGTTCGCGAGCGTTCACTCCTCTTCACCTGCAGCAACCGCTACGACAGCGAGCGACGCGCGTTGCCCGCGTCGGTGACGACGGGCGGCCTGGGCAACGCGCTGATGCGGCGACGGTTGGAACTGTTGTATCCGGCAGAGCACGAACTCTCGGTCGTCGATCGCGACGAACGCTACGCGGTGCGACTGACCGTACAGCTCAACGATTCCGCCGCATGACACTTCAATGACCATGCGCTGCCTGATCGTCGAAGATGAGCCGCTCGCGCTGGAGCGTCTCTCCGATTACGTGCAACGGCTGCCCGCGCTTCGACTCCTCGGGGCGTTCGATAACGCCCCCGACGCGCTGTCATTTTTGCTGCAGAATCCGGTCGACCTCGTGTTTCTCGATATCAGTCTGGGCGGCATGTCCGGCATCGAGCTGCTCGAAACGTCGGCTGTCAGCGCACAAGTCATTCTGACGACGGCGCATCCGGAGTTTGCGCTCAAAGGATATGACCTCAAAGTCACCGACTATCTCCTCAAACCGTTCAACTTTGGACGCTTCGCGCAAGCGGTCGATCGGGCCCACGCGATTCGCGGAACACCGGAATCGCCGGTCGAGCGCGGACTGGTGTTCATCAAAACGGCGTTGCGCCTCGAGAAGGTGCGCCTGAGCGACATTCTCTTTATCGAGGGCGACGGCGACTATCGGCAAATCCAAACGACGCACAAACGACTGACTACCGCTGAGACGTTCGCGGATCTTGAGCGACGGCTCCCCACGGAACAGATCTGCCGGGTGCACAAGTCCTACATGGTCGCTCTCGACAAAATCGAGACGATTGAGCGCGACCGCATTGTGATACGTGGCAAATACATTCCGATTTCGAGCACATATCGTGACCGCTTTTATGCGCTCATCGGTATGACGCGCAGCGAATGATTGGCGCGGCGCTGGCGGCGGCCGTCGTTGGCCTGGATTCGCTGCGCGAGAATCCATTGCGCACGTTGCTCGCCACCCTCGGCGTGATCATCGGTGTCGGCGCGCTCGTGGCAGTGCTCTCACTCGGCGACGCCATGCAAATCTTTGTGCGCGGCGAGTTGGATCGCAAAACCGATCTCCAGTTAGTCGTCATGCGCGCCCGGACCACCGTGTTGGTTGATGGCATTTCCACGCCCGTGCGCGACTACCCAGTGTTCACGACGCGCGACATCGATGCGTTGCGGGATGCCGTTCCTCAGCTGCGAGGCATTGCCATGATGCTCAATGGCGATGCGCGAGTGAGCTGGCCGCGATCGGGCAAGCAACGGCAGGTTTCGATCGCCGCCGTAACCGCGAGTTTTGAAGCGATCAGCGCGACAAAGCTGGCGTCCGGTCGGCTCTTCACGGCGGCGGAAGCATCCCACAATGCGCCGGTGATCGTGTTGTCGTATCTCCTGGCCGACGAACTCGCAGCGGGACGCGGTGCCGAGAGCATGATTGGCACGTTCGTGCGAGTGCGCGGATTGCCGCGCGAGGTCATCGGCGTCTTCGCGCTCGAAAAGGGGGAGCGCGGATACGCGGCTCGCGTGCCGTTTGCGGCCGCCAGTGTGGTGTTCGACCCACTCGCGTCGCTGCGCACGCCGCAAGTATTGCTCAAAGCGGAGCAGGTGGAAGCGATACCGATTATCACCCAGGCCATTCAGGATTGGCTGGCGGGACATGTGCGCGATTGGGAGCGCAGCGTCGAAATCACGACGCGTGAGTCGCAGCTCGATCAGGCCATGCAGGGTTTTCAGATCATGAAGCTCTTTCTCGGCACACTCGCCGGCATCTCGCTGCTCGTGGGCGGCATCGGCATCATGAACATCATGCTCGCCAACGTTACGGAGCGCACGAGAGAGATCGGGGTCCGGAAAGCCATCGGCGCGCGCGCCGTTGACATCCACGTGCAGTTTCTCACGGAAGCGGTGGCCGTATCGTGTTTCGGCAGCGCGGTCGGCGTCGGATTCGGTGCGACTACGACCGCCATCGCCATAGTCGGCATCCGCGCTTGGACCAAAGCGGACCACCTCTCCATGGTCATTGCCCCAGGCACTGTCGCGGTAGCGGCCCTGTCGGCAGTCGTCATCGGTCTGGTGTTCGGCACCTACCCCGCGCGCCGCGCTGGTCGACTCAGTCCGATCGACGCCATTCGCCACGAGTAGTGGCTATGAGTCGCAGCGATACAACGCCAGCGGCTTGCCGTCGCGTTCGATCTGCGAATGAAAGCGAAAGCCCAGCTTCTCCAGCACGTGCTGCGAGTGCACATGATCCGGGTGAGTCACGGCAACGAATCGCTTGAACCCGAAGTGTGCGCGTGCTTCGGCCAAGCAGGCACCAGCAACTTCCGTTGCGAGACCGCGCCCCCAGAACGACGGGTGATACGAGTATCCGAGTTCAATTTCATCGACACCGTCGAGTGGCATGATGCGCAGCAACACGCGTCCGGCAATCACGTTCGACTCGCGATCACGCACCATCCACACGCCGAAATTGTGTGCGTCCCAATGCGCGAGGCTACGCGCCATGATATCGGCTGTCTCCGTCTCGGTGCGCACACCGCCGATAAACGCCATGTGCTGCTCATCCACGTGCATGCGGTGAATCTCTGCCGCATGCACGATTTGCAATCGCTCCGCTTTCGTTCGCGCCGAGTAGAAATCGTCCGGAAACGCCATCGCGAAGAATACGCGTCAGGCGTTGATATGTCGTAGCTGATCCGTCGCTTCTTTGAGAATCTTGGCGATCTCGTTGATCTGCTCGGGGCTGCGCCGGCCATGCATCATGGCGGTACCGAACTCCTTGGCCAGCTCGATCATCGCTTCACGCGCCGGACGAACCGAGTCGCCAAAGACGGCATCGCCAATCTGACCGACGCGCTCAAACAACTCGTCAACCGCTGGTCGATTTTCGGCCAAGTGCGCGCGGCCCGCGTCGGTGATGACATACACCTTCTTGCCACCCTCTTCGAGCGTCGCCGCGGCGTAGCCCAGGTCCTCGAGCATGGTAAGAGTCGGGTACACCGCTCCGGCACTCGGCGTATAGCGACCGCCCGAACGTTCTTCGAGCTCTTTGATGATCTCGTAGCCGTGACGGGGCTTTTCGTCGAGCAATCGCAGAATCACGAGCTTGAGATCGCCCTGCTCGAACATGCGACCCGGTCCGAACGGACCTCGACGGCGCGGGCCGCCGCCGCCAAAGAGTGCGCCGAAGTCGGCTTCAATTCCGGCCCAGCCACGACGGCCGCGACCTTCGTGGTGATGGAAGTGTCCATGCCACATAGTGTTAACTCCATTTCTACGGTGTGTGGTCCGGCGCGGCTACGCCGGACGTGCGATACATCGCACGATAGTACTTACGATAGCTCTTACGATAGATCGTACGATATATCTTGCGATAGGACGTACGATATATCGCCAGATATATCTTCGCAAGGGTCTCGGGTGCTTTCCAGACCTGTTCGTCAGGGAAGCGCTGTTTCGGGGCGCGCCGGCGGTGCGCATTTATGGAGTGCTCGGAACGCCGTACGGCTTGTCCTGCGAATCCCGGAGGGTCCCATCGCTCGCCCACGCATGCTCGGCCAGACTCTGCGCGAGTACTCACTCATCACGTGGTTCTTTGAGCGGGTGTTCTGGGGGCTTCACCAACTCTCCCCGGCGCGCCTCGTACGCCGCAGTCGCAATGCGCACATCAGCAGCGAAGCGTTTCGCGTCGATCCGCACGGCTCCACGGTGCGCCGCGCTCGGCGCGTTGAGGCCTACATCATCGCGTGGTTCGTGGTCGAAGCGCTGCTCATCGCCACCTCCGCTGAGCATTGGCACTGGGCGCTCTGGATTCCGCGCGCAATCGTGACGGTACGCATTCTCGACATCTTTCAGCAGTCGGTGAACATGAGCGTGTTCGATCAACTGCGCAGTGACGAGCGTCTCGTGATCTCGTCGGCCGTACGCACGTTGGTGCTCAGCTTTCTCAACTACATCGAGCTGCTGGTCTGCTTTGGCATTGTCTACACGACATTGCCGGGGTCGCTCGTGGGGTCCACGGGCTGGATCGATGACTTGTACTTCAGCGTCGTCACGCAACTCACCATCGGTTTCGGTGATATTCGCCCGGTCGGACTCGCACGACTGATCGCGAGCGTGCAAGGACTCGTGTCGGTGATCTTCACCATCCTTATGCTCGGCCGCATTGTGTCGGTGCTACCGAAGATTGACACGGTGATGAAACACGCGCCGGGAGAGTAGCGGCCCAGCGGGCACTGTCACTCCATCACGCCGACGACGCGATTTGCTGTTGCGCTTCCCGGCGTCAGCCTTCGCGATAGACCTCGTTCACGATCTGCCACCCCATCGCGCCGCAGCTCCACTCGGCAGTGTAGCGGCCGCGTTGTTCGTGCAGACCGGATTTCGTGCGCCATCGGCCAACCCACGCGCCTCGCTCGTGCGCGCGGACGTCCTGCACGTCCACGACTTCCGTGGTTCGCACGTAGCCCGCAAACGCCGCATCGGCAAACTGCTCGGCGAATGCGTCGCGATTGGCGTCGCGCCCCACGAGCTCGGGTCCACCGGCGACGCGCACGCGCACATCGTCGGACATGTACGACACCACCCAGTGTGCATCGCGCGCCGCAATCGCGGCGTTGGACTGCTCGCGAATGCGCCGAATGTCGGCGACGTGATCTCGTGTCACACGCTGCGCAAATACTGGTGAATCGAGAAGATCGCCGCCGAGCCCTCGCCGACCGCCGCCGCGATGCGTCGGTTCGCGTTCGAACGGACGTCGCCCGCCGCAAACACACCCGGCACGTTCGTTTCAAACATCATCGGTTCGCGCACCAATCCCCAGCCACGTGCCGCGTCGCGCGCTTCAAGCCCGGTGAGAATGAACCCTTTGTCATCGACGGCAACGAGCGTGCGGAACGGTTCGGTGCGCGGCGCCACGCCGATAAAGATGAACAACGCCGCCGCCGGTACCTGCTTCGTTTCGCCAGTTTCGTGATTCAGCAGATCGAAGCATTCGAGATGTTCATCGCCGTACACCGCGGTGATCTCGGCGTCGCCAATGACGCTCATGTTCTCGGTGTGCGCGATCCGGTCCACGAGATACTGCGCCATTTGGGGCGACAGCGTCGGTTTACGGACGATGAGCGTGACGTGCTTCGCGTAGCGCGAAAAGAAGAGCGCGCCCTGGCCCGCCGAGTTGGCGCCACCCAGCACGTAGATATGCTGATCGCGATACATCGCGGCTTCCGACAGCGCGGCGCCGTAGTACACTCCGGCGCCCCACAGTTTGTCGACGCCCGGCACTTCCAGCTCTTTCACCGCCGCCATACCGGGCGACAGCATCAGCGCGTGACAGGCCACTTCGGTGCCGTTCGACAGTTCGACGATGCGATACGGATCTTCGCGTCGCAGTCCGGTCACCGACGCGCCAACGAGTACTTCCGTGCCGAAGCGCTTGGCCTGCGTGGCCGCACGACGCGCGAGATCGGCCCCCGTGACGCCATTCGGAAAACCGAGATAGTTCTCGATCATCGAACTTGTACCGGCCTGTCCGCCGGGCGCGTTTTGTTCGATGAGCAGCACTTTGAGCCCTTCCGACGCGCCATACACCGAGCAGGCAAGTCCAGCCGGGCCCGCGCCAACCACTACAAGATCGTAAAAGGGGCGAGCGGCCACCGTTTGCAGTCCCACGCGCGCCGCAAGCGTCTGACTGTCCGGCGCCACGAGCTGCGATCCGTCCGGCAACAGCACCACCGGTAAGCGCGGCGTCGTGCTCCCGTCACCGGTGATGAAGGCGCGCATCTCCGCATCCTGATCGATGTCGATCCATTGATACGGCACCTGGTTGCGCGACAGAAAATCGCGCGCGGCGAAACTCTGCGGCGACCAGCGCGAACCGACGATGCGTACCCCTTCGAACGGCGCGGGCGCGTGGGCGCTCCAGTCTGCCAGCAGGTCGTCCAGCACCGGATAGAACTTCTCTTCAGGCGGATCCCACGGCTTCATCAAGTAGAAATCGAGGCTGACCTCGTTGATCGCGGAGATCGCGGCTTGCGTATCGGCGTACGCCGTCAGGAGCGTGCGCTTCGTGTCCGGGTAAAGCGTGCGCAGTCTGGCTAGTAACTCCGTGCCAGACATATCCGGCATGCGTTGATCAACGACAAAGAGTGCAATCGACGCCCCGCGACGCTTGAGCTCCTGCACCGTCTCGAGCGCCAGTTGCCCCGACGATGCGGCGATGATGCGATAGTTCTGCCGGTAGCGCGCACGAAGATCGCGCTCCACGGCTTTCAGCACTTCGTTGTCGTCGTCAACAGCGAGAATGACCGGCTTGGCCACGCAAACGGCTCCTGCAGCTAGTGAGAAGAGGTCGCCGACGCGGAGACCGGAAACATCACACGAAATTCTGTGCCCGTGTGGTCGGTGTGCAGATCGATGGTACCGTCATGCCGATGCACGATGCGGCGCACGATATCGAGACCGAGCCCGGTGCCTTCTCCAACCGGCTTGGTGGTAAAGAATGGGTCAAATATGCGTGCGGCGACGGCGGGCGGGACGCCGGGCCCGTCGTCGATAATGCGGACCACAACCTTGTCGAGCGGCATGCTGGCGATGATGCGCACGTGGCCATTCGGCGTCGCATCGATCGCGTTGTCGAGCAGATTCGACCACACCTGATTGAGTTCGCCGCCCTGTGCGTCGACCGGCGGCAAATTCGGTTCCACTTCGATCGTCACGTCAACCGATTTGGCGCGTGCTTTCGCGCTCATCACCGTCATCGTATCCTGCAGCCCGCGACCGATATCGCACGGTTGACGCGCGGCCTGTTGATCCATGTAGGTGAAGCCCTTCACCGCCGACACCAGCGCGTGAATGCGCGAAGCGGCAATGCTGATTTCAGACGCGAGGCGGCGCACGGTTTGCCCCGCCGAGATGTGCGACAACACAATACCGAGCTTGTCGACGCCGACGGTCGTGCTCAACGACTCAAAATCGGCCGGATCGAATTTGGATGCGGCCAGCGGTTCGAGTTCCACTCCGTCGATGCCGCGCGCATCGAGCCAGTCAGCGAGCGCTTCCTCCCGGTCGGCTACTTCGAGCGGCGAACCGCTGGCATTGGCAACCGGCCGCTCGTTGCGCAGCGCCGCAATCGAGAAGCACTGCGTGTCGCTCAAATTGAGCAGGCAGAATCGCTTGGTCGCATCGTCCAGTGCCTCCAACTCAGCCATCAGCGCTTTCGCACTTCGGGCAACCGCCGACGCCGGATTGTTGAGCTCATGCGCCAGTCCGGCCGCGAGGCGACCTAGCGACGCCATCTTTTCGTCGTGCAGCTCGCTGGACTTGAAGACGCGGGCGCGATCGAGCATGACGTGCACAAGGATCTCCGTCAGCTCGTAACACTCCCGAATCATGTGGGGAATGTGCGACGGATGAACGGCGAGAATTTCCGTCGGCGCTTCTGCTTTTACGTCGCCCGGTGGGCCTTTGAGACGCGAGTACGGCAACACACCGGACACGTCACCGCCGTGCCACTCCATGACGATGTTGGCACCGGTACCGCGATCGACACGGATTGACGTGTGGCCGTCGAGCATGATCCACATGCCGCCAACCGGTTGTCCCGCGGCAACGAGGATCTCGCCGGCGGCCAAATAGCGCAATTCGCCAACCGTGGCCAGCCATTCCAGCTGAGGCCGTGGCACCTGACCAAGCGTGCGGTGCGCGAGAAGACGGTCGATGAGTGGCAGTGCCGACATCGATGCGAACGGTGAGAGAAGCCGACTGCCGACGGCACCGCACACTCCGGCGCCAAACTGGGCAGATCTTAGCGCGCTCGCACCAGATTCGCCACGGCGTCAATCATCCCGTCATCTGAGTGTTCAGGCGCCACGTGCACACGTTCCGCATCGTGAAACACACAGGCGGCTGCGGTCTCGGCGCCGAGACAGACGAGCTGCGCGGTTCCCAACGCGAGATTGTTCGCGGACAACGCGCGCGCAGCGCTGGGCGATGCCAGCACGATCGCGTCCACGCCCTCGCGAATAAACGCGCGCTCACGATCGGTGAGCGTTCGCGGTCGTGTTTCGTACACGGGCAATGTGTCGACGGCCGTTCCACGTCGGCGCAGTGCACGGGCAAATCGCTCCGCACCAAGCGTTCCGGCGGGAAACAACACGCCGCCGCCCGTATGCGACGAAACTTGTCGCGTCGAGATGCACTCGGCTAACGATTCGCTCGTTGCGACCTCTGGAATGAGATCGGCGCGCAGTCCCCACGCGGATAACTCTGCCGCGACGGTTGGCCCGATAGCGGCAAGAACGAGATGACCCAGATCGCGCAGATCGCCGAACTGCAGCACCGCTCGGAGAAACGGTCGTACCGCGTGTCGCGATGTGAATGCCACGCACGATGCGCGCCGCAGGCGATCCTCCGACAGGCAAATCTTCTCGCGCGGTGTGATTTCGATGAGCGGCGCGAATAACACATCAGCGCCGAGCGCGCGCAACGTACGGAGCAGCTGCGGCGCGGCACTGGCGGGACGGGTAACCACGACGCGCGTGCCGCTCAATGACCGGCCGTGTGTTTTCAAGTCTCGCGTCACACCGGCGGTGGCGCCAACCACGATGACCGCTGGCGACTCGATGCGCGCGTGCTCGACGATGGCTGCAATGTTCGCCAGCGATCCCCGCACCACACGTTCACCGGGCATCGTTGCCCGCTCGATCACCGCCACCGGCGTGCTCACGTTCTTGCCGGCGGCGATCAAGCGACGCGCCAGCGAGTCGATCTCGCGCACACCCATCAGAAACACATTGGTGTCGCTGGCCGCGACCGCAGCGAGGCGATCACCGTCCGTAACGGGAGCCGCCGCAATCGATACGGTGGCCGCGATACCGCGCAACGTGACGGGAATTCCGGCCGCGAGCGGTGCGGCCAGCGCGCTCGAGATGCCGGGCACCATTTCGCAAGGCACTCCCGCGTCGTCGCAGGCCTGCTGCTCTTCCCAACCGCGCCCAAATACCAGTGGGTCGCCGCCTTTAAGACGCACCACCATCCGACCGGCCTGCGCGTGCGCCACTAACTGCGCGTTGATGGTCGATTGAAGGTGCGTGTCGCCGCGGGAGGATTTCCCGACGTCAATCAACTCGGCATCGAGTTTGGCAAACTGCAACATGGCCGTGTCGACGAGCCGATCATGCAGGATCACGTCAGCGCGCGCGAGTAGTTCTCGACCGCGCACGGTAATCAACGACGGATCGCCTGGACCCGCACCCACGAGATAGACCGTGCCCGCGCGCATGGTCATGCGCTTCGCAACGCGCGAGCAATAGTCTCGTGAATCAGCGAACGAGCCGATTCCCGGAGCACGTCGCCCTCGATCAGCGCGCGCTCAAAGTGCACGTGGCGCTTGGCGATTCCCATGCCGTGCAACGCCTGCCGCACGCGATCGGAGACGTCGGAGTCGGCGTGTGCGCCGCCTCCGAGCAGGAATGGCACGACATAGACATCGTGCGTCGACGCGGCATCGCGCAGTGCCGTGGGGATATCGGGCTCCTGATCGAGAAAGGCCGCCCGCACGTCGATCTGCTTGCGCTCCACCAGCCATTGGCGGACGCGGGCGACGAGTGCGTACGCGGCGTCGGCACTCGATGCTCGCGCCCCTGTTCCGTGCGCCACAATCAGCACGCGCAGTCGTCGATGGCGGGCAATTCGCGACGCGTGTTGTGCGATCTGCGCCGCTAAGGCGGAAGCGAACGAGGATTGTGTTCCGATCGGTGCCAGCAAGATGGTGCTCGGCGCTTTTGGCGTGCCCGGTCCGGATTTCTCGGCGCGTCGCAAGCGCACACACTGCTCCCGCCAGCGACTCGCATGCACTCCGTCGCTCGTCAGCAACGGCAACACCACCACATCAGACGCGCCGGCGCCAACGATGGCCTCGGCGAACGACGGCGCCCCAAGCGCAAACGCGGGAACGACACGAACGCGCTGATCGCGCTGATCGCGCTGATCGTGCTGTCCCATCGTCGCCTCTATTTCGTGCGCCAGCACGCGAACGCGCCGATTCGCTTCTGATTCGTCGCCGGCGCCGTGCGCCGCCAGTACCACGTGCACCGCCCGACTCACGCCGTGCTCAGCGCAAGGAGCGGCAGCGTCGGTCGCTCTTGACCGGTCAGGAGACGTCGGTGCGCCGGGCGATCGGTCATCCGACTGGACGCGGTTCGCTGATAGAAATCGCCGAAAGCCTCACCGGCTTGTCGCGTCGATGCATAAAGGGCCACGAGCGGCACGAGGGCGTTGGTGATGTCGCCCACTTTCACGTCGGACGCGAAGAGATCCGCCAAACGATCACCGCGGAGCGAGCCACCGACGTACACGTTGTACACACCCGGACGGCGACCCACCAGACCGATGTCGGCGTTGTACGGACGCGCGCATCCATTCGGACATCCGGTCATTCGTACCGTCACCGGTACATCGTTTACGCCGGCACCGTCGAACTGCTGCTGCAATGCGCGTAACACATCCGGCAGCGCCCGTTCAGACTCCGCAAGTGCGAGCCCGCAGGTCGGCATGGCCGGGCAGGCCATCGAATGACGTACGATCTCGTTCAGTGACTCGACCGAGGCCACACGGTGCTTGCCGAGTATCTGCTCGAGGATTGTTACAGCGGATTCCGAGAGGTCGGTGAAGAGCACGCCTTGCGTTGGCGTCAAGCGTACACCGGGGCGCAGCGTGTGAACGATTTCACGCAGCGCGGCTCGTAGCCGCACGTGCGTCGTGTCAGCCACTCGCCCGCTTTGCACAAACACGCCGTAGAACCACTTGCCGTCGCCCTGCGCGTGAGCGCCGAGATAGTCGTGCGGCAACTGCGTCGGCGCGGGCACCGCCGGTTGCAGCACGAATGACAGCCGCTGCTGCAGTTCCGCTACGAAGCGCGTATCGCCCCACGACTCCAGCAAGTACTTGATGCGCGCGCGCTTGCGATCGCTGCGATTGCCATGATCGCGGTAGAGCTCGCACACCGCGCGCACGGTTTCGACGGCGCGCGAGGTCGGGATAAATGCGAGCGGCGTCGCGATGCGGGCAAAGGTGTTGGCCTTGTTGTGCGTGATGCCGAAACCACCACCGACCAACAGGTTGAAACCCGTGGCGCGTGATCCGTCCGTGATGGCCAGCAAGCTGCAGTCGTAGCTGTACGCATCGATCGAGTTGTCGGTATCCAATCCGACGCCAACCTTAAACTTGCGTGGCAAGTACGTTTCGCCGTAAACCGGTTCGTGCTCGCGTGAGTCCGACGCGCGTTCGCCGTCGAGCCAGATCTCGTAGTACGCACCGGTCTGCGGACGCAGCTCACGCGCAATGTCGCGTGCTACCGTTTGCACCGTGCGATGCGCCTCATCGTCAATCGGCGTGGGCGTGGCCATCACATTGCGCGAGACATCGCCGCACGCGGCAATGGTCGTGAGCAGCGATTCGTTGAGCGCAGCCAGCAGCGGTTTGAGATTGCCCTTCAGGATGCCATGAAACTGCACGCTCTGTCGGGTGGTGAATCGCAGCGTTCCGTTGCCAGCCCGGTCGGCCAGTCGATCGAGATCCAGATACTGATCGGCGGTCAGTACGCCGCCAGGAATCGTGAGGCGCACCATCATGCGCCACGCCTTCTCAGTGGGCTCGCCGCGCTTGACGCGTTGATCGCGATCGTCCTGTTGATACACGCCGTGAAACTTGAGCAGCGTCGCGTCGCTCTCTGTGAAGTGCGTGGCCGAAGAGACCGCCGCTTCGCGGAGCCCACCGCGCAGCAAGTTGCTTTCACGCTTGGTCGTCTCAACCGCCGAGAGGGTGGGGGTAGTATCAGGATGTTGCTCTTCGCGCTCGGCGGTCGACGCCGTGTCCGGTGATTGGTCGCTCATGTCGGTTCGCTGGATGAGAGAGGCGTGCTTTGAAATTCGGTGTGAATGCCGCACTCGAGCTTGGCGCCGCCCCAGCGCCCGGAGCGCGGATTGGTGATGTCCACTGGAAGCTGCGTGCACGGTTCGCACCCGATGCTGGTGTAGCCGTTCGCGTAGAGCGACAGCAGCGGTAGCTCGTGCACGGCGGCGTACGTCTCAACGTCGCGCTGGCTCCACGCCGCGAGTGGGCTCACTTTGCGAATGATTCGGCCCGTTGGCAGTGACGACGCACCCGCGAGCGACATCGAAGCGCGACTGGGCGAGTGTTCCCGCCGCAGTGCGGTGAACCACAGGTCGTGCGATTCGAGCGCGCGAAAGAGCGGGCCGGTTTTGTGCAGGGCGCAGCAATCGAGAGTACTGGCACGCCACAGACCTGGCATTGGCGCGTCGGCTTGAATGACGCGCAGATCCAGCTTCAATCGCGCGCGGATCTCGTCGGCGTACGCCAGTGTCTCCGCGAAATGATGATGGGTATCGAGAAACAGCACCGGCACGCCGGCGCGTACGCCGCTCAACAGATGCAGCAACACGACACAATCGGACTGAAAACTCGAGGTAACGCACGGCGCGTGTGCATGCGCGAGTTCGGTGCGAATCAATTCCTGCGCGTCTGCCACCGGATCGGCGACGGAGCGCGCGCTGATGTTCGCGTCAGGGCGGATATCGTCGCTCACGAGGCAATCACCTCAAGCGACGACGTGATCATTCCCGCGCCCGCCGTGAAGTTCGTGTCGGCGTCGATGATGATGAAACTGCCGGTAGCCCGGTTGTCGGCGTAGCTGTCGAAGGCCAGACGCTGCAGCAAGCGCACCTGCACTGTGGCGATTTCGTTGAGCTCAAGTGAAGAGCCGAAGGTCGCCCGCACCGTGCGCGTGCCGTGCTTGATGAGATAGCGCCGCGTCGGGTCGAGCGAACGCTCGTCCATCCAAACGATCTGCGCGTTCAGTCGGTCCGACTGCAGCGGTGCGCCAACCCCGATGACATCGCCGCGGCTGATGTCCAGTTCATCGCGCAGGGTGAGTACCACCGAGAGGGGCGCCTCCGCGCGCGCGAGATCGCCGTCTCGCGTGACAATGCGCGTCACGGTCGTGCTCCTGCCGCTCGGGTACACGCTGACAACGTCGCCGACTGCAATGGCGCCCGACGCGATGCGCCCCGCGTAGCCACGAAAGTCGGAACCGGGACGCAGCACGAGTTGTACCGGAAGTCGAAACGGCGCCGCCGTGGCGGCGGTTTGTGGCTCGATGGTCTCCAGCAGTTCGATCAGCGATGGCCCGTCATACCACGCCGTGCGAGTGCTCCGTGTCGTGATGTTGTCTCCCTCAAGCGCACTGACGGGCACGTAGTGAACGTGCGTCGTGTCGAGCAGTGCGTCGAAGTCGCGCGCAACTGCCTGAAAGCGTGCCTCGTCGTACTGCACGAGATCCATCTTGTTGACGGCGACGATGAATTCGCGCACCCCAAGCAATTGTGCGATTCGCGCATGACGCTCCGATTGACGCCGTCGGCCGTGACGCGCATCGACAAGTAGGATCGTGACGTCGGCAGTCGATGCGCCGGTGGCCATGTTGCGCGTGTACTGCTCATGGCCGGGCGTGTCGGCGAGAATGAATTTGCGTCGCGCCGTCGCGAAATACCGATACGCGACGTCGATGGTAATGCCTTGCTCGCGTTCCGCGCGTAGGCCGTCGGTAAAGAGCGAGTAGTCGATGTCGCCGACGCCACGATGGCGCGATGCCGATTGCACCGAGCGCACTTGATCTTCGTAGAAGCCGCGCGAGTCATGCAGCAATCGGCCAATGAGCGTGCTCTTGCCATCGTCGACGCTGCCTGACGTGCAGATCCTCAGGAGTCCGTGCATCAGAAGTAGCCCTCGCGCTTCTTGAGCTCCATCGATCCGTCCTGATCGTGGTCGATGATGCGCAACTGTCGTTCCGAGAGCCGTGTACCGATCAGTTCGGCGATGATCGCCTCGACGGTCTCCGCATCGGATCGCACGGCGCCGGTGCATGGCGAACAACCGAGCGAGCGCATACGGCAACGCACGCGTTCGACATAAACGCCAGACTTTGCCGCGTTGGCCGCCACAAACGAAAGCTCGGGAAGCAGAATGGACTCGCCCTGCACGAGTACCTCGCGCTCGCGCGCGAAGTAGAGCGGCACGATCGGGATCGCCTCGCGCGCGATGTAGTGCCAGATGTCGAGTTCGGTCCAGTTGGACAACGGAAACACGCGCACGCTCTCGCCCGGAGCGAGCCGACTGTTCAGCAGGGTCCACGGCTCTGGTCGCTGGCGCTTCGGATCCCACTGACCGGCGGCGTCGCGTATCGAGTACACGCGCTCCTTCGCGCGCGAGCGTTCTTCGTCGCGGCGCGCGCCACCGAAAGCGGCGTCGAAGTTGCCTGCCTCCAAGGCGTCGAGCAGTGCGCGCGTTTTGAGCAGACCGCAACACCGTTGTGTGCCGACGGCGAATGGCTGGGTGCCGGCGTCGAGCGCTTCACGATTCGAGTGGACAATGAGTCGGGCGCCGACCGACGCGGCACACGCGTCGCGAAACTCGATCATCTCGCGGAACTTGTAGCCGGTGTCGATATGCAGCAGCGGAAACGGAATCGGTCCGGGGTAGAACGCCTTCTGTGCGAGTCGCAACAACACGGAAGAGTCCTTGCCGATGGAGTACAGCATGACCGGTCGTTCAAACTCGGCCACGACTTCTCGGAAGATCTCGATACTCTCCGCCTCGAGCAGCGTGAGATGATCGTGCGGCGCACTCACGCCTCGACTTCGCGTTGACGTCACGCGACCACCTCCGAACCGGCGGCGAGTGGCGTGGTGTGCTCGGCGCGTCGTGCGCGCGCGTGTTGCGTCAGCAGTACAGCCACGAACAGACCAACCAACCCCAGAGGCACGTACGCCCACGCGCGGCCGGTGAGATGGAGCGTCTGCAACAGAACGGCAATGCCATAGGCGACCACGACGCTGTCGAATGCCATGCAGACGCGTCGAAACGTTTCTTCGTGCACCTGCCGCAACAGGCGCGAACCAACAGGAATTCCCAGTGCGACCGCCGGCACGATGGCAAACAGCAAATCGATACTGGCCGAGGTGAAGAAGTGAGCACGCGCATAGAGCACGGCGGTCACGACGGCCACGACGATCCGGATGGCCGCGAGCGCCGAGCGAAAATCCGCTTTGGTGAACCCTTGGTTGTTGAGGTACAGCGCGAGCGGCGGACCGGAGATGGTCGTCACGGCATACAGCGCGCCAACCCCAGCACCGACTCCCGCGCCAGCGACGCGCTCGGCGCGGATGGCGCGTCGCACTCCGGCCGTCTGCAGCAGGATGAGCGGCAGCAGTACGCCGAAGGTGATCAGCTTGAGCCAGTTGACGTCGACGGTCGCAAGCGCTGTGGTGCCCGCGATTACTCCGACCGGAAGTCCGAATGCGACGAAGGCGATTCGGCGCCACACCCTGCGAACGGCGTGGCGGTTCATCCAGAAGACGTAAGAGTTGAGCCCGACTTCGAGGAGCACGATCGCCGGCGTCAGCTCGCGATTGCTGACAAAGAGCAGCGCCAGCGGCACGGCGATCGACGAGAAGCCGTACCCCAGCGCGCCGTTGACGACGGCGGCCAGGAAGGCAATGGCAACAATGGCCAGCACGGTGGAATCCATGGAGCGACATCCCGGCATCGGGGTGGCGCCGCCCCGCGATCCCGGGTGCAATGCCCCCGATTCGCGGTCTGAAAAAACAAGGCCCGGCAACTGGTAAGCCGCCGGGCTCTCGCGTTTTAGCTCCTTGTTTTACGTGGCGGCAATAGGCGGCAAATGACCACGAGTTTCGGTTGTTCAGACAGTGTATAGCAGTACTAAGTATCTGTCAATAATTATTTTTAGCACTGAGACGACTAGTCCCAGTGGCATCGGTTCATCCCCGACGCTTCAACGAAACGGCCGTCGTTAAGTTCTCTCGCTATGACCACGATCAAACAAGCGGACTTCATTCAGTCCATCGCGGACGCACTCCAGCACATCTCGTACTACCACCCGCTGGACTACATCCACGCGCTCGCTGACGCGTATGAGCGCGAGCAAAGCCCCGCAGCCAAAGACGCGATCGCACAAATCCTGACCAACTCGCGCATGTGTGCCGAGGGGCACCGTCCGATCTGTCAGGACACGGGCATCGTGGTGGTCTTTCTCAAAGTGGGTATGAATGTGCGATGGGACGCGACCATGTCTGTCCAGGACATGGTCAATGAAGGCGTGCGTCGCGCGTACTTGTTGCCCGACAACGTGCTGCGGGCGTCCATCGTCTCCGACCCGGCCTTCGGTCGCAAGAACACGAAAGACAACACGCCGGCGGTGGTGCACTACGAAATCGTGCCGGGCGACACCGTCGAGGTGAAGCTCGCAGCCAAGGGCGGCGGGTCTGAGAACAAGAGCAAATTCGCGATGCTCAATCCCAGCGACTCGATTGTTGACTGGGTGCTCAAGACCGTGCCGCTGATGGGCGCCGGGTGGTGTCCGCCGGGCATGCTCGGCATTGGCATCGGCGGCAGCGCAGAAAAGGCGATGCTCATGGCGAAGGAATCGCTGATGGAGCACATCGACATGGCGCAGCTCAAGCAGCGCGGTCCGCAGAACAAGATCGAGGAACTTCGCATCGAGCTGTGCGACAAGGTGAACGCGTTGGGCATTGGCGCGCAGGGACTTGGTGGTCTCAGCACCGTGCTCGACGTCAAGATTTTCGATTACCCGACGCATGCCGCGTCAAAACCCATCGCGATGATTCCCAATTGCGCGGCCACCCGGCACGCGCACTTCACACTCGATGGCAGCGGCGTGGCTGAACTGCCGGTGCCGAAGTTGAGCGACTGGCCCGACGTCACGTGGAAGCCTGATGCCAACGCGATTCCGGTTGACCTCAACACGCTTACGCCGGAGATCGTCGCAACGTGGAAGGCGGGCGATCGCCTGTTGTTGAACGGTAAGCTGCTCACCGGACGCGATGCGGCGCACAAGCGCATCGCCGATTTGTTCGCGAGTGGTCAAGGACTTCCGGACGGTGTCGACTTCACCAATCGCGTCATCTACTACGTGGGCCCGGTGGATCCGGTTCGCGACGAAGCCGTTGGACCGGCGGGACCGACGACGGCGACCCGCATGGACAAGTTCACGGAAATGATGCTCGCCAAAACGGGGCTCATTTCCATGATCGGCAAGGCCGAGCGTGGTCCGGCAGGGCTCGAAGCCATTCGCAAACACAAGGCCGCCTATCTGATGGCGGTGGGCGGTGCGGCGTATCTCGTGTCGAAGGCCATTCGCGCCTCGCGCGTGGTGGCATTCGAAGATCTGGGAATGGAAGCGATTTACGAATTTGACGTGCACGATATGCCGGTGACTGTCGCTGTCGACGCCACGGGAGACAACGTGCACGAAACGGGTCCACGTATCTGGCAGGAGAAAATCCGACAGCTGCCGATACTGGCGTAGCGCGGCCCTGTTTCGCCGCCCCCCTTTCGCCAGACCTGCGTGCACAAATCGCTTGCGACGGAATCGTGGTACCAATCGATTGTCGACAACGCATCAAGCGGGTTCATCCTGCTTGATGCGTCGTCACGTATTTGCTATGCCAATCGCCGATTCCTGACGTGGGTGGGAGCGGCGCCCGACGTGGTGGTTGGCTCACCACTTGAGCGCTGGCTTCATCCCGACGATCAGCATGGAGGTGTTGCGCCCCGCGTAGACGAACGCGGCGCCGCCGAGCCTCTGGAACGCCGCTTGTGTTCGACGAGCGGCAATTTCACCTGGGTGCGACTCTCGTACAGCGCATTGCACGCCGGCGATGAGAGCTCCCCGGTGTTCAGTGTTCAGATCGATGACATCGCCGAAGCACGTCAATTGCACTTCGAAGTCGGTGAGCGGCGAAAGGAGTTGGCCGCGATGTACGCGCTCTCGCGGCGACTGATCGATGTCCGTGGCGAATCGGAGTCGGCGTGGCTGCACGACGTCGTCGATCTGATTCCGCCTTCGTTTCGCTGGCCGGAAATGACGGAAAGCGCGCTGAGTATTGGCGCCTTGACGATCACCTCAGCCGGTTACCCGGACCGAGTCTTGCCGTCCTCGCCGCGCATTCGGGCCGAGTGGGACAACGAAGCGGGCGAGCGCTGTGCGATCGAGGCCGTCTATACCGGACCGAGTACCGACGAGCCGTTTCTGCCGGAAGAGTACCCGCTCATCGAGACGATTGCCGACTTGCTGCGTCTCGCGCTCGGAGGATTGCACAACTCCGCCGCGCGCGCGCGCTGAGTCTGCGCTGCTCTCGACCGAGGTCAGTCTCGAAACGGCCGTGCGCGTGGCGCGCATCGGCATTATCGACTGGAATCTGGGAGCCGGCGTGGCGCACATGTCGAAGGCCGCGCTCGAGTTTTTCGACCTGCCGCTCGATCAGCCGCGTTGGCCACGTGACGACATCCGCGACCGCATTCATCCGGAAGATCGCGCCCGCGTCGAAGAATATTTCTATTCCGAAGCACGCACCGGCGTCCTCGGCGAGCACGAATTCCGCATCATGCTGCTTGATGGCTCCGTGCGATGGGTCGCGGCAATTGGGCGTCTATTTCGTGCACCGAGCGGAGAGTTTGACCGCCGCCTCTCCGTGCTGATGGACATTACGCAGCGCAAGCATCTTGAGGAGCAGTTTCGGCAAGCACAGAAGCTGGAGGCGATGGGGCGACTCGCCGGTGGCGTTGCCCACGATTTCAACAATCTGCTCACGGTCATTGGAGCCGCCGCAGAGTTCGTGGCCGAGGCGGCGGACGCCGACAGCGAACTCGCGCGCGACGCCGCCGAAATTCAGAGTGCGGTGCAGCGCGGACAGTCGTTGACGCGACAGTTGCTCACCTTCAGTCGCCGTCAGGTCATCAGGCAACGACGCATCGACCTCAACGCGGCCGTGCGTGACTCAGAGAGCCTGCTGCAGCGACTCATGGGAGCCTCGGTGACGCTCGAAGTCGAGTGCGCGCCTGTGGCGCTCGAAGTTATCGGCGACCCGCATCAACTCGAGCAAGTGTTGATGAATCTCGTCGTCAACGCACGCGATGCGATGCCAGAAGGGGGACACGTGTCGGTGGTTACCCGCCGCGTGGACGTGAAGGAAGGCGGGCTCGATGCGCTGCCGCCTTCGGGTGCGGGCGCGTTTGCCGAACTCACCGTAAGCGATACCGGCGTCGGCATGGATGATGAGACGCGCTCGCACATCTTCGAGCCCTTCTTCACCACCAAGGATGCGGCTCATGGCACAGGGCTCGGCCTCGCGACGGTGTTCGGTATCGTCAGTCAGGCCAACGGCGTGATCGGCGTTGATAGCGCGGTTGGTCGAGGAACCACCTTCCGCGTGTTACTTCCGCTGGTGACCGAGGCCCGAGCGTCGCTGACGCCGGCCATCGCATCAGTGGCGATCGAAACGAGCGGCACGGAAACAATCCTGCTGGTGGAAGACGAACCGCACGTGCGTCTGTTGGTACGTCGCATCCTGCACGACCTGGGCTACAAGGTATTGGAAGCGAGCGACGGCCAGGAGGCGCTGGAGATTGCCGGCAGTCATCGGTCAACCATTCACTTGCTGCTCTGTGACGTGATTCTTCCCGGACACAATGGCCGTGAGATTGCGGAGGCCATGACCGTGTTGCGACCGGACATGCCCACGCTCTTTATCTCCGGTCACGTGGGCGAAGCGTCAATGCAGCACGAGTTGACGGCGTTGGGTGCAACACTGCTCGCCAAACCGTTTACGCGGCAGTCCCTGGGTGAAGCGGTGCGCGCCGTGCTGACGCGAGCGTAAGAACCGCAGACCACTCGCTATTCGTTCGCCGACAACGCGTAGCCGCGTCCGCGCACGGCATCGATGGTGACGCTGGCGCCTGCCTCGCGCAAACGCGCGCGCAGCCGCGACACGGTTGCATCGATCACGTTGGTTTGTGTGTCGAACTGCATGTGCCACACGCGTTCCAGCAGCTCGGCGCGTCCGATCGCCTCCCCCGGGCGTTGCAGCAGGTAAGTCAGCAGATCGTATTCGCGGGGCGTCACGTTCATTGCCGACCGATCGACCATGATGCGTCGCGCAAGCGGATCCACGCGAACGTTGCCGACTTGTACGGCCGATGGCCCAGCCGATCCGCCGCGTCGTAGCGCCGCCCGGACGCGCGCGCGCAACAATCCGCCCGACACGGGCTTGATGAGATAGTCGTCCGCGCCTGCATCGAGCGCCGCAATGATCGACTCTTCGAGCTCGGTGCCGGTGAGAATGATGATCGGATGTCGACGGCCGGCCTCTCGCATGGCAAAAACGAGACCGAGTCCGCTCCGATCCGGCAGATCCAGATCGAGAATCGCGAGATCGTAGGTGATGGACAGTGCGAGCGCGCGTCCGGCCTGCGCGTCTTTCGCGGCATCGACCTGATAGCGGTCTTCCTGCAGCACCATCTGGACCCAGTCTCGGATCGCAGGATCGTCGTCGACGAGCAGAATGCGCATGAGTACGGGTCGAGGTCTGCGCACGAGAATCGATACGCGCTGGCTCGGCTGCTTCGCCGGCATCCAATTCTCACAACGTTGTAATCTACACGTTACGGAGCGACAATCTACTGCGAGCGATGAGCCGTCGACGCTGATCAATGTGACGACTGCACCACGAAAACGGTGCAGCAACTTCGCCTCGATTCCTCAGCTCACGAGACTCACGATCATGCAGTGGTTCGCCGATCTTCGCATTGCCCGCAAGCTGCTCCTGGGATTCGGTCTCGTTGCCTTCGTCGCCGGGTTGGTGGGTGCCCTTGGCACCTACCAAGTGCGCCAAGTGGCGGCAGCCGACGCGCATCTGTATCAGGACCTGTTCTTGCCAACGGTCCTGATTGGCGACCTGCAGTCTGGATTTACCGTTGCGCGCGTCCATCTGCGAAGCGCCGCGCTTGAGACCGACCCCGAAAAGCGTGATGCCGCGTTGCGTAAGATCGATTCTGTAACCCTGATCAACGACTCGCTTGTCGTGGCCTACGGTTACACGCTGTACAACGCGTCTGACTCCGCCAACTTTGCCCGATTGCGTCAGTTGTACGATTCGACCGCGCGCAACCGCGTACTGCAAATGCGGCTGCTGCGCGAGAACAAGATGGACTCGGCGCGACTCGTGATTCTCGATCCGGCGTCGCCGGCCAAGCAGGTCGATAACCTGCTCAAAGTGATGGTGAGCCAGAACAAGACGTGGTCAGCCGAAGTGAGCGGCGCAAACGAAGATCTCGCCCGCCGCGCGACGATTATGATGGTGGCCCTCGTGATCCTCGGTGTGTTGACCGCGGTCACGCTGGGTATCCTCATCGCGCGTCAGGTCGCGCAGCCACTGGCGACTGTGCGCGAGGCCGCTGACCGTCTCGCGCTGGGCAACCTGAACCTCTCGTTGGACACGTCGCGGCGCGACGAAGTGGGGCAGTTGTCCAAGTCGTTCAGCGCGATGATCGACTCACAGCGCGCCTTGGCGGAACACGCCACGCAGATTAGCGCGGGTGTGCTCGACACGCCCGTCACCATGCGCTCGCCTGAAGACACGCTCAGCGCGTCGTTCGAGCGGCTCCGCACGACGATTCTGGCAGTCACGGCTGAAGGGCGCGACTTGGCCAAGGCCGGCGCCGAGGGACGGCTGTCGGCGCGCGGCGATGTGAAGAAATTTCAGGGCGCGTATCGCGATCTGGTCGGCGGCATGAACGACACGCTTGACGCGGTCATCTCACCGATTTCGGAAGCGACGACCGTGCTCGAACTCTGGGCGAAGCGCGATTTGCGTCGCCGCGTGGAAGGCAACTATCGGGGTGATCATGCTCGCATCAAGCTGGCCATGAACAGCACCGCCGATGCGCTCGATGTTGCGCTCGGCGATATCTCCGGCGCCGTGGATCAGGTGTCGGCCGCGGGTTCGCAGATCGCCGCTGGTAGTCAATCGCTGGCGTCCGGATCGTCGGAGCAAGCCAGTTCGCTCGAAGAAGTTTCTGCCAGTCTGCAGGAGTTGGCGTCCGCGACTGCCAGCAACGCGCAGGATGCTCTGCAGGCGCGTTCCCTCGCCGACGAGACCACCACCAACGTGGCCGAAGGCGTGAAGCAGATGACGGAGTTGACGGAAGCGATGCACGCGATTCGGGAGAGCTCGTTGCAGACGGCGAAGATTGTTCGCACGATCGATGAGATCGCGTTCCAGACCAACTTGTTGGCGCTGAACGCCGCCGTTGAAGCTGCGCGCGCTGGCGATGCGGGACGCGGGTTTGCCGTGGTGGCCGACGAAGTGCGCACGCTGGCGATTCGTGCCGCGGAATCGGCCCGACAGACTACGGCGCTGATTGACGATGCCAGCGCGCGGGTTGAGGGTGGTGTGCGCAAGAATCAGGAGGTGCTCGCAACGCTGTCGGCCATCGAAAAGCGTGCGGTGAGTGTGAGTTCAGTGGTGCAGTCCATCGCCACCGCGAGCGCCGAGCAGTCGGAAGGCATTCGCCAGATCACAGCGGCGGTGAGCGAGATGAATACGGTCACGCAATCCGTTGCGGCCAACGCAGAGGAATCGGCGAGCGCGGCCGAAGAGTTGGCGAGTCAAGCCGCAACGATGCAATCGCTTGTGCGGGCGTTCGCGCTGCGCGGCGGCAGTTCTTCGTCGGACAGTGCGCCGTCGCGCGGCGCGTTGTCTGCGCGACGCTTCAGCACGCACAGCGACGCGGACGAGCATTTAGCCATTTTCTAAGCGGGACGTACATTCAGCGCGGCGTATGCTCAGCGAGAGCGTCGCTGGTTGTAACGCGTGGTGCGCTACAACCAGCGACGCACACGGGCTCGATATTCACTCCACTCGGCGCCGTGGGTTTGGGCCAGCCACGGTTCCTCGCCGAACACCACGCGCAGATGAAACGCCACGATCACGCACGCCGCGTAGATGCCAAGCGCGCGCGAGGCGAAGAGCAGCGCCCAACCGATCAGAATGAGCGCGACACCGATGTACATCGGGTTGCGTGAAAAACGATACAGTCCGATCCGCACCAGTCTTTCCGGCGGCGACCATGGGGCGAGCGTGCCGCGTCCGGTTCGGTAGAAGTCGCGCACGCACCACAGCAACACGAATACTCCGGCGGCGAGTGGGCCGAGCCCCCACCACTGCACGCTCGCATCACGCGGGTGCAGCCACCATGGCACCGCGAATGCCACGATGCCTGGAAGGGCAAGAAAGGCGGCGAGTGCGCGCCAAAACCGGGCGTTCACCGCAAACTGCTCACAATTAGGACGCGGCCGCGATACTGGCCGTGACCGCCGCTTGGGTCGCAATCTGCGCCGCCATTTGGGCGGACGACGACGCCGACGTCGAGGCCGGATCGGTGGACGCAAAGGCAATCAGTCCGTTACCCAAGCCTTTCAGCTTGTTTTGCCAGCGAATCTCACCGGTGCTGACATCGAGGCAAAAGAGCTGCCCGTTGGCGCCAGCGTAGAGTCCCGTTGCGTCGCGATACACCGTGACGAACGACGCGCTCTTGAGTTTTGTGCGCCAAAGCTCTTCGCCGGTTGATGCGCGAATAGCCACCACGTGGGAGCCAATGCCGATGTGCAGGACGTCCGATGTCGCGGAGTGGTTCATTGCGGGATTATCCGTGTAGGGTATGCTCGCCGAGCGGCGAAATCGCGTTGTCTCGAAAGACGATGCGAATCGCGCGCGCGGTCGGCAAGACTACCTCACGCGATTGGCGATGTAACGATTTTGGGCGTTGCGCGAGATTCGAGGATCGCGAACTGCCAGGTCAGCACCGCGATGATCACCGCCGAGATCGCCTTCTGCGCAATGACTTGCACCATCAGCACGGCCTGCGTGCGCAGATCGGGGTACCAGCCCAACAGTAGTGCGTACGCGGTCAGCGTAACCGTGAGCCCCAGCCAACCGACAGAAACGCGACGCGGAAGCGTGGGCTCCTTGATCGTCGCCAAGGATACGGCGAGCGCGACAAAGGGAAGAACGCGAAACGCAAACAGCGTGAATGAAACATGCAGGGGCATCGCGCTGTTCTCGGGCGTGGCCGCTACGCCGACGAAGGCGGTGCAGACAACAAACGCCAGCGCGCCGGCCGCCTTGGTGAACCGCCGCGCCACCGGCGACAGGGCATACGCGCGCAGCACCATCCAGAGAACACGTGCCGACGCGGCCACGAGCGTGCAGAGTGCGACAATAAAGCAACTCGCGCCGAGGCGATTGCTCGTGCCGTTGTACGCCACGGTCATGCCGAGGTCGCTCAGAAAATTCTGCGTGAAGCGATAGCCGACCGTGTGCGGGTCGAGCGGTGTGCCCCCGGGATATAGCCACATCGCCGCGCCGGTGAGCGCGACGACGACGGTGAGCAACACGAGGTATCGGCGGAACTCGTCGCGCGCGGGGGGCATGCGCCCTTCGTACCTAGGGCTTTGGCGCAGGTTCCGCGAGCGGCTTGCCCTTTTCGATGAGGTACGTGCTCACCGCCTTCCACACCACCGTGCCCGTGTTGCGAACCAAGTGCGGGGTGTTGGGCGGCACAAAGAACGCGTCACCGGCTTTGAGTACGCGCGGCGGTTGTCCTTCCATTTCCACCACGCCAACACCGTCGAGCACGTAGCCAATTTCTTCACCGCCGTGCGTGTGCCGCGGCGCGGTGCCGCCGACGGCGAGTTCGGCCACTGCCGTAATGGCCTCACGGTTTGGCTGCGTGCCCATCGTCTGCGTTTGAAGCACCGTACGCTTGAGCGCCGATGGTGCGGCGGGCGCGGACGCGCCTTGGGCGAATGCCGTGGCAGGCACTGCGATGAACAACGCGACGAACAAGGAGCGACAACGCATCGATGACTCCGAACGTGTTCGAGTGTTAAGGCGAAGGGTTTCTGATACCTGCTTTGGCGAGCAACGCTTGCACACGCGGATCCTTTCGAAGCGGTGCGAGTTCGTACGAGTGCGCGAGCCAGATGACTTGAGCGCCGTTCGATTCCACAGACTTCGCCCACCACTCGACCGACTTGTCGATATCGCCAAGTCGGAAGAACGTGGTCGCAATGAGGTCTTCGCGCACATATTCTGAGGCCGACTTGGCGATTGCCAGATTCACCAATTTGCGTGAAGTCTCTTTGTCTCCAACGCGCGCAAAGAGAATTGCGTAGCTGCCGATTGCGCCGCCGGATAACGATTCAATGGCGGCGCTGCGTGTGCGATAGTCGGCCTGCAGCAACGATCGCGCGCGCACCGTGTCGCCCGAGATCAGACGCCAACGTGCTTCGCACAACGCGCTCGGCCCGTTGAGCCGATTGATTGTCTGGCAATACTCGAGAACCTTTGCTTCAGGCAGCGCGCGGGACCTATTCCCCGAGACGATCGTCTGCAATGTCAGCAGCGATCCCGGATTCAGACGGACGGCGCGCTGTATGACGCGAAACGACGAATCTTGCAGGTCGGTCATGGCCGCGAGCGTAATCGAGTACCACACGTTGGCAGTGACGTTGGCCGAGTCTAAGCGCAGCGCCTGCGTGAACTCCTGCTTCGCTCCGTCGATATCGTAGTCGTAGAAGAGATGCAACGTGCCCATCTGCGCGTGCGCGTCGGCCGACTGCGGATCGAGCGCTAGCGCGCGCGCGACCGCACGGCGCATCGGCGGCACGGCTTCGCGCGGTGACAGGAAGTCGTCGGCGAGGGTGCCCCACGCATTGGCGAGCGCGGCCCACGCGTCGGCGTAGGTTGAGTCTTTCTGAATGGCGAGTTCGGCCAACCGCACGGCCTGATGCAGCGACGCGTCGGTGAATTGATCCGTGAGAAAATTCGCGCGCTGTACGAGGTCCAGCGCTTCGGCGTTTCGCGTGCCACGCGTTTCGACTTTCGCCTTCGTCTCCGGCGACAACCGAACCTTCAGCGCGCCCGCGATTGCGTTCACCAACTTGTCCTGCAGCGCGAACTGGTCCTGATCGCTTTCCTCAAACGTATCGGACCACTGCACCGACTCATTGGTCGGGTCAATCAACGACGCGGTCACGCGCAAGCGGCTGCCCGATCGTACGAGCGACGCCGTAAGTACCGAAGTCACCTCAAGCGTCTTACCGGCCTCACTCACCGATTTGCCGCGCAAATTCTTGGACGAAGAATACGCACGGACCACGAGGCCCGGAATTTTGCTCAGGCGCGTGGTGAGTTCGCTCGAGAGGCCATCAGCGAGATACGCGTGCGCGGTGTCGCCGCCCATATCGGTCGGCAATACGGCCACGCTGCGCACGCCGCTCGCGCGCGCCGTTCGCGTAAACGCGAACCACGCGCCGCCGAGTACGACGATCAGAGTCGCGGCGATTCCAAGCCCGCGTCCAAAACTCGATCGTGCGGGAGTCGCCGCGGTGGTGGCCGCGGAGAAGGCAGGCACCGCGGTAGTTGGCGCCGTACCACCGCTCGGCGTGGTGATTTGATCGAGCCCGTGCACCAAGTCCAACGCCGTCTGCGGTCGATCGGACGCGCGCTTCTCGAGACAGCGCATGACGAGTGAACCCAGGGCCGGCGGAATCGTTTGACGGCGACGCGTGATGAACTCGGGCGTCTCGGTGACGTGCGCGGCCAGCAAACCTTGCGGTGTGCGGCCGGCGAACGGCGGCTGCCCCGTCAGCAGTTCATACGCCATGACGCCGAACGCGTAGATATCGGCGCGGTGATCGACGCCGGGATCGGCACTCGCCTGCTCGGGCGACATGTACGCCGGCGTCCCGAGAGCGACGCCCATCGACGTGGTGTTGCCCGCTTCGCTGTTGCTCGACGCAGAAATGGCCTTCGCGACACCAAAGTCGGTGATCATCGCGCTGCCGCCCGACAGCAGCACGTTGTCGGGCTTGATATCACGGTGCACAATGCCGCGCTCGTGCGCGTACGACAGCGCCGAGGCGATCTCGCGCAACAATCGAATCGCTTCGCTCAACGGCAACTCGCCCTGCCGCGCCAGGCGCGCCCGCAGCGATTCGCCCTCGACCAGCGGCATGGTGAAGTAGGGCAGGCCCTGCGCGTCGCCCGCCGTCAGCAATGGCACCACATGCGGGTGCTGCAGCCGCGCGGCGAGCGCGATCTCGCGCTTGAATCGTTCCAGCGAGACCTGCCCCACCATCTCTTCGGGAAGCACTTTCACGACCACTTTGCGGCCGAGCGCGATCTCGGTGGCTACAAACACGCGCGACATCCCGCCGCCGCCCAACTCCTGTTCGAGCGAGTAGGCAGCGCCGAGCGCAGTCTGGAGTTGTTCGCGCAGCGAAGCGTTCACGAGAAGGGAAAGGTCGCCACTCGAAGCGGCGGGTCGAAACCAGGCGGATAGCGAGAGCCATCTTCGCTTCCCAACGGCAGTCGGACAAGGGCAATCGCCGCAAATCGCGTCGAGACCCGGGAGCCTCCTGCCCCGTCGATGCGCCGCGTACATTCTGGCCATGCATCGTCGCGACGTCATCTCTTCGCTCGGTGGTATCGCCGCCGCCCGCGCGTTCGGCCTCACGCTCGACGTGGATCCAGACGGCTTTGCTCAGCCGGCCAGCAGCTTTCCACGAAAGGCTGACTTTCACATTGAGCCGGGCTGGACGTACCTCAACGCGGCATACACGCACCCCATTCCGAAGGCGTCAGTGATGGCGGCCCGGGCGGCCGTTGAGAAGCGTGGAACCGCACGCGGCATTGCGCCTCCCATGTCACCGACGCCGCGCGATCTCTTTGCCAAGCTGGTCAACGCCAAGCCCACAGAAATCGCGTACGTATCCAGCACGAGTGAAGGCGAAAATCTGGTCACGCGTGCGCTCGGCCTTGATCACCGATTCACTGGCAACGTGGTCACCGACGGCCTGCACTTCGAAGGCTCCATCATGCATTTGCTGGAGCTCGGTAAACGGGGACTCGAGGTGCGAGTGGTGCCACCGACGGCCGATGCGCGTATCGAGCTCGCTGACCTTGAGCGCGTCATCGACAAGCAGACGCGCTTGGTTGAAGTGTCCGCATCGGCGATGTACAACGGCTTTCAGCACGATCTCAAACGCGTCAGTGAAATCGCGCACGCGCACGGCGCGCTCGTGTACGCCGACATCGTGCACCTCGCGGGCGCTCAGCCGTTCGATATCGCCGCGAGCGGAGTGGATTTTGCGTCTTGCTCCAGTTTCAAGTGGCTGATGGGCGACTTCGGGCTAGGCTTCCTGTACGCGCGCGAGTCGGTGCTCGAGAAAATTGAGCGTCCCGTGTTCGGCTACTATCAGGCGGCCGATATCGACGCCAACTATCCGCCAACGCTACCGCCCGGCGCCTATCGCCCGATCGACTATACGCTCAACAAAACGGCGGCGGGCTACTTCGAAATGGGCTCGCTTACCGGAAGTGCCGAAGTGAACGTGGCACTGCTGCGCGCGTCGCTCGAGTATGTGCACGCGTTGACACCGGCGCGCATTCAGGCACATCGACTGCCGCTGATCGCCAAGCTGCAGCGGGAAGTGCCGCGCCTCGGATTTACCGCCGTCACGCCGGTCGATTCCGTCGGTGCCAATGTCACCTTTGCGCGCCGCAACGTCGGCGATAGTGACATTCCCAAGCGGTTGGCCGCCGCCAAGATCAACGTGCGCGTGTCGAAGCATTGGCTGCGCGTGTCGCCTTCGGTCTACAACGACCTGCACGACATCGATCGGCTGCTGAACGTGCTGTCGTGAGGTTCGGCCGTTAGACGCTGGCATCTCGCGAAGCGCCGCTGACTTTCTCGCCGCGGATCACGCGGAAACACGCGGATCCCGCCGTGCCGACGACGAACGGCGTCGTGTTCCCGAGACGTTTCCATTTTTGAATGCACAGATCTCGCGGGACCGCAGAGTCGCGTGAATTACCAGACGCCCGATCCGCGCCGTTTCCGCGACATCCGCGGCTTGTGGTGTCGACCGACTCGCCGCGGATCACGCGGAAACACGCAGATCCCGCCGAAATACGATTCGGCCCCGCCTGATACCAGAACGTCCCACGGCAGCGCACGTCGAGCTCAGTCGCTCGAAACTTCCAACCATTTCGCGCCGTGAGTGCTCTAACAGGAGTGCCGATCTGCGGCTCCCTGAACCCGCCCCTACGTCGCAATGCTTCTCCCGCTCTTGCTGCTACAGCTGGCTTCCACCAACGCCAGCCCGACCGCTGCGCCTGCGCGCGCCGCGAAAAAAGCCACGGTCTCCGCCACCGCGTCCGCCTACCGTCCGGCGCTCGCAGCTCGCGCGCCGCAAATCGACGGCCGCGCTGACGACGACATCTGGAAATCGCTCGCGCCGATCTCGGAATTTCGTCAGTTCGATCCGGCCGAAGATGCCGATCCGTCGCTGCGCACCGAAACGCGCATTGCATACGACGCGCACAACTTGTACGTGCTCGTGCGCGCCTTCGACACACACCCGGATAGCATTTTGTCGGTCTTGCAGCGGCGCGACGGCATGTCGCTCGCCGACGACATCATCATCGGCATTGATTCGTACAACGACAAGCGCACCGGCTACTTCTTCCGTCTCACCGCCGCCGGCACAATGGCCGACGGCTACGTGTTCAACGACGGCGAGGAAGACTGGGGCTGGAACGCTGTTTGGGAGGGCGCAAGCCGCGTCGATTCACTCGGTTGGATCGCCGAATATCGTATTCCGCTCAGTCAGCTGCGCTACGTGCCGCGCGACGAGAATACGTTTGGCGTGCTCGTGACACGGCGCGTTGCGCGTCGCGGAGAGCGCATGGCGTGGCCCACGTTTCGTCGCTCGAAAGCGGGCAACGTCAGTCAGTGGGCCGACGTCTCGGGCTTCTCGGGACTGGCGGCTCCGCGTCGCGCGGAACTCGTTCCGTACTCTGTGGCGCGCTACGGATACAAGCCACTCGGCGACGGCACACCACGCAACGCGGCCGGCACGCAGGTTGGCGCCGATCTCAAAGTCGGACTCACCTCGAATGTCACACTCGACGGCGCCATCAATCCTGACTTCGGTCAGGTGGAAGCCGACCCGGGCGTGCTGAACCTCTCGGCGTTTGAACAGTTCTACGCAGAGCGGCGCCCCTTCTTCCTCGAAGGCAGCGGCATCTTCCGGTACGACATCGATTGCAACGACGGCGCGTGCACCGGCCTCTTCTACTCGCGCCGCATCGGGCGTTCGCCGCAACTGCGCGGCGCGTACGGCGACGCAGCGTCACCGCAGCAGACCAACATTCTCGGTGCCGCGAAGGTTACCGGTCGCCTCGGCAACGGTCTCTCCATCGGACTTCTCGATGCCGTCACCGATCGCACGCGCGGTACTCTGGCACGAACCATTGAACCGCTGACCAACTACGGCGTGGTCCGGTTGCAGCAAGACCTGCGCGGCGGAAACTCCGGCATCGGTTTGATGCTGACCAATACATCGCGCAGTCTCGATGAATGGACGCGCGACTATCTGCGTAGCGACGCGTGGACTGGTGGCATCGACGCGCGTCATCGATTCGGCGGCAATCGCTACCAGCTCTCGGCGCAGGTGGCCGGCAGTCGCGTGAGCGGGTCGGAAGCGGCAATCGCTCGCACGCAACTCTCGAACGTGCACCTGTATCAGCGCACCGACGCCAAAGGGCTCTCGTTCGACAGCACACGCACTTCCCTCGCGGGCGGCATGGCGCAAGTCTCGCTCGACAAGCAGGGCGGCGGCATTACGCGCTTCGACGCCAGCGCGTGGTACATCGATCCCGGGTTCGAGATCAACGATATCGGCTTCCGCACGCGAGCCGACGAAGCCGGCGCCTCGGTCTGGTTCGCGCTGCGCCCGACCAAGCCGTTCAGCGTGTTCCGTCGTGGGCAGCTCAACTTCAACGCGTATGGGACGACGAATACCCAAGGGCTCATCCTGGGGAACGGCGGCAACATCAACGCCAACGGTCAGTTCACCAACTTTTGGAGCGGCTATGTCGGCACGGCCATCAACAACGCGCTCACGTCGTACGACGATCGCGGTGCGCGTGGCGGACCGGCATTGTATCGCCCGCGCTCGCTGAATTCGTGGATGGGCGTAGACGGTGACGGTCGCAAAGCGATCGCGCCGAGCTTTAACGCGAGTGGCTCTCGCCGCATCGACGGCCTTGGCAGTCGCTGGGATTTGGGCGCCGGCGCCAACTTCCGCGCCGGCTCGCAGATGCAGGGCTCTCTGCGACTTGGCTATGGTCGCAACATCGACAATCAGCAGTGGCTCGGGAACTTCACCGACGGCAACACGACCTCCTACACGTTTGCGCGTCTCTATCAGTCGACTACGTCGTTGACGTTCCGGTTGAACTACACGGTCACGCCCACGCTCAGCGTCGAGAGTTACCTGCAGCCGTTCATCAGCAGCGGCGAGTATACGAACTGGCGCGCGCTTGCCGACGCGCGCTCACGCTCGGAAGACAAGCGCTTTGCGCCGTACACGGCTGGCGGCTCCCCGGGCGGCTTCCGATTCGGACAGCTGCGCACCAACAACGTGGTGCGCTGGGAGTACATGCCGGGCTCAGTGCTGTTCTTCGTGTGGACGCAGGGTCGTGACACCTTCACCGACGCTCCCGCGACCTACGGCGTGAATACTGGTATCAGCGATCTCTTCGGGCAGCGTCCGCAGAACGTGTTTTTGGTCAAGGCCAGCTTCTGGCTCGGCCGATAGCCACTTGATCGATTGAACTACGTCGTCAGGGCGTGCGCGCGGCCAGTACGGTCGCGCGCACACCGCTGCGACTCACTTTGCCCGCCGCGTTGCGCTCAAGGTGCGCAACGAACCAGATGTGTTTGGGCGTCTTCACGGCGCCCAGTTCTGCTTTTACGTGCGCCATGAGCTCGGTGTCGCTGACCTCCGTGCCGGTTGCGCGTACCACGGCCGCGTGCACCGCCTCTCCCCACTTGCGATCAGGCACGCCGAACACCGCGCATTCAGCCACTCCGGCGTGTCGTGCCAATGAGGCCTCAACGTCACCGGGGAACACCTTGAAGCCGCCAGTATTGATGATTTCGCGGAGCCGCGCGCGAATGTAGAGGTATCCGCGCGCGTCCAGCACGCCCACGTCGCCGGTGTGCAACCAACCGTCCACCAGCGTTTCGGCAGTGAGCGCCTCGCGCTCGAAATAACCGCTCATCAAGAGCGGGCCACGCACGACAATTTCACCCTCCTGGTCGGGCGGCAGCAGAGTACCATCCGGCGCCATGACCGCGATCGTCGCCACCGATGACGCCCGTCCGACCGACGTCATATTCGCTTCTTCGAGCAATTCGCTCGCGCGCATAGCCGAGATGATCTGCGGCGCTTCCACCTGACCGTACGCGGTTTCGATCACCGGTCCGAAGAATCGCTGACACTCACGAATTCGCTCCGGCGTCATTGGGGCGGCTGAGTAAATCACGTGTCGCAGCGACGAGAGCTTGAAGAGCTCGGGCGCTCCGTGCTCCATCATGGCGTAGAGCAGTGTGGGTGGCGCGTAAATCGTCGTAACGCCGTAGCGCGCGATGTCGGCAAAGATCGCCGCCGGCTTGGTGTCGGCGAGCAGCACATGTCGACCGCCTCGCTCGAGCATTGGCAGCACAAAGCACGACGCGCCGTGCGTGAGCGGCGCGACAATCAAGTTCACGTCGTCGGCATCGAACTCGAAAAAATCCCGCAATCCGTCGGCCTGCGCGTGGAGTGTGCGCACCGACTGTACGACCGGCTTCGGCGCGCCGGTACTGCCGCCGCTGAACTTGATGATCTGCGCGTCCTCATCGTGGCGTGCAGTAACGCGAGGGCTCTGGCCCGCAAAATGGACCACGAGCTGCGCGAGATAATCGGGCGTCTCGTCCAGCAGGAGCACGGGGGTGTCGCATGGTGAAAAGGCCAAGCGGCTCGCCACATCGGCGACGATCACGTGCGGGCGTACCGATGCGATCATCTCATCGAGACCGGCGCGACCGTTGCGCGGACTGAGTGGCACCCAGACGCCGCCCGCCGAGTACGTCGCCAACAGGGCGATGAGATGCGCGTTGGTATTGCGGGCACAAATGCCAACCCGTGCCCCGTCGTGCCAACCGGGCAACGCTTGCAGTGCGCAGGCCAGCGCGTCAACCAGCTCGCCCAATCGCGAGTATGTGAGATCGCTCGTGCTGTCGCTCGCGGCGATCGCGTCGGGCCAACGGGCCGCGGCCGCATAGAACCGATCAATCGGCCGCGGGCTCGCGGGCGCTGCCTGTGGAAATTCCATGGCGCTAGTGTCGCGACGCGCGGTGGCTGCTGTCAATGCGCATACTGCGTTGGGCGCAAGGAAGGGAACGCTGTGCGTGGGGCGCAGTGGCGAAAGACGAGAATCGGTCGCAGTTTCTCGCGATGGAACCGCATGCCAATCAGCCCGTCGTTTACGCCGGCGCGCCACTCAACGACGCCGATGCCTTCATGATTCTTGTGCACGGCCGCAACGCCGCGCCGAAGAACATCCTCGAGTTGATTCCCCGGTTTGACCGTCCGCGCGTGGCGTGTGCGGGGCCGGCCGCGGCCGGCGGCACTTGGTATCCAAATAGCTTCATGGCGCCGCGCGCCAGCAACGAACCGGGACTCAGTTCCGCGCTGCTCATGCTGGATACGATGATCGACGCTGCGATTGCGCGTGGCACGCCTTCACACAAGATCATCTTGCTCGGCTTCTCCCAAGGCGCCTGCCTGACGTCCGAATTTGTGCTGCGTCATCCGCGTCGCTTCGGCGGTGTTGCAGTTTTCAGCGGCGGCCTGATCGGCGAACCCGGCACCTCGTGGGATTCACTCGCCGACGACTACGCACCGTCGCTGCGTGACGTGCCGATGTTCTTTGGTTGCAGCGATGTCGATCATCACATTCCCAAAGAGCGCGTCCTTGAAAGCGAAGCCGTCTTTCGTCGACTCGGTGCGCGCGTCCGGCGCACATTGTACGCCGGTATGGGCCACCTCGTGAACGATGACGAGATTCACGAGTTGCAGATGATCATTGACGCGGTCACCACAAGCTGACGTTATACCGTGCGCGTCGAGTGTCACGAATTGACAGCGATGCCGCAGCGTGACTCTGACGCGGGCGTATTTTCTCCGTCGCGCGAGAGCGATTCGTGATGGTGACGAGAGACCATTTCCCTCGTCTTCGAAGTAGTGCGCTCCGCTCTGCAAATCGACGCGGGACGTGCTATTTTCATTTTGCGCAGCGTAGTTGCACAACGTTTGCGCCATCAGTGTTTATGCACTTCCGCGCTCCCGATGTCGGGTACAGAGCCGGAGCCTTGTACCGGCCGCGCCGGGTAAGGCGAGCCCCGCGTGTTACCCCGCTGTGAACGCCGCTGCTGTTCTCGCGCTCTGCGCGTCTGTTTTGCAATTGGGCATGGGCCTGCTCCTGCTCGGCCTGTCGCGCGCGCCGGGCTGGCGTGGCGTGCGAGTGTTCGCGTTCATTGCACTGACCGCTTCTGCGTATAGCGCGGCCAATATCTTCTTCGCGTTGCCTGGGTTCAGCGATAGCGCGGTACTCGCGGCGTCGCGCTGGAACTACTTGGCTGGCTCGCTGCATTGTGCGGCGTGGCTTCTGTACACCTTTGGCGGACAGTCGCCGTCGTGGAGCCGAGTCAATCGGCCACTCAAAGCGTTAGCGATCGCGCTCGCGGCGGGCGGAGCGTTCATCTTTCTCACCGGGTTGCACTACATTCCCGGCGTTTGGGCGAACACGACGATATCGTGGGCGCACGTGTCGTATCGCTCACCGACGCTGCGGCCATGGGCGGAGTGGTACGGTCTGCTGATGGTCGGTTCGCTGCTGGTGCCATTCTTCTCGTATGTGCAGCGCACGCGGCGGAGAGAGGCGGGCGCGGCCACGCATTTGATCGGCTTCAGCATCTTCTTCGTCTGCTCCGTGATCGAGCTGCTCGCCGCCAATCGCGTGGTCGATACGGTGTACATGGCCGACATCGGATTCCTCGCGGTCGTGCTGCCGGTGGCCATTGCCACGGTGCAGCGCGTCGTGCAGGACGCGGCGCGCCTCGATGACCTCTCGAGGCAACTCACTGACGAAGTGGCGACGCGCACGCAGCAGCTTGATCGCGCGCAGGATGCGCTCGTGGAATCGGAACGCCACGCTGCGCTCGGCCGACTCGCCGCCGGGATCGGGCACGAAATCAACAATCCGCTCACCTACCTCGGCTTGAGTCTCGATACGGTCGATGAATGGGCGGCGTACGCGCGCATTCCGGGCGACGTGCGCGACGCGTTGCTCAACGCGCGCGACGGCGCGCATCGCATTCGTGAGGTGGTGAGCAGCCTGCGTGATTACACGCGCACGCACACCGGTACGATGGAATCCGTCGACCTGTCGGATATTGCGACCACGGCCATGCGTGTCGCCGCGCACCAAATGCACCACGTGGCGCGCATCGAAACCGAGTTGCGTAACGCCACTCCGGCGCGCGGCGACGAAGCCCGACTTGTGCAGGTGGTGGTGAATTTGCTTACCAACGCCTCGCAAGCCATTACCGACCTGCCACACGGCCGCGACGCGTGCATCACCATCCGCACGCGCGTGATCGACAATACGTGGGCCGTACTCGAAGTCGTCGATACGGGCGGTGGCATCGCTCCGGACAAGCTGCACCTGGTGACCGAGCCATATTTCACGACGCGTGCCGAAAGCGGCGGGACGGGGCTTGGACTCTATCTGGCGCGAGGCATCGTTGAGCAGCATGAAGGGCAGCTGGAAATCACCAGCACGCTCGGCGTCGGCACGGCCGCGCGCATTCTGCTGCCGCTCGCTCGCAAAACGGTTGCGCTGCAACGGACGCCGGCGCTCACACCGCCATTCTCCGAGCTCATCGCCACGGGTCGTCCGCGCCCGACGGTGTTGATTGTCGACGACGAGCCTATTCTCGCCAAGGGGCTCGCCCGCGCGCTTTCGGCGTATTGCGAGGTCGAAGTCGCGAACTCCGGCACCGAGGCGATCTCACGTCTCAAGACGCCCGGCACCTCCATCGATGCAATTGTGTGCGACGTGATGATGCCGGAAATGTCGGGAGTGGAGTTCGCCGAGGTGCTCGCCGACGCGCATCCGCAGTTACGTGAGCGCACGCTCTTCATGACCGGAGGCGCCGTGACGGCCTCCGCCGGCGAATTTCTCGACCGCCCCGATGTGCGCTACGTGAACAAGCCAATCAGCGCGCTCGAACTCGCCGACGAAATTTCGCGCCTCATCGTTACGGCCTGATCGTTGCCGCCTGAGCCCACCCGCCTCGCGCGGGTTGCTCGGCCGCTCGACCCATCGCGGGTCAGTCGATACACTTCGCCGTATGAGCGGGACATCGAGTTCAGCCCTGGCAATGTCGCGGCGCGACATTCTCGTGATCGCGGCCACCTCACGTGAGCTGGCCCCGCCCGTTGGATGGCGGGTGCACAAGTGTGGTGTGGGTCCCGTCGACGCGGCGGTGTCCACGGCGGCGGCAATCGCGCTCGATCCGCCGCGGGCTATCGTACACGTCGGCATCGCGGGGGCCCGAAGAGATCAGGCGTTGGCGCCCGCGGCAGTGGTCGTGGGCGTCGAGTCGGTTTACTGCGACGTCGATCCGGACAATCGCTGGGTATCGCATGTGCTTTTGCCCGATGCCGAGTTGCTGAACGCGATCACGCGCGCACTTCCCGAAGCCGCGCAGCTCCGCATCGGCACCAGTGCCCGCATCGGCGGCACGCAGGCCGGTGTGGGTGCCGCACCGAGTTGCCCGGTCGAGGCGATGGAAGGATTTTCCGTGCTCCGCGCCGCTCAGCTGGCAGCGGTTCCCGCGATTGAAGTGCGCGTGATCTCGAACGAAATCGAAGAGCAGGATCGGGCGCGCTGGCACTTCGACGCGGCCTTCGCTGCCCTCGCGCGTGTTACGGAAACGCTTGTTGATGCCGCGGTGAATTCTCGTCAAACTGTTGAACCCTGAAGCCGTGCGCGAACTCACATTCGGCTATTCGCCCTGCCCTAATGACACGTTTGCGTTTCACGCGCTGACGCACGGACTGATTGATCTGCCGTTTCGCGTTGCGCCCGTCCTGCTCGACATCGAGGAGCTGAATCGTCGCGCTCACAGCGGCGCATTTCACGTGTCAAAATTGAGCGTGGGCGCGTTCGCGGCGGTGGGTAATCGCTACCGGTTGCTGCGCAGCGGAGCGGCGCTTGGTCACGGCGTTGGACCGCTGGTAGTTGCACGAAACGCGATCACGCTTGAGCAAGCAGTAGGTGGCCGTTTAGCAATTCCGGGTCGCGAGACGACGGCGTTTCGATTGCTGCGATTGGCGGCACCCGCGCTCAACGACGTGGTGGAGCTGCGCTACGATCAGATTTTGCGCGCCGTCGAAGTTGGTGAGGTCGATGCGGGACTGATCATTCACGAGAGTCGCTTCACCTACGCGGCGCACGGCCTGTGCAAGATCATCGACCTCGGCGACTGGTGGGAACGCGAAACGCATCTTCCTGTGCCGCTCGCCGGCATCTGCGTGCGCCACGATGTTGATACGGAAACAGCTGACACCCTCGAGCGGGCGTTGCGCGCGTCAGTGCAGTATGCGTTCGATCATCCCGATGCCAGCCGAGATTACGTGCGGGCGCACGCGCAGGAAATGTCCGACGAGGTCTGCGCGCAGCATATCGCGCTCTACGTGAACGAGCACAGCCTCGATATCGGCGCGGACGGTTTGCGCGCGATTGCTCGCCTGGTCGAGAGTTAAGCGCCCGCAGACGCGAAGAGAGCGCTCGCGCGCGACCACGCGATGCGCCACTCCGGCAAGTCGCGACCGTCCGGAGACGGCTTAGACACATGTTCGACGTGCTCGCCACCCAGCGCGGAGTAGAACGCTCGGGACGGCGCGTTGGCCTCAAAAACCCACAGGTAGAGGCCGACGCCGGGATCGCGTCGCTCGGCTTCACGCGCCGCCGCCTGCATGAGCGCACGCCCGGCGCCTCTTCCCTTACAATCGGGCAGCACGTGGATGTTGTCGACCAATGTGCCCCATCGTGCGTCGTCGTTGGCGCGCGCGAACACGAAACCGATAACTCGGTCGTCGTCGAGCACGACAAAGCCGAACTGTTCATTAAGTGGCGTTGCGAGGCGCTCCCGCCAGACCATGAGCCGGTCGACATCCACCTGCTCGTTCAGGTATTCGTCGCTCAGAATACCGCGATATGCGCTGCGCCAACTGATGGCATGAATCGTCGCAACGAGCGTCGCATCGTCGTGCTGCATGGGTCGTGTGTGAAGCGCCATGCCGAATTGTGATCGCCCGGGCCAGATGCGCAAGCCGGGCGAGCGCCGGAACCCCTTGGATTCCACTGCTCGCCTAGCCGGACTTTACAAATCAATTTTTGTTGATAGATTCGTTACATGACCACCAAAGCTCTCGATCTGAGCCGGGCTGCGCAGCTGTTTCATGCGCTGTCAGATGAAACGCGGTTGGCCGCGCTCGAGATGCTGCGCGACGGCGAGCGGTGCGTCTGCGACCTGCAGGATGAACTCGACGCCGCGCAGTCGCGGCTGTCGTTTCACCTCAAGGTGCTGCGCGAAGCCAACCTCGTCAGCGATCGAAAGGAAGGTCGCTGGTCGTACTATCGCATTAATGCCGATGCGCTCGCTGAGGCGCACGATCTCGTGCGCTTCCTGGGAACCGAGCCCACTGGCAACAAGCGTGCTCTCAAGGTGTTCGGACGTTGCTGCGACTAACCGACTCGACCACCCGCTAACGCGCTCGCGAATTCCGCGCACTTTGGTGCGCGATTCTTCGCACCAATACATCAAGAAATTTTGCTGAAACTCACACCGAGGACCCACGATGCAGACGACGACTGATTTGACCACGATTGTCCGCGAGAAGTACGGCGAAGCAGCGCGCCGCGTGCTCGACGTCGCCAAACCTGCCGCCAGTGGTTGTTGCGGGCCAGTCAATTCTTGCTGCGGCGGTGCCGCGTTCAATGGCACCGTCGATCCAATCACGGCGAACTTGTACGTGAATGGCGAAACGGCCGAACTGCCCAGCGCCGCCGTGCTCGCCTCGCTCGGCTGCGGCAATCCCACCGCACTCGCCGAATTACGCGAAGGCGAAGTGGTGTTGGATCTCGGATCGGGCGGCGGCATCGACGTGCTCTTGTCGGCGCGCCGAGTTGGTTCGACCGGCAAAGCATACGGGCTGGACATGACCGACGACATGCTGGAGTTGGCCAAGAAGAACGCGGCCGAAGCGGGCGTGAAGAACGTCGAATTTTTGCGCGGCCGCATTGAGGACATTCCGCTGCCGTCGAACTCGGTCGACGTGATCATTTCCAACTGTGTCATCAATTTGTCTGGCGACAAACGCAAAGTGTTGGCCGAAGCGTTTCGTGTGCTTAAGCCGGGCGGCCGCTTTGCGGTAAGCGACGTTGTAGTGCGCGGCGATGTACCGGCGGACGTGCGCCGATCGATGGAGTTGTGGGTGGGGTGCGTGGCTGGCGCGCTGGAGGAGCAGGAGTTTAAGGATCTGCTCTCTGCCAGTGGTTTCGGCGACATCAGCATCGAACCGACACGTCTTTACCAGAGCGACGACGCGAAGGTGTTTCTGCAAGACGCCGGCATCAACATTGAAGCGAATCTCGATGCGATCGACGGCAAGTTCATGGCGGCATTCGTTCGCGCCACAAAGCCGGCCACGCCATCGGCGAAATCGTGCTGCGGTCCGGAGTGCTGCCCGTGAACGCGACGGCGTTTCGCGTCCTGGTCCTGTGCACCGGCAATTCGGCGCGGAGCCAAATTGGTGAGGCGCTGCTTGCCACACGCGGCGCGGCGCGTCAGGCGGGGCGTGTCGAGGCGGAAAGTGCCGGTTCGCGCCCTGCCCCTCGGGTGAATCCCTACGCCATCGAAACGCTGGCCTCTCACGGCATTTCATGGGGTGGCGGGAGTCCCAAGCATATTGACGATGTCGCCAAGCATCACTTCGATCTCGTCATCACGGTTTGTGACAATGCGCGCGATGCCTGCCCGTTCTTTCCCGGCGCCAATGCGCAGGTGCATTGGGGGCTCCCCGATCCGGCTGACGCCGAGTCGCCGGAACTCGCGCGACGCGCGTTCGGCATGACGTTCGACTCGCTCAGTGCGCGCGTGGACGCGCTCTTGGCGCTCCCGCTCGAATCGCTTTCCCCGTCAGCGTTGATTGACGCTGCGTCGGAGATCCACACCAATCAGCTCGCGCGCGACGGCACGTGGTAAACACGACGGTCTGCCGTACGGCGGCACGCGTGTCGCGCGGGGTTTAATTCCAAAGATCAATCGCATCGAGCTCACAGAACTCCCGCTGCGCCAAGACTTGCAGTCCTCCGTTTCCTCTGTTTCCTCTGTGTTGAATTGCAGTTCCTGCGGTTCCTGCAGTTCTTGCGGTTCCTGCAGTTCGCTGCGATTTGAGCGGACAGCAGAGCGATTAACCACGGGGGACACAGAGGGCACTGAGAAGAAGCGGTTGCTTCGCGGCTCAACGGCACAGCGGGAACCGCTCGAAACCGCAGAGCGCGCAGGGTGCGCAGAGTGCGTTCGAGCGGCGGCACGCGTGTTTTTCGTTGTCGCAATCGAAATATGAAACGGATTGTGCGCACAACACTCGAGATGCGCCTCAATCTGCTACTCCGCGGTTTCTTGGGTTCCTCCGCGGGTGAAATTCAGTTCGACTAAGGTTCAACTGAGGTTCAACTGAAGCTCAAGAGATGCTCAAGTGATGCTCAATTGAAGCTCAATTGCCGGTCGCCGCCGCGCAGGTATAATTCGGGCTTGAGTTCGCGCCACCTACTTCAGCGGCAATGACCGGCCATGACAACTGTGATGCTGAACAGCGTACGCGTGATCGTTGGTGTCGCGCTCGGTCTGGCGCCTGTGTGTGCGCCGGCGTGTCTGCTTTCGCAGGGGTTTACCGTGCCGCCCGTGAGTGCTGACAGCGTGGTCCTCGAGCGCACGGCCTGCTTTGGTATGTGTCCCGCCTTTCGAATCACCGTGCGGGCGTCCGGCGAAATCGGCTATGCGCCGTTGCAGCGCAGTCGCGTCGGGCCAGAATCGGTGCTCGCTGACTCGACGGGCGTTCTGCCCAAGCTGCTGCGTGAATTGGAGCGCGCGGCGTTCTACTCGATGCCCGACATTTCGAGGGGGGCAGAGTACTGCAAGAGCGTGGCGACCGACGCGTCGACGATCAACGTGTCGGTGTTCAGTGCCGATACCACGCACCGGCGTAGCTATTACCTCGGCTGCTTGGGTAGCCCGGGCACTGAAGCGCGGCCGTTCATCACGCGCATGATCGCGATTGCCGATAGCATAGAGTCTATCGCTCGCACCGGTCGGTTTAGCCGTCCGTAAACCGGTGCTTCAACTCAACACACCAATGACGATGAACGTGACCTTCGTTCTTTCGCTGGCAGTCGTCACCGCTGCCACTCCGCGCGGCCCGACACCACGACCGTGCGAGCGCGAGCTCATGTCGTTTGTCGCCGATACAACGCTCAGCAACACGCAGCTGATGCAGAGCTTCAAAGCGGGAAAGCCGTTCATCACCGCCGTGAGCAAATCGACGCCCGAGTACCCGCGCGCATTGCGCGAGGCGCACAAGGAGGGGCGCGTGGTGTCGACGTTTGTGGTCGACACCACGGGCCGCGTCATCATGAACACAGCCGAAATCCGGAGTGAGACGGATCCGGATTTCGGCCGAGCGGTGTGCGAGTTTCTTGCGCACGCCAAGTTTTCGAAAGTGATCATCGACGGCCGAACGCGCAGCGTACGGATTACCGACGTTGAGTTCGGATTTACGTTGCGCTAGCGACGGAAGTGGCGGGTGCGCCGATGTCTAGGCGCTGGTCGACCGTCCCGCCTCCACAATCTCGAGCATCTCGGGCATCGATACGATCTTCGCGCGCGGACGACCTGCCGATGCGCCTCGTGCCTGCTCCGCTTTGTCGAGCGTCTGCCAGTCACTCCAGTTGGTGACTTTCACATTACGCTCGGCCAACAACGCATCGATGCTCGAGACGTCGCCCTTCGCCGACGGAACGCCATCCGCGGCCACGTCGGCCAGAATTTGCGTGACCGTCTCGGTCGCACAGAGCTTGTTCGTACCGATGATTCCCTGCGGTCCGCGCTTGATCCACCCGGCCACGTACATGCCCGGCACCGTGGTTGTGCTTCCCGCTTGCTCAACGACATGACCGTTGATGTTCGGCACCACGCCGTTGCGGTCATCGAACGGCACGCCAGCCAACGGCATTCCCTTGTAGCCTACCGAACGAAACACGAGGCCAACCGGTAGCTCGCGTGTTTCATCCGTCGCCACCGCGCGCACGCCGCCTCGCCCGTCCGATTCCAGCTTGTTGCGCACGAGCTGCATGGCTTGCACATGACCGTTGCCGGTGAGCGCGACCGGCGACGCGTTGAAATGCAGCACCACCTTGCGCGGCGCACCAGTGAGTGGGCGTGCAGCCCATTCACGCAGCACCTCAAGATTCTTGGCCGGATTCCGGTCTTCCATGGCCGCGAGCTGTGCTTCACTCGCGGCATCGAGTTCGAGATCGCGCGGATCGACCACGACATCCACGCCTTCGAGTTCGCCTAGCTCTCGCAGTTCCGGCGTGGTGCACGCCGCTTGTACCGGACCGCGACGTGCGACGAGATGCACGGTATTCACCGACGACGAAGCAAGCGCCTGCAGCGCATGATCGGCGAGATCGGTGGTGGCGAGCACGCTGGTCGGCTTGGCGAGAATGCGCGCGACGTCCATCGCGACGTTGCCAATGCCCACCACCGCCACCTCGCGTTGTCCGACATCGAACTGCTTCTCGGCGAAGTCGGGGTGGCCGTTGTACCACGCCACAAACTCCGTCGCCGCGTGACTGCCCGCGAGCGTCTCACCGGGAATGCCGAGCATCCGATCGGTCTCGGCGCCGTAACAGAGAATCAGCACGTCGTAACGCGCGCGCAGTTCGTCGATCGTTACGTCTTCACCGACGCGCACATGACCCAGGAAACGAAAACCGGGAAGCGTTGCAATGCGATCGAACACGCGCGTGACCGATTTGATTTTCGGATGATCGGGGGCGACGCCGCCGCGGACTAATCCGAACGGTGTCGGGAGGCGATCGATCAGATCGGTGTGAATTCCCGGGGCTGCTTTGTGCAGCGCTTCCACGGCGTAGAAGCCGGCCGGGCCCGATCCAACGATCGCGACCCGCAGTGTCGACGGTGAGATAGACATGGCCCCGAATTTAACTGCGGAAACGGCACGTCGGCGCGACGCGGCCCTGATGGCCGGCGGTGCGTGGCATGTCCGACCGGGCGAGCACGGTGGCGGGCGAGAATCCTCGCCCGACCCGCGCTATGTGCGCAATTACCGCACCAGCTTCTTGTACTTAATGCGGTGCGGCTGATCGGCATCCGGACCCTTTCGCTTCTTGAGGTCCTCAATGTAGGCGCCGTAGTTCCCCTCGAACCACACCACTTCGGAATCGCCTTCGAACGCCAAAATGTGCGTGGCCACGCGATCGAGGAACCATCGATCGTGGGAGATGATGACCGCGCACCCTGAGAAGTCGAGCACCGCTTCTTCGAGCGCGCGCAGCGTGTCGACGTCCAAATCGTTCGTCGGTTCGTCGAGCAGCAGCAAGTTGCCGCCCTGCATCACGGTCTTCGCCAGATGCAACCGGTTGCGCTCACCGCCCGACAAGTTCGCCACGAGTTTCTGCTGATCGGCCCCGCGGAAGTTGAAGCTGGCGGCGTACGCACGCGAATTGAGTTCGCGCTTGCCCACCTGGATCTGTTCGCGGCCGCCGGAGATTTCTTCCCACAGCGTGCGCTTGCCTTCGAGCGTGCGCTGCTGATCCTGATACGAGATCGACACCGTTTCACCGATGTGCAACTCGCCCGCATCGGCCTTCTCGAGCCCGTTGATCATGCGAAACAGCGTTGTCTTGCCGGCGCCGTTGGGACCGATGATGCCGACAATGCCGGCGCGTGGCAAATCGAAGCTGAGATTTTCGAAGAGCAACCGGTCGCCGAAGCTCTTCTTCAGCCCCGTTGCGCGCACGACATCGTTACCGAGGCGCGGTGCCGGCGGAATCACGATTTCGTTTTGCATCACGCGATCGTTCTGCGCTTCACTGGCGAGATCTTCGTACGCCTGCAAACGCGCCTTGTTCTTGGCCTGACGCGCGCGCGGCGACATGCGCACCCACTCGAGTTCCTTCTGCAGCGTTTTCTGACGTGCGCCGGCCTGCTTCTCTTCAAGCGCCAGTCGCTGCTGCTTCTGCTCCAGCCAGCCGCTGTAGTTGCCCTCGTACGGCACGCCTTTACCGCGATCGAGCTCGAGGATCCACTTCGCAACGTTGTCGAGGAAGTAGCGGTCGTGGGTGATGGCCACAACCGTGCCTGGGAATCGCTCAAGGTGATGCTCCAGCCACGCCACGCTTTCGGCGTCGAGGTGGTTGGTGGGTTCGTCGAGCAACAGCATGTCCGGCTCTTCGAGCAGAATCTTGCACAGTGCCACGCGTCGCTTTTCACCGCCCGACAACTTCGTCACGTCGGCGTCACCCGGTGGCAGCCGCAACGCATCCATCGCCACTTCGATCTTGTTGTCGAGATTCCACAGATCGTGCTGGTCGATGTACTCCTGCAACTTGGCCTGCCGGTCCATCAGCGCTTCAAAGTCGGCGTCGGGCTCGCCGAATTTGTTCGAGATCTCATTGAACTCGTTCAGCGCATCGCGCTGCGCCTTGAGCGCCAGCTCCACGTTGCCCCGCACATCGAGCGCCGGATCGAGCTCGGGCTCTTGCGGCAGATAACCCACGCGCGTGCCCTTGTGCGCCCATGCTTCACCCTGAAACTCGGTGTCGACGCCCGCCATGATACGCAGCAGCGAAGACTTACCGGCACCGTTGGGACCAAGCACACCAATTTTGGCCCCAGGATAGAACGACAGCCAAATGTCGTCGAGGATGATGCGCGAAGGTGGAACCACCTTGCGCAACGCTTTCATGACGTAGATGAACTGCGGAGCCATATCAAAACGGGAATCGGGGAACGAGGAGCGTGCGCGGCACGCACACAGCCTTGAAAACTAGTCGCGGGAACAAGCGCACCCGCAGGTATATTTCTCGACCTATGCAAGTCGACGTCGCTGCTTCGCTCTCCGGCAACCCGGCCGCTGCCATTCCGCTCCTTTTCGGCGCGGGCGTGCTCACGTCGCTCACGCCGTGCGTGTACCCGATGATTCCGATCACGGCGGCCATCGTTGGCGGCCAGTCCGCCGCCGAGCAAGCCGGCACAGCGGTCGCGTCGCGGTGGCGACCGGTCGGTCTGTCGCTGACCTACGTCCTCGGGCTGGCCACGGTCTACGCGGGGCTCGGCCTCCTCGCAGGGCTCACGGGAACGATGTTCGGCACCGTCAGTGCCAATCCGTGGGCCTATTTCACGATGGCGAACCTGCTGCTGATTGCTGCGCTCTCGATGTTTGATGTGATCCCCGTTCGCGTCCCGACAGCGATTTTGCAGCGCGCGGCCAACGCGGGCACGGGCGGACGGGTGGCGGGCGCGTTCGTTATGGGCGCGGCCTCCGGTCTCGTTGCGGCCCCCTGCAGCGCCCCCGTGATGGCGGCCGTACTCACATGGGTGTCCACCACGGGCAGCGCGCTGCTCGGGTTCACCTACCTGTTCGTCTTCTCGCTCGGCATGTGCACGTTGCTGCTGGTCGTGGGTATCAGTGCGGGCACACTCTCTCGCCTGCCACGCGCCGGCATGTGGATGGTCTACGTGAAGAAGACCTTCGCGTTCATCATGCTCGGCATGGCCGAGTATTATCTGGTGAAGATGGGGCAGGTGTACTTCTAAAGCACTGATCACTGAAAACTCTAACTGACGACTGAGCACTTGAACGCGTTTAAGTCGTCGGTGATCAGTTTGAGTTTTCAGTGGTCAGAATTTCATCGTGATCCGTACCCATTCTCTCGCTCATGCTCGCTTCTCTCCGCACCGCTGTCGCGGCGCTCGCGTTCGTTGCCACGCCACTCTTCGCGCAGGAAACTGGGATTGCGCTCGGCGAAAAGGGCCCCGGTGGTCCGCTGCTCACACTCGACGGCAAGGCCGTCGATTTGTCGACATATCTGGGTAAAGGCCCTGTGCTGATGGAGTTCTGGGCCACGTGGTGCCCGAACTGCAAGCATATGGAGCCGGCTATGCGCGCGGCGATGCAGAAGTACAACGGCAAAGTGCAATTCATCACCATCGCCGTGTCAATCAATCAGTCCATCGATCGCGTGAACGCGTGGCAGAAGATCAACAAGCTGCCGGGCGTCATTTTGTACGACAAGAAAGGCACGGTCAGCTCGGACTACGATGCGCCGGCCACCAGCTACGTGGTGGTGCTCGACAAGTCCGGCAAGGTGGTCTACACCGGCGTCGGCGGCAGCCAAGACCTGGAAGCCGCGGTCAAGAAAGCGATGTAGCGTCGACGGCTCCTGCGCACTGCATCGGGGCGAAGGCCAACGGCCTTCGCCCCGATTGTATTACATGCCCGGCAGCAAGACGCGGTCGATGACGTGAATCACCCCGTTCGACTGCTTCACATCATACGTGCTGATGTTCGCGGCTTTGCCGCTGCCGTCGATGATGATGATGTTCCGCGGGCCGTTCATTTTGGCCGTGAGTTCTCCACCCGCGACGGTCTTGAGCGTTGCCTTGCCGTTGCCGGCCTTGATCATCTTCTCCAACGCGGCGGCATCAAGATTTCCGGCCACCACGTGATAGGTCAGAATGCCAGTGAGCTTAGCCTTATTCTCGGGCTTGAGCAGCGTTTCCACTGTGCCCGCCGGAAGCGCGGCAAAGGCGTTGTTGACCGGCGCGAACACGGTGAACGGACCTTTGCTCTTGAGCGTTTCCACCAGCCCCGCCGCCTTCACGGCCGCGACGAGCGTGGTGTGATCTTTGGAATTGACCGCGTTGTCGACGATATCCTTGGCCGGATACATGGCGCTGCCGCCAACGTCGGTGGTCATTTGCGCATGCGCCGGGGCCGAGATGGCAACAAGAGCGGCGAACGCGACTGCAGACAGCTGTGCGAAAGACTTCATCGGAGAAACTCCAGGTTGAGGGACACCGGAGCTACGCCGCCAACGCCAGCTTGGATTTACGGCGGGAACTGATAACTGCGGGAACAGCTCTAGGTTGTCGGTTATCAGTTGGGGTTATCGGTTGTCGGCGCGCGGACGTCGAACGATCGTCGTTCACTACCCGACCACCGACCACTCAAACCGACAACCGAATACCTAAAGCAGTTCCCGCAGTATTCAGCTCCCGCCGTGCGCCCCTCAGTAACCCGCGTGCCCCAGTACCTGCCGCCCCTCCGCCACCAGCCCGTCCACCAGCTTCTTCACATGCTCCTCTCGCGTGCGTGCGTTCATCACGGTGATGCGCAGCACACGCTGTTTATCGAGCGTGGTGATCGTGATCCAACCGCGTCCGGACCGGTTGTAGCGTTCACGTAGCAGATCGGTGAGTTCGTCGCGCTTACCCAGCGGTACCCCTTTGGGCGTCCACGCAAAGCAGAGGATATTCGACTCGGGTTCATGCATCGGCGTGAAGTCGGGATGCTCGACGAGCAAGTCGTAAAGCGCACGCGCGACCGCGCACAGTCGATCGTAGAGCGCTCCCAGCGCGTCGGCGCCATAGCGTTCGAGCGCGACGTACAACTTGAGCACATCCGAGCGACGCGAACACTGAAACGAACGCGGACCGGTGTCCCACGCCTTGGCTTCGTCTCCGGGCGTGAAGAGATACGGTGCCGACTGCGCAAACGCCGTCAGCAGATCGCGCTCGTCGCGCATCATCAGGATGCCTGCGGATAACGGCAGCAAGAGCGTCTTGTGCGGATCCCAGGCAATCGAGCGCGCGCGCTCGATTCCGGCCACACGATGGCGCTGCGTGTTGGACAGGATTGTCGCCCCACCGTGCGCAGCATCGACGTGCAACCACAGATCGCCGTGCGCATCCTTGAACTCGTGGCACGCATCGGCAATGGCGTTCAGATCATCAAACGAGCCGGTCGGCGTGCACCCCGACGTCGCCACCACCGCCATTACCGCGACATGGGATTCCTTGAGTTGCTTGAGCTTCGATCGCAGGGCCGTCACGTCCATGCGATGATCCTTCGACGGGATCGTGATGACGCGGTGCAACCCCAGTCCCATCTCGCCCGCCGCGCGCGTGACCGCATAGTGCGTGTGTTCGCCGCACACGAGCACCGGCGCCTGCTGCGGAATGCCGTGCGTCCACACGTTCGGAATCGCGCGACTGCGCGCGGCCAGCAGGGCCGTGAGCGTCGCTTCGGTTCCACCCGACGTCATCGTGCCGCCCGCGTGCTCGTCCCATCCAACGAGATCAGTCATCCACGCCACTACCTGATGTTCGAGCGGCGTGAAGGCCGGTGACATCTCGCGCACGGCCAGCGACTGATTGAGCGCGCTGATCAACGCGTCGGTCCAGACGGCGGCCGGCAATGGCGCCGACACCTGATGTCCGATGTACATCGGATGCGCCAGTCGGTTCACATCTTCCAGCAGCGTCGTTGCCAGACGCTTCGCCACCTCTTCCATCGACCGCCCACGTCGCGGAATCTCCGCTTCAATCCGATCCGCGATGGTTTGGGCGCTGTGCCACGTCGAGACAGGACCAGTTCCGGCGCGCGTCTCCGTCAGGTATTGCGCTGCCAGCGCGAGAATGGGCTTGGCCGCTTCTAGCGACGTGTCCGCTTCGAGCTCGGCATCGAGCTGCGCCAACAACACGCTCGCGTCAGGGATGGCACGGAAGGAACCGGTGCCGCTGTTGGTGTCCATGGCCGGATAATGTACGTGGCGAGGGCGGTGAAATGCGAACAGTTCGCACCTGCGAGCGCACATTCTTGCGTGATGCCCGGCGCCCTCTAGTGCGTCGCGCTGCGCCTCGCTGCTCGTTCGACGAGACGCTGTCCATGTCCGTCCCAGAGCCAGTGCCGTTCCGACGTCAGGTGCACACCGCCGATCCAGCGATCGATGCCATTGACATCGACGGCGTTCTCGCGACCACCAAGTACGTCGGCGCCAAACGGTGTCAGCGCAACAGTACGCCCCCAAAACGTCCGCTCGTCGTCGCGTGATTTCGGCGCCAGCACGCGGCTGCCATTCGCGTGCGTCACGAGCGGCCGCGCTACATCGCTGAGACGTTCAAGGTACCAGGCGAAGCTCGTGTCACCGAGCCACGGCCACGATTCCGACGCGTGATGCGCGTCGGGATACAACGCGGCAATGGTGAGTGGACCCGGTGCCAGCACTTCGCAAATCTGTTGCTCACTGCGCGAGAGCCCGTTCTGTGCATCGGGATACTCCTCCAACATTCGCCGCACCGCCGACGGCAAGTGCGGCAGGCGAACGCTCGCGTCGGCTGCGTACGAATGCACGGGAATCGATCGATCCAACTCGACCAACGTCGACAGCAAGGACTCGGGCTTCGCCGACGTAAACGCGCGCCATGCTGCCGCACCGCACGCCAGATCGATCTCGGTCACACCGCGGCGTTGCGCATACACCGGTCGAAATTTTTCCGGACTCAACGGGCCGAGCATGTGATCGGCTGGCGCAATGAAAATGTCCGGCCGCTGCGTCGCGTCCTGCTGCGCCAGTCGATGCAAGATCTGCACGAGCTGCAGCTGATCGTAGAGATCGGGTTCGAACCAGAGCATGAGTGCATCAGACGCGCTCAGGTCAGCCAGCCGTGCATCGCGCGCGGCAAAATCGGCTTCCGCATCGTCGCTCAACGCCCACTGGCGCGCTTCCAAGAACTGCGCGCGCGTGCGCCGGAAGTCGTCGCTGGGGTCGCCCTCCGGCACCGGACCATCGTGCAGCACATCGCGCCATGCCACGACATCGCCAGGCAGTCCGGAGCGCGCGAGCCCCTGCGCCGCCGAATCTCCATTGGTGACGTGCAGCGTGAACATACCCTTCGCTCCTGCGACTCATGGGGGACCGATCGACTCGGCGAGTTGATGCGCGCGGCGGAGCAGATATGTTATCCCAATGCTCCCGCGCGCGCTTTCCGAACCGCTCGTTGAAGGCATCACTCTCGACGAGCCGGAACCGGACCCGCTCGAGATCGACGCCGACGGCTTATGGGCAGTCATCTTCGCCGGAGGCATCGGCACTCGCTTTTGGCCGTTAAGCACGGCGCAGCGCCCCAAGCAGGTGCTCGCACTCGTCAACGAGCGCCCGCTCATTTCGGATACTGTCCTGCGGCTCCGTCCACTGGTTGTGCCGGAGCGCGTGTTGATCGTCACCAGCGCCGACATCGCCGACGCGTTGCACGAAGTCATACCGGAAGTGCCGCGGGCCAATCTGCTCATTGAGCCGCGCCCCCTCGGCACCGCCGCGGCGCTCGCTTGGGGTGCCATCGAAGTACAGCGACGCGCCGGACCCACTGCCACCTTCTGCGCGTTGCACGCCGACCTCGCGGTGGCGTTCCCCGATGTATTTCAGGACAGCATTCGACGCGCGGCCTCGATCGCGACGCGTGAGTCGGTGCTGGTCACAATCGGAGCCAAACCAACGCGCAGCGAAACCGGATTCGGCTATCTGCAACCCGGCGCGCCGCTCGATCCGCTCGTTTCACGCAGCGAAGGTGGCGCCTGTCGCGTTGAGTACTTCGTCGAAAAGCCGTCCGGCGCACTCGCCGACACGCTGATTGAGCGCGGCGCACTGTGGAATAGCGGCATCTTCGTCTGGCGCGCCAACGTGGTCTTGCGCGAACTGGAGCAGCACACGCGCGAACTCTCACATGCGCTGCCGACGCTGGCGGCAGGCAACCTGACCCAGTTCGCGAGCGACGTGACGTCGATCTCGATTGATCGCGGCCTGCTGGAGCGAAGCGACAATGTGGTCGTGCTGCCAGCCGAATTCGGTTGGGATGATGTTGGCACGTGGGCCGCGCTGCGACGGGTACGCGAACTCGATGACACAGGCAACGGTGTCATGGGCAACGTGCATTGCGTCGACGCTTCGGGAAACGTGATTCACGCCGACGGCCACTGCATCGTGGTGTATGGCATCTCGGGCATGCTCGTCGTTTCGCTGAACGGCCTGACATTCGTGACCACACTCGAGCGCGCGAGCGAACTCGGGCCGCTGCTCAATGCGTTACCGGGGAGCGTGCGCTCGCGCCCCGGTCAGTAGTCGCGACGGCCTTGCCGCACGCACGTCGCGAAACGCCGAGCCCAGACTCGAGACGCGTAGCGCATTTCGCGTAACGCGTAACTCGTTACGCGCCGCGGAACTGCGGGCGCCGCTTTTCTTTGAACGCAAGCATGGCCTCTTTCACGTCGGCCGTGCCGAAGCACGTCTTGATATTTACCAGTTCGTCGCGCAGTTGCGCGTCAAGCGTGGCGTCGGCACTGTGCGTTAACAATCGCTTTGACAACGCCAGAGCAATCGGCGGACCGGCCGCCAACGCGTCTGCGTAACGTCGCACTGCATCGGCAAAGGTGTTCGCGTCGTACGTGGCCGCGACCAAACCAATGCGCTCCGCTTCGTTGGCGTCGATGTCGCGTCCGGTCATGATGATTTCGGTCGCTCGCGCATAGCCGATGAGTCGCGGCAGCGTGTACGACACTCCCGCGTCCGGCGACAGGCCGCGCCGCACGTAGCCTGCCGTGCACACCGCATCGGCGTGCAACAGTCGAATATCGCACGCCAGCGCGAGACCAAACCCCGCGCCGGCCGCAGGGCCGTTGATCGCCGCGATGACGGGTTTCTCGCAGGCGACGATGCTCATCACCCACCGTCCAACCCAGTAGTACGGATCAACGGCTTCTGTTCGTGTGCCGGTGTTGAGCGGCACGGGATCGCCGAGATCGAGTCCGGCACAAAAACCGCGGCCGGCACCGGTGATTACCACGACGCGCACGGCATCGTCCGCGGCCGCCTCACGCATCGCCGTCGGTAACTCGTCGGCTAAGCGCGGATTCACCGCGTTCAGTCGCTCGGGCCGGTTGAGCGTTATGGTGCGCACGCCGAGGGCCGACGTGTCGATGAGCAAGTGCGCAAACTCGGTCATACGCAACCATCCCTGGGTGAGAATGGAACCGCGCGGTTGTGTGCAATCACGAATGCACTTTAGCAGCCCCACTTCCATTCGTATATGCCCCCTCGCTAGATCACTCATCCCACCCATGGGCTGCGTGTCCCGCCCACGCCATGCCCCGCACCGCCGATTTTCGGTTCCCTCCAGGTAATCGCTCCCTCATGGCTGCAACACGCTCCAGCGCTGCTGCGAAGTTGCTCGACGACCCCGCTCCCGCGAACGCGCCGCAGGCGGCAGCCGATGCGCTCTGTCGCACGGCGGCCGAAACCTGTCGCCAGCACGAACGACTTGGTCGTTTGAGCGATTTGGGTGTCGCGGCATCCGAACTCGCCGCCGCAACCGCAATGGTGGACACGATCGATCTCGCACTGGCGGAGTGCGTGAAGGACTTCGAAAAGTGCTGCGCGAAGACGCCGTCCTCTGACGACGCGGACGTCCGGCAGAAAGCCAACACCCTGTGGCTCGCCGCGCGCGAATATCTGCGCCGCAATTCGATCGCCGAAAAGGCCTCGCGTCAGCTCACGCAGCACGATGCCGAGAAACTCGGCGTGCTCAAGTTCGAGTACGAACTCGAAGCCTCGGCGCTTCTGGCCCTCCGTCAGGCGACGACGGCGTTCGCGAAACTCCGCCCCGACGCACGTTAGCCGTCTGCGGGCGCGCGCAGTTCAAGCTCCAGCAGTTTGCGCGCCGGCTGCGGATCGCGCGTCAGGTAGATTTGCAGACGCTCGATGCGCGCCGGCGCATCGACCCGCACCGCCAACAGCTCGCGTTCGCGCGCCGGTGTGAGCGTGGGATAGAAACTCAATGTGCAGTGCGGCGAGAATTGGAATCGGGCGCGTCGAAACGGTAGTCCCGACTTGGCAATGCGCTCATGCAGCGCTCGCAGTGGCCCGTGCGGGTCCAGCGGCAGCGAGACGATCTCGGTTTGCATGAATCGATGCGGCAGGCCGAACGGTAGCGCCATCGGGGCCGTGGTGTCAGCGATCGGCTGCAGCGCCTCGCGGATGCGCGCGACCGGTGTATCGGTGGGAATGACACCGACGCCCGACGATCCCGCCAACGTGATGTGCGGTGGCGTGAGGCGGGCGAGCTTGGGGTCGAAGCGCTGTTGTAATGCACGCACTTGCGCTCCCGCTTCGCCCGGAAGCTCGGCGAGGATGAAAATCCCGAACGATGCAGCCATGCGCAGAATCTATCGCGCACCCCTCACCTGAGCGCGATGCTGGCGATATGTTCGCGACATGGGTGAAGCGATGGTGGTAATCCGGCAGTATCTCAACGAGATGGAAGCGCTCGTCGCGCGCAGCGTGCTCGAAGCCAACGACGTACCCGCTGTGGTGCTGCGGGACGACGCTGGCGGAATGCTGCCCGCCATGCATCTGCTATACCCTGTGCGTCTCGCGGTACGTGTGCAGGATGCGAGCGAGGCGCTGCGCATCCTCGATGCGCCCTTCGTCGATCGCGACGACGACTTGCCCAGCACCGGCGATCGCGGCATCGCTGGACCGCTCTGAGCACGGCGCCCACCAACACCAACGCGATGCAATGACTGCGCCGCTCGCGGGCAACGTCATGCTGATTACCGGTGCGTCAAGCGGCATCGGCGCGGAACTCGCGCGTCAGTGCGCCGATGCTGGAGCGCGGCTCGCACTGGTGGCTCGCGATACTGCGCGACTCAGTGCGGTGGCGGCGGAATGCCGCACCCGTGGCGCCGAAGTTGAGATCTTATCCGGCGACGTGTCGGTGCAGGCCGACTGTGAACGCATCGTGAACAGCACGGTCGCGCACTTCGGTCGACTCGACACTCTCGTCAACAACGCCGGCGTCGGCGCCAACGGACGACTCGACGAAGTCACCGACTTCTCGATTTATGACACGCTCATGCGCGTGAACTACTTGGGCAGTGTCTGGTGCACCGGATTCGCGTTGCCGCACCTCAAAGCAAGTCGCGGACGCATTGTGGCGGTCGCCAGCCTGACCGCGCTGACGGGCGTTCCTCGACGCACCGCCTATGCGTCAACCAAGCACGCCATGGCGGGGTTCTTCGACTCGCTGCGGATTGAACTGCGTGGTTCCGGCGTGTCGGTGACGGTCATTTATCCGGGCTTTGTCGTTTCCGAAATCAACCAGCATGCGTTACGCCCGGATGGACAGCCGTATGGTGCCCCAGCGTCCAGTGTGCCATTGCCGGGCACGATGCCAACGTCTGCGTGCTGTCGCCTCATCGTGCGGGCCATTGTCCGACGCGATCGCGACTGCGTGATGACCTTCAAGGGCAAAATCGGTCGCGTGCTCAAGCTGATCTCGCCCTCGCTGGTGGATTGGATCGCACAGCGCACCATCGCCGCCCGGCAAACGGCCAAAGCTCGCTAGATTGGCGGCATGGCCGCCACACTGCTTCGCGTCGATCCCGCACACCCCGATTCCGCTGTCATCGCGCAAGCGGCGGCCGCCATTGCGCGTGGTGACTTGGTCGCTTTCCCGACGGAAACCGTGTACGGGCTCGGCGCCGATGCCACAAATCCCGATGCCGTGGCCCGCATCTACGCGGCAAAGGGAAGACCCGCGTGGAATCCTCTTATCGCACACGTGGCGGATGTCGCGAGTGCGCAAGCATTGGCCTCGCACTGGCCGCAGCACGCCGATCGGCTGGCGGAACGATTCTGGCCGGGACCGCTGACGCTCGTCGTGCCGAAGAACGAGCGCGTACCCGACGTGGCGACCGCCGGACTGCCTGCCGTGGCGGTGCGCGTGCCTTCGCATCCGGTCGCCCTCGCGTTGCTGCGTGCGGCGCGGACACCAATCGCCGCGCCGAGTGCGAATCGATTCACGCAGGTCTCGCCCACCACGGCCGATCATGTTCGCACGTCGTTAGGTGATCGCATTCCGCTCATTCTCGACGGCGGCGCGTGCGAGGTAGGAATTGAGAGCACCGTCGTCGATCTCACGCAGGCTACGCCCCGCGTGTTGCGACCGGGTATGATTTCGCGCATCGAATTGGAACGCGCGCTTGGCGTGGAAGTGGATGTCCATAGCGCAACCGTGCGCGCAGACGATGTGCAGGCCGCCGCCCAGCTCGCGCCGGGAATGGGCGACCGCCACTATGCGCCGCGCGCTGATGTCTGGCTCTACGAGCCCGATCGCGCGGAGGAAATCGTGAGAGCGCTGCGAGAGTGGAGAAGTGGCCATGGGCAATCGGCGGACGGTTCGCCAACCACCCAGCAGCTCGTCGCGCTGTTGCGCAGCGACAGCCTGGCCGAGGTGGCCGTGAACGAGCGAATCCCGATGCCAGATTCGCCGGCCGAGTACGCCAGAGCGCTCTACGCGGCCCTGCACCGCGCCGATGCCATCGGTGCCGCTCTGGTGGTCATCGAATTGCCTCCGGAAACCGAAAGTTGGCAAGGCGTGCGAGATCGTCTGGCGCGCGCGGCGCGCTAGATTATCCCGAATGCTCTCTATCGATCTTACCGGTAAGCGGGCCCTCGTGGCCGGCGTCGCAGACGACGGCGGATTTGGCTTCGCCGTTGCCAAGGCTTTTGCAGAAGCGGGTGCGTCCGTGTGTGTGGCAACGTGGCCGCCCGCGCTCAACATCTTTCTCAACCTGCTCGAGCGCGGCAAGATGGACGAGTCGCGCAAGTTGAGCGACGGATCACTGCTGACCTTCGAGCGCATTTATCCGCTCGACGCGATGTTCGATTCGCTGGACGACGCGCCGGCCGACATCCGCGAGTCCAAGCGCTACAAGGACACGGGCGACTTCTCCATCGGCGGATTGGCCAGCAGCCTGGTCAGCGACTTCGGCGAACAGCCGTTTGATATTCTGTTTCACTCGTTGGCCAACGGCCCCGAGGTAAAGAAGCCGCTGCTTGAAACGAGCCGCGCGGGTTATCTCGCCGCCTCCAGTGCCAGCGCGTATTCGCTGGTGTCGATGGTGCAACGTCTGGGTCCCCTGATGCGTCCCGGCGGCAGTGTCTGTTCGCTGACGTATATGGCGAGCGAGAAGGTGATTCCCGGCTACGGCGGCGGCATGTCGTCGGCCAAAGCCGCTCTCGAGAGCGATACGCGCGTACTCGCGTTTGAAGCGGGGCGCAAATACGGCTTGCGGGTCAATACGATCTCCGCCGGTCCGTACGCGTCGCGGGCAGCCAGTGCCATCGGCATCATTTCCAAGATGGTGGCATACTGCTCCGCCAACTCGCCGTTGCCGCAGGATCTCGACGCGATGGAAGTCGGCACGACCGCAGCGTTTCTCGCGAGCTCACTCGCCACGGGTATTTCCGGCACCACGATTTACGTCGATAAGGGATACCACGCGATGGGCATGGCCGTCACGATGCCACCGGGAACGGAACCACTCGGCGGCTAAGCCGCTGTTCGTCCTTCAACGCGCGACGTCCGAATGAAACTCGGCGATATTCGGCTCCGATTGATCGGTCTCGCGCTGTTGAGCGCGTTGCCGCTGTTGGCGCTGGGCGTGTATCGCCTCACCAAGTCCGCGCTGCACGATCGCGCGATGCTGAGCATGGATGCCGCGCGCGCGGCCGAGGTGGCGGCGGCCCGCATCGATGAACGACTGCGCGCCGCCGATGCGCTGCTGTTGGGGCTGTCCAACACGCTCGATGCCGACCCGGCACAGCGGGCGCGCAATGAACTCGTGCTGCGTCGCACACTGGCGGCCGCACCAGCGGCTGCCTCCAACATTTTTCTACTGGACACGGCGGGCACCCGCGTCGCTATCGCGCGACCGCGCACCGCCAGCGGCGACTCGTTGCAGACAACCGTCAACCAGTCGTTCTTCGCGATCGTGAAGAGACGCCACGATCTTGTGATCGGTGAGTTTCGACGGTCGGAAGTGTTTGCCGATCATCCGTGGGTGATCGTGCTGGCTCGTGCCGTGGTCGACGAGCGCGGAAACTTTGCGGGCGTCGTGTCGATGCCGGTTCGATTGGACTCGCTCGTGAGCGGCGCTGTGAGCGATCCGGAGTTGGGCAATCCGCTGGTGACGATTGTTGATACATCCGGCGTAGTACTGGCACGCTCGCTCAACGCTGACGCGTTCGTCGGTCACAAGAAGTTTCCGAACGGCGTCCAGATTGATGCCAGAGGCACCCTCGAACTCCGTGATTTCGACGGACGTCGTCGCCTGACGGGCTACACGCGCACACGCACCGCGCCGTGGCAGGTCGACGTTGGGTTGTCGCAGGACGCGCTCGACGATCGTCTCGCGGACAGCTTGCGGCAGGATGTCGCGATTTTTCTGCTCGCGGTGATGATCGCCGTCGGGATGGCGTATCTGGTTGGTCAGCGCATTACGCAACCACTCGAAGGACTCGTCACCGCCGCGCGCGCCTTTGAGCGCGGCGACACGGGTACGCGTGCGCCTTCAGCCGGGCCGAGTGAAATCCACTTGCTGGCCAACGCGTTTAACCAGATGGCCGATACCGTCGATCGCCGCAGCGCCGCCCTCGCGGACAGTGAGCGACGGTATCGACTGCTCTTCGACAGCAACCCGTTGCCGATGTGGGCGTGGGATGCCGACTCGATGCAGATCATGGCCGTGAACGAGGCCGCGATCGAGAAGTACGGTTACGAGCGCGATCGCTTCCTCACGCTCCGCATCACCGACCTCATCGATCCCTCGGAGTTTGCGCGCTTCAGCGGCGCGCGGCTGCCGTTCTCGGAAAATCGCCAGAGTGCTGGTACCTGGTTGCACCGCACCTCAACGGGGCGCCAGGTGGAAATGGAAGTCATCACGACTTCGTCTCGCCGGCTGGGCAGAGCGAGCTGGCTGTCGGTCGGCATCGACGTCACCGCACGACGCGCCGCCGAACGCGCGCTCGCGCGCAGCGAAGAACAGTTGCATCAGGCGCAGAAGCTCGAAGCCGTTGGCACGTTTGCCGGCGGCATTTCGCACGACTTCAACAACCTCTTGACGGGCATGTTGGGCTATTGCGATCTCGCGCTCGATGCGCTCGATGAAACGAGCGAAGCCTATCGCGATGTCGCTGAAGTGCGCGCGCTCGCCATGCGCGGCAGCGATCTCGCGCGCCAGATTTTGACCGTTAGCCGCAAGCAGGTCGTGCAGTTGACGGCGCTCGATCCGAACGAAGTGGTCACCGGTCTCGATCGCCTCCTCCGCCGCATCGTCGGCGCCCACATCGAACTCGAGGTGAAGCTGGCCGACGACATCGGCGCGATTCGCGCCGACGCAGGTCAGCTTGAACAGGTGCTGCTGAATCTGGCGTCGAACGCGCGCGATGCGATGCCGGAAGGCGGGGCAATTCACATTGCCACGCGCGTCATCAGCGGCAGCGACGCGCCGGCACACGATTTGCCGCCGGCCAGCGACTGGGTCATGCTCTCCGTTCGCGACACCGGTGTCGGCATGTCGCCCGAGGTACGTGATCGCATCTTCGAGCCGTTCTTCACGACGAAAGAACGCGGCAAGGGCACCGGTCTCGGACTCGCGCTCGCGCACTCGATGGTGGAACACTCTGGCGGCGTGATGCGCGTAACCAGCGCGCCCGGCGAAGGCACAGAGTTTGTGTTGTACTTCCCGCGCCTCGACGCGGCGCTGCTGACGCAGCCTGCCGATGAGCGGACCGGTCCTGAACTGCGTGGCAGCGAAACTATTCTCTTCGCCGAAGATGAGTCGAGCGTGCGCACGGTCGCGACGGCGGCCTTGGAACGCTACGGCTATCGCGTGCTCGCGGCGGCTGATGGCGATTCGGCGATCGCAATTTCGCGTGCGTACCCGGGCAAAATTGATCTGCTGCTGACCGACGTTGTGATGCCCGGCATGAACGGACGACAGTTGGCCGAAACCATGCGCCACCAACGGGCGGGCATCCAGGTCATGTTCGTTTCGGGGTACACGGACGACGAAGCACTGCTGGGCGATGTCCGCAAGGACGAACGGGCGTTTTTGCAGAAGCCGTTTACCACGCTTGAATTGGTGCGACGGATTCGCGCCGCGCTCGATCAACCCACGCGCACCGACTGACCCCAACCCCCGCCACCGTGTATTGGATTTTGTTCATCATGGCGGCGATCGTGGCCGTGATTGTGGCCATCATTGTCGGCGGACTCGTCACGCCGCGCGATCATGTCGTGTCGCGCTCGGTCTTGATTCCCGACAGCGTAGATGCCGTGTGGAACACGGTGCGCGATTTTGGTCGCTACGGCGAATGGCGGACAGAGCTGGAAGATTCATCGCTGATTGACCCGGAGCAACCGCAGATTCGCTGGCGCGAGACGTCGACCCGCGGATCGGTGGCGTTCGGGGTGACGGAGGAGCGCGCACCCAATCGCCTGGTCGCGAGGATTCTCGACGAAGATTTACCGTTCTCGGGTGAGTGGAGTTGGCAGCTCACCGCGGAGGGCAGCGGCACACGCGTCACCATCACGGAGCGCGGCAGCGTGCCCAATCCAATCTTCCGCTTCATCGCCTCGCACTTCATCGGGTTCACCAAATCGATGGACGGATATCTGAGCGCGCTCGCCCGACAGCATCGCGTGGCCACTCCCCGCATCGATCCCGCGACACCCCCCTTGTGAGCATCGTACGTCGTCTCGCGCGCTTCTGGCGCGCGCTGGGCCCGGGACTCATTACCGGTGCCGCGGACGACGATCCGTCGGGTATTGCGACGTATTCGCTGGCCGGTGCGCAGTTCGGCACGGGCCTTCTTTGGATGCCGCTGATTGCGTGGCCGTTGATGTGGGCGGTGCAAGTCACGTGCGCGCGCATCGGTATGGTAACGGGACGCGGATTGATGTGTGCGCTCCGCGCGCGCTATCCCCGTCCGTTGCTGGTCGCGGTGTGTGTGGCGCTCTTTCTGGCCAACAGCATCAACATCGGTGCCGATCTCGATGGCATGGCCGACGCCGCGGAGCTGCTGACCGGCATCAACTCACATTGGTTCACACTGCTGTTCGGACTGGCGATCATGTTCGGCACGGTGCGCCTGCGCTACCGACAAATGGCGCGCGTGCTGAAGTGGCTGTCACTCGTGTTGTTCGCTTACGTCATCACGGCGTTCGTCTCAGGACCGCAATGGGGTGCAGTGTTCCGCGACATGATCGCCTTTAAACTGCCGCGCACACCGGAAGCGCTGGGCATGGTGGTCGCGATATTAGGCACGACGATTTCGCCGTACCTCTTTTTTTGGCAGGCGTCGGAAGAGGTCGAAGAGGAGAAATCGGAAGGTCGTGTTGGCCACGAGCGGATTGGGGCCAACGCGAGCGAGCTGCGCCGCCGATCCGCAGACGTCGGTGCGGGTGCGCTGGCGGCGACGGTGACGATGTTCTTCATCATGCTCACCACGGCGCTGACGTTGCATGCGCACGGCATCACGTCGCCAACTACTACCGGCGAAGTGGCGAGTGCGCTCGAGCCCATTGCCGGACGTGCGGCGATGCTGCTGTACACGATCGGTTTGCTCGGCACCGGCGCGTTGGCGATTCCCACCTTGGCCGGTGCAACCGCCTATGCGGTCGCCGAACTGCTCGCGTTGCGCCAAGGGATCGACGAGCGCTTCCACCGCGCACCGGCGTTCTATGTCGTGATTCTCGTCTCGATCGCGGCAGCAATGGCGATCGATTTCCTGCACATCAGCGCCGTGCGCGCGCTGTATTGGGCAGCCGTGCTCAATGGACTGCTGGCCCCCGTGCTGCTCGTCGCGATCGCGCTCGTGAGCGGCCACCGCGGCGTCATGCACGACCAGCCCGCCTCAGCGCGCGTGCGCGGCATCGTCTGGCTGACCGCCGGAATCATGACCGCCGCGGGAGTGATGATGTTTGTGGTCTAAGCGGCCGGGACTGCGAACAGCGGACTGCGGCAACCGCTTTAAGTGCTCAGTTGACAGTTCAAGTTGTCGGTGATCGGAGGTGACCACTGAAGACTGCTAACTCAAACTGACAACTGACCACTTAGATCAGTTCCCGCAGTCCGCCGTTCCCGCAGTCCGCCGTTCCCGCCGTCAGTGGTGCATCCCCTCCATCCCGTCCCCCGCTTTCATGCGGTCGGTGCGCCAGCGCAGGTACACCACCGCGCCTATCGGCGTGCGTGAGCCGTAGGCCGTCGTGTCCGCGGCGCGTACCCGATTGAGCATCGCTTGCGCGCCCAGCGCGAATCGTCCGAATCGTGCGGTCGTGACTTCGCGCGCGGCGCCGACGGTGAATTGCATCGCGTAGGAGAAGTCATTGGGATACTCAAACAGTCGCGTCGTCACCTGCATCAGGCGCGCGACCTCCGAACGATCCGTCACGTTCGCGGTAGTTGGCACCGGAAGTAATACGGGCGAGATCTGTTGCCGGATCACCTCGCCACGCGTGAACAACGACCACTTCGCGGTGACATCGGTCTGACCCTCCAACGTCAGACTCTGCGTCCATGCTTCGTGCCCTTCGGAATTGGCTCCGATGATCGCGGACACCGATCGCGTGCGCCCTTCGGTCAATTCCCGTGACCACAACACCGACGCGGTGCCCCGTCGAAGCGCCTCGCCGGGATGCGCCGCTTCGGCGTCGGGGATGTAGGCGCCGCTCACCTGCATTGAGAAGCTGGGCGCGGGATTGATGCTCACGCGGCCCGACGTGGCGTCGAGCTTGGCGCCGCGAAAATCGAAATTCGTGCGCACATCGTCGGGCTCACGCCCGTTGAAGCGCGAGACTTCGAGCTTCACCGTCGGCGTGTAGAGCGCGAGCGTTGCCACGCCGAAGCTCACGTGGGTCGCGTCCTCCCAGTGATGTGCAATCGTTGCCAGCGGGAGTCCGGCCGCAGCCGGTCGATGCGGAAATGCCGCCGGACCGACGGCCGGTTCACCGACGGGCGCGACATAGACCTGTACACCGAGATCGCTGAGCAGCGCACGTTCATAGCTCACCGCCGCTTCCATGAACAAGTCGTGCGGATGCTGGCGATCGTGAATCGCTTCGCCGCGGTATTGCTCACCGGTTTGTTGCAGCAGCGGGTACCCGCGTCCGCCAACGGTAAACGGATCGAGACTCATCATCGCACGCAACTGCAGACGACCGCCGCCGACACGGCGCATGGCGTTCAGCATGCCCCAGTTGATACTGCCAAACTGTTGATCGCCGCGCGGACCGCCTTGCCAATTCTGCTGCAGGAACGCGCTGCCGTGCAGCATGAACATCCACGCGCCAGCATCGCGCATGACGCTGTACATCGGGGCCGCGTCGGGCAGCCACGAGGTGCCGCTGCCGCCGCGCGTCATCGGCAGGCCGAGCGGATCGGTGGTGGGCATCATCACCATCGGTGCCGACTGCGCGCGCAGTGCGCCCGCGACGAGCACCACGCACACACCAGCGCGCAGCATCGCTGCACGCGTGGCACGAGAAAACGAAGTCATGAAATCGGGGATTTGGTCACGGACGGTTGCATCAGACAACCGACCGCAACGGACATCGAGTGCGCCGCGCGCGAACCCAGAGACAACTACCGCGCGGCGAGGGACACCGGAGCCCGCTTAGGCTCGCGGTGGCGGTGACTCGATGTCGCGATCAACCGTGACGTATGCCAACGTCACGCTCGATGGTGCGGGCTGCGACCGAAGCCCTTCGACCGAACGCCACGCGGCGTCGAGCTCCAGGCGGATCATGCCGACGCATCCCATGATCCAGGGACAGGTGGTCGTCGGCGAATGCGGCGTTCTGTGAGGCGAAGTCGACGGGGCGTCAGCGCCGTGATGCATCATTGCGTGCGACACGCTGTGATCAGCGACCGGACTGCCGTCGATCTCGTGTTGCGGCGTCGCGTGCGCGCACGGCACATACGCCGCGCTCGTGGAAACCACGACGAGCAAGACGACATGAATCAGCGCCAGCAGGTGGCGCAGCGCGGTGCGACGGCGGTCCAACAACATGGTTGAACCCTAATGCGTTCGTCGCCGTTGCGGCAACTCTCGGCGCGTCGCACGCGCCGTAGTGCTTACGCGCGAGTCGTCCCCAAACGACGAATGCTCAGTATTCCAAGCAATGGACCGATGGCCAGCACCGGAAACACCCACTGCCAGCCAATCCACGACACGAGCGGTGGAATGGCCTGAATCGTGAGCGTCGTCAGCAGAAACCCAATGGATACTTGCAGCGTGAGCGCCGTTCCCACCGCGTGCGCTGGCACGCTCTCGGTGATGAGCACCGAAAACTGCGCGCTGTCCGCGATGACAAAGAAGCCCCAGATCAACGCCAACGGTGCAAGCAGCCACCACGATTGCGCCCACGCGGCACCAATCAACAGCGCGCAACTGCCGCTCGCCGCCATCGCCCACGTGACCAATCGCTCTCTGCCGATCTTGTCGGCCACGATCCCGCCCCACACACAACCCAGTCCACCCACGGCGATCACGCCGAACCCGATTACCGCCGCCACACGCGCGTTCGCGACACCGCCAACCCGCGCGGCCCGCGCCGCATCACTCGCCACAAGAAAACTCGGTATCCACGTCCAGAACGAATACAACTCGGCCATGTGCCCGAGATAGCCGCCCGTCGCCAGACGGTAGCGAGGCTGCGCCATCACATCGCGCACACGCGCCCACGAGAACGCGCGCCGTGGGAATTCGTACGGACCATCACGATAACCAGTCCACACCACCATCGCGGCGAGCGCCGCGCTGAGCGTCGCCCCCAGCGTAATCGCATACACACCGAGCCCTGGCACGGCCTGCGCGAGATACGGCGTCGCTTTTCCTACCGTCAGCGCGCCGACGATGGTACCAACCGCAACCCCCCGCCGGGCGCGAAACCATGTCGACGCCATTTTCATCGCCGGCGGATACACACCTGCCAGACACACGCCCGCGGCGAATCGCGACAGCAACGCCACGCTGTACGAAGAAGTCACGGCGAGAGGAAAATTGGCGGCCGCACCAATCAGCGCCGATGACGTAAAGAGCAGCCGTGACGGCACGACATCCGCGACGTTGAGCAGCGCGCTGATCGCTGTACCCACGACAAATCCGAGTTGCACCGCCGTCGTGAGCCATCCCACTGCCGTCGGCGACAGTGACCACGCCTTAGCCAGCGTTGGTCCCACCGCGCTGCCAGTGAACCACAGCGCCATTCCCAACAGCTCGGCGACGGCCAATAAACCCAGCATGCGCCAGCGATCGGGATGCGTATCCCCGAACGCGGCTGGCGGGCCAGCAGACAGCGGTGGTGTTGCAGAGTGCGGTACGGCGTTCGTCGGAGATGTCATGCGCGTTCAAGCTAACTCGCGTTCCGGCGAATGCGTGGTACCGCTCGCGCTGATGCCGCGTTAGCCTCCGAGATATGAGTCAGCTCATCACTCTCTTTCCCCTCGGATGGAGCCACTATCTCGTCGGTGGACTCGTGATCGGCAGCGCGGTCGCGTTGCTGTTCGTGCTCACGGGTTGGGTTGGCGGCATGAGTTCTGTGTACTCCACCAGCTGGTCGTTCGTCGTGCAACGCCCGTTTTTTCAGCAGCGGCGTTTTCTCGATAGTCGATGGTGGCGACTGGCCTACGCAGCGGGACTCATCATCGGCGCCTACATCTGGCTCGTCACGATCGGTCACGGCGAACGCGTCAGCGTGAGCATCTCGCCTGCGCGCTTGTTCGTCGGTGGCCTGATTGGCGGATACGGCGCACGACTTTCTGGTGGCTGCACCTCCGGCCATGGCATCTGCGGACTCGCCTCACTCAAGCTGCCTTCGCTCGGCGCGGTGCTCACCTTTCTTGCCACCGCGTTCGTTACCGCGCAACTGAGCGCGCACTGGTTCGCGTCATGAACAGCGCCGCCCCATCGCGCCTCCTGCCCAAGCTCTCGGCCGCACTTGTAGCGGGAGCACTCTTCGGCTTTGGACTCTCGTACTCGGGCATGATTCGCCCGAGCATCGTGTTGAGCTTCTTGCTCTGGAAAGATTTGGGACTGCTCTTTGTGCTCGGCGGTGCGGTGGTCGTCACGTTTGTCGCCTACCGCTTCGCGCCGCGCGTCTTCAATCGTCCGGTGCTCGGCGGCGCCTTCGGCACTCACGAATCATTGGCGCGCCCGTCCACGATTGTCGGCGCCGCACTGTTTGGCATTGGCTGGGGACTTAGCGGCGTCTGCCCCGGTCCTTCAATTGCGGGCCTAGGCGCCGGAAGCTACGAACTGCTCTACGCAATGGCCGGCATGGCGCTCGGTGCGCTCGCGCAGGGTTTCTTCACCCGCGACGAGCGCACGTCGTAGCGTCACACGTTTCGCGCGACGCTAGTTCCAGTTGACCAGCGGCAACACACGACGACCGCTCGGATTGCGCCGCACGATGTTGAGTACGCCGAGCTGCACGCCATGCAGTTCGCTCGCAATGTTGACGACGCCGATCATCAGGCCGCGCTGCGTGCCGTTGTGCGCGTCGTTGTACGCGCTGACCGCGAGGCCTTTGATCGTGCCTTCCTTGTCGACCTTGGTCGTGCCGGCCGCGAGGAAGATGCCCTTCATGTCATTGCCGCCGACGCCGAATCCGCCAATGGCGACACCGCGAATGATCGGCGCACCCGCGCCGATGCCACCGACCGCCAATCCGCGCAGCGTTCCGCCGGCGCCCACGCCGATTCCGCCAATGGCGATGCCGGTATGATTGCCGCCGGAGCCAACGCCGATGCCCCCCAGTAGCAGACCTTTGCTGTTGCCACCGGCGCCCACTCCGATACCGCCAATCGCGATACCCTCGTAGTCACCACCGATACCGGCTCCGATGCCGCCGATGAGCAGTCCGCGGCCGCCGCCGCCGCTGCCCACACCAATACCGCCGATCGCGATGCCGTTGATGCGACCGCCGGCGGCCGCTCCGATGCCACCAATCAAAATGCCTCGCGCATCACCACCGGTGCCCGCACCGATGCCACCAACCATCAAGCCGTGCAACCCGCCGCCTGCGCCAATGCCAACGCCGCCCACGGCAATGCCGCGTACCGTTCCGCCGGAGCCGAGGCCGATGCCAGCGACATGAATGCCACTGATTTCATCGCCCGCGCCAACACCTAGACCGGCCACACTGATACCGCGCAGCGATTTCTTGGCTTCGATGCCAAACGCTGCGACAGCCAGGCCGCGAATGCGATCGGCGCCTGTCGACGGCACGCCGAGCGCGAGGCCGGTCACTACACCGCCCGAGCGCTTCGCCGGGCCCCAGATGGTGAGGTTGACACCATCGACGCGCTCGAGACGCGTATCACGAAAGTTGATGCGCAGTCCCGTGACTTCGCGCGAGTCGCCAATGCTGATGCCGGTGTGATTGACCGTCAGATCGACGGAGCGACGCGAGTCCTGCGCACGCGCCACCGAGGAAAGCGCGAGGACGGCGGGAAGGACGAGACGAGCGTATTTCATGGATTCGGCTCTGGAAGCGGGCGGGACCGAAAGCGATCGCTATGCCGCACAGTACTCCGAGACGCGCGCCCAAGTTTCGCGCGCGCCATCCCTATGCGAAATAACGCTCTTTTCGCCTCGTGCTACGCGCGCGGACCCTTCTCGGGTTTGACGTCGATCGGTGGCTTCCCATGCTTTTTGAGAATCTCATCAATCGGCGGCAGCATCTCCTTCCACGCTTTCCGCAGATCCACGAGATACACCTCGAGCTCCTTGGTGAGCACATCAAACACCACGTAGCTCTGCTTCGTGGGACGCGCATCGGCGCCGCCAACCACGCCACCCAACGCCGCGATCTGGTTGTTCACCTTAATCGGATAGTTGAGCGGATCCTGACCACTGCGGTTCTTCACTTGATAGATCTTGGCTTCCAACTCCGAGATCTTCACATCGAGCGCCTTGATCAGCGTCGCGTACTGCGCTGAATCCGCGCCCACTTCTTTGGACCGCGCCACCGTCTGTTCGCGCACGTTGCGCACCGTGCGCACCGCGTCGTTCGCATCCGTCGTGCGGTCGCGGATCTGCATGGCGAGTTTGTACTGCGCAATGAGATCCGCCGGCGTCGCCTTGCTGCGCGGGTCTTTCTTCACCACAAACTTCGATTCCTGCGGTGCGCCACCGTCAACGATCAGACGCACCGTGTACGTGCCCGGCAGAATGAGCGGGCCCGTGACACTCGCACCCCAGAAAATCATGCCGTCGAACTGCGTCGCATCGGCCTCGCGCAAATTCCACGAGAAGGTATTCATGCCAGGCTTGTTGGTCGGATTCGCATCAGCCGCCACACCGCGACGTCCGCGCGGCGCCGCCGCACTCGCGCCCGCATCGGCCGTGTCGTTCGAGAACGAGCGCACCGTGCGTCCGGTCGAATCGCGGAACTCGATCGTTACCTTCTTCGGCGCGTTCTTGAGCCAGTACGAAATAATCGCGCCACTCGGCGGATTCGCGCCCACCGGTGAATCGCTGCTGCTCGCACTGAAGCCGCCGCCCCAGTTAATGCGATACGTCGTGCGCGGCGTGAACAAATGCGCGTTCGACGCAATCACGTCTTTGGTGAGCTGACGCAAGCCACCGATGTCATCGATGAGGTAGAACGAACGGCCGTGCGTCGCGGCAATCAGATCGCCGTCTTTGACGGCCAGGTCGTGCACCGGCACGATGGGCAGATTGCGACGCAACGTGGTCCACGTGCCGCCGTTGTCGAGCGACACCCAGATACCGCGCTCCGTGCCCGCGAACAGCAAGCCTTTGCGCACTTCGTCTTCACGAATGACGCGCGTGAACTCGGTGCTCGGAATGCCGTTCGGCGTGCCGCTGCCGTCGATGCGCGTCCACGTCTTGCCGTAGTCGGTAGTGCGGAAGAGATACGGCTGGTTGTCGTCCATCTGGAATCGATTCGCCGCCACGAACGCGGTGCCCGCGTCAAAGTGCGACGCTTCGATAATCGACACGCGTGCCCACTCGCGTTCTCTTAACAATGGTGGCGTGACATTCGTCCACGTCTTGCCACCGTCGCGCGTGAGCTGAATCAGTCCGTCATCGGAGCCGGCCCAGATCAATCCCTTCGTGATCGGTGATTCGGCCAGCGCGAACACCGTGCCGTAGTACTCGACGCTCGTCTGATCGAGCGTGATCGGTCCGCCGCTGGGCCCCAATGTGCGCGGATCATTGCGCGTGAGATCGGGGCTGATGGCGGTGTAGCTCTCGCCTTCATCGGTGGTCTTGAACACCACACTCGAGCCGACGTAGATCGTCTTCGGATCGTGCGGGCTCACGACAATCGGGAACGTCCACTGCATGCGATACTTCGCATCGATGGCCGAGTGTCCCATCGGGTTGAGCGGCCAGGGGTTCACGTCGCGCGTGAGGCCCGTGCGCATGTCCTTGCGCGTGAGCAAGCCGCCGTACGAACCGGCGAAGACGATATCCGGATCGGTGGGCAGCGACATCACAAAGCCCGATTCACCGCCGCCCGCTTCCTTCCACATGTCGGTAGTGATGCCACCCTGTGCACGCGACGGTCCGCACAACGTGCTGTTGTCCTGCTGCGCACCGCAGATCTGATAGGGGAAGTGCGTGGTGGTACTCACGTGATAGAACTGCGCTGTCGCAAAGTCCTGCGCGGTCCACGTCTTGCCTGCGTCCGTCGTGACCGTCGCGCCGCCGTCATCGGCTTCGATGAAGCGATCACCGTTGTCGGGAGCAATCCACGCATCGTGCGAATCGCCATGAGGCGGATTCAGGTTGCTCCACGTTTTGCCGCCGTCGCGCGAGACCTGGAAGTTCACGTTGCTCGCGTAGACGAGATCGGCATTCTTGGGATCCGCGTAGATCTTCGTGTAGTACCACGCGCGCTGACGCAGCTTGCGTTCGTCGTTCACGCGCTGCCATGTAGCGCCCGCATCGTCGCTGCGAAACACTCCGCCTTCGTCGGCTTCAATGATGGCAAAGATGCGACGCGGATTGGCACCGCTCACGCTGATACCGATGTTGCCCCAGAGGCCCGAGGGCAAACCGGGATTCCGAGTGATCTCGGTCCAGGTGTCGCCGCCATCGGTGCTCTTCATCATGCCGGAGCCTTTGCCACCCGACACGAGCATCCACGGCGTGCGATTCGCTTGCCAGAATCCCGCGTACAACACATTCGGATTCGTCGGATCCATCGCGAGATCCGCCACACCGGTGGAATCGTTGCGATAGAGAATGCGCTGCCACGTTTTGCCGCCGTCTTTCGAACGGAACACGCCGCGTTCGCTGTTGGGACCCCACACGTGTCCCTGCGCCGCGACGTAGACGAGATCGGGATTGGTCGGATGCACGCGCACCTTGGACATCTGCCGCGCGTCGTTGAGTCCGATATTCGTCCACGTCTTGCCGCCGTCGGTGGTCTTCCACAGGCCATCACCGTGCGACACGTTGCCGCGAATCGGGAACTCACCGCCGGCGACGTACACGATGTCAGGATTCGACGGCGCGACACCAATCGCGCCAATCGTGCCCCCGAAATACTTGTCCGTCATCGGCGTCCAATTGAGTCCGCCATCGGTGGACTTGAGTACGCCGCCGCCTTCGCTGCCCATCCAGTATTCGCG
>CBHTUR010000022.1:0-78285 GCA_966096095.1 uncultured Gemmatimonadaceae bacterium | reverse complement strand
GAGACAGGATGCAGGTGGCAGGGTTACCGAGCGCCGCGCGACAACGAGGAGGGAGGTGGGAGCGCTCAGGTGGCGCTTGTGCGGAATGGCACCACTGCGTCCTTACCCCTGTCTCTGTTCCTGCCCCCTGCTCCCCGCATGCCGTTGCAGTTCCCGCAGTCAGGCGTAGGGCATTTCCTTCAGTATCGTCGACTTTCCGACGACTTCGCGGCCGGATGGTGGGAGGTAGAGTCCAGTGTACCTCCCACCCGAGCCCAGAAGCCTATGTACGGCGAGCTCACCCCCAGTCAAATCGACGCGCTGTTGCACGACCAATGGGTCGCACGTCTCGGCATGCATGCCAGTCGTCTCACCTACGTTGTGCCGATCAGTTACGTGTACGATGGCGAATCGATCTTCGGGCACTCGACGGCGGGCCTCAAGCTCGAGATGCTGCGCGCGAATCCGAAGGTATGTGTGGAGGTCGATCGCGTCGATGCGCCGGGAACGTGGCAGAGCGTGATCGCGTGGGGCACGTTTGAAGAACTGGCCGACGAGCAGGCGTTCATTGCGCTGGAGAAGATTCTCGCGCGCTTCACTCCGATGATGACGTCGCCGGCCGCGACACCGACGCACGGCGCCTTCCCGTCACCACACGAGCACCGCGGCGCGTTGCGCGGTGCGGTCTATCGGATTGTGCTCGACGAGAAATCCGGCCGATTCGAGCATCCCGGTTCGTGAGCAGTGCCCGCTGCCGCGAAAGACCGCACGCGTGTCGGGCGCGCGACCGCGCGGACCGCGACAGCACTCACCGCGACCGCACTGACCGCGACGCAACTTGAGCGACGTCGCCGCGAGGCGCTGCCGGCGGCGCGCACTCTGCGACAGTACTACGATGCGTTGCTTCTGCTTCGTGCATATCCGCCGGATGCCGCAACGGCAACGTTGGTCGAGGGCGAGCTAAAACGCATTGCCGCGCATTTGCGACGTCATCGCGACGTGCGAAGACAGCTGCAGCGGGCGTCGCTGAATGCGGAAGGGATGCCGTTCGTTGAAACCGTGACCACCTATTCTCCCGACTGCATTCGGTGGTTGCTGTCGCACCCGCATCTGCGTGTGCAGTTGGACGGCTTTGTTGATGCGCGCCTTTCGTTGGTGGAACTGGCGAGACTCACTCTGCCGAGACTGGAGCGTGCCGAGGCCAACGCCGAGCTGTCGAACGACGAAGTGTTCGACGCGCTCAAGGTGCGCGAGCCGGAGCGCCTGGCGTTCGTGTTGGCGGAGTTGAGTCGACTGGACTCGACGCCGCTGGTGCCAGATCAGCTGTGCGAACTGCTGGGGATGCAGGTGCGCGTCACGCCCACGCATGAGGCCTTCTCAACCGCGTTCAATCGCCTGCCGATGACCGTCGAGTTTTACGACCCGTCGATCATTCGGCATTTCGATGCGACCGCGCTCATGGACGCGCCGCTACCGCCAACCCGTGCACTAAGCGAACAGGAACGGCAAGAGGTCGTACAGGTCATTCGCAACACGATGGCGCTCAACACGCGCGAAACGGATCCGGCTACGTACCTCGACGCGCGATCACTGCGCGTGTTTGATCTCGCACGCGGCGTGTCGATCGCGATTTTCACCATGACGCACAACCGGCAGCTCGCGCTGGAGTCGTACGTGGGGTTCACCGCATTCAAGAACGGACTCGCGGTCTCGTATGGCGGCGCGTGGGTCTTCGGTGCGCGTGCCGAGTTCGGCATGAACATTTTTGCGCCGTATCGCGGCGGTGAGTCGGGACATGTGATGTGTCAGCTGCTGCGCGTCTACCGTCAGCAGTTTGGGGTGCAGTACTTCGAGGTTGATGCGCACCAGTTCGGGCAGGACAACGAGGAGGGCATAGCCACCGGGGCCTTCTGGTTCTACTGGCGCTACGGCTTCCGGCCGATCGACCGTGCGCTGCGGGCCTTCGCCGTGCGCGAGAAGGCGCGACTCGCACAGCGAAGCGGCGCGCGCTCAACCCGCGCGACGCTTCTCAAGCTCGCCGAATGCAACGTGGCGCTCAATTTCGGCGGCGCGGTGCCGCGTTCGGTTTACGACTATTCGGGACGTGTCACGCGCCTCATTGCGCGCGAGTATCACGGCGATCGCGTAGTTGCCGAAAAGGACTGTGTGCGCCGCTTCCTGGCGGCCGCGAGCATGACGATGCCTCGCGGCGCGGACACACGCGAGGCGCTCTCGGAAATCGCGATGCTGGCGCGCGCCTGCCACGTCACCAGTCATGACGTAATGCAGCGCTTGGCCGAATTGGTGATGTTGAAGCCGCTCAGCGTGTATCGCTATCAGGCCGCGCTGACCAACGTTTTGCCGCTGCTCTAACGACTAATGGGTCGGCGGTTTCCGCGTCGGGGGTTTGACGCTATCCGCCAGCGACAGCGGCACGCGCACACCGAACGGACTCGTGCGCGCAATACGTCGGAAGTATTCGTACGCGGCATCGGCCACGGCCTTGAGGGCGGCCTGACCGGGCGCTTCGTCTGAGTAGTTCACCATCGCGGTGACGACGTATGGATTGCCCGGCAAGTCGAAGAGTCCCCACGATGTCTCGACACCCTCGACGGTTCCTGGCTTCCAGGCGACGCGCACCGATGTCGGCACGCTGGCTGGAAACGCGCCCGGCTTAGGAATCTCCAGAATTCTTCGCAGCTCCTCGCAGCGCGGGCGTGCGAGCGGCAACTCGCACGTATGTATCCGACGCATGAGTTGGGCGGCCTGCGCTGGAGTGGCGATGTTTTCGTTACCCACCGCGCTTTCGCGTGGGCGAATCATCAGCCGTTGCAACTTGATGTCGCCCAGCCCGAGGGAAGCCGTCAACGCGTTGACGTTGGCCATTCCGACTTTCTCGATCAGCACGTTCGTGGCGGCGTTGTCGGAGAGCACGATCATCAGTACCGCGAGATCATGAAGCGAGAGTTGTGACTGTCCGGCAGCGAAGAACTGCGCGACACCCGTTCCGCCCACCTGATCGGTTCGCGTAAGCGACACTTTCTCTTCCAACGACAACTTGCCCGCGTCGGCCTGATGATAGAGTTCGACGAGTAGCGGAATTTTGATGGCACTTCCTTGGGGAAAGCGCAGCGTGTCGTTGATGCCGAACCGTTCGCCGCTCCGAAGGTCAATCACGCTGACACCAAGCACGCCCTCCGTGGTGCGAGCGATGTCGGCGAGCTGACCTCGGAATTTCATGGTGAGCTGTGCGCGTTGGTCACCGTTCTGCGCAGCGGCCTTCGCGCTCGGCGTGCTCAGCAGGCTCACCATCAGAAGTGTCGCGAACGTTCGTCGCATCGTGCTGGGGTGGGTTAGGATGGGGTGGGAACGGGCGAGCCGCCGAAATCACTTTGCGTGAACGCGGATCGTGGAGTTTGCGACCCGAGGGGCTGACACGTAAGCTGATAGCATGTCGACTCGCCGAACGTTTGTGAAAGAGGCCGCGCTGATCGGCGCGGCTTCGCTCGCGGCCAGCGCTACTGCCGAGGCTGCGCCTGTGCACTCCCGTCCCATCGCCGACGCGCTCCCTCCGCTCGACGTACCGGTCGCGCCGCCGGCTGAGGTAGCGCGCGATGAAGCGTTCTGGAAGCGCGTCGCCGCGCGCTATCGGGTCACGAGCGGCGTGACCAACATGGAGGCCGGCTACTTCGGCCTGATGTCGCTTCCCGTGCTCGAGGCGTACCACCGGAACATCGATCGAGCCAACCGTGACAGCTCGTACTTCGCGCGTCGCGAGTACCCGGCGATACTGACGAGTGTGCGTGAGAAGGTCGCGGCGTTCGCGGGAGCCAAGCCCACCGAAATCACCTTCTCGCGAAACGCAACGGAAGCGCTGCAAGCGCTGATCAGTCAATACAACAGAGTTGGGGCCGGCGACACCATCATGTACGCCGACCTGGACTACAACGCCATGCAATGGGCGATGAACGAGCTCGGCGCGCGCAAAGGCGCAAAGGTCGTGACGCTCGACATCCCCGAGCCCGCGTCGCACGATGCGATTCTCGCCGCGTACACGAAGGCGCTCGACGCGAATCCAAAAACCAAACTGCTGTTACTGACCCACTGCAACAACAAAACCGGGTTGCTGCTGCCGGTGAAGGAGATTGTGGCGCTGGCGAGACCGCGCGGCGTCGACATTGTGGTCGACGCTGCGCATTCGTTTGGGCAGGTACCGCTCACACTCGCCGACCTGGACGCCGACTTCGTCGGACTCAATCTGCACAAGTGGATTGGCGCACCGGTAGGCGCGGGCGTGATGTACATTCGCGAAGACAAGCTGCAGTCGATCGATCGGGCGCACGCCGATGAAAGCGCGCCCATCACGAGTATCGACAGCCGATTGCACACGGGCACGTCGAACTTCGCAACCATCATGACCGTGCCCGACGCGCTCGACTTTCAGGCGACGATTGGTGTGCCCAACAAAGGCGCGAGGTTACGCTACCTGCGCGACCGTTGGGTTAATGCGGTACGAAACGTGCCCGGCGTCGACATTCTCACACCCGACGACGCGCACCTGGTCGGCGCCATCACCGGGTTCCGCCTGCACGGACGCAACACGAAGGACGCGAATCAGGCGCTGGCGAAGACGCTGCTCGACGAGTTCGGGCTATTCACGTTTTACCGCACCGGCCTCGCGAAGGGCGATTGCGTGCGCGTGACGCCGGCGCTGTACAACTCGGTCGCTGATGCCGACAAGATGGCCGCAGCGATCAAGACGATCGCCAAACGCGGTTGACGCTCGTCTTGCTGAATGCCTAGCTGAGCGCGCTCAATTGAGCGCGCTTACTTGAGCGCGCGTTTGATGGCCGCCTCGACAATGGGCGCCATGATTGCATAGCCGTCGGCGTTGGGATGTACGCCGTCGGCGGCGAGATTCGGCGGCAGTCCCAGTTTCTCGTCTTTCATGGCCGAGTGAAAATCGGCGTACTCGGCGCGATGCGTTTTTGCGTACTCTTTGATCCACGCATTGAGCGTCACGATTTTCGGGCCCGGTTCGATGCCGCGCTTCCACGGATAATCGGAGACCGGCAGCACCGAGCAGAGCACCACGCGAATGCCGTTGGCCTGCGCGAGCTCGCTCATCGACGCGAGGTTGTCCTCGATCATCTCGAGCGTGCTTGGACCGGTATTGCCGGCGATGTCGTTGGTGCCCGCGAGAATGACGACAACTTTGGGCTTGAGCGCGATGACGTCCTGACGAAAACGCACAAGCATCTGCGGCGTGGTTTGCCCACTGATACCGCGACCGATGTACGGCTTGCCGGCGAACTGCGTGGGAAAGAGCGGAGCCCAGCCTTCGGTGATACTGTTGCCCATGAACACGACGCGCTGCTCACCGCCTGCGGGCGCGCCGAGTGCGGCGTTGGCGCTGCGATACTTGGCAAGGTTCGGCCAGTCTTGGGCTTCGAGCGAATCGAGCAGCGGCGATGCGAGCAGAAGCGAGGACGCAAGGATGAGGAAGCGCATGTTACAACAGTGCGAGTGTCGATGACCGTGCGCTAGGGTGTGCGAGAGGCTGGGGGCGGAATCACGCGAGAAGTTCGGGCGTCGAGCCAGATAGTGTCGGAGGCCTCGAGATAGTACTGGAACCCGCCGGTATCGGCCGGCGTGTACCAGCCGCCGAGCATGACAACCCGCACGCGGCCCGTGCGCGTCGCCCACAGATTTTTCACCGAGAACTCGCTTCCTTTCTCGACCGCCCACGGCACTCGGTGACGATCGCGCACCGGCAAACCTCGACGCGCGAGCTCGGTAAACGTCGCTACAGAGACGGTCGTGACATTGGGAATAAACGTCGTCGGTATCGACAGCTCGGCCGCTCGCGGAACGAACTGACCGGGCTCACGTCGGCGCACATCGAGGCGACGCGCTTCTTCGCGCCACGCATTGACGATGATCGCCACGGTATCCACGCGAACGTCCTCGCGCCAGCTGGAACGGTTTACCGCTGGGCAGTCGGACGGGCGTGGAGCCCGCGCCAAAATGACATCGCTGATGTCCAGACCAAACTCATTGTTTCCCCACACGCCATATGCGTTTGGCCCGACGAGGCGACCACGGACTTCGACGTATCGAACTTGATCTTGATGACCGAGCGACGCGTACGGAGCGATCGCAACGGTCTGCCACGCGCGAGCCGATACGCTGGCGATTCCAACAGCCTCCGTCGGGAAGCGACCCGCGTCCGGCAGACGCAACAACCATGGAAGCGTTCGTGGCGCATCACAGCTAATGAAGTGAGATAGCTCAAATCCCTCATACCAGAATCCGCGAAACGTGCCGTACAGCGTCAGCAGCAGTAGCGGCGCAGCGAGAATTCGGAAGTCCATTGGGAGCTCCGGTGAAAGAATCCAACCGATTTACCGCACACAGTGTTGAACGCCGCCGCTCGCGCCAAGAGCGAGCGGCGACTGCTAATCACACATTCATCGAATCGTCACCAATGCTGGCGTTACTGCGTGACGGGCCCCAGAAACTTCGCGTACCAACCCAGATAGCGCTCGTAACGATCGCGCACGAACGACGGTCGCGAAATGCCGTGAAATTGTCCCGGATACACGATCATCTGCGTGGGTACGCCCAGTGATTGCAACGCCTGATACATCTGCTCGCCGCCCTGCACGGGCACATTGAAATCTTTCTCGCCGCCGAGGAAGAGCGTGGGCGTTTTGATGCGATCGGCGTGCCAGAAGGGATACGACAGTTTCTCCCACAGCTTGGGATTTTTCCACGGCGCGCCGAGTTCGTTCTCGTATTGATAGATGTACTGATCGGTGCCGTACATCGTCGTTTGCAGAGCGCTGCCGGCACCGCTCGTGGCGCTCTTGAACCGGGTGGTGGTGGCAATCGTGTAGTCGGTGAGAATGCCGCCATAGCTCCAACCGCCGATGCCCATGCGCGTTGTATCGACGATGCCCATGCTAATCACGTGATCAACGCCAGCCAGCAAGTCCTGCACTTCCTTGTTTCCCCAGTCGGCAAAGATCGCTTTCTTCCACGCCTGTCCGCGTCCGCTGCTGCCGCGATAGTTGACCGCGAGCACGAGATAGCCGTTCGCCGCAAAGAGCTCGCGCTCGAAGCTGAACGCATGCTGATCTTGGCCGTTGGGCCCGCCATGAATGCGCAGCAGCAGCGGATACTTCTTTCCCGATTGAAAGTCCGCGGGCTTCACCAGCAGTGCGCCGACGGTGAAACCGTCTTTGTCCTTGAACTGGACGTCTTCGGTGGTGCCCACGCGCAACGCCGCGAAGATGGAGTCGTTCACGTGCGTGAGCGCGCGCGCGGCACCGTTGTCAAAGGCGAACACTTCGGGGGTGCGCGCGGCCGTTGCCGTGTTGAGCGCAATGCGGCCGCTGGGAGTCGCATCGTACGAGGTCACGACGCGACGTCCTTCAAGTAGTCGCGCAACGCTGCCCGTGCCAATGTTGGCCGTGGCCAGATGCACCGCGCGATCATCACCGAGCAAGAACCGTAACGCCGCGCCGTCGGGCGTGAACGAGAGGTTGGACACGTCGCGATCGAGCGCTGCGGCAATCATCTTCGGCGCACCGCCAGCGACCGGAATGATGGCAATCGTATTCTGCGTGTACGCGCTCAGCGTCGGCTCGCTGCCCTGCAAGTACGCAATGAACTTGCCGTCGGGACTCCACACCGGACCCGCGTCCGGTCCATTCCACGTGGTAAGCTGACGCGGCGTCGCGCCGGCCGCCGCGTCGACGACGAAGATGTCGCTGTTGTTCGCTTTGTCGGGATCCTTCTCACCGCGCTCACTGACGAACGCGAGCTGTTTGCCGTCGGGCGACCATCGTACGGTGTTGTCGTCGAAGTCGCCGGTGGTGACCTGCACGACCTTCTTCGTCGCCACGTCCACGACATAGATGTGGTCACGCAGGTGATCGAGATACCCCTGCACGTCGCGCTTAAACCCGAATCGATCGAGCACGATCGGCTTGGGGCCTTTGTTCTTGAGCGAATCGGGCTTCGACTCCTCCGGATCCGGGTCATGCGACACGAGCGCGATGCAGCTGCCGTCGGGAGACCACTCGTACTCGTTCACACCGCCTTTCACATCAGTCAGGCGCACCGCCACGCCACCGGCACGATCGAGCAGCCAGATCTGTCCGCCCTTGGACTCGTAGCGCCCGGAGACGAAAGACAGATAGCGATTGTCGGGACTGAATCGCGGATTGCTTTCTGATTCTGGCGACGCCGTCATGCGCAGCGTGCGCGTGCCGTCCCACGACACCATCCACACGTCGCTGTCGCTCTTGTCTTTGGCGCTATCCGTGGTGGTCACCGTGTAGGCAATCCAGGCGCCGTCGGGCGAAATGCGCGCTGCTCCCACATCGCGCAGGCGATAGATGTCCGACGGCTGCAGCGCGCGACGTGTTTGTCCTTTCAGCGAGCCCGTGGCAACAAACGAGGCAACAATCAACGTGGCGCCAACGGCGAGGGAGCGAAGGGCCAAGGGGCGGAAGGACACAGCAAGAGAGACGCTTCGCGTACGGGACATCGTCCGATCCGGGCAAGGGCGAAAGTTGAAATACTGCCCGAAAATCGCTCGACCGCGCGCGACATGCCAGCGCCGCTCGGTCGCGTCCCGCCACCGTTATTTTGTCTGAACGCTCCCGCTGCTTTGGTCGTCTCGCTTGACCCCTCGTGCCATGCTGCTCCCGCTCATCTCCGCGCTCTGCCTGCTGCAGACGACCGCCGATACCGTCCGCTTGACCTACCCCGACGCGATCGAGGCGGCGCGGAGCCGCAATCCACGCTTTGTGAGGCAACAGCTACAGGCACGCAACGCCGACCTGTGGATGGCCTCGGCACGTTCGGCGCGATACCTGCCCGTGGTCAGCATGGACGTCATGACACCGGAGTACGTCTCGGCGCTCACGCGCGTGACGACCACCGATGGCGAGGTCTTTGTCCCGACCAAACGGCGCACACTGCAAAGTGGCGTGACCGTCACCCAGCCGCTGCCGACTGGCGGCGTTTTGCGGGTGACTGGCAGCGTGGCGTCGCTCAATCAACCGCTGTTGACTGAGGATCGCTATACCGGCCGCACATTCCTCGGCTTTCAGTTGCAGCAGAGCCTGTTTGGTGTCAACAACAGCATTCGCAACTACCGGTTGTCGCGCGAGTCGTACGCGCGCAGTCAGGCCGAGTTTGCCGATCAGGAACGAAGCCTGCAGCGCGGCGTGCTCAGTGCGTACTTCGGCGTCGTTAGCGCGATGAAGCAGGTCCAGATCGACAGCGTACTCTTTGTGCGCGACTCCCTGCGCGTGGCTGGCATGTTCAGCGCCGCTGCACGTGGCGTGCTCACCGAGGTCGATTCACTCAAGTTTGAACTGGAAGTCTCACGTTCTGCGTTCAATCGCACGCGCTCACAGCAGAACCTCTTGCGCGCGCAAGCCAGCCTCAACGAAGTGCTTGGCTATCCGTCCAGCACGGTGATCGTGCCGGACAGCACGCTCACGGTTGAACGGCGCGCGGTCGACGTGCAAAGTGGCATCGCGTCGGCGTTCGTGAATCGTTGGGATTTTATTTTGGCCACCATGAGTGTCGAGAACCGCAAGATGGGGCTGCGTGATGCGCACCGTACGTCGCCGGTGACTGTGTCGCTCAACAGCACGATTGGTTTTGATGGCACCGGTCGCACGAACGCCGCCGGCAGCGCCCTGCATGATGCCCTCGACGGGCAAAATCGTTCGCAAAACATCCAGGTTGGCGTCTCGATTCCGCTGTTCGACCGCTTTGAAGAGCGCAACGCCGTTGAACGCGCGGAGAACGATTTGCGGATGGCCGAGTCGAGCCTGTCGGAGGCGCGACGAACCCTGGAGAACGAAGTACGCATCGCGGCGCAGCGAGTCGCCAATGCGTCGCTGCAACTCGACTTGGGTGAGAAGCAGTCGCAGATCACGCGGCGTACGCTCGAAATCCAGACGGCGCGTTTCGCGCGCGGTGAAATCAGCTCGGTCGAGCTCCTGATCGATCAGGCCAACAACCGCCAGGCAGAAATCGGACTCTTGCAGGCGCAGGTGGAATTGCTGACCGCGAACGAAGAATGGAAACGGGCAATCGGTTCGGGCGGCGGCAACGGCGGCGTTGGTGGCGGAGGCAGCAGGAACTGAGGCGCGCGGATCGCCGGGGTTTTCTGTATGGCGTAGATTTTTGAAGTCGCTCTCCCCGCCCCCTTTCGCCCTAGTCCCATGATCTCCCGCCGCGATTTTCTCGGGTTATCTGCCAGTGCCGGTGCGGCACTCGGTTTATCGCCGCAGCTGCTCCATGCGTTGAACACCACCCTCGCACAGGGCGCGCTTTTGACCCGCGCGATACCGTCGAGTGGTGAAAAAATTCCCGTAATCGGACTGGGCAGCTCGGCAACGTTCGCGACGGTTGCGCGCGCCGAGGATGTGACCGCGCTTCGCGAAGTCTTCAAGGCCATGACCGATCGCGGCGCGCGAGTCTTCGATACTGCGCCGGGATATGGAGCGTCCGAACAGGTGGCCGGCAACATCGTGAACGAACTTGGCATCGCCAACAAGATGTTCTGGGCGACCAAGGTGAACGTGGCGGGTCGTGGTGGCAGTGGCGCCGATCCCGCGGCCGCGCGTGCGCAAATCGATCGGTCGCTCGGCATCTTCAAGCAGCCGAAGATCGATCTCATGCAAGTGCACAACATGGGAGATCCGGCCACGCAGCTCCCGATTGTTCGCGAGTACAAGAAGGCCGGCAAGGTACGCTATGTGGGTATCACGACCACGTTTCCCAACCAGTACGCGCAACTGATCGACGTGATGAAAAACGAGCCGCTCGATTTCATCGGCGTGGACTACGCGGCAGACAATCGTGATGTGGAGGAGGTCATTCTCCCGCTCGCACTCGAAAAGAAGGTCGCGGTACTCGCGTACGCGCCGTTTGGGCGTACCAGCCTCTTTCGTCGGGCGGCCAATACGCCGCTACCGGACTTCGCAAAGGAATTCGACGCGACGACCTACGCGCAGTTCTTTCTCAAATTCTGCCTGTCGCATCCCGCCATTACCGCGGTGACACCGGCAACCAGTCAGGCCAAGAACATGATCGACAACATCGGTGGGGGCATTGGTCGCATTCCCACCGAAGCGCAACGCAAACAAATCATCGCGTTTGTCGATGCGTTGCCGCCAGCCCCCGGACGCGGGGGCTGACGGCGCGCGCTGCGTCAGGGCTTCTTGGCCGGCGGTGGCGCGGGCTTGCTGCTCGGCGGCACCATGCCCTTGAGGCGCATGTACGTGACCACGTTGCCGTAGTGTTCGCCGTCGTGGACGGCGTTGAGCGCGAGCGCGCCGATCTTGGTGTTCTTCCCGCCAAAGAGCTCAATCTCTTTGCCGAATTCGGCTGGCGCGATGGCATATGCCTTTGCGCAGTGTGCCGTCGATTCTTTGAGCGCTTTCACAATTGCCGCTTTGGTCTTGGCGCTCTTCTCGACGTCGTCTTCAGCTCCCGCCTTCTCACCGAGTGCCGTCGCGCAAATGAGATGCTGCGAACCGGCTACGTGCGCGATCAACTCGCCGAACGAACGCACGGTGGGCGTTGGCTTGAATGAATAGTTCGCCTCGGTCACTTCTTCCGCGGCCTTGGTGATGTTGTCGATCGTGGACTCCCAGTTGCCTTTGAGCGCGGCGAGGGCGGGATCGGCCTTTTGTGCCGCCGCGATCGACGGCAGCGTAAGTGCACAGACGGCAGCGACCAAAGTTCGGCGCGACAGCGACATAACGGCTCCGAGTGTGAATGAGGTGTTTGGAGAACGATGAAACGGGGTGCAACGGTTCGGTGCAAACTGCAACACTTCGTTGCTACGACGGCGCAGATACCGCGAGCGCCGCTTCAATTTGCGGACGCAGCGTCTCCGGCGTATCCGTAGGGGAAAAGCGCTGCAGCACGCGACCATCACGACCCACCAGGAATTTGGTGAAGTTCCACTTGATGGCGCTCCCCAGCACGCCGGTTCGTTCGCGCTTGAGCCATTCCCACATCGGATGCGCCTCACTGCCGTTCACGTCCAGCTTTGCCGTGAGCGGAAAGGTCACGTCGTACGTGCGCGCGCAAAACTGGACGATGTCGTCGGCGGTGCCCGGCTCCTGCGCCCCAAACTGATTACACGGACATCCAAGCACCGTGAACCCGCGCTCACGGTACTCGCGATAGAGCGCCTCCAGTCCTTCGTACTGCGGCGTCAGGCCGCACTGACTCGCCACGTTCACGACCAGCACAACCTGACCGGCGAATTCGCTCAGCAGCAGCGGCGTGCCATCGATGCGAGTTGCCGCAAACTCCCAAAGCGAGCGCGCAACGGCGTCGTGACCGATTCCCGGTGTCTTGAACGTGCGCGTGATCCAGTTCTCGGCCATGTGGCGAACGCTATCGCGCACCAACGCCGAACTGCACCGACGCGGTCTGCGAGTCCCATGACAGCTCGATGGCGCCGCGGGTCCCGCTGAGCGCTTTCACAACGATGGTCATTTCTTCCACGTGATTCGCCGTCGGCGTCATCGTCATCGGAACTTTGCCCAGGTCCTGCGACGCGTCGTATTGCGTGCCCCACTGACCTGTCTGCTTGTTGACGATCAGAAACGTTCCGTTCCGCGTGTGCTGCACCCAGAGCGAGTACATGCCCGGCGCGAGCGTGAGCGTCCCGATGGTCAGCGTGCGTGTGGTAAAGAGATGCGTGGCATCGTTCGCACCCGCGCGCCAGACGCTGTCAAATGGCACCAGCACGCCACCCCACACAGTGCGTTCGCGCACCGATGGGCGACCGTAGTCGATCACCACCATGCCGCCGGGGCCGAAAGCCGCGCGCACATCCTCTCGCGCGGACAGTACGCCGGTCGGCTTCCATGCCTTGCCGAGCGCCGCCACGTCAAACCTCGTCGTACCGCGCGTGGCGAGCACCTTGTTGGTGGTGCCTGCTCCATCGACAAGTTGCAACTTGTTGGCCGCGTCGAAGCGCAGCACCATCGCGTAGGCGGCCCCGCGCAGGCGAACGGAATCGCCGCCAGCCGCACTGAATCCCGTGAAGCCCAAACCGCCGGCAAGACCAAGCGCGGGAATCGAGTCGACGCTCGCGCTCTTCTTGAGCGTGGCCAGGAACTCAGTTGGTCCGTAGGCGAACACCGGGAAGTTGATGAACGCGCCCTTGGCGGCGAACGCGCGGCGTTGTGTGCTATCGGCGAACACGAGTTCGCGCACGATCGAATCGGTGCTCAGGGTGAAGCGCGCTTCGCTCGGCGCATTCGGCGACACGGTGCCGTCGCCATTCATTCGCTTGATGCTGCCACCCGTCGGCCGACCGTCTTTGCCGATCGACATGCTATAGCTGTAGCGTACGACGGCCGCTCCGTTGCGCTGCACCATGTCGCCGGTGATGCCGGTGGCCGATCGCGTGAATGTTTCGATGGCGACGGTGTCTTTGCCGAGTCGGTAAACCATGCTCGCGGGCTGCGCCGCGGCTGGAAGCGTGAGGCCGGCCAAGAGAAGGGTCGCGGTCGCGAGGGAGACGAAGGCGCGCATGTGAGGCAGGGGGAGCGGGAAGAGATCGCGGTGGGACGGAACCCAGCGGGTGCCAACAATGTACCCCTCGAGGGCGACGGTTGGCGTTGTGACCGATCGCCCTGAACCCGAGTTTCCTGGCATGCCCGAGTCGACCCAACCACAGTCCGATGCCCTGATCGTCCGCGCTGTCTTGGCGGGCGACGCCGAGGCATTTCGGGTGCTGGTCGACCGGCACCACGATCGACTGCTACGGGTGGCTACGCATTTGCTGGGCGACGCCGACGATGCCGAGGATGCCGTGCAGGACGCGTTTGTGCGCGCGTATCGGCATCTCGGCGGCTATCGCGAGCAAGACCGGTTTGGCTCGTGGGTTTTGCGGATCGTGGTCAATCAGTGTCGAACCCGCGCAACCAAAGCCGCCCGCTACGTGCCGTTCGACGCCGAACGGCTCGCCGAAAGCGAGCACGCCGCTCAGGTCACCGACTTGTCGGCCGTCGACGTTCGCACTGAGCAGCAAGCCGAACTGGCGTATGCGCTGGCCCAGCTCGGCGCGGAGCAACGCGAGGCCATCGTGTTGCGATTCGCCGACGAATTGAGCTACGAAGAAATCGCCGAGTTGACCGGGGTTGGCGTCTCGGCTCTCAAGATGCGCGTGCAGCGGGCCGTGATCCGCCTGCGCGCGCTCCTCGCTTCTCCTCCGGCACGGTAGGTCGTGTCTATGACCATCTCGTTCGAGTCGTTCGAAACCGAGTTTCCTGAGGCGATGCGCGTCGCACTTCGCGAACCCATTGCCCGTACGTCGGCCGATCGCCGTGCATCGGTGGATCGGATCATGGGGGCGATCGAATCGACAGCGATCGACGCATCGGCCGCGGAGATGCCGACCAGCGAAGCGCGCCCGCGTCGGCGGCTGTTCCTGACGCCCAGCATGTCGCGGTCGCGTTGGCGGAGACGTGGGCTCTTGTCGCCCATCGGTGGCGCGGTCACGACCCTGATGATGGTGTTGACCGTGATGCTCCGACTCGATCATTCGGGTCCAAGCGGATCGCTGGACGCGTTTGCGCGGGTCGTCGGCGATTCGGTCGTGCCTGCGTTCGACTCGAGCGTGGTCACCGGCGTATCGGCCAACGGGCATTGGCTGGATACGCTGCGGATTGTCGAACTGGTGTTGCGCGGTCCGGGCGTCCACTCCGCAAGCGCGATCGGCGCATTTAATCGCTGGCAACACAGCGGCACGCCGTTGACGCGCGTCGCCATGGATGAATGGCGCGCGCGGGTGTTAGTTCCGCGCGACGCGCTGCCGTATGCGTCGCGCGTAGCCGTCATGGTGAATGACACACGGCTCATCCCGACGAGCACGCGATAGCATCGTTGAGGGTTCCGTGCACACTGGTATCTAGATCACAACGTGTCACCGTATTGATTCAAATTTTCTCTTCGTCCCAAGAGAAGTGCGCGCCCCGCTTACAATCGCGAGAGTGCAGAGGTAGCGTCTGAGATAATTGGCGCTGCTTCGACGCCGGAGCTCATTCCTTTCGCCCGGTTGCGCATGAAGTTCGAGAGTCTGTTCAATCATGTCGCCGACGCCGTGCTGTTGGCGCGGCCCGATGGGCAAGTCCTGCGGGCCAATCCTGTCGCGTGTGCCTTGCTCGGGCGTTCCGAGGAGCAACTGCAGCAGATCGCGTCGACCGATCTCGTCGTCGACGCGTCCGAGGCGCGCATTTTCAAGGCCGATCCGTCGCGAGCGTCAGTACTCTCTGGCGAGTTGACACTGCGTCACGCCAATGGTGAGTTGATACCGGTTGAGTATACCTCGACTGTTATTCCAGTCGAGGATGGTCCGCAGAGCTGTGTGATTTTTCGCGATGTTCGCGAGCGCAAGGCGGTCGAACGGGAACTTGCCGATGCGCGCGCTCGCCTCGATGCGTTCATGGAAGCGTCGCCGGCCCTCAAGTGGGTGAAGGACGCGGATGGGCGTTTACTGTTTGTGAATCCCGCCTGGCAACGCACGTACGGGCGCGCACTCGCCGACGTGCGTGGTATGCGCGAGCACGATCTGCGACCGCTCGATAATACCGACGACATCGAAGCAATTGAGAATGACGTGATGAGCTCCGGACAACCACACACGTCCGTTGAAGCGCACCGCGTCAGCTCCGACAGCAATGTGCGCTGGTATCAGACTGTTCGATTCCGCATCACCGACCGGCACGGCACGCGGCTGCTGGGCGGCGTTGCGTCCGAGATGACCGCGCAAAAGCACGCCGAAGACGCGCTGCGGGTGAGCGAGGCGCGCGCCCGGCAGGCACAGCACGATCTCGAACATGCGCTGGATGTCACGCGCCGCACTGAGGAGAAGTTTCGGCAGTCGCAGAAGATGGAAGCGGTTGGCCGACTGGCTGGCGGCATTGCTCACGATTTTAACAACCTGCTCACCGTTATCCTTGGCAATTGTGAAGCCTTGGCCGAACGATTGGAACACGATCCATTGCGCGAGGAGGTAGAGTCGATTGAACAGGCCAGTCAGCGCGCCGCCACGCTCACGCGGCAGCTGCTCGCGTTCAGTCGTAAACAGGTGCTCGAGCCGCGGGTGCTCAATCTCAACACCGTACTGCTGAGTCTTGAGACGATGTTTCGCCGACTGCTCGGTGAAGACATTGTACTCGCATTCTTGCTGCATTCCGCGCCGTACAAGTGCTTGCTTGATCCGGGACAGATGGAGCAGGTCGTACTGAATCTCGTCGTCAATGCGCGCGACGCCATGCCGGATGGTGGACGGCTCACGATCGAAACCGCCAACGTGGTGCTTGACGACACCTACGTACGACAGCATCCCGAGGCCACTATCGGCCCGCATTTAATGTTGTCGGTGAGCGACACCGGCACCGGGATGTCGCGCGACGTGCAGGCGCATCTCTTCGAACCGTTTTTCACCACCAAACCGAAAGGCCGAGGCACCGGGCTCGGGTTGTCGACCGTGTACGGCATCGTGAAGCAGAGCGGCGGAACGGTGTGGGTCTACAGTGAACCGGGCCAAGGCTCGACGTTCAAGCTGTATTTCCCGGAGACGACCGGTCCCGAACAACATCCTCCACGGCGCGTGATGTCGGCGGGAGAGTACGCGGGAACGGAAACGATCCTGCTGGTCGAAGACGATTCGCATGTGCGCGCCACCATCGCATCGATGCTGCGGCGTGTTGGCTACCGCATCATCGAAGCGACCAACGGCGGTGAGGCCTTGCTCATCTGTGAGGACATGTCGAACGAGATCGACGTGCTGCTGACCGACATTGTGATGCCCAAGATGAATGGGCGACAGCTGGCGGAACGGCTGCGCGTGGTGCGGCCAAGTCTTCGGGTGGTGTTCATGTCCGGGTACACCGAAAACGTCGTGGTGCATCACGGCGTGGTCGACTCCGGGGTGGATTTTCTGCAAAAGCCGCTCGTGTCCGACGCCCTCCTGCCGAAAATCCGGGAGGTCCTCGACCGCTCGCCGGAGCCGACCCCACCGCCAACACCGGGCGCGAGTACGCTGTAAGGCATTCACGGCTTGCTTCGGGCCGTCCCCGCGACTCTTTTGAGTGTTCCGCTCGCACGACCGGCCGACGCCGGTCGCCCGCCTCGCAGCTGGTACTTGGAGACGCTTTGACTTCCCCGCTCTATCTCAAGCGTGGTGCCGATCTGTTGAACGACCCCGTTCTCAACAAGGGAACGGCTTTCACCGACGCTGAACGCGACGCCCTCGGGCTGCGCGGCTTGTTGCCTCCGCGTGTGATGACCCAGGAAGAGCAGTTGATGCGCATCCTGCCGGGCGTCCGCGGCAAGCCCACTCCACTCGAGCAGTACATCTATCTGGTCGGTTTGCACGATCGGAATGTGACGCTGTTCTATCGCCTCGTGATGGATCACCTCGAGGAGCTCATGCCGGTGCTGTACACGCCCACCGTGGGTCAGGCGTGTCAGGAGTTCGGTCGCATTTTTCGCCGCAGCCGCGGCATGTACATCACGGCCGAAGACAAAGGTCGCATTGGTGAGGTGCTGCAGAACTGGCCGCACGATGACGTGCGCATGATCGTTGTCACCGATGGTGAGCGTATCCTGGGGCTCGGTGATCTTGGCGCCAACGGGATGGGCATTCCGATTGGCAAGTTAACGCTCTACACCGCTTGCGCGGGCGTGTCGCCGCATCAGTGCTTGCCCATCACGATCGACGTGGGCACCAACAATACGGAACTGCGCGAAAGCCACTCGTACATGGGGCTGCGGCAGCCGCGCGTGCGCGGTAAAGAGTACGATGACTTGCTCGACGAATTCGTCGAAGCCGTGCAGCATCGGTTTCCCCGCGCCTGCCTGCAGTTCGAAGACTTCGGCAATCACAACGCATTCGCGTTGCTCGAGCGCTGGCGTAATCGCGTCTGCACGTTCAACGACGACATTCAGGGCACAGCGTCGGTGACACTCGCGGGATTGCTCTCGTCGGCCAAGCTCACCGGCGTTCCGCTCACCGAAATGCGCCTGTTGTTCAATGGCGCCGGCGAAGCCGGCATCGGCATCGGTGACCTCGTGGTGGAAGCCATGATGGAATCGGGGCTGACGGAAGCGCAGGCCAGAGCGCGCTGCTGGTTCGTGGACAGCAAAGGTCTCGTGGTGAAGTCGCGCAACGACCTCGCGGAACACAAGCAACGCTACGCGCATGCACATGAGCCGGTGACGTCGTTCGTCGACGCCGTCAATGCGGTTAAACCACATGCGATCATCGGCGTGTCCGGAACGCCGGGCACGTTTACGCCGGAAGTGATCGCGGCCATGGCCGCGCTCAATGAACGTCCGATCATCTTCGCGCTCTCCAATCCGACTTCAAAGGCCGAGTGCACGGCGCAGCAGGCCTATACGGGCACCGATGGCCGGGCGGTCTTCGCGAGCGGATCGCCGTTTGCGCCAGTGACGTTCAAAGGCAAAACACACGTGCCTGGTCAGGGCAACAACTCCTACATCTTCCCTGGCGTCGGACTCGGTGTCACAGTGAGTGAATCGTCGCGCGTGACGGACGAGATGTTTGCCGCGGCGGCCAAGGTGTTGGCCGACATGGTCACCGAGGAAGACTTCGCGATGGGACGTGTGTATCCGAGTCTCTCGCGCATTCGCGAGGTGTCACTCGCGATTGCCATCGAAGTCGCGACCATTGCCTACGAGCGCGGGTTTGCACGACGTCCTCGCCCGAAAGACATCGCCGCCACTGTCGCGGCGGAGATGTATCAACCGAACTACGAATCGCTCGTGGAACGGCGGCGTTCGCCGAGGTAGCGGCGGCGACATTGGGTGGATGCAGTTACGGAAACAGCGCGCGATATTCGGCCGAATGTCGCGCGCCGTTTGATTTCAAGCCGATCGACTACGACAACCCTTCAATCGTGCCGTCGGGGTGCACCTTCATGCCCTCGGCGGCCGGCACTTTGCCGAGCCCTGGCATCGTCATGATGTCGCCGGTTTTGCAGACGACAAATCCGGCGCCGGCCGATCCGTACACTTCGTTCACGGTGATGCGGAATCCGGTGGGCCGCCCGAGTCGCGTCGCATCGTCGGTGAGTGAGTACTGCGTTTTCGCCATGCACACCGGCGTGTCACCCAGCCCGATCGATTCGAGATAATCGATCGCGCGCGACGCGGCGGGTGTGATGTCGGCACCTTCGGCGCCGTAGACCTTGCGCACGATCGTGTCGATCTTCTCGCGAATGGGTAATGCCGCATCGTACACTGGCGCGAAATTCGCCGTGCCGCCGTTCAGTAGTTCCAGCACGCCGCGCGCGAGCGCCTCACCACCGGCGCCGCCGTTGGCCCACACATCGCACATCGCGACTTTCGCGCCGATTTTGTTGGCGTAATCTTCCACCATCTTGAGTTCGGCCGGCGTGTCACTCAGTCGGCGATTGATGGCGACGATCACCGGCACACCAAACTGTCGCACGTTGTGCACGTGATGATCGAGATGCGGCAGTCCCTTTTCGAGCGCCGCCAGGTCTTCCACGTTCAGCGCGTTCTTCGGCGCGCCACCCTGCATCTTGAGCGAGCGTACCGTGGCGACGATCACCGCCGCCTCCGGTTTGAGTCCGCCGAAGCGACACTTGATGTCAAAGAACTTCTCGGCGCCGAGGTCGGAGCCGAATCCTGCTTCCGTGACAACCACATCGCCGAGTGCGAGCGCCGTTTTCGTGGCGACCAGCGAATTGCAGCCGTGCGCGATGTTGCCGAACGGACCGCAATGCACAAGCGCCGGGCCGCCTTCGAGCGTCTGCACCAAGTTTGGACGCAGCGCATCTTTGAGCAGCAGCGTCATGGCGCCCGACGCGTTCAAATCGCGCGCGCGCACGGGTTGCTTGTTGGCGCCCGCGGTTGCACCGACAATGATGCGTCCCAGTCGCGCCTCGAGATCGGTGAGATCGCTGGCCAGCGCGAGAATGGCCATCACCTCGCTGGCGGGGATAATGACCCAGCGCTCTTCGCGCGGAATGCCCTCACCGGGTCCGCCGAGACCAATGATGGCGTGACGCAGTGCGCGATCATTCATGTCGATCGTGCGCGGCCACGTAATGCGACGGGGATCGATATTGAGAGCGTTGCCCTGTTGCAGATGGTTGTCGAGCATCGCGGACAACAGCGAGTGCGCGCTCGAAATTGCGTGGAAGTCGCCGGTGAAATGCAGGTTGATTTCGTCCATTGGCAACACCTGCGCGTAACCGCCGCCCGCCGCGCCGCCTTTCACGCCGAACACCGGACCCAGACTCGGTTCGCGAATCGCCAGCACTGCGTTCGTGCCGATTCGCCGCAACGCCTGCGCGAGTCCTACGCTCACCGTGCTCTTGCCTTCGCCAGCTGGCGTGGGGTTGATCGCGGTTACCACTACCAGCTTGCCCTTCGCCGGACGCGTCGAGAGCTCGAGCGGCAGCTTGGCTTTGTATTTGCCGTACTGATCGATATCGTCGGCCGACAATCCAAGGTCGGCGGCAACGGCGGTAATCGGCCGCAGTTTGGCCGACTGCGCGATTTCGATGTCGGTGGGGACAGATCCAGCAGGGATTTTCGTCGCAACAGGCGCGGTCACAAACGCTCCGGCTTCGGGTGAAGGTCTTGCTCTATGGTCAGCAGCAGCGGCGTAGGCGCTGCCAGTTGATGTTGCACACTTCGTTCTTTGCCACGCAGCTCACGCCAGCGCTCGAGCTCGCGCGCCGGTACGGTAATGTGCAGTGCCACCGCGTGCTGCTCGACGCTGTGCGTGATGCCGGGCACCTCATGATCGGTGCATTTGGCCGTGACTTGCATCGCAAGACCGGCCGGCAGCGAGATGGTGCACCGGACCGCCGCGCGAGTGCGAAGCGCATCGACGTCCGACGCGGAAAAGCGCACGCGCAAGGCGTGATCGGTCAAACGCACGTTCATCCGGTGGCGTCCCACGAACCAGGACGATGGCGCGCGAGGTCGTCGAGTTCCTGCCGCGTGTTCACGTTGGCAAAGCTCATCGCAATATCCGACGCATCAACGCTGGTCGCTCGACACTGCTCCAACCAGCCGTGCACTGCGCGCGCGTCTGACGCCAGAAAGGCGTCAAGCGACGATGCCACCGCGGGCGTGAGACGCAGCAGCACAAACAAATGCTGGGCGCGTTCGCCGTCGTGTGGGTACACCGCGTCGGCCGTCGTCGCGTGCATCGCTAATTGGAGTCGCGCCACGAGGGCGGCGTCGAGCAACGGCGCGTCGCCCGGACAGAACATCACCAGCGGACTCGAGGATCCGGCCGGCAACGTCCGCGTCGGCGCGCGAAGCAATGCGCGCATCACCGCTCGGATGCCGTACAATGGTCCACCGTGTGTCGGCTGACCGAACGCAGGGCCGCCATCAACGAAATCATCAGCGATAACCTCGTCACCCCAACGCTCGTACGCGGCCGACTCGCGATTGGCGCTAATGACGACGCGAGAAACCTGAGGCGCGAGACGCGCCCGTACATGCGCCACCAGCGGCTGGCCATCAAACAGCGTGAGCGGCTTTTCCACGCCGCCCATGCGCGTGCCGCCGCCGCCGCACAAGATGGCACCGATCACCTCGTCCGTGCGCATATCAGTGCGAGGCATCTACCGGCCACGGCGCGATCGCCTGGATCACCAACGCATCGAGACCGTGCGTCGGTTGCGTCGCGATCGCCTGCAGGTCGCGACGCATCACCGGCGTCCAAAAATGCTCCAGATGATCGCGCACGCCGTCGCTGCCGTCGGGCTCGGGGTACGGCGCAAAGAAGTGCGCGATTTGATTCGCCATGCGCACCAGATCGGCGTCACTCATGAACGGGATCGTTCCTCGTGAAGGGAAAGCGGACGACCGGCTGACTGTCGGAGCAGCACACGAGCGGTAGTGCGAGAGCCTCAGACCACTCGAGCGCCATCGACGTCGGCGCGGAGATGGTAGCGAGTACACGAGCACCGGTGAGGGCTGCCTTGTACACCAGCTCATAACTGCAGCGGCTGGTCATGATGATGAAACCGTCGGCCGCCAGCAGATCGTGTCGGGCCATTGCGCCAATCAGCTTGTCGAGGGCGTTGTGTCGCCCCACGTCTTCACGCGCAAGCACAATCGATCCATCGGGGCTGCACCACGCGGCGGCATGCACCGAGCGCGTGGCCCGATTGAGCGGCTGGTATTGCGCCAGCGCGGCGAACGCGATCTGCAACGACGAGTCGAGTACGGTTCGCGCGGGCGCCCCGGCCAACAGGGCGGCTCGCGCGGGGCGGGCGCGCTGTTGCAGCTGCGCCAGCGATTCCACACCACACAAGCCGCAGGCGGTGCTGCTCACCAGCGAGCGCGCGCGAATGGCATCGCGGTCCAGAGCGTCGTCGCGCACCGTGAGTCGCACTTGCACGTCGTGCAGAAATTCCGCGACCTCGATGTGCGTGACCGCGTGTGCATCGCGCAACACTCCCTCTGTGAGCGCAACGCCAATCGCCAGATCGTCCACATCGGCGGGCGTGGCGAGCAGCACGGTCCACGGCGTGCCGTTGAGCGTGATCTCCACCGGCGCTTCCACCGCGATCTGCCACGACGACGGATACCCGTCGCGACGGATCGCGCGTGATTCCTGCGGTTCTCGCATCACGGCGCTCGTCGGTTCAATCAACCGGTTGTACCTCGACCGCGGTCACCTTGTACTCCGGACAATTCGTGGCCCAGTCGGAGAATTCGGTCGTGACCACATTCGCGGCGGCTTCCGGGTGATGAAACGTCGTGTAGCAGACCCCTTCGGGCACCCGCTCGGTCACGTGTGCGTGCAACGTGATCGCGCCCTTCCGGCTGGACAACAGCACGCCGTCGCCCTCGCCTATGCCGCGCACCTCGGCGTCATGCGGGTGAATTTCCAGCACATCCTCCTGATGCCACTCGCTGTTCGCTGTGCGCCGCGTTTGCGTGCCGACGTTGTACTGCGTGAGAATGCGTCCGGTGGTCAGCAGCAGCGGGAATTTCCGCGTGCTCTTCTCATCGGTCGGCACATACTGCGTAATGAGAAAACGACCTTTGCCGCGCACAAACTTTTCCTCGTGCATGATGCGCGTGCCCAGCGGATTCGCGGGCGTGCACGGCCACTGTACGCTGCCCACACGATCGAGATGCGCGAACGACACGCCCGAAAAGGTCGGCGTCAACGCGGCAATTTCATCCATGATCTCGGCCGCGTTCGTGTACTCCATTGCGTACCCCATCGCGCGCGACAGCCGGCACACCGTCTCCCACTCGGACAGCCCCGACTTGGGCGGCATCACCGGACGCACGCGATTGATGCGGCGCTCGGCGTTCGTGAACGTGCCGTCTTTCTCCAAAAACGCCGTGCCGGGGAGAAACACATGCGCGAACTTGGCCGTCTCGTTGAGAAACAAATCCTGCACCACCACGCAGTCCATCGCGCGCAGCGCGGCGGTGACATGCAGCGTGTTTGGGTCTGACTGCGCGATGTCTTCGCCCTGAATGAACATGCCATGGAATTGTCCCGACACCGCCGCCGCCAGCATGTTGGGAATACGCATGCCGGGTTCGGGGTCGAGCGTGACCTGCCACGCCTCCTCAAACTGCGCGCGTGTTGCATCGTCACCGATGTGGCGATACCCCGGCAGCTCGTGCGGAAACGAACCCATATCGCACGAGCCTTGCACGTTGTTCTGTCCGCGCAGCGGGCTCACGCCCACACCGTCACGACCCAGATGTCCGGCAGCCATCGCGAGGTTCGCAATGCCCATCACCATCGTGCTGCCCTGACTGTGTTCCGTGACACCGAGGCCGTAGTAAATCGCGCCGTTGCGCGCGGCCGCGTACAGGCGCGCCGCGGCCCGTACTTCGCTCGCGGGCACGCCGCTCTGCGCTTCGGTGAACTCCGGCGAGTTTTCTTCGCGCGCAATGAAGTCGCGCCACTGCGCAAAACTCTTCGAATCGCAGCGCGCGGCAACGAAGGCTTCGTTCACCAGCCCTTCGGTAACAATCACGTGCGCCAGCGCGTTGATGACGGCGACGTTCGTGCCGGGCCGCAACTGCAAGTGATGCGCCGCTTGCACGTGCGGCGAGCGCACGAGATCGATCCGCCGCGGATCGACCACGATGAGTTTCGCTCCCGCACGCAGTCGCCGCTTCATCCGGGCCGCAAACACCGGGTGCGCGTCCGTCGGATTTGCCCCAATCACAACGATGACATCAGCCTGCTCCACGCTCTTGAAGTCCTGCGTGCCTGCGGACGTTCCGAACGTTTGCTTCAGTCCGTATCCGGTCGGCGAGTGACAAACACGCGCGCAGGTGTCGACGTTGTTGTTGCCGAACGCGGCGCGGATCATCTTCTGCACGACATACACTTCTTCGTTGGTACAGCGTGACGACGTCACACCTCCAATTGCGTCCACGCCGTGCTCAGCCTGAATTGCCTTGAAGCGACTTGCCGTGTAGGCGATGGCGTCCTCCCACGACACCGGCTTCCACTCGTCGGTGATATGTTCGCGAATCAACGGGGTGGTCACGCGATCCTTGTGACTCGCGTACCCCCACGCGAAGCGTCCCTTCACGCACGAGTGGCCTTCGTTGGCGCCGCCGGCATCGTCGGGCGTCATGCGCACGACATCGTTGCCCTTGAGCTCAGCCTTGAACGAGCATCCCACACCGCAGTAGGCGCAGGTGGTCTTCACCGTGCGCTCCGGTTGCCCGGCATCGATCACCGTCTTCTCGATGAGCGTCGCCGTTGGGCACGCCTGCACACACGCCCCGCACGAGACGCACTCCGATTGCATGAACAGTTCGTCCATGCCGGCACTCACCTTCGACGCAAATCCGCGGTCGGTGATGCTGAGCGCAAAAGTCCCCTGCACTTCCTCGCACGCGCGCACGCAGCGCGAACAGACAATGCACTTCGACGGATCGAAGGTGAAGTACGGATTCGATTCGTCCTTCTCCTGGACCAGATGATTGGCGCCTTCGTAGCCATATCGGACTTCGCGCAGTCCGACGGCGCCGGCCATGTCCTGCAGTTCGCAGTCGCCGTTGGCCGCGCAGGTCAGACAGTCCAGTGGATGGTCGGAGATATAGAGTTCCATCACGTTGCGACGCACCCGCGCCAACGTGGGCGTCTGCGTGCGAACCACCATGCCGTGCTCGACCGGAGTCGTGCAGCTCGCGGGCAGACCTTTGCGCCCCGCCACTTCCACCAGACACAGGCGACAGGATCCAAACGGCTTGAGCGAGTCGGTGGCACAAAGGCTGGGCACTGCCAACTGCGCGGAGCGCGCCGCCTTCATGATGCTGGTGCCCGCCGGCACCTCCACGCGCTCGCCGTCAATCGTCAGCTGCACCATCGTGACGGTGCCACCATCGGTCGGCTTATCGATCATGTCGCGATCACCTCTGGCTCGCGGGGAGCCGAGTCGGCGCCGCCGCGCGCTTTCGACGCGAGCAGGTCACCGGTGAAGTGCTTCATCACGCTGCGCACGGGCATCGGTGTCAGACCACCCAGTGCGCACAGCGAACCCAGCTCCATCGTCTCGCACAACTCCTCCAGCACCTGCCAGTTCTTCCGCGACTGTTCGCCCCGACGAAGGCGCGCAATCGTCTCTACCCCGCGCGTCGATCCAATGCGACAGGGCGTGCACTTGCCGCACGACTCGTGCGCACAAAACGCCATCGCGAACTCGGCCTGCTCGCCCATGTCGACCGTTTCGTCGAACACCACCACGCCGCCGTGACCGAGCATTGCACCGATCGCCGCGAACGATTCGTAGTCGAGGGGCGTGTCCCATTGTGTTTCCGGGAGATACGCGCCCAGTGGCCCGCCAACCTGAATCGCCCGCATCGGCTTCGTGCTGTACGTGCCGCCACCAAATCGCTCCACCAAATCACGCAGCGAGATACCGAACGGAACCTCGATAACGCCGCCGCGATTCACATTGCCGCCCAACTGAAACGGCATGGTGCCCAGTGAACGCCCGGTGCCGCGCGCCGCATACGCGCTACCGCTCTGGGCGAGAATATCCGTGGCGGCGGCAAACGAGAGCACGTTGTTGATGACCGTTGGTGCACCAAACAAGCCCGCGAGTGCCGGCAGTGGCGGTTTGGCGCGCACCACGCCGCGCTTGCCTTCAAGACTCTCCAGCATCGCGGTCTCTTCGCCGCAGATGTATGCACCCAGCCCAACGCGCAGCTCAATGTCGAACGCATGCGCAGCGCCAAGCACCTGCGCGCCCAACACTCCGTTCGCCCGCGCAATCGCGAGCGCCCGTGTGAAGACGTCGATCGCGCGCGGATACTCCGAGCGCAAGTAAACGAATCCGCGCGTCGCACCCACCGCGAGCGCGGCGATCGTCATTCCTTCGATGAGCTGAAAAGGATCGGCCTCGATGAGGAGTCGATCGGCAAACGTGCCCGAATCGCCTTCATCGGCATTGCACACGACGTACTTCTGCGCGCTCACCGCATCGGCCACGGTTTGCCACTTGATGCCGGCGGGAAACGCCGCGCCACCTCGGCCGCGGAGCCCCGACGCCTTCACTTCGTCGATGATCTGCTGCGAACGCAGCGAAAGCGCGCGCGTGAGCCCCGCCATCCCACCGTGGCGACGATAGTCGTCGAGCGACAGTGGATCGATTACACCCACTCGAGCAAACGTCAGTCGGGTTTGCTGAGCGAGCCAGGGAATGTTGGCAACGTGTCCAACGCTCTTGTCATGCGCCGCGGTTGGCAGCACGCCGTTTTCAAAGAGCGCGGGAACGTCGTCGGGGGCCACGTTGGCAAAGCCAATCCGTCCCGCCGGCGAGTCGACCTCCACGAGCGGTTCCATCCAGTACGCGCCGCGCGAACCATTTCGTACAATCGTCACCGGCACGCTCAGCGCGGCATAGTGCGCCGCGATTGCGGCCGCGACGTCATCGGCGCCGACCGAGCACGCGCCGGTGTCGCTGGGCACGTAAATACGTGCGACCGTGCTCACGAGAGCTCCGCAACAAGCGCGTCGAATTTTTCGTTCGACACGCCGCCAATAACCCGATCGCCGATGCGCACGGTGGGGCCGAGCGCGCAGTTGCCAAAGCAGTAGGCGGCTTCGAGATGCACTCGCCCGTCTGCGGTCGATTGACCGAGCGTCACGCCCAGCGCCTGCTCGGCATGTCGCGACAACGCGCGACAACCCACGGCCTGACACGCCTCTGCCATGCAGAGCTGCACCACGTGCCGCCCTACCGGTGCTTCGCGCAAATCGTGATAGAAGGTCACCACGCCGTGTACTTCAGCGCGCGTCAGGTTGAACGCTTCCGCGATCTGGCGAATCGCACTCGGCGGAACCCAACCGACGCGTGATTGCACTTGCTGCAGCACCGGCAACAGAAATTCGGCGCCGACGAGCGAACGCGAGAGCACGTCGCTGACGATATCAGCGAGCTGCTCGGGTTCTTGGAGAGTGTGTGGAACCATACGGATTGCACCGCGGAATTCACCGACGGAATGGCCAACCGGACGTCTGCCCGCGGGCAGACCGAAGGCGCGACGGCGACCGGGAAGGTGGGTCGCCGTCGGATACAGCACGTGTCTAGCGGTACCGCGCCATCAGTTTCGTCAGCGCGGCGCTGCCCGGACACAACTTTTCAAACGGAACGTCAACCAGCGGCTGTTCGACCGTGCGCATCATGTCGTGCATGTCCGAACCGTTCTCGTCGATGAACAACAATCCCGTGGCGATCTCGCCGCGCGCTTGGCAGGCGCGCACGTGTGCGTAGGCCGAATTGCGATCGGTCGGATCGTAGTCGGGTGATGTGGCGCGCAACCGCACGCTCGCGCCATCGTGCATCTGCACCACGGAGATCTCTTCGTTCGATTCGGGCAACGTGATCTCCCGACGCAGCGGCACGAAATCCGTTTCCACCGCTTCCACTTCGTGCTCGCGCGTGAACGCATAACTCTTGGTGGATCCTTCGTGATCGTTGAACGACACGCAAGGCGAAATCACGTCGACAATGGCAAAGCCCTTGTGCGACATCGCGGCCTTGAGAATCGGCACGAGCTGCTTCTTGTCACCCGAAAACGATCGCGCTACAAACGTTGCGCCGAGTGTCAACGCCAACAGCACCGGATCGATGGGCGCTTGCTCGTTCGCTTCACCCTTCTTGCTGGTCGAGCCGATATCGGCGGAGGCAGAGAACTGTCCTTTGGTCAGTCCATAGACGCCGTTGTTCTCCAGCACGTACACCATGTTCACGTTGCGACGAATCGCATGCGACAACTGGCCGAGGCCGATCGAAAGCGAGTCGCCGTCACCGGACACGCCGATGTACGTCAGGCTGCGATTCGCAGCGGCGGCGCCCGACGTGACGGACGGCATGCGACCGTGCACGCTGTTGAAGCCGTGCGACTGCTTCATGAAGTACGCCGTGGTCTTCGATGAGCAGCCGATGCCCGACATCTTGCCCACGCGATGGGGCTCGAGGTTGAGCTCCCAACCGGCCTGCACGATGGCCGCAGTGCACGAATCGTGTCCGCACCCCGCGCACAACGTCGACATCGCGCCTTCGTAGTCGCGAATGGTCAGACCGAGGTCGTTGGTGCGCGAGCTCGGATGTTTGACTGGTGGTTTGGCGATCGATGTCATGCGGGCACTCCAGCGAGACGCGCGGTCACGCCGTCCACGACCACCTTCGCCGTGAGCGGCATACCGCCGTAATCGAGAATAGACTGCAGATGATCGGGCGCGACGCTCAGTTCGATGGTGAGCATCGACTTGAGCTGCGCATCGCGATTCTGCTCGATGATAAACGTGTGCTCGTGATTGAGCAGGAACTCCTTCACTTCCGCGCCAAACGGGAACGAGCGCAGGCGCATGATGTCGGTGCTGATGCCCTGAGCCTTGAGCATATCCGCCGCTTCGCGCACCGCTGCGTCACAGCCACCGATACACACAAGGCCGATCTCCGCGCCGTCCTGCAGATGGAAGATGGGCTTAGGCATGACGGTCGCGGCGTGCGCGAACTTCCGCTTCAGGCGATCCACCACTTCCTGATACGCGTCGGAATCTTCGGTATAGGCGGCGTGCTTGTCGTGGCCAGAGCCGCGCACAAAGTAGGCGCCCTTGCCACCCACACCGGGCAGCGTGCGCGCGGCGATGCCATCGCCGTCAACATCGAGATAGCGCGAGAACTTCTGCACCTTCTCGAGCGCCGCGGCATCGAGCACCTTGCCGCGATCAGGTCGATAGCTGTCATCCCACTGAAACGCCGGCACCATCCAGTCGTTCATGCCGATGTCCAAGTCCGACGCCACGAACACCGGCGTCTGGAATCGCTCGGCCAAATCAAAACTCTGTACCGCCATCTCGAAACATTCTTTCGGATTGGCCGGGAAGAGAATGAGATGTTTGGTATCGCCGTGCGACGCATAGGCGAGCGACATGAGGTCGGCCTGCTGCGTGCGCGTGGGCATGCCCGTGGCCGGACCGCACCGCTGCACGTCGAAGAAGACCGCGGGAATGTCGGTGTAGTATGCGAGACCGATGAACTCCTGCATCAGCGAGATGCCGGGACCCGACGTGTTGGTGAACGCGCGCGCGCCCGCCCATCCGGCTCCGATGGTGATACCGGCCGCTGCCAGCTCGTCTTCGGCCTGCAAGATCGCGTAGTTGTTTTTTCCTGTGTCGGGATCGACGCGGAATTTTTCGCAGAAGCCTTTGAAGGCTTCCATCAGCGCCGTTGCGGGCGTGATGGGATACCACGCACCCACCGTGGCGCCGGCATACACCGCACCCAGCGCACACGCCGTATTGCCATCCATGAGAATCGAATCGCCGGTGGCGTTCATCTTCTCGAGGTGGAACGGCAACGGGCACTGATAGTTGGCCTTGGCGTAGTCGTAGCCAAGTTTGATGGCCTTGTGGTTGCTCTCGAGCAAGCGCGGCTTCTTGCCGAACTTCTCGGTCAGCATGCCGTCCATCACCGTCATGTCGATGTTGAGCAGCGCCGCGAGCGCGCCCGCGTACGCGATGTTGCGCAGCAGCGTGCGATCGCGATCCTTCTCGAACGTTTCGACGCACATGCGGCCGAACGGAATGCCGAGAATCGTGATGCCTTCACGCACGAGGTCCGGATCGAGCGGCCACGTGCTGTCGTATAGCAGGTAGCCACCCGGACGCACCGTCGCGACATCTTTCGCGTACGTTGCCGGATTGAGCGCCACCACGAGGTCCACCGCACTGGGGCGCGCCGTGTAACTGTCCTTGCTCACGCGGATTTCATACCACGTGGGCAAGCCCTGAATGTTCGACGGGAAAATGTTTTTGCCGGTGACCGGAATCCCCATGCGGAAGATCGCCTGCATGAGCAGACTGTTGGCGCTGGCCGAGCCCGTGCCATTCACCGTTCCCATCTTGAATGCGAAATCGTTAATGCCGCTCATCGAGCCACCTGTCCAGCGTAGGCGAGTTTGAGATCGAACGTGCGCATGTCCCACGCCGCCGTCGGGCAACGTTCCGCGCACAGTCCGCAGTGCAGACAGACGTCTTCGTCTTTCACCATGATGCGCTTGGTCTGCGGTAGCGAATCGGAGGTGTAAATCTCTTGCGCCGTGTTGAGCGCCGGCGCCGACAGGCGCGTGCGCAGATCATCGATCGACGTGCCGTTCGTGGTGATCGTCAGACAGTTCGTCGGGCAAACGTCCACGCAGGCGTCGCACTCAATGCACAACGGCGCCGTGAAGTGCGTCTGGATATCGCAGTTCAGGCAGCGTTGCACTTCCGTGGCCGCTTGCTCGGGCGTGAAACCCAACTCCACTTCGATGCCGATGCCGCTGAAGCGCTTGCTCAGCTCTTCGTGCTGCATCTTGCTGCGCTTGGCCGTTTCGTAGTCGTTCTCGTAGGCCCAGCTATGCATGCCAACTTTGGCGCTCACCAGCGTCATGCCGACCGGCGGACGATCGTTGACGTCGCGACCCTGACACGCCGCATCGATGCTGATCGCAGCCGCATGTCCGTGCGCCACCGCCCAGATGATGTTTTCCGGGCCCCACGCCGCGTCGCCGCCGAAGAACACCTGCGGATGCGAGCTCTGATGCGTGACCTTGTTCACCACCGGCATGCCCTTCGCGTCGAAGTCGATGCCCGCGTCGCGCTCGATCCACGGAAATGCGTTGTCCTGGCCGATGGCCAGAATCACGGCATCGCACGGAATCATGATCGTTTCCTTGACGCGACTCGTTTGCTTGCCGTTCGCGTCTTCGGTCCACTCGAGCACCTCGAACTCCATGCCCACGAGCTTACCGTTCGCGGTCATGAAGGTTTTCGGCGCGTGGTTCTCGATGATCTCGACCTGCTCTTCCTCGGCGTCTTCCAGCTCCCACGGCGACGCCTTGAAATGCTTGCGGCCGCGACGCGCCACGACTTTCACCTCGGTGGCCCCGAGGCGCTTCGCGCTGCGGCAGCAATCCATCGCCGTGTTACCCACACCGATGATGATGACGCGCGGTTCAATCTTCTCGATGTGACCGAAGTGCACGTTCGCCAGCCACTCGATGCCGATGTGAATCTGCGCATCTGCCTCTTTGCGCCCCGGCAGGTCGAGCTCTTTGCCCTTAGGCGCCCCGCTGCCCACGTACACCGCGTCATACCCTTCCGCGAGCAGCGATTTCATGCTGTCGACTGGCGTGCCGTACTTCATGTTGGCACCCATGTCGATGATGTAGCCGCACTCCTCGTCGAGCACCTGCGCCGGCAAACGGAACGCGGGAATGTTGATCCGCATCAGACCGCCCGGTTGGGCGTTCTTTTCGTAGATCGTGACGTCGTACCCCAGCGGGAGCAGATCGTTGGCGACCGCGAGCGACGAGGGACCGGCACCGACTAGCGCCACGCGCTTCCCGTTCTTGGTCTTGGGCGCCTTCGGCAGTCGGTCGGTGATGTCACCGCGGTTATCGGCCGCGACGCGCTTGAGGCGGCAAATGGCGACCGGCTTCTCTTCGACCCGGCCTCGGCGGCACGCGGGTTCGCAGGGACGGTCGCAGGTGCGGCCCAGGATGCCCGGAAACACGTTCGACTGCCGGTTCAGCAGGTACGAGTCGTCGTACCGACCCTGCGCGATCAGTCGGAGATAGCCGGGAACGTTGGTGTGGGCAGGACACGCCCACTGGCAGTCTACGACCTTGTGGTAGTACTGCGGATTCGAGACGTCTGTGGCACTCATGCTGCGATGGATCCTCGGATAGAGTGCGCTAGCATGGCTCCGCGCACAGAGAGTGGCAAGAAGGATTTCCCGTCGACGGTTTTCCTGTCACGTTTCCTTTCACGCATCGGGCGGTGACCGAATGTGCCGTGTGTCATTCGCTCTGTAGCGCTTCGTCGCAGCGCGCCACATAATGTCATCGAGAGTGTCCTCTGAAGAGTCACGGCCATCGGGCACAAACCGCTGAGACTTCTGCATCAGCACGACGGGAGAACGTCGCATGTCGAACGCACTGCAATCGGTCGTTGAAACACACCCGTTTGTCTCCGGACTCGATCCCGCGCACATCGAAACACTGGGCGCGATGGCCCGTGAAATGTGCTTCGATAAGGGCCGCGTGATCTTTCCCGAAGGCGATGATGGGCGCGAGTTCTACCTGCTGGTCAAAGGCATGGTAGCCCTCGAGATCAGCACCTCCACCGGCTCGCTGCGCGTCCAGACGCTGTACGCCGGCGACGAATTCGGCTGGTCGGCGATTCTGACCGACAAACACAAAGTGCTGCAGGCCCGCGCGCTCGACCGGGTCGACGTGCTCGTTTTCGACTGCGTCGAGCTCCTGAAGACGTTCGCCGCCGATCCATCGTTCGGTTTGGCCTTCACGATGCGGCTCCTGGGCGTCGTCTCTGAGCGCCTGAGCGCGACGCGACTGCAGCTCATCGATCTTTACGCGCCGGAGTCGCGCCGCGCCGGGACCTGAACCGGATCGCTCCGCGTCCCGCTCGACTCGCGCACCGTCAGCGACGGCGAACTGCTGCACGCCGTCGCTGATAGTTCGCATCAAAACCGTTCCAGTACCCAGCCCGGGATAATCGCCAGCAACAGCATCGCGGCGACACAGAGCAGGCTGGCCGTTCGAGACAAGCCGCTGATCGCGGGAACCGGCACCTGCACCGGCTCTACCAGCGCGCCATGCCCAGCCTTGGTCTCCGGCGCGAGCTGCGATTCCGCCGATGGCGTCGCCGCGGCCGGCGCACTCATGAACATCAGCTGGATCACTCGGAGATAGAAGTAGATCCCCAGGTAGCTGCCAACGAGACCGAGCGTGGCATACACCGGATGTCCGGCCGCCAACACGTTCTTGAAAATCAGGAACTTGGCAACGAAGCCCGGGAAGGGCGGCAATCCGGCCAGCGAGAGCATGGCCATGCCAATGACCAGTGCGGCAAACGGGTTGCGACGGAAAAGCCCCTTGAGTTGCTCGAGTGCGTCGCGATCGCTGTCGCGGACGGCCATCGGCAAGGCGGAGAAGGCCAGCACGTTGAGCACACCGTACGCGAGCACGTAGAACGTGACCGCCTGCAGTCGCGTCGCCCCATCGCCCAGCAAGGCGTAGAACAGATAGCCCGCGTGCGCGATGCTCGAATACGCGATCATGCGCCGGAAGTTCGGCTGACGCATCGCGGTCAGGTTGCCCCAGACAATCGAGACTAGCGGGAAGACGGCAAGCAACTCGCTCACGGGCGAGGCAATGGCGGCGGTACCGACCATACGCACCGCCGCGAACAACACGCCGGCCTTCACGATGGTGGCCATGTACGCGGTCGTGGTGAGACTCGCGCCTTCGTAGGCATCGGGCGCCCACGCGTGGAACGGCACGATGGCGCCCTTGATAAAGAACGCCAGCAACACGAGAACGACGGCGGCCCGCGGCAGGAGATCGGTCGATCCGATGGCGCGCGCGAACGCCTCGTTGGCCATCGATCCGGTGCTGTTGAAGAGCAGCGTGATGCCCATCAGGAACATCGCCGTCGCGGTGCCGCCAAGCACGAGATACTTGAGCGACGCTTCAGCGCTTTGCGGCCGACGGTAGCCCATGACGATCAGCGCGTACACCGGAATCGACATCAGCTCAATGCCGAGGAAGGTGACGAGCGCGTTGTCCGCGCTGACCAGCAGGCAGACACCGTACAGTGATGACAGCAGCAGCGACGGAAACTCACCACCTTCGAAGTCATCGCGCGACATCAGCAGCACGGGAACCGCGAGTCCGAGCACGACCCCTTTCGCCAGCAGTGTCTGCGGTGTGACCGAAACCATACCGGCAAACACGTCGCCGGTGGTGCCCGCGGCGGCCAGCATCACGCACGACACCGTCGCCGCGATGGTCGCCCCAACGGCCACGAGCGTGGCGCCGCGTGACCAGCGACCCATGATATCCAGCGCGAGCAGCACTACGATGCCGGCCAACAACAGATGTTCCGGCATCATGCCGGTGAGCGCGAGCGACGTCATGCTGGCATTCACGGCGCAATCCTCGACGTCGTGATGAGTTGCTGGAACGACTTGGCGGCCGACTCGGTGTTCTTGAGTGCGCCATTCGGAAAGAGCCCCAGCGCAAACACCGCCACCGTGAGCACGGCGAGAATTCCCTTCTCACGCCAGTCGAGATCGTGCAACGGGTGCTCCTCGAGGTGCGGCGCCTTGGCGGCACCGAACAGGAAGTGGAGCGCGAGGCGCAGCATGTACAGTGCACCGAGCACCACGCCGGTCACCGACACGATCGCGAGCGTCAGCGCGTACGAGCTGCCCGCGAGGTGCATCGGCCACGCCGCGCGGAACGCGCCCATCAGCACCATGAACTCTCCCGTGAATCCACTCGTGGTGGGCAAACCCACGGAGGCCAGCGTGAAAATGAGGAAGAACACGCTGTACACGGGCATGAGCTTGGCGATGCCGCCGTACGCGTTCATGTCGCGGGTGTGGCAACGATCGTAAATCATCCCCACCAACAGGAAGAGACCGCCGGCCACAAGTCCGTGGCTCACCATCTGCACAATCGCGCCCTGAATACCGATGATGTCGAGGCTCAAAAGCCCCAGCATCACGTAACCCAGATGACTGATCGACGAATACGCGATGATCTTTTTGATGTCCGTCTGCACGAGTGCCAGGCACGCACCGTACACAATGCCCACCACCGACAACGTCATGAGCAGCGGCGTGAACGCCTGCGTCGCATCGGGGAAGAGCGGGAAGCCGAGCTTCATGAAGCCGTAGGTGCCCATCTTGAGCATCACGCCGGCCAGAATCACCGAGCCCGCCGTTGGCGCTTCCACGTGGGCATCGGGGAGCCACGTGTGGAATGGCACCATCGGCACCTTGATCGCAAACGACAGCGCAAACGCACCGAGCAGCAGCGTCTGTGTATTGAGCGGCAGGTGCATCGTGTACAGATCGCTGAACGCGAAGCTCGTGACACCCGTCGTCTGTTGCAGCGAGACGACCAGATAGATCATGGCCGCCAGCATCAGAATTGAACCGAACGCGGTGTAGAGCACGAACTTGATCGTCGCGTAGATCCGCCGTTCGCCGCCCCAGATGCCGATAAGCAGGAACATCGGAATGAGCATCGCTTCCCAGAACACGTAGAACAGGAAGAGATCCTGCGCGAGCAGCGTACCCATCATCGCGAACTGGACGAGCAGCACCATCGCGTAGAACAGCTTCACGTCCTTCTCGATGGTGCGGAACGCGCCGGCTACCACCAGCGGCCCCAGAAACGCGGTGAGCAGCACCAGCAACACGTTCACACCGTCCAAGCCGATGTGATACGAAACGCCCCACGACGGAATCCACGGCACGTTGGTGGCGAACTGCAACGCGCTCACATCGCTTTGGTACTGCAGATACACCCAGAGGGTGAGCACGAACTGCACGAGCATCGTCACCAGCGTGATCTGGCGCGTCGTGCCCGACGCATGCTTCGGCACAAACTCCAAAAGCGCGATGCCAATGAGCGGCAGGAACAGGATGAGATTGAGCACGAGCGCCTCAGACATGTGACCAGCTCCACAGGAGGGCGCTCACCAATCCCACCACCACCAGCAACGCGTACAGGTGCACGCTGCCCGCTTGCACTTTGCTCAGCACTCCGGCAGTGCGCTGACCCAGCGAAGCCAATCCGTTGAGCGTGCCGTCGAGCAGCGTCTTGTCGCCGAGCTTGAGGAACACGTTCTCCGACAGCCAGTAGAGCGGCTTGGCGAGCACCGCGTCGTAGAGCTCGTCGATGAAGTACTTGCCGCTGAGCAGCTTGTGCGGCCCCGCGAAGCTGCGCCCGAGAGCCTCCGCGCGCGTCACGGGCCCACCGTACACAAACCACGCACCAGCCACGCCGGCCAGAGCAATCGCGATCGATACGTAGAGCAGCGTGTGTTCGTAGTGCTCGAGGGCCTCGTTCACTTTGGGCAGCGCAATCTGCGGCGCCAGGAACGTGTGCAGGGCCAGCGCGCCACCCACCGCCGACAGCACCGCGAGAATCATCAAGACGCCCGTCATCGAGAGCGGCGACTCGTGGATGTGATGCTCCACGTGATGATCGACCCGCGACGTACCGAGGAAGGTGAGCCACAACAGCCGGAACATGTAGAACGCCGTCATGAGCGCCGTGGCGGCGCCGAACATCCATAGCACCGGCGAGCCACCGTGCTCGCTGGCAAAGGCGTACCAGAGGATCTGGTCTTTCGACCAGAAACCGGCGAGCGGAGGGATGCCGGCAATCGCGGCGGTCGCGATCAGAAAGGTCCAGAACGTGATCGGAATCTTGGTGCGCAACCCACCCATCTTCCGCACATCCTGTTCGCCCGACAACGCGTGAATGACGCTGCCCGCGCCAAGGAAGAGGCACGCTTTGAAAAACGCGTGCGTCACCACGTGGAAGATCGCCACGCCGTACGCGCCCACGCCCAGCGCGAGAAACATGAAGCCCAGCTGCGACACGGTGCTGTACGCCAGCACCTTCTTGATGTCGGTTTGGACCAGCGCGATCGTCGCGGCGAAGAACGCCGTCGCCACGCCAATCACGGCAATCACATGGCTCGCTTCGGGCGCGTGCATGTAGATGCCCGACATACGCGCCACGAGGTACACACCCGCCGTGACCATCGTCGCCGCGTGGATCAGCGCGGACACCGGGGTTGGACCCGCCATCGCGTCCGGAAGCCACACGTACAGTGGAATCTGGGCCGACTTGCCCGTGGCGCCGATGAACAGGAAAATGCCAACCAGACTCGCCGACACGGCCGGCAACGTCGGCGCCATGAACGCCGCGTTGATGGCGTCCATGTCGAGCGTGCCAAGGGCGCGGTGCAGCAGGAACATGCCCAACAGAAACCCGGCGTCACCCACGCGATTGGTGATGAACGCTTTCTTGCCGGCTCGCGCGTTCGCTAAGTCGTCGAACCAGAAGCCGATGAGCAGATACGACGCCAGTCCAACGCCTTCCCAGCCCACGAACAGCACCAGCATGCTGCGCCCCAGCACTAACAGCAGCATGAAAAACAGGAACAAGTTCAGGTACGCAAAGAAGCGTCCGTAACTCTTGTCGTCGTGCATGTAGCCGGTGCTGTACACATGAATCATCGTGCCGACGCCGGTCACGATGAGCGTCATGATCGCACTCAGCCGATCGAAGTAGAACGCGATATCAAAGCTGTAGTCGCCCACCACCGCCCAGCGATACACGTGGTCGACAATCGGCGTGTACCCACTCGACCGCAGCTGCAGGAACTGCAGTACCGTGAGCACGAACGCGGCCAGCGGTAAGCCGCACGCCACCGTGTTCACAAATCCATGACCGACTTTCTTGCCGCCGAACGCGGTTGCCAGCGTTCCGTTGAGAAGAAATCCAACCAGCGGCAACAGCACGATGAGCGTGAGGGCGGGCCACGACGCATCCGTCGGCGACGGCAGTGTCTGGGTCGGTATCACTTAGCCCTTGAGCTCCGTATAGGTCTCGAGATCGAGGCTGCGGGTACGTCGCACCAGCAGCAGGATGATCGGAATCGCGATCGCCATTTCGGCGGTCGCCACCACGAACACCAGGAACACCATCACGCCACCCGCGCTCGCGTGGTTGTCCACCATCGCGTTCACGAGTCCGACGTTGACGCCGTTGAGCATCAACTCCATGCACATCAGCATGATGAGTGCATTGCGGCGGAGAATCACGCCCAGCATGCCCAACGAGAACAAGCCGATAGACAGCCACAGCAACAGCTGATGTCTATCCATTGATCCTCCGGTGCACGCGGATCACGGCCAGCGCGGCGACGATCGCCGCCACCAGCAAGACGGTCGTCAACTCAAACGGCAGCCAGTAGTCGCGTAGGAACGACGTCGAAAAGCTGATCAGGCCGAAGTCGGAAACGGTCGCGGCATCAACGGAATTCCCGGTCGCACTGCCTGCCTTGGACACGGTGATGCCCAGCACGCCCAACAACAACGTGACGGCGAAGAGGCCAGGAATGAGCATGCGCGAGTAGCGCGAGCGACCCGCCTGCTCGCGGACCTCAAGCAGCATGATCACGTAAACCATGAACACCATCACCGCGCCGACGTAGATGAGCACCTGAAACGCCGCGATGAAGTGCACCCCCAGGATGCCGTAGATCGCGCCCAACGAGCCCATCGTCGTGATCAGCGCCAACGCCACGCGCATCGGTTCGCGCAACACCAGCATCAACACCGCGCCCAGCAGCGCGAGTCCGCTAAAGAGCACCAGCAAGGCAGAATCCATCAGTGCCCCGCTCCTTGGTCGCCGCGCGAGGCCGACGCGCCACCCTTGGGTGGATACGGCTTCGCCACGTCGCTCTGCGGATGCCACGTCAGCATGTGATCCATCGTCAGCCACATATCGAAGCGGTCGGTACTCGCCAACGCGGGGACATCCTGCTCCATCCGGATCGCGTCCTCCGGGCACGCTTCGATGCACAGTCCGCAGAACACGCAACGCGAGTAGTCGATCTCAAAGCGCACCGGATATTTCGGGTGCGCCGGATCGTCGATATCAAAGCCGGCTTCGATTTCGATGACTTTGGCCGGACACACGGTCGCGCACATGTTGCACGCGATGCACTGCGGTGAACCGTCCGGGCGCTGCGTGAGCACATGCTTGCCGCGGTTCCGCGGCGCGAAGTCCCAGCGCTTCTCTTCCGGATAGTACGTCGTGAGCGCGCCTTTCCGTCCCGTGACCCAGCGAAACATGTTGCGCACGAAAATCCGGGTCGTGATGGCCAGGCCTTTCATGATTTCCGGCAGATACGCCTTCTCGTACAGCGACATCTCCGGCTCATTCCAGTACTGCTTGCGCTGATACGCCTTGGCGTCGTACTTGCCGCGTCGCTCAAGCTGCACGAGCCCCTTGTGCTGCGCTTCCGATACCACGGGCGCTTCCGGCTTTAACGGGACTTTCATCGCGTGCCTCCCTGCGTCAGCCACACCAGCACCGCGGTCGCGCTCAAATTGGCCAGCGACAACGGCAGCAGCAGCTTCCACGCGAACGACAGCATCTGATCGTAGCGAAAGCGCGGCAGCGACCAGCGAATCTGAATCTGCGCCACGCACAGAAACGCGACCTTGGCCAGGAACGTCGCCAGCTGCAACAGCACCACCACACCGTGACTCAGCGCGATCTCGCGTCCGCCCGGCAACAGAAACCCGGCATCGGTCATGTAGGGCAGGTTGTATCCACCCAGGAACATCGTCGTGAAGAGCGCGGCCACAATCGCGATTTCAATGAACTCCGCGAACATGAAGAGTCCCATCTTCATCGCGCTGTATTCCGTATAGAACCCGCTCACGAGTTCCGACTCCGCTTCCGGCAAGTCAAACGGAATGCGCTTGTTCTCGGCGATCGCCGCCGTCAGAAACAGAACGGCCGCCAGCGGTTGATAGAAAATGCCCCACGCCGGCAGCACGCCCCAAATCGTGCCCGACTGCTGCTGCACCATCTGTCGCAGATCGACAGTGCCAAAAATGAGGATCAGACCGAGCACCGTGAGACCCATCACGAGTTCGTAGCTGATCATTTGCGAACCGGCGCGCAGTCCGCCAAGCAATGAGAACTTGTTGTCCGAACTCCAGCCGGCGAGCATCGACCCGAGAATCGTCAGTCCGCTGAACGCAAACACCACGAGCAGCCCCGCGTCCAAGTTCGCGATCTGCATCGGGTACGTTTTGCCCGCGAAGAACGGCGCCAGCGCGGGAATGATGCGCCCCGGATCGAGCATGCCGCCAAATGGAATCACCGCGAACACCAGCAACACCGGGGCAAACACGATGTACGGCGCCAGCGTGTACGCGAGCTGATCGTACGTCTTGGGCTTCCAGTCTTCCTTGAGCAACATCTTCGCGCCATCGGCCATGCCGTGGAACAGCCCCATCCACACGAGCTTGATGTTCGTGAATGGAATCTTGATGTACGCGCGATTGGCGCCGATGCGATCAGACATCACGGCGGCCTGTTTGCGCTCCACCCACGTGAGCAGGCCGCCGAAGCCCATCAGCACACCGATCGAGGCCGCCATGAACACCACCGCGATGGCGAGATCGGGCAGCGCCGTCGAGACCATCATCGCGCCCCCGCCAGCAGCGACTGACCGGCCGTCGCGTTCATGGGTGACATGGCCGAGAAGAGCGCTTCGAACAGCGACTGCGCGTTCGACACGGTGGCCTGCTTCGGCACGGCCTGCTTAAAGCCGGTAATCGTGCCCGCAAAATTGGTGTAGTGTCCGTCGCGTTCCGTCTGAATGCTGATCGGAATCAGCACATCCGCCCGATCGTTGCCGGGCGCGTCGTACGACGTGAGCATGATCACGCGCGCCGATGACGGAATGGCATCGAGCGGCGCGCCTTCGCCCCACACCAGCACCAAGTCGGTGTCCGCGGTGATGGCTTCCGCGACGTTGGCCGGAAGGAACGGGAACATCGCACGCGCCGCGTACGTGTTGGGATTCTTGTCGGCCTTGATCAGCACATCGTCTTCAAGCCGCTCGCCTGGCAGCGGTAGATGATCGTGCTTCACGTAGCTGGTGAACGTCGGGCCCAACATGGTGTGAAACGCCGACAGCTCCTCGTTCGAACCCCAGTTCGAAACCAACGCCACTGGCTTGCGCGCGCCGGCAATGAACTTGGCCGCCGCCGCTACGGCTTCGTCAACTGTTGCGGCGCTGCGCTGCACCATCGGCTGCGTGGCGCGCGGCCGTTCAAAGGTTTTCGCGAGATCGCGCGCCTTGTTGCAAATCCACGGGCCGTTGACGGCCGGATTTTCGAGCGGCGTAATGCGATCGATGCGCGTATTCAGCTTCGCGTCCAGCGAGTGCAGTTTCCACTCTTGCTTGCGCGTCCACACGTTGATGCTGCAGCCGCGTTCGCAGCCGGGGCAGACTTGTGGCGTGGCCTTGAGGTACCAGACGCGCGCATGGTCCAGGAGCTCGCGCGACAACAGCGCGCCTACCGGACAGATATCGATCACGTTGTCCGAGTACGGATCGTCATCGAAATTCACATCGGCTGCGCAGCGTATGAGCGAATGATCGCCGCGGTGCTGCACACCCAGCGCGTGCGACTTGGAGATTTCGTCGGTAAAGCGCACGCACCGCGAGCACATAATGCAGCGCTCGTTGTCCAGCATGATGCGGCCGGACAGGTTGTGATACTTGGTGGCCTGCTGCTTGGGATCGCGCGACAACGACGGCATGCCGTTGTACGCATAGTGATGATCCTGCAGCATGCATTCGCCCGACTTGTTGCAGATGCCGCAGTCAACCGGATGGTTGAGCGTGATGAGCTGCATCGTGTCCTTGCGCAGCTCCTGCACCTTTTCCGAGTTGGTCAACACGCGCATGCCGGCCGTGACCGGCATGTTGCAGGAGATATCGAACCACGCCCCGCCGTCGGCTTCGACCTCCACCATGCAGATGCGGCAGTTGCCGGGCACTGACAAATGCGGGTGCCAGCAGAAGAACGGAATGTTGATGCCGGCCGCGACGGCAGCCTGCATCACCGTCTGGCCTTTCTCCGCTTGCACGGGAATGCCGTCAATGAAGAACTCGATCATCAGACAGCCACCTCGAGCCGGCCGTCGTACATCGACTTGCCATGTTGGATGTAGTACTCAAACTCGTGCCGGTATTTGTCGAGAATGCCGGAGCAGGCATAACCCGCGGCGTCGCCCAGACCGCAAATGGTGGTGCCGTCGTTGGCGTTTGAGATCTGATAGAGGCGCTCGATGTCCGACGACTCACCTTTGCCGGCCACAATGCGGTTGCTGATCTTCTCCAGCCACCCCATGCCTTCGCGGCACGGTGTGCATTGCCCGCACGACTCGTGGTGATAGAAGCGCATCATCACCTGCATCAGCTTCACCATGCAGGTGCCTTCGGCCACGATAATCATGCCCTGCGATCCGATCTGCGAACCTGCCGCGAGGAACGAGTTGTGATCCATCGCAATTGGCATCACGTCTTCGGCGTTGAGCACCTTGGTCGAGATACCGCCAGGCACCACGCACTTGAGCGCCTTCCCGCCCAGCATGCCACCGCATTCGTTGGCGAGGAAGTCGGCAAACGGATAGCCATACTCCACTTCGTAAACGCCGGGGGTGTTGATATGCCCCGACACCGAAATGAGCTGCGTACCCGGACTCTTGGCCGTGCCCACTTTGCGGAAGTTGTCCGCACCGTGCTGCACGATGTAGGGCACGTTGGCAATCGTTTCGACGTTGTTGACGACCGTCGGCTTCTGATAGAGCCCCGCTACCGTTAGTCGGGGCGGGCGATTGCGCGGATATCCTTTCTTGCCTTCGAGTGAGGTGAGCATCGCCGATGCCTCGCCGCACACATACGAGCCGGCGCCCCGATACACCACCAGATCGCATGAGAATTCGGAGCCCAGAATGTTCTGGCCGAACAACCCCGCGTCGTACGCCTCTTCCAGCGCGCCCGCAATGCGCCGGTACGGCAGGTCGAATTCGCCGCGAATGTAGATGAACGAATTCCGGCTCTGCAGCGCGTACGAGCCAATCAGCATCCCTTCCAGCAGCAAATGCGGATTGTTCTCGAGGAACCAGCGATCCTTGAACGTGCCCGGCTCGCCTTCGTCCGCGTTCATGCACAAGTAGTGCGGCTGCCCGTCATTGAGCTTCACCACACCCCACTTGCGCCCCATCGGAAACGCCGCGCCGCCATGCCCAAGCAGCCCTGAGTTGGTCACTTCTTTGGTGACCTGCTCGGGCTGCATCTCTTTGAGCACCTTCTCCAGCGCCGAATAGCCGCCACGCGCGCGATAGTCCGCCAGCGTGTGCGAGGTCGCGGTGATCGGGAACGTCATGAACAGGCGCCGGTCGTACTTTCTCGGCGTCGCGTTTTCAGCCGTCGTCGACATGTCGCTCATGGCTTCCGCCCCGCCGCGACGGCGTCAATGATCGCGTGCATCTTCGCCGTGTCGAGATTCTCGTAATACGTCTCGTTCACCATCATCATCGGCGCCGTGCCACACGAACCCAGGCACTCCACGCGCGACAACGTCACCGTGCCATCGGCCGTCGTCTGCCCCGAATGAATGCCCAGTTTTTCGTGCACGCAGTCGAGCATGCGCTCCGCACCGCGCATGGTGCACGAGACGTTGTGGCAGACCTGCAGATGAAACTTGCCGATCGGCTTGCGCTGGAACTGCGTATAGAACTCCAGCACTTCTTCGGCCTGAATCCGCGGCACGCCCAGATACGCAACCAACGCGTCGATGTTCTCGTCCGAAACGAAGCCGTACTCTTCCTGAATGCGACGCAAACACGGAATCGTGAGCGACGATTCAAACCCGGCGGGATAGCGCGTCTTCCAGCGCTCAAACTCGGGAATCAGGTGTTGGATGCCCGTTCGCGTTTCGCTACTCATCGGTCGCACTCACCACCGATCATGTTGATCGATCCAAACGTCGTGACCACGTCAGCCAGCTGTCCGCCGTCAAGCATCAGATGGGCACCGCCCATGTGCACGAAGCTGGGGCTGCGCACGTGCACTTTGTGTGGCACGCCGCTGCCATTGCTGACGATGTAGAAGCCCAGCTCACCGTTCGGTGCTTCATGCGCGTGATAGATCTCGCCCGCCGGCACCACCGGGCCCTCCATCACCAGTTTGAAGTGATTGATGAGCGATTCGATTTCGTTGTACACGAGCGTCTTCGGCGGGAAGATGCAGCGACGATCGTCCACATTGATCGGACCGTCGGGCAGCATGTCCATGAGCTGGCGCATCATGTGCACCGACTCGTCCATCTCGCGCATGCGCACGAAGTAGCGATCGTAGTTGTCGCCCTTGATGCCCACGGGAACCTCAAAATCGAGCTCGGCGTAGGCGAGATACGGCGTATCCTTCCGCAGATCGCGCGGCACGCCCGTGCTGCGCAGAATGGGTCCGGTGAAGCCCCAGTTCAGCGCATCGGCCGTGGAAATTACGCCCACGTTGCGCGTGCGATCGATGAAGATGCGATTGCGATCAACGAGCCCGTGCACACGGCCAATGAAATCCTCGTACTGATCAAGAATCTCGGCGAGCCGCGTAAGCCATCCCTCAGGCAAATCTTCCGCGAGGCCGCCAATGCGGCTGTACGAATAGGTCACGCGCGCACCGGTGAGCGCCGCGAGATGTTCGTACATGTAATCGCGAATCATCACGAGATACAGGAACGCCGTCATCGCGCCCAGTTCCATCAGCGCCGCCGCCACGCACGTCAGGTGATCGCACACGCGCGAGTACTCGGACAGCAGCGTGCGCAGATATTTCGTGCGCGGCGTCATCTCGATGCCCATGAGCTTTTCGACCGCTTCGCAGTATGCAAAGCCGTTGATGAGCGCCGAGCAGTAGTTCAGGCGATCGCAGTACGGAATCAGGTTGTGCCAGGTGTGATCCTCGCACTCCTTCTCAAAACCGCGGTGCAGATAGCCGCAGTGCACGTCGGTGCGCAGCACGCGCTCGCCGTCGAGTTCCGCCACGATCTGCACGGTGCCGTGCGTGGCCGGATGCGACGGACCGATGTTGACGATGACCGATCCCTCACGCGTGTGCGTGAGGAGATTCGTGCGAATCGGATTCGGAATGTGGAGCTCAGCAGTCACCGTCTAGAACCGGTACGGGACAAGTGGCTGCTCGAATTGCTTCGGGTAATCCTTGCGCAGCGGATGCCCCTCAAAGCCTTCGTACAGCAAGATCGGGCGCAGATCGTCGTTGCCGTCAAATCGAATGCCATACATGTCGTGACATTCGCGCTCCATGTATCCGGCCGATCCGTACAACGGGCGCAGGGTGGGCACGACCGGCGACGCTTCCGTGACGCGCGACTTCAAGCGAACGCGCACGCGATGCGTCGTGGAGTAGAAGTGATGCACGACATCGAAACGTTCGGCGCGATCGGGCCAGTCGACCGCCGTGACATCGAGAAAGACGTCAAAGCCAAACTCGTTTTTCAGTCGAGTCACGACGGCGGTCAGTTCGTTTGGCTCGATCTGCAGCGCCCAAGTGCCGTGCGACTCGGCGGCGCGATCACCCTCCGGCGCCAGGGCGAGTTGCAACTGAGAGAAGATATCCGTGGCCACGTCAGAACCGGTCGTTGACGATGCGATGATGGCCGTTGGCAATGAGCTCCTGCAGCTTCATGATGCCATCGATCACCATCTCCGGACGCGGCGGACAGCCCGGGATGTAGATGTCGACCGGAATGATCTTGTCGATGCCCGGCAACGACGCGTAGTTCTGGTAGAAGCCGCCGCTCGTCGCGCAGACGCCAAACGCCATCACCCACTTCGGCTCGCACATCTGCTCGTAGACTTTGCGCAGAATCGGCGCCTGCTTTTGTGTGACCGTGCCAACGATCATCAGCAAATCGGCCTGCCGCGGCGAGAAGCGCGGGAGCGCGGCGCCAAATCGATCGGTATCGTAGGCCGAGGCGCTGACGGCCATGAATTCCATGGCGCAGCAGGCGGTCACGAACGGATACGGAAAGAGCGAGAACTTTCGGGCCCACCCCACCAACTCATCTTTCTTGGTGGTGATGAACTCAAACGTCCCCGCCGGTTCACGCTTGGCAGGAACGACTGGGAGAGGCTTGCCGTACATCGCGCGGACTACTCCGTCACCGCTTCCAGCAGGCGAGCCTTATAGACGTACAGCAGGCTCAACACCAGCAGGAAGACGAATAAGAAGAACGTGAACAGCAGGAATCCTGTCAGTGGTTTGGCCCCGAGCGCCCAGATGAACAGGAACATCGTCTCGAGATCGAACAGGATGAACAGGATCGCGACGCCGTAGTACTTGATCGACACGGCTTTGACGTTGATCTGCTCGGCGACCATCACGCCGCACTCGAACGGCTCGAGTTTGATGGCGCTGGGCGCTGGCTTCGGTCCCAGCAGCCGGTTGAGTCCCAGCACGAGCCCGACGAAGGCGACAATCGCCGTCAGGTACAGCAGGAAGATGGCGTAGGGATTCATCGCGGCGAGCGCGGACGGGCGGAAGGAGGAGTTTTCGGGCCTGCGCGAGCGGCGCGCTGGACCCCGAGAGATTGTCAACGTGACAGCGGGTAAAAGGTCCGTCAAGTCACCAATTCACATTGAGTTGAACGCTCGCACCTCCTGTCAGGCGCGACCTCGGGTCCATCGGGGAGACCCCTGCACTTTCCTTCGGGGAATTCCGCGCGCGCCGACAGCATTCCGCCGACGTTTTTCGTCACGCGTCGATCGTACTGTTTATGCGTACATCGTTATACAAGTAATTCCCACGGCCCCAGGAGGGCGCCGGTATGACCACGAACTCGTACCCCTCGGCCCCAAGTGAATTGGCCGACCACGCACGGCGCATCGTCGTGCTCGGCGGAGGAACGGCCGGAACCATCATCGCTAACCGGCTCGCCCGCCGATACGCCGACGAGGTCGCGCACGGACAGATCCGCATCACCCTCGTCGACGAGTCCGATCAGCATCTCTATCAACCGGGGCTGCTTTTTCTCCCCTTCGGCATGTACGAGCCGGAGGATTTGATCAAACCCCGAGCCCATCAGCTCGCCAACGGCGTCCGATTCGTGCAGTCGCGAATCTCACTGTTGGACCCCGAAAAAAATCTGGTCAGCCTCGAAAGAGGACTTGAACTCACCTACGACGTCCTCGTCGTCGCTACCGGCACGCATACCGCGCCCGAAGAAACAGATGGGCTCGGCGGCGATGGCTGGCAAACCAACGTCTTCGACTGGTACACCCTCGACGGCGCACGCGCGTTGCGCGACCGGCTCGCCAACTTCCAGCGCGGCGAGCTGGTTATCGCCGTCGCCGACATGCCCATCAAGTGCCCGGTCGCCCCGCTCGAGTTCGCCTTCCTGGCCGATTGGTATTTCCGCGAACGCGGCGTGCGGGAACAGGTCAACATCACCTACGTCACGCCACTCGACGCCGCGTTCACCAAGCCGGCGGCCGCCGCCGCGCTGTCGCACCTTCTCGCCGACAAGCACATCAATCTCGTCACCGAGTTCGCCACCGGTGCCGTCGACGGCGCCGGTCGCACGCTCACGTCGTTCGATGAACGGGAAGTGCCCTTCGACGTGCTCGCGATCGTGCCGGTCAACGTGGGAGCTGACTTTCTGCAGCAGACGCCGCTACTCGCCAACGCGATGGGCTTTGTGAAGACGGATCCGCACACGCTGCAGTCGCCCGCGTTTCCCAATGTCTTCGCCCTCGGCGATGCCACCGATCTGGCGGCCTCGAAAGCCGGATCGGTGGCGCACTTCGAAGCGGAAGTTCTCGAACGCAACATCGCGCACTTCCTCAACGGTGAACCACTCGCTGAGTCGTTCGACGGTCACGCGAACTGTTTCATCGAAACCGGTTTTCACAAAGCGCTGCTGATCGATTTCAACTACGACACAGAACCACTTCCCGGACACTTTCCTTCGCGATTCGGACCGCTGTCACTGCTGAAGGAAAGCCGACTCAATCACCTCGGCAAATTGGCCTTCCGACCCATCTATTGGCACGCACTGCTGCCCGGATACGACCTGCCAGGTGTCACCACGCACATGTCCCTCGCGGGCAAGGAGCGTTGAAGATGTCTTCTACCCTCACCACTGCCACCATCGCCGGTGTCACCGTCGACGTGGACAGCGAAGGCTTCCTGCAAACACCGTCGCAGTGGACACCGGACATCGCGAATGCGATTGCCGCCGCCAGCGGTATCGCCACGCTGACGCCGCGTCACTGGGAAGTGCTGCGATTCATGCGCGACACCTATCTGCGCACTAACAGCGCCCCGACCATTCGTTCGCTCGGCAAGGAATCCGGCGTCCCGGTAAAAGAGCTCTACGAGCTGTTCCCCAAAGGCCCCGCTAAACTCGCCGCGAAAATTTGTGGCATACCGAAACCGCACGGGTGCATCTAATGACCACCACCTACGCCGATCCGACCGACACGCTGACTTCGACCGTGACGCCGATTCAGAAAGTGTCCATCATCGTTTCCAAAGGCTCGTTAGAAGGGATTTATCCCGCGCTCATCATGGCGAACGGCGCCCGGATGGAAGGCATCGATGCGAATGTCTTCTTCACGTTCTTTGGCATGGACGCCGTCACGAAAGCGCGCATGGAGCACATTAAAGTGGCAACCGTCGGCAATCCCGGGCTGCACATTCCGACGCTGCTCGGTGGACTGCCCGGAATGTCGGCGCTCGTCACGTCGCAAATGGAAAAGAAGATGGCGACGCTCGATATCCCACCGATTCCCGAGTTCATCCAATTGCTCGCGGATTCTGGTGCGCGTCTTTTCCTGTGCAAAGCATCGGTCGACATGTTTGGACTCGCGCGTGGTGATTTCGTCGACTGCATCGAGGACATCATCACCGTCGGTGACTTCTATCAGATGGCGGCCGGCGGCCAGATCATTTTCACGTAACCGCGCGGAGATGCACACGGGCGCTGGACAACGCGAGTGTTCAGCGCCCTCTTTGTGCGCATGGCCAACCACGATCCGTCTCGTCGGCAGTTTCTTGCATTCCTTGCCGCGAGCCCGTTGCTCGCCGCCGCCGGCTACTCGTCCGAAGACGTTCACGGTCTCCACGGTACCTCCACGGGAGATCATCGCGTGCTCGCACTCGCCCAGGAGCTCGCCAGTCGGTCCACGCCGCAGGACACACTGACGGGCATCAAGACGGCCGCCGAAGCGCTCGACGTCTTCGACTTTGAGCCGATTGCGAAGCGCAAGATTCCCGTCGCACACTGGGGCTATCTGGCCACCGGCACCGACGATGACCGAACGATTCAGGCGAATCGCGACGGATTCGATCGCTGGGCGCTGCGTCCTCGACGGCTGATCGATGTCAGCAAGATCGACATGGGCGTCACGCTGTTCGGCACGAAGTATCCAACGCCGATTGTCATCAATCCGGTGGGCAGTCAGAAGGCGTTCCACCCGGAGGGTGAAATCGCCGTGGCCCGTGCGGCCAAGGCCAAGAATCATCTGCAGGTGTTGTCGACCGTCGCCACCACATCCATCGAAGACGCCATCGCGGCCCGCGGCGGTCCGGTGTGGTTTCAGCTCTATCATCAATCAGACTGGGCCATCACGCGCCAGATGGTGCAACGCGCCGAACGCGCCGGCGCTCCCGCTATTGTCTTCACGGTCGACTTGCTCGGCGGCAGTAATCGCGAAACGATGATTCGCGAGGCACGTCACGACACGCGCGAGTGCATTCGTTGTCATCTGGGCGGCGCACCGCTGCCGGGCGTCAGCGGCCGGGTCGACGATCGTGACAATCGTCGCAAGCCGAATCTCGTCGGCTACGACACGACGGCGCACATCCCCGAAGTCGGTACGCCGACGTGGGAATTCATCGATCGACTGAAGCACGCCACGAAGATGAAGGTGCTGATCAAAGGCATCGTTACGCGCGAAGACGCAGCGATCGCCGTTCGTCACGGCGTCGATGGACTTTTCGTGTCCAACCATGGCGGTCGCGCCGAGAACTCGCTGCGCGCGACCATCACGGCGCTCCCCGATGTGCTGCTTGGCACGGCCGGGCGCATCCCGGTGATTTGCGACGGCGGCTTTCGTCGCGGCACCGACATCTTCAAAGCCATGGCACTCGGCGCCACCTCGATTGGCATCGGGCGACCCTACATCTGGGGACTCGGCGCCTTTGGTCAGGAAGGCGTCGAGACGGTTCTTGCGCTGCTGCGCAAAGAGTTGGAAACCGTAATGAAGCAGAGTGGCACAACGTCGCTCGCGCAGATTACCCGAAATCACATCACGCCGAGATAGCGGCGTAGGGCGGGATCGAATGGAACCGATGGCGCAGCTGCGCCTCAGCCGTGATCGCCCGGTTCCAATTGATAGTCGTCGATTTTCTTGTACAGGGTGGTGCGGGTAATTCCCAGCAGTCGCGCGGCTTCGGCGCGCTGACCGCCCGTGAGAGTAAGCACGCGCGCGATATGTTGTCGCTCCATCGTTTTTATGGTGTGGTCGTCAGGCGCGGGCGCGTCGTCGTGAAGTCCGCGTCGTGCCAACACCGCGCGAACATGCGTGGAGTCGATGCGCGCCGAATCGAGCGCCATCGCGAAGGCCTCATCGACCACCGCGTGTAACTGACGCACATTGCCCGGCCACGTGGCCGCGTACAACTCCTGCAAGCCGCTCGCGGCGAACGCGCGCGGTCCGTTTCCCATTCGTGCGCGTTCCATGCGTAGAAAGCGCTCGGCGAGTTCTCGAATCGCGAACTCGCCGCGATTCCGCAGCGGCGGCAGCATGATTGGCATCACCGAGAGCTGACGATAGAGATCGGCCCGCAGGACGCCACGCCGCACGTCGTCGGCCAGATCTCGACGCGTAGTGACAACCAGCCGCACACCAACGCCACGCGCGGTCGTGACTGCCGTGTGCAGCAATGCCGCCTGCGTCGCCGCCGAGAGCGTCTGCGGTTCGTCGAGTACCAGCGTGCCGCCGTTCGTGGTGTGCAGCAGACCGGCGTCGTGAACGTCGTCGATGTCAGTCGGGGCATGCTCGCGCGACGATCCGAGCAGCGCGTGCTCAACCTGCAGCGAGTCGTGCGGCGCGCAGAGATACATGGCAAACGGCTGGCCGACGCGCGACGACCGTTGATGCAGCAGCTGCGCTAACGCGCGCTTGCCGGTGCCCGGTTCGCCCAGGAGTAGCACGGGTTGCGAACCAAACGCTACCTGTTCGACGGTGCGCAACACCCGAGACATCGCCGGCGACTCGTCGAAGTATCCGAACGGATCATGCCTGTCTGACTCGCGGGTGCGATGCGCGCGCAACAGCCGTGTATGCGCCAAACCGCGGTCGACGGCCGCCGTCAGCAGATCGCCGTGCACCGGTTTGAGCAACACGTCTTCGGCGCCCGCGCGCAATGCTCGCACCGTGAGCGGCACATCCATTTCGCCACTCAACATCACCACGGTCAAGGTTGGGTCGTGCCCGCGAAGATCGCCCAGCACCGTCATGCCCGACGTCTGTGGCATCGCATAGTCCAGCACGATGGCTTCCGGCGCAAACTGCTCAATCATCGCGTCGATCTCGCCGACGTCGGTCGTCGCGGCTGTTTCGTATCCGCGCGCCGTCAGTAGCGCCCGCAAGGCTTTGATCGTTGCGGCATCATCGTCAATCAGCATCACGCGTCCGCGTGAAGCGGTTGGTCGTGCGCTCTGCGATGTCCGTTCAGAAATGGTCACGCGCGCAATGAACTGAAAGGTGTGAAGTGAGACGGGTGTGCGACGATTTACAACGTATCTATGCCGGACGACTTCGTCCATAAATCTCACACCAACATGTGATCCATTTGTTCAGTTTCTGGACACGTGCTTGTTGACCCACGCGACGTCACCGATACGCCCAGCTGAGGACCCGTCGTGGCCGCCGCCACGTTTCGTATGCTCATCACTGGTGTGCTATCATGCTCAAGAACCTCAAGATCGGTACCAAGCTCCGCGCCGCATTCTTTTCGGTGACGCTGCTCGTCGTCGCCGTTGCCGCGACGGGTCTGCTTTCTATGGCGAAGCTGTCCAATTCGGCCGACGACGTTGGCACGGACAAGCTCCCCGCGACTCGCGCCGTGATGCTGGTCAATCTCGGCATCGCCGATATGCGTCGTCTGGAGTTGGCGATGCACCAGACGCGGGAAGCAAAAAACGATGCCGGTTACGCCGCCAACGTCGCCGATTTGGGGGAGGCAATCAAGAATGAGATTGAGGCTGGCACCGCAGCCTATGTCGCGCTGCCAAGAGACGCAGTCGAAGAAGCGTTATGGCAAGCGGTTCAGAAAGCGTTGGCGGAGTACCGCCAGCACGTCGATCACGTGCGACAGCATCTCGATGCGCGCCAGATCGATTCAGCCACTCCGCTGTTGCCGGAAGGCAAACCGCTCTTTCTGAAGGCGACGATCACCGCCGACTCGCTGGTGGCGTACGAAGAACGCGATGCGCAGGCCACGCTGGCGCAGGCGCATCAGGCCGGTACCACCGGACGCAATGCAATTCTCATCATGCTCGCGTTGTCCGTCGCGGGCGCCGTCACGTTGGGCGTGATGCTTACCCGCGACCTCACAATACCGCTCAAGGCGGTTGCGGAGCGAGCCGCGCGGCTGGATCAAGTGTGTGTCACTGGGCTTTCCAATGGCATTGAAGCATTGCAACAGGGCGATCTCTCGGTGGTTCCCGAGCCGTCCACTCAATTGCTGAACATGGATCGGAAGGACGAAGTCGGCGACCTCGCTCGCACAGTCGACGGAATGATCTCCAAAACACAGAACACCATCTTCGCCTTCGTGAAATCGCAGAATGTGGTTCGCGACGTGCTTGAGGAGAGCACCAGTCTGAACGCAAAGGCGATTGCTGGCGAACTGTCGTCGCGTGGGCAGGCCGATCGGTTCCAAGGTGCATTCCGGGAATTGGTGCAAGGCACGAATGACATTCTTGACGGTGTGCTCGAACCCATCAATGAAGCCGCCGTGGTGCTGCAGCGCATCGCCGAGCGTGACCTCACCGCCCGTGTCGTCGGCGCGTATGACGGCGATCACGCGAAGATTAAGACGTCGATCAACGTCGCCGTTGAGAACCTCGAGTCGGCACTCACCGACATCGCCAATGGCGCGACGCAGGTGTCCGGCGCCGCTTCGGAGATTGCGGAAGGAAGTCAAACGTTGGCGGCCGGCACGAGTCAGCAGGCGGCCAGCATTGAGGAGATTTCGGGCGCGCTGCAGGAGGTCGAGTCGATGACGCTCAAGGCCGCCCAGTCGGCCGACACGGCTCGCGAAATCGCCGACGGCGCCGCCGACGCGGCCAAGCAGGGCGATGCGGATGTGACGTCGCTCATCGCCGCCATGCAGGCCATCAAGGCATCGTCCGACGCGACCTCCAAGATCGTGAAGACAATCGACGAAATCGCGTTCCAAACCAACTTGCTCGCGTTGAATGCCGCCGTTGAAGCAGCCCGCGCGGGCGATGCCGGGCGCGGATTTGCGGTGGTCGCGGAAGAAGTGCGCGGATTGGCGATTCGTGCGGCCGAAGCGGCGCGTTCCACCGCCTCGCTGATTGAGGAAGGCGCCAACAACGCGGTCTCCGGTGTTGCCGTTACCGGTCGCGTGTCGGACGCGTTGGCGCAAATCTCGTCGCGCACCGCCAAGGTCAGCGACGTGATGCGAGAGATCGCCGCCGCGGGTGAACAGCAGCGCGTCGGTATCGCGCAGGTGAATGCGGCCGTCACGCAAATGAGTAGCGCCACCCAGGCCGCCGCCGCCAACGCGGAAGAATCCTCAGCCGCCGCCGAGGAGTTGGCGAGTCAATCGATCAGCATGCAGCAAGTGGTGAACGCGTTCACCGTGACGCGCGAATACGTCTCGCGCGCTGGTGTGACGCGACACGTCGTGCCCAAGTCGGCCACGAAGTCCGCGCCCGTAGTGTCGGGCGCGCGCGCGGCTCGCCCCGCAGTTACGGCCCGCAAAGCGGTCCACGGTAACAGTGCCGTGGCCAAGCATGCCGTCGCAGCGGGACACAAATACGACGACCCCGACCTCGAAGCGTTCGAAAACAGCTTCAACGAGGACGAGGCCGCGCATGGACTTGCGCACTTCTAGTGTGATGACCGCGTAGGAACCAGCACCTCAGCGGGTCCCGCCGAAGTCGTCGTTACGGCATCTGCATGGTTTGCCGTAGCGACGACTTCCACGCATCAGATGCCTGAAACAAAGTCTCCGGGAACTTGCGATACTTCATGATCTCGTCGGAGATATCCGCTGCGGTATAGCGATTCAATCCGACGCCGGCGAGATACTGCAGGCGCAGGTTGCGGTCGGTGTTGATATCCGCACCCTTGAGCCAACCTGCCAGGTCGCGACCGCTCCCCGAGAAGGTCGAGAACAGATCGATCGACGATTGGAATCCCGACTCCATGAGTGAACCACCAACGGCCGCATAGCCGGCCTGGCTCATGCGCTGCTCAATCGCGTTGATGTCAATCTTGGTCGGGCCATTCTGGCCGAGCAGCACGACGTCGTAGCCGCGACCATCCACGAGATTCGCCCACACGGTGCCTTCTGGAAACACCTCAAAAAACGTCGCGAGTTCACTGCGCACCGCTTCGAGCGTGCTTTCGTAGAGCGGCACCCACTGCGTGACGACGCCGCCCGGCTTGAGGTGCGCCTTGACCGCGTTGAAGTACTCACGCGTATACAACGACGCCGCGCCCTTCACCCAAGGATTAATGGGGTCCGAGGTGATCACGTCGAACGTTTCGTCCGTTGTGAGAACAAAGCTGCGCGCGTCGTCGAAGTAGATCTGCGTGCGTGGATCCTTGGCGACGTTGTTGTTTTCCTTCGTGAACCACGTCGACACGACCTTCGGAATCAGCGGTTCGATTTCACAGATCACCAGTCGCTTGACCGACGGATACGGCAGGAACGATCCGGCCGTGACGCCCGCGCCAAACCCCACCACCAATACCGACTGCGGACTCGGATGCACGAGCGCCGGCAAGTGCGCCAGCATTTTCTGCAACCGCATGTCTTGCGGCAAACTGCTCGCCTCAACTTTGCCGCTCACGTGAAACTGCGTGGCCCCGCTGCTATTCACCCGCGTGACAGCCACCGAGCTGTTCATTCCTTCGCCGACGTACAAGATGTCGGTCTTTTCAAGCCACGTTACCGCGTACCGTCCGTGCGCCACCAACACGCCGGGTAACTGTGGCAACAGGTACACCAGCAGAGCGCCAAGTATTGGCGTCACGACCAGCGCCACGCGCGCTTTAAGCACAGGTGCCAGGAAGAGCATCACGGCAGCGATCCCCGAGAACACAATCAGCACGCGCTGCGCGTTCTGCGTGCCCATCATCGGTACCAGCAGCAGGCTGCAGAGCGTCGCGCCCAGAATCGAACCGACTGTATTCGCGGCGTACACTCGACCCACAAGACGTGACGTGTCTTCGCCGCGACGAGCGATGGCTGCCAGCGCGAGAGGGAAGCTCGCCCCCCACAACGCCGCCGATGGCAACACGGCCAGCGCGCCGCGCGCCAAATCCAATTGCAACGCATACCACGCGCTCGGCGCCAAGGACGGATTGATCGGCCAGTACGGCAGCGCGAGATAGATCACCGCAGCGCCCCACGCGATCGTCACCATCAGTAACGCCTGACACCAGGCAAATACGCGCCGTGGTTGCTCAACGACCCGCGCCAACCACGCGCCGGTGGCGCTGCCAATGCCAAGGCCGGTCAGGAACACGGCCAGAATCATTGAGAAGGTGTACGTCGACGCGCCGAACGTGAGCGAAAGCAATCGCGTCCAGACCACCTCTGAGGCCAGCGCACACGCCCCGGAGATCGCGATCGCGATATAGACCAGTCGCGAGTCGTGTTCGTCTGGTGCATTCGCAACCGCGCTGCCGGACGTCGACTCCTCGACGGCAGTTTCCGCCTCGAGCTGCGCGACGGCCGGCGTGCGCGACGCTATCGCCCACGCAATCGCGGCCACCAGCACGTTCAGCGCGACCGCCACGTACGTCGCGTACCCCTGATCATGAATGCGCAACAGATAGAATCCCGCCGCCACACTCCCCACCACCGCGCCGGCGATGTTACCGCCGTAAAAGAAGCCGAGCCATGAAATACCTTTGGGCGACGACTGCACCCACCGCGCAATCGCCGGCAACGTGGCGCCCATCAGCACCGTTGGCGGCAGGAGACACAGCACAGCCACCACGGCCCGCAACGCCAGTGCACCCGCACCGTGTCCAACGGCCGGCGTGTACAGCCGCCCGATGAGTGGAATCAGCAGCAACTCAAGCACGCCCATGACACCAATCGCAAACTCGAGCGTGCCATACAGACGAAGCGGATGCGTGCTGCGTGCCGCAAATCGCGGCAGTGCCAGACTGCCGATGCACATCCCGCCCATGTACGTCGCCAGCAGAATGCCGAGCGAGATCGCCGACGAACCGATCACCAGCTCCAGCAACTGGAACCACACCACTTCATAGATCAGCGCGCAGGCGCCACTGCCTACAAAGAGAATCAGCAAAAAAGGAAGCGCAGCACCCACGATGATGGCACCAGTGCGATGTGATCCTGCAGAATCGCTTCCACCCGAACGTCGAGTCGGAAGCGAGCCAACCGTCGGAGGGCAACGGCCAGCGGCGTCGCAATGTTGGACGCGGGTACCGGGCCGCGCCAGCCGCGTTGCCCGTCATTTCGCCCAAGGGAGTATGTGACCGGCGGCGCAGCCGCCAAGTTACTGGGCATGTCTGCTCTCTCTGCTCGCATTCCCGGCGGCACGACCGCCGTTGCCGCCATTGCTGCGCTGGCCATTGCCGCCGGATTTGGCAGCCTCTGGACCGGTGGCACGACGCTCGCCGCCATCTTGCTGGTACTTGGCTACGTCGTCTTCATACCGCTCACGCTCGTCACGGCGGCCAATCGTGACGTCGCGCCGAGCGGCCGCGGCACCGACGCGAACGATGCGCCGCCACCATACCGCGTCGCGATCATTCTCGGACTCGCCGTGTTCGTGCTGTATGCGCTGACGTTGTCACCCACGACCGCCATGTGGGACACCAGCGAATACATTGCCGCGGCCAAGACGCTCGGCGTTCCGCACCCGCCGGGCAATCCGGTCTTCGTGCTCGTGGCCCATGCGTTCGCGGCGCTGCCTATTCCCGTCAGTTTCGCCGAGCGCGTCAATCTGCTGGCCGCCACCACCAGCGCGATCTCGGCCGCGCTCTGGTTTCTGGTCGCTCATCGTTCGCTCGCCGGTTGGAATCTCGACGAGCGGCCGCGCCTCGTCATCGCGGTGGTTTGCGCGTGGGTCGGCGCAACCGCGTTCACGGTGTGGAATCAGAGTGTCGTAAACGAGAAGGTGTACACACTCGCCATGCTCGGCTTGGCCGCATCGTCGTGGACAGCGCTGCGGTGGCACGATGCACCGCCGCAATCGCGTCGCGCGGACGCGTTTCTGCTGTTGGTCGCGTATCTCTGCGGACTAGGCTACGCCAATCATCCGGCGGGTTTTCTGCCGATTCCGGCCTTTGGACTTTTCGTCCTGTTTCGCCGACCGCTGACGCTTCTCCGGTGGCGTGTCGTGCTCGCGGCCGCGGGAATGCTGTTCCTCGGCCTGACAACGTTCTTCTTCATGCCCGTGCGCGCGGCGCACTTTCCCGGCATTAACGAAGGCGCCGCGACGGCGTGCGTGACCGGCGCACCTGCCCTCGGCTGCACCTTCAGCAAGGAAACCGCAACGCGCGTTGCCGGCATCATTCAGCGCGAGCAGTATGGCGGTCACGCGGTCGCCGATCGACAAGCACCATTGCCCGCGCAAATCGGCATGTGGTGGCTCTACTTCAAGTGGCAATGGTTGCGCGATGCGTGGCAGGAGCATCCGGCCCAGCAGCAATTCCTCGCGTGGCTGTTTCTCGCCTTGGGGTTGCTCGGCGGCGCCGTCCATTTCAAACGGGATCGCGCAACGTTCACGTTTGTCGGCCCGCTCGTGTTTACGCTCACGCCGGCGCTCATCTACTACCTGAATTTCAAGTACGGCTTTTCGCAGGACACCGATCTTGGGGAGAGCGTCAACCGCGAAGTCCGCGATCGCGACTACTTCTACCTCTGGAGCTTTGCCACATGGGGCCTGTGGGCTGGCATGGGCATCGGCGCCATCTGGCAGGCCCTGTCCAAGCGCATCGACAACTCGCGAGGATGGCTGGTCACGTCACCAATTCTCCTCCTCGCGCTGATTCCCCTCGTCAATAACCTGCGCGACGCCTCACGCCGCGGACAGACGTTTACCGCCGAGTGGGCGCGCGATCTGCTGCAGTCGGTCGAACCGTACGGTGTGCTGATTACCGCCGGCGACAACGACTCATTCCCGGTGTGGTACGCGCAGCAAGTGGAAGGCGTGCGCCGCGATGTCACGATCGCACTCATTCCGTATCTCAACATGGAGTGGTACGCGCATCAGCTCATTCGTGATCGGGTCGCTGAATACGACGGCTCGGGAATCGCAGCGTACAAAGCGCTCGCCGGACCGCGCCCTGATAAACCGGTCATCGCCCTTTCGCCCGCCGCCGCCGACTCCATTCCGCCGATGCTGCAGCTCGCACAACCCGTGCGTTTTCAGCAGGGCGCCATCGACGCAACCATTCCGGCGGGCTACATCTCGCGCGATCAGCTCATGGTGCTGCAAATGATCCGGGACGCGTTTCCGGGTCGTCCGATTCATTTCTCCATCGGACCGTATGCACGCACGCTCGGACTCGGCGACTACGTCGTTACGGAGGGGCTCACACAACGCCTGCTCCCAACGCTCGCCAGCAACAATCCCGAGTACGTGAAGTCGCCAGTGGGCTATATCGATCTCGCGCGCTCGATGGACTTGTGGCGTCACTACGGGGCACCCGCCGCATTGCTGCGTCAGGGGCGCTGGCTCGACGACGCCTCCGTCAGTATTCCGGCCGCGTACATTCAGACCGCGCAGGTGCTGGCCTACGTCAACGCCGTTCGCGGCGACACACTGCTGGCTGACACTCTGACCACCCAGATGCAGCAGATGGCGCGCGCCTCGCGTTTGCTTAAGTAATCGGTCACCGAGCAGGGTCCGGCCGGCCTCGCGGCCAGTCAGCCTCGTGTCAGGCCAGCCATTCTTTCCATGTCGCCTCGGCGAGCCCAATTGTCAGCTTCTGCTGCAGCCGCACTAATGGCTGCTGCAGCAGAAGCGGTTCATCGGCGAGAATATTGAGCCACCGCTCCTCGCCGTAGAGCGCGGTCCGCAGTCCCAACTCGGCGAATCGCTTCGACTCGCGATCAATCAGGCGTTCCACGCCAAACTTCTGCGCAAAGCGTTTGAGCTCGCCGACCGACGCGGCGCGCTCCGCCAGATCCACGAAATGCACCTTGATGCGACGCTCCGCGAAGAACCGCTGCGCTTTGCGGGTATCCGCGCTCTTCTTCGTGCCGAAGATCTGAACCTGAATGTCGGTCATCGTTCCCAAAAGTGAGCTCGCGCTTACGCCATCGCCGCTTCGGCCGCTACGCGCTTATCGTCGTCGAAGGCGTTCTCGCTGCGTGCCACCACGAGTGTCGCCACGCCGTTACCAATCAGGTTGGTAATCGCGCGCGCCTCCGACATGAAGCGATCAACGCCGAGCAGCAGCGCCACGCCTTCCACCGGCACCGTCTTCGTCGCGGCGAGTGTGCTGGCCAACACGATGAATCCCGATCCGGTCACGCCCGCCGCACCCTTCGACGTGAGCATCAAAATGCCGAGCAATCCCAATTGTTGTCCCAGCGTGAGCGGCACGTGGTATACCTGAGCAATGAAGATCGTTGCCATCGACAGGTAAATGCTGGTGCCATCGAGATTGAACGAATAGCCCGTGGGAATCACCAGCCCCACCACCGGTTTCGCCGCGCCGTAGCGCTCGAGCTTTTCCAGCATCCGTGGGAGTGCAGCCTCGGAGCTCGACGTACCCAGCACGAGCAAGATTTCCTCGCGGATATAGCGCAGCAGCTTGAAGAGACGGAACCCATACATGCGACAGATCGTGCCCAGCACCACGAAGATGAACACCGCCATCGTGAGGTAGACATCGAGCATCAGCCGTCCCAACGGCAGCAGCGTCTTGATACCGAACGCCCCGACGGTAAACGCCATCGCGCCGAACGCGCCAATCGGCGCCACCTTCATCACCATGTGCACGATGCGGAAGAACACCATCTGCAAACGCAACAGCGCATCGGCAACTTCACGCCCCGCTTCGCCTACCGACGTTAGCGCCACACCGAAGAGCACAGCAAAGAACACGACCGGCAGCAGATCGCCATCCGAAAACGCCTTCACCACATTGCTCGGTACGATGTGCGTGAGAAAGTCGAGCATGCCCTGTTGCGTGCCCGCTTTCGTGTACGCCGACACATCACCCAGTGGCAGTGTGGTGATATCGAGCCCTGCGCCCGGTTGCGTGACGTTGACAATCACGAGTCCGATCGCGAGCGCGATCGTTGACACGATTTCGAAATACAGCAAAGCCTTTCCGCCCACGCGTCCGAGCTTTCGCATGTCGGCCATCGACGCGATGCCGTGCACAATCGTCAGGAAGATGATCGGCGTGATCACCATCTTGACGAGGTTTACGAACGTGTCGCCAATCGGCTTGAGCTTCTTGGCCAAGTCCGGGGCCAGTACACCCAGCGTGACGCCGAGCGCAACGGCCACCAACACTTGGAACGTCATGTTACTCGTCAGGCGTCGCATGGCGGAGGCAAAGAGGAATCAGTGGGCAGAGGCGGTCGGTGAGTTTATCGCCCCGACACGCATCGCGCCTCCTCACGCGAACATAGACGCGTTCGCGCGCCACGCAGGCCGAGCTTACAGCGGCCGTCGATAGGCCACCAATGTGGTGCCGCGTACATGGCGCAGCGGCAGACGTTGCGCGCGCGCATTCAGTGTCTCGAACACGCCGGGTGCGTGCCGTCGTCCGGCGTAGTCGTGCCACAGCACCAGGCCGCCCGGTCGCACTATGCGCAGCGCCTTGTCGGTGTCGCTCTCAACGTACGAGCGCGCGTGCGAGCCATCGACGAAGACCAGATCGGCCCAGTCCTGATAGGGCGATTCATCAAGCTGTTTGCTGTCGCCAAATTGCTGGGTAATGGCGTGCGCACTGGGTGTGTTCGAATACAGAAATTCGGCAAATGCCGACTCATCGCGTGCATAGCGCGTGTCGACCGCGTTGTCTCCCGCTTCAGCGCAGTACTGATCGCGCTGTTCGGGGGCGAGTGTCAGTGTGACGACCTGCGCATTCGGCGGCGCATTCCGGCTCCAGAGGTAGGCCGTCTTTCCAGTGCAGGTGCCGAACTCAAAGAAGCGCGTCGAGTGTTTTGCCAACACCGACAGAATCCACGCCTCCGCGTCGCTTGTGCCTCCGGGCACGATCATCGATCCGCGACCAACAAATGCCACTTCCGTCTGCAGCGTCGGGCCGAAGGTGCCGGGGGTGAACACCGGGTCGAGTTCATCGAGGCCGATGCTCGGAATCGGCCATCGCGCCGATGGCCCCTGTTGGCGCAGCTTGCTCCGAGCCGAGCGGTCGCGCGACCAGAAAACGGCGCACCCCAGCAATCCCACCGCGGCGACGCTCTCAGCCAGCATGCTCCGCGCGCTCCTTGAGTGAGTGCTCCAGACTCCCATTCCATCCGCCGAACCCACCGGCGAAACGTTACACCACTTTTTTTAGTGCCAATAGTCCCAACTTGATCAGACCGGCCCCGATCACGGCGAGCGCTCCGGCCCCGGCCACCCACACCTGCCGATCATCGCACGAGCGGCCGACCATCACTGCGACGACGCTCACACACGCTCCGATAAGACTGCTTCCGATCAGCACGAGCGGCGTCGAGCCGAGCGTGTCTTTCACGGTCCACGGGCTCACACCGCGCGCCTCAAGCAGAGGTCGCAGGATGCCGTGCGAGATTCCGGCGGCAGCAATCACGACCGGCGTTCCGCCAATGATCACAAGTTCAGTCAACTCGACCGAAGACAGGCAGGGCAACTCCGCCTCCGCAGGCTGAGAGATCGAGGAACGGCGGCGGCGGTCCGCCTACGGAGCCGCCGGCGCTATGGTCGCCGCGCGCGACCTCGCATACCATAGCGGACGGCACTTGTGCTTCGCCATCGTGCAGGTCGTTCGACCACTGCCCTCTTTCAGACTCGTCTCCGTGACTCGTTCCTATCGCGCCGCCTGGTGGCTTCCGGGTCCGCACAGCGCCACGCTGTGGGGTCGCGTGGGTCGGCGCGAGCCACGCCTCCCCGTCCGCGTCGAACGGCTGGAAACGCCCGATGGCGATTTCGTCGAGCTCGCACGACTCGCCGGGCCGTCACCCGAAGCGCCTCGACTCCTGCTTTTTCACGGGCTCGAGGGCGGAGTGCACTCGCATTACGCGCGGGCCATGTTTCGCGAGGCTGCAACACGTGGCTGGGCAGCCGACCTGCTGCTGTTTCGAACCTGCGGATCCGAACCCAATCGACTGCCGCGCAGCTATCACTCGGGTGAGACCTCCGATCCTCTGTTCGTGGTCGAACAGATCGTGCGTGAGTTTCCGCATGCCCCACTTGGTTTGATGGGCGTGTCACTCGGAGGCAACGTGCTCTGTAAGCTCCTCGGCGAGCAGGGTGATGCGCTGCCCGAAAACGTGCGCGGTGCCGTCGGGATGTCTGTTCCGTTCGACCTGGCGCGCGCCTCGCGCCATATCGGTCGCGGATTCGGAGTCGTGTACGAGCGCTTCTTCCTTCGCACGCTGATTCCCAAAGCGTTGTCCAAGGTGGCCCGTCATCGTGAGCTCGCGCCGCTGACCGCCGTGCGACGCGCCCGCACGCTCTGGGAGTTCGACGATCAGTTCACCGCACCTCTACATGGCTTCCGCGACGCCGCCGACTACTACGCGCGGGCCAGCTCGCTGCCATTCCTCTCAGGGGTGCGTCGACCAACGTTGTTGCTCAGTGCGGTCGACGATCCGTTTCTCCCGGCCGATGTCCTCGATCACGTGCGTGCGGTCGCAACACACAATCGTTCGCTCACTATCGAATTCCCGGATCGTGGTGGCCATGTCGGGTTTACGGCGGGCGCCGTGCCCTGGAAACCGTGGTACTACGGTGAGTGGCGCGCGGCGGAATTCCTCGCAGCTCACTTTCGGGCCGCCGATGCGACAACAGCGGCACGCTCCTCCTTCGTGTCATCGTCCGAATGAACAATCCGAACGATCGCGAGTCGTCCGCCACCGAACAGACGAAGACGCCGCTCTTGCAGCGACCGTGGGCCCGACTGTGGATTCTCAGTGAGGTCATCGCGATTTTCGCCGTGATCGCGTTCTTCATCTGGCCCCAACCAGAGCCACCAACGACTGCGACGATTCGCCCCGTGACCCGCGACAGCAGCGTGCGCGTGGCGGACCGGGTGCCAACCGGGACCGTCGAGGAATTCGCCACGTCGATGACCGACGTGCAGACAGTCGATGCGTCGATTCAGGTCGACTTGCGCTATCGCGACGCCAACAACTTCACCGGCGCGCCGCTGCCGGGCTACGAGAGCAATCACGCCTTTCTTCGTCGTGAGGCGGCCATCGCGCTTGCCTTGGTCCAGAAGGATCTACGGGAAGCAAACCTCGGCCTGCTCGTGTTCGATGGTTATCGCCCAGTACGTGCCACGGAGGCGATTGTGGCCTGGTCGGTGCGCAAGCACCGTGAGAATCTCGTCACAGATGGCTACATATCAGATCGAAGCCAACACAACGTAGGCGTCGCGATCGACTGCACCCTGGTCGATTTGCGATCCGGCAAGCCGCTCGAGATGGGCGTCCCGTTCGATACGTTTACCGATGCGGCGCAGACATCCAACGCCTCTGGCGTCGCCGCAACCAATCGTGCGCGGTTGTCCGAGGCCATGAAGAAACGCGGCTTCGCGAACTTCTCCCGGGAGTGGTGGCATTATTCCTACGCCGCACCCGACTCTACGCTTCGCCGCTTCGATTTCCCTATCCGCTGACGTCATCGCGTCGTCGGTCGTTTCGCCTCTGCACTCGCATTTACGCTCGCATCAATCGTGGCTGCTGTCTCTCTCATCGTCCTGACCGCCGGCCTCCTGCTCGGCGTCTTCGCCATGCTCTATGGCACCGAACGTCGCACCACGTCGCTCGGCGCCGTGTTACCGCATGAGCGCACATCCGAACACGACGTGGCCGCCGAACCGTCGCCAGTCTTCAACATGGCCACGGTGGGCGCATTCAGTGTCGGTTTTGGTTTGACCGGATATCTCCTCACGCGCAACACTGCATGGCCCGTGTGGGTGCAGCTCGCCGTCGCCATCGTCGTCGGTGGACTGGCGATGGTGGGGCAGACCCTGCTTATCGCGCGATGGGCCATTCCCGCAGCGCGCGCCGATCACATCGACGAGCGGTTTCTTTTGCAAGGCACGTTGGGGCGTGTGCTGCGTGATATCCCCGTTGGCGGCGAAGGCACGGTACGCTACGCGCTCGACGGACGTGAAGTTGATCTGCCGGCGCGCGAGATGACCCACGGTGCCATCGCGCTCGGCAGCGACGTGGTCATCGACCGCGTCGAAGATGGGGTGGCCTATGTTGAACTTTGGGCGCTCGTCGAACAGCGACTCTAGACCCACGCCCCGACGCACATGCCCGGATCATGGACGTGGACTGACGCATGGCAATTCATTGGCGTGGTGCTCGCCATTCGCGTCGCGTTCTTTTGGCTGGCCACGAAAGCGTTCATTCTCATGATCCCCGATGGCGATGTCTGCCCCATGTGCGATAGCGAGACTCTCGCGATCGAACGCGATGGTTGGTGGCGCGTTCTGGGCCCGCGGTTCCGCCGCAGCTGGTGCATCGGGTGTGGTTGGGAAGGCGTGCTGCGGCGCGCCGAGGTGCCGACCATCTTCGCGCCGCGCTACGACCCCGCTCGTTCGGTCGCGAAGAGACCCAGCCAATCGGGCCAATTGCCGCTGAGCTCGAAGAAATCTTCGAAGTAGGACAGTCCGCGCTCTTCGAGGTCGTCGATCAGTTCCGTGAGTGCGCTTTCGCCCACTAACGGGCCAATAACGACGAGATTTCCTTCGACTCGGAATTCGTCGGGCGTGAGGTTCAGCGCTTCGTCAATCGACTGTCGGGTCAGTCCAACGCGTTCGAACGAGCCGCGCCGAATTACGAGACTCGGCGCACTGCTGGAAATGGAGAGCGGCATCGTGGTATCCGGGTGACAGGGAGAGGTGGTGTAAGCTACACCGGTCTCCGTCTCAGTTCGCATTGCTGGTCGCATTGCTGGTCGCATCGCTGGTCGCATTGCTGGTCGCATCGCCGTTCGCGTTGCAGTTCGTAGCGAAGTTCGTACCTCTTTTTTTGCCGCGCGAGTCGCGGCGCATCTCTGATGACTCTGGCGCGCAGCTCTACCGCATTCGAAGAATCATTCGACGTACTCGTTGTTGGCGCCGGTCATGCTGGGACAGAGGCCGCCGTCGCGGCCGCGCGATCAGGTGCGTCGGTCGGACTCGTTACCGGTGCGCTCGAGCAAATCGGACAACTGTCGTGCAACCCCGCGATCGGTGGAATTGCCAAGGGGACGGTCGTCCGTGAGGTCGACGCGCTAGGCGGCATTATTGCACGCGCCACCGATCTCGCCACGCTCCAGTTTCGGATGCTCAACACGGGCAAGGGGCCGGCGGTGTGGGCGCCGCGCGCGCAATGCGATCGCGGGTTATACCGCCGAGCCATTCGCTCGTTGCTCGAATCGTTCACCAACCTGACTACCGTGCAGGGCATGGTGGCGCGGCTGGTCTTCGACGACACCGGTGCCCGTGTGATTGGGGTGGAAACGGTTGAAGGACGGAAGTTCGGTGCACGCGCGGTTGTGCTCACCACCGGCACGTTCGGTCGTGGACAGATGCATATCGGAACCGGCACCAAGGTGAGCGGCGGCCGTGCCGGCGAGGCGGCGTCAACGCACCTTGGCGCGCAACTCGACGCGGTCGGTCTCGCGACCGCGCGCTTCAAGACCGGCACGCCGCCCCGCGTCGATGGCCGCTCCGTGCGACTGGCCGATTTGCCGCGCCAGGAAAGTGAGATCGAACAACACGACTATTCGTGGTCGCATTTTTGGACCACGCCGCGTCGCGAAGCGGAACGCACTCGCCATCCGGCGCAACTGCCGTGTTTCATCACGCATCTCGAAGCAAATGGCACCGACATCATTCGCGCCCACATCAACGAGTCCGCGATGTACGGTGGCGCGATCGCATCGCGCGGTCCGCGCTATTGTCCGAGTGTCGAAGACAAGGTGGTCAAGTTTCCCGAGGCCGAGCGTCATCAACTGTTTCTCGAGCCCGAAGGACACGATACGCACGAGTTGTATGTAAACGGGCTCTCGACATCACTGCCGGTTGGCGTGCAGTTGGAAATTTTGCGCTCAATCCGCGGACTCGAGCAGGTGCGCATGACGCGGGCCGGTTACGCCATCGAGTATGACTATTACCCACCAACCCAACTCGATGCGTCACTGCAGTCGCGCGCAATTGCGGGACTCTGGTTTGCTGGACAGATGAACGGCACGACGGGCTATGAGGAAGCTGCCGGGCAGGGCGTCATGGCCGGGCTTAACGCAGCGCGCTGGGTGCAGGAACGCGCACCGATCATTCTCGGTCGCGAGACCAGCTATATCGGTGTGCTCGTCGATGATCTCGTCACGCGTGGCGTCGATGAACCGTATCGGCTGTTCACATCGCGGAGTGAGTTCCGACTCACCGTGCGTCAGGACAATGCGGTGACGCGTCTCGCTGAGTTTGCGAATGCCGCGGGGTTGTACTCCGACGAGGAAGCGCGTATCGCGGCGTCACGGCAAGCGAGTGTGCAGGTCGCGATCGAGCTAGCGGGAGTTACGAGCGTCACGCCCGAGCGCGCGCGGGCGTTGCTGGATGCGGCGCAATCGGCGCCGTTGGCACACGCGGTGCGCGCGAATGAACTCGCCAAGCGCAACGGCGTTTCACTGCATGAGGTGTTCGCCGTGAGTGGAGTAGGACAGGAGCTTCCGCGCGAGGCGGTGATTGCGGCCGATCTCGAGATCAAGTACGAGGGGTATTTCGCGCGCGAACGCACGCGGGCGGATCGACTGCGCGCGATGAGCGCATTGCCGCTCGCAGCCGATCTCGACTACCACACCATGCGCACGCTGTCGACCGAGGCTCGCCACAAGCTCGCCGCCGTTCGCCCGCACAGTCTTGGGCAAGCATCGCAGATCCCGGGTATTAGTCCATCCGACCTGCAGAATCTCGTGATCGAGCTGGATCGCCGGCGGCGCGTGGCGGCAGAGATTTTGTAGAGACCTGTTGGATGTTTCGTTGATGTCTCGATAGTGTCGCATTGATGCGTTTAAAGGCGACGCTTAAACAGGCATTTTCGACAATATTCGCGCGATTTCCGTTGGCTTGGGTGCGGTCTGTGCAAGTTCGACGGTGGCCGACGTCTCCAAAGCAAACATGAGCCCTGGGAGGGCCTGATGTATCGTTTATCACCGAACTATTTCGCGCGCTCGGCGAACGACGCGTTGACCACGGCAGCATCGAATAGCAGGACACGTCGACCGGCCATCGCGATCGCCGTCATTGCCTCGCTCTTGATCGCCCCGAATGCGAGCGCGCAGATCGCCCCCGCCGTGCAGCCGCCACAAATCACCGTCTCTGCTCGCGGCGACGTACAAGTCTCCCCAGACCGCGCACGGGTCCAGGTCGGCGTGGAGACGCAGGCCAAAACGGCCGCACTCGCGGCAGCGGAAAACAACAGGAAGCAGACCGCCATCCTGGCGGCAATTCGGGCGCTAGGGGTGAGCTCGTCGCAGATCACCACGATGGGCTACAACGTGAACCCCATTCAGCGCTACGACGACAAGGAGCGACGCGTCGTGATCGATGGCTACCAGGTCAGCAACATTGTCCAAGTGGTGACCGACAAACTGGAGCAGGCCGGTCCGATCATCGACGCAGCACTTGGTAATGGTGCTAATCGCGTGGCCGGTCTCGACTTTCTCGTGCGCGATGCGTCGAAGGCCCGCGACGAGGCGCTAACTAAGGCCGTGGAGTCCGCACGCCGCCAGGCGGAGGTGGCGGCTAAGGCGGCCGGTGGATCGTTAGGCGAGTTGCTCGAGATCAACGTCAATGACTTCGAGCAACCGTCTCCTCGGCCCATGATGGCCATGGCGATGGCCAAGTCCGCCGATGCAGGGGCCCCCGCGCCGATCTCTGAAGGGCTCACGACCGTCGCCGTTTCCGTGTCCACGAGATGGCGGTTCAATCGATAGCACCTGAAAAAGCGCTCGAACCGCGACGCCCGGGATCCGCCGGCTCAGCCCGAGCGTGGCGTTCGGCGGAGTCTGAGTGAAGAATGTTCTACGTGCAACGCCGTGATCCGGCCCTCGGATCCGGCGTTGTTTCGCGAGTGGACCAGCAGCGGAGGTCTCACATCGCTGCGTTTCCCACACTGTTCCACGTGAAACAGTGTGGAACGACCGTGGATAGAATTGGTCATGGTCGGCGGGAGCTGAGGTCCGTATACTTCGCCCTCCATAGAAAGCCGAGCCCGGATAAGCGCCGCGCCTCGTGCCCTGCCCGCTCCATCGCCTGCCTATCTCGGAAACGCCGCCTGTGGGTCGAATTCTCGCCATCGCAAATCAGAAAGGCGGCGTCGGAAAGACGACGACTGCCGTAAACCTCGCGGCGTCGTTGGCTGTCGCCGAAGAACGCGTACTGCTCATCGACGCGGATCCGCAGGGGAACGCGACGAGCGGGTGCGGCCTGACTCGAGACAGTCTCACCGCCACGACCTACGATGTGCTGATCGGCGACGCGTCGTTCGACGATGCGATTGTACGCGGAGTGCAGTTCCGCCACCTCGACTTGATGCCGGCGACGCCTGATCTCGCGGGTGCCGAAGTCGAACTCGTTGATGATCCCGAACGCGTGCTGCGAATGCAGCGAGTGCTCGCACCGGTGCGCGATCGATATGACTACATCCTCATCGATTGCCCGCCCTCGCTGACGCTGATCACGCTCAACATGCTCGTCGCGGCGGATGCGTTGGTTATTCCGCTGCAGTGTGAGTACTTCGCCTTGGAAGGTCTGTCGCAGCTGATGACCACGGTGCAGCGCGTTCAAGAGTCACTCAATCCCGGGCTACACGTCGACAGTGTCCTGCTGACGATGTACGACGCGCGCTTGAACCTCTCGCGCCAGGTTGCAACGGATGCGCGTGCGCATTTCGGCGATCGCGTTTTCAAGACCGTCATCCCTCGCAACATTCGCTTGGCCGAAGCGCCGAGCTTTGGCAAACCGATCGTTGTCTACGACATCGCGTCAGTTGGCGCCCAAGCGTACATGGCCGTGGCGCGTGAGCTGCTCGATCGAGACCAAGAACAAGCGCACGCCGAGGGCGCCCCGACCGCACACAACGCTGGAGAATCGGCGTGAATCCACCGGAACCGCCGCGCCGCTTGGGCCGCGGACTGGATGCGCTCCTCGCGCGCCGCGACGCGCCACGCGCGGAAAATAAGACGGCCGCCGCGAATCAGGCTGCGCCCGTAGAAACACCGAAATCAGCGCTTCGGGCGCTCGCGATTGCGGACATCCATCCGAATCCGTATCAGCCCCGCAAGGAATTTCATCCGGAGGAGCTCGCTGAGCTCGAATCGAGTCTCAAAGCAACGGGCCTCCTTCAGCCCATTACGGTTAGGCCCGCTCCCACCGGAAACGGATACGAGCTCATTGCTGGCGAGCGTCGCTTGCGTGCAGCGACCCGCTTGGGCTGGAAGGAGATCCCGGCTGTTGTACGTGAAACGGACGATCAGGAGGCCCTGACCTTCGCCATGGTCGAGAATCTGCAGCGCGCAGATCTCGACCCGATCGAGGAGGCCGACGGTTATCACCGCCTGATGGATGAATTCGCTCTCTCCCAACAAGAGGTGGCGGAGGTGGTGGGCAAGGATCGCTCGACGGTCGCAAACGCGCTGAGACTGCGACAGCTGCCGGCGGCCGTGCGGCGCCTGTTGCAAGAGAAGCAACTCTCCGCGGGACACGCCCGCGCTCTGCTTCCGCTCGGAAGTGAGCGGGCGATTATCGACTTGGCGCGCGAAGTCGCGACTCAGGGGCTGTCCGTGCGCGAGGTCGAACGTCGGGTGCAAGCCAACCGTCCGTCGCCGGCCGCGACGGGCAGAAAACCGAGCAACCCGCCGCCGACGACATCGACACCGCCCAGCGCGTCAAGCGCTGAGGCCAAACGCATCGAAGAATTGTTGCGAAAGAAATTGCAGACGGGGGTACAGATTCATCTCACCGCGCGTGATCGTGGAGAGGTACGTATTGCGTTCTTTTCCAACGATGACCTCGAGCGCCTGCTGGAGCTGCTCGGCGTTCGCATAGACTGACTTTTCAAGTCACATACGGGCCATTCATGCGCCACTATAAAGTCACTTCGCGTAGTCTATCAGTCGTCGCTGCGGCCGCGCTCACCTTCTCGCTCGCGGCGTGCGGCGCGAAGGGTGACAAATCGTCGGCCGAGTCGACCGGCAGCGGAGCCAAGCTGCGTGTGGCATTGCTCACCCCGGGGCCGGTCTCGGACAAGGCCTGGAACGGCGGCGCCTATGATGGTCTGCTTGCGCTGCGTGACTCGCTCGGCGCCGAAATCTCCAACATCCAGACGAAGACGCCCGCGGAGTTCGAGGAAAACTTTCGCCAGTACGGGGCGCAGGGTTACTCGCTCGTCTTCGGTCATGGCTTCGAATTTCAGGATGCGGCCGCACGCGTCGCATCGAGCTATCCGAAGACGATCTACGTTGTAACGTCGGGTCGCGTAACGGGGCCGAATCTCGCCGGTATCAGCTTCGCCTTTGAAGAAGCGTCCTATCAGGCCGGGATGATCGCGGGTGCCGTCACCAAGTCGAACGTGCTGGGTTTGATTGCCGGCACCGAGTTGCCGCCGGTCAAAGCGAGTTTCGCAGCATTCGAGCGCGGCGCCAAAGCAGTCAATCCGAAAGTCACCGTCCTCATCTCGTACATCGGCAACTGGGATGATGTGAGTGCCGCGAAGGAACAGGCGCTCGCGCAAATCTCGCGTGGCGCAGACGTGATCTTTCAAAACGCCGACGCGGCCGGACTCGGAATCTTTCAAGCGGCGCGCGATAAAAAGATCTACGCGTTCGGTGCCAACGCCAATCAAAATGCGCTCGCACCGGAAGTCGTGCTGGGCAGCGTTGTCATCGATTTGCCCAAAGCATTTCTCGCGGTTGGCCGCGAGGTGCAAAGTGGTTCGTTCACCGGTCGCGTCATCTCACTCGGCGTGAAGGACAACGTGGTGCGTCTCGAGATGAATCCCCAACTGCTTTCTGTCATTCCGCCATCGGCGATTGCCAAGTCCGACTCCGTTGGCGCGCAGCTCAAGGCGGGCACGTTTCACGCGCTCGACGATCTTCTCGCCGGCTCTGACGCGGCGAAGCCCATTAAGCCCTGAAGCACGCCTTATGGTGCACGCGTCCGAACTGACTGAAGCGGCGGCGCCCCTCTCGGCAATCGTCGCCGCGCTCGATTTCGAACTTCGCACATCGGACATTCCCGACTACCCGGGCGCCGCGAACGGACTGCAAGTTGCCAACGATGGTCGCGTCACGCGCGTGGCGGTGGCGGTCGACGCGTCGATGAGCGCGGTGGCAGAAGCCGCCATTCTGCAGGCGGATCTGCTCGTCGTTCACCACGGACTCTTCTGGGGCGGCGCGCAGCCGATCGTTGGCACGAGCTATCAGAAGTACCGCACGCTGCTGAACAACAACATCGCGGTGTACAGTTCGCATCTGCCGCTTGATGCGCACGCCACGCTTGGCAACAACGTGCGACTGGCGCAGGCCTTGAATCTCGCGCCGTCGTCCGGCTTCGGTCGCTTTAAGTCGATCGACATCGCGGTGGCCGGCGAGAGCGATGAATCGTCCGGCGATCTCGTCGCACGCGTGCGTGCATTCGCCTCGCGCTACGGTGGCCTCGTGCGCACCTCCATTCCGGTCGATCATCGACGCACGCGGCGATGGGCGATTGTGACAGGAGGAGGCGCATCGAGCGACACGCTGCGCGAATGTCGCGATCGCGGCATCGATACGCTGATTGTTGGAGAAGGCCCGCATCACACCACGGTCGCGGCAATTGAGGAAGAATTGCTGGTGATCTACGCGGGGCACTACGCCACGGAAACGCTCGGTGTACAGGCGCTCGGCGCGTGGATTGAAGAGCGCTTTGGCGTGCCGTGGAGCTTTCTGCACCTCCCGACGGGGTCGTGATCGGCCAGGAGGCACGCAACGCAGCGCCGCTGCTTGAGCTGCGCGGCATCACCCGGCGTTTCGGTGCGGTGATTGCGCTGGATAACGCGTCGATCGCTGTTCGCGCGGGAACGGTGCACGCCGTGCTGGGAGAGAACGGCGCGGGGAAAACGACCCTCATGCGCGTGGCGTTCGGTCTCCTCGCACCCGATCGCGGCGAGGTGGTCGTGCGCGGCACGTCCGTTGCCTTGCACTCTCCGGCCGAGGCGCTCGCCCGCGGCATCGGTATGGTGCATCAACACTTCTCGCTCGTGCCGGCAATGACGGTTGCCGAGAACGTGGCGCTCGGCGGACGGGGGCGGTTCAATCCGGCGGAAGCGGCCGAGCGCGTGCAGCAGATCGCTTCGGCGGCGGGCTTGGCGCTCGACCCCAGTGCGCGCGTCTCTGCGCTCAGCGTCGGGGCGCAGCAACGATGCGAGATCGTGAAAGCACTCGCGCGCGACGTGTCGCTGCTCATTCTCGACGAACCCACCGCGGTGCTCGCGCCGCAGGAAGCGGCGGAGCTGTTGCGTTGGGTACGCGAGTTCGCCGATCGCGGTCACGCGGTCGTGCTTATCACGCACAAGCTGCGTGACGCACTCGCGGTCGCGGACGATGTGACCGTGTTGCGACGCGGACGAACGGTCTTGCAGGAACGAGCCGCGACGCTGGATCAGGACGCGCTGCGTCTGGCCATGGTCGGTGACGAACACGACACGCGCTCGAGTGCGGAGCACGCGCCAGCGATACCTCAGAGCCATCGCAACAGCGCAACCGTGCTAGACGCCCGCCACGTGTCGTATCGCGACGAGCGCGGTACTATGCGCGTCAGCGATGCGTCGATCACCGTAGCGGCCGGCGAAATTGTTGGAGTTGCAGCAGTCGAAGGCTCGGGACAGCACGAACTGTTGCGGGTGCTGGCGGGGTTGCTCGAACCACGTAGCGGCAGCGTAACACGCGCGGGGCAAATCGGCTTTGTGCCCGAAGATCGTCACCGCGACGCGCTGATGACGGGTGCGACGATCACTGAGAACGTGGCGTTGCGAAATGCCGGCGCGCGACGAGGTCGCATGCCCTGGCGCGCGTTGGAGTCGTCGACAGCGATGCTCATGTGGCAGCGCGACGTGCGCGCCGCCGGCCCACGGGCACTGGTTCGCACGTTATCTGGCGGTAATCAGCAGAAGTTGGTGATTGGACGCGAGCTCGCCGATGCACCCGATGCATTGGTGGTTGAGAACCCGTCACGGGGTCTCGATTTTCAGGCCACCGCCGCCGTGCATCGCGCGCTTCGTGATGCGCGGGATGCCGGGGCTGCTGTCGTGATGTACTCCAGTGATCTCGATGAAGTGCTCGCCCTCTCCGATCGCGTGTACGTGATGTTTGCCGGTGCGTTGCACGAAACGGCCGCCGACCGCGACACGGTTGGCCGCGCGATGCTGGGGCAGAAGTAGTATGTCGACGGTCAACGCGTCATCGCGCGCACTGAATCCTGTTGGTGTCGTGACGGGAACGATGCGTGTGCTCGCGTTCGCGGTCATCGCACTGGTCCTGCTTTCGGTGTTGTTGCTGCTGACAGGACATGCGCCCGGACCCGCACTCTCGGCGCTTGCCGGCGGTGCTTTTGGATCCGGCTACGCGATCTCCTCGACGATCGTCCGCGCTATTCCGCTCGCGCTCTCTGGGCTGGCTGTCGCGCTGGCCTTTCGGGCGGGGTTGCTGAACATTGGCGCCGAAGGTCAGCTGCTCATGGGAGCGTGCATTGCCACGGCGGCCGGGCTCGTGATGCGCGACGCGCCAAGTGCGGTCGCGATTCCGGCGATGCTGGCGAGTGGCACTATCGCCGGTGCGCTGTGGGCCTGGATTGCCGCCGAGCTGCGCCGTCGCTTCGGCGTGCTCGAAGTGATCAGTACCATCATGCTCAACTTTGTGGCAGCGGCACTGGTGGGCTGGCTGGTGCGCGGCCCGCTGCAGGAGCCGACGCGCATTAACCCGCAGTCTGAGTCGTTGCCGTTGTCGCAACAACTTCCGGTGTTGCTGCCGGGCACGCGCGTACACCTCGGTGTGCTGTTGGCGCTGGCGTTGGCGGTCGGCATGTGGTGGTGGCTACGCGAAACGTCGAGCGGATTTCGCCTGCGCGCGGTCGGTCTCAATGCCACGGCCGCCGCGAGTGCCGGACGCATTTCCGTTGCGCGCACCACCACGCTCGCATTCCTCGTGAGCGGCGCGCTGGCGGGACTCGCGGGTAGTGTGGAACTCTCGGGCGTGACCTACGCGCTGTATGAAAATTTTTCGCCGGGTTATGGCTACACGGCCATCGCGGTAGCACTGCTGGCGCGTCGACACCCGTTGGCGGTGCTCGCAACGGCGCTGCTGTTCGGCGCACTCGAAGCAGGGGCCAGCGCCATGCAGCGCGACGCGTCCGTGCCAAGTGTCGTGGTGTCCGTTGTCGAGGCGTCGTTGATTCTGATGGTCGTAGCGGCCGATCGCTGGAGCGTCCGGCTTGCTACTCGTAGTGAGGCGAGCGCATGATGACCATCTGGCCCACGGTTGAAAGCGCGTCGGCGGTCGGTGGGTTTCTCGAAGGCACCGTGCGCTACGCCACGCCGCTTGCCTTCGCCGCGCTCGGCGAGTGCGTGAGTGAGCGGGCGGGTGTCATCAACATTGGTCTTGAGGGAGCGATCATTGCCGGCGCACTCGGCGCGACCATCTTTGCGGGCGTAGCTGGGCCAACCGCAGGATTCGCCGCCGCCGCCGCTGCGGGCGTGTTCATTGCGCTGCTCTTCGCGATTTTCACCGTGTGGCTGCGCGCCGATCAGATCATCACCGGCACGGCGATTACCCTCTTTTCGCTTGGACTGACCGGCACGTTATACCGATCGGTGTACGGCACGAATGGCGTGGCATTATCTACGCCCACCGTTGGCGTGGTGGCGCTGCCGGGACTGTCGTCGATACCTGTGATTGGGCATGCGCTGTTTGCTCAACCGTTGGTGACGTATCTGCTGTATCTCTTGGCACCGCTCATCGCATGGTGGATGTCTCGCACGCATGCCGGGCTCGCGACGCGCGCTTTGGGCGAGGCGCCGGATGCCGCAGTCGCGGCGGGTATTCGCCCGCGCGTGGTGCAGTTCTGGGCCGTGCTCTTTGCCGGTGGGATGGCCGGCATCGCCGGAGCGACGTTGGTGCTGGCTCAGGCGGGCACGTTTGTCGAAGGCATGTCTGCCGGGCGCGGCTTTATCGCGATTGCGATTGTTGTGCTCGGGCGTTGGCGGCCGCTCGGCGTGCTTGGCGCGGCGATGCTTTTTGGTGCGGCCAACGCGCTTCAAACGCTCTTCCAGGCCATGGGGTGGGAGCACGTCCCCTACCAGTTGTTTCTCGCCGCACCGTACGTGCTCACGCTGATCGTGCTTGCCGGCGCGTCCGGGCGGGCGTCGTCACCCGCTGCGCTCGGTCGCGCCGAGCTCACGCACTAACCAACGCACACGAGTCGCGTTGCGTGGCGTTCTACGTCACGGCCCAGTGCGATTGCAGCCACGCGAACGACTCGCTCAGAATCGCCGGCGGCATAGTATGCCCGCCGTCGAACTCCGTGTATTGCACATCGTGGCCGCGCGCTCGCAGCCTCGGCACGAAAACGCGACTGGTCGTCTCGATTGGCAGCACGGTGTCCTTGGTGCCGTGCGATACGTACACCTGCGGTTTTCCGCGCCGCACATTGGGCACCATGAATCCGGGTGAATACGCCAGGATTTGGCTGAACAAGTCACCGTTGGTCAACCCAAGCGACAGCGCGTACGACGCGCCGTCGGAAAAACCGGCGACGCCAATGCGCGCCGGATCGATGGCACAGCGCAGGTAGGTGTCGGAGAGCGCGTTGTCGATAAATCGCACATCGGCGCCGAAGCTCCCGAAGCGGCGGTCCCAAGAGCTGTCCCGCGAATCGGGAGAGACGAGTACGATGCGCGCCGCCTCGGCCATCGCAATGAAGGGCTGCATACCGCCATACGCATCACCGCCGGCGCCATGAAAGGTGAGTAGCAGCGGCAGCCGGTCGCCCGGGCGATAGGTGGTGGGTATAAAGCGCAGCCCGTCGCGTGTCGACCCAATGCCTAACGGCTGCGTACCGGTGGTGGCCGCAAACACCGTGACGCCGGGACGCGAAACGAGGTGTCCCGATTCGGGGTCTTCGGTTGGCGCCAGTAGCTGTTCGCCGCACGCGCCGAGGAGACTCGCCCCGAGCGCCGATGCGCCGGAGACCGATGCGATGCGTAGCCAGTCACGCCGAGACAGATTCATGCACGCTCAACAGTCGCGGCGCAGGCGTCGTCACTGCGCGGACCGTCTCCGGGCGATAGTTCATGCCTGCTCACGTACCCTTCTCCGCTCCAACGCCCATGCGACTCCCGCTTCGCTCGCTGTACACACCTGCCGTCGCGCTGAGCGCGCTCGCTGCGACGACCACCGTTCTTCACGCGCAGCAGTCCGACAGCGCCTTGATTGCCAAGGCCAACGCGATTCACGCGAAGGTTTTCTCGGTGGATACCCACGTCGACATCAGTCCAGCCAATTTCAGCGCGACGGGACCGAACTACACGCAGAAGCTGCCGCGCACGCAAGTGGACCTGGCCAAGCTGGAAGAGGGCGGCATGTCGGGCGCCTTCCTCATCGTGTACGTCGGGCAGGCGCCGCAACTCGACTCCGCGGGCTTCGCGCGAGCGAACGCGGCCGCGATTGAAAAGTTCGATGCCATTCACCGCCTCACGGAGCAACTGGCCCCGACCCGTGCGGAAATTGCGTACACGGCGGCCGATGCGCGTCGCATTGCCGCCAGTGGCAAGCGTGTGATCTTCATCGGCGTCGAGAATGGCTTTCCCATCGGCTCGGACATCACGAACGTCAAGAAGTTTTACGATCGCGGCGGTCGTTACATGTCGCTGGCGCACAATGGGCACAGCCAGCTGTCTGACAGTAACACCGGCGAGCGTGATGGCGTGTGGCTGCATCACGGCTTAAGCCCGCTCGGCAAGCAGGTGATTGCCGAGATGAACAAGCTGGGGATGATGATCGACGTGTCGCATCCGTCGAAGGAATCGATGATGCAGACGATTGCGCTCTCGAAAGCGCCGATCATCGGCTCGCACTCGGGTGTGCGCGCGATCTGCAATCATTCGCGCAACATGGATGACGAGCAGCTCGATGCGCTGAAGAAGAATGGCGGGGTGATCCAGCTCGTCGCGTTCAATGCGTACGTGAAGTGCGATCCGGTGAAAGACAACGCGCGCGACGCGGCGCGGGCTGACGCTATTGCGCAGCTCCGCAAGGACTACAACATCACGGCTACGGCACGCCAGGAGCAGCAGGCGCAGATTCAAGCGTTGCCCGATGATAAGCGCAACGAGTATCTCGCCAAACAGGAAGACATTACGGCGCGCCGCTATCCGTCGGATCCGCCGGCCACGGTGAAGGACTATGTCGATCACATCGACTATGTCGTGAAGCGGATCGGCGTCGATCACGCCGGTATTTCATCGGACTTCGACGGCGGTGGCGGCGTGGATGGCTACCGCAACGCCACGGAAGCGCGCAACATCACGCTCGAGTTGGTCCGTCGCGGCTACACCGAGTCGGACATCCGGAAGATCTGGGGCGGCAACCTGCTGCGGGTGATGGAGCAGGCGGAGAAGGTGGCGAAGACGATCAAGTAACGGCGGGAACAGCAACCACTCTCAGTGGTGCGGGGTGGGGTGGGGGGGGGGTGGGGGGGGGGGTGGTAGTGAGAAGAACACCGACC
>CBHTUR010000021.1:0-79161 GCA_966096095.1 uncultured Gemmatimonadaceae bacterium | reverse complement strand
GAGGGGGGAGGGGGGAGGGTTGTTCAGGTCTAAAGAATTCTCCGCAGACGTCGGGCGGCTTCCTCAACGACTTCCTGTGGGGCGTCGAGGTGCATTACGGCGCGGACGCGCGCGAAGTCCCAGTGGGAGAGTCGGAGGCCTGCGGCTTTCGCTTTCTGCACGATGTCGCCTGCTGTGGGTGTGGGCAGGTCAATCATCACGATGTTGGTGTCGGGCGGCACGACTTTCGCGCCGCCGACGCCGTCGATGGCGTTGGCGAAGTAGCGCGCGGCGGCGTGATCATCGCCCAGGCGTGCGCGATGGTGCTCGATTCCGTGTAGCGCGGCGGCGGCGATGACGCCGCTTTGGCGCAGACCGCCGCCGAAGCGCTTTCGTACGCGACTGGCGCGCTCCATGACGTCGCGGGAGCCGGCGAGCGCGGCTCCGATGGGCGCGCCGAGTCCTTTGCTGAAGGACACCATCACCGTGTCGACGCACGCGGCGAATTCGGCGAGCGAGGTGCCGGTGGCGGCGGTGGCGTTCCACAAGCGCGCACCATCGAGGTGCACAGGGAGTTTCGCACGAGTGGCCACGTCGCGCAGGGCGCGCAATTGATTGACGGAGGTGAGTGTGCCGCCGGCGCCGTTGTGGGTGTTCTCCACGCAGACGAGCGACGCGTCGGTTGCCGAGTCTGATGGCAGTCGCAGCGCGCGGGTCAGGTCGTCCGCCTGCATGGTCAGACCACTGCCCTTCACTGTGCGCACCTGCACGCCGCACAAGGCCGCGGCGCCTGCCATTTCCCATTGCACGATGTGCGAGTCGGAATCGACGAAAATTTCTGTACCGGGCGCGCAGTGCAGCCAGATGGCTGCCTGATTCGCCATCGTGCCCGACGGGAAGAAGAGTGCCTGCTCCTTGCCCAGCAACTCGGCCGTGAGCGCTTCCAGGCGTCGTGTGGTCGGATCGCCGTCGAGCACATCGTCACCGACTTCGGCGTCGGCCATCGCCCGGCGCATCGCGGCGGTGGGCTGCGTCACTGTATCCGAACGAAGATCGATGAGGCGCGTTGCGAGCGCGTCGCGTGCGGCAGACATGATGAAGCGGGTGAAGAGGGTGAGACGACCGACGTGGTTAGCGAGCCGCGCGTGGCGGCGTGATCGTCGCGAGCGCTTCAAGCTCGAGACGTCGCAACTCGACAGCTTGGGCCAACTCGCCGCCGATCAGGAACAGCATGCCGCCGTAGTACGTCCAGAATACCACCGCGACCACGGCGGCGATGGTGCCGGTATACAGCGAACTCGGGTCGAAGTGGCGCACCAACACGGCGAATACGTAACGCGCGACTTCGAACATCGCGGCCGCCGCCGACGCCGCGATGAAAGCCGTGCGGCGTGACGGTCGGCGACGCGGCAGCCCGCGATACAGCGCGTAGAAGAGTGCGAAGATCACCGTAATGGCGAGCGCACGACCGCCGAGGTACGCAATGCGCCCCATCGACGATTCGCGCAAGCCCATCTGCACAAGCAGTTGCACGCCGCGCGTTGTGGCGAGATCGATGTAGGCCGAGATGACGATGTAGATCACAATGACCGACGTCGCGACGACGGTGGCGACGAGGTCGAACAACTTGCCCGCGACGATGCCGCGATCGGTGCCGTCGAAAATGAGCGCGAGCACACTGCGCAACGATCCAAACAGTCGCGTGGAGAACCAGGCGAACGAGATGGCGGCGTAGATACCGACGGCGCCGCGCGTGCGCAGCACGTCGGTCACGATACCGCGCAGCAAATCGGCACCCGACGAGGCGTTATTGGGAAGAAACGCTTCGAGCAGTCCGGAGACCGTGCGCGCGGCATCTTCCGGCCGAGATCCCAACAGCAGCGCGATACCAGAAATCGTCAGCAGAGCAAACGGCACGAGGGCGAGCAAGACGTTGAACGCCAGCCCGCCCGCGAGAAAGAGGACATTGTCTTCGGCGCTCTGATTCCAGACGCGCCGAAGGATGTCCCACCAGGCCTCAGCCGTTGGGCGAAACGATGTCAGCCGGCCCCTCGCCTGCAATGGCCTCTGGCGTCCGATCGCTGGGCGCGTGCGCGCCATCGCGATGACGTGCTTCACGATAGGCCCGCCGACTATCGGCATAGGCCTGCTTGGTCTCGGCCACCGCGCGCTCGAGTTCGATACGTGCCTGCGCGGCCGCATCGCGTCCCGCATCGACCGCATCGCTGACCGCATCGGCGCGCGAACGCACCGCTTGACGCGCGCGCTCGACGCGATCGTCAAACGAGGCGCGCGTGCGCCCGACGCGCTCAGTCAGTTCGTCACCGACTTCGTCGGCCAGATCACGCACCTTCTCCGTGGCGCGCCGTGCTTCCCGACGCAGGCGCGCACGCGTCTCTTCGCCACTGGCGGGGGCAAACAGGAGCGCGGCGCCGGCACCAACAGCCAGTCCGAGCAACAGCATACCAATGCCGCTCGACCCACCCTGCTCCACGACGACAATGCGATCGTCGTCCAACTCATCACGTCGGCTCATACGTCCTCCGGAAATGGTATGCGGTGCTGATGCCAATGCATCAGCACCGATACCCGAAAATCAATCGCTGAGGTCCGCGTCGTCTGGCGCAGCGACGAATTTCGTCGCGCCATCCGGAGCGGTCCGATGCTGCAACGGCGGCTGCACAAACTTGGTGACCGTTTCCCGTGTGCCGGAGATACCCAGCTGCTTGAAGAGGAATCCGAACTTCTCATCGTATGCTGCGCCGAGCTTGGCTCGCACGTCGGCCGGCAACGACCAGAGTTTCTTCTTGAACGGTCCAATCGCTTTCTTGCGCGTCTTGTAGTAGAACTGTTCGTCGCTGTCGGTGGCTTTGCGTTCGTCCTTCGCATTCACGTCGAGCCACGCGTAGATCTCCTGCCGCAGGTCTGCCGGCAGATGATCGTACATCATGTTCTGAAAGTTTGTGGCGAGGTGAATTTCCGCCGTTTCCGTGCGCGGGAAGTTATTGAACGCGGTGTCGGGCAGTGTCGACGCGCCGTGCTGCACTGCACCCGACATGCCGTACTTCTCTCGCGCGATCTTGGAGAGATTGCCCAGTGTGTCGAGATCGAGCTTTACATCCGCGATCGAGCCGTCGGCCAGCACAATGCCACCGTGTGAAGTACCCGACTGCACAGAGATCTTGGACAACCCCGCCATCCCGGCTGCTTGCGCCGCAACCGTGCGGTTGAAGCCATTCATGAACGCTTCAAGTTCTTCGGGCGTGCTGTTCTCGGTGCCGACTTCGCCAATCTCACCGCCGACGGAAATCGTGACGCCCTCAGGCTCTTCGGCGCGCACGGCCTTGGTGATATCGACGCACACTTCGTAGTTGAGTCGCTGCTGCTCGTCGAGGTTGGCCTTGGACAGGTCGACCAGCGTCGAGGTGTCTACGTCGATGTTGTAGAAGCCCGCCGCAACGGCTTCCTTCACGATCGCCTTCACTGCATTCACTTCGGTAACCGGATCGACGGCGTATTTCTTGTGATTGACCTGGAAGTGATCGCCCTGAATAAAGAGCGGGCCGCGGAACCCCTCGCGCAACGCGGCCGCCAACATCACCGACACGTATTCTGCGGGACGCTGCTCGGTGTAAGCGATCTCTGAACGTGCGATCTCCAGAATGAACGCGCCCGCGTCGAGCGACTTGGCCGTGCGGAAAATCGCGCGCGCCGTGTCGTAGGACATACCGCGTACGTTGATCGCGGGCACCGTAAATCCGGCACACTTCCCCTGCCCACGCGCGACATAGAGATCGTGAATGGAGGCTGGGCGAACGCCGGCAATCTGTCCCAGCTCCCAGAGCATCCAGCGGGCGGTGTTGCGTGGACCTTCGTCAGCGAAGACCGCTTGCCAAACAAGCGCGTCCATGTGCGGGGACATCAACGCGGTCGCATCGTGCAGGTGCACGCGACCGTCTTCGACGGTGACAGCACCGCCAAGGTGGAACGCCGTGGAGGAAGTCGATTCAGAAGTCATCGGCAAGAAGGAGAGCGGACGATGGAGTCAACCGGCGCCGTGGGAGCGCCACACCTGAAAGTTTCCCCCGAACGGGCAAGAATGGCAGGGGGAATGGGCCGAAAATAGTACGGGCGCCGGTCGAAACCGGCGCCCGCAATCGATTGGTCGAGCTCAGTGCGTCCGAAGAATCAGAAGATCGACGCCAGGTCATCGACATTGGCGTCAAATCCGTCCATCGGGCTCGAGCTGAAAGCGGACCGAGGCGCCACGGCCGCGGGCCGCGCTCGCGTGGCCGAACGGGACGCCGGGTTGCCCTTGCCGTTGAACTTGGCATTCGACTTGGGCGTCGACTTGGCGTGGGCCTTGGACTTGAGTGCGGAGGGGTTGGACCACGCGCCGCCGGGGGAAGCGGTCACCGACGCCGAATCGTCAGAGTCGTCGATCTGGAAGCGACCGACCAGCCTGGTGAGTGATCCGGCTTGCGATGCCATCTCTTCGCTGGCGGCGGCAGTCTCTTCGGCGTTCGCGGCCGAGGAACTGGTGAGGTCGGCCACCATTGAGGCGGTCGAGTTGATTGCGTCGACCCCCTTCGCTTGAGCATGCGTAGCCTGGGAGATTTCGCCAACGACCGTCGCGGCTTCCGCGGCTTTCACCTCAATGCTCTTGAGGACTTCGACGGCGCGTTCGCCCACCGACACGCCGTTTTGAACGCTGCTGACGGCTTCGTCGATGACCGTCTGCGTTTCCTTGGCGGCTTCCGTTGCACGAAGCGCCAGCGAGCGGACTTCTTCGGCGACGACGGCGAATCCGGCGCCCGCGCTGCCGGCGCGCGCGGCTTCCACGGCCGCATTGAGGGCCAAGAGGTTGGTTTGCGAAGCGATCTCTTCGATCTTGCGCGCGATGCGCTGCGTGGCCGTAGCGCGATCGCGAATGATGACCAGCGCGGCCGCGACATCGACGACGCGAGCGTGACCATCTTGCGCGGCGTTGCGCGTTTCCGTGGCGAGTGCCTCCAGCGCGCGTGTTTGCGTTGCGACTTCCGCACTGCGGGCGCGCTGCTCGGCAACTTCGGCACTCACCTGCTGCAGCAGTCCCGCCTGTTTGGTTGCGCCGTTGGCCTGCTCCTGCGCCGCCGATGCGATTTCCTGCGTCGACGCAAGAATGCCATTGGACTCGATGCGCACTTCCGCGAGCGAGGCGGACAAGTCGGCGATCGCGCGGTTCAAACTCTCGGCGAGCGCTGCGTGTTCGCCCTGATACGCGCCATGCATGCGCGCGGTGAGATCGCGTTCGGCAACGTTGGCCAACACTACGCGCGCTTCGCGGACCGGCGCCGTACCGGCGTCGATCGTCGCGTTCACGCCGGACACGAGTTCCCGGAAGGCACCGGCGAAGTGTGTTTCGTCGCCGCGCACTTCGAGGCGTCCCGCTCGCGCCGCATCGGAGAGCTCATGCATTTCTGACACGAGGCGGTCGAGTGTTTCGCGCAGCGTCTGGAACGCGCGACCGAGATCATCGTGCTCGGAACGCAGGTTGATCGCTACGGCGGTATCGCCGGCAGAAATGCGGCGGGCCGACTCGGCAAGTTCTTGCTGTGAGCGGACGATCTCGTTGAGCGAGCTCGCCACCAGTCCGATCTCGTCCTGCCCCATCCATTGCGCTTCGCGATCAAGGCGACCCACTGCAACATCTTTGGCGACGCTCGCCATCGCGACGATCGGATGAGCGACCTTACGACCAATGAACAAGCCGAGCGCGACGATCAGCGCCGCAAGTACCAGCGCAAGAGTGAGAGCGGTTGCGCGCACGCCGTGCATATTCGCGGCGGCGTCGATTTCGCGCTCGGGCACGCCCACGACCACGCCCCAGTTCATACCGGGATAACCGAGCGCACCATCGAGGTGCGCGTAACCAAGCTGAAACGCATCGCCATGGATCGACACGTGTTCGGTTCCGCTCTGACCGCGCTCGACGTCGGAGATCACGCCTTCGGGGCCACTCTCCAGCGCGATGACGGAATCGGCGATTGGAGCGCCGGCCTGCGCGAGCTTGCGACCGGTGCTGTCGACAACCAAGACGACCGCGCCCGGGTACTGCGATTTGGTCAGATCCTTCGCCGCGTCGGTCAGAATCGCGGTAACCAAATCCATGCTGGCCAAGTTGTGCCAACAGCCGATGGCTTTTCCGTCATTGCCTACGACGGGCGCCGAGAAGCCGACGACTTCCGGCGCCTTGTCGCCGAAAACCGCCGCGACGTCGGCGTCTTTGCTGGCGGGTGTAATGACGGTACCGCGCGCCGTGATGTTTGAAGGATCGCTGAACTGCATTTGCGTGGTGAAGCGCCCTTCCATGCAGCGGTTGAACCAATCCGCATTCGCGTAGTTCCGCGTGTAGAGTGACGCCGTGGACAGCGGTTCCGCCGTCGCGCTGGTGTCGTTCACCGCGACGAGTCGGCCTTGGGCATCGACCATCATCGACAGGACGTAGACGCCGTACGCCTGCACGTAGTCATTCGCGCGCGTGACGATTCGATTGCGATCGGAGCCGACCTTGTACCAGTGCGTGCGATCGAGCGCGGCATCGTTCAAGCCGAACGCCTGCACGTCGCCATACCGCTCAAAGAGGTTGCGATCGATCTTGTCCGCGATGTGCGCGGCGGACTGCGTCATCGCATCGGCGGCGCGCGCGCGCACGGCATCGGTGGTCTGCGACATCATAACGACCGCGACGACGACGACTGGGATCAATCCAAACGCTAAACACAGCAACGCCAGCTTTCGCGCAATCGGCCACGATTTGAAAGACATGAGTGCAGGCAGTCGAGGTAGTAGGTGAGGGGCACTCCGTTGTGCCGGAATCCTCCACTCTTCTGTCTCGGCTCCTTTCGCATACGCTTAACGTTTTTTTTCGCATTAGTTCGCAGGCTCCGCAATCGCTTACATATCACTTTTTCATACGATTGTGTTTCACGGTGTGCGGATTCGTTTCACGGGCGGCCCAGTTTGTTACGGCGCACCGTCACGGTGCGGGCGTCAAACGTTCCAGCGAGTATCGGTCGTGGGGAGCGCGTCCCACTCTGCGCGGGCGGAATCGCTGCCTGGCTTGCCGAGCATTGCGTACGCGAAGTTCTTGCCGAGCTCGACGCCCGGCTGATTGAAGGCGTCAATGCCGTATAGCGCGCCGGCGTAGGCGGTGGCGAGAGCAAAGAGTTGCATCACGCCGCCAACGTGCCAGGCATCGACCGCGTCGATCGTAATGGTCTGATTGAAGCGGCCGCGTGCAGCAAGTGCACCAGCCGTCGCGCGATGTTCGATTCCAATGAGCTCGCCGAGGGTATGGCCAGCGAGATACGAGAGTTCGGGAATGTCGGCGTGACGCGCGGGAATCCGACCTTCCTGCTCTCGTCCACGCACGGTGATGAACGTGACCGTCTTGTCACGCGGCCCTTCCATGAAGAGCTGCACTTGCGAGTGCTGATCGGTGGCGCCGAGGGCCGGGAGCGGCGTGGGACCGGTAAAGGTGCCGTCGGATCGCGTCTTGCCCAACGACTCTGCCCAGAGCTGCACGAACCACGCGGCGAGATCGCGCAGTGGGTCGACGTACGGCATGAGCGCGTGGATGTGCCGGCCGTGCTGCGTGTCAGCGAGCCATTGCAGCAGAGCAAACGCCGCCGCTGGGCTCTCTGACGGATCGGAACTGGCGGCGCGCGCAGTCATGTCCGCCGCACCAGCGAGCAGTGCGCGCACGTCAATGCCGATGAGTGCCGCCGGCAAGATTCCCACTGGCGAGAGCACGCTGAATCGGCCGCCGACGTTTGGCGGAATGTCGAGTGTCGCAATGCCTTCGCTGTTCGCGATGCGACGCAAGGCGCCGACGCTTGGATCGGTGACGAAGATGAAATGCGCGCGCGCTGCTGCTTCGCCGACGGCCTGCGCCATGGCGTCGCGCACGATGAGATACTGCGCCATTGTCTCGACGGTGCCGCCCGATTTCGACACCACGAGCACCAACGTGCGCGACAGGTGCAAGCGCGCAAGCACGGTGGTGATGGTGGCCGGATCGACATTATCGAGCACATGGAGACGCGGGGCGCCGCCTCGTGCGGCCGTCTCGAGCGTGTTCCACGCCAGCGGACGCAGCGCCGTACGCAACGCGATTGGCCCCAGCGCGGAGCCACCGATGCCGAGCAGCAGCACGTCGTCGAACTGTCCGCGCACCCGCTCCACCTGCGCCATCGTCGCTTCAAGCAGCGCGCTGTTGGTGGGCAACGTGAGAAATCCGAGCGAATCGCGTTTCGCCTCAACTGCCGCATGCGCGGCGGCAAATGCGGTGCGCGCTCCCGTCCACTGGGCTTCAGTGATGCCGACACCGTTGGCGAGCGTGCCCGCCATCATGTTCGAGAAGTCGAGACGAATAGTCATGATTGTGGCTCGAGCGAAATTTCCAGGCCGTCGTACGCGGGACTGATGCCCGGCGGCAGTTCTGCCGCGAGATCGGCGTGAAAGTTGTCGTGAGTGAGATGCGTGAAATAGGTCTGCGCCGCACCGATCTCGCGCGCGACTTGCACTGCCTCGGCGATCGACAGGTGCGTCGGGTGCTCATACCGCAACAGCGCGTTGAGAATGAGCACGCGCACACCGGCGAGCGCTTCGCGCGCGGCGCTCGGCAGCGCCTTCGCGTCGGTGACATAGCCGATATCGCCAACACGGAAGGCCATGACCGTAGCGTGGCCGTGTGGCACGGCGATGGGGAGCACGGTGGTGCCATGGATGACCATGGGCACACCGGGCGCGATTTCCACCAGTTTGCCTTCTGGCTTGCTGGTGCCTTTGAGCGGGCGAATCGAGTCGTCGACGACGTACGAGAAGCGCGTGTTGATCGCGCGCAGGGTCGTGGCCGAGCCATACAACGCGAGCGGCTCTCGTCGATGCAGCGTAAAGGCTCGCAAATCGTCGATGCCATGCAGGTGATCGGCGTGCTCGTGGGTGTAGAGCACGGCATCGATGTCCGTCACGCCCGCGTCGACCAGCTGCAGGCGCAGTTCAGGCGGGGTATCGATGAGCAGCCGCGCGCCCTGATCCGATTCGATGTAGACACTGCATCGCGTGCGTCGGTCGCGCGGGTCTGCCGAGTGGCAGACGGCGCACGGGCAGCCGATCTGCGGCACGCCGAAGCTCGTGCCGCTGCCGAGAATTCTTAAACGCACGCGAGCCGCATCAGCCGATCACACCGTTTCGACCTTGAGCAGATTGGTCGTTCCCGGAACGTCGAACGGCACGCCGGCTGTGACGAGCACGCGATCGCCCTTGGTGACAAGGCCGAGGTCGAGCGCTTCACGGAGGGCCATAGCCACCATGTGATCGTAGCCACGCGCCGTCGGAACGAGACGCGGGACCACACCCCAGACGAGCGAGAGCTGGCGGCAGACGCGCGGCTCGTCGGTGAGCGCAAGAATCGGTACGCTGGGCCGATGCGACGCCACGATGCGCGCCGTGAATCCGCTCTTGGTGAAGACGACAACGAGAGGCGCTTCGAGCATGCGCACGGCCGCGACCGTGGCGGCCGCGATGGCTTCTTCGGTGTTGACGCCGCTGAGAATGCGACGATCCGCGCGCACATTGTGGTGGCTGCGCGGATGCATCTCGATTTCGTGAATGATGCGGCGCATCGCTTCGACTGCGAGTCGCGGATACGCACCGGCTGCGGTCTCCGCCGACAGCATGACGCAATCGGTTCCATCGAGAATGGCGTTCGCCACGTCGCTGGCTTCAGCGCGCGTGGGGCGCGGATTCTCGATCATCGATTCGAGCATCTGCGTAGCCGTGATCACCGGGCGGCCCATGCGATTGGCCAGCGCGATGATGTTCTTCTGCGCGATCGGCACTTCTTCGAAAGGCAGTTCGACTCCAAGGTCGCCGCGCGCCACCATGACCGCATCGGCGGCGCTGAGGATTTCCTCGATGTTCTGCAGCGCGACGTCCTTCTCGATCTTGGCAACGATGAGCGTGGACTTGGGAATCAACGCGCGTAGCGAGAGAATGTCGTCGGCGCGTCGCACGAAGCTAAGCGCGAGCGCGTCGAGTTCGTGCTCGACGGCGAAGGTAATGTCCGCCTTGTCCTTGTCGGTGAGCGAGGGCGCCGACACGGCGATGCCGGGCAGGTTCATTCCCTTGTGGCTTTTGAGCGTACCGCCGTGCACCACCGTGGCGGTCACGCGCGGTTCGTTGACCGCGGTCACCAGCAGTTCGAGCAATCCGTCGTTGATGAGCACGCGATTGCCGGGCGCGACGTCGTGACAGAGATCGTCGTACGTGATCGGAATCTCGTCGCCGGCGGCGTGTTCCTCGGGTACGAGCACGACGCTCGAGCCTTCCACGAGCTCACGCGGCTGGGCCAGATCGCCAATGCGGATACGCGGGCCCTGCAAGTCGCCCAGAATCGCGACCGGTCGGCCGAGGGTTTTGGCGACGTCGCGCACGATGGCGATGGTCTGCGCGTGCTGTTCGTGAGTGCCGTGCGAGAAGTTGATGCGCGCAACATCGAGCCCCGCTTCGATGAGCGAGCGAATCGACGCGGCCGTATTGCTGCTGGGGCCTAGTGTGCCAACAATTTTCGTGCGCGGGACTTGCGTGCGACGAAACGCGGTCGCGGAGATGTCGTGCGTCTGCGTGCTCGCGATGGCGAGTTCCGGGCCGGTACGGGGGATGGTCATAAGGGTCTCAGTGTCCGGCAACGGCGCTCTCGACGGCGGCGCGCTTGCGCGCGAGTCCAGCCAGCAGGGTGACGAAGGACTGTTCGAAGGATGCCAGCCCTTCGGCGAGCAGCTTGTCGGTGACAGCGCGCAGCGACACGCCAGCGGCTTCGAGCGCGGCCAAGGCACGCTCGGCGTCGGTGATGTTCTCCGTGACCGACACGCGCACCTCGCCGTGGTCGCGGAAGGCTTCGAGTGTCGCGGGTGGCAACGTGTTGACAGTGTCGGGCCCGATCAATTCTTCGACATAGATGACGTCGCGATACGCCGGATTCTTGGTACTCGTGCTTGCCCAGAGCGGGCGCTGCACTCGCGCGCCCTGGCCGGCGAGCGCCGACCATCGTGCTCCGCTGAACGACGACGTAAAGAGTCGATAGGCGAGCTTGGCGTTCGCAATCGCTGCCTTGCCTTGCAGCGCGCGCAGCGAGGCCGCGTGCGCTTCGTCCGCAATGGCCATCGTTTCCAACTGCTTGTCGATGGCGGAATCGACGCGACTCACAAAAAAGCTGGCGACCGATGCCACACGATCGATTGGCAAACCAGCCGCGGCGCGCTGTTCAAGACCAGCGATGTAGGCGTCGATGACGCGCGCGTGCGCATCGATGGCGAAGAGGAGCGTGACGTTGACGTTGATGCCGTCGGCAATGAGTTGTTGCACGGCTACTGCGCCTTCAACGGTGCCGGGCACCTTGATCATCAGGTTGGGGCGATCGACCTGTTTCCAAAGACGCCTCGCTTCGGCGATCGTGCCATTGGCGTCGCGCGCCAGATCGGGCGAGACTTCGAGCGAGACATAACCATCGACTGCGGCCGTGCTGTCGTAGACGCCGCGGAAGGCATCGCAGGCGTGCTGGACATCGGTGGCAGCGAGGGCGAAGAACGCATCGCGATCGGAGAGGCCGTTGTCCAACGAAGCGAGCTGGGCATCGTAGGCCGCGCCTTCTGCGAGTGCCTTCTCGAAGATGGTCGGGTTTGACGTCATGCCCGTGAGCGCGTCCTCGCGGATGCGACGGACGAGATCGCCGTTGCCGAGCATGGTGCGATCGATGTAGTCGAGCCAGAGCGACTGGCCGGCGGCGTGCAGCGTGTGAAGACGCGTGGACATAGCGAAGTTCTGGCGGACAAGATTCGAGGTGGGCCGACGCTGGCCGACCGAAATGTGCGGTTTGCGCGTAACACTGGATGGTAATGTCCTGCGGCGTGGATGGCAGGTGACCGTAACCGGTTACGGGCGTCGAATTCCTGCCGAAACTGGTTACCCTTCGGGGCGTACGGCTCGCGTACGCCGTTCGCGGCACCTGATTTCTGAGCGATGCCCGAGATTGCCTGTCGTCCGCCTTCATCCGTCAAAAGCATGACCGTGAGCATGTTGCGCGTTGTTGGCCGTCCGAATCGTCGGTTCGGGCTCGCCGCAGTGAGCGGGCTGATGCTCGGCACTGTGATCGGGTGTCATCATCCCGCCACGACGGCGCAGCCGACGACGGCCGCGAGCGCGGCCTTGTCAAACGCGAATGCGAACGCCAAAGCGAATGCGAACGCCAAAGCGAATGCGAACGCGTGCGCCGCGGGCGCGAGCAGCAACGCGAGCGCGGTCGTCTCACTGGCCAGCACGCCCGTGACCGAGCCGCTGGTGACCTTCGACAGCGCGTGGGCGATTATCGGCCGCACGCACTGGGATACGACGTATAACGGGGTCAATTGGCGCGCGCTTCGAGACACGCTACGTCCGAAGGCGGCGGCCGCGAAAACGACGGGTGAATTGCGAGCGGTGTTGAGCACGATGGTCGCGAGTCTTCACCAGTCGCACTTTTCCATTATTCCGCGCGAAGTCAGCGACGGCGGCAGTTCGTCGGGCTCTGCGAGCGCGAGCGGCGAGCCGGGAAGCATTGGTGCCACGTTGCGCTACGTGGACGGCACCGTGATGGTCACGCAGGTGCCTCGCGCGAGCGCGGCGGAGCGCGCGGGCGTAAAGCCGGGATGGGTGATCGAGGCGGTGCGCGGGTGTCCGGTCGCAACGCGACTCGCTCGGTACCCGGTGGATCCCGATGCAAGGCGACATGCGCTGACGGCGTTCAGTGTCGCGTCGCAAATGCTCGCAGGCAGCGTTGGCGACACCCTTCCCGTGACGTTCCGCGATGGCAATGGCGCCGCGAAGCTCGTGAAGATCGCGCTCGCAAAGGAGGAAGGCACAGTGGCCAAGTTCGGCAACTTGCCTCCGCTCTTGTCAGCGTTGAGTCACGAACGCGTTACGCAGGGCGGCAAGACGATCGGCATTATCAAGTTCAACATCTGGATGCCAGTGCTGGCGAGACAGTTTGACGCGGCCATCGATTCGCTGCGTGATGCCGACGCGATCATCGTTGATGTGCGCGGCAACTTCGGGGGCGTCGGCGGCATGTCGATGGGCGTTGCCGGACACTTTCTCGACAGCGCGCTCACCATTGGTGTCATGCAGCAGCGCGGCCAGAACATCAAGTTTGTCGCCAACCCGCGGCGAACGGACACCAAGAACAACGCCGTGAAACCGTTTGCCGGGCCCCTGGCCTTGCTGGTCGATGAGCTGTCGATCAGCACCACGGAAATTTTCGCCGGCGGCATGCAGCAACTGGGACGGGCGCGCGTGTTTGGCACGCAGACGTCGGGCCAGGCGCTCCCGTCGGTGCCGGAGCGGCTGCCCAACGGCGACATTCTCTATCACGCGATTGCGAACTTCGTTTCGCCGACCGGGAAGGCGATTGAGGGCGACGGGGTGAAGCCCGATGTCGTGACGCCGTTGACCCGCAAGGCGTTATTGGAGGGGAAAGATCCAGCGCGCGACGCGGCGCTGGCCTGGGCTGTTCAGGCGGCAAAACAGCCCGTGCGGGGTACTACGCCGCAGTAGCTTCAGCTGTAATCACGCAGGTTTCTTCTTCCTTTCGAGGATTTCATGCAGTCATTCTCCCGTGTCGTCGTCGCCGCAGCGGCGTTGACGATCAATGCCTTCGCTCCAACGGCTGCGCGCGCGCAGGCGCTGCCACCCGCGGCAGACATCATCGCGAAGTACGTGAGCGCGATCGGCGGCAAGGCGGAGATCATGAAGGTTTCATCGTTCAAGCAAGTGGCGCAGATGGACGTGCCGGCCGTGGGGCTGAGCGCGAGCATGGAGATTTACGCTGCCGCGCCGAACAAGATGGCGAGCAAAACGAGCATTCCCGGCATCGGTGAAATGCAGAACGGTTTCAACGGCACGGTGGGCTGGGATGTGAATCCCATGAACGGGCCGCGCTTGCTGGCCGACAAGGAACTCGAAGCGCTGAAAGAGAACGCCGACTTCTATGCGTCTCTGTTGTATTCGGCCGAACGCTACGCGTCGATGGAAACCGTTGGTGACACGACGATCAATGGCGAGAAGGCGTACAAGGTCAAGATGGTGCGCAAGGCGAGCAAGAACGAGTCAACGTCGTATTTCTCGGCGAGCTCCGGACTCTTGTTGGGTGGCGTGAGCACGCAGGACACGCAGATGGGTCAGCTCACGATTTCGCAGACGGTATCGGAATACAAGAAGTTCGGCGGCCTCTTGATGCCGACGAAGATGGAGCAGCAGATGGGACCGCAGAAGATGGTGATGACGATCAAGGAAGTCGTGCTGAACGGCGTGCCGGAAACGGCGTTCGACGTACCGGCGGCGGTGAAGCCGCTGATCAAGCCGTAACATCAAGCACCGCATTAACTGCGGGAACGGCATTCACCGCAGAGTACGCGGAGATCGCAGAGGTACAAACAAAAACGCGGGGAGACGACCGTTCGTCTCCCCGCGTTTTTTTTTGGGTCGTGCTTGGCGCTACTTCGAACCTGAATACACAATACGATAGACGCGTCCGCCTTGGTCGTCACTGACGAGGATCGAGCCGTCTTTTAGCGTCAGCAGGCCGGTGGGGCGATGCTCGGCCTTGGATGGATCGAGCTTGCCGTTGGCGAAGTTGTCCGCAAAGGTCTCGTACTTGCCATCGTATGCGCCTTTGGTGGCGGGCACGAAGACCACTTTGTAGCCCGCCTGCTCCTTCGGTGCGCGATTCCACGAACCGTGGAAGGCGATAAACGCGCCGTCACGATAACGCGCGGGAAACTTGGTGCCGGTGTAGAACATCAGCCCATTGGGCGCCCAGTGCCCGGGAAACGCGACCACGGGATTCTTCTTGCTGGCGCAGCGACCGATGTCTTTGGCGTTGCCGCCGTAGTCGGGAGCCTGCACCAGATGCTTCAGGTTGGTGTCGTAGTAGCAATAGGGCCAGCCGAAGTCATCGCCCGCATTGATTTTCAGGAACTCTTCCGCCGGCTGATCGGCCGATGCCGCTTCATCGTACAATGGCGCCCAGTTCTGGAAGAGGTTGTCGCGTCCGTGCTGAGTGGAGTAGAGAGCGCGCTCGGTGGGATGCCAGGCCAATCCAACCGCGTTACGAATGCCGGTGGCGAAGCGAGCGGCCGCGCTGAACTGTTGGCCGACCTGCGTTGACGAGAACTTCCAGATGCCAGCGCGGGTTTCGAGCTCGACGCACGGATCGACGCCTTTGGACCCAACCTGCCGATCGCGCTCCTGGCAGCTATTGGTGTTGGATCCGACGTTGACGTACATGGTGCCGCGACCGTCGAGGACAAAATTGCGCGCGGCGTGGCCGCCACCAGGCAGTCCCTTGACGATGGTGTCAGGCGCACCCGAGGGCGCCGTGGCGCCCGCGGGGAACGGATAGCGGAGAATCGACGTGCGGGCGTCGATGAACAGCTGGCCGTTGTCGAGTGCGATGCCAGTGCCGCCCACCGGTCCGAAGGTGCCGACCATCTTGCCATGTCCGCTGCCGTCGTCGCGCAGCACCATCACACCGCCGCCGCTGGTATCACCCCGTGCGCGATTTTGCCGGATAATCAGCACGTCGCCATTCGGCGCCTGCGTCATGTGACGGGGGCCACCAACGCCCTCGAAAAACACGCCGGCGCAAAAGCCCGGCGGCAGGGTGAGGCCGGCATTATCGCTGGCGCAACCTGCCGCGCTTTGCGTCGTCACCCGACGATGCGCCGCGAGCAGCACGCCGAGGCTCAGCACCGCGAGGCCGGCCAGCTGTGATGTACGCTTCACTGTACGCTTCACGTCACCATCTCCGTTCTGAAAGAATTCGGAACCAACTTTATCCCTGAGTTCTGAACAGCGCCCGGGGCAGCGCGATGGAAGGTCGCGCAGCGCCACGCATTCGCGCCAGACCGTCGTGACATCCGAGTGACTCACGAGACTCCAATCGGCGGCACTTTGTTGACTTCTCTCCCGCGTACCTCGAATCTCCTGTGGTGCCCCTGCCCCGCCGCACACCTCCGCTTGGTCCGGTGAAGTTGCACTCAACCGCCCGTCGCGGCCTGACGCTGTTGGAACTCCTGATCGTCCTGGTGCTGCTCGCTCTGGCCAGTGCGATTGTAGTTCCGGCTATGGGTCTGTCGCATGCCGCCCCCGATGAATCGGTTCGGCTGCTGACGCGTTCCCGGCAACTCGCGATTTCGCGAGCCGAGCGACTTCGACTGGAGGTGCAACCCACTGGCTCGTGGTCGGTGCGCAGCGCACACAGCAACGATCTCGTGGACTCCGGACGCGTGAAGCCGAACAATCTGCTGGCGAGTGGGTCGACCCAGCGATGGGAGTTTGACGCACTCGGCGATTGTCTGCCTGACGCGCAGTCGGGCGCCCGTGCGCCATTCGATGCGCTCACCTGTCGCGAGATGGTTCCACCCGCTCTCTCGCGTGGAGGCGCGCCGTGACGCTGCTCGAAGCGACGATCGCCTTCATACTGCTTTCCATCGCTGGCGTGGTGTGCCTTGAACAGTCTCGTGCGGCCACGCAGCTGCAAACGGCCAACGCGGAGTGGACGCGCGCAGTGGCTCAAGGCGAAGCAGCGTTGCAGAGTGCAACGCTGCCCGATGCGCCGTTTAGCGAGTCGACCGCGAAAGACGCAGACCATATTCGCGTCGCGCGCCGGCCATGGCGCGGGCGGGTCGATGTGGTCGAGGTCACCGTACCGTTGTCGCATGGTGGTGCGTACACCACGCGACGTTTGGTGGAGCGACCGCAGCCAAACGTGAACGGTCGTCCATCGGATTCGCGTCCATGACGTCGCGCAGTCGCGTTGGATTCACGTTGCTCGAAGTAATCGTCGCGCTCGCGCTTACGGCGGTTGCGGTGGCTATCGCAGCCAGCGCGTTACGCGCAGCCACCGTGGCGCGGGAACGCGTGGCCGAGCATGCGGCGCACGAGGGTGCGCTGCTGCGCTTCCGGTCGCAGCTGACCGAGATGCTGCGCCACGCCCCTTCAGCGGAGATCGTCAACGAGCCGCTGCTGCAGGTGCTGACCGACGATGTCGGCCAGCAGTCGCTGATCTTTCTGTCGACCGGCGTGCGCGAGCCGTTCGGGACCGGTGCAATCTGGCGCGTTTCGCTTTCGCAGCGGGGCGACTCGGTGCTGTTGGACGCGGTTCCACTCCGCGCAACGAGCCGCCGGGCCGACGACACGCGTGTGCATACGACGGTGCACAGTGCGGGTGTGATGCGCGCAGAAGTGCTCGAACGCGCCGGTGGGTTGAACGGGCCGCAGTGGCGTCGAGATTGGCCGCTCACGCGGGCGCGACCGGCGGCCCTAGCGCTGTCCTTCGGCGCGAACACTGAGCCACTGCTGGTGGCGCTCGATCCACTCCCTGTCGGAGGCGTGCCCCGATGACGTACGCCGTCCGACCGGAGTGCCAAGCAACACGCGCTCGCCGAGGTGTGGCGCTGGTGGCCGTGTTGTGGGCGGTGGCGCTGCTCGCAACCGCGACGGCGATTGCCAGCAGCTCGGCGCGCACAAACGCGCGCATCACGGCGAACGCGCGAGCGCAGGCGATTGCCCGTTCGATGGCCGAGAGCGGTGTGGTGGCGGCCGTCGCAACGATTGACGATTCCCTGCTCGCGCTGTCAAACGCGCCCGCGCAGCGCGACGCATTCTTGCTCTCGCTTGAACCGCAAGTGTTCGGGGCGCGCCCGTTGGTTGAGGATTCGCTCGGCGATGGTGCGTTCGCGGCGACCGTGGTGGACGTCTCCGCGCGACTGGACGTCAACAACAGCGATGCGAGCGGGCTGGCGCAGTTGTTCGCCACCGTTACGTCGCCCGCGCTCGCGCAGCAGCTGGGAGCGCGTATCGAAGCGATGGTGCGCGGTGATGTCGGCGCGAACGCGCGCGATGACCAGCAACGCGCCGCGGATTCGCTGCGCGCGTCGCTGCTCGGTCGCGAGACCGCGCCACGCCTGCGTCGGACGTTCGAATCGCTGGATGAATTGCGCGACGCGCTGTCGCGTGACGACGGCGCGGCGAACGGTAGCGCGAACGGCACCGCGAACTCCACGGCGAACTCCATGGCGAACTCCATGGCGAACTCCGAGGTGCGCGAGACGTTGGACCGCGTAGCGGAACAGCTGACGGTGGATGGTGACGGTCATGTGAACCGTCGTGCAGCGAGCAAGGCAGTGTTGGCGGCGGCGAGCGGATCGCTGGTGGATGCGCCGACGCGGCTGCTGATCGTAGCGCGCGGGTGGCAGCGTGGTCATCCGCTAACTCGACAGATTGAAGCCGTGTATGACATCACACCAAGCGGGTTGCAGTTGGTGCGCTGGCGGGAGCACGACAGATGAGCAGTCACTGGACGATCGTGCTCGATCGGCAGTCGGTCACCGTGCTGCCCGCTGGGCGCGCCGCGTCGCAGGCGATGACGCGCACATTTCGGTCGGACGTGAGTGACGAGACCGTTGCGACTGAACTCTCGAGCGCGCTGGAGAGCGTGCGAGCGGAAATCGGCGACACCAAGTCGTTCACGCTGATTGTCGGGCTCGGGTGGCTCGAGGTGGCGCAACCAACCCTGCCGCCGGTGAATGCCGAGACCGCGCGGGCGATACTGTGGCGCGACCTCGATCGCCACTTCGCGATCGGTGGCGACGCGGCCTTAGTGGTTGACGGCGCGTTTGCGATGGCAATGCCGGCGCGTGTGTTGCACTCGTGTGTCGTGGCACTGCAGCGCATTGCGTCGGTTACGGCGATCGTCACGAGCCCGCAGGTTACGAGCGCGATCGCAGCTGGTACTCAATCGCTCACCATTCCGGCCGGCACGGGAGAGATTGGGATTGCACAGATCGCCGGCGGCGCACTCTTGTCGTTGCGACGCGTGCCCTTGGCCCTCGCGCCGACGATTGCCTCGAGCGGGCGCACGCTGTCGTCGGCGGACATCGCGGCAGCGGGCGCTGCCTGGAAGCGCGCACCGCATTGTGCGCAGTTGTTTGATGTCGCGTTGTTGCGCGACGCGCAACGCGCACAGGCGCGATCGCGGTGGCTGTCCATCGCTTCACTAGCAGCGGCGGCGCTGGTGCTGGCGTTCTCCGCCCAGCGGGCGCGCGAAGCCCAGCTAAGCGGTGTGACCGACGAGGTTTCGAATCTCACGGCGCGCGCAGCGGCCGCCACTGCCGCGAGCGATCGTATTGCGCGCGCACGCACTGAAACGGCGGCAATTGATGAGGCACGCACGCGCCAGCGCGCCGGCGATGCCCCGCTTCGCGTGCTGGCGGCGCTGACCTCTGTGCTCCCGCGCGATGTCGTGGTGCAACGCGTGGAATGGGACGGTGAGCAATGGCGCGTGGAGGGTACGACCGATCGCGCGCCGAAGCTTGTGCCGCTCTTGGATGGTGACGCCCGCTTTACGGCGGTGAGGGCCCTGGCGCCTTCGCAGCGATTTCTCGACGTGAGCCGGCAGCGCGAGACGTTCACGATCGGATTTCATATGCGAGACAATGGAGGCGCGCGTGGCCTTCCGTAGCGCACTGCGTGATGCGGGTGCGATGCCATCGACAGCAGCGTCGCGCGAACGGCGCGTGATGCTCGCGGGTGCGCTAGTTGTGGCATTTGCTGTGGTAATCGTGTACGGAGCGATTCCGTTCGCGCGCGATTGGCAAACGCGCGAAGCACGCTTGGAATCGCAGCGCGACCGTCGCGCGTATCTGACGACACTGATCGCGCGCGGTCCGCAACTCGAGCAAGAGGCGAGCAATGCTGAGCGTGCGCTGGCCGCCGCACCGCAGCGCGTGTTACACGCGCGATCGACCACGCTGGGTGCGAGTGCGCTGCAGTCGTTACTGCAGGACGCCGCAGACGCGAGTCACGTGGTGGTGACGCGCCTCGAAGTCTCGCCCGATACGGCCGCTGTGAATGGCGAATCGTCGGCCGGCGCGGGAGCGCATCACGTTCCCGCCACGATGTCGGTGTACGGCGACATCAATGGCGTGACGGCGTTACTGGGTGTGCTCGCGCACGGCCCGCGCGTGATAAGCGTTGAACGTCTCACGATGCAGCGAAACTCGGCGTTGGCCGGCGCAGCGGATGTCGTGCAGGCTACGTTACAGCTTTCTGCGCCGGTGGTGACGCCATGAGTACCACGACCGCGCGTCAGGGGCGTGCCGCATCACCGAGCGATTCGTCCTGGCGACCTCACGATGCGCGACCCGGCGCGACGTGGTGGATGAACGTGGTCGCACTGTTGATGATGGTTGCGGCGGCGATTGTGTGGCTGGTGCCGGATGCACCTGTGGCGCCCTCGTCCGCCCCGGCCCGCACCGAACAATCAGGAACGCTCGCCGTTGGCGCGCCGGCGTCGCTGGCCGCCGATTCGTTGATCGCCACCATCGTGAACGGCAACATGTTCAGCGCCACCCGGCGCGCGCCGACGACGCGGTTCGTCGTGCCGGGAAGCGGCGCGTCCGTGGTGTCCGAGGCACCGATGGGCGCCGCAGTCGTGCCGATGACCGGTGCTGATTCATCCGGACAAGCCGGCCAGAGCGCTGAGGCGGAATCGATGCCTCGGCTGAGCGGGATTGTGGCCCTCAACGGCGAGTGGCGCGCGCTGCTGCAACTTTCAAGCGCTGATGGCGGCGCGACGCTTTATCGTGTCGGCGATGAGCACGCGGGCTATCGGATTGCGCGTATTCTGGCCGACCGGGTCGAGTTGCGCAGCGCCGCTGGAACACGCACGCTGTATCTGACGTCTCCTGTTCGTTCTGCACCGAGTCGCGGCAAACCCGACTCTTCCGAGGTATCTCGTGAGTAAATGTTCGCGTGGCGGTTCGAGTAGAGATTCGCGTGGTGGCTCGCCGGTCAACGATCACGGCTGCCGGCGACGCGTTTTCGCGCTTGTCGTGACCATGGCGAGCTCCGTCCTCGCCGTGCGAGCCGAAGCACAGAGTGGCGCGCAAAGCGGCGCGGCGAAGGGTGGGGCCAAGGCCGCTGTCCCTCCGGCTGCGGCGGCGCCGTCGAACAGTCTCGACTTCGTGAATGCGAAGCTGGTGGATGTGATTCGCACGCTGGCCACGATGCTTGGTCGCACCGTGGTGACGAGTGACGTGCCCGACGTGCGAGTCACGTTTTCGACGCCGACGCCCCTCAAGCCGGGTGAGCTGGAAGGCATTTTTGAATCGGTGCTTGAGTCGCACGATCTCATGCTGGTGCCGAAGGGCACGGTGTCGCAGGTCATGCCAACCGACAAGGCGCCCGCGACCGGACCATTGCGGAGCGGATTCGCCTTTCCCGATCCGCCGCCGCTCGGACTCGTGACGCAGTTGGTGCCGCTGCAATCGATTCGCGCCGACGAAGGGGCCGATGCGTTGCGCGCAGTCCTGGCGAAGGGCGCGCGCGTCGAGCCCGTGGCGCGATCGAACGCGCTGCTCATCACCGATCGCGGTGTGAACGTGGCGCGCTATCTCGAACTGCTGCAGAAGCTCGACGCCGCGCCAGCGGGCGAGTCTGGGCTTCGCACGTACGTCATCAATCTCAAGTACGCAGCGGCGGAAGATCTCGCATCGGCACTGGGCCAGTTATACGGTGCGCAGGTGGCTACGAGCGGTGCCTCGGCGCTCTCAGATCGCTCTTTGTCGAAAGCACTGGACACCTTCCGCGCGCGCGACGCCGACACTTTCCGTCAGCGGTCGATGGGCAACGCGCCGGCCGCGTCACCGACCACTACGGCGGCGCCGCGCGATTCGGCGGCGGGGTTGCTGGTGGGGCGCACGACCATCGTCGCCAACGGACCAACCAATGCACTGGTGATTCGCACCGCGCCGCCCAACTTCCCGTTGTTGCGCGAAACGATCACCGCGCTCGACACGCGTCCGGTCCAAGTGCTGTTCGAGGTGACGATCGCCGAAATCGCGTTGGGACGCGGCCTGGAGTTTGGTGTCGACTGGTCGGCGATCAACCGCGGCGGCGACGTGAACGGCAGCTTTGGGAATCCGGAGCCACCCGATACGGGTTCGACGTCGGCGCTGCTTCGACTCGTGCGCCTCGATGGTACGGCGGTGCGCACGATGCTGCGCGGACTCGCGAACACGAACGACGTGCGAGTGCTCTCCACGCCGGAGGTTATCGCCGCCAACAATCGCGAGGCGACGATTCTCGTCGGCAGCAAGGTGCCGTTCGTCTCGTCGACGCGATTGGGCAATGACATTTCGATCGATCGCGCGGTGCAGTACCAGGACGTTGGCACGAAGCTGTCGATCGTGCCGACGATCAACGATGACGGTTACATCTCGGTGCAGTTGTTGCAGGAAGTCAGTTCGCTGACGCAGCAAACGGTGGCGTCGGCGCTCAGCGCGCCGGTGATATCGACTCGCGAAGCCAGCACCCGAGCGATACTGCGCGATGGACAAACGGTGGTGATTGCCGGTATCATTGGCGAGACGCGTCAGAACAGCCTGCAGGGCATTCCGTTGCTGATGGACATTCCGTTTCTCGGAGCGCTCTTCCGGCGACAGTCGCTCAGCCGGCAGCGTACGGAGCTCGCGATCTTCGTCACCCCGTATATCGTGCGCTCCGATGCCGACGCCGACGCCATTCGCGAGCGGGTGCGCAAGAGCATGGAAGGACGCTCGCCCGGCGCGTTGGACGGAACGCCGGTGACGCGGAAGCCGCCTCCGCATGACTGACGTGGCGCGAGAGCAGAGCGAACAGCGGGCTGTGGCGCCACGGAGCGGCACGGAGGCCGACGCTGGGCGCGAGGCGCGCGCCCTGCGCGACGCGGCCAGCGGCCCGTTGGCGCTGCGCTTTCCCGCGCGCTGGCTTGAAGAGCACGGTGTGTTGCCGCTGTCGCTCAGCGACGGCGTCGCGGAAATCGCTTCGGAGCAGGCTCTCGCGCCGCTCGTCGCCGACACGCTGTCGCGCACGCTGCAGGCCGCATTGCGTACGCGCGCCTTCCCGGCGGCGGATATTCGCGCCGCGTTGGTTGCGTCGCCGCGTACGAACGCGACCGCGCAGTCTGGCAGTAGTGCCATGCTCGCTGGCGACGCCACCGAGTCGCTTGATGACCTGCGCGCGCTCGCCACGCGCGAGCCTGTCGTACAGGTGGTGAACGCGTTGCTCACCGAGGCAGTGCGCGGCGCCGCGAGTGACGTGCACGTTGAAAGCACGCCGGAGGGGTTGCGCGTGCGCATGCGGCACGACGGTGTGCTGCGTGACGTACAGCAGCTCGGAGCTGCGTTTCAAAGCGGAGTAATCTCGCGCCTTAAAGTCATGGCGGGGCTCGACATCGCCGAGCGACGCGTGCCGCAAGACGGCCGCGCGCGTATCCGGCTTGGCGATCGCGAAGTTGATGTGCGCGTTTCGACGCTTCCCGCGCTGCACGGCGAAAGCGTGGTACTGCGATTGCTTGATAGCGGCGGTGGGTCGCCGCGCAGCATGCAAGAGTTGGGTATCGAGCCCTCGCACCGCGACGGCTTCATGCGACTGGTGGCGCGCAGCGCGGGGCTTGTGCTCGTGACCGGTCCAACCGGGTCGGGTAAAACCACCACGCTGCACGCGGCGCTCAGTGCACGCAGCACCCCGGGCGTGAAGGTGGTCACCGTGGAAGACCCGGTCGAGTACCGGCTGGATGGCGTGGTGCAATTGCCGGTCAACGTGAAGGCAGGTTTCGGATTTCCGAACGCACTGCGCGCAATCTTGCGGCATGATCCCGATGTGATTTTTGTCGGCGAGTTGCGCGACGCCGAGACGGCTGAATTGGCTATTCAAGCTGCGCTCACCGGCCATCTTGTGCTGAGCACCCTGCACACCACCGACGCGAGTGGCGCGCTGGCGCGACTGACCGACATGGGCGTCGCACCGTATCTGCTTGCCGCGACACTGCATGGCGTATTGGCGCAACGCTTGGTGCGCGTGAATTGCGAGGTATGCAGTGCGTGGCGCGCGATGAGCGGCGATGAACTTGCGCTCGCTCGAAGCGCGCTGCCATTCGATGCGGTGCCAGAGCGGGTGCGAGTTGGCGTTGGGTGCGAACAGTGCGCGCACACCGGTTATCGCGGCCGGGCGGCGATCACCGAATTGCTGGTCATTGACGACGCGTTGCGCGCGGAGTTCATGCGCGGCGTGTCGCTCAGCGCCTTCCGCCAATCTGCCCGCACCGCCGGTGTGCGCTCGCTTATGCAGGACGGTTGGCGTGCGGTGCGCGAAGGCCATACAACGGTCGACGAACTGATGCGCGTGGTGAGCGAGGACGGCCTCGCGTGACCGACGTCTCGCGCGTCGCTCCGAGCGGCTTCCCGGCCATGGCGTCGCGCTGGCGCTATCGCGCGGCGAACGCCGACGGCTCAGCGGTGCGTGGCGAGATTGACGCGGCGTCGGAACAAGACGCCATCGAATCGCTCCGACGACAGTCATTGTGGGTCACCGCCCTCGAGCCGCTTCATAGCGACACCGCCGCAACGCGCGCAAACGCGCCGACAGGCGGATCGTGGCGCGCACGTTGGACGGGGCGCGGGGCTGTGGAGCTCGACCTCGCGACGTCGATGCGCGCGATTGCCACACTCCTGGGGGCTGGCGTTCCGCTCGTTCGGGCGTTGGCGTACGCGCGCGACGAGGGTGCGACGACGGCTGTGCGCGACGGCTTTCGAACACTGGGTCAAGCGGTCGAGCGCGGCGCGATGCTGAGCGATGCGATCCAGCAGGGCGCGACTGAATCGCTGAGCGCGCACGCGGTCTTTCCTCCAGTGTTCGCGCCGTTGATTGCGGCGGGGGAAAGCTCGGGCACGCTCGATGAATCGCTGACGTTGCTGGCCGACCACCTCGAGCGGCGCGTCGCGCTCCGGCAACAGTTGCAGAGTGCGCTCACCTACCCGGCGATTCTGGGATGCGCGTCGATGGTTGGCGTCACGGTCATTTTGCTGGTAGTGGTGCCGCGCTTCGGTGCCCTGGTGACCGACGCCGGCGGCACATTGCCGCTCAGCACTCGAGCCTTGATCGGCTTGAGTGCCTTTGTCATGCACTACTGGTGGGGCGTCGCGCTGGCTGTTGCAGTCGGCGCATTGCTGTTCGATCGGGCGCGGCGCGACGAACGCTGGCGGTCGGCCTTTGACGCGCAACGACTGCGGTGGCCCATTCTCGGGACATTCTTTCGACTCCGCGACTCGGCTTCGTACACGGGCACCCTGGCCGTTGCGCTCCGCGCCGGCGTGCCGTTGGTGCGCGCGATGGCGCTGGCGCGCGCCGTGGTGGGCAACCGAGCCTTGCGCGACGCCCTCACGGCTGCCGAGACGCGAGTGCGAAACGGGGAGCGTCTGGCGGTCGCGATCGACCGCATTTTGCCGCCGTTAGCCGCCCGTCTCGTCGAGGCCGGCGACACGACGGGCGATCTGGCCGGGATGGCCGCTCGCGCCTCGGCCGCCGCAGACTCGGCGGTGCAGCAATCGGTTGCGCGCGTGGTGTCGCTCATCGAGCCCGTCATGATCCTGGGTTTCGGTGGCGTGGTGGGCTTTGTTGCACTCGCGCTGCTGCAGGCCATTTACGGTCTTAACGCCGGCGTATTGTAGGAGTCCAACCTTCGTCCCCGACGTTGTCGATCGCGTGTGAGCAAGATCACCGGACCGTATGCGACGGGCGCCGTAGCTTTGCCGCAGTGGGCTCTCGATGAGCCGAGTGCTGTCACGCGCCGTGCATTACTTCGTACACGAGCACCGTCGTGACATGGTGGCACGCGAGCAACAGTTGACAGCATGCGCGGAAAGTCCGAGCGTATTCTGGAGCGTTTTCCTTTTTCCGCAGCGCCGCTCACGCTTCTGCCTCTGGACGACGACGATGAACGACGAGCAGACCGAAGACCTGACGACTGAAGGCGGCGCATCGCAGGCGACGATGGGTGTAACGCCCGACGCGATTCCGAGCCGACGGCGATTCTTCGCCGCTGGTGCCGGCGCGGTTGCGGCGATTGCTGGCGGGAGCGTACTGAGTGCGCAGACGCGATCGACCGGCAAGCCGCTCGCGAGGCCTGCTCCGCCGTCCAATAAGCCCGATCCCTCGGTCGATTGGAAGGACGCGACGCTTCGCCTCGTGCGACGCATCACGATGGGGGCCGAGCCGGCGGAAGTGGCGCGTGCGCGTCAGCTCGGATTCTCCAAGTACCTAGAGTACCAGCTCAATCACGAGCTGATCGACGATAGCGCCATCGACGCCTGGGTGTTGGCGAATGCGCCGTTCACGCAGCAGACGTCGACGGCGTTGCGGACAGCCGACGGTGGCGAAGTGTACGAACAACTGGCGGACGCGGCGCTCTATCGCGCGACGTTCTCCAAGCGCCAGCTCAAAGAGCGCATGGTGGAATTCTGGACCGACCACTTCAACATCCTGTACGACAAGGTCGGATTCCTGAAAGCCGCTGACGATCGCGATGTGATCCGCGCGAACGCGCTCGGCAAGTTCCCCGACATGCTTCGCGCGTCATCGAAGAGCGTGGCGATGTTGGCGTATCTCGATCAGACATCGAGTCGCGCGTCGGCGCCGAATCAGAACTATGCGCGCGAAATCATGGAGCTGCATACGCTAGGCGTGGATGGCGGATACACGCAGGATGACGTGGCGCAGCTGTCGCGTATTCTGACGGGATTCTCGACCGATTCGACCGGCGTGAATTTTCAGTTCAAGACCAGCCTGCACGATCGCACAGCCAAGACCTTCCTTGGCACTTCGTTCCCGGCGATGACCGCGGCGGCGTCGTCGGCACAGCAAATGAGTGAAGGCGACGCGGCAGTGACGATGCTGATCAATCACCCGTCAACGGCGCGCTTCGTTTCGTTCAAGATGGCGCGCTGGCTCCTGTCGCATACGCCGCCCCAGGCCGTCGTCGACGCAACGGCGGCGACGTATCTCGCGACCGGCGGCGATATCAAGGCGATGATCCGCACGATCCTGACAGGCAAGAATCTCATGGCGGCACCGGCCAAGTACAAACGGCCGTTCCATCTCATGGCGTCGTCGCTTCGTGCACTGAATGCGGAAGTCACCAGCATTCGCTCGTTTCGTCAGAGCTGGCTCAACTCGCGTCTGGATATGCAGTGGTACTACCACGAGCAGCCCGACGGGTATTCCGATCAGATCGTGTGGTGGAGCGGACTCGCGATTCAGCGGTGGAACTGGGGTAACGCGATTGCGAGCACGAACAGTGCGACAACGATTCGCACTAACACCATCGCCAACTTCGCGTCGTCGTCCACGGCGTCGCAAATCGTGCCAGACAACGTCGTGGCGCAGATCAACGCGCGCATCTTCGGCGGCGAAGCGTCGGCATCGCTGAAAGCGTCGCTCCTGTCGTATCTCAAGGGCGGCACGGTGAACGATTCACGCGTGCGCGAAACAATCGCGTTGGCGCTGAGCAGCCAGCAGTTCCAGTGGTACTAACGGTGCGTCCGCTTTCACGTTTGGTCAGGACATCACATCATGGATGACGAACAGCACCCAGCCGGTTGCCAGGAATATCATTCACTGGCGCGCCGCGACTTCCTCATGCGTGGCGCTGGATTCGGCATTGCCGCACTACTTCCGTCGTGGCTGCCCAACGTGGTGCTCGCGCAGTCGGCGTCGACGCGCGACATCATTGTGTCGGTGTTCTTGAGCGGCGGTTGCGATGGCATGTCGCTGGTGGTGCCGTTCGGCGATCCGGACTACTACACCGGTCGACCGACGCTCGCGATTGCGCGTCCCGACGCCGCCGGCACGGGCCCGAAGGCGACCGCGCTCGACAATTTCTTCGGTTTCTCGCCCGGCATGGCGCCGCTGATGCCGGCGTACACCGCGGGCGATCTGCTCGTTGCGCATGCCACCGGCTCGGTCGATCCGTCGCGCTCGCACTTTGATGCGCAACGTTACATCGAAATCGGCAAGCCGCAGGATTTGAATTTGTCGACCGGTTGGCTGGGTCGTCACCTCGCGACGGTGACACCGATGCGCACAACCGCGCCGCTGCGTGCGCTGGGGCTCACGAGCGGCGTGCCGACCACGCTGGTGGGTGGACCCAAGACGCTGCCGATTCCCGCGCCCAACAGTTTCCGGCTCGACGGCAGCAGCAGCACGGCGACCGCACGCACGAACTGGATTGCGGCCAACTATGGTCAGACCATCGACCCGGTCAGTGCCAACGCGCTCGATACGACGAACACAATTGCCTTGCTGCAGACCATCAACTTCAGCGGCTATCAGCCGCAGAACGGTGCCGTCTACCCCAACACGAGCTTCGGCAATCAGCTCAAGACCACGGCCGCGCTGATCAAGGCCGATGTCGGTGTGGAAGCCATTCACGCGTTCCTGGGCGGATGGGATACGCACACGCAGCAAGGGCCGCTTCCCGGCGGCTACATGCACAGCCAGATGCTGCAGCTCTCACAAACACTGGCCGCGTTTTATGCCGACGTGATTCAAGGCACGACGTCCACCGGCGTGACGTTGGTGGTCGTCTCGGAATTCGGCCGCAACGCGCGCGAGAACGGCGACGCGGGCACAGACCACGGTCGCGGCAACGTGGCGTTCGCGATGGGCAAGAAGATCAACGGCGGCCGTGTGCTGACGAACGGCTGGCCCGGACTGGCGCGCGAGAATCTCGACTCCGGTCAGGATTTGCGCGTGACGCTCGATCACCGCGACATCCTCGCCGAGATCGTGCAGAACCGACTGGGCAATCCGAATGTGTCGGTGGTGTTCCCCGACTTCACGCCGCGCGTTCGGAACGTCACAAAAGCGTAGGTCGGCGCAGCCGAGACAGCGTTCACTGCTTAACGCAGAGGACGCAGTCTGCCGATTGCACCAAACAGCCTAAGGCGACACAATAATCCGTCCGCTCATACCCGGGTGCACGGTGCAGTCGAATCCGTACACGCCAACCGTGGTGAAGACGCGCGAGACGAGCTGATTGGTTGTTACCAGGATATCCGCCGGCGAGCCGGCGAGGCGCGGGTTCCAGATCACGTTGTGATCGATTGGCGTGAACTGAAAACGCACCGTGCCATTGAGCTTGACCACGGTCTGCGACGGAATGAATAGCTGCGGCGCCATGGCCACGTCGGCGGTTGTTGGTGCGTCGGCAACAGGCGTGACAACGAGCGGCGTTGTTGCGGTGAGCGTGCCGCTGCCATTCTGAACGGTGACGGTGAGCGTCACATTGCCGACGCCTATTGCGTTCACGGCGCCGGCATCGGTGATGGTCACGATGGCGGTGTTGCTGCTGCGCCAGGTGACCGTGCGCGAACCCAGCGCGAAGGGTGCACCTTGCGCGTCTTTGCCCGCGACCTGTGCGTTGGTGCCTTGACCGATCTCGATTTGCGGATCGACTATTGAGGCCGAGACGCTGGCGAGGCCCTCGGCGGGCGGTTCGACGACCGACTTGTCGCCACCACCGCACGCCGTGTAGACGAGTGCGAGAGCCACTATGCCGGCTGCGCGCGCAAATTTCATCGAAGCTCCTCGCAAGTTCGCCAGTGGTTGCAACGGCTATTGCCGAGTCGGACGCGCGGCCGGTGCGTCGGGTTTGCCACCCGGATGCCACTCGGGCTTCGGACCGTCGGCCAACAACCGCAGGGCGCGCGCCGTGGCGCCGATCACCTGCGCCATGTGTGGCGCATCGATCGTGGACACTTCGTCGCGCGGATCGTGGTATGGCGTGACCGTGTTGAACGATGACAGCGAATGCGCGGGGATGCCGATTCGCGCAAAGGCCACATTGTCACTCCGCTGGAAGAAGTTTTGTCCCGGACGCGGATCGGCGACGAGCGGGATGCCGTTGTCGGCCAACAGATCGCCCATCGTGGAACGTTCATACCCCGTCAGCCAGGCTTTGCCGAAGCCGCCCGCGAGTGAATCGGCGTGCGCGATCATCTCGACGTTGAGATCGACGACGGTCTTGTCGAGCGGACGCACCGGATGCGCGATGTACCAGCGCGTACCAAAGCCGCCGACTTCTTCGCCGGTGATTGCCATGAACACCACGCTGCGCTTGGGCTTGGGTCCGTTCCGCATCGCTTTGGCCATCTCAATGATGGCCACTACGCCCGACGCATCGTCGTCGGCGCCGTTATTGATTGAGTCACCGTTCACGGCGCGACCAATGCCGATGTGATCGAAGTGCGCGGTTACAAGCACGACCTCGTCTCGCAGGGTCGGATCGCTCCCTTGCAGCACGCCCACCACGTTCGCCGTTTGCAATCGCGACTCGGCGGGCAGTTGCGCCCATGCTTCCCAACTTGCCACGGCCGCCGGGCGGGGCTGCATTGGACGCGCGTTGCTGCCCGGCATCGCTTGCGCTGGCGCGCTGCTCTGCAGCGGAATGCGCTGGAAGAAACCGCCCGAATCGCCCGCGGGCGTGAGCCCCGCCGCCTTGAACTGCGACGCGATCCACTTCATCGCGCGCTCGCCGCCGCGCGATCCGGTGAAGCGTCCTTCCATGCTGTCGGCCGAGAGAATACCGACCTGATTGTAGATCGTCTTCGCGTCGAATTTGTCCACGTAGGTGTTCTTGGCGGCCGACACGGTCAGCGCCGTCCGCGGCGCGGGATCGGCGACCATGGCGAGATAGGTGCGCGTCGGACTCACCGCGAGACGCGTGATCCCGGAGAGATGCGCGAAAGCGAAATCGGCCACCATCGTCCACTCGCGCTGACCACGACGCCACGTGAACAACTTGGCGCCCTGCCCCATCACCATCGTGGTGCTGTCAACCCACGCCATGTCTTCCGCTTTGTCGAGCGTGCGGACAAGCGTATCGACCTTTCGCGTGGCGGGATCGAGTTGCATTACGTACCAGCCGTTGGCGCCCTTTTGCACGAAGCTCACCATCTTCGTGCCCGGAATCTTGTGCAGCGATCGTCCGATGTCGCGCGCGATTACTGTCGCGCCGGGATGACCGACGATGCCCAATTGCAGTGTGGCCGGCTGACCCAGCACAAACATCGCCCACGTTGAATCGTCGGCCTGCGCGAAGTATCCGACGGGCTTCACATCCGGAAAAAGCACGCTTGGCGCCGAACCGTCGAGCGGCATCTTCCACAACCGTTGCGTTGAATCCGCCTCGACGCGAATAACGGCCAGTGCTTTGTCACCGTCGGTAGTAAAGGCCGAGTATTCGCTCTCGGGTACGGTTTTGCGAACGGGCACGGCGAGCCCCGTGCCCAAATCGTACTTGTAAATGTCCGTCTGTCCGTCGCCGCGATTGCTCGTGTAGTACACGAACATGTTGCGTCCGCTGCCACCGAACGACGGTTGGTTGTCGTACCCCTCGCGCTGCGTGAGGTTGGCGGGAACGCCGACTTTGAGCTCGCCGTTGGGCATGCTCAGTGGGACGAGGTAGATGTCCGGCGCGGGAGGAGCGGGGCGGGTTTGCGCAGAGGCCGACAACGAAACGAAGAATGCCGCGACGCTCAGGTTACGAAGTTTCGACATGGCGGGGTTTGGCGAGGCGAAGAACTCGGTACTTCTGTAGCTGAAAGCTTACAGCTGAAAGCGGACAGCTGCAGTGGGTGCGAACGACCGTCGCGAGCGGGTGCCGCATTGGGACCGATCTGCCGTTGCGCGCCCGACCCATGCTCGGCTAGCCTCTCCTCATGCACAGACGGCTGCGAATTCGCGAATTGCTCGGCGTGATGGCCGCCTCGTCGATACTTGCCTGCTCCAACGGCGACTCCCCCGGCATCACCCCTCCGCCACCTACGAAGGGGATCGCGAGTTTGCTCGTAACTCCGTCGTCGGTGAATCTGCAGGCGGGTCAGGAGCTGACCCTCGCTGCCGACGTGCGTGACAGCAGCGGCGTGCTGATTGCCAACCCGGGCATCACGTGGCGCAGCGAGTCACCAACGGTCGCTTCGGTCGATGCGGCCGGTAAGGTGCGCGCGATTGCGACCGGATCCACGCGCGTGATTGCCACGGCGGGGACATTCACCGCAGTGACGCAGGTTGCCGTTTCGGCGACGGTGACCGGCGTGCAGCAATGGCGCGTTGCGCGCGCGGGACTCTCCGACGCCACGTTGCTGGGTGTATGGGACGATGGTCAGGGCACCACCTACGGTGTCGGACAGAACGGTGTCATTCTGCGCTCGACAACATCGGGAACGTGGGAACGCGTACCCACCACGACCACCGAAACGCTTGTTGGTGTGTGGGGCTCATCGCCAACCGACGTCTGGATTGTCGGCACCGGCGGGCTGGTGCTGCACGGGAGTGGAAGCTCCTTTCAGCCGGTGAATGTGGGCACGACGGTCGCGTTGCTCGAAGTGTGGGGACTCAGCGCCAACGATGTATTCATCGCGGGTGATCAGGGGAAAGTGCTGCACTACAACGGCACGACGTGGAGTGCGCAGACGACGCCCGTCACGGAAGATTTGTGGGGGATCTGGGGTTCGTCGTCGAACAATGTGTATATCGCCGGTAACAACGGCGTGATCTTGCGCTACAACGGTGCGCAATGGAGCCGCGTGTCGACGCCGAGCGCGACGCCGCTCTTCGATATTTGGGGCGCGAGTGCGAACGACATCTTCGCGGTGGGCGTGACTGGCACCGTCTGGCATTTCGATGGCGCCACCTGGAGCACGATGAGCACGCCGTCAGCGATCAACCTGTTTGCAGTGCGCGGTCGCTCGGGCAGTGATGTGTACGCAGTGGGAAACACGGGCGTCTGCTTTCAGTACGACGGCAGCAGTTGGCGCGTCGTGAATACCGGAAGCGGGCAGAATTTGCGCGGCGTCACCGTGCGCGGAGACGGTTCGCTGCGACTCGCCGGCTGGTGGGGCACGATCATCACCACGCAAGGCGTGGGCGTGCAGTCCACGTCGATCACCGATATTTCCGATCCGGCCATGCTGTCGGCGTATAGTGCTCCGACGGGCCTCACGTTCGCAGTCGGATTTGGTGGCGCGGTGTTTCGTCGCACGGGAAGTGGCAATACGGCCACGTGGATGCCCGAACCGGTGCCGGGCACCAACGACCTGTACGGCATCAGCGGCACGAGCGCCAATGATATCATCGTCGTTGGCGATACCGGTGCGATTCTGCGCTACAACGGTTCCACGTGGCAGCGCGACGCCTCGCCCACGAATGCGCTGCTGCGCTCGGTGTGGAGCGCGGGATCGGGACAAGCGTTTGCCATCGGCGAACGCGGCATCATTCTGCGCGCGAGCGGAGGCGCGTGGTCACCGCAGGCGAGCGGCACCACGCAGTTTCTGCGCGGCGTGTGGGGCACGGACCCAACCAACGTGTACGTGGTGGGCGACTCAGCGGTGGTGGTGCGTTACGACGGCGGTCGCTGGTTGCCGGTGAGTGTGCCCGTTCCAACGACGCGACGGTTGCGCGCTGTGTGGGGAACGGCAACGAACGACATTTACATCGCGGGCGATAGCGGAACGCTACTGCGCTTCGATGGCGCGCAATGGCTCCCGCAAGTCACGGGCACCACGCGAGCTCTGCGTGCGATTTGGGGGCGCGGACCAACCGAGGTATATGTGGCGGGCGATAGCGGAACCGTGCTGCGCTTTGATGGCGCGAGTTGGCGCACGCTCGCCACGCCGGTGAACAACATCATCTACTCGCTGTTCGGCGTGGGCGGCAGCGACGTTCTCGCAGCCGTAGGTGACGGCGGGCGAGTGATTGAAGGGAGATAGGCGATACGCTCTGGAGCTGGCCGCTTTCGGCTGCCGTCGGACTGCTGTCGGGCTGCTGTCGCGCGAGTGGGTGCGTCGGGGTGCAAGCCTTAGCGGTCAGACGGCAGCGGTCAGACGGCAGCGGTTAGCTCACGCGGTGGGCGCGACAGCTCTCAGTCGACAGTCTCCGGTTCAAGCGGTGGGACGCCGCTTGATGTGCGTGAGGTGGTGATCGCCGTGCCAGGCGTAGTTCGCCAGCACTTGTTCGATTGTCATCGGGCCGTTCTCGGGATGAAAGAGTTTGCGTTTGTAATCATCCGCTGAGAGCGCGTGATAGACGGCGCCAGCGCGTGCGTGAATCGCCGCGATCATGGCGACGGAGACGAGCGGATCGACTGCGGCAACATCGGGGAGTTTGGCCCACGCGGCTTCGTCGTAGGGCATGATGGTCGGCTCGTTCATTGTCAGCGCGAACTTGAGCCGAATGATCATGTTGATGTGACTATCGGCCACGTGGTGAACGACCTCCCGCACCGTCCATCCGCCCGGCCGGTACGGGCTCGCCCAATCGGCCGCCGACAGTCCCTTCACGACCTCCGCCAGCGCCGCCGGAAATGCGTCAAATCGCGCCAGATTGGCCGCGCGCTCGTCGGCCGTGTACGATGGCTGTGCTTTGAAGCGGCCAATGGGATAGGACCATTCCTCTGGGGTGCGTTCGGGTGTCATGCGTCCTCGTGCAGGTAGAGATGTCAGACGTCAGCGAACAGCGTTCAGCTCCAGCGGTGCGGATGACTGCCAGCGGCGCCCATGGACCGCCGAGGCCACTCCTACGCACCTCTCCAACTCCCAACTGAAATCTGACCGCTGACCGCTCTCAAGCGAGCCCCCGAGGACGCCAGAACCCGTCCCCAAAACCGATTTAAAGCCTTCCCCCTTCCCGTCCCCGCCCCTACCATAGCCTATCGCGTGGCCGCCCTCCTCGGCCGATCCTCCTCCCACCCGCGCACCTTGGAGTTTCCCTGATGGGGACGAAGGCCCGGCTCTCGGTGATGATGTTCCTCCAGTACTTCGTATGGGGCTCCTGGTTCGTCACCATGGGCACGTACATCTCCCAGACCCTGCACTTCACCGACGTGCAGGTGGGTGCGGCGTATGGCGCCATGGCCATCGCGGCCATCGTGTCGCCGTTCTTCATGGGGATCGTTGCCGACCGCTTCTTCGCCAGCGAAAAGCTGCTCGCCATTCTGCACATCGTTGGCGGCGTGCTGATGTATCTGCTTTCGCAGCAGACATCGTGGGGCAGCTTCTATCCGCTTCTGCTGGCGTACGCGTTCTGCTACATGCCAACGCTGTCGCTCACGAATTCCATTTCGTTTCACAACATCACCGACTCGGCGCGCGACTTTCCGTTCATTCGCGTGTTGGGCACGATCGGCTGGATTGTCGCCGGCATTGTGGTTGGCAAGGTGCTGCAGGCCGACAAGCTGGCGCTCCCCATGCAACTCGCGGCCGGCGGCAGCGTGCTGCTTGGCCTTTTCTCGATGATGCTGCCGCACACGCCGCCAAAGGCGGCAGGTCAGGCGTTCAGCGTGCGCGATGCGCTCGGGCTCGACGCGTTGCAGCTCCTCAAGCATCGCGACTTCACCATCTTCGTGATGGGCTCGTTCTTCCTCTGCATTCCGCTGCAGTTCTACTACGCGTTTGCCAATCCGTATCTCAACGAAGTGAAGGCGCCCGATCCGGCGTTCATTCAAACGTTCGGGCAGATGTCGGAGATTGGCTTCATGCTGCTGCTGCCGTTTGCGCTCAAGAAACTCGGTATCAAGTGGATCATGCTCGTTGGCATGCTGGCGTGGGCGCTGCGCTACTTCGCGTTCAGTCACGGCGCCAACGGTCCGATGATGTCGCTCATCTACATCGGTTTGCTGCTGCACGGCGTGTGCTACGACTTCTTCTTTGTGGCCGGCCAGATTTACACCGACGAGCGCGCCGGTCCGAAAATTCGCGCGGCGGCGCAGGGCTTCCTCAATCTCGTCACCAACGGCGTCGGCTATTTCGTGGGCGCCACGGTTTCGGGCAGCGTGGTGAGCAAGTACGCCGCGGCACCCGGCGCCGAGATGGCGCACGACTGGTTCCACATCTGGCAGACGGCCGCATATCTCGCGCTCGGCGTCTTCCTCGTCTTCCTGTTCCTCTTCCGTCCGGCACCGTCGACGACGACGTCCGCCGCGTAGGGTTCGACCATGTACTACGATTTCGACGAGTCTTCCATGCCGCTTGTTGAGGCCTGCTGTGACTCAGCTCATACCGCTCGTGCCGCGCAGGCCAACGGCGCTGGACGCGTGGAGCTCTGCGGCCCGGGCGACGGCGGCACCACGCCGTCGCTCGGTTTGATCTCGCGCTGTCGCGACGAGCTGCAAATTCCGTTGCACGTGATGATTCGTCCGCACAGCAACGGCTTTGTGTACGCGGAAGACGACGTCGACATCATGTGCAACGATATTGTCGCCACGCGCGCACTTGGCGTGGACGGCATCGTGCTGGGACCGCTGCATTCCGACCATAAAATCGACACGCAGCTCCTGGCGGATTTCATCCAACTCGCGCGTCCAATGAAAGTGACTTTTCATCGGGCGTTCGATCAGACGCCGGACATGTTTATTGCGCTCGAAACGTTGCTCTCGCTAGGCGTGGACTATGTGCTGACATCCGGTCAATCGCCCACAGCGATTGCCGGCGTGCATCATCTGCAGGCTATGCACGAGCGCACGAACGGCAAGCTGACAATTCTCGCCGGTGGTGGTGTACGTGGCCACAACGTGCGCGACTTGATCGCGCGCACCGGCGTGCGCGAAGTGCATGCGCGTGGCACCGATCCGAACATTGTGCGCGATGTAGTTCTCGCGCTGACGACTCAATTCAACTCCGCCGTCCCGCAATCGTCATGATCAAAAACTTGAACCCGCGCGCGGTGCGCGGGTGGCTGGCGTGTGTTGCTGGTGCGATGACGTTCTCTCCGGTTCGCGCCTTTGCCGTTGCCCCCGACAGCGCCGTGTACGCCGTGATTCCCCGCCCCGCCGTGCTCACACCGCACGCGGGGCATTTTACACTCTCGGCCCGTTCGTCGATTGTGGCCGACGCGGCGTTTCTGAGTGTGGCGCATCGGTTTGCCCGCGACATCGCGCCGCCTACCGGATTCGATCTTGGGGTGGAGCGTAGTGCCGGGGCCGCGACGGCGAACACAATTCGCCTGGTACGCGTGGTTGGCAAGGACACGATGTCGCTTGGCGCCGAGGGGTATACGCTCGATGTCACGCCGCGCGGTGTAAGGATTCGCGCGGCGCACGCGGCGGGAGCGTACTACGGCCTCGAGACACTTAAGCAACTGTTGCCGGTGGCGATTTATCGCGAGGCGCCGTTGGGAAGCACCGTATGGACGGCCCCGAGCGTACACATCGAAGATACGCCGCGTTTTGCGTGGCGCGGCGCGCACTTGGATGTCGCGCGCCACTTCATGCCGAAGGAGTTCGTGAAGAAGTACATCGATCTCCTGGCGCGGCATAAGATGAACCGCTTTCACTGGCATTTGACTGAAGACCAGGGATGGCGCATTGAGATCAAGCGGTATCCACGACTCACCGAAGTGGGGTCGTGCCGCGAGCAGACGTTGGTGGGCAGTTACGTGGCAGATCCAGCGAAACAAAAGTTCGACGGTGTGAAGCACTGCGGCTATTTCACGCAGGACGACGTGCGCGAAATCGTGGCCTACGCAGCCGATCGATTCATCACGGTGGTGCCGGAAATCGAGATGCCGGGGCATTCACAGGCGGCGGTCTCGGCGTACCCGGAGTTGGGTGTGCGGCGCGACACCGTCGTGGGCGTGATGCAGATCTGGGGCGTGAGCAAGTTCATTCTCAATGCGGCCGACGCCACGGTCACGTTCATGCAGAACGTGCTCAAAGAAGTGATGGCGTTGTTTCCGGGGCCGTACATCCACATTGGTGGCGACGAGGCCGACAAGACGTTCTGGAAGTCGAGTCCAGAGATTCAGGCGCGCATCAAGCAACTGGGTTTGAAAGACGAGCACGAGTTGCAGAGCTGGTTCATCCGGCAAATGGACGCGTTCCTCACGAAGAACGGACGGCGCTTAGTGGGCTGGGATGAGATTTTGGAAGGCGGACTGGCCGAGAACGCGACGGTGATGAGTTGGCGCGGGATGGATGGTGGCATCGCGGCGGCGAAGGCGAATCACGATGTGGTGATGGCGCCGGGGAGTCACACGTATTTCGATCATTATCAATCGCGCGACCGCAAGAGCGAGCCATTGGCGATTGGCGGGTATCTGCCGATGGATACGGTCTACTCGTTTGAGCCGGTGCCTGCGTCGCTAACGCCGGCGGAGGCGCAACACATTCTCGGCGCGCAGGCGCAGGTGTGGACGGAGTACATCCGCGATCCGAAGGAAGTGGAGTACATGGCGTTCCCGCGCATGAGTGCGTTGGCGGAGGCGTTGTGGACGCCGGCGTCGCGGAAAGACTTTTCAGATTTTATGGGAAGGATGCAGGTGCAGATGCAGCGGTATGAGGCGATGGATGTGAAGGCGAGGAAGCTCGAAGCGCCGCGGCCTTGAACTGCGGGAACTTCGGACTGCGGGAACTGACAACTGCTTGAACTGCTTTAAGTTGTCGGTTTTCAGTTTGAGTTTTCAGTGGTCGGTGTTGGGTGGTGGGGTTGGCGGGCGGCGTGGCGGTGGATGAGGGTGGCCTGGATGGCGGCGCCGACGGTGAAGATGGCGATGAGCGGCAACCACTGCATGAAGTGTTGCCGCACGGAGTCGTGTTCGTTGCGCAGCCGCCAGCTGATCGCAGCGCTCATCGCGAGCGCGAGTGCGAACCAGCCGAGGGAGAACGCGAATCGCGAGCCGCGCACGAGCGACGGAAACATGGCGGTCAGCTGCAGCAATACCGCGGTCATGCCGGTGCACAGCACGAAACATGTGACCACGAAGAACGCGCCGATCTCGAGCATCACGCGGTCAGGTGGATTCCAGAACGCGAACGCGACGGCGTGAATCACCACGACCGGCGCCGCCCACAACGCGCCGGCGAGCGTCGAGAGTTTTGCGACGGCGGTGAGTTTGCGGCGGGTGATGACGGCGGCGGGCATAGGGGGAATATGGTGCGCGGAAGTGCGGCGCACCGCGTTCGCGTCGCCGCTTTTGCCTGCCGTGGAGCGAGCGGAAGATCGGTTGAGCTAAGGCAGGTTAGATGTACGTACCAACCTCTATCATTGAGCAATGTCCTACGCACTTTCGTACATCGCGAGCCTCTCGGTCGTCGTGTATTCCCTCGTGCTTCCGACTGGGCTGTTGTATCTCGCGGTTCGCGCGGTTCGTGCGCTCGAGGGGCGAAGCCGTGATTCAACAGAAGTGGCCGCGCTTGATCAGTGCGTCCGCCAACTAGAGGAGCGACTCGCAACTCAAGCTGAAAGGCGCTGAGCTGCGACTAGGGCGACGACGTGTTCGCATGGCGAGGCGCGGCGGCATCTAAGCAAGCGTTGCTGCCGCTGGCGCATTTCCGAACGCGCGCTCCGCGCGCATCTTGTTGGAGCGCCGCAGCGGAATGCTATGGCGCTAGGGGGTCCCGAACCGGCGTTTCGACACCGAACTGAGACCTATGACAAATCCCGCATTCTTGAACAGCATCACGCATCCGTTCGCGTGGTAGGTCGCCATTGGCCGCGAGCTGTGACCACCCACCGTCGCGTGCGCGCAGGTACCACGCACCACGCCGTTGCGTACAATGGTGCAGCGCTGGGGCGCGCGCGTACCCATTCACGTCCGCTATCGCCTTGAGACGCGAGGGCACGATGCGATTTCGCGCTATATTGCTTCACGGCAGCGTTCTGCTGCTGAGCGCTTCCAACTTGAGCACGCGCGTCTACGCGCAGACCGGGCGATCGACCGGAACGCGTATGTGTGCGTCTGAGTCGAACGATCGCGGACAAATCGTCGGGCCACACTTGGATCGCGTAGTGCGCGGAATCCTCACGGATTCGACATTCGCACGCTCTCGAGCGCAGCTGGACCTACAGTCCACTGCGACGATCTCGAAAGTGGCCGATGAGTCGCTGTGTGCGCGCATCGTCGAGGCACTCGATGCCCAAGAGCGTCGAGGTCGCGCGAACCTCGGCAAATCAGTGTGGGTGCGCCAGATGGGTCGATATCTCGCGGTGACCGACGCGGTCGCGGTAGCAGGGGAATGGGCCACGCTCTGGATCATGGACCCCGACCTCCGAGTACGTCAGCGTTGGACGTTTTGAGCCGCGACAGTTTGGGCGTGAGCTCAATAACCCTTTCTCACTGAAGAACCGACCAGTGTTCATTACTTCGCGATTCGTCTACGCAACCTGCCTCGCAGTCCTCGCCGCCACCGCAGCAGCCGCAGCAACCGCGTGCACAAAATCATCTCCATCTTCCGAAGGATTCATACAGGTCGACGGCGGCCGGATTTGGTATCACCGGGTCGGCGCGGGCAACCGGACACCAGTGTTGTTGCTGCATGGCGGCCCGGGAAGCTGCAGCTACTACATGAAGCCGCTCCTCGCGTTAGCGACGGATCGACCGGTCATCATCTACGATCAGTTGGGCTGCGGCAAATCGGACCGTCCGACCGACACCACGTTGTTCACCGTCGATCGATACGTGCGTGAAGTGCAAACTCTGCGCGACTCACTCGGACTGACCGAGGTTCATCTCCTGGGTCATTCGTGGGGCGGCATGCTCGCCGAAGCGTACATGGGCACGCATCCCACGGGCGTGAAGAGCGTCGTGCTCTCCAGCCCGCTGGTGACGACGGAACAGTGGCAGCACGATGCGGATTCGATGATCAAAGAGCTGCCCGATTCCGTGCAACGCACCATTGCCACGCACGAGGCAGATCACACCACTGACTCACCGCAGTATCAAGCGGCAATGGCCGCTTACTACCAACTGCACTTGATGCGAAAGCCGCCGCTCAACAAAGCCGACGACGATAGCAGCACCGCGGCGTTTGGTAAGCAAGTGTACGAGTACATGTGGGGCCCGAGCGAATTCCGATCCACGGGAACGCTTAAACACTTCGACGCGAGGCCGTGGCTCGAAGGCCTGTCGGTGCCCACCTTGTTTCTCGCGGGCCAATTCGGCGAAGAAGTGCCGGCATCGATTGAGCGATTCTCAAAACTTGCCCGTGGCTCGCGCTTCGTAATGATTCCGGCAAGCGGACACGTGACGCACAACGACAATCTCCCCGCTGTGCTCACGGCAGTGCGCCAGTTCCTCGATTCGGTAGACGCCCGACGATAGCGTCGCCTCGCCCGAGCGACGCGCTGCCACCCTTACCCCCCGGTCGTATCGCGCTTCAACTTGTCCGGCGGAACCGCAGCCGGTGTCGACGACGGACCGGTGACCGTGGGATTTTTCACGGTCGGCGGCGCGCCGAGCTTTGGCATCGATTCATCGTTTTTGGCAGCATCAGACGCGTCGCCCGACGAAGCGTCGCCCGACCGCGCTTCTCCCGAAGGCGACGTGCTGTCGGTCGTCTTGGTTGGCGAGGCCGCCCTCGACGCACGCGACAGCCCCGCCATGCGCATGATGCTCGACTCGGCGCGTCTCGCGAAATAACCCGCCTTTCGCAGCGCGCGCGGAAAACTTCCTTCCGTGAGCAGCAGCCAACCGAATCCAATCACCGCCGCCGTCATCGTCCACTGTACGATGGGAACACGCGGAAGGAATCGACGGAGGTAGAATCGCCGAACGCGTCGCGGTGCCGTGACCGGTCGCGCCATCTCCGGCACGGCTGGCGTGCCATGCGAGCGAGGCGTCTGTCGGTGCGGAATCTGTGCTGGCGTCTCACGATGCACGATCGGCGCGGCCGCCGGTGTGCGCTCCTTCTTCGGTGGAGGCGGTGCGGGATCTGGCGTCTTGGCAACGTCGGCGATCGGCGACTTCATCGCGCTCGCCAGCGCGGCTGCCAACTCGCCGGCTGAAGCAAAGCGCTTGGCACGCTCGCGATCGAGCCCCTTGTTGAGCACCTGCTGCAGATCTTTGGGCCAGCGCTGGTCGGCACGCAACTCGCGCAGCGTGCGCGGATGGTTGGTCAGCCGCGCCATCATGCCGCGATCGGGCGTATTGCTATCAAATGGCGTCTCACCCGTCAGGCACTGGTAAGCCACGAGCGCGAGTGCGTAAACGTCGCTGCGCTGATCGATTGGCTCACCCAGCAACTGTTCGGGGCTCATGTACTCGGGCGTGCCGATCACGAAGCCCGTCTGTGTCAGCGACTTCTCGCCCGAACCAATGGCCTTGGCAATGCCGAAGTCGGCGATCTTACACTTCTCGGCACCCGTCTCGTCGCGCAACACGAGGATGTTGTCGGGCTTGAGGTCGCGGTGCACGATGCCCAGGTGATGCGCCGCGTCGAGACCGTCCGCCACCTGTTGTACGAAGTTGATCGCACGCGCGAGCGTGAGAGGCCCTTCTTTCGCGAGTACATCTTTGAGCGTGCGCCCCGGCACGAACTCCATGGCCAAATACACGAGGCCATCGGTCGTTTCACCGTAGTCGAAGACACGCACCACGTTTTCGTGGTCAATCCGACTCGCGTTGGCTGCTTCGCGATCGAAGCGCGACAACGCGGCGGGATCCTGCACCATGCGCGGATGAAGCACCTTGATAGCCGCATCGCGCGGAAGGCGAACGTGCCGCGCGCGGTACACCTTGCCCATGCCGCCTTCGCCCAGCTCTTCAGTGATGACATAGCGATCGGCGACGATCGTGCCGATAAAGCCGCCGCCCGGATCAGACGCACGCAGCGTCACGCCGTCGTTGGGGCACACGGCGAGGGCGTCGGCGTAGTGCGTACCACAGTTGGGGCAGACTTTCGGCATGGCGTGGCTGGGGGAAAGACTGCACGCTTACGGCGACCTGCTGGTGGTGCACCGGACGGAGGCTTTGACATCCGACGCGATCGACGTGCAGCACTTAGAGCAAGACTGAGGGTACGAGTGAATGTACCACCTCTCAGAGCATCGCGACACCGCCGAGTCACGCGGATGATTCGGCTCGAATTCTTTGCGATTCTGTTTCTGTCAATCACGCCAGCGCGGCTCATTTCACGTTCACACACCGCGATCAATGGCGCGCGAACGACGCGCGAAGGACGCGCGAGCGACTCGCGTCTGCGTGATGATGCAAGCCCCCGACGGTCGCGTTAAAGGTGCCTCGGGCGTACTCGAATTACCGCTGCGGGGCCGCGCCACGCTATTCCTCGCTCCGGCAACCGCGGCGCCGTCGTTAGCGGCCTCCGCCAATCCGCGCTATTTTCGGGCGTCATCGCCCAAATCACGCGGAGCCCCTCGGTGGACATTCGAGATCAACTGCAGGCGACCTTCGGCGCCGACTACACCATCGGCCGCGAACTTGGCGGCGGTGGCATGTCGCGCGTGTTCCTCGCAGAAGATCTCAAGCTTGGTCGCACGGTCGTGATCAAAGTGCTCGCGCCCGAACTCGCGGCGGGCATCAGCGCGGAGCGGTTTGATCGCGAGATCCGGCTCGCCGGGTCGCTGCAGCAAGCCAACATTGTGCCGCTGCTGACCGCGGGCGAGACGGGTGGCCTGCCCTACTTCACGATGCCGTTTGTGGAAGGCAAGTCGCTGCGTGCACGCCTTGCCGCCGGGCCGGCACTCTCGATTGCGGAGTGCATCGGCATCTTGCGCGATGTGACGCGCGCACTCGGCTACGCGCACGAACGCGGCATCGTGCATCGCGACATCAAGCCCGACAACGTACTGCTCTCGCGCGGCACCGCCGAGGTGACCGACTTCGGTATCGCCAAGGCCATTGCGGCGTCGCGCATTGGCGAAGGCCATGACGTTCCCCGCACGGAACTGATTTCGGAAACGCTCCAGTGGCTCGACCAATATTTGGGAGCGCCGAAGTGAGTGTGGAGGACACATGATTGGTGCGCGTGTGGGGCACGACACATGACTTCACGCACGACCGCCACGATACTCATCACCGTGTTCGTGAGCCTGGTGCTCGCCGAGCGCGTTGCAGCGCGCGCCGCGAACACGTCGGCGCCGCGCGCGCCCACGTACGCCGTGGATCCCGCGTGGCCCAAGATCCCGAAGCAATGGACGCTTGGTCAGGTGTCCGGCGTCGCCATCGACGAACGCGATCACGTGTGGATCATTCAGCGACCGTGGTCCCTGGGCACCGATGAAGTCGCGCTCAATCGGGAAGCGGAATGTTGCACCGCCGCGCCGCCGGTGATGGAGTTCACGCCAGACGGCGAATTCGTGCGCGGTTGGGGTGGCCCAGGCCAAGGTTATGAATGGCCGGCCGACGAACACGGCATCCACATCGACTACAAAGGCAACGTCTGGCTGTCGTCCGCTGGCGGGCCGCGGCTTCCTCTGAAGACCGAGAATCAACTACTCAAGTTCACGCGCGACGGGAAATTTCTGCTGCAGATTGGACATCGTGGCGCGAGTCGCGGAAGTCTCGATACGGCGAACCTGAACAACGCCGCGGACATGTACGTCTATCCGCCCACGAACGAACTGTTTGTCGCCGATGGCTACGTGAATCGGCGCGTCATCGTGTACGACGCGGACAAGGGCACGTTCAAACGCATGTGGGGCGCGTACGGCAATCGTCCGGATGACGAGGCCTCGAACACGCCAACCACCACAGGGCCAGGCGCGCCGCAGTTCAACACCGTTCACGGCATTCGCGTGTCGACCGACGGCCACGTGTACGTCGCCGATCGATTGAACAACCGCATTCAAATATTCTCGCTGGCCGGCAAGTTCGAGCGCGAGTTCTTCATCGAGCGCACGACCAAGTTGCTCGGCACGGCATTCTCGATCGCGTTTTCAGAAGATGCGACGCAGCGCTATCTTTATGTTGCCGATGCGGGGAACGGCCGCATTCATCTGTTCGATCGGCAAACGTTGGCGGAGGTTGGTGCGTTTGGTCGCATTGGTCGATACGCGGGACAGTTTGTGTTTCTGCACAACGTGGCGGTCGACTCACACGGTAACGTGTATACCACCGAGGTGGGTGGCGGGCGGCGCGTGCAGAAATTCGTGCGGCGGTGATGACACTCATCAGTGACTAATCCGCCGTTCGACGTTGTCATCGCGGAGAATAGTCCGAGCGACGACGACCTGCCCTGGTTCGACACGCTCAACGCGTATCACCAGCGCCTGCTCACGCTACCACATTACGCGGTTCCAGAGGCGCATGGCGAGGTGGTCTCAGCGCGACGCGGCGCGTGGAGCGTGTGCTTCGTCGCGCCGGCGGGCGCAGTCCGTCGCGCCGCCGGAACGCTCTTCGCATGGCATTGGCCCGACCGCAGCGGCCTGTCGATCGCGGTGGCAAAACACGAGTTCCCGACGCAACTCGCACTCGCTGAGGGATCGGCCATGCATATGATTGTGGGCACGTGCCCGGTACATCTGTCGCTCCAGCGCGAGGCCGACGGAGAGAGCAGTGCAGCAATAGTGACCGGACACCTCCCCTCCGGCGCCGAATTCAGCGCGATCGTGAGCGGCCCGTCGGCGGAGAGCCGCGATCGCATACTAGGCTCGATGGCTTCGCTCGTGATTGTCGATCACTCAGACGAGATGAGCTGACGACGAGCAGGCACGCGCTTCAAGTCGATGAGGCTTGCCTCGCCGCTCGCTTTGGGCCGCTGGTCAACAGCGCGGTCACATTGGCCCCCTTTCCGAATGAACGGTGTGCTCTAGTACAGGCGGCAGTGGGCCCACGCGGCCCTCAGCTCGACGCCCTGACCTGCTCGATTGAGGCACCATGTCCGAACAACGCGCACCGTTCGATAGCGCGACACGCAGCCACATCGCATCTCGCACCGTCGCTTCCCTGCTCTGTCTCATGCTCGCGGCCGCGTGCAGCGACAACACCTCACCGGAAGCGGGGGTGGCGGCAAGCCACATCGTGGTGCGCCCCGCGGCGCTCACGTTGGCGACGGGACAAACCGGCGACCTCACGGCTACGCCCCACTTCCGGACGGGCACAGTCCCGCAGTCGCCGATCGTGTGGAGCACACGAAACCCCGACGTGGCAACGGTGACCGCGAACGGTCGCGTGTTCGCGATTGCGGAGGGCACGACTCCGATTGTCGCTGAATGGGCCGGGCTGCGTGACTCGGCGATAATTGTCGTGCAGGCACGAAAAGCGACCACCGTTGTGGTGCGGCTACCGGACACGAGTCTGACGCCGGGCGCCGTGACGCAGGCGACGTCCACCGTGCGCGATCAGCTCGGCGATACACTTGCGGGCCGCGCGATCGCGTGGAGTTCGAGCGCGCCGAACGTCGCGTCGGTGGACACAAAGGGAAGGATCACGGCGCTTGCCGTGGGCCGCACAGTGATCTCGGCGACGGCGGACAACGTCGCGGGAACCGCCTCGCTTGCGGTGGCCGTGCCGTCTTCGACCGGAGCAGGACCTGTTCTCGTCTCGAACGCGGTTTCCCTCAAGCCCGGTGAAGCCCCATCAACCGTGTATGTGTCGCTTGCGCCCGGCGCACTCGCGGACTGGCCCTCAGCCTTGATCCGGAATGTCCGCACCGGATGGTTTCGACCGGTTGAGATTCTCAATGGCGGGCTCGATCCATTGGCGGTTCCTGCGATCGAAGGAGACAAAGTCTCGTTCGAGATCTATTCCTACCTAGCGTCACCACGGGCGCCATACCAAGTGACCGTTCCCGCGAAGAGCACGCCGCGCTTCCTACGCAGCAGCATTGACCTCGAACGCACAAGTGCGTCGCGCGACGGTGCAATCACGCTGGTCTTCAGCAAGCCGATCGATTCGCAGGAGCTCAGTCGTGCAAACATTGCGCTCGCGTCAGCTAGCGGAGCGGTGTCCGCGACGCTGACCTTTGAGAATGCGGAGCACACGCTGGTCGGTGTCACGCCCACGCAGCCGCTCGCGCCCAACACCACGTATACACTGTCCATCGGCGCAGCGCTGCGCGACGCCGACGGCGTTGCTCTCGCCCGCGAATCGAGCGTGCCGTTCACCACTTCCTCGGCCCCATCGTTCGTCGCCGCGTTCGCGTTCGTGCGCGACGGTGAAATTTGGATGCACCAGCCCGACGGCACATTGAGCCAGCTCACGTACACCCTGGACCACACAAACTCAGCGCCGGCGTGGTCGCCTGATGGCACGCAACTGGTGTTCGCGCGCGGTTCTTACGTCGCCGATGGGGCGCGCGGCATTTACGTCATCGACGCCGACGGATCGAATGAGCATCGATTGGCAGAGGGTGCCCTTGCCGACGCACCCGCGTGGTCTCCCGACGGAAAGAGCATTCTGTACAGCAGTATAACTGACGGCAGCTACGCGATTATGGCCGTTGATGCCGACGGCAAGGCGCCGGCACGCGCCGTCGTAAACTTGCCCGGATACGACGCATTTCCCGCGTGGTCGCCTGATAGTCGCACAATCACCTTCACCAGCGACTACCGCGCGTATGACTTCCTCAATGACTTGTACCAAGCGGACGCCGACGGCAAGAATGTACGACCCTTTCTTCTCGGGCCCTTCTTCGCGCCGGTCCAGTTCTATTTCCAGGCGTCCTGGTCTCCAGACGGAAAGCAGATCGCGCTGGTCGCCTGTCCTTGGGGCTACACCACCTGCAAAGAGAAGAGCGCCATCGCAGTCATCAACGCAGACGGATCCGGATATCGCACCATCGCCAACGCCGGAGGGTATGCGAAGCCCACGTGGACGCGCGACGGTCGCTACATCATCTTCGCCGCGAGCGCGGACGGCGTCTCGCCCCCTTCACTCCGCTTAGTGCGTGCCGACGGCAGTGCGGAAGGCGCACTGTTGTCTCGAGCCGGGAGTCCTGCCGTGAGGCCCTAGTGGCGGGTGCGAATTCTGATCAGCGCGCTTCGGTTTCGTCGACGCACAGTGGGTCGGCGTTGATGAACAGCGTTACATAATGCTCACGGCACCGGCCTCGTCGACGCTATTCCGGAATCAGTCGCGCGCGAACATCTTCGCGTAACCCGCTGTGCACACGGGTTACAACCACCGCGCGAGAGGCTGAAATGGAGAGAAGGAAACTGCCGACGAATTATTTGACCGTGATTAACGACGGCACTCATGCGCTCTCGGACATTGCCAACCGGTTGCAAGCGGCCGCCGAGCGAACGCCCGAGTCGCCGGAGCTGTGGCTGGACTTTCGCAATGTTGCGGGCCTTGCCGGTCGACTCGAGCCGGATGAGGAGTTGTGGCAGCTCGGCGTCGCGGCTGTGTGGTACGGCGGACAGGATTTCGGTGTCTTGGACGAGCTGATTGAGCGCGATCCTGCGCTACGCATCACGACGTTTGCGGCCGTCACCGATGCGGAAGTCATCCGTTTGCGTGCGTTGCGCGCGTTCTTGCGGGCGTACGAGAACGGTGCGCTTGAGCGAGACGACGGTGGTGCGCCTGAGCGAGACGACCGTGGTGCGTAAGCAGGCGCTGCGCCCGAGGCGCGACTAACTTCAATCAATGGCCACGCTCGTCTACGGCATGATGCAATCGCTCGACGGCTACGTCGACGGTCCCTCCGGCACTCTCGAATTGCCGCCACCAGGCATCGAGCTCGGACACCACTTCACGCAGCACGTGAGCCGTCTGTCCGGCGCGCTGTACGGTCGACGCATTTACGAGATCATGCGCTACTGGGACGAGGATCGCCCGGAGTGGGATGCGGACGATCACACCTTCGCTACCGCATGGCGCGCGATGCCGAAGTGGGTCGTCTCGCGGTCACTGACTTCGGTTGGTGCCAACGCCACACTTATCGCCCGAGATCTCGGCGCGTTCGTCCGTCAGCTCAAGCAGAACTTAGACGGCACGATTGATATCGCCGGACCAACGTTGGCCGCGAGTCTCACCGAACTCGGCTTGATCGACGAATACCGTCTCTACTATCGCCCCTTCGTACTCGGCGGCGGGACGCCGTACTTCGTTGGCGCGCGGCCCGCGCTTCGCGTCGTGGCGAGTGAACGCATTGGTGAGGATGCGGTTCGGGTGACGTGCGTGCCGATCTGAGTGATCCGCACCTGCGCCTGAGTCCGCCGCGTAGGGACGCAACGCAGTGCTCGACGGCATACTGATTTGTTAAGAGCGCGCGTACACTCTTGACGAGAGTCGGCGTCGGCGGATGTTCGAATTGCGCGCCTTCGGCTGGCTCTCTTGGTATTTGAGCGGCGCGGCGGACGATGGTCCTCGGAGGCAGGCGATGGCCAACACGACGACGAACAACAGCGCCATGGGCTTTTCGCCCATGAGCAACAAGGTCAATACGCTCAACGCCGAGTCGCTGTTGTCGGTAGCACTGCCCTTTCTGTATCAGCGTCAAGCCATCTCGCGATCGATCGTTACGAGCGTGCAACAGGTGCTCGACACCGCCGTCAAGAATCACGACGTGCTGACCGCGGCGAATGTGGCAAGTCAAAGGGCGGTGCTCTTTCAATCGCCGCAGGGAACGATGAAGGACTCGCAGTTGGCGGCGCGCGCTGATCGATTGCCGAGAGCAACTGCGCCGATCAGTAAACATGAGCTCCGCCACCGCTTGAACTGGCCGCAACTCATTCCGGCTGACGCGCTGCAAGCCAAGTCCGACAATCCCGACGAGAAGCGCTATTTCAAAAAGCTCAACGATGCGCTGGTTGATCGCGGGATCTGGCTACGAGTTGATCACAGGTGGATCGACGCGCCGGCCGATACGTCGCCCGCCGCCGCGACCAGCTTTCGAGCGTGGTTGTCATATGGCGCCGACGGAGCCGAGATCCCTACGATCGGCGGACGACTGACGCGAGAAGCGATCATGTCGGTGGTGGTGATCGGGAAGGGATTCTACGATGAGGTCTACAACGGTACGATCGCGCGGAAGGTCGACGAAATCGCGCAATTCGTTGACCTTCAGGTGAAAACCGGGAGGCAGCTGCACCAGGAACTGGCGAGCGTGCGCCGCGAGGCAATGCCTGCGGTTCCCGCGGTGTCCGACGCTCTGGGTGGAACAAGTTTTCCCGACAGCAAGATGTGGGAGCTTCCATTTGCACTGATGCTCGAAGCGATTGAGTCGAAAGGCAATGGCAAATTGAGGGACGCAACGCAGCAAGCTACGCTGGCCGCAGGGTTGACGATGCTGTGCGCCGAGCGGCTCAACGAGTACGCGGCGCGCAGCGAGCTCGGCGCGCAGCGCGCTACTCTGATCCTCAACGTGTTGCGGAAGGCTGGGAAGGTTGCCGAGTGCTGTTTGTTGGTGTACGGTGTTTATTCCTTCGCCGCGCGATTGCTCGCACGACGAGCCGCCGCCGAAGCGGCGACTGCTGCGACCAGACGTCTCGCTACCTCTCCCACCATGCGGCTGCCCGTCAGTCAGTCGCCGACGCTGCGTGGATATGTTGGGAACGCGCGGACGATCGAACAGCCACTTGGCGGAGCTCCAACTTTACCGGTACAGTCGGTTGGCAGTGCACCAACTCTGCCAATCGGTTCTGCGCCCACATTACCAGGCTCACCACTGAGCAAGGCGCTCGCGGCGACTGACGCCGACATCGGTCGACTATCGACCATCAATCTCGGCACCGAAGCGGGCGTTAACGCCTCGCTCGAGATCGACGCCCTCATGCAAGAGCGAATTCATGCGGCGAACAGCTATTTCATCAACAGCATGGAACACGCAATGAAGGAGGCCGGGTCACAGTGGTATCTCAATCGAGAGCTGGGCAGAACGGCGATCCGTGAGGTTGGCGACCAGATGGACGCCATTTTCGGGAAACTTCGCTTGCCAGGCGATTGACGCGGTTCGAGCCGCGTTCACGTACGATCTCCGTCTCGCGCTCGGCAGCGTGCGTCTACCGCAATAGCCATAGTCGATCGTCCGCGATGGCACGCCGAACCGTCAGGCGTGTAGCACGTGATTCATTCCGAAACCCAATTGTGTACGTCGACTAGGCATGCCTACCATCCGCTGGATGCCAAGATGTCGGCGCACTATTCTCAGTGACGCATAACCCGCGTTGCTCAACGAGAGAAACCATGAATCGATTGTTGCTTGCACTCGTACTTGCCGGCGCAACGCTAGGCTCTGGCTGCAATGACGCGACGGGCCCGCAAAACATCGCTGACGGCGCGGTGGGCGTTACGGCCACACTATCAAAATCGGCCATCTCGCTTTCGTCGCTAACCGATAGCGTCCTGCTGCGCGTGACCGTGCACAATCCGTATCCGTACCCAATCACCATAGGAGCTGACGCGGCCAGCTTCTACTGGTCGTACACCATTGAATCGGTCGATGACCCGCTACGCGGTTGGTGGGACCTCACCAATCCGTCGCGTCCGGTTACGCTCAAAGCAGGTGGTAGCGCGGTGAAGGAGCTCGTCGTGCGCGTCAACGACCCGCAACTGAAATTTTCGCCCGGTGCTTGGCGTGTAGCGGGCGGAATCAATCGGTCGCTCAGCGCGCCAATCGATCTACAAATCGTCCCGTGAGTGGCTAGCCGTTCGATGCCGGTCTCTCCAAGCGACGCCCGAGGTCCCATCCGCTAATCGCGTCTATCCCTTAAAAACTCGCACTATGGCACTCCAACGCATGGACAACATCGGCATCGTCGTCGAATCGCTCGACGCCCCGATTGCGTTCTTTTCGGAACTCGGCATGACGCTGCAGGGTCGCGCCATGATCGAGGGCGAGTGGGCCGGCCGCATCACGGGACTTGGCGACCAGCGCGTCGAAATCGCGATGCTCGTCACGCCTGACGGGCACAATCGGGTGGAGCTCTCGCGATTCCTCGAGCCCAAAGTCGTCGCGGACCACCGCGAGGCACCGGTCAACGCGCTCGGATATCTCCGTGTCATGTTTGCCGTCACCGACCTGGATGAGCTGCTCGCGCGGCTCGCGAAGCACGGCACGCAACTTGTTGGCGAAGTGGTGCAGTACCAGCACTCATATCGCCTGTGCTACGTGCGCGGTCCCGAAGGGATCCTGGTTGGCCTGGCGGAGGAACTCGCGTAGGCGTTGCCTCGCGCCCGGGCATCTAACGGAACTGCGACGTTCGTCTAAGATTTTGGCGATGCACTCTGCACTTTCCCGCCTTTCGAATCGGACGCATTCCATGCTTCTGCCCAAGCACGTGGCTTACGTGGTGGCGGCCTGTGTGCTGCTGGTCGGTACCTCCGTTGCTCGAGCGCAGTCGCTCGGTCGCATCTCTTTCCCGACCTCGGGCGCGGCCGCGGCACAGCCCGCCTTCATTCGTGGGGTGCTATACCTGCACAGCTTCGAGTACGAGTCGGCCGCCGAAGCCTTTCGTGAGGCGCAGCGCCTCGATCGCACCTTCGCGATGGCGTATTGGGGTGAAGCGCTGACCTACACGCATCAAATTTGGAACGAGCAAAATGTCGACGCGGCGCGAAAGGCACTGAACGCGCTCGCCGCGACGCCCGACGCACGCCGGGCGGCCGCCCGCACGCCAAAGGAGCAGGCCTATCTGATGGCCGTCGACGCACTGTACGGCGCTGGCAGCAAAGCTGCGCGTGACACCGCGTATGCGGACGCGATGTCGCAGATGTACGCGCAGTATCCCGAGGACGATGAAGTCGCGATTCTCTACGCCACGGCATTGTTTGGGCTCTCGCAGGGCGTTCGGGACGTTCCGCTGTACATGCGCGCGGGCGCCATTGCGCAAGAAGTGTTCGAGCACAATCCGTGGCATCCGGGTGCGGCGCATATGATCATTCATGCGTTCGACGATCCGACGCACGCGCCACTCGGCCTGCGTGCCGCTCGCGCGTACTCAAAGATCGCGCCGAGCGCAGGTCACGCGCAGCACATGACCACGCACATCTTTCTCGCGCTTGGACTGTGGGACGACGTCGTGAGCCAGAATATCGCGGCGGCCGGCGCCGACACGGCGAAATGGCTGCCTGGACACTATACCTCGTGGCTGGTCTACGCCTATTTGCAGCAAGGTCGATACCGCGACGCGCGAGCGCTACTCAACGCGCTCGCCGAGCACGCCACACTGCGTGCACGGAATGCCATGCAGTCACACACGGCCATGAGTGACGACCGTCGCGGTGTGGTTGCGAATTTGCGCGCACGCTATGTACTCGAAACACAGCAGTGGGATAGTCCTGAAGCGCGCGCGCTCGATGCAGATCTCGGGAAAGCCGGCGAGGATGACTATGAGTACGCCACCTTCGCGGCCGGCTATGCGGCGGCACAGCGAGGCGAGCGCACTAAGGCACAAGCGTATCTGCAACGGCTCTCCACCCGAAATGGTCGCGCTTCGCAAACGGTCAAGCCAGGCGCGCCCGGAATCACGGTAGTGCCGGTGATCCTTGAGCTGGAGTTGCGCGCCGCCTTGCTCGCGAACGCGGGACAGTCGAACGCCGCCATCGCACTACTCGAACGCGCGGTGCGACTGGAGGATGCCATGCCACCCGAGTTTGGTCCACCGGCAGTCGTGCTGCCCACGCACGAGTTGTTGGGCGGCATGCTCATGACGGCGAAGCGCTGGGCGCCGGCCGCCGAGCAGTTTGCGCTGGCGTTGCAGCTACAACCCGGACGCGCAATGGCGCTCTTGGGAAGCGCCCGGGCCGAAGCAGCGCGCGGGCGTGAGTCGATCGCCAATCGTGCCTTCCGAACGCTGGCGACAAACTGGTCGCGTGCCGATTCTACTATCGGAAGTTTGGCCGAGGTGCGTCGCTCGGCCGCGGCCCGTCCCTAGCCCGCGCGCCTTTCGCTGCGCGCGCACTGTAAGGCCACTCGCGCCATAGACTTTAAGGAGACGTTCGATGACACGCGTGCGCGTGAACAGTTTTTCCATTTCGCTCGACGGATTCGGCGCCGGGCCGCACCAGGATCTCAACAATCCGCTCGGCATCGGCGGACCGATGCTGCACCAATGGATTTTCCCGACGCGAACGTTTCAGAAAACGTTGTTCGGCAAGGACGGCGGAACCACGGGCGTTGATGATGAATTTGCTGTGCGTGGCTTCGACAACCTTGGCGCGTGGATTCTGGGACGGAATATGTTCAGCCCCGATCGTGGTGCATGGAAGGATATGACGTGGAAGGGTTGGTGGGGCGATAACCCGCCGTATCACACGCCGGTTTTCATTCTCACGCATCACGCGCGCGAACCAATCGAGATGGCAGGGGGCACCACGTTTCATTTTGTCACTGGCGGGATTGAGGAAGCGCTGGAGAGGGCGCGCGACGCCGCGAACGGAAAAGACGTCCGCATTGGTGGCGGCGCGCACACCATTCAGCAATATCTCCGCGCCCGGCTCATCGACGAGATGCACATTGCCATTTCGCCCGTGGTGCTGGGCGAAGGCGAACGATTGTTTGAAGGAGTCAACTTGCGCGCGCTGGGCTACGAGTGCGTGCAGTCCGCGGCGTCGGAGAAGGCCACGCATCTCGTGATACAGCGCACCGCTTAGTCGAACGCGCCCGAACGGTGGCGGCGCCGAAACACTGTCGGCGCCACGCCGCATTCGCGTCGGAAAAACCGGCTGAAGTAGCTGGGATCCTTGAATCCGAGGGCACTGCTGATTCGCTCGACGGTCGCATCACTGTAGAGCAGCAATCGCGACGCGCGGGCGATCAGCGCGCGATCCAGCAGTGGCTTGGCCCCGAGTCCGGTGTGTTCAAGGCACAACGAGCGCAGGTACCCCGGTGTGACGGCGAGCTCGGTCGCGTACGCGGCGATCGTGTGCGTTGAGGCCACGTCGCGCTCGAGCAGAGTGAGATATCGTGTTACGACCGGGTGCACGGGCCGCGGTGAGACATCCTCGTAGTATTCGGCGTAGAGACGCGCGAGCACAATCAGCACTTCGTGCAGCTGCGCGCGCAGCAGCGGCTCGCTGTCGCGCCGATATCGCACGAGCTCCTGTTGCATCAGGCTTAGACGTCGACGAATACTCCGAACGGCGGACGGCTTCAGTGGCAGCATGGCATCGCGTGATGCCCATTGGAAATACGGCAAGCGACTCATGAAGACGTCGTCGCGCAGGAACTCCGTGACAAAGAGCTCCTCGAAAAAGAGGCAAATCCCATCGAGGTGATCGGTGTCCCAGCGGCGCACCTGTCCGGGGCGCGAGAACAGCACCGTGCCCGGGCGGACCGCCATGCGCTCACCGTCGAGCCAGAACCACCCGCGACCGCGCGTTACCAGGGTGATGTCATAGAACGCGAGCGCGTGCGGCGGCCCGATCAGAAAACCCGTGAGCTCGTGAATCCAGCCGACATCCACTAGCAGATGTCGCCCGTACTTTCGCCGATTGAATGCGACGTGCACGACATCGGCATGCGGCGTCAGCTCTAAAGCTCGACGGGTTCGGGGAGGCATTGTCGAAAAGTACCAGATTCGGCGCGATTCCTCCATGTCGCGCCACGCCGCGTCCCCGCTTCGTACGCACTGCCGCGGCGTGTTGGCCGCATGACAGGGGTCCGGTTTCGGAGGAACAGAGTATGGTGCGTTTTCGAGTCTCACTCAACCGCGTCGCGCTAACGATGGTGCTGTCCGTGATCGGCGCTGCTGATGCGCTGTCTGCGCAGGCGGCCCCGAGGACTACATCGCCGTGCGCGACCAGCGCGGATTTTCAGCGACTGGCGTTTTGGATTGGCGATTGGGACGTCTTCGATTCGACCGGCGTGTACTACGCCTCACAGCGCGTGCACGCAGCCATCGATGCGTGTGCCTTGACGGTGGAATGGACCGGCCGAGCGGGAGACAAGGGCTTTGGCGTGTCGGCGTACGATTCGCGCGCGCGACAGTGGAAGCAGATGTACGTGTCCAATCAGGTGCCGTTTTCGTCGGGCGTGAAATACCGTACGGCCGACCGTGGCTACGCCGGTCCGGGTGTTCGCTTCGTGCCAGTGTTTGCAGCCGGCGATAGCACGCGCTCGCAAACTCGCGTAAGTATCGTCCCGCTCGCCAACGACCGCGTACTCCAGCTCTTCGAGGACTCGTCAGACGGAGGTGCGACCTGGCACGTCGAATTCAAAGCCGAACACCGCCGACACCCGGGTGGCGCGGATTCGGCGCGATACAAGACCGAGGTGACTCGCTGATTCTCACACCCGTTTGATTGCGTCCCGAGTTTGGGTGCGCCCAGCGATACGCGGGCGCTGCGCGTACACCTCGCGACGCATGACCAAACGACGCCCGGCTCCCACCCACCGCGATACCGCAGACGTTTCGCGCGCTCACGCCAGCGCCGTCGGCGCGGCATCGAATCACATGCAGTCGGGCGCGTCGGCCGCCGAACCAACCGCGCGACGTTCGATTACCGCTCCGCTCGTGCTGGGCGTGGTGGTTTTGCTCGCGCACGCGCTCATGCTCCCGCAATTTGGCGCGTCGTGGGATGAACCCCTGCACCGCTCTTGGGGAGAGCTGTTCGCGCAGTATCTCACGACGGGCAATTTCGACTTTCTGAGCGGCATGGCCGGATCGGGGATGTATTACGGTCCGACGCTGTTCACGCTCAACTGGCTGCTCTCCGGATGGATGGTCGCGTCATTCGGCATGCCGATGTACGAGGCTGTGCACGTGCTCAATATTGCGATCTTCGCGCTCAGCGCGAGCGCATTGTATTCGATCGCGCGATCGTGGTTTGGCACCCGAGTTGCCGTAGCGTCGTCGTTGTTTTTCGTCGCGTTTCCGCTGCTCGTGGCGCACGCGCAGTACAATCCGAAGGACATCCCGCTGATGCTCTGTGCGTTGCCGGTGATGTACTACGGTGCGGCGTTGATCGACCGGCCATCGCGCCGCCATGCGCTCGCCACGGGCCTCAGCGTCGGGCTCGCGTTCGGCATCAAGGTGACGGCGCTGGTGTTGGTCGGCGCACTCGCGTTGGCATGGCTCTACGCTCGATTGAACGGCAGTCTTGCATCCGCGAGCAAGTGGCCATCAACAGCCGCGCGAATGCGAGGCGACCTGCGCTTCGTGCCCTTCGTCGCGCTCGGCACCATCGTCGGTGCCGTGGTCGCCTGGCCGTCGCTCGTGCTCCATCCGGAACTGGCCGCAGGCGCCATTCGCCTCTTCCTGAGCCCGTTCTGGCCGGGGAAGGTGCTGTACTTCGGCACCGTGTACGCGGCCGCTGAGCTGCCATGGCACTACATCGCGGCGCAATTCGTCCTTGCGATGCCGTTGATCACGCTGCTCTGCGCGCTGTTCGGCGTTGGCACGAGCCTCTTGGCGCGGCGCGCTCGCGAATCTGACGGCGGCACGAGACCCGTCCCGACGCCGCCCATGATTCTGCTACTGTGGATCGCGATTCCGCTTGCACTGAGCATGAAGCCCGGCCTCGTTCGCTACGACGGTATGCGTCAGTTCTTCTTCGTCGTTCCAGCCATCGCGATGTTTGCCGGACTGGGGCTCGATCGGATCGGTTCGATCGTGACGCGGCCGTCGACGCGAGCGCGCGCGCTTCACCCGGCCGCACTCGCAATCGCGGCGTGCTGGCTGGCCGTCGAAATCGTTCGCGTCCATCCGTACGAAGGTTCGTATCTATCGGAACTTGGTCGCGCCGCATTGGGTCCCGATCTCAACGCGTCGACGGAGATGGAAATCTGGGGCTCGTCGTATCGGGACGGGGTTAACTGGCTTAATGCGAACGCCAAGCGTGATGCCGAGATCTGCGCGCCGATCGCGCCAAAGCTGCTCGAATGGTATGCACTGCGACCCGATCTTACGCTCGGCTGTTCGCCGCGCACGCGCTACGTCATGTATTTCTTGCGCAATACTGAAGTGGACATCGATCGGCTGTCGACCTTGCCTCCACCTGTATTTACCGTGACGCGTTTCAATGCCGATCTTTTGCGGATTCACGCCGTCGAGCCGTAGCGCCGCGACATAAACGCTGGGCGACAGACGATGAACGATACCCTCTGCAAATGGGGTAAGTCGTTCGTCGGACGCCACGAATAGCGGGGCGCGTGGCACTCGTCACGTCATTCCTAAACGCGTCAGCCTTTTTCGACGGCCGTGCGTACGGCGTGCATGAATTCAATGCAGCGCCCACGCGCGAAGGACACCATTGCGATCTGGGGCTGGCCGCTCGCGTTCACTGTGGGCGTGCTGCTGGCCTTCTCATCTGCGATTTCGGCGCCGTTCGTCTTTGACGATCACCCGAGCATCAGACTCAACGCGAGCATTAGCCAGCTCGCGTCGTCATTAGCGCCACCTGCGAATACCTCGGTTGCCGGACGACCAGCGGTGAACGTCGCCTTCGCGCTCAACCGTGCGCTCAATGAACTGTTTGGCGTGAACCCCGCCGGGCCGAACGCCACCACGGGTTACCACCTCGGCAATCTCGCGCTCCACCTCACCGCCGGTCTCCTGCTCTTCGGGCTCCTCCGTCGCACGCTTCGTCATGCGTCGAGCGATACAGCTGGCGGCGAGACGACGACCAGCGCGTGGCGTGAACACGAGGCATTAGCCGTGGCCGGCGCCACAACGCTGCTTTGGTTGCTGCACCCGATTCAGACTGAGGCGGTCGATTACCTCACGCAGCGTACCGAGATTCTCGTTTCGATTTGCTATCTCGCCACGCTGTACTGCGCCCTCCGCGCCTGGGACTCGGCGCACCACGCCCGACGCTGGCGAGTTGGCGCGGTGATGGCGTGCGTCGTGGGCATGTTCAGCAAGGAGGTGATGATCAGCGCGCCGTTGCTTGTTCTCCTGTACGATCGCGCATTCCGGGTTCGTTCGTGGCGCGAGCTGGTCGCTGAGCGCGAACGCCGGATTTTTTACGGCGCGTTGGTTCTGAGCGCCGCAATCGTAGTTGGCTCGGTTCTATCGCGCGCCCGCTATACCACGGTCGGTTTTAATCTCGGCATTACGTGGTACGAGTATTTCTATACCCAGTGCTGGGCAATTGCGCACTACCTGCGACTGATGTTCTGGCCCAACGCGCTCAATTTCGACTACGGTGAACAGCCTGTGCGCGGGCTGGCGGGACTGCCAGGGCTGTTGCTCTTGCTTACGCTTGGTGTGGCGACGGTGCGCTGCTGGTTCTCGCCTCGACTGCATTGGCTCGGTGTTCTCGGCGCGTGGTTTTTCTGCCTGCTTGCACCGTCATCGAGCTTTGTGCCGATCAAGACCGAAGTGGCGGCCGAGCGTCGGATCTATCTCGCGAGCGCGGCCGTGATTGTGCTGACCGTGCTCAGCGTTCGCGCATTGTGGCATCGCTGGAAGTTGCCGAGTGCGGCGCTCACGGTCCTCTTTGTTACCTCGGCGTTGTCGCTCGCGTGCGCGACGTTCGTGCGAGGGCAGACGTACACGGACATTGAGCGACTGTACCGCGACGCGATGCAGAAGTCGCCAAACAATGCCAGAGTGTACGCCGGCGTTGGCATGATGCTCATGGCCAAAGGGCCCTCCGATGCGCCAGAAGCGCAGCGGTTATTGGAGCGCGCGGTAACGCTCGACTCGAACTACGTGAGCGGTTGGCAGGCACTCGGCCTGCTGTACGTCATGAATCAGCAGTGGCCAATGGCCAAGCGTGCGTACTCGGCAGCGATGCGCCTACAGCCGGGTAATCCGGACGCGCAGCGCGGACTGCTGCAGTCGCTTATCGGACTCGGCGACGTGAATGGCGCGAGAAGCGTCGTGGATCAGACGCCGGACGTCGACCGGTCGGCGCTCTGGTCGGTCGGAGCACTACTCGTCGACAAACAGCGGGGCGCCGAGGCGCTGCCATATCTCGAACGTGCAGCGCGCAACGGACTCACGCCCGCCGAAATGGCGCTGATGAGCGTGGCATTGGCGGAGGCGAACCGAACGAGTAACGCCGTGGCGGCCGCGAAGGCCGCGGCGTCGGTATCGAACGACTCCGCACACGTGCTGCAAGTGCTTGGCCGCGCGATGATCATTGCCAGGCACAAGGCCGAAGCACAACAGTATCTGGAGCGTGCACTCGCGCTGCAGTCGACCAGCGCCGAGACGAGGCGCCTGCTCGACTCGCTCGGAGCGATGCGGTAAATGTCGTTGGCTTCGATTGAGACGGCGACCGGACCAGCGATGGTGCTGTCGCTTGTCATTCCCGTGTTCAACGAAGGTGCCCACTTACGTGAGGTGCTCGCTCGCCTAGACTCGGTTGCCTGGCCCTGCGCGGTCGAGTACGTCATCGTGGACGACTGCAGCGATGATGATTCGTGGGAGGTCATCGAATCGTATCGCGCAAAGCACGCGATGGTGACGGCGCGGCAACCAAGAAACCTTGGAAAAGGCGCGGCGCTTCGCCGCGGCTTCGAATTGGCGAGCGGTGATATCATTGCCGTGCAAGACGCCGATTTTGAGTACGCACCGGAAGACCTGATTGATCTTGTCACTCCCATTCTGCAAAACCGCGCCGACATCGTGTACGGCAGCCGATATCGCAAGAACAGCCCCAACGTGCACCGCACGTTTCACTATCTTGTGAATCGAATGTTGACGCTCATTTCAAATCTGTTCAGTGGATTATATCTGTCAGACATGGAAACCTGCTACAAGGTGTTCCGCGCGGAGATTCTCAAGCCGATCACCATCGAGTGCGACCGTTTTGGCTTCGAGCCCGAAATCACGGCTAAAATTGCGAAGCTCAAGGTTCGCGTGCACGAGTACCCTGTGCTCTACTTCCCGCGCAACTATGTCGAGGGAAAGAAGATCAGCTGGAAGGACGGGGTAGCCGCGTTGTGGTTCATTCTGAAATTCAATTTGCGCGGCCACAACGATTGGGCCGTCGCGAGAGTGCCAGCCAAGTACCGGACAGAAAGGCGGGTGCGACTGTAGCCGTGCGCCACCGTCTCGATGACGCAGCGGTCGGACAGTAGATTTCTGCCATGTCCGCCCACCCGCAACACACTAGAACGACGCTTGAAGCCGAGCCGAATTACCGGATCTCCCTGATCACATGATCAGCGCACGTTACGATTCGCCGATTGGGCCGCTCACGTTGGCCTCGGATGGCCGCGCACTCATTCAGCTTGAGTTCGCGAACGGGAAGTATCCGCTGCCCAGTTTTCCGGAGGGTAGTGATGTGGTGCTCGAGCTCGCGATAGCGGAATTGGATCAATACTTCGCGCGTCGCTTGCGGACGTTCACCGTTCCAGTCTCTCCACAGGGTACGGATTTTCAGCGGCGTGTCTGGACGGCACTGCAAGCGATTCCATACGGCGAGACCCGCTCGTATGCGCAGCAAGCGCGCGCGATCGGAGCGCCGACGGCAACGCGCGCTGTTGGCGCGGCGAATGGGCGGAATCCGATTCCGATTATCATCCCATGTCATCGCGTACTTGGCGCCAACGGTTCGCTGACGGGGTTCGGTGGAGGCATCGAGCGGAAAGAGTTCCTGCTGGGTTTAGAACAGCCGAATCTCTGGCACGACCGTTAGGCAACGCTCGACGACTCGCGATTACGATCCGCTGAGCAGCGCCTCCGCGTACAGTAAAATCTGCGACTCATCGCTCGTGCCAGCGAACACCACGCGCCCCTTGGCGTCGAGCACATACATCATTGGCGTGCCCCAGTTGTTGAAAGTCGCCGTGGCGCGCGATGTTGCGTCGAGGTACACCGGAATCGTGACGCGTTTGGCCTTGAGCGTTGAATCGAGCGCCGGCGTGCGCACGGGTGAGTCGGCGATGAATACCAATGGAATGTCGCGCTGCGCCAACCGCGCACTCAGCGCCTGCAGTTCCGGTACGGCTTCCACGGCGTAGCCGCACTCGTGCGACCAGAACAACACCACAGTCGCCCGAGTTCCGCGCAACGCGCTGAGCAAATGCGATGCGCCGTCGAGTCCTGCCACAGGTACATCGTCCACCCGTCGATAGGCGGCGCGCTCAAGCACGCGAGCAGCCATGACACCTCGTGCTTCACGCTGCGCGGCGTTCCAGAGGTCCAGCCGCTTCAGACGTCCGACTGCCGTGTCGAGAGCCGTGCGTCGCGCCATGCTGATGCGCGGATCCACGGCCACGTGCGACCACGCGCGAATTGCCGCCGACGTATCACCAAGCGCCAGCTGCACGTCGCCCAGGGCACCGAAGGCCTCGACCTCCCATCCTGACTGCGTCGCCAACAACAGCGTATCTCGCGCGGCTGCGAGCGCGCCGTCCTTGGCCAAGGCACGTCCGAGCACAGCAAGCGTTGCCCGCTGTGAACGATCGACGCGCGCCCGGTGTTCGGCCGCCGACTCGTTCAACAGTCGTGGCGTAGTGGTCACGGTGGTTTCACGCAGTAGCGCGCGCAACGCATCTTCTCCGCGACGGTGCTGCGACGACAGCGTGAGAAGTCGCTGCGCGGCCGCCCGTTGTGCGGCGAGCCCGCGGCTCGATGTGAGAAGTCGCTCAGCCCAGACGGCGGCGTGCGCCGAATCGCCGACGGCGAGATCTGCCCCCGTGCCGGCCAACCACTCGCGTCGATCGGCCGGAGTTTCGCTCCAAAGTGCCTCGAGCGCTCGCAGGGTGCTGGCCGTGTCGGCGCGCTTATCGTCCAACTGTTGCAGCGATGCTAGTCCCCTCATGTACACCGCCGTCGAGTGCGTCGGCGTATCACGCAGGAGGCGATCGAGCCACGCCTTCGCAATCGTGGAGTCGAGCGCGCGCGCGTACCAGACCAGATCCGAAATCTCGTCGGCGCTGAGCGAGGCTTTGCTCGACGCCTTCGCCGAGAGGCGCGCGAGCTGTCGACGATGAACGGCACGTGAGCTGTCGGTCTCGATGACCATCCACGATTCGTACGACCGCAACCAGCGCCATGCGGCGAGGGAATCGGGATAGAGCGCCACCATTCGGCGTACCCCAGCGAGCCCCTGCTCCCAACTACGGCCCATCAAATCGTTCGTGCGTTGTTCGAGCGCGGCGAGGAGCGGCTCGCCGTTCGTTCCAGCGCGCAAGACTTCCCAGGTACGGCCACCGAAGTCGTCGACCTCACGCGCGCTCGAGTCCTCGACTGCGAGCGCGGCGTACACGATGGAATCGGGTAGCGTGAATTCGCCGCGATACTCGGTGCCATCGACATGCTTCAACACGCCCACGGTGATGACCGGCTCATTGGTCACGTAGCTCAGGCCATTCACGGTTCGCACGCGGGCGCGCAAGCGCAATGCAGCTGGACGACCGAGCAGCGCGCCAGCGGTGTAGCGCACCTGTACGCGCTGACCCGCCGTCGGCATTGCAGGCGTAAGCGCCATCGTCCCCGAAATCATTCCCGCTTCGATCGCGTGCGACGGACGAAGTACGATCCATCCAATCGTGGCGCACGCGGCCACCGCGGTCACGCGCGCCCACCAGCGTGCTGGCGTGTTCGTTCGCGAGACCGCGTCGTCGTCGCGCTCGTCCACAAGCGGCGAATCGGGCGACGCGAACGGATCGGCAATCGGACGCACGCCCGCGTCGACGGAGGCGTCGATGCGCAACCACAGGGCGTCACTGGGCTGCGGATCTGGAACTCGCGTGAGCGCCTCGAGTGCGGACGACGCGACTGGAGAAGACGAATTTGAAGAATTCATAGTGGAGCTCGCGGGGTTGGCAGCGGATCGGCGCGCAGCTGTTCGAGGGCGCGCGCAAGGCGCAAGCGAGAATTTCCTTCGGAGATCCCCAACGCTTCGGCGATCTCCGCGTGAGACAGTCCTTCGAGTTGTCGCAACAGCAGCACTGAGCGCAGTCCGACGGGGAGCGCGGCCAGTCGGTGCTCGAGCTCTGCGACCTCGGGGCCGAGGTCGGGACGCGAGGCGGCGATGAACTGATCGGCGGTCGGCAGCGCGTCCTCACGGCGACGCTGCATAGTGCGCAATCGCATCAAAGCCGCACGGGTCGTGCACTGCACTAGCCACGACTCAAGGCGTCCACGGTCCTGATATCGTTTGAGTGCGAACGGCAGCGCAACGAACAGGTCGTGCAGCACATCCTCAGCGTCCTCGCGACTACCCACGAGACGCCACGCAACGCGCAGCAGGCGAGGCGCCACCTGCGCATACAGCTCGCCCAACGCCTCCCGATCACCCAGACGGATGCGGTCCACGAGCGTGAGCGGTAACGCGTCGTTCAATCGAGAGGCGGGTTTGGTCATGAGGTGAATGAGGACAATACGACAATGCCGTCGACGGTGGATTCGTTACACCGGTGCGCACGCGGACCCTGCTCGGTGCCTTCGGAGCCACCGAATGATCGCGGGGCGCGTAGATTGATGGGCACCATGTCACCTGCCCTCTCCGCCGTCGTCCTCGGCGCTTCCGGTTCAGTCGGCAACGCGCTCGTCGCTGAATTGCTCTCCTGCGGGTCGTTCGCCCACGTGACCGTGCTTGCCCGTCGATCGCAGCCAGATTTGCGCGCCCTCGCCCGCGCGTCGGCAACGGAGCTACGCGAATTCGTGGTGGCCGAGATGACACCGGAATCGCTCTACGCTGCGACGATCGAGGCCATAGCGGCACTCGAAGGAGACGTGGTCGGGCTCAGTACGTTGGGAATCGGCGCGGGCACCGCGAAGCTCACCATCGACCAACATCGCGCAGTCGACGTGGACTTAAACGTTGCGTTTGCCAAAGGCCTTCGCGACTCCGGTCGCGTGCCGCACCTCGCGTTCATGTCGGCGGTGGGTGCCAACCCCAACGCGTCCACGAGCGGGTCGGGAGCCGCCGGAGCAGCACGCTACAATCGCGTGAAAGGTGAAGCAGAAGTCGCGGTCAGAGCTAACGGGCCAGCGACGGTCAGCATTTTTCGGCCCGCGATGATCATCGGCTCGCAGCACACACCGTGGCTGCTCGAAAAGCTCTTGCCGCTCTTCTCGTTTGTGACGCCGGCCAGGTTTACCTCGATTTCGGTGACGCAGATTGCGCGTGCGATGATTGCCACCTCGGTGCATCAGCCGAACGCGTCGCTTGTCTATCACTACCCTGAGATGACTGCGCTCGGCGGGTAATGCGGGTCTCTAGCGGATGAGGTCGCAACGCGCCGCGAAATGCGCATATTAGGCCTGCCCGGACTACCGGCCGCCCCCTTCATCCCTTCGACGCTGAGGATACTGATGAGTGCAGAGCAGGCGAAATCCATCGCTTCCGCGATGGCCGGACTTTGGCAGAGCGAGTTTCCGGCGACGGTGCGCGTGTTGTCGGCCGTGAGTGATTCGCAACGTCACTTCAAGCCGCACGACAAGTCACGGACCGCGTGGGATCTCGCCACGCATCTGGCGACGTCCGACGTGTGGTTCCTCGATTGCATTGCCAACGGGCAGTTCGCCTTCGATCCGGAGAAGGCGAAGGCCGCCGAATCCGCGTTCGGCAGCGTCGCGGATCTGGTGGCGTTCTACGAAAAGACCTTCCCGGCCAAGCTCGCCGAGCTGACGTCGAACGACGGCGATTTTCTCTCGCAGTCGGTCGATTTTTTTGGCATGATGCAGCAGTCGCGCGCCGGCTGGATTGGGTTCGCGAACAACCACAGTGTGCATCACCGTGGCCAGCTGTCCGCGTATCTGCGCTCGATGGGGTGCAAAGTGCCCAGCATTTACGGCCCGAGCGCCGACTCCGCCGACCCGAGCTAGATGTAGCGCATCCACGGTTGCGGTGCGGTGCGTTTGCGCTGCGCGTACCAGGCGCAGATTGGGTACAGCAGCACAACGCACGCGCACCACACCGTGTAGAGCAACCACAGTGGCCAGTGTTGTTCGGGGGGAATGCGTGTGAACGGCGCGGTGGTGAACATGGCGTTGCTCCACGTGCCGAGGCGCACTCCGTTCACAACAATGGCGGCGCAGTGAATGACGAGCAAATGCGCCATGTAGTACCACATCGGCACGCGTCCGAATACTTCGCAGACGCGGCCGAACCATCCCCACCGCTCGACGTACGGCAGGACTGCAATGGCCGGTCCGAGCGTCATGGCAAGAAAGAGCTGCGAGGCGGGATATTTGTTTTGATTCAACACCTGCATCCAGCGCGCGAGTTGCGGCCCTTCGCCGCTCGTGTTCATAAACGTCGTCGCGGTCGCGACGATGAGAAACACAGCGCTTAATGCAAAGCCGAGCCGCTTCAGCGATCGATCGCGTGAGGCCACGTCGCGCTGCAAGATGACGCCGAATCCGTAGCCGGCCATCATGACGCCGACCCACGGCACGAGCACGTATAACACAATGATGCCGAACGGTGGATCGGCAGGTGCGTTGTAGAAAAACGTCCAAAATGACGCGAGCGGCGGGAGTGCCTTTGGCACGAGGCCGAACAGTTGCTGCAGCATGATGACCGCCACGCCAATCCATCCGACCACTGACGCGCGCAGTGATACGACCGCGGCCAGCATGACCATGCACCAACCAAGCATCCAGATGACGCCGGCGAGGATGAAATCGGGGCCGACGTGAAACGCCCAGAGCAGTCGAATAAAGGTGAGTTCGAGCAGAACCAGCAGCAGCCCACGCGAGAGCAGGAATTTTCGTAGCGCGCCGACGTTGTTCAGGCGCTGGCCGAGAAAGTAGGCGCCGGTGCCCGCGAAGAAGCAGAACACCGGTGCCGCGAAGTGCGTAACCCACCGTGTGAGGAAGAGCGCGGCGGTGGTGCCGCCCGCGGGCACGCCCGAATAGACGCGAACGTGATCGATGGCCATCAGCACGCACACGAGTCCGCGCACGATATCGAGCGACCGCAGCCGCTGTCCGCTGGTCGAGTCCATGAACACGAGGATACGGCGCGGTTCAGGAGCGCGGAAGATTGCGCGGGGCAAGTCGAGCGCTCGACAGTTGCCCGGCTCTCGGCTCACATTTCGGAAGACCCACCCCAACTCGGCAACCTCGCCATGGCACGCAACCTCACTTCAATCAGCCCGTTCTTCATTGTCGCCGACCTGCGCGCGTCGGTCGCGCACTATGTGGACCGGTTCGGCTTCATTATCGACTTCGAGGGCCCGCCCGACGACGTGTACTACGCGCACGTGAGCCGTGAAGGCGTGGGGATCATGCTCAAAGCCATCACGCCGGATGTGCTGCCGGTGCCCAACCACACGCGACACGAATGGGCTCGCTGGGACGCGTACTTTTATGCCGAAGATCCCGACGTGTTATTCGCCGAGTTTCAGCAACGCGGCGCCACGTTTCTGACGACGCTTGGCCGGATAGACGAAGGGCTGTGGGGGTTTGAGGTGCAGGATGCGGATGGGTATGTGCTGGCGTTTTTCTGTTTGCGGGATCGGTGAGCGCGGCGGGATGGAACTGGTTGTTGCGGGATTGAACTGCCTTTAAGAGTTCAGTTTTCGGTTTGAGTTTTCAGTTGTCGGTCTCGCGGCGGGGGGGCTGCGGGCGGTGCGAGACTCGTTGGACGAACGGTTGCTGCCAATCGACCTAAACGCGATTCACGCGGTCACCGTCCTCGCGTCATCTCCAGCGCCGACATGCGCGTCGGGCCGGGATAGGGCACGTCGTATCCTTTCACTACGTGCCACAAGATTCGGCTGAACTCGTCGTCGTCCGATTCGTCCTCACCTTCGAGACTGAGGCGCATGGATTCGAGTGCACCGCGAGAGGCGCGTGGATTGCGCTCGTCGAGGCGCGGTTCCGGTGTCCGCGCCGTATACGGAGCAAGATTCGGCTCGCTCGCCCAAATATCGGTCAGCGGCCGACCGAAGTAATCGAAGTGCGACATCGATTCGAGATCGAGCATTCCTTCGATCGTGCGCAGCACGTCGGTCGTGTTCGTAAATCGGTGAAACACGCCGGGCCGGCTATACGGCGAAATCACGAGTAGCGGCGAACGATGTGAATCGACGTGGTCGGGGCCGTTCTGCGCGTCGTCCTCGAGCACAAACACCACAGTCGATTTCCAGAATGGCGTGCGTGACAACGCGTCGATCATTCGCCCGAGAGCGAGGTCGTTGTCGGCGGCTGCGGCGCGCGGCGTCGGCTTGTCCGCTGAGCCGCCCGACGTGTGATCGTTGGGCAGGCGCACAATCTCGAGCGCCGGCATCTTCCCGCTCGAGGTGTACTGCTGCAACTCGGCCAACCACACGTCTGCGCGCTTCTGATCTTGGATATCGAGGTTGAAGCCGGGGAACGCGGGATTCGTGTGCGGCTCCAACGACTGCTTCGTGGCGCGATACGTCGGCGGCGTACCGCGCGGCATACCGCGCGGAGCAGGCACGGGCACGACAAACTCGCCGTAGTTGCGCAACGACACGCCGCGTTTGAGTGCGCGATCCCAAAGGTACCCGCTCACCGGCGCATTGACGTCGTCGTCAGGGATGACGCCGCGATTAGTGCCCTCGTAGTCGTACGTGCGGCCGCGACTCGAGTAATTGGGCTGCACCGTTTTCTCGACGTAATCCGTGGCGTACGCGGCCGTCGTCCAATTGTGCCCGTCGGCGCTCACCTCAGCGTTGACGAAGAACCGATCAAAGGTGCCGTAACGCTCGGCCAGCGCGTGCGCGTTCGGTGTCACGCTGCGGCCGAAATACACCAGTGATGGGTCGCCATCAGCGCCGGATAAATCGCCCAGCACCTGATCGTACGTGCGATTTTCACGGATCACGTACACAACGTGTTCGATTGGCGGAAATCGCTTCGCTTGCTCGTCGTGACTCCAGCCGTTGGCCAGTCGCACGCGGCCGGAGTAACTCTCAAGCGTGGGGCCGCGGAGGTCGCTCAGCGCAATGCGAGAGAGCGTACCACGCAATTGTCCGAGCGTGCCGTTCTTGCCGCTCCCTTGATGCTGCTGCGATTCCCGCGGCCCTGGCCCGTCGATATTGGCGTGCGATCCCCGCCCTTTGCCGTTGGCAACAACCAACGTCGAATCGACAATGGTGAGCGCCGCCGGATACCAGCCAACGGGCGCTCGGCCGATGAGCCGATCCGCAGCGCTATCGCTCGCGGCCGCTTGGGCAGCGTCGCGCGTATGTGATGTGAGCGTGAAGACCGCCACGGCATTGGCGTCTGCCTCGGCTACAAAGAGGCGCGTTTCATCGAGTGACAGTGCAAGCGCATTGGGCGTGCTCCCCTCGTCCGGACCGGCCGGCGGCGGATCACGCAACTCCGCAACCGTCGCTCCGCTCTTGGTATCGATCACGGCAACGCGATTCGTGCTGGCCGACGCGACAAAGAGGCGCGTGCCGGCACGATTCAGCAGCATGGCCGACGGATGTCGCCCGGCCTCGATCCAGTCCGCCGACGTGAGCGAGTCGGCCCATGGCTTGAACTGCCCGACGTAATTGCCGCCCCATGCGCTGACGAACACGGTGCCGTCGGTGTTCACGACTACACCGTACGGATAACGTCCGGCCGGTAAACGTTGCACGACGCGCTTGCTGGCGACGTCGATGACCGCGAGCGAGTCGGCGAGATTCTCGGCCACGTAGAGGCGTTTGCCGTCGCGCGAAGTGGCGAGTTGCGCTGGATAGCGCGTGCCGGCCTTCTTCGGTGCCTTCACGGCGAGCGCTATACTGTCAACAAGTTCGGCCGCATCGTTCGCCCACCGAAACCGATAGATCTGATCGGTGTCGCCGCCCGATGCGTACAGCCACTGTCCGTCAGGCGAGAACGCGAGACCGAGAAACGCGGCTGGCAGATCGATGGTTTGCGTTACCGTGCCGTGAGCAACATCAACAACCTGAATGCCAGTGCTCGACCAACCGTTGAGCGACAGCACCACGCGACGACCACCGGGCGCATTCACGATCGCCAGTGGCATTGGGCCAACGTCGATCGTCGCACCAACCGGATCGAGCCGCACGCCGGTTGGGAGGCGCGTGGCGTCGGCGGCGATCGAATTCGCCGGCGCAAGCGAATGCTGTGACGTAGACGACGGCGAACAAGCGGCGAGGGCGGCCGACGTGACCGCGAGAACTGAAGGGGAAACGCGCATCGTCATCGACGCGAGCAGAGGAGGATGGTACGACGGGGGCGGCCGTGAAGTGATCAGCTTTCCGTGTGAGCGTACAGTGGTCGGCGTGTCACGAGGCTGGCACAACTTGTCGAAGAACACATGACCACCTGCCAACTGACCGGAGCGACAACTGACCGCCTACAATCTCGCGCCCGGCCGCCGCGCACGCGAGCAGGCCCTATGCGCCCCTTCCCATCCGGCATTTGTCGCTGCAGTAGAGCACTTTCTCCCAGTCGCGTGCCCACTTCTTCCGCCAGGTGAACGGCCGGCCGCATCGTGCACAGGCCTTTTCCGGCAAGCCGCTCCCGGTAGATTCGCGATCGCGCGAGGCGGACTGAGCATGACGTGGCATGCCCGATAAAGCGCGCGCTGTAGCCGCGGGTTCCCTCGGCGAGAGACAGACGGTCGATTTTCACTTTGCGAGTCGGATCTCCCGCGTTTGATGTGTCGGACGCACTACGGTCATATTCCGACAACCGACGGCCCACACCGAAATCCCACCACCTCGTTTAGCGACTTGAGCATTTCCTGTGATCCTCTACGGCTTCAAATCCTGCGACATGGTCCGCGCGGCCATGAAGTGGCTCGATGCAAACGGCGTGCAGTACACATTTTTCGACTATCGTCGCGAGCCGCTGACTGGCACGACGATCGACGACTGGTTCGCACGCGCGGGCTGGGAGAGCGTCTTCAATCGCAATTCGACGGCGTACAAAGAGCTTTCCCCGCAGACGCAGGCGGGACTCACGCCGAAACGCGCGAAAGCACTGATTCTTGAGAACAAGAACTTCATCAAGCGGCCGTTGCTGGATACCGGCACGAAGATCCTGCTCGGGTTCAACGCGGCACGGTGGGACGTCGAGTCGCTCGCCTGAGCGCGATAGGTGACGTAATTTCCCGTAGTTACGCGACTGACTGCGCCCCTCCACGGTCTCCCGTTCGCTGTCTCCGGCTGGGTGTGATGCCATGAACCGACGTGATTTCGTATTGACGTGCTCCTCGATTTCGGGGGTACTGCTGGTGTCACCGCGCTCGGCGCTGGCGCAGCGCGACGAGCAGACGCACCCGACCCCCCGACAAGGCATCACGGCCGCCAAGGTGACCAGCGCCGATATCGTCGCCAAGCATCCGGCAGTCGTCGACGCGTTCGACGCGGTGCGCGGCATTCCGGAAATCGCCGACGGCCTGCGTTGTCATTGCGGGTGCGCCACCCTGCCCGGCTACTACTCGCTGCTCACCTGTTTTGAAGGGCCGAGCGCAATGGCCCTGTCGTGCCCCATCTGTCCGGGCGAAGGGCGAATGGCCGCACGACTGCACAAGAGCGGCAAGACGCTCACCGAAATTCGCGCCGCGCTCGATGCCAAGTACGGCTGATCGACCGACGACCGTTCACAATTTGCCGCTCGTGACATGAAACGACTTCCCGCTGTCGTGGTAGCCTTGTGCACGTCGCTATTGCCCGCGCTGGCGTCGGCGCAGATCCGCGCCAGTGAACGTGCCGCAGTCAGTCAGACTATCGACGGCACCAAGATCGACATCGACTACTCCGCGCCGCGCGCGCGTGGGCGCACGGTGCTCTTCGGCAGCAAAGACGCCGTGCAGTGGAACGAAGTGTGGACGCCGGGCGCGAATTACGCGACGACGATGGAGATCAACAAGCCCATCACACTCGACGGCCACACCATTCCGGCGGGCAAGTACGCGTTATGGATGACCGTACGCAAGAATGGGCAGTGGACGATGATGCTCGACCCCGACAGTCATCGCTTCCACGAAGACCGTCCCGACTCAACGGATAAGCAGATTCGCTTTCCCGTGCGCGCAACCATCGCGCCGTTCGAGGACGTGCTGCAGTGGCGCTTCAGCAAACCCACGGCCACTGGCGTCGTGCTCGCCATGCGGTGGGGCGCCACTAAGGTCGCGATGAAGGTGGGCGTCAGTTCATCGATGCGCGTGACCACACCGGCTGAAGAAGCGGCGCCCATGTTGGGTGAGTACACCTGGAAGTGGACCGATGCCGACAGCGTGAAGAAGTACGTTGTCCGGCTCGTACACGAGAACGGCTATCTCATGGGTCACATGACGCCGCACGACGTCTGGCCGCGCGACTTCGCCCTTATTCGACTCAAGCAGGACATGTACACATTCGGACTCTTCGAGAAAAAGGAGCTCGTTGATGTCGAGGTGACGTGGGTGCTCGAGTTCACGCGCGATAAGAGCGGCAAGATTGTCTCGTACGAGATTCGCGATGATACGGACAAGCTGTGGGTGACGGGAGTGCGCAGATGACGGCGGGAATGGCGAACTGCTTTAAGTGGTCGGTTATCAGTTTGAGTTTTCAGTGGTCGGTATTTCAGTAACTGATCACCGTCAACTCAAACCGACAACCGATCACTTAGACGCCTCTCCGAACTGGCAGGCTATTTGAGGTCAAGGAACGTTGTTCATCGTGAGGTGTTCCTCTCCCGCATGCCACCCTACCGCCCCCCAGAGCTCGAAGCCCATCGAGCGCGTCGCGCCGCCGACCTGGAAGCCGACGAGGTCGTGATCCGCCGTGAGCATCGTCGGGCGCTGCTTGTCGCGTCAGCGGCCTGTCTCGGCGGCATGTGTGTGGGACTTGCAGTGATGGCGGTGGGACTGCACGTCAATGATCGCGAGCTCGGACAGTCGCTCGTCTACAGCGGGCTACTGGGCGGTCACGCCATCGTGCTATTTGTGCTCGCGCGATTTTACATCGTGGGTGAGCAACGAGGGTGGTGGTAGTCGGCGCGTTCGAAATCTCGACAAGTCGCCGTTCGTCCCACAATCTTAGGCGGTGACCGAGACCCTTTCCCGCCTCACCGCCGCCCTTGCCGACCGCTATCGCGTCGAACGCGAACTCGGCGCCGGTGGCATGGCTACCGTCTATCTCGCGCACGATCTGCGCCACGAGCGCGATGTCGCGATCAAGGTGCTGCATCCCGACCTCGGGGCCGTGCTGGGCGGTGAACGCTTCCTCGCCGAGATCAAGACGACGGCCCGGCTGCAGCATCCGCACATTTTGCCGTTGCTCGATTCCGGCGTAGCGGATGGCCTGCTGTACTACGTGATGCCGTTCGTGAAGGGCGAAACGCTGCGCGCGCGCTTAGAGCGGGAGAAGCAACTGCCCCTCGCCGACGCGGTGCGTATTGCACGCGAAGTTGCAGGCGCACTGGATCACGCGCACAAACAGGGTATCATCCACCGCGACATCAAGCCGGAAAACATTCTGCTGCAGGATGGTGCCGCAGTCGTGGCGGACTTCGGCATCGCGCTCGCGGTACAGCAGGCGGGCGGGCAACGCATGACGCAAACCGGGCTCTCGCTCGGCACGCCGCACTACATGAGTCCCGAGCAGGCGATGGGTGAGAAGTCCATCGACGCGCGCAGCGATATTTACGCGCTCGGGGCAGTGACATACGAAATGCTTGCAGGGGAGCCGCCGTTTACGGGTCCAACAACGCAGGTCATCGTCGCCAAGGTGCTCAGCGAGCGCCCTGTTTCGTTGCGATCCATTCGCGAGAGTGTGTCGGCGAACATCGACGGCGCGGTACTCACCGCGCTGACCAAGACGCCGGCCGACCGATTCTCAAACGCCGGCGCATTTGCCGACGCGCTGACGAGTACGGCCGCGATCGCTGGTGCCATCGTTGACGGGCCGCGTCCCGCATCGCGCGCCTCGCGCGCCGTGACGGTGGCGACGCTCGGCATCGCTCTAGTGTTTGCTACGCTCTGGTGGCGCAATCGTGCGCCGAGTGAGTCCGATGCGGCGGTGATACGCATGGTGGTCGAGCAAGAGGCGGGCGAGCGGCTGCCGCTTCTAATCAGTCGAGTGGTGGCGATCAGCCCAGATGGATCAGCCATCGCATTCACCGCGTCGCTCCCCAATGGGCAAGGCGTCATGCTGCGACGGATGGGTGATATCGGCGCGACGCCGATCGCGATGCGTACCGGTCAGCCCTCCTTCTCACTCGACGGGTCGAAGCTACTGATGCGCGGAGGGACCGAGTTATACGTCGGGTCGATCAACGGCGGCACATTTTCGCGTATCCCCTCGAGCGATCATTTCCGAATTGGTCCCGGTGAGAACTTCAGCGCGACCTGGCTTGATGAGAGCCATTTCCTTCTTTCTGGCGACTCCGCCGTGAAGATCGTCTCCGTCGCCGACGGCAGCGTGCGCGCGATTGCGCTGTCCAGCCGAGAGGCGATCCGAGCGCCCCTACTTGTGCGGAACGGCGGGGCCGTGATTGCATCGCAGCTGGATCGTGCGCGCGATGCGATGAAGCTTGTCCATGTTGATCTTCAGAGCGGCGCAGTCGAATCTCTGGGCATCGAAGGGGTGCTGCCTTTGGGTTGGGTGGACGATGCTCTGGTGTTCGTCACGGCGAGCGGCGACATCATGGCTGTACCGATGAACGGTAATGCCGTTGCCACACGTGCCGCGCCACGACGCGTCGCCGGTGGTGTGCTGACACTTCCAGGCGCGGTAGGCGTTGCCTACGCCGCAATGTCGAACAACGGGCATCTGATCTACGCAGATAATTCGACATTGTCGCAGCTTGTGCGGGCTATCCCCGGCGGCGCCGTATCGCGATTGCTACCAGATACGCAGGACTTCGAGTTCCCGCGGTATTCTCCTGACGGAAAGCGTATTGCGGTGGCCATCGCGGATCCGCAGACGCATAGGAAGTCGATTTCAGTGCTCGATGTGACGACGGGGACGCTTACGCGCGTGACCGACCTCGCGGCCGACGTAGATCGCGATCGCCCCGAGTGGTCGGCGGACGGCACACGTGTGATCTATCGAGTCTCCGACGGGCGAAAGATTCGTGTGGCGATGCGAGCGATCGATCAGGCCGAGTCGGAGCGCTTTCTCGAAGCCGGCGCGGGCTCGTACAATGAGACCGTCATGGCGCGCGACGGTCGCACGTTGATCGGTCGCGTAAACGGTGGCTCCACTCAAGCTGCGGGAAATTCGGATCAGCAAGTCTATGCGTGGCAGCTCGGTGACACGGTGAAGACGCAGGTGACGCGAGGACGCGCGCTCGTGACGGGCCCTCGTGTATCACCCGACGCTCGCTGGGTGGCGTATTCAGAGGACAGTGGCGATGGGTTTCAGGTGTATGTCACTTCGTTCCCGGGCCCAGGTCCCCGCATCCGTGTGAACAGAGGCGCAGGGGGGAATCCGGTGTGGCGTCGCGACGGACAGGCGCTCTACTTCACTGAAGGCGATGCGGTGGTGGAGGTGTCGCTGCGCTTCGCGCCGGGACCCATAGTAGTCGGCACTCGCACGGTGAGTCAGGGCGTTTTAGCCGCCGAGGACCGTCTGCACGCTCCGTTTGACGCCGGACCGAACGGTGATCTCATCGGCATACAGCGCATTCGCCAGCCACGCTTGATCATCGTACGCAACTTCGCGAGCGAGGTTCGACGGGCGCTGCGAAGCAATGCTGCGGAATCACGGTGAGCGAACACGCTGACGACAGCAGCCGTTCAACGCTCCGCTACTACCTGCCCTCGTGAACGCCACCATCGAACGCCTCACTTCCGCCCTTGCCGACCGCTATCGCGTCGAACGCGAACTCGGCGCCGGTGGCATGGCTACCGTCTATCTCGCGCACGATCTGCGCCACGAGCGCGATGTCGCGATCAAGGTGCTGCATCCCGACCTCGGGGCCGTGCTGGGCGGTGAACGCTTCCTCGCCGAGATCAAGACGACGGCCCGGCTGCAGCATCCGCACATTTTGCCGTTGCTCGATTCCGGCGTAGCGGATGGCCTGCTGTACTACGTGATGCCGTTCGTGAAGGGCGAAACGCTGCGCGCGAAACTGACGCGCGAGACGCAGCTTGCTTTGCCCGAAGCGGTGCGTATCACGACCGAAATCGCCGATGCGCTCGAGCACGCACACGCGCAGGGGGTGATTCACCGCGACATCAAGCCCGAAAATATTCTGCTGCAAGATGGGCACGCGTTGGTGGCGGACTTTGGCATCGCGCTCGCGGTGCAACAGGCCGGCGGACAACGCATGACGCAGACCGGGCTCTCGCTCGGCACGCCGCAGTACATGAGCCCCGAGCAGGCGAGTGGTGAAAAGTCGGTAGACGCGCGCAGTGACATCTACGCGCTGGCCGCCGTCGCATATGAAATGCTCACGGGCAATCCGCCGTTCACTGGCAGCAACGTGCAGGCCATCATCGCGCGCGTACTCGCGAGTGATCCGGAGCCGCCCTCACGTGTGCGTAAGACGATTCCCGCACCGGTTGAAGCGGCCGTGTTGCAGGGGCTCGCGAAACTGCCGGCCGATCGGTTTGCGTCGGCGAAGGAGTTTGCGACAGCACTGCGTGGTGAGTCGACGAGTGGCGGGGTACGCGTGCCGAGTGCGCATGCGGCTGTGCGACGCGGATGGAGCTTGTGGCTGCCGTGGGCAGCGACGGCGGTGGCGAGCGCGGCGGCGCTTTTCTTCGCGGTGACCAAGCGATCTCAAACGTCTGGAGATGTGGGCGTCTCTTCGGTGGCGGTCAGCGTCGAGTTGCCCGAAGGCGTGACGACCGACAACGTCGGCCTGCCATTGGCAGTGAGCGCGGACGGTCAGACCATTGTCGTCGCGGGTTCTGGATCAGATTTCACGCGGCGTCTCTATCGTCGCGGCCTTCGCGACGCCGTTGTGGTGGCACTCGCCGGCACCGAGGAAGCAACGTTTCCTACGTTTTCTCCCGACGGCAAATCGGTCGCATTTGTCGCGAAGGGCCATTTGCGAAAGGTGCCGCTTGACGGCGGTGCAGTGAAAGACATCGCGGATGTAGGTGAAGTGTACGGGGTGGCATGGAGCACGAACGGATCGTTGATCGTCAGCGCCAATGGACAACTCGTGTCGGTTGACGAAAATGGCGGACCGCTCAGACCGATGTCCGACGCGAGTCCCACGGACAAACGCAACGACCGTTTCCCTATGCTGCTGCCTGACGGGAAGTCACTGCTTTACGCGACGTGGTCGGGAGGAATAGCATCGGCTCGCGTGATGAAGCGTCCGATTTCCAGCGGAGCGAGCATCTCAATCGCGCTCGACTCCGTGGTACCGATTGCCGCGCTGCAGAATGGACTTATTGTGGCCATGGCGGGCGGCGCTGTCGGGTTTGTACCCACGAACGCGGACTACAGTCACGCCGAAGGGCAGCCGCGAAAGCTCATGGACGGAATCTCCAATTGGATTACCGTCGCGCATGTGGCCGTGTCGCCGACCGGTACACTGGTCTATCAGCCAGGCACGGCGATCGCCGATCTCACATTGGTGGATCCCGTCACGGGACGCGAGGAGATTGTATCGCCCGAGCGACGTGAGTTCAACGATGCGCGAGTCTCCCCCGACGGTCGTCGTATCGCGAGCTACGCCTACGTTGGATTACGCGCTGAAATCACGATCACCGACCTGGCCAATCACTCGACGACACGACTGCTCAATCCTGGCATTCGGAACGGGCGCCCTGAGTGGTCGCCAGATGGCACTCGCGTGCTCAGCCGCGGGCAGTTGCCCGACGGAAACTCAAGAATTGAAATTCGGAAAGCCGACGGCAGTGATTCGCCAGTGATGCTGCAACCCAACGGGTGGGAGGCCATGTACTCGCCCGACGGGAAGACGTTACTCTATCGCGTCGGGACTGCGAGCACGGCGGATATCTATTGGCGAAACATCGAGGGCGATACGACCTCGCACGCATTTCTGACGTCACCCGGAACCGACCAGGACGCGCGGTTTTCTCCCGATGGTTCTCGCGTCGCGTGGGACTCCGACGCGTCCGGGGTACAGCAAGTGTTTCTTGCGCGCTTCCCCGCGGCGGATGAACGGTTGCAGATCTCTGATAACGGCGGCGAACAGCCGGTGTGGAGTCGTGACGGCCGTGCCGTCTACTATGTGGCAAGTCGCGGGCGCCTGCTTATTCGCGCGACTCTTGAAAGTGCCGGCGGCGGCCTGCGTGTGGCGCGTCGCGATACCGTCGTGCGAAGCGGCTCACACTTCACACACCAAGACGGTCACGCCACCTACGACGTCGCGCCCGACGGTCGACTCGTGCTCGTGCGTCGCGATCCGCCGGGACGATTCCCGATCATCATCACCAACTGGTGGCCGGCCGCGGGCCAACCGGCGAAAAGAGTGGCGCAGCCGTAGCGCTACTCCTGCACTGTTCCTCCGCCGCAATGCGCGTAGTCGCGGCCCCTCTCAATGGCGCGGCGCGCCTCGCTCCAACGATCGGTTCGCATGCATCTCTCCTCCGAACAGCAACGCGAACTCGCGCACTTTCCCGATGCGCTGCAGGCACTCGTTCGCGCCGAACTCGCGGCCGGCAACGAGATCGAATCGTTTGGGCATACGCATCCCGCACCGCCGGCCGGCGCGTATGTGAAGCTCGCCGGCCCGGTCCGCACACGCGCGCGCGCAGACGGCGACGGGCTCACATTCTACCAGCGCAACAGCTCGCTCTGGTCGGGCGAATTCACCGATGCGGAGCGGTTTTACTGGGTGCTGGAATCGCCGCTGCCGCCGCCAGAAGAGCCGGACATGGATGCAATTCGGGCCAAGTTCGACGCGGCGGCGAACGGTCCTCGGCGCGACGAGCAAGAGAGGGAACAAGCCGATGCAACGACCAGTGCGACCGACAGCGCGCGGGTCTGGTCGGCGCCCGAAATGATTTCGTCGGCCAACGCCGAATTCCACACGGAACTCGCGAAGGGACGCACGCACATCGTGTACTTCTGCGACGTGCGTGAACCGATCGATGTGCAGTTCGCGCTTGAGCGCACGCTTCGCACGTTGTTCTCGGCCCAGCTCGACAATGAGCAGCTCGTCGCGCGCGCAGCGGCAGATGTCACGGGCGCCCGGTATGACTATACGCTGCGCTTTCTGTCGACCTCGCCCAAAACGAACCACTACGCGCTGCACACCAACGCTTCATGGGCCGGCGCCAAGAGCGAGCACCTCGACTATTTCATGACGTCGTCCGCCAGTTGGATCAAGTCATGGACGAAAGAATTGAAACGGTGCGATCCGCCACTGACAGACGGAGAACGCGACCGCTCGGCCCGCTATCGCGCGCTCTGCGAGCCGGTGCTGCACGCAACGACTTCACCGCCGTCGGTTGAGGCAGTGCAGCAGCAGATTGTTGATGCCATGAAGCGCGGCGCGCGATTCGCTAACTCGCACAAGGAAGGCGGGACCACCATCACCTGGCATGACGATCACTTTCACCGTTCGGATTATGGTGAGGATCCAGATGCCATCGTGTACGCGAGTGAAGCCGAATTCCTGTCGGCGCTCCGGCGGTTTTTGGAATCCGATATCAGCTACACGCAGGTCGTTCGTCCCGTGCCGGAAGTGACCCTGTGGCAGCTGATACTGAGGCGGATGTACAGTCGGTGAACGACGTTCGGAACTGCTTTAAGTTTTCAGTTGTCAGTTTGAGTTGTCAGTTGTGGGGGTGTTTTTGGGGGGGTGTGGGGGGTGGACCCCCCCGCCGGCCAGGCCCCCCGGAGGCGGCCGCCCAGCGAGC
>CBHTUR010000020.1:0-81330 GCA_966096095.1 uncultured Gemmatimonadaceae bacterium | reverse complement strand
TCTCCGACTTGGTGAATGCGGTTATGTAGTCGCACAGGGTTGGCCGCGCGAAGCGGACTGCGCGAGCAAGACACAGCGGCCGACCCCATTCGGGGTCGGCCTCTGTACTTCGGGGCGGGGGCGGTCTCACAGAACCGCCGGCGCAGGCCATCCACCGGACAGGGAACTTCCGGTATTGTGCGATAGTATCAAAGAATAGTACTATTTGATACTTATCTCAAAAGCCGAGGCGGCGCGTGAAGCCCAACTGGTTCTATATCCTGCTGTCCATCGCACCCGGTCCGCGCTATGGCAGCGCCATTCAGGACGACGTGCGCGCGCTGAGTGACGGCGCCGTTCGCCTGTGGCCGGCCACCCTCTATGGCTCGCTCGACGAGCTCACCCGACTTGGCTGGATTGAGGAGGTGGCCGACGGAGAGCGTCCGAGCGGCGGCTCAGGGCGCGAACGATTCTATCGCGTAACGGCGAGCGGACGGACGGCCCTCGACGCCGAATGTGCGCGCCTCGAGTCGCTTGCGCGGACCGCGCGGTCGCGGCTGTCCGTGACACCATCGCTCAGCGAGTCACTGTCATGAGCATCGAACCCTCGACGGCGTCCGCGCATCGTGGTGTGCGAGCCGGCGCACGCACGCTGTATCGTCTGCTCCTGGTTGTCCTGCCGGCGACCATCCGCGAGCGACACGGTGAGGCGATGCTCCAGCTCTTCGAGCGTGAACTCGCGCGCAGCGCCTCGGGATCGGTTTTGGTTGTGGTGCGCACGGCTTTGGCCGGATCCGGCGACCTGCTGGCGCGCGGCGTAGTCGAGCGCGTGAGCGCCGAGCAACGCGCGTTCGATCACACGCAAGTCAATGCGCTGATTCAAACGGTGCGCGTGTTCGCGATCGCCTGTGCGGTGATGACCGCGCTGATGGTTTGGAATTTTGTGTCGCGACAATCGCACCCTGCTCCCGGTGGGCAGCCGTTCGGACTCGCTTGGTACGCCGCGCCGTTCACGATGGCCATGACGATTCCGATGGCGCTGTTTGTGGCCGTGCTTTGGGCGGCACGGCGGCGCAGCGCAGGTCGCGATCGCTCGTCAGTGCGATTGGCGCCGCAGTTGTTGTTGGCCGCGTGCGTGTCGGTACTGTGCTTCGCTCTCAATGCCGAAGTCGTGCCGCGGTCCAACGCTCAATTGGTTAGCATCATGACCGGCAAACCGAACACGCCGGCGGGGGATCGCACGATGACGCTCACGACGCTCATGCGATCATCGGCGCTGCTCGAACGCTCCGTCGAAAAAGCGCCCGACTCGTTCGCCGTCGCCACCGCTCGCCAGCAACTGGCCAACTACGGCGTGGAGATTCACAAGAAGTTCGCCCTCGCAGCCGCGAGCGTCTTGCTGGTGCTGCTCGCCCTCGCGCTCGCTCAGTGGTTGCCGCCAGTCGCAAACGGCATTGGCGTAGCGATGGTCGCGGTCACGAGTGTGACGGTCTTCGCGGGCTATTATGCGCTTATCACGGGAGGCGAGCGCATGGCCGATCACGCGGTCGTGTGGCCGGCTCTCGCGATGTGGAGCGGAAACATCGTCGCGTTCTTGCTCGCGGCGACGTTACTGCGACTTCGCAGCGTCAACCGTTCGCCGGCCGAGAGCGGTCCGCGCTGACAGGCGAGGCGTGGTACGTCTACTTCCAGGCGATCAACCCGTTGCCCGCGAAGTTCGCCTTGAACGAGTCGAGCGAGGTCGCGCTCGACTCGACGCGCCAGTCGGTTTCCTTGTTGTAGTTAAACCAGATAAAGCCGCGGAGCAGGGCGTAGTCGGTCGACGTGATGCGCGACGCGGCATTGGCAATCCAGAGAGACTTGTTGCCGCCTGCTTCGCTTGAGGCGAACTCGCCGATCATGAAGGGCTTCGAAGGGTCAAGCGCTGTTACTCGCGCGTACACTGACGCGAAAATCGCGTCGAACGATTGCCATTGGGACACCCAGCCTGCGTTCGCGAGGGTTTGACTGGTGCCCCAGTTGTAGCCGTCCGCACAGGTCCAGTCGACGTAGGCGCTGCCTGGCCAGTATGCCTCGGGGGTGTTCCACGACTCCGCCGGTACGGACTCATGATTCGCGCACCAAACCCACGTCACGTTGGTCGCGCCAGCGCGGACGAAGCGATCGTGCACATAGCGCCACATGGCGATGAACTGTGCCGGCGCGCTGATCGACGCACCGTTCTTGGCGCCGCTCCATCCGTACCAGTTTCCGTTCATCTCGTGGCCAAAGCGCAGGAAGAGCGGGCGACCATCGGCGCGCGCCGCCGCGGCCCACGTGTCGATGTACTTGTTCCACTTACCGCCGAGTACATCTGCGTACGAGATGCTCGCATTGCGGTTCTTCATCTCCCACGTGATCACCGGCGTTGCGCCGCGATCATACGCATTGGTGACGGCGAACGATTGAAACGACGATGACCAATCGGCGAACCACATGATGTACTGCGCGCGCTTGCCGACGTTCGCGGACCACTTATCCCACGCCGTCATGCCCGGCTTACCAAGCGGCGCGCCGTCGATTGCGACACCGCTGGCGATTTGTCCGGACGGCGGCGCGATGGCCAAGCGCGCGGCGGGTGGTGTTGCCGAGGGCGCGGCAACGGGTTGGTCACTGCAAGCGGCGACGGACAGGCACGTGGCGGCGGCGAGGCCTGTAACCACGGCGGCGTAGCGAGCGCGGAGAGAAGCAGAAGTCATCGCGGGTGCGGTAGGCGGGGATTGACTACGCCAATCTGAATCGCAAACGGATCGACGTCCATTGGCCCGCGCGCACCGCCTTCTACCGGCACGAGCGGACTCGGCAGAACGAGTTCATTTCCGCCAATCGGAAGATGTACTCGCGGCTGGCGCGCGTCGCTCACCCGTATGTTCGCAAATTCGACCACTGGACCGCGCTTGCGTTAAATCTGAATACGATTCAGGTTTAGGCATGAGCCCCGCACTCGTCGTCGCCCCGCTGCAACAGCGCTCGGCCGATCTGCTCGACCGCCTCGTGGCGGCGGCGGAATCGCTCTTCGCCACGCGTGCCTACCACGAGATTCGTGTGGCCGACATCGCGCAGGCGGCAGGTGTCTCGGTTGGTATCGTCTACACGCGCTTCGCGACCAAGGAGCATCTGCTGTTGCATTGCGCCGAGCGTTTGACGGCGACACTTGATCGTGGCGTTGAGCGGGTCGTTCGGTCGCGCGGGCGACTGCTATCGACGCAGACGGTGGCGGATCGCTATTTCGTGTACGCGGCGCGTTCGTTCGTGCGCCATCGGGCCGTGCTGCGCCCGGTCTCACTCCTGGTTCGATCGCCCGAGCACGCGGCGCTGCAACCCTTGGTGGCGCACTTCAACACGCGGGCGCACGGTGCGCTGCACGATGCGCTCGATCAGGCGTTGCGCCGCGACGGATACTCAGTTTCCTCGGCGCAGATTCATCTGGCCATCGAAACGGCGTCCGCGCTGTTGCGCGAACGTGTGCTCTATCGCGACGTCTGCGATTCCGCTGCGAAGGCCACGAAGGAGGCGCGCATTGCGGCGCGCGTGTGCGTCGCGGTGCTGCGGGCGCATCAAACATGAGGCAGCATTGGCGCGACGACGTCGCGATCGCCGTGTCGTGCGTGCTCGCCGTGGCCAGTCTGCTTGGAGTGGTCCGCGTCGACGCGCAAACCATGGCCGCACCGGTGAGCGCGCGGGATTCGACCATTGTCGCAACGGCCGACCGCGCCATGCACGACGCGCTGCGCGAGTTGCGCGTTCCGGGCGGCGTCTTGGTCGTTGTCCGCCAGGGGCAGGTGCTTGCCAAGCGCGCGTACGGAGTAGCCGACGTGGAGACGCAACGCGCGGTGTCTCTCGACTCAACCGTCTTTCGTCTGGCGAGCGTTTCAAAAGTTTTCGCGGGAATCGCGGCGTTGCAGCTCCGGGATCGCAGAGTGTTGGGCATCGATTCCGATCTGCGCTCGTCGCTGCCCGAGGTATCGAACTCCGCGTCCGTGTCGAGCAAAGCACTCACGATGCGTCAATTGTTGACGCACACCGCCGGTATCGATGATCGGCTGGTTGGCTATCTCGCGCCAATGACCGCGCCCGCGCGTCCGCTGGCCGTCGTCGTCCGAGAATTGCGAACCACGCGCGATCGCGACGATACCACGATGCCGGGGTACGCCAACGTGGGCACCGCAATCGCGGCCTTGGCGATGGAGCGCATGGTCAAGGCGTCGTTCCATACGTTCGTCGACTCGACGCTCTTTGCACCACTCGGCATGCGCTCGACGTCGCACGTGCTGCCGGGCAACGCGACGATGTTGTCACGTCTGGCATCGGAGTATCGATACAGCGGAGCGCGGCCGCCGCTCACGTATAGTCCAACCTATCCGGCCGGCAATATTGGCAGTACGGCCAGCGATATGGCGCGGCTGCTCGTCGCGTGGCAGACCCACACGCTGCCCGCGTTGGCCGATTCATCGTACGCGTTGCTCGACAGTGCGCTCGTGTACGAGCTAGGAATGCCGCCGATGGGGCTCGCACGCTCCTATGCATTGCGTCGCGGCGTTCGTGTGGCAATGAAGGGCGGGGCCTCGCGATCGCATTCGGCACTCGTGGCGCGATTTCCCGACATCGACGTGGATCTGTTCGTCGCCGTCAATCGACAGGAGCCGCAGGTGTGGGAGCGGGTAGTCGATGCGCTGTCCGATTCACTGTCGCGTTGGGGCCTCGCGGTTTCGCGCGATAGTGTGGTTACGCCGCTCGTCGTGAAGGGCGCGTTTCGCTGGACACGGGCGGCCTCGCACGGCTACGAAAAGGTGCTCGGTTTGGCCAGTCAGATCCAGGCCAACCCGATTGCGAACGGCGTGCGCATTACGGGACCGATTCTCACCGGCGACTACACGCAACGTGGCGCGCGTCGATTTGTCTCGGAACGAGGCGACGAGCTAGTGGTGCGCACGACGAGCGGAATGCCCAGCGTGGTGTTTGGCATTGTGCAGGGTCAGCCGGTGACACTCATACGGATTTCCTGGTGGGAACGGGCGACCGTTCAGCTGAGCGCGTGGTTTGGTGCCGTCGTGATTTCGCTTGTTCTCGCGCTCGCCGCTGCAGCACGCACCAAGTGGTCCGCACAGCTGCGAACGTGGGAGCGTGGCCTGGCGATTGTTTTCGGCCTCGGGCACATCGTGCTGGTGGTGGCGCTAATCATGCTGTTGCGTGACAGTGACGCGCTGGCGCTCGGTCCGACCGGTGCTCTGCGCCTCGCGCTAATCGATGCAACCGGGCTCGGACTCATGTCGCTCGCCGTTGTGGTTGTTGGCGCGCGATCGCTGGTGACGTCAGCGTCACGGGCGCGGCGCGTACAGGCGAGCAACCTGTTGCTGATTGTCAGTGGGATCATCACCGTTGCCGTTCTCGCCCTGAACGACACGTTGGGCTACGCCGTGAGTTAACGGTTGGGCTGCGCGGCGGGCGCGAGGTCCAACGGAAGCTCGCTCGCCGAGCTGACCGGAGCGGGGCATATTCGACGTGTCTCGCGTAAGCGCTTTCTCCCGCTCCCGTTCCCGATTCGATGCACGATCGCAAGCGCGTTCTCACAGTGCTCTTTGTCGGCGTGTTCATGGCGGCGCTCGATGCCGCAATCATTGCCCCGGCGATCCCAGCACTGCGCTCGGCGTTTGGCGTAGATAATCGCTACATCGGATTGGTGACGATCGTGTTCAGTCTGGGCACGCTGAGTTCGACGCCGCTGATGGCCAACCTTGGCGATCGTTTTGGCCGACGATCGATCTACGTGATGAACACCGCGGGCTTTGCCCTTGGATCGCTGGTCGTTGCGCTCGCGCCCAACTTCACGACCGTGTTGATCGGACGCGCGCTGCAGGGCGTGAGCTCTGGCGGTATCACGCCAACGGCGAGCGCGGTCGTCGGCGATCTTTTTCCGCCAGACGAGCGCGGCAAAATTCTTGGACTAATTGGCGCGACGTTCGGCATGGCCTTTCTCGTCGGTCCGATGCTCGCGTCGCTCGTGCTCATCGTGCTGAGTTGGTCGTGGATATTTTTGCTCAATCTCCCGATTGCGGCGGTCGTGTTGTGGATGGCGTTCCGCGCTTTGCCGCCCAAAGCGGGCGACATCGAACATCCGCCGTTCGATTACGCCGGCATCGGTATTGTCGTAGTGATGCTGACGAGTCTCACGCTGGGAATCAATCGCGTGCTCGATCAATCGACTGGCCTGTCGTTGTGGCCGTGGCTGCTCGCGACTGCCGCGGCGTGTCTGCCGCTCATCGTGTTCGTAGAACGCCGCGCGGCGCAGCCGATCATACCCATGTCGCTCTTTACCACGAAGCAGCTTGTCGCGACCTACACACTCTGCGTTGGCGCCGGTTTCGGCATGGGCAGCGTCATCTTCATTGCCAGCGTGGCCGTTGCGGCCTTCGGCACACCCGCGTCGCGCGCAGGGCTGCTGCTGTTGCCGCTAGTGCTCGTGTCATCTGGCGCGTCGATGCTCTTCGGGCGATGGCAGAACGCACTGGGCGCGCGCCGAGTGATGCTCTACGGTTTCGCGGCGCTGCTCGTTGGCGACGTGTTGCTGGGTGGATGGGCTCAGCGCTTCTGGGTGTACATCGTCGCGACGCTCTTTGTTGGCGCAGGTGTCGGCATCGTGGTTGGCGGTACACTCCGCACCGTCGTACTCAACGAAGTGGGGCCGCGCGAACGCGGCGCTGCGCAGGGACTCGTGAACACCGGCATCGCGATCGGAAACCTGCTGGTTGTTGCCGTGTTGAGCGCGTTGGCCGATCGCGCGGGCGGCGGACTGTCGGGACTCAAGGTCGCCTACAGTACCGCCGCTGCCGTGATGGTTGCGATGATGGGCGTCAGTATGCTGCTGCGCGTTACTGCGTTACCTGCGCCACACACGTCATCCCGCCCAACCAGCCCCGCTTGAGCACCGGCAAGCCACTTGGCGCGTCGAATTCGACCACGACCGGTACCGCGTCTTTGCCCGTCGCGCTCCATTCCGCATGACCAACGCCGTCGAACTTGGCAGCCTGCGCGACGAGACGGAACAACGCCCACTCGCCCGTGGCCGACGCAACCGTGACGGGTTTGTTCTTTTTGAACTGCGCTTCGAGCTTCGCTTCGCGTCCCGACTCGGCGGGCCAGACCACTTCGTTGCGCGGTGTTTTTGAATCGAACTTCGCTTCGCGTCCGCCGTGCTTGAGCATGATCATCGGCGTCTGATCGGACGTGATGCCGCGCGCCATCCAACGAAGCGTTGGCGTCGGTGCGTTATCGGGGAACAGCGCCTGAGACACCTGTGCCGCGCGATTGAAGAACTCGACGAACGTCGCCGATAGCGCGACGTTGCCGACCGGCTTTGCCACGTACTTGCCGCCTTGCTTCTCAAGGAACGGCGCGAGACGCTCTTCTCGGAACGCCCAGAGTGCGCCGCCGCCCGGGCCAAGCAACGCTGTCACCTCGGCGATGGTGGCTTCGGCTTGCGCGTCCGGGTTAAACGGGAACTTCGCCAGAATGGGTGTGGCCTGCGAACACAGTGCGCGTCCACGTTCGTTCAAAATCGCGCTGAGATTCGGGCCGCCGCCGCCTCCTCCTCCGCTCGGTGCGGGCGCCGGCGCTGCCGCAATCACCCGCTTGGCCGGTGGCCGCGTGCTGGCTGCGGTGCGCAATACGGCTTCTGCACCGCTGATCGGCGCGTTAAGCATCGTTTCCACCGCGCTCGCCGTCGGTCCAGCCGCCGGCGTCAACGTGAACGCCTGCGCGACCTTCTTTTCAGCGACGCGAGCCTTCGTGACATCGCCTCCGGCGGCTTGCGCGGCTTGCGCAAGTGCCAACGCGCTCGCGGTGTCGGTTGCCGGCGGCAGGTTGGCCACTTGCCGCAACGCACCAGCGAGGCCGAGCAGCCCTTCCATGTACGGCTGATTCTTCTCGGAAACGAATTTGTCGGTGACTTCAGGCGGCGTAACGGCGTGCACTGGCTGGAAGGCGGCGCGCACGACCGAGTCGGAGTTGGTGTTCACCGCGGCCGTCCGCAGCACCTGAAGAATCGGTGACTGCGTACCCGAGAGATTATCCAGTTTGTCAGCCGCATCGCGCACCGACGAGGGACTCGCGACGCGCGTTGCCTGCAGTACTTGTCGCCACGCTTTTACGTAGTCGTCGGTGTACTTCGCCTTGATGGCATTAATGACGGCCACACGATCAACCGACTTGGCCGCCGTCGCATCGCCGACGACCCACGTTTCACCCTGGAAGTATTTGTCCGAGTTGCGAAACGCATCGGACATGAACGCCGCACCTTTGGCGGAGAATGAACCAGCAACCTCCGGGGTCGTGGTCAGCACACCGGGTGCCTGCGGCACTTTCACGGCTGGCACGGCTTTGTCCGCCGCCGCGATCATATTGCGATAGATCTGCTCGCCGCCGGTGAAGCGGGCGAGAAACTCGCGCGCGTGAGTGACAAGGCTGGCATCAGCCGCTGCGGGAAACGGATTGTTCTCCGGCAAGACGTCGGCGTAGTACGCGAATTGTTTGCGCGCGAGTTCTGTCGCGTCGGCATCGGTGGTTTGTCCGCGCTGCCAACTGGTGAGCAGCACCGGTGCCAGAAACTGCGAGGTACTGCGCTCCGGGGCGGACGTCGTGATCAGGTATCCCTTAAGCCACCCGTACGTGAGGCCGTAGTCGTTCGAGGCCGTAGGTGCGTCGGGCAGACTCTTGAGCGAGTCGACCAACGCGCCCCAACTGGTCGCGAACAGCTGTTTGCGGAACCCATCAAACCACACCGGTCGGGCGGCACTGAGAATCCCTTCACCCTGCCAGAGTCCAAAACGCAGCCGCAGTGGCGGTCCGTCCTTTTCGAGTTGTCCGACCGTATCGAGTTGAGCGCGCAACGCTTCGAGACGGCGCAACGCTTCCGCACTCGGGAACGCGATGGTGCCTGGCGGCGCTTGGATGACAGGTAACGCGGCCACGGCGCGCGCTGCATCGTCAACGCGTCGCGCGAGCGCACGGTTACCCAACCACGAGATCGTCGAGCCCGCGAACGCGAGAAAGCACGCCGCGATCACCGCGCCTAAGAGCGCACGGCGCGTGCCGTGCACCCGTGCTCCGCCGCCCGCCACTGCTGCGGCCGACGTGTCGGCCAGCACCACGTCGCGCAGGAACTGATCGAGGAACGTCCATTCCGGGATTTTGCGCGCGCTCGCACTCGCCGACGCGGCAACGGGTGCCGGCGCTGTGGCGCCGCGGTGAAACAGTTGTGTTGCATCGGCCGCCGCTGCGCTGGCCTGCGCGCGCGCGGGTGCTGCTTGTTGCGGCGCGTCGTTGACGATGACCGGACGCACGCCGGTGAAGTAGAAACCGCGCAACTGCGGGCTCGATCCCAGCTGCGTTGGCCGGCACAATTCCGTCAGAAACGGTCGCAACGCCGGCGTCAGTTTGCGTAGCTGTCGCGCCAACTCGTACGACGCGTATCGCCGCTCCTGCACGTTTTCGCGCGACAGCAAGTCGACGCGGCGCGCAGCAATCCGCTGCCAGATGGTTTCCAGCGCGGTATCGAGACGCGCGCCCAAGCGTTCGCTGAACGTGGCCGCAGTGCTTGCGGCATCGAATGGCAACGTCGCGCCGAGTGGTGCGCGTAGTTCGTCTTTGGTGAAAACGCCAACCCACTCGGTGAAGTTCGGAACGCGATCAAGCTTGGTGAACATCACGTACACGGGGAGCGCGAGCCCGAGGTCACGCGATGCTTCGGCCAAACGCTGACGCATCGTGGTGGCGAGCGATTCGAGTTGCTTGCCGCCGTCGCCCGCGTAGAAGAGATCACAGGGCACGCAGACAATCGCGGAGCGAGCGGCCGAGTCGCCGCGCGCAGCCGCGATACGCGGCGCGCGGAGCGCGCGCACGACTTTGCTGAAGCGCGATGCGTCGCTCAACAGCTTCGCCGTGGGTTCGACAAACACGCCATTCTGCAGCGCCCAGACATTCACTTTTGACGTGGGCGTCGGCGCCTCAGTCGGTCCGGGTGCGCCATCGCCCGCGAGCGATTCTGGATTGCCGCCGGAGCGCGCGACGAGTGTCGTGCGCGCGGCGCCTTCGGGGCCGAGCACGAGCACCACATGACGCGCACCGAACGACTTGTGGGGCAGGCGCGCGCGTGCGGCGCCCAGTGTCATGAGCAGATCGTCGCTCGGATCGAGCACGGGCTCGGCGTCGGCTGGTCGCAGATACCAGAGCAGCGAGCCGGCCGCAATGAGACCGAGTAGCACGAAGCCGATGCGCAACACCCAGTGCTCGAGTGTATCGAGCGTCATCGTGCGATCGAGCACGATCATGACGATCACGAAGAGCAGCAGGACAGCGATCGCAACAATCCAGCGAAACGACGGTTTGCGGGCAGCCATGGAGAAGTGGTGTCGGCGGAAGTCGAAGGATCAGCGGACAGCGGCGACGTTCGGCGCCAGCGCGCGCGTACTGTCTTCGGTGTTACGCAATGTCAGCGAGTAGATGCCCCACATGCCCACGGCAACGATACCGGCGACCATTGCCGCGATGCCCAGTCGACGCAACCACGGATCGGTGGTGTCGACCCGATCAGCGGGCGGGCGCCACGATGGCGCGAGATCGCCCGGAGCGCCGCGCATGCGCGCCAGCCGATCGCCAACACGCGACGTGATCGCGTGCAACGATCCATGATCACCCGCGCCGTATTTGCCTTTGAAACCGAGCAACAGGCAGAGCTGATGCACTTCGAGCAGGTCCGCGAGATCGGGTGAATCGGGACGGCCCAGCAACTGCTCGATGTGCTGGAAGAACCACTCACCAGCCATATGGCCGCCAAACAGTTCGTCCTGCAACGGACGACGCGCCCAGTCGGACAACGATGCGATGCCGGAGTTCAGTGCCGATTCATCGAGCAGTGCGACGACCGCGAAGATTGCGAGTCGCGAATCTTCCGGTGTGAAGCCGGATTGCAGCGCGGTTTGTTCGGCTTGCTGCAACAGATAGGTGACGTTTTGACGAAAGGTGGCCGCGTCGGTGTCGAGCGGCCGCGCCGCGCGCAATCGAACGATCGCGGTCAGCGGTTCCTGCAACGCGCCGGCAAGTCGACCAGCTGCCGTCGGGCGAGATCCAGTCACTGCATCTCCTTCCAGTGGAAACGACGTAAAACAGCGACGTGCAAAGGACGAACAGCGAGAACGGCGAAACCGCGAATCGGCGGTAAAGAACGACTAGCGCGACGCGTTCGCTGAGGGCACGAGGATCGCGAGTTCGACGTACGCGCCCGGAATGGCCTCGGGCACGTACACACCGACTTCACGCGTCTCGCCGAGTGATGTGGCGCAGGGGCCGGTGAGCGTCAGCTCGAAGTAGGCGAGATTGGCCTTCGGTGCGAGCCCGGCGGGTGGTGTGGGGATGAACTCGGTGGGCAAGCCATTGAACGCGCGACGCACCAGCTCCATGACAAACTTGCTGGCGCACGTCTTGGTAAGTCGCGGAACGCGTTCGTATAGATCAGCCGCCGGCAAGTTGGCGTGCATGGCGAGGAACCAGCGTGCGCCGGGTTCAAAGCAACGAGGATCCTGAATCGCTGCCACGTGCAAGACATCCGTGGTTCGTTGCAGCGGGATAATCAGTGCACTTGCAGAGACAACGACGTCGAGGTGCAGGCGAAGCTGGCGGTCCAGCGCGTCGAAGCATGTCGTCAGATCTTCGTGATCGTAGACCGGCACATCGCGCGGATGAGCACTGATTGCGAACGTAGTAAGCGCACCGACCAGTCGTGACAGTTCGAGGTACAACCGCTCCGGATGCGCGCGGCGCGTCAGTAACAGGTGACGAAGCGGCGCGTCGGCCGAGCGAACAGCGTGCAGTAACCATCGGGTGGCGAGTTCGTTGCCGACGTAGGCGGCGGCGCCTCCCGCAGCGGCCGCCGGCGCCATGTTGATCGACGCCGCCAGTGCGCCACTCTTTGCTTCGAGCAGCGAGACCGTTCGACGCAACATGTCGACCAGGCGCTCGCTGGCCCCGAGGTTTAGCGTCGGCGGGATGAATTCGGTATCGAGCTTGAACTGACCGCGTCCATCGCGCTGCACGCGCGCGATCGGCATTGACACCACGTCGTCGGTCAGTTGCTCATCGAGCAGCAGCGCGAGATTGCGCGTTGCGAACTTGACCGCGAGTGGGTCGGTACCGGTCGCTTCGTCGATTACGGTGTCTTCAACCACCCGAAAGCGCGGCGCGGAGAGCACGATGCTGCCGGCCGTTTCGTCGAGCACGTTGGCGGCATCCGCGCGCCAGCGCGGCAGCGCGACGTGAACAATGTGCTCGCTGCGCGTAGGCGAAAAGTGATCGGCAAGCGTGACAGGTTCCGGTGACAGGTCAGCGTCGGGTACGTGGAACGGTGTTCCGTCCGGCAGAACCCCGCGCAATTGCACGACGCGCAGCGTACCATTGCTCAAGGCGTCCGCGTCGACATCGACCGCGGACAATCCATACGAGAAGGGGAAGAGCAGATCTACCGTGCGGGCCGACTGGTCTTCCTGAAAGCGGCGCTGCGCCTGAAAGTGCTGCGGGGTCAGGTGCATGCCGTCTTCCCAGACGACACGACGGGCGGGAACGGACGTCAGGCGCATGAGGGAGAGTCGACGTGGAACGCGGTGGGGTCGGGCCGATCACGTTGCGCGAAGGGCGCGCGTCGTGAACAATTGAACATTACATCGTCAGCACCATTAGCGCGTCAGTTTTGGGGGCATGATTTCGCGCGTCACCGCGCGGCGCCCTTGGCCCGCATCCTCAGACCACAGCCATCCGATGAGCGACGACTTCAGCGCCAGATACCGCCTGCTCAAATGCATTGCTGTCGACGGGTCCATCCGGTCACATAGCGCGCAGGAAATCGCGACCGGTCGAGTGGTGCTGGTGCACGTGGCCGACAACGCTGGTCCCGAACTGGTCGACCAACTGCGGGGCGGTTTGGCCGCACTCTCGTCGACCGCGCGCAATCGCGTGCTGGAAACCGCCACACTCCCGAGCGGATTCGCGATCGTCACCGAGTTCATCGCCGGCATGGGTCCGCTGTCGAACTGGCTGGCTGCGAACGCGACGAGTGGACCGGTGCCGCACGATCCGGTCGCGCGACAAACCACGCCGACGGCGCCGCCCGTCGCTTCGAGCATGATGTCGTTGGGTTTCTCCGAAGCGCCGACGGCGGCTCCGATCACGCCGCTGCCGACGTCGCCAAGCAGACCGTCGGCGCCCACCACACCGGTTCCGGTGGCGGCACCAACGCCGGTTCCCAAGGCGGCTCCCGGCGCATTCACACAAATGTTTGGTGCGGCGCCGGCCGACGCGTCGTCGATCACGCCGCCACCGTCGGCGGCAATACCAACGCCGCCGCCCGCACCAATCCCGGCCCCGCCGGCCGCGCCGCCTCCAAAGGCTGCGCCCGGAGCGTTCACTCAAATGTTCGGCGCCGCGCCGATGTCGCCGCCGCCCTCGGCGCCAATGACGCCCGCGCCATCGGGCGCACCCGTTGTGCCGCCAGCACCATCGCCGTACGTCACTCCCGCGCCGCTGCCGCCGCCGATGTTCTCGACGCCGGCCCCGCCACCGATTGCGTCACCGATTGCGTCTCCGAGCGCGTCACCGATCGCGAGCACGGGAGGGCATTCGCCCGCCGCGTCGCCGCTCGCGCCGCTCACCGATCCGCTCCCGCTCTCGGCGCACCGCACACCGCCACCGGCGCCGACGCCAGTTGCCAAGCCGGCGCCCGGCGAATTCACGCGGATGTTCTCAAGCGGGATGGGTTCGACGCCACTGCCCGACACGCCGTCCCAATCACCATTCACTGGCGGCGCGAGTCACGTACCACCGGCCCCGCAGTCGTCCGGCGGCTATCCGCCGACATCCTATCCGCCACCGTCCTATCCGCCACCGTCGTATCCGCCACCGTCGTATCCGACTCCGGCCTATCCGCCATCGAATGCGGGTGCACCCCCTGTGTCGCCGTTGATGTCGTCGACGCCGTCGCCACTAATGCATCCGCCGTCAGCCACGCCTGCGTCGGCGCCGTCGATGTCCTCGCCGCTCGGTGGAGCGGCGATACCCGCGAGCACTGCGCCGACGCCGCTCTCGTCCGCTACTCCCGCCCCGCCACCGTCGAACGCGCCGCCAGTGCTGCCTCCGCCGGCGTTCTCGTCGAACGAGGCCACGCCGTGGTCTCGATTGGGAGCTGCGCAGCAAGCCCCGAAGGCCGGGCCGAGCGACTTCACGATGATGATTACGAAGGCGCCGCCCCCCGTAGTGCCGGCGGCTCCGGCGGCCGACAAAACGGTTGCCCCGGGAACAGGCGCGGCCGGCGCGACGGCGACTGGCGCTCCAAAGCGCACGCTTCCCGTCGGACTCATTATCGTGCTCAATGTGGTTGCGCTGTTGGCAATCATTTTGGTCGTGCTCTTACTGCGCTCGCCGAAGCCGGCGGTGCCGGCCGTCACATCACCGACCGTAACGGCGCCAACGGTCACCGCACCATCAGCAACTCCACCTTCCGTCACGCCGCCAACGGTGACACCTCCGGCTGCGAAACCCTAATCGCGGCGCCGCCTCGCTACTTGAGCACGATGACGAGTTCGAAGCGCGAATCCGCGAGTTCGGCTGGGACGTAAACAGCCAGATTGCGCGCGCGCTCGATGGCTTCCCACGCCGGTCCGCTCTTGCGAATAGCGAAATACTGGAAGTCGAGTTTGACCGGCACCTGACCGGGCGGCGACGAGATGTGAGCGAGCTCGATACCAGGCAGCGCCTGTCGAATGAGTCGGTCGACGACGTCGGCCGATCCGACCTTGCATCCCTGCAGCACCTTGGGGATGAGTTCCTGCTGGCGCATCGCCGAACTGACGGCCAGAAACCACTGAGGCGCTTCCATCCACGCCGTTTGCTCGATGGCCACGGCGTGCAATGTGGGACGTACCGCTTTCAGTGGGAGCGAAACCGCGGTCTCCACGGCCGCGCCATCGAGCAGCTCGTACAGCGTGCGTTCCAAGGCGAGAAAATTTTCGCCGAGGCGGAGATGATCGTAAGCCGGCAGCCCGCGCGAATCCGGGTCGGCCGAGAAGGTGGTGAGCGCACCAACCAGCGAGAGCATTGCTTCCCACAGCTCCGCCGGATGACCGCGCCGTACTTCATACAAGTGGCGCAGCGCCGGGAAGTGCGTGTTGAGCGTGTAGAGCAACCAGAAGTTGGAAACGTCCGTCACCGAAAAATCGGCGAGGCCCGCATTACGCTGACGACGACCACCCGCGAGCACGCTGCTTTTCGCGCTCAGACGTTCGATGAGTCGACGCGCGAGTTGCATGAGCGCATCGCTCGCCTGAATGTCGAGGATGGGCGGGATAAACGTGTGGTCCACACTGACGAGACCGTCTAAGCCGCGTGTCAGGCGTGCAACCGGGAGGGTGACAAATCCCTCGGTACTCTCACCGTCCAGCAGCAACCGCAGCGTGGGTGGTGCCACCTGAATGGGACGTTCCGTGAGTCCCGTTGTCTCGTCGCGCACCAACTGTTCGTCGGCGTGCCAACGCGTGACGACTCGATCGCCCGCGCGGGCCACGTTCCGCGCACCGGGTCGATACTCGGGAATGGCGAGATAGGCAAGCAAGGTGCGCTGATCCGCACCAAACGCGTCCTGTAGTGGCTTGGGTGGTGGAGTTGGTCCCCCGGCGGGCGCGTCGAAGAGCATGCCATCGGGAAACCGTCCGGCCGCTCGCGAGACAACCAGTGTGCCAGCCGAGAGCGCATCGCTGTCAATGGCGATTTGCGAAAATCCCCACGGACAGAAGGTGAGCGCTCCGACCTGAAAGGCGAGCGTGTCGTCGTGGTGGCGATCCTGCGCCTGCAAATGCTGCGGCGTGAGCAGGACGCCCTTGGTCCAAAGCACCGGCTGAAGATGTTGCATGGCCCCGTAACGTATGCCGCATAACGCAGCGGCGTCAGGTGTGCGTCGTCACGCACGGCAATTGCGGCTGGTGAGAGTCGGTGGCGATTGCTTGACATCTCACTCGACGGGCGAAAGGTTCGCTGTGGTCTGCGCGAGCCATTTTTTGTCCGCGTCGGCGGGGAGCGCCTTTGGCGTCAGTCCGTCGGTGCGCGCCGCAGCACCCACCTCGCGTTTCATTGGCTGTCCCTCGCCCTGGAGTCATTCGCATGGCCGACAGTACTCAGAAGAAGTTGGAGCGTGTTCGCCCGCCGCGCATTCAGATTTCGTACGAAGTCGAAACGGGCGGCGCCATCGAGATGAAGGAACTGCCGTTCCTGATGGGCGTGATGGGCGACTTCAGCGGCAATCCTGCCGAACCGCTGGAACGTCTGAAAGACCGCAAGTTCGTGGAAATTACCCCGGACAATTTCGACGACACGCTCGCGAGCATGAAGCCGCGTTTGCAGTTCTCGGTGGAGAACAAGCTGTCGGAAGACGCCGACGCGCCGAAGCTCGGCGTGGAGCTCAACTTCCGCAGCATGGACGACTTCACACCGGAGAACGTGGCCAAGCAGGTGAAGCCGTTGCGTGAATTGCTCGAACTGCGCACGGAGCTCGCCAATCTGCGTGCCAATTTGCAGACGAACGAAAAGCTCGACGAAGTGCTGCAGGACACGTTGGGTGACGCGGACAAGATGGCGAAGCTCAAATCTGAACTCGGCCTGGAGGGCTGATCATGGCGGAAGCGCAAAAGGCTGCGGCGTCCGTCACGACCGATGCCGAACTGTCATTGCTCGATCAGATCGTCGAGCAGGGCAAGATGGGCAAGGACGCGGAGTCGAAGGGGAAGGGGAAGGATCTGGTGAAGCGGTTCGTGTCGGAGGTGCTCGAAGGCTCCATCACGATTAACCGCGACACGGAAACGATGATCAATGCGCGCATCGCGCAGATTGATCATCTGTTGTCGTTGCAGCTCAACGAGATCCTGCACCACCCGGAGTTCCAGCGGCTCGAAGGCTCGTGGCGCGGCTTGCAGTATCTGCTCAAGCAGAGCGAGACGAGTTCGATGCTCAAGATCAAAGTGCTCAACGTGTCGAAGAAGGATTTGCTGCGCGATCTGCAGCGGGCTCCCGAGTTCGATCAGAGCGCGTTGTTCAAGAAAGTGTACGAAGAGGAGTATGGCGTCTTCGGCGGCACCCCCTTTGGGGCGCTGGTCGGCGACTACTACTTCGACAAGAGCGGCCAGGACATGGAGCTCCTTGAGAAGATCTCCAACGTGGCGGCGGCTGCGCATGCGCCGTTCATGTCGGCGGCTTCGCACGAGATGCTCAATCTGCAGAGCTTCAGCGAGCTCGATCAGCCGCGCGACTTGGGCAAAATTTTCGACAGCACCGAGTTCGCGAAGTGGAAGGCGTTTCGTTCGTCCGAAGATTCGCGCTACGTGGCGCTCGCCGCGCCGCGCGTGTTGATGCGCGAACCGTACGGGAGCACGACCGTGCCGGTCGAAGCGTTCAACTATGAAGAACGCGTCGATGGCTCCAACCACGATCACTATTGCTGGGGCAACGCGGCGTTCGCGCTCGCGGCGAACGTCAACAAGGCGTTCGCCATGTACGGCTGGACGGCGTCTATTCGCGGCGTCGAAAGCGGTGGCCTCGTGGAAGGGTTGCCGGTGCACAACTTCCGCACGGAGTCGGGCGAAATTGCGATGAAGTGCCCGACCGAAGTGCAAATCACCGATCGCCGTGAAAAGGAACTCGCCGATTTGGGCTTTGCGCCGCTCGTGCATCAAAAGGGCACACCCAACGCCGCGTTCTTCTCCGTCAATTCGGCGCAGAAGCCCAAGGTGTACGACGACCCGAAGGCGAGCGCGAGTGCGCGGTTGTCGAGTCAGTTGCCGTACATCTTCAGCACGTCGCGCTTCGCGCACTATCTCAAGGTGATGATGCGCGACAAGATCGGCGGTTACACGACGCGTTCGGAAGTCGACGCGTTCCTGAATCGCTGGATTCAGAACTACGTTGCGGTCGAAAGCGCGTCGCCGGCGATCAAGGCGAAGAAGCCGTTGTCGGAAGCGCGCATCGACGTGGTGGAAGTTCCGGGCAAGCCGGGCGCGTATCGCGCGGTGGCGTTCATGAAGCCGCACTTCCAGTTGGATGAACTGGGCATCGCTATGCGACTGGTCGCGGATCTGCCCGCCGCGGCGAAGTAACTGTTCGACGTTGGACGTGTGGTTGGTCGGTGTCGGCCAGCCACACGCACTCTTCCCCACTGCGTCTCACCCTCTCAGGAGTAGGTCATGGCATTTGATACGTTCCTCGACATTAAAGACGTACCGGGCGAATCGACCGCGAAGGGCATGGAAGGCAAGATCGAGATCTATTCGTTCAGCTGGGGGGCGTCGAACCCGACCACGATCGGCTCGGGATCGTCTGGCATCTCGGCCGGTAAAGTGTCGGTGTCGTCGTTCAACGTCATGAAGAAGACGGACAAGGCGTCGGCCAAATTGTTCAGCGCCTGCTGCAAGGGCGACCACTACGACACCATGTCGGTCATCATGCGCAAGGCGACTGGCGCCGGCGGCCAGGACGCGTTTCTGACCTACAAGTTCTCGACTGTGTACGTAGAGAGCGTGCAGTGGTCCGGCTCGTCGGGTGGCGACGATACGCCGACGGAATCGGTCTCATTTGCGTTCGGCAAGGTCGAGATCGAGTACAAGGCGCAGGGCAAGGACGGCAAGCTCAAGGTTGAAGGGCAGGCCTCGTGGGACGTCACCACGGTTTCTGACAAGTAACCGAGGCGCCGCCGATGCCTACCGTGCAGGAGCACTTCGCCGCCGGTCGGCTGGAAGCGGCTATCGACGCGCTGGGCGTGGAGTTGCGGAGCAATCCCAACCACGCTCAGCGTCGTTCGTTTCTGTTTGAGTTGTTGTCGTTCGCGGGACAGTATGACCGCGCGGCGAAACAGTTGGATATACTCGCGAGCGCGGGCACGATGGCCGAAGCCGGCGCCTCTGTGTACCGCGCGGCGTTGCAAAACGAGCGGGTGCGCGAACACATGTTCGCCACCGGTGATTATCCCATGGGGGAAGTCCCCGCCGTCGCGGGTGGAACGCTGAACGGCGACGCGTTCACCACGATTGCCGACGCCGATCCGCGGATTGGCGCCCGACTCGAGCTGATGGCGGGCGGACGCTATCTATGGATCCCGTTCGCTCATATCGCCTCGATCACTATCGAAGCTCCCACGCGTCTGCGCGATACGCACTGGGTCACAGCGCGACTTGAAACGAGTCCCGAAATTCGCGCGATGGATTTGGGCGAAGTGCTGATCCCGGCGTTGTCGCCCGCAGCATGGAAGCTCGAAGATCCCGATTTGCGCCTTGGGCGCGCCACCGATTGGGAAGAGTTGCCTGATGGCGACTTCGCTCCGGTTGGCATGAAGGTGTGGCGCGTTGATGGACGCGACGTGCCGCTGTTGGATATTCGTCAGGTCATTTTCACTGCTTCGTCGTGACCGCGCGTTGAGACGTTTCCGCGCGAAGCCGGAGACGGCAGGTCACCTCCACGTTTCGTCAGCGGATCGCCGTCATGCCTGTTAATACCGAACTCGTTGCGCGTCTCCTGCAACCCATTGCCGGAGACAATCCGGCCGGTGCCGATTTGCGCTACGATCCGCGCCTTGATGCGCTGAAGGAAGCGCGGCGCGAAGAGCTCGATCTCCCCGGCGTGACCAATCGCAAAGTGGCCGACTGGCCGACGGTGATTTCGACCATCAGCACGTTGCTGAGCGAGCACACCAAAGACCTGCAACTCAGTATCTGGCTCACCGAAGCGCTCTTGCAAAAGCAGGGCTTTGCCGGCTTTGCCACGGGCCTTGAAGTGACGAAAGGTCTCGTCGCGCAGTACTGGGAGACGCTGTATCCGCTGCCGGAAGATGGCGAGCTCGAACTCCGCATCGGACCGGTCGAGTGGCTGGGTGCGAAACTCGGCATTCCAACGCGCAGCATCAACTGGACCGGCATCGGTCTGAGCTACGAAGGGTATCTCGCGTCGCGACGAATCCCGACCGAGAGTGAAGCCGATAGCGACAAAGAGCAGCGTGCATTGCGTGCGGAGAAGCTGGAGCAGGGACAGCTCCCGCCGGAAAAAGTCGATGTGATGCTCGAAGAGTTGAACAAGACGCAGGTGCGCGCGGCGCTGGCCGACATTGATCTCGCACTGGCGTCGCTCGCCGCCCTCGAAAAAGTCACCGACGAAAAGTTTGGGCGCGACGCGCCGGCCTATACGGATCTTCGCAACGCACTCGACGAGAATCGGCGATTCCTCGCCGGACAGTTGGCGCGCAAGCTCGAGACAGATCCCGATCCGGAAGTGCCCGATGCGGTGAGCGACGACGCGGCAGTCGACGCCGCCGAAGACGGGACGCTGTCGGTGGAGCCGAAAAATCGCGCCGACGCGTCGACGCGCATTGGTGTCGTCGCGCGTTGGTTGCGGGCGCAAGATGCGACGAACCCCGCACCGTATCTCATGGTGCGTGGTTTCCGGTGGGGCGAACTCCGTGCGCAAGCGCCCGAGGTCGATCCGAAATTGCTGGAGGCGCCGGCCACCGCGATTCGCGCGCGGATCAAGACGTTGCTCATCGACGGCAAGTGGTCCGATCTGCTCGAGCAGTCCGAAGTACTGATGGCGAGTGCGTCCGGACGCGGGTGGCTCGACTTGCAACGCTACGTGTTGACCGCGTGCTTGCAGTTAGGTGGATCGTACGACGCCGTTGGTGCCGCTATTCGCAGTGAACTGCGCGCGTTGCTCAGCGCGCTGCCGCAACTTCCACGGATGACGCTTATGGACGACACACCTGCGGCGAACGACGAAACACGAGAATGGCTCGAGGGCGAAGGACTGATGCCCGATCCGGCGGCTGCGACCGCCGAAGATGCCCCGGCCGAAGGCGAAGATTCAGCGCCCTCTGATGGTGCCGAGTTGATGTCGGATGCGCTGGTGGACGACGCATCGGCGGCGCAGCAGGGCGGATTCTCTCGCTCGCGCGCGGCGCGTCGCTCGACGAGCCGCGGCCCCGACGCATTCGATGTGGCGCGCGCGGAGCTTGCGCAGGGACGGCCGAATCGCGCGATCGAACTGTTGATGGCGGAACTCTCGCGCGATCAAAGTCCGCGCGGACGCTTTGTTCGTCAAACGCAAATCGCGTACGTGATGGTCGAAGCGGGGCTCGATGCCGTGGCGCGGCCAATTCTGCAGTCGCTGATCGCCACCATCGACGAAAAGGGACTCGAACAGTGGGAGTCGGGGCCGCTGGTGGCCCAGCCGATGGCGCTCATGTGCCGCGTTATCGATCGCATGGGTGACGACGACGGTTCGCGCACAGATCTGTATCTGCGTGTTTGCCGTCTCGATCCGCTGCAGGCGCTCGCGCTGCAGGGCCGATGACGCTGGCCGATTGACGCATGGCGCGGACAGAGCATGATCGGTCGGCGCAACCGTCGCTGCTCGATCGCCTTACGGACGAAACACCGAAAGAGGCGGTCGATCGTATCGTAGCGCCCGATGCCTCGATCCGGGCGTATCGCGCCTCGGTGCAGCGTGACATCGAGTGGTTGTTGAACACGCGGCGCACCATCGTGCCAGTAAGCCCCTCGATGCACGAAGTGCGGCACTCGGTGCACGAGTTCGGGTTGCGCGACACGACGGGTCTCGCGATTGGCACCGCTGAGGCGCAGCGCACGTTGACCGCCGAAATGACGGACGCGCTGCGCCGCTTTGAACCGCGCCTGACGAACGTGGTGGTCAAGCTGACCAACGCCGATCAGGTTAAGGCCCCGCAAATTCGCTTCTTGATTGAAGCGACCCTGCTCATGGATCCGAGCGCCGAGCGCATAGCGTTCGATACGACGCTCGAGGTGAGCAGCGGCGAGTACGCTGTGAAGGAGAGCCAGTAGTGTCCGACGACTTGCTGCTGTACTACGAACGCGAGCTCACGTACCTGCGCAAACTCGGGGCCGATTTCGCGCAGCGCTATCCGAAGGTTGCCGCGCGCTTGCAGTTGGAGGCCAGCAAGACGGAGGACCCGCACGTTGAGCGCCTCCTTGAAGGATTCGCGTTTCTCGCCGCACGCGTGCATCGGCGGCTCGACGACGATTTCCCGGAGATCTCGCAGACGCTGCTGGAGATGTTGCATCCGCAACTCGTGCGCCCGTTGCCGTCGATGTGCATCGTGGACATGCCGCTGGATCCGGCGCAGGGCGGGTTTCAGGATGGATTTCAGATTCCGCGTGGCAGCATGCTCAACTCCCGCCCCGTCAAGGGCGTGCCGTACAGCTTTCGCACGGTGTACGACACCACGGTGTGGCCGCTCTCGGTTACGAGTGCCGATTGGTCGACGCCGGATCGCGTTGGCGCCGGCACCACTGGGCGCGATGCGGTCGGGGCCGTCCGTCTCGAAGTTCGCGCCTTCGACGGCGTGAAGCTCAAGGAACTGTCGATTCGCGATTTGCGGCTGCACATCGCAGGCGACGCGAACGTTACTGACACGCTGTACGAGTTGCTGGTGAACAACTCGATGCAGGTGGTGGTGCGCAATCCGGACAAGCCGTCGCAGACGCCCGTGTTGCTCGGATCACGCGCGGTCGCGCCGGTGGGCTTTGAGCCGGAGCAACAGTTACTGCCGTTTCCCACGCGCACGTTTGCGGGTTTCAGCCTGCTGCTCGAGTTGTTTGCGTTCCCCGAAAAGTTTCATTTCATCGATCTCAAAGGCTTCGGCGACGCCGTGCGACGCCTGGGCGCTACCGATCGCGTTGAAATCGGATTTCTGCTGAGCCCCTTCGAGCGCGCTGAGCGCCGACAGGCGTTGGAGCTGGGCATGTCAGCGAACACGTTTCGGCCGAGCGCGGTCCCGGCCGTCAACCTGTTCGATCAATCGGCGGAGCCAATTTTGCTCACCGAACGACAATACGAGTACACGGTCGTTGGTGACGCGCGTCGGCGCCTCGAAGTCGATGTCTGGTCAGTCAACGGCGTGTCCATCATCGAGGGAGACGCGCGCGAAGTGCGCCATGTGCCGCCGCTCTACTCGCATCAGCATGAAGTGAGCGGACGCGGCGACGACATTTTCTGGCACACCTCACGCCGCACGGCCGCCTGGCGCACCGATCGCGCGACCGAGTTGACGATTGCGTTTGCCGATCTGTCCGGCGCTGTACGTGCACCCGATGTCGACGTGGCGTCGCCAAGCGTAACCTGTTTCAATGGCGATCTGCCCAGTCAGTTGCCGTTTGGCATCGATGAACGTGGCGACTTCCAGCTGCTCAGCGGCGGGCCGCTCAAGCGAATCTCGTGCGTGATCAGTCCGACCAAGTCGGTGCAGCCGACATTGGGCACAACGTTGTTGTGGCGCATGATTTCGTCGCTCTCGCTCAATCATCTCTCGATTGCCGATGGCACGCCTGATGCGTTGCAGGAGTTGCTGCGCCTGCACAACGTGAGCAATGCGTTGAGTGCCGAGCGCCAGATCGACGGACTGGTAGGGGTGCGCAGCGCGCCAGCGTTTTCGCGCGTCTCCAGCCAGCACGGGATCGCGTTCGCGCGCGGCCGCGATATCGAACTGGAATTCGATGAGGACAAATTCCCGGGCGGTGGCATGTTCCTCTTCGCGAGTGTGCTGGAGCGCTTCGTCGCGCTCTACACCTCGATGAACAGCTTCACGCGGGTGACAGTCCGCTCGCGCCAACGGCGGCGCGTGGTGGCCGAGTGGCCCGCACGCGCGGGATGGCGCGCGCTGCTATGACCGTCGCATGACGCCGCACACCACCGAATCGGCCGTGCCGTCCTCGGCTTCCTCGACACCTCGCGGCAAGAGCGATCGCGCCCAGCGCGAGCGAGTCATGCGCGCACTGGAGCGCGACGGCGCGGGGTTTGAGTTCGTACAGGCCATGCGATTGCTCTCGCGCTTGTATCCCGAGCGCGCCGCCGTCGGCGGTTGGGAGGAACCGGGCAAGGAAGTGGTGCACTTGAGTGTGCCGCCCAGCCTGGCGTTTCCATTGTCCGAAGTAGCGTCGGTCGCGCTGCCTGAGGCGTCCTCTACGAAGTCGCGCGCCGTGACGTCGCCGGCGAAGATGGCAGTGCGATTTTTCGGTCTGACGGGTCCGCAAGGTGTTCTGCCGCTGGCGTACACCGACCACGTTGGGGCTCGCGCGCGTGCGCGCGACACGGCCTTCCGTGATTTCCTCGACATGTTCCATCATCGCGTGCTGTCGTTGTTCTATCGCGCGTGGGAACGTCATCGGCCGATGATTGCGGCCGAGCACGGTGATGAGGACCGACTGCACGCACACCTGCTCGATCTGCAGGGTGCCGGCACCGCCGAAACGCAAAAACGCAGTGGCGTGTCAGCCAACACGCTGGCGTACTACGCCGGCTTGCTCGCGCTGCGCTCGCGACCGGCGAGTGGACTCGCGCAGATTGTCGCCGACTACTTCGGAGTACCCGCGACGGTTGAGCAGTTTGTTGGTGAGTGGCAACAGTTGCGCGATGGCGGGCAATTATGCATTGGCGACGACGACGATGACGGTCGGCTGGGTCGAGCGGTCGTTGGCAATGCCGTCTACGATCCGATGGCGCGCGTACGGCTTCGTCTCGGTCCGCTTTCGCGCGCGCAGTTCGACGCATTCTTGCCACACGGATCGGCGCACGCGCAGTTGCGGCAGTTGGCGCGCCTCTATGCTGACGATCAAGTCGGCGTTGAAGCGCAGCTCGTGCTGGCGCGGGAGGAAGTGCCCGGGGTTCGCCTCGGCGCACCGGAGGCGCCAACGCTTGGATTTGGTTCATGGTTGCGCGCCAAGCCCATTCCGCGCGACGCCGATGACGTACAAATGACGTTGTGCTGAGGGTCTGCGCAGACGCTGGAACGCTCAATTCGATTTATCGTTTTTCCCACCTCGACGAGACGATGACGGAGATGTCATGGCTGTAAACCTGCGGGGACTGATCGCGAAGCTGAACGCACCGACCCGGAGCGCGGTCGAAGGCGCAGCGGGACTCTGCCTGTCGCGAACCAACTACGACGTCGAGATCGAACATGTCTTGGTGAAACTGCTCGACGCCGCTGATGGCGATCTGGCGGCGATCCTCAAACATTTTGGTATCAACCGAACGCGCCTCGCCGACGACATCGCGCGTGCGCTCGACAAGCTGAAGACGGGAAATGCGCGCACGCCGTCGCTCAGCCCCTCGTTAGTGAACATGTTGCGCGAAGCGTGGGTGCTCGGCTCCGTGGAGTACGGTGCGCCGCGCGTTCGCACGGGCCATTGTCTGCTGGCGCTGTTGTCGGTTGGCGAGCTGTCGCGCATGGCCAACGACATCAGCCATGAGTTTGAGAAAATTCCGGCGGATGTACTCAAGAAAGATTTCGCGACGATCACCGCTCCGTCGGCGGAAGCCGCCGCCGAGCTCGGCGCGATTGACAATGCGGCCTCGACGGCGAGCGCGTCGTCAGGCAGCGGAACACCGAAGGCAGGCGGGCGCACTCCCAATCTCGATCAGTATACCGTCGATCTTACGGCCAACGCGCGCGCTGGGAAGATTGACGCCGTACTGGGTCGCGACTTCGAAGTGCGTCAGGTGGTCGATATTCTGACGCGTCGCCGTCAGAACAATCCGATTCTCGTCGGCGAGGCCGGCGTCGGCAAAACCGCCGTCGTCGAAGGTTTCGCGCGGCGCATCGTTGACGGCGATGTGCCACCGCCGCTACGCAATGTGACGCTGCGCTCGCTCGATCTGGCCATGTTGCAGGCCGGCGCGGGGGTGAAAGGCGAATTCGAAAATCGACTCAAGGGGTTGATTGAGGAGGTGAAGAACTCGCCGACGCCAATCATTCTCTTCATCGACGAGGCGCACACGATGATTGGCGCAGGCGGCGCGGCTGGGCAGAACGACGCGGCCAACCTGCTGAAGCCAGCACTGGCGCGCGGCGAGCTGCGCACCATCGCGGCCACCACCTGGAGCGAGTACAAGAAGTTCTTTGAAAAGGATCCGGCGCTCTCGCGTCGCTTCCAGCTGGTGAAGGTCGAGGAGCCGACCGAAGACGTCTGCGCGCTCATGTTGCGCGCCGTCGTGCCGTCGCTCGAGAAGCACCACAAGGTGCATATCCTCGACAGCGGCATGGAGGCCGCGGTGCGACTGTCGCATCGCTATCTCCCCGATCGACAGCTGCCGGACAAGGCCGTGAGCGTGCTGGACACCGCCTGCGCCCGCCTCGCGCTTGGTCAGTCGGCCACGCCGGGGCCAATCGAAGATGCGCGTCGTACGCTCGATGACCTTGCCTTGCAGGAGAGAGTTCTCTCGCGTGAACAAGCGGCGGGAGTCGATCATAGCGAGCGACTCAAGAATATCGCGGATCGTCGTAGCCAGGTTGACGCGACGCGCGCGGAGCTCGAAGCGCGATGGGGTACCGAACAGGCGCTGGTGCAGAAAATCTTGGGGTTGCGCGAAACGCTCGTGACGGAAGCCAACGACGCCGCAACCGACAAGGCCGTGGCCGAAGCGCATCGCGCCGAGTTTACGGCGGCGATGAACGAACTGGAGGCGCTACAGGGTGAGACGCCGCTGGTGCGTCCATTTGTCGATGCGTCGATCGTTGGCGAGGTGATCGGCGGCTGGACCGGCATTCCAGTCGGCAAGATGCTCAGCGACGAACTCGGCACCATGCTCGTGTTGGAACAGCATCTCGGCGCGCGCGTCATCGGGCAGGATCATGCACTGGTTGATATCGCGCGGCGCGTGCGGACGTCAAAGGCCGGCATCGAGGACCCGAACAAGCCCAAGGGCGTGTTCATGCTCGTCGGTCCGAGCGGTGTCGGCAAAACCGAAACGGCGCTCGCGCTTTCCGATCTCTTGTTCGGCGGTGAGCGCAACATCATCACCATCAACATGTCGGAGTTTCAGGAAGCGCACACGGTGTCGACGCTCAAGGGCTCACCGCCCGGATACGTGGGCTACGGCGAAGGCGGTGTGCTGACCGAAGCCGTGCGTCGTCGGCCGTACAGTGTGGTCTTGCTCGACGAAGTTGAAAAGGCGCATCCCGACGTGCTCGAGCTGTTCTTCCAGGTGTTCGACAAGGGCAACATGGAAGACGGTGAAGGACGGCAGATTGACTTCAAGAACACGATCATCATCCTGACCACCAACGCTGGCACGGATACGATCATGAAGTTGACGGCCGATCCGGACACGATGCCGTTTCCGGATGCGATGGCCAAGGCGCTCAAGCCCGAGCTCGATGCGGTCTTTAAGCCCGCGTTTCTCGGCCGCATGGTTATCGTTCCGTACTACCCGGTGCGCGACGAGAACCTCAAGCAGATCGTTCGCCTCAAGGTGGGAAAGATTTCCCGCCGTCTGCGCGAAACGCATCGCGTGGAACTGCAGCATGATGAGACGTTGATCAGCCAGGTCGCGGCGCGCTGTACGGAAGTAGAGAGCGGCGCGCGCAACGTCGACAACATTTTGAGCAACACGCTGCTGCCGGAGATTTCACGAATTCTGCTGGCGGCGATGGCCGAAGGACGGCGGCCGAACGTGCTCAAAGTCGGCGTCGGCGAAGACGGTGATTTCACGTACGAAGCTGCCACGGTCGGCGCGGCCTAAAGTTTGATGTTCACGGCAACGGGAGGACGACACGCATGACTTGGACGCAGGCCAATCGCCCATTTCAGCTCACGACGCCGCTCGGCGCCGACGTGCTCATGCTCGTCAGCTGGAAGGGCGAGGAGCGCGTGTCGTCGCTCTCGCGCTTCACGCTGCGGGCGATTTCGACGAGAGGTGACATCTCGCCGTCGCAGCTGTTGCTGCAGAACATCTCGATCAAGGTGCTGCTCCCCGACAACAAGTCGCGGGAGATTCACGGTGTGGTATCGCGTTTCACGCTCGGGGGAAGAGCGCCGGTTGGCTTTTTCGCCTACATCGTGGAGATGGTACCGAAGCATTTCGAGCTGTCGCTCAACGAAGGGTTCACGCTGTTCCAGAACAAGACGTCGAGGGACGCTTGTACGGCGTCGTTGGCCGGCATGACGCACACCTGGAAGGTCTCACGCGCGTTCGATCCGCGACCGTACTGCTTCCGTTATCGTGAGAGTCATTTCGACTTTGTCAGTCGGCTCATGGAGCAGGAGGGCATCTGTTATCGTATGGATCACAGCGTCGCGGGCGCCTCGATGGTGTTTATGGATGCGACGAGTTCGGCGCCCGCGTCGCCGCTGCTGAGCGCGATGACCTACAACGAAACGCCGCAGAGGCTTCCGTTTCTGTATTCGTTCGCCAAGGAGTCGGCGGCGTTCATTGGTAAAACGCACCTGCGTACAGCCAGCGAGTTCGTTTTCAGTACGAATCTCGAGGCCAGTACGGCGTCGTCGGGACAGTATCAACCGCCCTCAGCGTTGCAGTCGTATCGCTACGAGCAACAACTGGCGGCGCATCACCAGGGCGTTGATCACGGTGGTGGCGACTCCCCCGCCGACGTTGCGAAGCTGTCCAAGGACGCCACGATGTACTCACGCTTGCGCCAGGAGCGACAGGAGGCCGAGGCCGTCATCTATACCGGCGAGAGTCGATACCCGGCGCTGGAAGCGGGATGCAAGGTGACCGTAAACTCGCATCCCAACGACGACTTGAATCAGTCGCTGTTCGTGCTCTCCGTGGTTCACGAGGGGAGCAATGGCGATTACGAGGCCGGCGATGGCGCCGTCGCGGAGTATCACAACAGCTTTCGCGCTATTCCGTCGGCCACGCCGTATCGTCCGCCGATCAAAACGCCTTGGCCGCGCGTGGGAGGCACACACGTCGGGACCGTCGTCGGGCCGAGCGGTCAGGAGATCTTCACCGACAAGTTCGGTCGGGTGCAGGTGGTGTTCAAGTGGGACGAAGACGACTCCAAGGCACTGAGCAATTCGTGCTGGATTCGCGTTGCGCAGCCGTTTGCGGGGCAACAATTCGGCGCGGTGTTCATTCCCCGGATCGGGCACGAGGTACTGGTCGATTTCCTCGACGGAAATCCGGATAACCCGGTGGTCGTCGGCAGTCTGTATAACTCGTCGAACATGCCGCCGTGGGCGTTGCCCGATCACAAGACGCAGAGCGGTGTGCGTACGAAGTCCACCATGCAGGGTGGTGCCGACAACTACAACGAACTGCGGTTCGAGGATAAGAAGGGTAGTGAGCAGGTGTGGCTGCAGGCCGAGAAGAATCTCGACACGCACGTCAAGAACAACGAGACGCGACTCGTCGGTTACGATCGTATCACGACGATTCATAACGCCGACACGAAGAAGGTCGAGGAGAGCGACGACAAGACGATTGTCGAAAAGGGCAAGCAGATCATCACGATCGCGGCCAACGATCGCGAAATCAGTGTCGACAAGAACCAGACGGTCAGCATCGGCATGGATCACTCATTGTCCGTTGGTCAGTCGCAGACGGTCTCGATTAGCGTTGACGAGACGATCGATATCGGCGACAATCGTACCACGTCGATCGGAAAGGATGACAGCACATCGATCAGCGGCGCGATGAGCCTCAGTGTGGGCAAAGACCGCAGCGTCACCGTCAGTGGCAACGACTCGCTCGATGTGTCCAAGGCCATCACGATCAAGGCCAACAAGGATATCACGATCGAGTCGAATAAGACGATTACGCTGAAGGTCGGGTCGAACTCCATCACGATCTCGCAAAAGGGGATCGAGATTGCCGGCGCGAAGATTCAGGTGAAGGCCGACATGATGGCGCAGGTTCAGGCGGCGGCCGTCGAGATCAAGGGCAGTTCGGCGACGATCATCAAGGGCGGCACCACCATGATCAACTAACGGAGACGCGACCGATGACTACACCGCTCGCTATCGCGCCCGATCCGTTGGCCAACCTGGCGCCGCACGCGCGTTGGGTGCTGACGCGCGCCAAGCCTGATCCCGATGCGCTGGCGCTTGTGCGTCCCGAAGCGACACTGGAGGCGCTTTACAACGCGTGGATCAGCGCGGAGATGTACCCGTCGGCAATTCGTCTGATCGGCGCCGTGCTGCCTATTCGTGAGTGCATTTGGTGGTCGTGGGTATCAGCGCGCCACGCACTGCAGATGCCGGGAGCCGTGCCCGCGACGCAAGCGATTCACGACACCCTCGGCGCCATCGAACGATGGATCGTGCAGCCTGACGAGGATGCGCGACGCGCGGCGTGGGATCTTGGAAACGTTGCGGGCATCGACACCGACGTCGGTCTCATTGCGACGGCCGTGTTCTTTAGCGGTGTCACCATCGCTCCGCCCAACTCTCCGGTCGTGCCGCCGCCGCCCGGTGCCGGGTCACCGCTTGCCACGGGCGTCGTGATCATGGCGGCGCAATCGCATGAGGATCCCGAGCAGATTCCGGTGACGCTCGCCGCCTTTGCTTCACAAGGACTCGAGATCATCAAACGCGTGGGCGGCTGGGAGGTCGCGCTTCAGCGCGCGTACACGCTCCACGAGAAGCAGATGCAGGAATATCAGCGGGCTGTTGCGCCCGCGAACGGGGGAGGGCGCTAACCATGGGCCAACCTGCCGCTCGTGTACTTGATATGCACACGTGTCCGATGGCGACACCAGGTGTACCGCCAATTCCGCACGTCGGTGGTCCGATCGCGTCACCCGGCGCGCCAACAGTACTCATCTGCATGTTCCCGGCCGCCACGGTCGGCAGCATGTGTGTCTGCGTTGGACCGCCGGACAGCGTTGCGAAGGGATCCGCGACCGTGCTGCTCTCCGGCAAGCCCGCCGCACGGATGGGAGACCTGACGGCACACGGCGGCTCGATTGTAGCCGGCGCGCCCACGGTGCTCATCGGCGGTTGAGCGGCAGCGTTCACCGGTCAGGAATTCGTCAGGTCGCAACAACGCGCGCTGAACTATTCACTCTTCACGCCCGATTCCATGCCGCCGCATCGTCCGCCGCCACCGCTTCCTCCACGACCGAACGCAGGACGTGCCGCGAAAAGCGTCGATCCGCTCGATGCGGGCCTCGAAGGGCTGCGGAATATGGAGTGGCTGCACAACGAAGCAGAGGCCCGTCAGCTCCTTGCCGCGACGCGCGTCAATCCGTTGCGGCAAGTACTCGCCGGCAAACGACTCGCCTTGCCGAAGAAGACCGCCGGGCTCTGGCTCGCCGAGCTTGGCCTCAAAACGCGCGACACGGCGAAAGAGGTTGAGAAGACGCGCTCTGATGGGATCAGTTTCCTCAAGAAGAGCGAGGCGAGTGGACCGAAAGAAGAGCTGAGGACCTCGAAGTCGAACGCAAGCGCCGCGTCGTCGTCGGCCAAGACCGCAGCCAGGTCGGCGACGGCTAATCCGGGTGAGACCGCATCATCGGCGTGGAGCGCCGTGAAGACGGGCGCGTCGAAGGTGAAGGACGCCGCCAGCGATGTCGCGCACGGCGACTTCATGGACGAAGCTCAGGAAGTGCTCCGCGGCATCGATGGCGCAATCGGCGCCGTCGAACAAGCCATCTCCTCGCTGAGCGAAGCGCTGCCGATCATCGGTCTGGCGATGAACGTCAAATCCGTACTCAATAGCGCGTACCGGCTCTATCAGACGGCCGATCGTGAAGAGAAGATGCGATCGAACGAGCAGGACGTAAACGCCGGCGATCCTCAAGCGATGATAGCCGCGCTCAAGAAATTCACGAAGGACGCGAAAGAGAAACACGCCAAAAGCCTCGCGATGAACACGGCGAGTCTCGTGGCCGGCGTGACGCCCGTGCCAGGACTCGGCACGGCCGCGCGCACGGCGAAATCGATCTTTTCCCTGGCGATGTCGATTTACGCCAAGATCTCGCTGCTCAAAGAGATTCGTGACATCAATCACAAACTCGCGAATCCCGACGACATTACGTTCGACGCGATCGCCGCTTCGCCGATATTGGCGGCATACTTTCTGTGCGTCGCCGACGACTCGATGTTTCTCGCGTTCGATGTCAGCGCGATGTCCGATCCCGGATTCATGTCGCGCGTTGAGACCGTGAAAGCGAATCTCTCGTCAGCCCGCAAGATGGCGTGGGAAGTCATCGGTGAGTGCCCGTACGAGTTGCAGGTGAAATCCCCGGACGGCTCGTGGAGCCGTTGGCAGCCGCGCGTTCCACCGAGCGGGTGGACCATCAAACACGCGAAATACCTGTGGAACACGCACGTGCGTTCTTGTCTGCCGCGCTTGTAGTTACGCGCATTCGCCGTGCGCTGTCGTGCACGGCGCTGGCTGTGTTGTTCACCTCCTGCGGTGGCGACGCGTTTACAGCGGCGTCGCGTCACGCGCCCGTGAGCCTCGCGATGGCGACCACGGTGTCCGCTGCTCCGGGCGCGGTGCTGACCGCCATCGTCTCCTACACACCGGCGGGCAGCACCAGTCAGATACTGGCGCAAGACTCGGTCGTCACGAATACCGGTGGTGCCGACGCCGCGTTGTCGCTCTCGTTTGATGTCGCGCCGTGCGTGCGAAGCGCGTCCGATGGCGTTTGCGTGCTCACCTTGACCGTTCGTCTGACGCGCAACGGTGTTCTGCTCGATGAGTCGGTGCAGCGCCTCAACGTCGACGCGCAAACGCAGCGAGTGACGGCCAATCCGGTGCAGCTCAATGAAGTCACCAACGTTTCGATCAGCACGACGCCCGCGACGCAAGCGGCATTGAACGATTTTCAGCCCGGCGATCAGGTAACGCTGACGGCGGTCGCCAAAGACCGCACCGGCGCGGTCGTGGCGAATCGCTCGCCGCTCTGGTCGGTGGTGAGTGGCGGCGTGACGGCTGCGCAGACGGGCGTCGTGCAGGCGGTCACGCAGGGTGCGGCGGTCGTCCGCGCAACGGTCGGCACCGCGATCGCGGATCTGCCCGTTACCGTCAAGCCGTCGAGCGTCGATTCGCTCGTGTTTACCCCGGCCGACACGGCGGTCGGCGTCGCCACGATATTCACGCCACGACTGGTGGTCAAAGCGCGCAACGGCGATGTGCTTACCGGACGCGCCGTGACGTTCAGCTCGTCCAACACAAACGTCGCGACTGTGAATGCGTCGGGGCAGGTCACTACCGGCGCGCTCGGCACGGCAACCATTACGGCACGCAGCACCGACGGCCGCGGCGGCACCGTTGTGACGGGCACGCTCATCGTGCGCGTGCAGCCGGCGCCGATATTTGCGGTGACGCCATCAGCGATGTCGTTCCAAACGGAGCTCGGACAACCGCTTCCGGCCGCGGTGCCAGTCGCGGTCAGCAACAGTGGTGGACTGTCGCTGGGTACGCTGTCGGTGGTGCTCTCGTCCGACTCCCTGATTACGGCCACACTCGATCGGACCACAGCGCCAGCCACGCTCACCGTACAGCCGTCGCTGCGAGCGACCTCGGTTCCCGCTGTCGGTGTGCCGACCATCTCGACGGCGCGGGTGCGCTCTTCCATTACCGGTGTTGCTGACGGCGTCGTGACCGTGACCATCACGCGGCGCCCATCACCACAAATCGTGCTTGATCGCACGACTGTCGCGTTTGACAGCGTACCGAGTAACACCACGAGCGCCAGTGTGGTGGTGAACGTCACGAGTCCCACGCGTGCACTGAACGGCGTGCTCGTAACCACCACGTATCTGCAAAACGTCACTCCGTGGCTGACCGCGACGCTTGGCGCAACCACTACGCCAACAACCGTTACGCTGCGCGCCTCTGCCGGTGCGCTGCCAGTCGGAACCTATTCAGCAGATGTGGTGGTCAGTTCCACCGATCCGAGCCAGAGCGCCACTGTGCGGGTCACGATGCGCATTCCTCCGCCGCCCTCAGTGATTCTCGCGCCACGAACGCTCAATTTCGGTCCGCTCGATCCGGCTCAACTATCCGGGCCAGCACTACTGGTGAGCGTATCGTCAACGCCAACGAATTTCAGCGGACTGAACACGGCGATCAGCTACATCACCGGAACCAATTGGCTCACGGCACAGTTGTCGAGCTCCAATGCTCCAACGTCGCTGCTATTAACGCCGCACCCCAACGGACTCGCCGAGGGATCGTACCAGGCGCGCGTTGTCGTGGCATCGAGTGTGGGCTCGCCAAAGCCCGACACCGTGATCGCGAATCTCACGGTGCGCATCGATTCAATCGTCTACAATCCCGACTCGGTGTCGTACACGCTATCGACCGGTCAGGCCGGTACGTTGCAGTCGGTGTCTGCCCGCACGCGCTCCGGTGACACGCTCTCACTCGACGCGTCGGCCGTCTCGATTGTGTACGATCAGCCGCAGTTCACCACGTGGTTGGGGTCGCCGACGGTACTGACGTCGTTGCTTCCCACCACGTTGCGTTTCACGCCCAATGCCACGACGCTGCCGCTCGGCACGTACTCGGCGCGGATCTTTTTGCGCGCACGAAACGGCACGCGACTTGGTGCACTCAAGGTGTCGCTCAATGTACCCGGCTTTACGCAAATTGCCGGCGGATACACGCACGTGTGCGGCGTGAATTCGCTGAACGCGCTCTATTGCTGGGGGATGAACAACTACGGCCAGCTAGGCAACGGCCTCACCAACAGCGCGCTCGTGCCGACACGAAGCGCGCAAACGCTAACGGTGGCGCAGGTGGCCGTCGGCTTCGACACGGGCTGCGCACGAACCACCACGGGTACGGTCTCGTGCTGGGGCTACAATTTTTACGGAACGTTGGGACGCGGCACTATCGATCCGTCTGGCACGACGCCATTCCCCACGCCGCAGCCCGTGAGCGGCGGGCGCACGTTTGTTGATCTGAAAGGCGGTGGCTACCACATGTGTGGACTCACGTCGACTGGCGCCGTGTATTGTTGGGGCGACGATGAGTTCGGACAGATCGGCGATGGCGGTGGCAGTCCGGCCACAGTGCCAACGCTCGTCACCGGCGCGCCAGCGTTCGCGCAAATCGCGGTCGGCGCATTTCACACCTGCGGGCGAACCGCCGCTGGCGCTGCCTGGTGCTGGGGCAATAACGAGTTCGGCGCAATCGGATCGGGCAACGGATCGGGCGCGTACGTGCCGACGCAGGTGGTGGGCGGTCTCTCTTTCACCAATCTCTTCGCCGGCGGTAACAATACGTGCGGCATCGTCTCGAACGGCGATCTGTATTGCTGGGGATCGAACACATCCGGTTCACTTGGCATTGGCGATTTCGCCGCCGCCGACGCCACATCACCGCGCCTCGTTGCGGGCGGTTTAAAGTGGTCAACGGTCTCGATGTCGGAACTCAACATCTGCGCGCTGACCTCTGCCGGAAAGCCATACTGCTGGGGCGACAACGAGTCATACACGCTCGGCAATGGAACGCAGACACCCGCTTCGTCGCCGACGCCAGTGTTCGGCAGTTTGACGGCCACGAGTATCACCTCCGGAGCATACTTCAGCTGCGTCCGTACCAACACCGGCGCGGCGTACTGCTGGGGCGACGGCACCGACGGACAGATGGGTAATGGCTTTGCTGGCTTCGCCACGACACCAACACTCGTCTCGCCGCCGCAAGGCTTCGTGCAGTCGTCGCTCAACGCATTCCGCAGCAGCGTCAATCCGTTGTTGCCAACGTCGACGCCGATGCGACCCATGCCACACGCGAAGCGGCGCCGTTAGTTGTCGCGCGTGCGGGCGAATTGCGTTCGCCCGCACGATTGCTACGGACGACAGCCCGTCATCATGCGCTTTTCTTCGCTGTCTTTCTTCACGAGTTCGGAAATGTCGGGAATTGCGCCGGCATTTTCGAAGGCTGCGCAGGCTAGCGACTTCTCGCCGAGTGCGAGATGCGCGAGCCCACTGTAGATCTGCACCCACGCACGATCGGACGGCGATAGCGGTCCTTTGAGCGCGCTCAGCTTGGCGAGTGCCGTTCGCGCACCCGGCTGACTGTTGTCGCGATCAAAGTCGTCCATCACGCGATGCAACTCCTTCGAGGCTGCCGATGCATCGGGCACTGGAGTTGTCGGCGTCGACGCGGCATTCGCGTTTTTGCGTGGCGGCAACGACGTTGAACTGCCCGTAACCGCTGCTGTTGTCGTTGGCCGATCGACTGCGACGCGCGAAGTGTCTTGCGCAGGTGCCGCGCTTGTTGGCGAGCTGCTGTCCTTCGGTGCCTGAATGTTTCCGGCAACCGTTCCGGCGCTCCCCGCGTCATTACCTCTCGCATTGGTGTCGGCGACGTGCGCGCCCGGCGGCGGCGCACTGGCCTCAGTAGCCGATGTGCCTGGCGCACTGCGGTCGCGGGTGAGGAGCACGGCCGCTACCACGAGTACCGCTAACACACCCACTCCTCCGGCAACGAGCGGAAGCTTGCTGCGCCGTGCAACGGCTGGCGCTGCGGCGGGCAACTCGCGGTTGCTCGTCGAAATCGTTGATCGGTCGGGAGCGACTGCCATGCCGACCGGCGCGCTCACCGACTCGCTTGCCGATTCGCTGACCGATGCCCCGACCGATTCGCTGGCCGATTCGCCGACCGATTCGCGCAACGCGTTGGCAAACTGCAACGCGGTCGCTGGTCGCTGCGACGGATCTCGCGCGAGTGCGCGATCGAACAGCAACTGCAGTGCTGTCGCCCACTTCGCGGACGGCATCGCGTCACTGAGCCGCGTGGGCGCAACTGACAACCGTGCCATCATCTCCGCCTGATCCGACTCGCCGGAAAACGCATGCTGCGCCGTCATCAGCGTGAAGGCCAGCAAGGCGAGGGCATAAATGTCGCTGCGCGCGTCGAGAGGAGTTCCCATCAGTTGCTCGGGACTCATCCACGCAGGGGTGCCAATGACGAACCCCGGTTGCGTGTATCCGGTGCTGTTCTCGCTGCCTTGCAACTTGGCGATACCGAAGTCGAGCACTTTGACGCGAATCAACCCATCGCCGTCATCCAGCAGCATCACATTCTCGGGCTTGAGGTCCCGATGCACGATTCCCAGGCGATGCGCCGCATCGATGCCTTCGGCGGCCATATGGATGATCCGCGCCGCTTCGACCGGCGGCAGCGCACCGCGCGTGTCGAGCACATCCTTCAACGTCCGGCCGGCAACGTACTCCATGATGATGTACGCCCGTCCGTCGGCCATGAATCCAAAGTCGAATACTCGCGCCACCCGATCATGATTGATGCGACACACCGCTTCCGCTTCCTGCCGAAAACGCGCAATCATCGCCTGATCGTCAGTCTTCTGCTGACGCAGCACTTTCACCGCAAACTTCTGCGGCAGGCGCACGTCACTGGCGAGGTAAACGGAGCCCATGCCGCCTTCGCTCAGCAAATCGGTGATGAGGTAACGCTCGGCGATCAGTTCGCCGATGAGATCATCGCCATGCACGGCCGCCCGCAACGCCGAGCCGTCTCTTGGACAGAAGGTCGTCGCGTCGGGAAAGCTTTCACCGCACATCAGACAGACTTTGGGCATCGGAGTCGGGACGAGAAAGTGAAACGCCACGCGCGCGGCGGTTGACGCCTGACCTCGGTTTCTTCCAAGTTACAGCATCATACCGCTTCGCACGCCATCCTTCCGCCAGCGGTTGCACGGCCCCTCGTTCGTGGAGAGCCCAGTCATGGCACAGCTTTTGGCCGCATCTCGTTGGCGCAGCATCCTCACTGCGGTGCTTGGTTTGGCCTCGTTGACGGCGGCCGGAGCCACGCCCGCCGCAGCGCAGGGTATGCGCAAGCCGACGGTGGCCGTGCTGCAGTTTGACAACGCCGCCATGGTCAAGCGAGACGAGTTCGCCGCGATGACGATTGGCGTGCAGGTCATGCTGACCAATGCGCTGGCCACGAACGCCGGTATCGATCTTGTGGAGCGCGAGAAGATCAACGCCATTCTGGCCGAGCAGAACCTGGCCAAGGACGGGCGGGTTGATGCTACCACGGCGGCCAAGATCGGCAAAATTCTCGGCGCTCGCTACATCCTGATGGGCGCGTTCATGGTCGATCCGAGCATGGAGATGCGGTTGTCCCTGCGTGCGGTCAACTCCGAGACGTCGGTCATTGAATACACTGAAGACGTGACCGGTAAAGGCGACAAAGTCTTCAAGCTCGTCGACCAATTAGCCGCAAAGGTCAATGCGGGCCTCAAACTCCCGGGAATCCGCGAGCCGAAGGCCGTCAAAGATCTTGGTGCTGACGGGCCCAATCAGTTGGAGGCGATGAAGGCGATGTCGTCGGCCCGACGCCTCGAAGAGCAGGGCGATATGAAGGGCGCGATCGCGATGTATCAGAAATCGCTCGCCTTGAATCCGGATCTCGGAGTCGTGCGCACGCGACTTGCTTCAATCGAAAAAGCCAACAAGTAAGAGAACAGGTGGCGTTGCGCGTGCGCCCGGCGTGCGTCTCGCGTCTGCCTAGCGTGCGACGATCGTCAATCCGGCAGAAAGGCCGGTGATGGACGTCGAGATCCGTGTTGTTTGCAGCGTCCCAGCATACGCTCGGACCGACGGGCGCCAGTCGACGCGCGTTGACGGCAGCGACATGCCGACGGTGATGCCCACGGCCTGCAGCTTCGCGCCAACGAAACCGCGATCGACGGGCAGGCCGGTGTGAGAGGACGCGTCCACACCAAGAAGCAGTGACGGGCGTCCGGCCACGCCGATCGCACCAGATAGACTGGTGTCGAAGTAGTTGCCGCTCGATCCCTCGACTGCATTTCCATCGGCATCTTTGAACGCGCTGCGATATCGATCGTTCACGCGCCACACAAGATCGCGAATCGCCGGCTGATTGAACTGCAGTGAAGCCGTCATCGTGGCCGTCGGACCCAGCTGATACGAATCGCTCGCGGTTCGATCGTTCGAGATGGCGCGGATTTCGTCGGTTGAGTAGATGTCGCCGGCAACGACCAGCGAGGCTCGATTGGTGCCTAGTAGGCCATCGACCCCGACGGATGCGTGGATCGCGCCTCCCGGCACCAACTCGGTGCGAGCCGAGCGATTGGCGAGCACAATTTCGACGGGCGAGTAGTTGCCGCGCTTTTCATACGACGCGGCAAGCGCCAGCGCCCACGAATCGAAATTGTGTGCGCTTACGACACCTGCCGTTGCGCCAAAGCCGTTGCCCGGCACGGCCACCGCCGCGCCCAGCGCGGGCGCGGCGAGCACGCGCACCGCATCGTTCTGCGCCGTCGACAGGCGTGACTTTCCGGTTGGCGCGGACACGCCCAACGTCAACTGAAACGCGTCGCCCGCGAGTTGCACATTGGCTCGTGCTTTCAGATCACTCACGCCCGCCAAGGATCGATTGCCGCCGTTGCCACTGTCGACCGCGACGGTGCTTGAGAATACGGCGCCGCTCAACGAAAACTGTGTCTTCGCGCCCCATGGCAGGGTCACGAGAAATGGCACCGAGATCTGCGAGGCCGATCCGATGCGCAGCGAATCGAGCGGAACCGACTTGGCGAACTGCCAGGACTGATAAGTCGGTGACAGTACGACAGTCGGCGAAGTCTGCGCACTAGCGCCTTTCGCCAAGCTCACCACGCCAGCGAAGGTGAGCGCGATTCGGCGCATCACGGCGTCCTCACGAGAATCGTGATCGTCAGCAACTGCTGTCGGCTCACCGGCGCATCCACTCCTGAGCCCACTACCACTGGAGTTGGGCGATTCACCAGATCGGTGGTGAGCGCGCTCACCCGATCAACACTGGTAGCACCCGTGCTGGTCGGCACCGGGCGATTGCTCAGAATTGCTGCACGCTCCAGCGCCTCGCGAAAACCGGGGTCGATAGCCGTCGCGCTGTTGTATTGCTGCACCGCCGCCTGAAAATTGCGACCTAGCTCCGCCTTGATGCCGTTGCTGTAGGCCAGCAGCGCCTTGATGCTGCGAGTCGGACGTCGTTCAATGGCGCGTCTCTCGGCTGGCGTCAGCGTGACTCCCATTGCATCGAACAGGCGAAACACCATCGACTTCTCCGCGTCGAAAATCAGATCGAGATTCGCCGCGCCGTTGAGAGAGGCGTCGACTCGGCCACTCGTGGCGTTGGCGACTTTTGATCCGATCGTCAGTCCGCGATCCGGGCGAATTACCAGATCGCCAAGGACAACCCGGCGGGCGCCGACCAACTTCCCGACGCGTGGAGCGTTGGTACTGTCAACCGCGCCCGAGCTCATCAAGTCCAGCTCACGGATGACGGCGTCGAGGTGCAAGCGCTCGACCACGACTAGCCGCTCACTACGTGCGAGATCACTGGCCATCAGCGCGGCGAGTCCGTAGCCGAGCGCCGAGTACGTCGTGTCGGCGGTCTGAACGCGCAGCGGCAGCACGCCAACCGTGTTGGCCGGAATGGCATTGGCGTTGATCGTGCGCTCGCGTGCCACCGCCGCATGCGCGGCCGAATCGGCGGCCGTAGACTGCTGCGCGTAACGGGCCACCGACGCGGCGCAGCCCGTCAGGGCCCCGAGCGATGCCAACGCAACGCCGATTGGCCACGCCCGATGGCGCTCTGAGGCGAAACGTCGGTGCGCGTTCAGCAGCGGAGCCATTGGCAAGCCGGGCAGAGGGAAACGCAGGTGAGAGCCGACGTGGAGAATCTCTCGGCGATTGTGGGCCGCGCAAGGGGAAATCTTCTCCACTTCGCTCTCACGTGCAGCGAGCCATACAGACAAATTTCCTGTGCGCGCCGGTCGCCGGCGTGATGTAACTCACCATTCGGAGGCTCGATGTCAGACGGTCGCGATGCCGGCGTTCCTCTTGTCCCGCACTTCATCGGCGGGCAGGAACGCGTTACGCACCATGGCGATCAACACCCCGTGTTCAATCCGGCCACCGGCGAGGTTACCAAGCATGTGCTGGTTGGAACCACGCGCGACGTAGACGATGCAGTGGCAGCGGCGGCCGCCGCGTTTCCGGCGTGGTCGTCGATGGCGCCGATTCGGCGCGCGCGCGTAATGCAAACGTTCTTGTCGCTGCTTAACGCGCACCGGGACGACATTGCCGCACTCATCACCAGCGAGCACGGAAAAGTCTTTGCGGACGCACAGGGTGAGGTGACGCGCGGCATCGAGATTGTCGAATTCGCGTGCGGTATTCCTCAGTTGCTGAAGGGCGACTACACCGATCAAGTCTCGGCTGGCGTTGACAACTGGACCATGCGACAGCCGCTCGGCGTTGTCGCAGGCATCACGCCGTTCAATTTCCCCGCGATGGTGCCGATGTGGATGTTCCCTGTCGCGATTGCGTGCGGCAACACCTTTGTCCTGAAGCCCAGTGATCGTGATCCGTCCGCGTCGTTGCGGTTAGCGGAGTTGCTCAAGCAAGCCGGATTGCCCGACGGCGTGTTCAACGTGGTGCAGGGCGACGCAACCGCGGTGAATGCGTTGCTCGTGCATCCTGACGTGAAAGCGATCAGCTTTGTCGGCTCCACGCCCATCGCTCGCCATGTGTACGAGACTGCGGCTCAGCAGGGCAAGCGCGTGCAAGCGCTCGGCGGCGCCAAGAACCATCTCGTTGCGCTGCCTGATGCTGACGTTGCGCAAGTGGTCGACGGCCTGATGGGCGCGGCGTACGGCTCAGCGGGTGAGCGGTGTATGGCGATCAGTGTCGCCGTGCTAGTGGGTGAGATCGGCGATACGGTAGTCGCGAGACTGGCCGATCGCGTGCGCGCGCTGCGCATCGGCAACGGCGCACAGCCCGATGTCGACATGGGGCCAATCGTGACTGCGGAGGCGCGCGATCGCATCGAGCGATACATCGCGCTCGGCGAGACGGAGGGCGCGATGCTCGTCGTCGACGGGCGCGGCTGCCGGGTGCATGGACACGAGACCGGGTTCTTCACGGGTGGTACACTGTTCGATCATGTCACCGCGGCGATGCGCATCTATCGAGAAGAGATATTCGGTCCGGTGCTGTGCTGCGTGCGCGTGCCGGATTTCGCGAGCGCGGTTGCCCTCGTCAATGCGCACGAATTTGGAAACGGCGTGTCGTGCTACACGCGAGACGGCGGCGCCGCTCGCGAATTCGCACGCCGAATTGAGGTCGGCATGGTCGGCATCAACGTGCCGATTCCAGTGCCAATGGCGTGGCATGGCTTCGGCGGATGGAAGCGCAGTCTTTTCGGCGACATGCACGCGTACGGCGAGGAAGGTGTCCGATTCTACACGCGCCAAAAGTCCATCATGCAGCGGTGGCCCGAATCGATCGACCGCGGCGCGGATTTCGTGATGCCGACGGCACGTTGAGCGGCCGTTTGTGCGTACCGTCACACCACCGGAACGAATTATCATTTTGAAATAGAGAAACCCGTTTGAGGTAGTGATAGCGGTCACCTCGCCGTTGCATGCTGCTACGACAGAATGCAGGCTTTGTGCTCGCCGAGTCCTTCCCTCAGTCCGGCCTCCCTATGTCTCGTCTTGCTTCCGCGGTGCGAAGTGTCCAACGCTGGGCGCTCTATTCCACGGTTGTCTCACTCGTTGCCGCGTGCGCCGATCCGACCACGCCGTCAACCGTTGCCGATGGTCCCGAAGTCGCGCTGGGTAAAGCCGTCAAGACGACGAGCTCAATCGCGCTGACAATCAACGGAGTGCCGGCGGGTTCGGCGTCCGTGCGCGTCACCGGCCCGGCGAACTTTTCGCGTACCGTAACGGGCACGACAACTATCACTGGTCTGAACAACGGCACCTACACGGTCGCCGCCAGCAACGTGACTGTGAGCGGCCAGAGCTACACGCCATCGCCGGTTTCGCAGACCGTGAGCGTGAGTAACGGCAGTACGGGCAGCGCAACAGTCAACTACGCGACTGCGGTCACAACGGGCTCACTCACCGTGACTGTATCCATGCCAGACGCCACACCGGCCTCGGTGACGGTGACGGGGCCGAATAGTTACTCAGCGGCGGTGACCTCGACGACGACGCTCACGACGCTCGCGCCGGGCACCTACACGATCTCGGCGGCGAACGTTGTGAGCGGCGGCAACACCTATCTGCCCACACCGACTTCGCAAACCAAGTCGGTGACGGCCGGAACCACAGCATCGGCGAGTGTGGCGTACGCCGTTGCGCCACCGCCACCGCCGCCGGGCTTCAACCTGACGATCGCGGGCATGTACATCACGCAGAGTGTGCAGGCTTTCGCCGATACTGTGCCGCTGGTGGCTGGTCGCGATGGCTTGTTGCGGGTTTTCGTCGTGGCCAACGAAGCGAATTCGGCGCAGCCGACGGTGCGAGCGCGCGTCTACAAGAACGGCACGCTGGTGAGCACGCTTACGGCGAACCCCGGTAGCGCGTCGGTTCCGCTGTCGGTTGACGAGTCGGCGCTCGCCAACTCCTGGAACTTCGCGATTCCGGGCTCGCTGATCGGCGGCGGACTTTCCATCGTTGCCGACGTCGACCCGAACAATGTTGTCGTGGAGTCGCTTGATAGCGATAACAGCTTCCCGGTGAGTGGCACGCCGAAGCCGTTTGTGGTTCGGAACGTGCCGAATGTCGCGATGAAGTTTGTGCCGGTGTATCAGGGCACGACGCTGCAGGGTGACATTTCGTCGAGCAACTCGGAGCAATTCCTGCAGCGTACGCGGGACATGCACCCGGTGAACACAATCACGACCAGTTTTCACGCGCCGTACACGACGAGCTCGTTTATCCTTTCCGACGGCACGAATTGGGGCAACGTCCTCAGTGAGCTGCGCACGTTGCAGCTCACGGAAGGCGCGAGCGAGATGTACTACGGCGTTGCGCACGTTACGTACGGCAGCGGTGTAGCGGGCATCGGTTACATCGGTGCGCCGGCGGCAATGGGATGGGATTGGCTCCCGTCGGCCAGTGATGTGATGGCGCACGAACTCGGACATAACTGGGGACGCCAGCACGCGCCGTGCGGCGGAGTCGCTGGACCCGATGCAGCGTTCCCGTACGCCGGCGGGGCCATTGGTACCTACGGCTACAACACGCGCACCGGTGCGCTCTACGGCAAGTCGACGGCCGATCTGATGGGCTATTGCTCGCCCGTCTGGATCAGCGACTACACCTATCTCAACGTGTTGAAGTTCCGCGGCTCGACGTTGGCCACGCTGCAGACGCAGGCAGCTGTGCAACCCAGCCTGCTGGTGTGGGGTCACGTCAAGACCGACGGTTCGATCGAACTCGAACCTGCCGTGCGCATCAACGCGCGTCCGGTCATGCCGCGCAGCAGCGGCGCGTACTCGGTGCAGGGCACGGACTCCAACGGCAACGCGGTATTCGCGCTCTCGTTCAACCCTGAAATGATTGCCGACGAGACGGGCAAGAGCGAAGGCACGTTCACCTTCATCGTGCCACTCTCCGACGCCGCGCAGCAAGGACTCGCGAGCATCACGGCGCGCGGCAAAGGACGAGCGTCGCTGCAGACGGCCCGGCTGGCACCGCAGGAACTGGCGACGACGGCCGATCAGGTCGCTCTGAGCTCAATCGGCACCGGTCGGGTTCGCGCGACGTGGAATTCGCAGAGCGCGAAGCTGGTGATGGTGCGCGATGCGAACACCGGCGAAGTGTTGAGCATGGCCCGCGGCGGTGACGTCAACGTGCGGACGCGCAATCCGAACCTCGAACTGATTGTCTCAGACGGCGTGCACAGTACGTCGCGGCGCGCGCAGGTGAAGAACTTCCGCTAGCGAGTTTCGCTAGGAATCTGCGCTAGGTCCGCAACGCGCACCCGTCGCTCCTGACGTCTCACTGCTCCGGCTCCGCCGTCGCAGCAAGACGCCGGGAGCGGCGGGTGCGCGTTTGCGTTCACGCCCAGCGCTCTGCGCTACCGAAGCGCTGAGTCAGGCATCCCGCTCCAATCGGGCCGAAGCGGCCTACACCGCAGCGAGACGACGTCTCGACAGCATCAACGGCACTACGAACAGCAACAGCGCGCTCACCAGCGCCACCAGCGATACCACCTTGCCTTTTGCATAGGTCGGCGAATCGAACACCAACTCGACTTCCCTTGCACCCACCGGCAGGTCGACGCTGATCAGCGTCTCGTCCGCGCGGCGCACGACGCTAGGCTTGCCGTCGATCGTCGCATGCCAGTCGGGATACCAGTTCTCCGATACCAGCAGGTGACTCGCTGCAGAGTCGGCGCCCGTGAGCGAAATCTTCATGCGTCCGGGCGCCCAGTCCGTGACGGCCGCGCTCACGTGCGACGCTGGAAATGGCGCGCGCGCCTGCACGATTTGCGCGCTCGATGTATCGGGCAACAACACAGCGCCACTGGTCGGAAAACGCGGATCCATCAGCGTCGGCACTGTTTGGTCTTCCGGCACCTTGGCGGCCGCAACGACCACCCGCGCATAGCTCGGCAGTGTATCGCGTTCGTACAGTACCGCCGTGGAACCGAACGCCGTTTGCGTGGCGCCAATCACTTGATGAAATCCCGGCAACGCTTGATTCGGCTTATCGAGAATCAGATAGCGAATGGCCATCAAGTCGAAGAACGCCGGTGTCCCCAGATTGCGCCATCCGCCCGCCTTGTCGCCGAGCGCCTGATAGTTGCGCAGTTCGAAACCGTGATACCCAAGTGCGCTTGGAATTCGATACTTCATGAGAATCGACTTGCCGTATGCTTCTACACCATCCAGTACGCGATAGGGCGGTTTGACTTTGCCCAGATACGTCGTAATTGCGTCGTCGGCAAAGAGCACGTCGGCCCGCGGGGAAAACGTGTAGAACTGTTTGTCGATGCTCCACGAATCGGCCGCCACAATTGCTGTGAGTGCGAGGGCTGCCAGAACGCCGCGAATCTTTCCGAGGCTCGTCGCCAGCAGTACCGCGCTGCCGAGCAGCACGAAGAACAGCAGTCGCACCGCTCCCGCTTGCAGTTCGCTTGCGTTCGCGCTTACGGCATCGGCTCGCTCGGGAATGGCGAGCGTAGTGGCGAGTCCCTGCAGTCCGCCAACCGCTCCCAACAGCGCGAACACGGCAAACCCGCCGCAAACAACGGCCACGGTCCGCATCGGCACCCGCTGCGCCAGAATACGATCGGCACCAATCGCGGCCAGGATCGCCACCGGAAACGCGACGAGATAGAACACCATGCCCATCGCGCGAATCTTGTTAAGCAACGGCAAGAGTTCGAAGAACGGCCGATAGAACGGTGTATTGCCGCCGAACGAGAACATCAGAAAGAGCAGCGCCCCAATACCAAACGCGAGCGCCAGTCGACGACGCGCCGCGTCGCCGAAGGCGAAGAGGGCGAGCGCGAGCGGCAGAAACCCGATGTACTCCGTGTGAAACTTGATTGGGTTCTGACCCCAGTAATGATCGAGCACGCCGTTGAACTGCGGCAAAATCGCGGTGAAGATTTCCGATGGCGGCATCGCGTAGCTCGTTGCGAACGCCCAGCCTGTGTCGGACCCGCCATCGTTGCGCGGTGAGTACTTGATGTACTCGTAGAACGGCATCACTTGCAGCGCGGTGATGCCGACGCCAATGCCGACGGCGACCGCTGAGAAGCCGAGCGCGATCCAGGGATTCTGTTGCGGTGCGCGCTCGGGATCGAAGAACGACAGGTACACAGCCCACAGCCCGAGCGCGATCAGCAGGAAATACGCCATGTGGTAGTGACCCAGAACGATCAGCGCGACGTTCATCGCGAACAGTCCGTAGGCCCAGAGCTTCTGATGGCGAATCGCGTGCAGCAGCGTCCAGAACGCCAAGGGGGTCAGTGCCGATACGAACAACTTGCCGTCATGACCAGGGCTCATTTGCGAGGCCACGATGCCGGTCAGTTCATACGCGACGCCGGCTACCGTTGACGCGCCCCAGCTCAAGCCCAATGCGCGGGAGAATCGATAGGTGAACCATCCCGCCAGCACGAAATGCACCGCCATACCCCAGGTGATCGCCAAATCGACCGGCATGATCCAACGAAGCCACGCGGTTGGGTAGAAAATGTCGCCGTGCATGGCCGCGATATACGGCAGGCCGCCTAGCAGATACGGATTCCACTGCGGAATCGAACCGGTCGCTTTAAACGTCTCGGCGCCGAACAAACGGAATGAGTAGCCGGCGATGAACATGTCCGAGCGTTGTCCGCCGAACATGATTTGCCCCGTGAGCAGCGGCCACAGCAACGTGAGCGCCGCGAGCACGCACACCAGTGCGGCCCAGAGATGGGGCGCGGACGGCTCAAACGGCGCTGCCGGAGCCTGGGAGTTTGATGAAGTCTTGGGCACGCGGGAGTATCAGTCGGCGTCGGCCGAGCGGCAAGCGACGGGTGTATGCAGGGGCGCGGCGAACCGGTCGTGTCCGCCGCCCTCGGAACGAACAATAGCCCGCCGACCAGACCCGCGCGCCCGCGGCTGCGCTGAGGACTAGGGCGTGATCTTGTTCGTTGCCAACGACTTCACCGTCGCCTGCCAGAAGGCGACCGCGTCGTTGAACGATTTCACGCCAATCCGTTCGTCCTGCCCGTGCGCGCGACTCGGCTCGCCCATCTCGAAGAAGAGCGCCAGAATCCCATACGTCGGGATGCCAGCGTTACGCGTGAACAGGCCGTCGGTTGCGCCAGTGCTCATCTCCGGAACGACAACGGCCCCCGGAAAACGCTCCGCGGCCGCCTGCTTCACGGCCGCCATCAGATCGGCGCGCAGCGGCGACGCCGGACTCGCAATGGCATCCCACGCGGTGGTGACCTTGGCGCCCGTGCCGACGACGCGCTGCAACGTCGCGCGTACCGAATCCAGATTTGCATCGGGCAGCACGCGACAATTCACCAGGGCCGACGCCCGCTGCGGCAACGCGTTATCGGCATGCCCGCCGGACAGACGCGTCGCCACGCACGTCGTGCGCAACAGCGAATTCCAGGAAGGGCTCGCGGCGCTCACCTCGTTTGCGGCGGCAGTGTCGAGTGGTTCAACCAGCAGCCGACGCACCATTGCGGCGCGAGTTGAATCGATGGCGACCATCGACTGCGTGAAATACGCGCGCGTGACTTCGTTCAACTGCGCCGGAAATCGATATGCGCTCAGCTTGCCAAGCGCCACGCCGAGTTCATAGATCGCGTTGTCGCTGCGTGGCACAGAGCTGTGCCCACCGGGATTCGTGACTTCAATTGTATAGTTGACGAACACCTTTTCGGCCGCCTGAACGGAGAGCGCAATCGGTCGTCCTTTATCGAGTGCACCACCACCGGCGTCGGCGTTCAGCGCATACTCGGCGTCCAGCAGCCGCCGATGCGTCTTGAGCAGCCAGGCCATCGACGCGCCCTCCGTCTCTTCGTCGGCGGTAAGGACAGCGACGAGATCGCGATCGGGCGTCCAACGCTCGCGCTTCCAGCGCACGAAGTTCGCCACGATCGCGGCCACGCCGGCTTTGTCGTCCTCCACGCCGCGGCCGTAGTACCAGCCGTCCTTTTCAACAAACACGAAAGGATCGCTCGGCCAATCCGCGCGATTGGCGGTCACCACGTCGAGATGCGCCAGCAGCAAGATCGGCTTGAGCCCCTTGTTTGCTCCGCGGTACCGGGCCACGACCGCCGTGAGTTCAGGTTTGGGTCCGAGCAGCTGTACGTCGGCTGCTGGAAATCCGGCGGAAAGCAACCGTCGCGACATGGCCTGCGCGGCGCGCTGAACACCGAGCGTGCCACTCACCGACTTGATGTTCACGAGCTCCCGCAAGATTTCGCGCGCCTCGGCTTCGTCTCGCGTTGCCACGCGACTTTGCGCGGCGGCCACGTGACTCAGCAGGAAGAAGATCACAATACCGAGCGTCAACGTGCGGGGTGTGGCGCGGCGGCAAGCCAAGGCCTTCATAGGGCACGGGGGTCGAAGGTCATCTCGCGATCTCCGGTGGCGGCTCGCCCGCCGAGATGTAGCTTCGTTCGGAGTCGAGAAAAGAAGGATGCGGATGAATACGACTGAAGCTGGAGCGACGCTAGCTCCGCCCGCCCTCGCTGCCACTCACGCGCTGCGCCGTGCCACCTGAATTACAGTTCGAACCGAACGATCGATTTACCCTGCTGCTCGACGCGACGGCAGCCGGTTACTGGGAGTGGACTACCGACGGCACACTGCCCGTCGTTTCACCATTACTCCTGAAGTTGTACGGTATCGAAGGCGAGAACAGCGTCCCGCTGTTGGAACGAGTCCGCGCGTGCGGCCATCCCGACGATCTCGAGCGGTTGGACGCGATGTCGGTGGCCACTCGCGACACGGAACAATCGTTCAATGGCATGCTCCGCATTCGTCGCGAGAATGACGGCGCCGCGCGCATTTTGCGTGTGCTGGGTCGCTCGTTCACGACGAGCGCGGGTGAGCGGCGTGTCATGGGAACCGTCGTCGACGCAACCGAAGAATTTGCCACGCTCGAGTCGCTTCACGTGGCCCAGCGACAACTCGAAGACGCGGAGCATCTCGCCGGCATCGGGAGCTGGTCGTGGAACATTCAGACCGGCGCGGTGCAATGGTCCAAGGAAACCTATCGGATCCTCCACGTACCCTTCGACACCACGCCGTCGTTCGATCTCGTGTTGGCGCTTGCCGTTGATGACGCGCACCGCGAGCAGTTCATGAATCACGTGAAGGACACCTTGACCGGTGGCCAGCCGTACGATTTCGAAATCGATGCGCGTCGACCGGATGGAACACCGGTGACGATTCATACGCGCGGCGCAGTGGAGCGGGATGCGGACGGCACCGCGCTGCGAATGGTGGGCACGATGCAGGACGTCACCGAAATTCGACAAGCGCGCCGTGAGCTGGAAGCGCGCGAATCGCGATTCCGCACGCTCGCCGAATCGTCGCCGATGGGCATCGTGCTGACCGATCCTCGACTGGTGCCAACGTACGCCAACCGTCGTGTCCTCGATTGGTTCAATCTGACCATCGAGGAGTACGCTGCTGGACTGTGGCGTTCGCGCGTGCACCCGGACGACTTGGCGCAGACGGTCGCACGCTTACGCGCCAACATGCATCCGCCAACGGCGTTTCTTGATCGGTATCGTATTGTCGTCGACGATACAGTGCGCTGGCTCGAGGTCCGCACCGAACCGCTGACTACGTCCGATGGCGATTTCATCGGTTTGGTTGGCACCATGCTCGACATCAGTGCGGAAAAGTTTGCGGCGGAAGAACGCGAGCGGCTACAAGCGCAATTGCAGCAGGCGCAGAAGCTCGAGTCGCTTGGACTGCTGGCGGGTGGTGTTGCACACGACTTCAACAACTTGCTGGTCAGCATCCTCGCCAACGCGTCGATGGCGCGCGACGATATTCCGGACACCAGTGCGACGGCATCGATGCTGGCCGATATCGAGCATGCGGCCCAACGCGCGGCCGAATTAACCCGTCAACTGCTCGAGTATGGTGGACGGTCGCGCACCACCCGTCGCCGGGTCGACCTCTCGGCGCTGGCGGGTGAGTTGCCATCGCTGCTGCGGGCGCGGATTCCGCGTCACGTTCGGTTGTATGTCGAGGGCACCAATTACGGTTTCGTGCACGGTGACGAAACGCAATTGCGACAAGTGCTCATGAACCTCGTTACGAACGCGGTCGACGCCATCGGTCAGCGCGATGGACACGTCTCCGTCCACATCGCGCGCGAACGCGTTTCGCGCGAAGCGCTCGCGAAGTGCTTGCTCGGCACCGACCGCGATGCCGGCGACTATGTCGTGGTCACCGTCACCGACTCAGGTCACGGTATCCGGGCCGAGCTGATTGAGCGCATCTTCGATCCGTTCTTTACCACCAAGCCTGACGGGCGCGGACTCGGCCTGGCGGCAACGCTGGGCATTCTCAACGGGCACGGTGGCGCCATCTCGGTCCAATCGGTCAACGGCGAAGGCACGAGTATGCGTGTCCTGTTGCCGTGGTCCGAGTACGTGGCCGCGACCGGCACGGTGGCGCGCGAAGACGATAGCGTCTTCTTGGGAACCGGCACGGTGTTGCTGGTCGACGACGACGCCGCTGTGCGGATGGCGGCGCGACGCGCCCTGCAGCGCGCGGGGTTCGACGTGATTGAAGCCGAAGACGGCGTTCACGCCCTCGAGCGATACGACGAAGCGCAGGGTCGCATTGAGTGCGCAGTGTTGGACGTGTCGATGCCGCGTATGTCGGGCGACGTTTGCCTGCAGGCGCTGCGTGCGCGCAATGCCCAACTCCCGATTCTGCTGTCAACCGGCTACGACGCCGCCGATGTCGTGCGCGATATCGTTGAGCGTGGCCAGGCCGGATTTGTACAGAAGCCGTACACGGCCCGCACCCTGCTGCGGGCGGTCCGCGAAACGCTCCGCACTCCCGCGCCGTCCGCGGATGATGGTGTCGACGCGACTAACGATTCTCAAACCCGCGGCTAACGGCTCGATCATGCCTGTCACAGTGCGACCGGCGCGCAGCGACGACGCGGCCGCCATTGCGGAGATCTACAATCAAGGCATTCGCGGTCGGCAGGCGACCTTTGAAACGGCCGAACGACGCACCGCCGATCTTGCCGCGTGGTTCGAGCCTGCAACGTTAGCGCGGTATCCGCTCCTGGTTGCGATTGACGCGGCATCGACGACGGACGAAAGCGTTTTGGGCTGGGTGCACGCGTCGGCCTATCGCCCGCGCGCATGCTACGCCGGCATCGGTGATTTCTCGGTGTATGTGCACGAAGACGCGCGCGGGCGCGGCGTTGGTGACGCACTGATGGCCGCGTTTCTACCCGCGTGCGCGGAACGCGGACTCTGGAAAGTGCTGTCGCGCATCTTTCCCGAGAATCTGGCGTCGCGACGGTTGTGCGCGCGTCACGGCTTTCGCGAAGTCGGCGTGTACGAACGGCACGCGCAACTCGATGGCGTGTGGCGCGATGTTGTGATCGTCGAACGGCTGATTACTGTTGCGACAGTACCCACAGCCACAATGCCAATGCCCCAACGGCCAACACCGTAAAACCAATCTTCCAAACCGACCACGGGCGATCGCCACTGATTGCGCCCGTCTGCCCATTTACAACCACGCGGTACGAGGTGCCCCGAAACTGATACGAGGCAATCCACACGGGCAACAGAATGTGTTTGAACGTGATGTCGTGGTAGCGCGACTTCGAATCGAGAATGCGTTGATCGCTGCCACCGATATCCGCGCGAATGTCGGACTCGATCACCACCGCCATCTGCGCCTGCGCCTGACCAAATGCCGGTTCCAACCCGACCTGATACGCCTCAACGGTGAATCCAGCGACAAAGTCATCGTGATACGGTCGCATGCCTTTGATGTCCCACCCGGCCAGCGCACCGCGCAAATGATCTGGCACGCTCGCCGATGCTTCGACTAACACGTCGTCGAATGCCCGCGAAACGTGGCCGCTTACGGGATACCAATCGGTAACGACCCGCGTCACGGTAACCGTGTTACCGTTCGAGTCGCGTTGCTGTTCTTGAATCGTGCGCTGCACCCCGCGCTGCCCGTCGTAGTCCGTCTCGGTATTCGCGTCGAATGTCCAGCAGGGCACATATACGCCGCGCACGCCCTGAGCCGATTGCACGGTGCGCTTCAGCGCATTTGGTGCGAACCATCGGCCGGCAATCCACGACTTGAACGACGCCTGCGCGGCCTTAGCCTCGAGCGCGAAGGGCACCACGCCTCGCGGACGGAGGCGATGCTCGCTGTGCGCCGCGACTGCAACGAGCGGACTGGCACAGAACGCACAGGCAGCGGCAACCACATTGGCATCGAAATGCGTTTGCGCACCGCATTGCGGGCAGGTGACAATCTGCGGCTCGAGAGCATCCTCACTCGAGACTTGCGACCGGAGATACGCTCCGTAGTCCAACTCGGTCACCGCATCGCGCTCGGCGCCGGCGTCGAACGTCGGCAGGGCGTTCACCGTGCCGCACGTGGGGCAGGCGAGTTGGCCAACGCTGGGCGCGAAGCGAAGCGACGCGCCGCACTGATGGCACGGAAATACCCGCGGGGCCGAGGAGGACGAAGCATCCGTCATGGGGTGGCAATGTACTCGCCCGTCACCCGGGAGTGGCCCGCGTTTTCGCCAACCGTCCCCGAAGACCCGGCACCACCGTCACACCGGTGGCATTTTATGTGCCGGATTCGGACGCCTATCGTCATTGGATGGTGACCCCCGACCAACCGGAGCTTGCCGGATTGGCCAGTGCCGCGACGTAGCGAACCTTTGCCCTGAAAGACGTGCCCCAACTCGACCGCGTGTTGCCCCGCCTGGAAGCTGGCGCTGCCACACAAGTCATCCTCGAAGCCGACGCGCCCATTCGGTGCGTTACGCCGAGTGGAGTCCAGGCCGTCACGCAGCAGCCGCTCACCCGTCAGCAGGTGTTGGCCCTCGTGGCGGAAGTCGCGGCGCCGGAGGAACGCCAGTGGGTCGCCGAAGCGCAGGGCATTCGCCTGATCTACACCTGGAACGAGCAGCGCTACCTCGTCGCGCAGGAGACCGAGTCGTCCACGTTGCGGCTGTCGATTCGGAAATGGATCGAAAAGCCGGTCGCCGTCGTTCAGGCGGCGCCGAACGGCCAGTCCGGGGGCAGCAACAACGAACGACACCTCCGTCGTCGAGCCACGGATCGTCCGTATGGATCGTTCGAAGGTGAACCTCAGGCGCGCGAGGCATTGGAACGTCTGCTGCGCCTGCAAGTCGAACGTGGCGCGGCCGATCTGCATCTTCGCGCCGGCGAACCGCCCATTCTGCGCCTCGGCGGCGACCTGATTCGCATCGAGGGAGAGTCGACGCTCGACAGCGATGCCGTCTCCGGCATGACCTGGGCGATCATGCCCGACAAGAACAAGCGCGAGTTCGACGAGCACTGGGACACCGACTTCGCGTACGAGATCGAGGGCGTGTCGCGTTTTCGTGTGAATGTGCTGCGGGATCGGCACGGCGTCGCGTCAGTGATTCGAACAATTGCCAGCGGCACAGTCACCGTCGAGCAGATGGGCATCACGCCCGAAGTGCAGGCGCTCTGTCAGCTCACGAAGGGACTGGTGCTGGTTACGGGTCCGACGGGTTCCGGCAAATCCACTACGCTCTGCGCACTGGTCGATCTCATCAACCGGACGCGCTCCGATCACATCATCACGATCGAAGACCCCATTGAGTTCGTCCACCAGAGCAAGAAGTGTCTCATCACGCAACGACAAGTTGGCGTGCACACGCAGTCATTCAAGACCGCACTCCGCGCCGCGCTGCGCGAAGATCCGGACATCATTCTCGTCGGTGAGTTGCGCGATCTCGAAACAATTGCGATCGCGATGGAAACCGCCGAAACCGGACACCTCGTGTTCGGCACGCTCCACACGTCGACCGCCGCCGGTACCATCAACCGCATCGTCGATCAGTTCCCGGCCGACCGCCAGGAGCAGATCCGCATCATGCTCGCCGAATCGCTGCGCGGTGTGATTTCGCAGACGCTCTGCAAGAAGATCGGCGGTGGCCGCGTTGCCGCGCGGGAAATTCTGCTGGTGAACAAGGCCGTCAGCGCCCTCATTCGCGAGGGCAAGACCGTGCAGATTCCCAACATCATCCAGACGCAGCGCAAGTTGGGCATGGAAACTCTCAACGATGCACTGCTGTCGCTCGTCAAGCGCGGTGAAGTCGAGCCCGACGAAGCCTATGTGCGCTCCGTCGAGAAAAAGGACATGGCGCTCAAGCTGCGCAATCACGGCTATCGCATCGACGTGGCGGGCAGCGACGAGTAAGCGTTCTTACAGCGCAGTCCCAAGGCGCTGTTCAAAACTCTCTCGCCACGATCTCGACAGCTGCAGTTTCTCACCGGAGTGCAGCAACACTTCGTGATCTCCACTCGGCAACGCTTTCAGCTCTTTCACGCGCGAGAGATTGACGATCGCTGAGCGATGAATGCGGGCGAACTGCCGGGGATCCAGGCGACGGTCGACCGAACGCATCGTCTCGCGGATGAAATGCTTCGCGGCGCCGACGTGCAAGCACGCATAGTTGTCGGCGGCCTCAATCCAGTCGACATCGGCCACAGCGACGACGACTGATCGCGTGCCCACGCGCACGACGAAGCGCTCAACAGTCGGCGGCGTTGGCAACAAGGACGTCAGGAGCCGCTCCAGCCGCTCCGTGGTCGTCTCGTCGACCGGCGTGACCCCGCTCGTGCGCGTCGCCCCGGACTCATTGTCCGCCGCGCTCGCGCCGGCGCCTTCCTCGTGCTGCAGTACAGTGGCTGCGCGAACGCGCACACGAGCGCGCTCGATCGCCGTTTGCAATCGCCCCTCATCGAACGGCTTGAGCAGGAAATCGACCGCGTAGGCTTGAAAGGCGCGCACCGCGTGCGCGTCGTAGGCCGTGACAAACACGACGGCCGGCGGGAGCGCTTGCCCCAGATGCTCAAGCACCGAAAAGCCATCGAGACCCGGCATCTGGACATCGAGCAGCAGCAGATCCGGCCGCTCGCGTCGAACGATGTCGACCGCTTCCGTACCGTGGCTCGCGATTCCGACCAGCCGAACATGCGGAATGCTCTGCAGTGCACGCTCGAGCGCCGTGCGCGCCAGCGGTTCATCATCGGCAATTACAACCCGCAGTGTCACGGAGTCCGTCGCGGTCGGCGCGGTCATTTGCGAAGGATTGGCGGTTCCGTGCGCAAAGGGAGGCGCAGTGTAACGCGCACGTAGCTGTTCTCGAGCGTGCTCGTTGCGTTAAAGTCGAGCGATGCCGCTGGGCCGTACAGCCTGACGAGACGGGCACGCGTACTCGCGAGCCCCACGCCGTGCCCTACGGTCTCCGGTCCCACCTCGTTCGGCATCGTCGGCATCGGATTGTCCATCTCCAGCACCAGTACCGGGCCGTCCGTCGCGCCGCGCGCGCCCGGGAATCCGGCGCTCTCGACCCGCGCGCGTAGTGAGATCGTTCCGCCGTCAATCAGGCGCGCGGTGCCGTGACGGATCGCATTTTCAGCGAGCGGCTGCAGCGCAAAGCTCGGAATGCGGGCGTGCAGCAGGGCGTCGGGAACGTCGATATCGATGGTCAGCCGTCCGGCGAAACGAGTGAGCTCGATGTCGAAATAGCCGCGCAAGAGCGCTAGCTCTTCCTCAAGCGTCGTTTCTTGCGTCGCGGACGCATCAAGCGTCGCGTGCAGCAAGTCACCGAGTCGAATGAGCATCTCGCGTGCCGAGCTCGGATCGGTGTCCACCAGTGTGCGAATTGCGTGCAACGTGTTGAACAGAAAATGCGGATTGAGCTGCATTCGCAGGGCGTCGAGTTCGGCGCGCGCCAATGCGCCTTCGAGCTCCGCCTCCCGAACCGCCCGCGCGCGCGCCGCGACGGTCTGCATAACGCTCCAGTGAGTGAACAGCAGCATGCCGTATAGCAGCAGGTTGCTCTGGAGACGAGAGTAGGCGTAGCCGCTGAAAAATTGCAGGAACGCGCGCGGCTCCTCGGAAAGCGCCAGCTGAAACGCGACTGCGGACGTTAGCGCGGACTGTGCCAGCGAGAGAGCGAGCGCGAGGCCGACATGCAGTCCGATCGCGCTCTTTCGCGGACGAAGAGTCACGTCCCAACGATCCGCTGCGGCGAACACCAGCGGGGTGCACAGTCCCCACAACCACCACTGCACCAGGCTCATCACCACAATCGGCACGATCGACACGGGCCGCGCTTCGCTACTCTGCAACGCAACCGACTGCGCCGCGTAGACCGCGGCGAGGGCTGTGCTCAGAACCGCCGTGAGATAACTCGCACGTCGCGTCCAGCGCCAGCGCGCACTGCGTGCTGGCGGATGTTCGATCGCCTTCTGTCGAGCCGGACCGTCTGTCGCCTGCATGCCGACGTACATCCTGAATGGTACCGCCGCTCTACTTGCCGTCCAACGGTGCCCCAACCACCGCCAGCAACGCACTCCACGATGCCAGTGGAAGATGCTGCGCGGCCACCCGAGTCGGTGTGACGCCCATCCGCTGCACGGCCGCGGCCACTTCGTCGGTGTAGACGCTGCGCGCTGAGAGCGTCTGGACGAAATCGCTGCCCCAGAGAAATCCCGCGCTGGGGACCCAGCCCAATACGGCGCCTTCACTCGCGGCGCCGTCGATGGCCGACAGGCGCACGGCACCGCTCGCGCGCGAGCCGAGCGTGGTATCGATTCGAATCCGTATCTGCGATCGGCGACGCTCCAGCAGATCGGGCGACAGCGTCCAGCGACGTGCCAGTGTTTCGCGCAGGAAGGGCGCAAAGATGGGATGCGTAATCAGCGTCGCACCGCTCGCCATCCAAAAGCGTGCGCCAGCGATGTGCGGCCACGCGAGATCAGTGATCACGACCGCGATCGGGTGACGTCCGGGAAACAGCCGCCCAATCCACACCGAGTCGCCACGCGCTCGCGCCTCTCCTTGCGTTGCTTCAAATAGCCAGACCGTATCACGCTGCAACGTTACCGCGTGCCGATAGCCGCGATTGCTAAGCAGAAACGTCGTCGCGTCAACGCGAACGGTGTCCGGCAGGTCGGGTCGGAGGAACGCCGGCAACAGGTCGGGCATCGGTGGCACGGTCGGTGCCGAGAGCGACGGCACGCTGTCAGCGGGCATCAGCGACGCTTCACCAACGGTGCGTGTTAGTTCCGTTCGGCCATCTGCCAGGCGGACGGCACTCGACGGAAAGTTCGACGATCCGACCGCGATCCACGTGGTCCACAGATATTCGACACGCACCTGGCCGAACAAGTAGTGTGCTTCATCACGCTCAAGCTTCACCGGCGTCCACGTCTTCGCGTCGAGAAACAGACGCGCTTCGTTCGCACCGTGTCCGAGCGCGAGCACCAGTCGCGGATACTCGCGATAGACGCAGGTGCCGAGGACGCGCACGTCGGAGGCCATCTGAAGCCAGTCGGCCACGACGGCCCACGGATTCAGCGCGCGCTCGAGGCGAGTGGTCGTTGCCAGCGGGGGAGCTGGCACCAGCGTCGTGTCTCGTACGACAAACGCGGCTTCCTTCGACGAAACCACCGTCTGCGGACGCACGGACGGTCCCGATCCGGGAAAGACCATGGCGCTCGACACGCGCTCAACTCGCGTTTCTGGTGAATACCAGTACTCGAGGCTGGAGAACGCCGAGAAGTACGGCGGATACCAGCGATCCGATTGGAAATTCTGTTCTGCGCCCTGCGCGCCGCGGTAGCGCAAGACGCGCTCGTCCGTTGGCACTCGCATAGCTCGCTGCGAGCGCCGAAGCAGTTCCAGCGGCGATTCATGGTGCTTCGACGCGCCCGGGGCGGGGCACGAGAGAGATGCGCGCGAAGTCGAGGTGAACACCCCCGACAGGAGCGTGGCGAGAGCGGCGATGGCGAGAGTCATGATGCGACACAACTCCCCGAACGTCTCTCAGACAATCGGCCGTGGGGTGACTCGCAGTTGCGTGGGGTAAAACGCCGTGTTTCGCGGCTCAGTCCTGCACTACGCCGCGCTGGTTGCGAACTCAGTCAGCCAACGCGCCAGTTCGCGGACCGCCGGATCACGATCCTGCGCCTGGATACGCAGGAGCGGTGCGGCCAGCGCTGGGCGCAGTGCGACGAGCGCTTCCATCGCCTCACGACGGTACGCCATCGATTTACCAGCCAATGCCGCTGGTGAACACAAACGCGCGAGCTGTTGCACAGCCTGTGGCGTGCCCAGTTCACGGAGCGTGGCAACTATCTCCAGTTGCACGTCCGGATCTCGCTCCAGATCGACGGCGTCGCTCAACACGGCAGCCGAGCGCGCCAGCCCCTCGCCGCTCAGCAAACCGCGCATCGCTCGGCGTCGTACTTCGGAGCTCGAATCGCGAATGATGTTCTCAAGCGCGCGCCGGCCGTTCGGCGTGCCCAATTGCACGAGCGCGGTTGCGATCGACGTGCGGACGCGCTCGTCGGGGTGCAGTAGCGCGGAAATCAATGCCGACTCCGCCTCCACCGCTTTGAGCGCACCAAGCAAACACGCCGCGTTGCGCGCGACAAACCACGACTTGTGTTCCAAATGCGCGATCAGCACTGCGACGCCGACCTTCACGTCGACGATGGCGTCAAAGAGCAGGCGACGATGGAGCAGCGACTGCGCGACCGTGAGTTGTTGCATCAGTGCCGCTGTGCCGGCGTTCCCGGCGCGCCGAAGTACTTCCAGCAGCGCGTCCCGCGGATATCCGCCGTCCAACACCATGGCCACGATCAACCGCAGCGCAGGCGCTGTCGTGCCGTGCGCGACGCAGTCCGACCAGTGCGTCGCCACCGTGGTCGGTTCCTCGCTCGGCGAGGTCGCGGCCGCCGCGATCGCGACCTGCTCGGTCCGTACCGCCTGCGTCAAGAGCTTCGACGCTTCCAGCGCATCACTCGCGGCCACGGCCCGATCCAACGCGTCGGTGAGCGCGCCGCAGCGACGCTCGGCGTCGTCTGCCGTGGTCACCGGGAGCGCGTCCGCAGCACTGACCGCCGATACCGCCACCTGCGCCGGCGCCGCGCCGTCGATTGCGAGATGCCAAAAGTTGAGACGCGACGCCGCATCAACAATCGATGTCTCGTCGCCGGTCGACTGACTCGCGGCGAGGAGCGCGCAGCACTGAAGCAATTCTCGCGCAGTCGATCCGTGACGGATGAGGAGCGTCGACACACCGTGACGTATCAGTGCGTCTCGCAGCGCGACAACTTCAGCGTTGCCCTCATCGGCGATCGCGGCCCCGTCAAGGATCAACGCGTCACCGGCCAGCTGAAATGTGGCCGAGCGCGGCCGGACGTGCCGGACGGCCGCCGCAAGCGCCGCGCCAATCACGTCGTTGGCGGCGCCAGCGGAAATCTGTTGAATAAGGCGACCGAGCGCGCGGACGAACGAGGGGGTCATGCGAGGGAACAGGTGGACGCGCCTCTCGCCATCTTTTCGGCCGCAGACGCTCTCTTTTTTGACGCGTGAACACCGGAATGATGACATATTCCCGCGGTCGGTCATTTGTCCGCCGCTTCCTCCAGCCGCCACTCGTATGCCGCTCCTGTATTCCGTCACGCGTCGCGCGCATTTCGGCGTCATCGCCGCGCTACTCGCCACTGCCGTCAGGTTGTCCGCCCAGGACATGTCGGGCGTTCCACCACGAGCCATTCGTCGCGATGTGCCGATCACCAACAGCATTCGACGTGCGTACGCTGCTGGTACACGCGATTCGACGGGCCGTCCGGGCAAGAACTACTGGCAATTGCGAACGGATTATCGGGTCAATGTCGCGCTTGATCCCGCGACGCAGCGCCTTACTGGTTCGGCACACATCACGATTCACAACAACAGCACCGACGCGTTGAGCCAAATCGGCTTGCGTCTCGATCCCAATCATTTCCTCGGCAACGCCCCGCACGCCGCGCCGTGGGTGCCGGCCGAGGTCACCGACGGCATGGTCATCACCAAGCTCTTGGTCGATGGCAAACCGACCAATCTCAATCCGCCCCCGCAGCAAGGTGGGCGCGGCGACAGAGCAGGGAACGCGCCATCTGAGATAACGCTGCAAAACGGCAAGTCCACGGTTGCCCGCATCAACCTGCCCACACCAATCGCGGCGAAAGCCACCGCGATTCTCGATATCGACTGGTCGCACAAGCTGCCCGGCGGTCCGGGCTCTGGCCATCGCATGGTGCAGCGCTGGGCCGATACCCTCTTCCAGCCAACGCAGTGGTACCCGCGCGTTGCCGTCTACGACGATCTCCGCGGGTGGGACAGCGAGCTCTATCTCGGTCCGTCGGAGTTCTACAACAATTTTGGCACGTGGGATGTGAGTATCGACGTGCCCGCCGGTTGGATCGTGAGTGGCACCGGCACGCTGCAGAATCCGAATGACGTGCTGACCGCGCAGGCACGCACGCGGTTGGCCGGCGTACTCTCGAGTGACGCCATCACCACCATCGTGGGCCCCGACGAAGTAGGTGCAGGGCAGGCGACTGCGGCCGGCACCAACGGTCGCCTCACCTGGAAATTCCACGCTGACACGGTGAACGATTTCGCGTGGGCCACGGCGAAGAAGTACGTGTGGGCGGCGACGCGCGCCAACATCCCCGGCAAAGGCTTTGTGCCGGTGAACATGTACTATCTGCCCGGTCACGCCAATCTGTACGAGCGCGCCGGACCCACCGCGCGTCACGCGCTCGAGTTCTACTCGGCGCTTTGGTTCCCGTACTCGTTCCCGCAACTCACGTTGCAAGACGGGCCAAGTGCTGGCATGGAGTACCCGATGGTCATCAACTCCAACCAGGGCGCGGCCGATCACGAAACGGGTCACCAGTGGTGGCCGATGACCGTGAGCAATAACGAAACGTGGTATGGCTGGATGGACGAAGGGTTCAATCAGTACATGAACATTCTGTCCGACGCCGACGCAGCGAAGCGCGCCCCGTCATTCGTCAATCGCGGCCAAAGCTACGGTCGCATGAGCGGCAACGAAGCCGAAGCACCGATGATGTGGAACGCCAACTACGACGGCCCCACGACGTACAGCTACACCACGTACTCCAAGACGCCGCTCATGTTGTCGATGCTGGGTGGCATGTTCAGCGATACCACCGTTCAGCGCGCGCACCGCGAGTGGGCCAACGCGTGGCTCTTCAAGCATCCTTCGCCGTGGGACTACATGTTCTTCATGAACAAGGCCCTCGGCAAAGATCTGAGCTGGTTCTGGTACTACTGGCTCTTCACCACCGAGAGCGTGGACGGCCGCATCGCTGACGTAAAGACGGCGGGGATGCGCACCACGGTCACCGTGGCGCAAGACGGACAGATGCCGTCGCCGGTCGTGCTCGAGGTGAAATTCGCCGCGAAGGGCGCGGCCATTCGCCCGATGAAGAACAGCGTGATGACTGACAGCGTTACGGCCGTTATCACCTATCCCGTCGACGTGTGGTTCAGCGGGAAGCGCTCGTTTGTGGCGGACCTGGTATTCGGCGGACGGGCGATCGAAAAGATCACGCTCGACCCGCAGGGTCGATTCCCCGATCGCGATCCGAAGGACAACGTCTGGGAAAAGAAATAATCGCCTACGGCTTGGTACGCAGCCAACGGAATGGACTGCTCGCGGCAAGCTGCTCCGCGAGCAGACATTCCAGGCGATCCCGAAATTCCTCCGCGCTCGAAAGCCTCACTTCCGGATCGAGACGCAGCGCCTGACGCAGCAGGCGCTCGAGCGATAAGGGAGCATCCGAACGCCGTTCGCACAGACTGACAATCGGTCGAATTGGCGTCCGATACGGCGACGCTTCTTCTTCCGTCGGCTGCGTATCGCTCCAGCGCCATGCAGAACGCGCGCGACGCGTCATCGGTACTTCGTCGTTCGGGGCGACCCCAGTAAGAATCTCGTAGAGCAGCGCGCCGAGGCCGAATACGTCGGCGCGTCCGTCGAGGGGCGCATCGCGATGCCATTGTTCCGGCGCCATGTACGCCGGCGTCCCCACCACTGGTTCTGAATCGTCAGCCGACGCTTTCCGCACTGCGCACACAAGCCCGAAATCGACGAGCACCGCGTGTCGACCGTCGTACATCACGTTGTCCGGCTTCACATCGCGATGCACGAGTCCATGCGAGTGCAGCGCGACGAGCGCATCGGAAATGCCAACGCCCACGCGCAGCGCATCGGTCAACGGCAGCCGACCGCGTGCGCGCAGCCGTGCGCGCAACGTCTCTCCTTCGAGCCACGGCATCACGAGGTAGTGCACGGCGTCGTCGAGCTGACCCGACGAGAAGAGTGGCACCACGTGGGGGTGTCGCAACGATGCGAGTACGTCGATCTCGCGTTCGGAGTGCGCGCCGAGCGACGGTCGCATGCCCTTCGCATCGATCACTTTGACGGCCACATCGCGATGATTCACCGCATCGTACGCGCGATACACCACGCCGAATCGACCAGCGGCCACAGTGTGTTGCACTTCGAATCCCGATTCACGGAGCGCATCGAGATGTGGTGCGGTCACAGCGTCAGTTACCTGTCGCGAAGGCGTTACTGAGGTCATGGTGACATGCTCAAGGCTGGTGTCGGCGTCGACTGGAGCGAACCGTGCTGTTCCACTGTGGTACACCGCAGCGCGGAATTCAATAGAAAATTGATCAAGCCTGTGACTGTCGTCACGCGTGCTAAGTATTGTATTCCCAGTGAGTTGGGGACGCGCGGCAAGGCGTTCGAACCACCCAATGTGCGGCCCGACACCAAGGCGTCGATTTTCGCGCAAAGTTCGTGATCGACGACGCCAAATGCCAATTGGATTGGTGACGTACGACGAACATTGGCGCGGGCACTGTGTACGAGATAGCTGTCTCTTTTCTCAGGATTGGCAGTGTCCGATACCGTTGTTGCAGCCCCAGCTATTCCGCCATCTCCGACACAGACTCAGGCACGCGACGTCCGCGCGATGAGCGCGCGCACACGACGTGCCGGATCGCCGGCGATGTTGTTCGCTTTGTACCTGCTTTCCGCGTGGAGCGTTGTCGCGACGATTAGCGTCAGCCTGCTGCCGACGCGTGCGCTGCCGGTGGTCGCATTGATCGTCGCGCTCGCGGCGTATACCACGATTCCGTTGCTGAGCTTTGCGCGGCACAGCGGCTTCCGTTCGTACCCGACGGCGTTGTTCAGGCTCGCTGTGGTGCGACCCATCCTCTACACGCAGTTGCTGCTGCCCATTGTGTCGGGCGCTGGTGTTATTGGGCTCACGGCCGGGTTGCTCGTCGGTCGCCCCATTCGCGGCGGTCAAATCGCCGCCGTGGGCGCGCTCATCATCATGCTCTCGTTGATGTTCGTCGGTTGGCTCGGCTCGCGTCGCGTGGTTGTGCGCGAAGTGGAAGCGCGCATTCCCGACTTGCCGGCCGCGTTCGACGGCCTGCGCATTGTCCAAATCTCGGACACGCATCTTGGCCCACAAACGTCCGCGCGCTTTCTGCGCCGCGTCACTCGCGCCGTGACGAAATTGCAGCCCGATCTGGTTAGCGTGACCGGCGATCTGGTGGATGATCGCTCTGAGGACACGCGCTACTTCGCACGTTGGTTGGAAAACATGACCGACGCGGCGCGACCCGCACACGGAGTGTTCCTCATCCCCGGCAATCACGATGTCTACGCCGGGTGGTCTGACGTACTTTCGGGGCTCCGAGAATTCACGCGCGCGCACGTGCTCGTCAACGAGTCGCGAATCCTTTCCGTGAACGGCGCGTCGCTGGCGCTGGTGGGTGTGGGCGATCCCGCCGCACGCGGTCGCGACGACGGTCACGGACACAGCGCCTCGCCAGACTTGTCGCGGGCGTTCAGTCGGGTGCCGAAGCTCACCACGTCCGTGGTGTTCGCGCACAACCCGGCGCTCTGGCCGGCCCTCGCCGAGCGAGGCGCCTCTCTGACGTTGAGCGGGCATACGCATTGGGGACAGTTTGCACTGCCACGCCTCGGCTGGAGCTTGGCTTCCCCGTTCCTCGAGCACGCGATGGGCGCCTATCAGCGAGGGGTGTCACTCCTGTACGTGCATCCGGGCACTGGGTTCTGGGGCATTCCGTTTCGGGTCGGGGCGTTTCCGGAGGTGGCGCGCGTGACGCTGCGCCGGGCGCCGAACGCCGGTATCACGGCGAGCGCGGCGCACGGCGCGTAGCGCATAGCGCATCGGGGTCACACGACCTGCAAAGCGCGGCGCCCCCGATCGCGTACGTCACGCTTTCGCGGCGCCGCGACAGGCGCGCGATGCGTCGGGCCGCGAGAGCGTGACACGGGCGGGGCGAGGAGTACATTCGGAGCATGCTCCCATACTCCATGCTTCGCTCGGTTCGTTCGTGCGCGGGTGCCGCGCTACTCGTGGCGATCTCCGCCGCGCCTACTCACGCGCAGCCGACGCGATTCAAGCTTGAAGAAACCACCATTGCGCAGATTCACGCGGCGTTCAAAGCGCGCTCGTTAACCTGCCACGCGTTGGTGCAGCAATATCTCGCGCGTATTGCGGCGTACGACAAGAAAGGCCCCGCGATCAACGCGCTCATCGTCGTGAATCCCGCCGCGCTCGCGCTCGCAGATTCGCTCGACGTGCAATACAAGAAAGCTGGACCCGTCGGACCGCTGCACTGCGTTCCGATGATTGTGAAAGACAATTTCGAAACGGCGGACATGCAGACCACCGCCGGGTCGCTTGCGCTTGAAGGATGGAAGCCACCGCAGGACGCGACGATGGTGCGCAAGATCCGCGCTGCCGGTGCGATCGTGCTGGCCAAATCCAATCTGGCTGAGTGGGCGTTCACGCCGTATGAAACCGTAAGCTCCATTCTGCCAGGGTACACACACAACCCGTACGCGCTCGATCGGGTAACGGCCGGCTCAAGCGGCGGAACGGCCGCTGCGGTCGCGGCGAACTTGGGCGAAGTGGGATTGGGCAGCGATACCGGTAACTCGATTCGCGGCCCATCGGCGCATCAGGCCCTGGTTGGCATTCGCTCGACCATGGGCCTCACCTCGCGCGCCGGCGTCATTCCGCTCAACGCGGTGGCAGATATCGCCGGCCCGATGGCGCGCACAGTGAGTGATGCCGTCGCCGTGTTCAACGTCGTTGTGGGCAGTGATCCCGCCGACACGGTTACCGCGCCCGCCGACAACAAGCGCGAAGCCGACTACAGCGTGTTCCTCAAGCGCGGCGCGCTCAAAGGCGCTCGCATCGGCATCTTGCGACAGGCGTACGAACGGCCGACGCTCGATCCGGAAGTGAACGAAGTATTTCTGAAGGCCGTCGCCGCGATGCGCGCCCAAGGAGCCATCATCATCGACACCGCGCGCGTCGACTCACTCGACACTATTCAGCGGCAGCAGCGAGGCGGATGCAATCGATTCAAAGCCGATTTGGAACGCTATTTCGCGTCTCGCGGACCCAACGCTCCCGTCAAAACAATCGATGACATTCTGCGCAGCCGGAAGTATCACCCCACGGTTGAGCAGCGGTTACGTGACGCCGCGATGGCGACCGAACCTCCGGAAACAAGCGCGGGGTGTCAAAGCCGCGAGAAGGTGCGAGCCGCAGTGCGCGTCGCGGTACTGCAGCTTATGGATTCACTCAAGCTTGATGCGCTGGTCTATCCTACGTGGAGCAATCCGCCGCGCCTGATTGGCGATCTCAACACACCACACGGCGACAATAGTCAGCTCTTCTCTCCAACAACGGGATTTCCGGCGATCACCGTGCCCATGGGATACACTCGCAACAACGCGCTTCCCGCGGGTCTGTCGATCTTCGGACGGCCTTGGAGCGAAGGAAAATTGCTGGGCCTCGCGTACGATTTCGAACAAAGTACCAAACACCGTCGCGCTCCTGCGACGGTTCCTCCACTCCCGGGAACGAAGTGATGAGCGAAGCTGCAACACATACGCATGTCGCCGTGCTGGGCACTGGCTTGCTGGGCAGTGCTTTCGTTGAAGGATTGCTGAATCGCGGCGGCACCACCGTCGCGGTTTGGAATCGGACGCCCGCGAAGGCCGAGCCACTGGCGTCACTTGGCGCGCGCGTCGCATCGTCGCCGGCAGACGCCGCGCGCGGCGCCTCACGGGTACATATCGTGCTGCTCGACGACGACAGCGTGGATGCTGCCGTGGCCGAAGTGCGCGCCGGACTTGAACCGGGTGCCGTGATTGTCGACCACACGACCACGCAACCCGCACGCACCGCCGCCCGCGCCGCGGCACTCGCGGCCGCAGGCATCGCCTATCTGCACGCCCCGGTAATGATGGGACCGCCGGCTGCCCGCGAGGCGAAAGGCATGATGCTCGTCGCGGGTCCCAACAATCACATGGAGCGCGTGCGCGATGGTCTTCGCGCAATGACCGGTGAACTCTGGCACGTCGGTGAGCGCGCCGATCTCGCCTCGGTGTACAAGCTCGTGGGTAACGCGATGGTTCTCACGCTGGTCGGTACCGTTGCCGACATCATGCATCTCGTCGACAACGCTGGCGTGCCGCGCAGCGGCGCCATGGAGATGCTCTCGCGCACCAATCCGAGCGGAGCCATGGCTTTTCGCGGGGCAATGATGGTCAACGACAATTACGACACCAACTTTGCACTCGATGTTGCCCGCAAAGACATGCGGCTCATGCTGGAAACAGCGGGGGCAGGGCCCGTACCGCTCTTACGCGCGCTCGCGTCGCGCATGGATCAGCTCATCGCCGACGGCGATGGAGGGCAGGACTTCGCAGTGCTGGGTAAGCGCTAGTCAGACGGCATCAATACTGTATTTCTCAAGTCGATAGCGACCCACCCCGCGTGTTACGACAAGGTCACGGCGGCCGCTCCGACCGCGCCGGATCCTAACTGCATCAACTCCAACTACAACATTCCTCCAGGAGCCGATCTCTCCACGTCCATCGGAGCGTTCAAGTTCCTCGGCAACAACTACCGCAACTACGACGCTGGCTGGTTCACGTTCACCGTCAGCTATCGGCCTTCGGCCATGCCATTCACTCGTCGACGTTCGGCGCTCTAGCGTTCGGCAATCTGGCGCTCGGCGCTTCAGCGCTCGCACGTCGGTAAAAGAGAGCGCGCGCCTCTAGCTCGGCCGCTCTTCGTATCAACGAACTTCCGAAGAACGCGGGAGCGAAAGATCCTGAAGAAAGTACGCCGCCAGCTCCGCGCGCCCGGCCACGCCGGCCTTGCCGTACACGCTCACCGCATGCTGGCGCACTGTGCGCTCGCTGCGCGATGACGCGCCGGCGATCTGCTTGTGTCCAAGTCCCTTGAGAAGGCCGATGGCCACGTCGCGCTCGGCTGGCGTTAGCTCCCAGCGTGAAAACTGGCGGTCGATAGCGTTTGCGAGCCCCGACAACGATGCCTCCGCGCTCGCACGCCATTCATCGCGTTCGCGTTGACGGACCTCTACCGCGCGCTCTGACGCGGCGAGCGCGTCGCGGACCGCGCGCGTTGTCACTTCCGACGTGCGCCATAGCCGCCAGAAGTACACCAGGCAGCCGGCACTCAACGTCACGAGCGCAAGTTCGACCACGGTGTGTGCGGTGAGCCACGCCGCTGAGCCATCGAGCCAGATGTCCGTTGCGCCGCCCACGATGACGCAGCTGAGAACGATGATCAACAGCAGTGAGACGGCTCGCGGGGGGGCGTCAGCGTCGTCCATGTCGCTCCATCGGTCAGGGAAATACCACTCCGGCAAATGTCTTACCGACAGATCTCCCTCACAAGCACGACACATGTCGGATAGAGATAGAGCGCCGATACGACGAACGTGACAGCGAGGCCGCCGTCCTGTTGCAATCGGCAACGAGCAAGGCGGCCGACAACGCCAGGGAGATTCTCATGTTGTCATCGCTCATTCCTAACCCGTTGCATCCGGCCATCGTGCACCTGCCGGTCGCCCTCGTCGTCTTTCTGCCAGCGGTGATGCTGATCGCGCTGTGGGCCATTCGGCGGGGTACCAAACCGCTTATGGCTTGGGGCGCGGCCGTGGCCGTGCACGCAATGCTGGCGGCTACTGCATGGCTTGCGCTCGCCACCGGTGATCCGGCCAAAGAGCAGGTGGAACGTACGGTTGCTGAAGCGCCCATCGAATCGCATGAAGAGGCCGCGGAGGCGTTTCTCGCCCTCACGGCAGCCGCGCTCGCTGTTTCGTTGATTGGCGTCCGCCGAGACGCCGTGGGCAAGTGGGCGCGCGTGACGGCCGCTGCCGGTAGCGTCGTGCTACTCGGCGCTGGCTGGAACGTCGGTCACTCGGGTGGGCAATTGGTCTACAAGTACGGCGCAGGAACGGCCTACGCCAATGCCTCAGGCGGCGTCACCGCGTCCGATCGCGCATCGCACGAACAGTCTGACGACGAGCGGTAGAGCGGTCAGCTGCTGTAGTACGCTGCATTCTCTTCGATGTAGCCCTTGGTCAAATCACACCCGAACGCCCGCGCGGTGCCGTTGCCGACTCCGAGGTTCACCTCGATGTCCACGACATCGCGCGAAAGCGTTTCGCGAACTACCGCATCGTCGAAGGCCAGTCGTTCGCCGCCGCGCACGACGGGAAAGCCGTTGATCGATGCCGAGGTCGATACCGGATCGATCCGGCAATCAAAGCACTTGCCCACGGCCATCAGCAAACGACCCACGTTGGGATCCGCGCCGTGCACCATCGTCTTCACCAGCGGCGAGTTGACGATGCTCTTTGCCACCACGTGCGCTTCCGCGTCGTTCAGCGCGCCATGCACACCCACGCGAATCAATCGCGTCGCACCTTCGCCGTCGCGTGCCAAAATTTCAGTCATGCGGACGCAGCCCGCACGCAGGGTCCGCGCAAACTCTGCTTCATCAACCGCACCCGCAGCACCGTTGGCCATGATAACGCAGGTGTCTGACGTGCTCGTATCGGTATCAACCGACAACGCATTGAACGATCCGGTCATCGCCGCGCGCAACAGGCGGTCCAACGTAGCCGCATCGATCGCCGCATCGGTGAAAATGTACGACAGCATCGTTGCCATGTTCGGCTCAATCATCCCCGATCCCTTCGCCACCCAGGTGATCGTGGCAGCGCCGACGTTGGCCGAAAGCGCTTTCGGGTGGGTGTCGGTGGTCATGATCCCTTCGGCGCCAACCATCGGATCGCGCTGCAGCTCGGCGGACATTCCGGCCACGCCGCGCTCGATCTTCTCGATTGGCAGAGGCACTCCGATGACTCCCGTCGAGCTGACCAGAACCTTGTTTGGCGTCGTGCCGAGCTCAGTGGCCGCCGCGGCCGCCATGCGACGCGCGTTCTCAACGCCCTGCGCCCCGGTCGCCACGTTGCTGACTTTGCTGTTGGCGATAATTGCGCGGAGTGTCCCTCCCCGGATCGTCTCGCGACCCAATATGACGGGTGCTCCCGGAAAGTGGTTGCGCGTAAAAACTGCAGCGGCCGCCGCGTCCGTATCCGACGCAAACAGCGTCAGGTCGCGCGCTGACGGTTTAAGGCCAACGTTACGGCTCGCGCAGCGGAATCCGCGCGGGAATGCGGGCGTCCCGTGGAACTCCACGGGTGAGAATTCGGGGCTGGTCGACATGCGCGTAAGCTGTGCGAGCTCTTCGGTGCGCGCCAGCGGATGCACTAGATTCCACTCCATGTCTACCTCACTCGGCAGGACCATTTCACAGGCGACGACCATCGCTGCGGCGAGCGTCGTGCTCAACGGCTGGCTCGCCAATGCTGCGCTCGCTCAGGCCGCACAGACGCCGCCGCGCCCGCTTTCGGTTGGTGATACATCGATCTTCGCGCCGTACATGCCAACGTCGGGCAACGAGCTGCGCGCCGGCAGCGGTGCGCCAGGCGCACGCTACTGGCAGAATCGCGCCGACTACAATCTCGCCGCGACGCTCGACACCACGGCCAAGAGTGTGCGCGGCGAGATGACGCTGCGCTACACCAATCATTCGCCGGACACGCTGCGCTACATCTGGATGCAGACCGAGCAGAATGCGTTCAAAGACAAATCCCTGAATTCGTACATCTTCCCGCAGGACTCGCGTTTTGGCGCGCGCGGCTTCGAAGGTGGCTACACGTTCACCAAGTTCGATCAGTTGGTTGGCGCTGCTGGCGCGGCGCCGAAGCGCGTTGCGCTCGCCAAACGACCGAACGAAACGATGATGAAGGTCGATCTCGCCGAGCCGCTCGCGCCTGGCAGGACTGCCGTCATCGAAGCCGCGTGGAGTTTCCCGGTGCCCGAGCATGGCGCCGATCGCATGGGCCGCGATGGCGCGCTGTATGAAATCGCGCAGTGGTATCCCCGCGTCGCCGTCTATGACGATGTGCGCGGCTGGAACATCGAGCCCTACCTCGGGCAAGGCGAGTTCTATCTCGACTACGGCGACTACAACCTGTCAGTCACGGTGCCGGCGGGATACATCGTGGCGGCAACCGGTGCGCTGCAAAACGCGCGCGACGTTCTCACGCCAACCACGATCGCGCGTCACGCTATCGCCGCCAAGTCGGACACCGTCATTCGCCTCATTACCGCCGACGAATTGAAGAGCGGCGCGGCGCGCCCCACCAAGAGCGGAATGCTCACCTGGAAGTTCGCATCGAAGAACGTCCGCGATGCAGTCTGGGCGGCGTCGCCCGATTTCCAGTGGGATGCGTCCAGCTACAAAGGCATCATGGCGTACGGCTATTACCGCCCGACGGCCGTGGGAAATTGGAAGGATGCGGCCGATCAGTCGCGCATGTCGATCATGGAGTACAGCGAGCGCTGGTTCATGTATCCATGGCCGCACATTTCGGCCGTGGAAGGACCCATCAGCGGCATGGAGTATCCCATGATCGCGATGGAGAACAAGAGCCAGGACGTCTACGATCTCTACAACGTCGTCACGCACGAGATCGGGCACATGTGGTTCCCGATGATCGTCGGCAGCAACGAGCGTGTGTACATGTGGCAGGACGAAGGGTTCAACACCTTCATCAACACCTTCTCCGAAGGGCGCCGCTATCCCGAAAAGGGCGATCAGATGGCGCGCGCCGCCGACGAACGCCGCCTCGTTGAGCAGTACATGACCGCCGCCGCCGACAAGCCGGTCAACATCAATCCCGATCGAATCGACCCGCGCTTGCTCGGAGAAGCCGCCTACGTCAAACCGAGCGTTGGTCTGCAGCTCTTGCGTCAGGAGATCTTAGGCCCCGAAGCGTTCGACGACGCGTTCCGCACCTACATTAAGCGGTGGGCGTTCAAGCATCCCACGCCCACGGACTTCTTTCGCACGATGGAAGACGTTGGCGGGCGTCGACTCGACTGGTTCTGGCGCGAATGGTTTATCGAGAACGCGCGCTTCGATCAGGCGATCGACACCGTCGTGACGCGGAAAGTCGGCGATACCACGCAAGTGGGCGTGCAGTTTGGCAATCGCGAGCGCGGAGTGCTCCCCATTCGCGCCCGCTTCACCTTCTCGGACGGAACCACCCAGGATTTCAACTATCCCGCCGAGGTGTGGAGCACCAATACGCGCCGCTACGTGCGCACCTACTCATTCACGGGTAAATCGCTGGTCCGGATCGAACTCGACCCCGACCATCGGCTGTTGGACATCGACCGCAACAACAATTCGTGGGGAACCCCTCAGATCAGGCCTTGAGGGCACCATTTCGTAGGCCGTAACGTTCAGTGACCGGGGTGCGCGAAGTCGCGCGCCCCGGGAGCAGCACTCCGCCGCGCGCGACTGCCGTCAGGCCCTGCGGCGACAAGCAATTCCTCAATGCATTTCCGTTGGACGAACACCAAATCGGTGAGCGTCAGTCATGGATGAACTTCAACTGCTCCGAGCTGGCGTGGCGCGTCTCAACGACGCGCTCATTATTCTCACCGCGAAACCGTCGCCGGACGGATTCCCGGTGATCTCGTTCGTCAACGGTGCATTCGAGCGGCGCACCGGATGGTCCAGCGACGAGATACGCGGACAGACACCCATGGTACTCGAGGCGTCGAGTACGTCCGCTGACACGCTCCAGCGCTTACGCGCCGCGTTTCGTGCGGCCGAGCCCATCCGTGCCGAATTGGCACAAGCCACGCGCGACGGTCGCGAATTCTGGGCTGATGTCGATTACATGCCGATCATCGACGACCACGGCGAGCACACGCACTGGATCGGCATCATGCGCGACATTTCGGAACGTCGGCGCCTTGAGGAACAGCTCTTTCACGCGCAAAAGATGGACGCGGTTGGTCGGCTCGCCGGTGGAGTAGCGCACGACTTCAATAACGTTCTCACGGCCATCTCGGGCTTCAGTGAACTGCTGTTGGAAGAGCTGCCCAAAGGCAGCGGGCCGCACGGCGAAGTGCAACAAATCAAATCGGCCGCCGATCGCGCCGCTGCGCTCACCCGTCAGTTGCTCGCGTTCAGTCGCAAACAGATCATGCGACCGCTGCAGGTGGATGTGAACGCGCTGATTTTGGAGCTGGAGCGCATGGTGCGGCGCGTCATCGGCGCAAACGTGATGATTCGTACGGCCTTCGAGGAGCCGCTACCATCGGTGTTCGCCGATCCGATGCAGCTTGAACAGGTGCTGCTCAATCTGATGGTGAACGCGAGCGAAGCCATGCCCGATGGCGGAATGTTGACCGTCGAAACCGGTGTCGCGATGCTCGGAGAATCGTATGCCGCGCGCCATCACGGCGTCGTGCCCGGCCGCTACGTCTGCATCGTCGTGTCGGACACTGGACTTGGCATGGATCGCGAAACGCGCGAGCGCATCTTCGAGCCGTTCTTCACGACCAAAGCCGGCGGTACCGGCCTTGGGCTCAGCACCGTGTATGGCATCGTGCGGCAGAGCGGGGGACACATCTGGGTGTACAGCGAAGTCGGCGTTGGCACGACGTTCAAAGTGTACTTGCCGGCATCCAACGCCCGCGCGAGCGAACCGATCGATCACTCGGAACCGGTCGCGCACGGTGGCACGGAAACAATCCTGGTCGTTGAAGACGAAACTGCGGTGCGCGAAGTCGCGCGCGCGATGTTGCAGCGACGTGGGTACACGGTTCTCGCGGCGGCCGACGGGGAGCAGGCCATGCGCATCGCCAATCGGCATCCGTCGCGTATCGACTTGCTGCTGACCGATGTCATGCTTCCGCGCGCCAACGGTCGGCGACTCGCCGAACGACTCGTGGCGGTCAGGCCGGAGCTGCGGGTGCTCTACATGTCCGGCTACACCGAAGACGCAATCATCAGTCAGGGTGTGCTGGATGACGAAATAGAGCTGCTCGAAAAACCCTTCAGCGAAGCGGCGTTGGCGATTCGTGTTCGAGAAGTGCTCGATCAAACATGAACAAAAAATGAATAATTATTGTTGAGTTCGCTTTGAGTGTTTTTGATTGCTCGCACGTGCAGTTGCGCTCGGCGTCAAAGAGGTGCGAACCATCGTTGTTAAGATTCCGCAAAGACGTGGGCGGTCTCATCCGAGCATAAAAATGCACGCTATCATCATGGCGACATTACGCAGTTTGGACTGAGTTCCTCCGACCCAGCCGCCATTGCCGTCGCAACCGTCCCTCCGTCCGTTCGATATCGCTGTCGCGCTCCGACTGCTGCTCGTTCCTGAAGAGCGCTACGAGCCGCTCGCGGATGCACTAGTTACCAGCACCAGCGCTGTTCACCGCGCAGTCGCCCGCCTCCAACTCTCGGGCCTTTGTAAGCCCTCCAGTCGCACGGTGGCGCGCGCGGCCTTTCGCGAGTTTCTGCTCCACGGTGTGCGCTACTCGTTCCCGGCCATCCACGGTCCCGAGAGAACCGGAATGGCCACGGCGTGGACCCACCCGGATGTCGCCGCGCTCTTCACCGACGGAGCGGCCCCTCGCTCTCTCGTCTGGGCGAGCGATCGTGGAACGATTCGCGGCGAGTCGCTCGTTCCGCTGTTCCCAAACCTTCCCGCCGTCGCGGCTCGCGATGCGCGATTGCACGAGCTCCTCGCGTTGGTTGACGTGCTTCGGGCCGGCAGCGCCCGTGAGCGCCGCGTCGTGGGAGACGCACTCGGCGAACGCGTGCTCTGGAACGATCCGTCGTCCTGACAGGCGACCAAACTCGCCGAGGCACTCGCATCGACGAACACAACAGCGCGCGCTATCGCTCTCGATGGCGCGCGCTGTTGGCATTTTACATCAATGAGATCGTGTCCTGATCGCTGCCCAGATGGCGACAAACTGTGGGCGCTGCGGGCTCAAAACGAAATCGCCGCGAGCCGAGTCCTCGGTGGGCTCGATCCTCGCGGCGATTCAATTCACAAATTCACTCAGTGATTAGACTGCCATTGTGCGTGCTTTGCGATGGCAAAGGCCAGCACGTTGGCGAAGTCGAATCGATTGAGTGAGAGTGTAGTGCGCGATCGTCAGCGCAGCGTCATCAAGCGTGGGACAAAGCGCGAAAACTCCGCCAACCCTGATATCCGCCGGTCAGGTTGAGCACCTCGCGTCGACCAAGGCGCTGTAACAGCGACGTCGCCACGAGCGAGCGCGACCCTGACTGGCACTGCAGCACGAGCGGGCCCGGCGGAAGCGTTGAGGCGCGGTCGGCCAAGGAGCCCAGCGGAATGTGATGTGCCCCTGGAATGTGCCCCTCGCGCCACTCCGACTCGCCTCGCACGTCGACGATCACGCGGGGCGCATGCTCGAGTTCCTGCGGCGTGATAGGCGAAATGATTGCGGGCGATTCTCCGTGCGCTCGCACGCGTGAGAGGGCGTCGGACGCATCGATCCACCCAAGAACGCGATCCAGGCCAATCATCCGAAGGTCGTGCGTCGCTTGTGCCACCACAGTCGGTACGACTAGACCGTCGCGATCGTCTGACGCGTTCGCGACGAGCAGCAGGTCGGCGTCATACGGCACGATTGACCCAACCCAGGTACTGAACGAGCGCCCATACGGCACGGCCAGGGCACCGGGCACGTAGCCTCGTGAGACCTCAGAGCCACTGCGAACGTCCAGAATCCAGGCCGCCGCCGACAGCCCATCGAGACGCGATGCATCGAGGCGAGGGCCCACCGAAACAGCTCCCAGAATGGGCGGACCATCTCGATTGATCCGCTTCATCTCGGCGAAGTAGCGAGGCGGCTCAGGCTGCCCGTCGAGGACCGAAGCCACGAAGATTGCCTCGTCCGTTTCGGCGACACCCCAATTGCTCAACTTTTCGTAGCCAACCGTACTCGAGGGCACCGCGCCAAGCGCTTTGCCACACGCGCTGCCGGCGCCATGAGCCGGCCAGACCTGGAGGTGATCTGGTAACTCACGGAAACGCGCGAGCGAACGGAAAAGCGTTCGAGCGCCCGCCTCCATCGTGTCCGCGTAGCCTGCCGCGCGCTCCAGAAGGTCAGGGCGTCCGACATCACCCACAAACACAAAATCGCCCGAGAGAATGCCCATCGGACCGGCCGCCCGCACCGTGTCGGTGACCACGAAGCAGATGTGTTCGGGAGTGTGCCCCGGCGTGTGCATCACTGTCAGCGTGACGTTGCCCACGCGGATGATGTCGCCATCGTGTACCAGCGTCGCCCCATCGGCGCGTGCGAACTGATACTGCCACTCCTCGCCTCCTTCGGCGGAGAGAAAGAGCTGCGCTCCGGTCGCCGACGCGAGTTCGCGTGCGCCCGATACGAAGTCCGCATGAATGTGCGTCTCCGTTACCTGCGTAATGCGGAGCCCCTCTGAGGCGGCTGTCTGCAGATAGGCGGAGATGTCGCGAAGCGGGTCCACGACGATGGCCTCGCCGGTCATCTGGCAGCCGATGAGATAGCTGGCCTGTGCCAGCGGCTGATCGTAGAACTGTCGAAAGAACATATCTGGAAATATAGGCGCGACTTGGGACGAAATCCGGTCGGAGCCGCGGCTTGTCACAGCAAAGATTCGACCTGTGACAATCGTGCCGATGCCGCTATGCAGATTCGATCGTCGATTGCATACCATGACGGCATGCCCGAGGAACCAGTCCGACGAAAGTCGACACTCTCGGTCGCTCGAGCCATTGCGCTCGCCCGGCCACTCGGCGCGCCCCTGCCTACGGCTGGCGGGACGGCTGACGACATGACACTGCGCGGCGGATTTGCTCGCGGCGCCCAACCTGCAGGGATGCTCCGCCCACTGGCACCCGCCGTCTCGACGAGGGGGGCGCGCGGAGCGTCGACCATCGGCGCTAATCTGCGGCCTTCGGCCGTCGCGGCCGCTGCGCGTGAACAAAACGCACTGGTCCGTCGCGAACGGGAAGACCGCGATCGCACGATCGTCGTGGTGCTGATCACGGCGTTTGTGGTGGTCGTTTCCGTGTTGATGGCGGTGCGTATCCGCACGTCCAGTCGTCAGTCCGCATCGCGTGAAGCGCTGCAGCAGACGTTTCAGCACGTGTATACGCGGCAGTCAGAATTCCGATCGATCTTTGGACGGTTCGCCACGTGGCCCGAACTCAAAGCGCGGGGCGTCGGTATCGGCCCGCGTCAGCGCGTGCTGGATTGGCGCGCTGACCGTTCGCATTGGTTTCTGTCCGTTCGCGATACCACGACGGGCGTGGAGTGCGATCGAACCGGCGAGTTGTTCGACGAAGACGCGTCGGAGCGTCTGCCCGTCTGCCGACCCGCCAGATAAGACCTGCGCGTTTCCGTGAGCGGCCGCCAGCAAGCTGTCGCTCCGCTCGCGTGGCCTGCGAATCTACGAGGCACGCTCGACAAGACGCGCGCCGCACGACAGTCTGTAGCGGTGCACACACATACCGCCACCGCTACCGCGCGCATTTCCGCCTTGCTCACGTCGCTGCGCAGTTCCTTGCTCACGTCGTTACTCGCGTCGTTACTCGCGTCGTTACTCGCGTCGTTACTCGCGTCGTTACTCCTGCTCGCCAGCAGCGAAGAGGCACGCGCGCAATCGGCACCAACAAAGGGTGCCGCAACCGCTGATTCGTCGCGCGCGCAACTCGCGCCAGTAAAAATCACCGTGGCGCGTGACGCCGCGCGCTCGCCGCTTGAACTCCCGTTCGCCACATCGCGTCTCACGCCCGACGTGCAACGTCCGGCGACGCGGCGCGTGGGTATCGGCGATCTGACGCTCGGCGTACCGGGGGTCGTCGTGCAGGACCGCGCGAACCCCTCGCAGGACCCACGACTCGCGATTCGCGGATTTGGTGCGCGATCAGCATTCGGCGTGCGCGGCGTGCGTATCCTGCGCGACGGTGTTCCGCTCTCGCTCCCCGATGGACAGACGCCAATCGATTGGATCGAACTCGAGAGCATCGCGAACCTCACCGTTGTGCGCGGCACGGCCGCCGCGCTGTACGGCAACGCGGCAGGTGGTGTCGTTGACCTGCAATCGCGATCGCCGGCATCGTCGCCGTTGGCGCTCGACGCACGTTGGTGGAACGGGGGCGGATTGACGCGCAACACGCTTTCGATCTCGGGTGCACACGCTGCCGCGTCGCCGGCCAAGCCGATTGGCGATGTGGGGATGCTGCTCACTGCCACCAAGACCAACGGTGACGGTCCGCGATGGTACTCGCGTCTCGACGCTTCGAACATCTTCGCGCGCGCGTACGCGAACGTCGCCGGCACACGTTTAGAGCTGCAAGGCACGCGCTATGAAACAACGCGTGCCGAAAATCCCGGAGCGATCACAGCAGCCGAGCTGGCGCGGGATACGCGAATTCCCGACTCGCTCAATATCACCAAGCGGTCACGCAAAGCGGTGACGCACGAGCAACTCACACTCCTCGCGTCACGCGGCGACGACCACGCCTCGGTGAATGCGAGCGCATTCGTCGGCACCCGCTCGCTCGACAATCCGCAAGCATTCGCGATCGTCGCGGTTGATCGCGCCGTGGCCGGCGCGACGCTGCGTGGTTCGTATCGAACGACCGCCGCGCCATGGCCCCTGCGCGTCTCAGCCGGCGTTGATGCAACGCGCCAGGATGATTCGCGATTCAACTACGAGAACTGCGCAGATGCCGTCGGGGCCGCGACCGCCAAGTGTCCGACGATCGGCGTCGAACGGGGCGCCGTGCGGCTCAATCAACGCGAACAGGTGAAGGGACTCGGTGCATTCGCACGTGTTGAAGCCGAAACGCCCGGGCGCGTCTTCGTCAGCGTGGCGGCGCGTCGTGATCAGGTCGCGTTCGACGTGACCGATCACTTCATTACCTCCTCCAATGCCGACGATTCCGGTGAACGCACGTTGACCGCCACGACCCCGATGTTCGGTATTGCGTGGCACGCACGTCCGACAATGTCGGTGTTCGCCAATTGGACCTCGGCGTTTGAAACACCCACGATTACCGAGCTGACCAATCAGGATAACGGCGCGGCCGGACTCAATAGCACGCTGGCTCCGCAGCGCACACGAACGATCGAAACGGGAGTGCAGGGCATCGTGGCCGGTCGTGTGCGGGTTGAACTCGCGGCCTATAAAGCCATTGTGCACGACGAACTGGTACCGTTCGATGTACCCAACCAACCGGGACGCCGCGCCTTTCGAAACGCGGGTCAGACCGCGCGCACGGGTCTCGAAGCCAGCGCGCTCGTTGTGCTGGCGCACGGAGACGTGGGTGCGAGCTACACGCGCTCACACTTCCGCTTCGATCGATACGTCGTTGGCACCACGAGCTACGCCGGGAAACCCATCCCCGGAATTCCCGAACAATTGGCACAGTTGTTCGCCACCGGCCGTGCCCGTGGCTGGTTCGGTACAGTCGAATCGACGTTGTCGTCGCGGATGAGCGCCGACGATGCCGCCAGTGTGTTTGCGGCAGGCTACAGCACATGGGCGCTACGCACAGGTTATGATGCCGGCGTGCGCGCCGGTCAGCTCACGCTTCAGCCATCGTTTGGCGTTGATAACCTGTTCGATCGCCACTACGCGACCAGCGTCGTGATCAACGCCACGCGCAGCCGCTACTTCGAGCCCGGCCTTCGACGTCGCGTGTTCGCGGCCGTACGCGTAGGCGCTAGCGCACGTTGATCACGAAGGGCACGCGCGCGTACACACCACGCGGATCATCAGTGGACAACACAGCGGTGAGCTGACGTGTAACGTCACGCGTCAACCTCGCGGCCACTCCGCGCCCCGACGTCGCGCCCGCCGCGGCCTGTTCGGCGAATGCAGGAAAGAGCATCGCGGCGATTCGCGTTGCGAGTGGCGGCGATTTCCGTTCGAACATCTCGGTCAGGATTTCCGTCGTCGATCGCACACGCGGGTACTCGCGAATGTCGTAGTCGCCCGTCAGTTTGGCGATCGCGGCCGCGCTCTTCACGGCCACGTCGAGACTACCGATCGAGTCCACCAGACCAATCCGCATCGCGTCGGTGCCCGACCACACGCGCCCTTCGGCAATGTTGCGCACGGAGTCCGGCGCGAGGTGCCGCGCGTTGGCGACCCGCTCGATGAACGCGGCGTAAACGGCGTCGGTGCCGCGTTGCAACACGGCGAGTTCATCGGCCGTGCGCGGGCGGGCGAGCGAGAACAGGTCCGCATACTTGCCTGTGGTCACCGTGTCAAACGTGACACCGTGCGCATTGGCCAGCCCTTTGATGTTGGGCACGAGCGAGAACACGCCGATCGAGCCAGTGATCGTGTTCGGTTGTGCGAACACGCGCGACGCCGCCGTCGAGATCCAGTAACCACCGCTCGCCGCCACCGTTCCCATCGATACCACGATTGGTTTGGTCTGCTTGATGAGCATTAACTCGCGCTGGATCTTCTCCGAAGCAATCGCGCTCCCACCCGGGCTATTGATACGGAGCACCACGGCCTTGACGGAAGTCTCCGAGCGCAGCTTGCGCAATTCGCGCGCGAGTCCGTCGCCGCCGATGTTGTCGCTGCTCCCCTGGCCGTCGACGATATCTCCTTCCGCATAGACGATGGCCACGCTCTGCTTCGCGCCGAAGTTGCGCGCGCGCGACGTCGCGATCGGTGCGTACTCTTCGAGCGAAACCTGCGGTAGCGCTGACGTGGCGACGGTTGGTGCCGACTTGGTATCGGGTTTCGCCACGGATTTGTTCTCGGGCTTGTTCCCAGACGCGTTAACGGCGCCGCCCGACGACTTGGTGGTGGCATTCGTGCCCGTCAGCGTCTCGAGGTCGGTCAGCACTTCATCGAAGTACGCGACGCGGTCGACGAGATGCGCGCTCTTCGCATCCGCGGGCAGAATGATCCCTTGGCTGTCGACCAGCGTTTGCAGGGCGGTGGTATCGACGCCGCGGCTTTCAGCGATCCCGCGTTTGACTTCGCTCCACATTTCGCTGAGGTAGCCGCGTGTCTGCAGTCGATTTTCCGGGCTCATCTCTCGCCGTGTAAACGGCTCGACGGCCGCTTTGAACCGCCCCACACGACTCACCTGCACGCCGATCCCGTATTTCTCGAGCAGGCCGGCGAAGAACACTTGCTCTGAAGCCAGCCCGGGCATCAGGAGCGATCCAAATGGATCGATCGTGATCGTCGAGGCGGCCGACGCCACGTAATAGTCTTTCGTTTCCGGATTGACGAGATAGGCGTGGACAGGCTTTTTCGATTTTCTGAAGTCGGCAATCGCGGCACGGAACTCACGCAGCGCCGCGTACCCCGAACCGTAGCCGCTGGCGTTGATATTGCCGCGAATGAGCACGCCGCTGATATCCTCATCGCCGGCCGCCGCCCGCAACGCAATCATCGCCGATCGCAGCGGGATCGTGTGTTCACCGCCCGCCATGAGCGCATCGTCGAGCACGGAACGGCGCTCTGCCGCCGCCGGTTTGTCGACCAACGTCTGGTCAAGGTCGACCACGAGCACAGAGCCTTTGCGGATGGTCGCCGGTTTATCACCACCAGCCGCCGCGGCGATGCCGATCAGCAGCACGATGCTGCCCACCACACACAGCGCGATCGTCACCAGATTCGCCGCAATCGCTGTCAGAAACTGCTTCATCGTTCACTCCCCTATGGCTTCGTAGCGCGAGGCTTCACGCGAGACTTCAAGCGAGGCTGTACGCGAGGCTGTACGCGAGGCTGTACGCGAGGC
>CBHTUR010000019.1:0-87318 GCA_966096095.1 uncultured Gemmatimonadaceae bacterium | reverse complement strand
GTGTGTCAGTTGCCGAATCTCGCCCGCGCGTACGACCTCGCGGGTATGGCCGATTCAGCGAGTGCCGCATTTACGCGATACATCGAGAGCAAGTACTGGGGATTGCTTGGTGTCGACGCGTCGTACCGCGCCGGTGCCTACAAGCGGCTTGGCGAACTCTACGAAGCCAAAGGCGACAAAGCGCGGGCCGCGACCAACTACGCCAAGTTTGTGGATCTGTGGAAGAACGCCGACCCCGAGTTGCAGCCTCAGGTTGCGGAGGCGAAGCGCCGACTCGCGTCGTTGTCCACGGACGCGGTTAAAGCGAGCGTGACCAGGCCGTAACACTCGAGCGCGCATTCAACGCGCGTTGTTCGCCTCTTGCTACGCACCGCCACATATTCTGCGGATGACTACTCGCTCGTTCTTCCCAGTCAACGCCGCGCTCGTGCTGGCGCTTAGCATCACGGCGCATCAGGCGAAAGCACAAGCCGCTAAGCCCACAGGGCTGCGCGCGAACACCGCCGCCAAGTCGCCCGCGAAGGACACGACGAAAGCCAAATCGACAAAGGATTCCCTCGCACCGTCGAAAGCCACCATCGATGCCACGCCCAAGCCGGTAGTCCTACCGCCCAAGCAGACTATCGGGCTCACGGACACCGACAAGCGTCGCATCAACACCGTGATGACGCGTCAACAGAAGGCAGAGGCGGCGGCGAAGCAAGCGAAGTCGGCGCCGCCAAAACCCGCAAAGCCGCCGACGCCGTGAGTGTAAGCGCGCGCGTGGTTGTGCCGATGCTCGCGCTCGCGGCGGCGGTGTTGTTCACGTTGCGGGTCGGCATGGGCTTTGCGGAGCCCCACGATCAGTTGCTGACGCGTGCGAACGGAGTCGCGTAGGCGCCGGAAACGCACAGCTCGCGAGCGTGTTGCGACGGGCAGAACACGGCGATTCACTCACCGCCGACGAGGCCTATCAATTTCGCGTGCGGAGCAACGCGCTGCTCCGCTACTGGGAGGATGTACACTACCAGTACCGTCAGGGTCTGTACGTCGAGGAGGAATTCTCGCGACAGCGCGCTGCATGGGCGAATTCACTGCAGCGTTCGGTCGGCCTCTCGCACTATTGGTGTACAGTGCGCACGCTCTATTCGCCGCTCTTTGCCGCGGAACTCGATGCGCTGCTGCCGCCAAACGCGTGTCCAGCGTCGTGAGTACCACGTCGTACGTGCGATTTCGTGTCAGGCCATGTGACCACGGTGCGACGCGGTTCGCTCGTACTCACGCCGAGTCACGCGGCCTGTTGGCGAGAGCCACGAAGATCACCGCCAGCAGCGGAATCATCGCGGCATAGATGTACTGCGTACGCGACACGCCGATGTGGAACGGAAACCAGATACCCGGCACGCCGAGTGGATCGAGCAGCTCGCCACCGAAGAGGCCGAGTACGATGACCGCGAGCGTAGCGAGCGCCAGTTCGCGCAGTGTGCTCGTACGCACCAGACGCGCCGCGACTACCACGAACAACGCGAGCCACGCAAACCGCGCATCGCGATATATGCTCGCCGAATGCATCGCGGCACCGACGGCCGACACGATCGTGAGTACGAGCGTGGCCGCGTCGATCAGTCGAGAAGGGCGCGAAGTCCAACGGTTCCAAGCCAAGGCCCACGCGGCAACGGCCGGAATCCAGAGCCAATTCGCGAGCCACGAATACGTGGTGAGCTGCTGCCAATCGGTCCACGCCACAATGGCGTTGTTCGCGCGTCGCTCGGCCATGAATGCGAGCGCAACGCATGCAAACATCAGAAAGCCCGCATAGTCATTCCGGTGCCACTGCGCCCGTGCAATGCCGAGGCCCATGAGGATGAGCACGATCATCGCCAACGGTTCGACCGCGTCGACGATGTAACCGGCGATGGTGCGCTCCCACTGCGCGCGGTGCAGCGCGGCACCCACTGCGCGCGGCGCGAGTATCGGCGCACTGTGTAATCCACCGCCATCGGGGCTGCGTGCCGCGGTGGGCAACATGTACACGCGAATGGCCAGCATGCCGCGCGTTCCGGCCGCACTGTCCGGAAGGGCGAATCGCTTGGGGCGCGTGCCAACAATGCGCGGCGTTGGCCCGAGTGTACCGGATGTGCCCAGCAATTGTCCGTTCCAATACAACTCGTAGCCGTGATCGACCAACGTGGGCCCGAGAATATCCCACGCGGTGGTATCGAAGGGCACCTTCACCGCGCGCCGATACCACGCGTAGCCGCGATAGTCAGGATGGCCGTTGGCCATCCAACCGGCCACGTAATCGGGAAGACCCACATCGCCGTCGTGACTGCCTGCCGACGCGGTCAGCGAGATCACATCCCAATCGCTGTCCGCGGCCGCGGGTTGAGCCCAGCGCGGATCGTCGCCGGTCTGAAAGCGCCACGCGCCATTCAGCGTCGTGGCGGCGGCCCGCAGCTCTGGTGGGTCGGGGCGACCGCCGCGCGCGAGATCGGCGGCCACGGCGAACACGAGGAGCAGCCACGCAATCAGCACCGCGACGAGACGAGTGCGGAGTCGGGCGGCGTGGTTTTTGTGGTCGGTGGCGGTAACCATATGGATTTGGCTGGTACGGTTAGTATAGATTAACCGGACAACAGCGGTCTATCCAGTTACGTCACTCACGCGCCATGAGCGGCCCTCCCGACTTTCAGTTTATTGCGGGCAATCTCGCACTCGACTTCGTCAATACGGTCGCCTATCGGGCCGACCCGTCGCGCGCGGAAGATCGTCTGGCGCGCAGCGACGATGTGGTGCGATGGGCGACGCAGGCCGAGCTGCCTGACGCGGAGGCGATTCGCTTTGGTCCGAAGCTGAGCGGTGACGGACTGCGACGCCTGATCGCCGTGCGTGAACAATTGTGCGCCATCTTTCACGCCATCGCGCACGGCGAGCTCGCGCCCAGCGATGCGCTGGCCCGCGTGAGCACCGCCTATCACGAATGCGCGGGCAAGCGACGGCTCGCTCAACAAGGAGAGGGCATGCAGTGGGTATGGCGCGCAACCGCGCGAACGCCCGACTTCGTGCTTTATCCCGTTCTCTCAGCCGCAACAGAGTTACTCACATCTCACGCGCTGCGACGCGTCCGACAGTGCGAGGACGACGGATGCGGTTGGCTCTTCGTCGATCGGTCCAACGCGCGTCAACGGCGGTGGTGCAGCATGGCCGACTGCGGCAACCGCAACAAGGTGCGGAACTTCTATCGGCGAGAAACGAGTTCGCGCTAACCGTTCACCCGATCGACGCGCGCCACAAAGCAGCCCGCCTCGGCGTGTCGCAGGTGAACGAACGCCGTGCGCGCATCATCGAACAGGGCGGCGAGCGCAGTTTCCTCGTTGGCGTGGACCAACGCCAGCGGCGCGCCGATCGTACCATCGGCACCGTACCGTTGCGCAACAATGGGCAGCTCGCGCAAGCCCGCGGGATACCCACGGCCAGCGTGTGGCGTGCACGAATCGGCGTGAATGAATACCGGCCCCGGTTGCGCCAGTGCGGTTGTGCCGGCGAATGCGTTGTGCGTAAAGAGCAACCGGCTCTCCGCACCAACCTCGAAGGCACGCAGACACTCGCGACACGGACCCGTACCGCGCGCGACCTCCTCGTGCACGGGATGCCCGTACTGCGGCGCCCGGCGGGTGGTGCGAACCTGCGCCGCGATTTCCGGCGCGATGGGGCGAACAATGAAGGCGGTCATCTGGCGACTCTGTCGTAAGGGTGTGCTCTAGAATCGTCGTGTCGCACCTACCAGGCGCTCCGGATCTTGCGGTGGAATTCGTCGCGAATGCATCGACCGTTCTTGCCGACCGGGCCGATCCCGCGCATTCTCAGCCCGTACGTCGTCCGCCCTTCGCGTCCATCGGTCCGTTCGACAGACATGAAAGCATCTCTTCTCATTGGCGTGGTCACTGTGGCCCTCGTTCCCTTGGTCGCACGCGCTGCGCGCCGCCCAACCGACGATGCGGCACTGAAGAAGGCGAGCGCCTTGGTGTGGGATATGAGTGAGTGGCACCACGAATTCAGCGATCGCCGGATCGCGCGCGGCATGACGCCCGACAAGGAACGTGGCCTCGCGCAGGCGACGGCGACGAAATTCGCTTCGCATCGCGACAAGCTCGCGGCGTTAATCCCGAAGCTCGCCGCCAACGCAAAGTTCACCAACGATCTCGCCCGATTCGTGCAGACGTGGCCATCACGCGACGTCTTTCTGCAGGATCTGCTCGGGGCTGCGCACGGTGAAAAGTCGGGACTCGCCATCACGTCGCTCGCTGGGCAAGTGCCGGACTCGCGTCGCGGATGGAAAACACTCTTCCCGTTTCTCCGTCCGTAACGTGCGCCCCGCCCTCCACTTCCGACCCTTGCTCCTCAGGTCGCACATCGCCATGTCGCTGCTCTCCCTGCTCGGCTGCGCCACCAGCACCAAGGATTTGCCGCTCACCACCAAAGAGCTGCGCGTGTCGATTGAGGTGGAGCATCTCTCCGATCCCACCTACGCGCGACAGAGTGTGCGCGCCGTGCTCACGAACGCCAAAGGCGCCGACGTGGAGCGCGACGATGTACGCATCGAGATGAACGGCGTGCCCATGCGCTTTCGCGTAGGCCAGGGCAACTACTACGACCGCCATCCGTACTACGCGCTCGACGACAGCGATCACGTGGATCTCACGCCGGGGCGTGAACTACGCTTTGTACTCATTCTCCCCGACAGCACGCGCCACGACATCGGTAGCGTGCGTGCGCCGGCGGCGCTGTCGGCAAGTCAATTCGATTTCGGGCCCAAGCCACCGGCATCGGGCGAGGTGACACTCGCGTGGCGTGATCTCACCGATTCGGCCGAGGTGCGCCTCGGTCGCACCGAGCAGCGCAAAGAGACCGAGGGTAGCGTGATTATCGAGGGCAGCGGCGCCAACGATCCCAACGCGCCGCACCGAACCATCGGCCCCGGTGGATTCAGACGGCGTAGCGATAAGTGGGTGTTGCCGACCAGCCTGCTCGTTTCCACCGCCGAGCGCAAGCTGTTGTCACTCAACGCCGAGATCGTGGCGACCAACACCGGCAAAGTGTCGCGCGAGTTCTCGAAAGAGAGCTCGATTACGTCGACGCGTCGGATTCGAATGGAGATGGAGTTCGCGACCGTGCAGTAAGCCGGCGCCGCTGCGACGTTACGGCGTCGCCTTCGGCCAGAACTTGTCGAGCCGCGTGAAAATCGCGGCGAACGCGTCGATGCCGTCCCACAAATTCTGCAGCCGGATGTTCTCGTCTTTCGCGTGCTGGTTGTCGTCGTGATTGGCAATCGGAAACACGATGAGCGGTACACCCAGCGTGTGCTCGAACACCGCGGTCGGTAACGTGCCGCCCATCGTCGGCACGCGCAGCACCGGCTTGCCGAGCATTTCATCCATCGCACCGAGCAGCGCGGCCGCGACCGGCGAATCAGCGCTCACGCGGGTGGCTTCGTCGCCGTTACCCCAAATGAGTCGCACAACCTTCTTGTGCGAGAGACGCTCCTGATCGGTGGCAGCGGCGTGCGTGACATACCAGCCATTGGCTACGAGATGCGCTTCGACGGTTTGACGAATGTGCTCGGGCGTCTGCTTGGGAACGAGGCGGAAGTCGATGGACGCCTTCGCTTCGGTGGAGATGGCGTTCGCGGCGGTCGCTTCCACATTGCCCACGCGAATGCCGCGCACGTTTAAGCCCGGCAACAATAGTCGTTCGGCCAGCAACGCATCGTTCGCTTCAGTGGCGCCGAGGAGGAGTTCTTTTCGTAAGTCCGCATCGGGCTTAGGCAACGCGCGCGCGGCCGCGATTTCCTTGGCGGTGGGCGGCGTCACGTCGTCCATGAAATTCTTGACGAGAATTTTGCCGTCGGCATCACGGAGCGACGTGATGAGCTCCGACACGAGAATGCCGGGGTTCGGCGCCCAGTTGCCATAGTGTCCGCTGTGCAGCGCGCGACTGGGCCCGTATACCGTGAGCTCGAGCCCCATCGATCCGCGCACGCCGAGCACCACTTGCATCTGCCGTGACGCATGCACGGGTGAGTCGCAGAAGATCCATCCATCGCTCGCCAGCAGCGCTGCGTGCGTCTTGAGCGTTTGCGCGAGATGCACCGACTCCGATTCCTCTTCGCCTTCGAAGAAGAATTTGAGATTCACGCTCGGCGTCTGTCCGGTGGCCTTCAGTGCATCGAGCGCTGCGAGAATCGCGATAATCGGCGCTTTGTCGTCACCCGACCCGCGCGCAAAGATGCGCGCTTCGGGATCGAGCTTTCCAGCGTCGGGCATAGGCGTATCAACCCACTTGCCGTCGCGCTGCACACGAAACGCGGGGGTGAACGGCGCGCCGCCCTGCCAGTCGCCCGGAACGACGGGTTGGCCGTCGTAGTGAGCGTAGAGCACGAGCGTTTTTCCGGCGCCCTTCGCCTTGAGTTCACCGAACACCACGGGCGGTCCGCCGGGCACCTCGAGCAGTTGCGTCGCAATTCCGCGGCGCTGCATGAGCGCGACGATCGCAGTCGCGTTGTGACGGAGGTTTGCGGTGTCGCGCGTGATGTTGGGGAGTGCGAGCAGCGCGTTCATCTCGCGCACGATGGCCACCTCGTGCGCGGCACGCCAATCGCGAACGGGCTTGCCGGCGGCTTGTGCGAGCAGCGTGGCGGGAGTGATGAGAGCGAACGCGGCGGCGATAGCGCGCATGGGAGTCGGCGAGGTGGACAGCACGGCAGGCGGGACGTGGCCTGAGTATACGATTTTCCCCTCGTGGCAGCGACCATCGGCACGATTTTGCGGTATGTTCTCCCGCATGACCGACCCTGCGACACGTCTCGCCAACGCTCTCGCCGACCGATACCGCATTGAGCGACCGCTCGGCGCGGGTGGCATGGCCACCGTCTATCTCGCGTCTGACCTCAAGCACGATCGCAAGGTTGCCATCAAGGTGCTCAAGCCGGAGCTCGCGGCCGTGCTCGGGGCCGATCGCTTCGTACAGGAAATCCGCACCACCGCGCAGCTGCAGCATCCGCACATTCTGCCGCTCTTTGATTCGGGCGAAGCCGACAGGTTTCTGTACTACGTCATGCCCTACATCCAGGGCGAGACCATTCGCGAGAAGCTCAATCGCGAAACGCAGTTCGGCATCGAGGAAGCGGTGCGTCTTGCCACGCAAGTAGCGGATGCGCTCGACTACGCGCATCGCCACGGCGTAATCCATCGCGATATCAAGCCGGAAAACATTCTTCTGCACGATGGACGCGCGATGGTGATGGATTTTGGCATCGCGTTGGCCGTGAGCGCTGCGGCCGGTGGGCGTATGACCGAGACCGGCTTGTCGCTCGGTACGCCGCACTACATGAGTCCGGAGCAGGCCACGGCCGATAAGGCCATCACGGCGCGCTCCGACGTTTACAGTCTCGCCAGCGTGTTGTACGAGATGCTCGCGGGCGAGCCGCCACACACGGGCTCATCGGCGCAGCAGATCATCATGAAGATCATCGCCGAGTCGGTGCAGCCGGTTACGTCGTTGCGTAAATCGGTGCCGGGGCCGATCAGCGATGCGCTCGATGTCGCGCTGGAAAAATTGCCGGCCGATCGTTTCGAGAGTGCGAAGCAGTTTGCCGATGCGCTGGCGTCGACAACGTTCGCACGCGCACGCGGAGGACGTTCTGTTGCGTCGTCTCGCATGGCGAGCGGCGAATTCGGACGAACGCTGCGGCATCCGCTTACGATCGCTCTCACTGTGGTTGCGATCGCGGCGGTGGCGTATGCGCTTCGCGGAGCGTCGCGTAACGCGACGGGCGCGGCGACGACGGCGGTACGCTTTGTCGTGAATCCGCCGTCCGGAGCGCGCCTGACGTTATCAAACGGCGGCGGGCCGATCCTCAACATCTCGCCCGATGGGTCAACGCTCGTCTTCGCGGCCGACGATGCGCGTGGAGTACGTCGACTCTATCTCCGACGCGTTGACGATCTGACGATTCAACCCCTGCCGCAGACGGAAAGTCCGTCCGCACCATTCTTCTCGCCTGACGGCAAGACCGTGGGATTCTGGGCGGCTGGACGCATTCAGACCGTGGCGATTGCCGGTGGCGCGCCACAAATCGTCACCGAATCAGAGCCGATCGAAGGCGCAACATGGACGACGAGTGGCGACATTGTGCTCGCCCACGCGGGCTACGCGACGCTGCAACGCGTACCGGCGAGTGGCGGACGCGCCGTGGCCGCAGGCGCACTCGATTCGGCAAACGGCGAAACGGCGCAACTCTATCCGAAGGCGTTGGCCGACGGCACGCATATCCTTTACGCCAGTTGGGGCAGCGGCGGACTGGAGTCGGTCCGCATTGGTGTGCTCGACCTCGCGACCGGACGAAGCCATCGTCTCAGCGTCAATGGCACCACCGCACTCGGTGTCGTTGACGGACGGTTGATCTACGCCGATCAGTCGGGCGCAGTGCTCGCGGTGCCGTTCGATGTGAACTCGGCCACGGCGTCTGGAACGCCAACACCACTTGGTATCAGTGTCGCAACCTCCACGCGAGGCTCCGGCATTGCCGTACTCTCGTGGAGCGGTGCACTCAGTTACCAGGATCGGAATCAGGAATCGATGTTGTTGCGCGTTGAAGATTCGCGCGTGACGCCGATCGTACCTGATGCCCGCGTGTACACGTTTCCGCGCTACTCGCCCGACGGAAAGCAGATCGCGATCACGATTGCCTCGGGCACGTCGTCGGACATCTGGGTGATCGATGTGGCGACGGGCGCGCTCACCCGCCTCACGAGCGGCGGCGCCGTGAACGAACGCCCCGAATGGTCTCCCGATGGTTCGCGCATTCTGTTTCGCACCGTGCGCGGTCCGCGCTCATCGATTTGGTGGCAACCGCTCAACGCGACGGAGCCCGCGAGCCCGCTGGTGTCGTACACCAATCGCGATGTGTTTGAAGCCGTAATGACCCCCGACGGCGAGTCGGTCGTGTATCAGGTGGATACAGCAGGCGCCGACGTTGTCATTCGTGACATCGCGGAAACGGCGGTGCCGCGTCCATTGGCCAACACCCGTGCCGCTGAAGATCAGGCGCGCGTGTCGCCCGATGGAATGTGGGTCGCCTACGTGAGCGAGGAGACAGGAACGCCGCAGGTGATGGTGCGCTCGATCAGTAGCACGGGCGCGCCGGCGAAAGTGCAAGTATCGATCACGGGCGGCAATCAGCCCGTGTGGTCGCGCGACAGCAAGCGATTGTTTTATCGCGGCGACGGCAAAATCAAAGTCGCGGAGATTCTGGCGCAGCCCGCCCTGCACGTGACGACGCGCACCGATGTGATCGACGACAACTATCTCCCCACGCCCGCGCCGCACGCGAACTACGATGTGACACCTGATGGCAAGGGATTGCTCGTGCTCAAGGGCGCGGCGGAGCAGCTCGTGGTGGTGCACGGGTGGGCGGAGGAGCTGCGCAAGCGCGACGGTAAACGCTAAATCTTCGGCAAGGCTTCTAATCCGATTATGAGACCGAGGTCATTGCTACGAATCGCACTGTTGTCGATGCTATGCTCGTGCCGAGCCGGCTTCAGCTCCGCCACACCGCATGGGTCCGCCGATTCTTCTCTGCGGTCGTGGGTCGCAGCTGACAGTCACAAACGACTGCTGCTCGTGAACGCTGCGCTTCGATACTTCTCGACTTCGCCGATCAAGGTCGATCGCTGTTCGCTCGCGCAATTTTTGGGGAGTGCGATCATGGTCGATTCGATTGGGCGAGATGAGTCCCGGGCGCTGGGGGGAGCGCGAGGCCAGTGCGCGACGCCCGCCGAGTCTCGACGAATGGTGCAGAAGGTGTTCGTTCGCGAGGGCACGGTCGTGCTTCAGCTTCTTCGCGCCGGATCTCAGATGGTGTTCGAAGAGGACATTGTGATGGAAATTCGTTTCGAACAACCGATTCTTCTCGAATACCGAGAGCGTTTGCTTATCGCCAATTGATCACGACGGAGAAAAAGGCTTCGTGACTGACTCAGCAAGCATTGCAGGCTCCCTTACCCCGCAACTCGCTCTCCTCGACGCGTTCACGCTGCGCATTGAGACGCTTCCAGCCGACGCGTGGGATCGGATACGGATCCGTTGTGTGCCGCTCGCAGGCTCAAGTTTCCGCGCCCTGATGGCGCGCGCAGGCCTCGCCGCGGCTCCGTGGTCGTTGCTGCCTTTGCGCTCAGATAGGCCTTTCGCCGTGGTAACCATCGCGATCGCACAGCGCGCATTCACCACGTCCACTTTGTTGGCAAAAGAATTTCTGTTTTCCGCGGTCCCGGTGCTCGACGAGCCGAGCCGCCCGCCTTCAGCGAGTACGGGAAACGTCGATGCGGACCGCTACATCAGCGCGTTCCATCGTCTCGAGTCGACCGCTCGCTCCGCGACGTGCAACGACACCGGCGTATTGTGCGCCGTCCGGGCCGCCGCGTTTGCCATTCTCCACCGCCATTTCCTGAGTCCTGCGCAGTTCGAGGCTACCTATCGGTGGATCGAGCCAGAGATTCCCGTAGGCACCCTCCTTGCTCCTCACGATTCTCAATCGCGCGCGTAATCTTTCCCTTACGGTCATACCGGACCACTCGCGAGACTCTCGCCCACCTCCGAGGTGCTGCCATGCTCTGCTGCGTTCCCTGCCCGCGCATTGAACAGCTGAATCTTGCGACAGGCATGCGATGGCCACGATGACTTCGATGCGCCTCCTCAGTCGCTCACTCGTCGCCGCACTCTTCATCGCGAGTGGCGCTTCCGTGTTGCGTGCACAGCCAACCGCCCGTGCCACCAACAAGCCCGTGTTGTTCGTGTGCGAGCACGGCACGGTTCGCAGTGTGTTGGCAAAGGTGCTCTTCGAGCAATACGCTGCCGAAGTTGGACTCAACACCAAGGCGTTCTCGCGCGGCACGCGCGCCGATTCTGTTGTGCCAGCCTTCATGCTGCACGGATTGGCGGGCGACAAGATCGACCTCGGCGACTGGCGCCCGCAGACGCTGCAGCCGCGCGATCTCACGAACGCGTCGATGGTCGTGACCTTCGATATTCCGCGCGCGGCGACGGCCACGGCCGCCGTGCCACAGGCGCATTGGGATAGCCTGCCGTCGGTGAGCCGAGATTACATCACTGGCCGTGAGGCCATTAAGGTGCGCGTGCACCAATTGGTCGATTCGCTGAAACGCGCACAACGCCCAAAGGGAGACGCGAAGTGAACATCCTGCTCTGGACCCTCCAAATCGTCGGCGCACTGCTCTTCCTCTCGTCCGGCGTCATGAAGGTCTTCATGCTCGAGAAGGTCAGCCACGATGTCGCCTCATTCGGCGCGTTGCCACCGCGGGCGTGGAATGCGCTCGGAGTGCTCGAACTCGTCTGTGTGCTTGGCTTGCTGTTGCCGGCGCTGCTGCATGGGCAACCGCAGCTCGTGGTGCTCAGCGCGGCGCTTCTGGCGATCGAAACACTGGTGTTTGTCTGGGTGCACATCAAATATCGCGAAACGACCCCCATCATCTTCAGCGCGATGCTTGGCGCCGCGATGGCGTTTCTCGCGTACGGGCGGTTCGCGCTCGTGCCGCTTTCGTAGCGAAACCGCTCGACCTCGTTACTCCGGCGCGCGACAGGTTATCGGTCTTTTCGCCACTCGCTCCGCAATTGCGCCAGCACGGCCTTGCGGTTGGTCATCATTTCTTTGACGACGTCTGGCGGTGCATCCGTTTCCTCGTGGCGTGCCGCCCAAATCACGATCTCGATAAGCGCCGGCGCGAGATCGAGCCCCTTCTCGGTCAGACGATACATCACGCGACGTCCGTCCTCCGGATCGGGTCGCGGTTCGATGATGCCCGCGCCCTGAAGTCGCTCAAGACGATCGGCGAGCACGTTTGACGCAATCCCCTCGCCGGCGGCGGCGAACTGCGAGTACGTCCGCAAGTTCTTGAAAAGCAGATCGCGCACAATCAGGAGCGACCAGCGGTCACCGAAGAGGTCCAACGAAATCGCGATCGGGCACCCCGACCGCCGGGCGTCGTGCTTCATGCGCTCCCATGATTACTTGCGTTTTGCAAGCGAACGCAAAATATTGCTTGCAATTGACAAGCTACTTGATCAGAGACCCTCACGGGAGGTCCGATGTCTCAGTTTGCGTTCGGCCAGTTCGCGCTCAATCTGCTCGCCTACCTGGTTCCCACGTTTCTGCTCGGCTTCCTCTGGCACCTCAAATGGTTTCATGAGCAGTATCGACGGCTCAACATCTATCGCGCCGAGCCGATTATTCCGTTCGGATTCGCGTCGATGCTGCTGCAGGGGTGCATTTTTGCGTTGGTCTACCCGCGACTGATGAGCGCGCCGAGTTCGTTCGCTGATGCTGCGCTGTTCGCGGCCGGGGCCGCCGTGTTGTCGTGGACATTTACTACGCTGGCCGTGGCCGCGAAGCACCCAATGACGGCCATCGGACCGTACGTCGCGCTCGAATCGGCTTTTACCGCCGTCCAGTTCGCATTGGTGGCGCCGTTGCTCGCGGTCACGTCGCGCGGGTAGCACCGTGCCAATCACGACGTAGCCACCGTACGGCCCAAGCCGCATTCGCCAGTTCGAGTCGATGGCCTCATTATTCCGGTAGCCCGATTGTACTCCTCGCTGCCAACTGAGCCCCTCGATTGGAGCCTTCGATGCGCGATGACCCGTCGTCCCGACTGAACGCCTCCGACCAACTCGACCGCCGCAGCTTTTTGGCGCGCGTCGCGGGTTCCGCCGTCGTAGTAGGAACAACCGGCGTCAGTGCCAGCGCGCTGAGCTCGTTTCCGCTCCTGGCCGCAACACCGGGATCGGTCTTCACCCCGCGGGCTGACGACACCGACGCCGCGGTCTTCGCCGAAGCGCGAAAGCATTTTCTCATTCCCAACGGCGTCACCTATTGCAACACCGGTACGCTCGGCGCCTGTCCGCGTGAAGTCGTCGATGCGGTCGCCAACGGCACGCGTTCGCTGGAAGCCAACCTCGCAGCGTGGCCGTATATGATCGCCGACGGCGAGCCGCTCACCGGCTATCAACCGTCGCTCGCACTCCGCACCACCGTGGGTGCGTTCATCAACGCGCAGCCCGACGAAGTGGCCGTCACGCAGAACGCCACCATGAGCATGAACTTCCTCGCCAACGGGCTCGATCTCGCGCCGGGCGACGAAATCATCAGCACCGATCAGGAGCACAGCGGCTGCATCGCGCCGTGGCAACTCAAGGCCAAGCGCTTTGGCGTCGTGGTAAAAGAACTCAAGCTCGACGACGCCACGAAAGACGGGCCTGAGGGCGCGCTGAAAATGTTCACGAACGCCATGACTGCTCGCACCAAAGTCGTGATGTTCAGCCAAGTCGTCTCAGGACTCGGCACCAAACTGCCCGCGCGCGAACTGTGCGCCACGATTCGCGAACGCGGTGCGCTGGCGATTGTCGACGGCGCGCAGGCACTCGGCCAAATGCGCGTGGACGTGAAGCAGCTCGGATGCGATGCCTATGTTGCCAGTCCGCACAAATGGATGATGGCACCCAAAGGCACGGGTGTGCTCTACATTCGCCGGGATATTCAGGATCGCTTTTGGACGACGCTCGCGAGCTCCCACTGGGATGATCACGAAGCCGGTGCGTTTCGCTTTATGCAATACGGCACCGGCGCGGTGCCCGTACACGATGGTTTGATCGCCGCCATCAATTTCGTCAATAAGATCGGCATCGATCGTATCGAGCGGTGGGACACCATGCTCACCAAGCGGCTGCGCGATGGACTCGCGCACATACCGACCGCGCGTCTGTCGTCGCCAGCGCATCCGGCGCTCGCCTCGGCCATCACCACCTTTCGCGTTGACGGCGTGAAGGCACGCGCGCTGCAAGAAGCGCTCTGGACGCGACAGGTGCGCGTGCGCCCGCAAAACGATGCGCGCGGCGTGCGGCTGTCGGCGCATCTCTACATGAGCCCAACGGATGTGGATACCGTGCTCGATGTAGCAGCAAAGTTGAAGGCATGATGCGCTCACTCGTCTGGGCCGCGGCGGCCGCGTTATTGGCATCACCAGTCACCGCGCAATCGCCGAGCAGCGCGCGCGTGCCCGTAATCGAAAACCCTCGGCCAACATGGCGCGAGAGCGAACGATTGCATCTCAGCGCCACGCCAACGCTCGCCTTCGGCGATACCGCCGACGTGCCATACCGCTTCCGACAAGTACGCGGTGTCATGCGACTCGACGATGGAAAGCTCATGGTGGCGGACGGTGGCTCGGCGCAGCTCCGGCTGTTCACAGCCGACGGCAAGTTCGTATCGGCCAGCGGCGGCAAAGGCAACGCGCCGGGTCAATTGCCCGGGATGTCGTTCGTACGGCGTCTCAACGGCGACACCATCGCCGTCGGCGAGAGCCTTTTCTCGATTGCGTTGTTTGCACCATCGGGCGCGTTCGTGCGATCAAGCGCGGGCCCATCGAGTCCGGAGGCGGCCGCGAACCGCGTGATGACGCTGCCACTCAACGTGCATCCGAACGGCGCTCGCCTGATGGTTCAGCCTCCCGCCATGCAGAAGCGAGCGGTGGGCACGCAGTGGACCGATACCATGCAGGTTTTACTCTATGCTGCCGACAACACGCTGCAACGCTCGCTCGGCGCGTTTCCATACCTCGTGTTCGAACAGGGAGCCACCAATCCCTCGCCGCCGTGGCTATCGGCGCAGCCCGTCTTTGCGGCGGGCGCGGAGCGGTTCTACGGCGGCTTCGGCGATCGTTATGAAATCCGCGTCTTCGCCTCCGACGGCCAACCGCAGTCGATTATCCGGCGCGCCTGGAAACCCACTCCCGTCACTGGTGCCGACTGGGAAACGTGGGTCATCGAGTGGTCGAAGATTTGGGTGAAGTCAACGGGTGCGGAGCGCGAGCGCGACGTGCAAAAGGTGCGTGACGAGCCCTACGCGGAAACGCTGCCGGCGTTCGCGGACTTTCTGGTCGATCGGACCGGGCGACTGTGGGTGCGTGAGGCCCATTGGCAAGACGCCATTGCTGCCGGGTCGCTGACTGATCTACCCGCGGTGCCGAGTAACTGGTCGGTCTTCGATACGCGCGGCCGTTGGCTGGGTGACGTCTCGATGCCCGCCAATTTTCAGCCGCTCGAAATCGGCCGCGATTACGTCGCGGGGAAGGCGCGCGCCAACAATGTCAATCAGATCGTGATGTACGGACTCAACACCGGGAAGCCGTAGCGGAACGCGCGCAGCGCTCGCGGCGACGCGGGCGATTGGGCACGCGCTGGAATAGGTCGGTGGCCGACGCTCGCGCGAAAGGCTTTACTATTGTATCCAGCCCTCTCTCGGAGTAAGCCATGCGAGTGCCTGTTTCCGTTGTTCGTCGCGTTGCGCGCGTGCGCAGCGCTCTGACCTCGTTGCTTTCGCTGCTGGCGCTCTCGGCGATAGCGGTTGTACCGGCGGCGCGGGCGCAAACGACGGGCTACGTCACAACGTCGGACAACGCCAAGCTGTACTACAAGATTATCGGACGCGGCACGGACACGCTGATTGCGATTCATGGCGGTCCGGGAATGGATCTCGAGTCGATCTATAACGACTTCACCGTGCTCGGTGCGAAGCACGTGGTGATCTTCTACGACCAGCGCGGTGGCGGCAAATCGGAGTTGCCCTCCGACACCATGCGTCTCGTGGCGACGCGGCAGATTCAGGATCTCGACGAACTGCGGCAACATTTCAAACTGAACAAGGTCACCCTGGTCGCGCACTCGTACGGTCCGTTGCTCGCGGCGTCGTACGCGCTCGCGCACCCCGACGCCGTGAAGCGCATGGTGTTCTTTGGACCGGTGCCACCCTATCGCGCGAACTTCGCCGATCGTTATGGCACGGCACTCAACGCGCGCCTCGACAGCACGCAACGTGCCGCGATGCGCACCGCGTCGCGAAAAGAAAACGATCCCGCCACCCCCGACACCGACGCGCGTCAGGCCTGCCACGATTACTGGGCGTTGGGATTGCGTCCGCGTCTCGCTGAACCCGATCGCACCATCAGCATGGTCAAGTCGGATCTGTGCGCAACAGATATTGCCGGTATCCGATACGGCAATCGCTTTGGCAACCGCGTCATCATGGGCTCGTACGGCGATTGGGATTTGCGTCCGCAACTCAAGTCGCTCAACACTCCACTGTTGGTCGTGCATGGCGAACGCGAAACGATTCCCATGGACATGGTCGAAGCATGGGCCACGACTATGCCGCACGCGACGTTGCTCAAAGTGCCAAACGCCGCGCACTTCACCTATGCCGAACGCCCCGAGTTGGTGTGGCCGGCGGTGGAAAAGTTTCTGGCGGGGAAGTAGCAAACCATAGCGTCACATACTACGTCTCTCGGAGCCCCTTCCATGCAGCGATTCGTCAGCGCCGTCATCGTGTTGCCTGCGCTTGTCTTGTCCTTCTTGCCGGCAACCGCGCAGGCGCAAGGCACGCTCGACGACTACCGGCGCGCCGCAACCATCAACACGCGCTTCGCGAACCTCACCACAGGTGTGGCGCAGAACGAAGCGTGGATCGGCACCACGCATCAGGCGGTCTATCGCGTGTCAGTGACCGGCGGTACGCGATTCGTGCGCGTCGATGCCGATCAATTCAGCAAAGCGCCCGCCTTCGATCACGCCGCCATCGCGCGCAGCATGTCGACAGCCACCGGGCAGCAATACACGGAAATCACTCTGCCCTTTGCGGCCATCACGATGGTCGACAACGGCGCCGCCTTTGAAGGCGATGCGGCCGGTGTGCGTTATCGCTGCGTGATTGCGACATCGGCCTGTGCACGTGCACCCGAAGCAGCAGCAGGAGGCCGCGGTGGACGCGCAGGCGGCGCCGGCGGAGGCTTCGGTCGTGGCAACGCTCCGCGCTGCGCCGGAGAAGCGGCGCCAGCTCCCGGTGAACCGCGCACCGAAGTGTATTCGCCCGATTGCCACACCATCGCCTTCGTGCAGAACTACAACGTCGCCATCAAGCCCGCGCCCACACCGAACGCGCAAGGCGGGCGCGGCGGACGCGCGAACGGTGCCGCACCGGCCGCCACATACACGTTGCTTAGCACTGACGGCTCCGAAGCCGACAAGTATCTCGTCAGCTCCATCGAATGGTCGCCCGATTCGAAGAAGCTGGTGGCATATCGGCAAAAGCCGGGCTACAGCCGAGTGCCGTACTACATCCAGTCATCGCCGGCCGATCAGTTGCAACCCAAGCTTGTGCCGTATGGTCAGGCGCCGGGCAACTTCGGCGGCGGCATTTATCGCAAAGCGGGCGATGTGCTCGACTCCAATCAGCCGGCGATCTTCGACCTCGAATCGAAGAAGCAACTGCTGATCGATCGCACGCTGTTTCCCAACCCCTACGCCATCTCGCGCCCCGTGTGGCGCAAGGATGGTTCGGCCTACGCGTTTCAGTACAACCAGCGCGGACACATGATCTACCGCGTGCTGGAAGTTGATGCGTCGACCGGCGCGGTACGTCCGATGGTCGATGAAGTCACGAAGAGTTTCTTCATGTACTCCGACGCGGGCCACAACTTCTTGTACGACGTCGGCGCTGGCTGCCGCATGGGTCAGGGCGGCGGTTGCGATACCTACTCCGGTGGTGAACTGATTTGGGCGTCGGAGCGCGACGGGTGGAATCATCTCTACCTGTTCGATGGCAAGACCGGCCAGGTAAAGAATCAGATCACCAAAGGCAACTGGGTGATGCGTGGTGTCGATAGCGTCGATGTCGCCAACCGGCAGATCTACTTTCGCGCCAGCGGAATCAACGCGAAGCAGGATCCGTACTTCATTCACTACTATCGCATCAACTTCGACGGCACAGGTCTCGTGGCGTACACCGAGGCCGACGGCACGCACACCGTGACGTGGTCGAGCGATCATCAGTTCTATCTCGATTCCTACTCGCGCGTTGATCTGCCCACGGTCATCGAACTCAAGCGCGCCAGCGACCAGAAGATGCTGGCGCTCGAGAAGGGCGACATGTCCGCGGCGGTCAAAGCCGGATTCCGTCCGCCCGAAGTATTCGTAGCGAAAGGACGCGACGGCACGACCGATATCTGGGGCATCGTCGTGCGTCCTGTCACTTTCGACGCGAAGAAGAAGTATCCCGTCATCGAGCAGATCTACGCCGGCCCGCACGACTCCTTCGTGCCGAAGACGTGGGGCGGCGGACAGAATTTGATGGCGCTTGCCGAGATCGGATTCGTGCTCGTGCAAATTGATGGCATGGGTACGAGCAATCGTTCCAAGGCCTTTCACGATGTCGCGTGGAAGAACATCGCCGACGCCGGATTTGCCGATCGCATTCTGTGGCATCAAGCCGTGAACAAGAAGTACCCGTGGTACGACACCTCGCGCGTGGGCATCTACGGCACGAGCGCGGGCGGACAGAACGCGGCCGGTGCGGTGTTCTTCCATCCGGAGTTCTACAAGGTGGCGGTGGCCAACTCCGGCTGTCACGACAATCGCATGGACAAGATCTGGTGGAACGAAGCGTGGATGGGCGAGATCGGTCCGCACTACGAAGCCAACTCCAACGTCACCGCGGCCAAGAACTTGAAGGGTCATCTCTATCTCACCGTCGGTGAGATGGACACCAACGTCGATCCGTCGTCGACCATGCAGGTGGCGAACGCGCTCATCGCTGCCGGTAAAGACTTTGATTTGCTCGTCGTGCCGAATGGTGGACACGGTGCCACGGGTCCGGACGGCCTCCGTCGACGCAACGATTTCTTCGTGCGCTGGCTTTATGGTATCACGCCGCCCGACTGGAATTCCGGTATCTCGCTGCGCGCCCCGAGCGCGACGAACGGCGCGCCGGCCGCCCGCAGCGGCGGCAGCGGCGACGTAGACTCCGAGTTGCCATTCCCGAGCGATGAAGAATCACCCCACAGCTTTTTCAACGAAGACCCGAGCTTCTCGTTGACCGCGGCGTCGCCAATGAAGTGGTGGTACTGACGTGCCCAAACCGCGGACTTGGGTACGTTGGACAACGCTCGGTATCGCAGCAGCGTGCTTCTGCGCCGCGGCAATGGATACGCGCACGCTCGGCGCGACCGCCACACAGCCAGCTGCTTTTCTCCCACATCTCGTCGACAGTGCCCTAAGCGGCGGCTATCAGGTGGTGGTCGCGGATATGAATCGCGACGGTAAACCGGATATCGTCGCGATCGCCACGGGGCTCTCGGATATTCGCTGGTACGAGAACCCGTCATGGCAGAAGCACACGATCGTGCATGGCATCAAAGCACCCATCAATGCCGCCGTGTACGATGTTGATGGTGATGGCGTGCCGGAAATCGCACTCGCGCACGACTTCTCAACTGTTTACAAAGAAAGCCTCGGTACGATCTCGATCCTCACGCACGCGGCCGATCTCAACGCGGAGTACACGCGGCGCGACATCGATCATCTGCCCACGTCGCATCGTTTGCGGTTTGTCGATATCGACGGCTCGGGGCACAAAGTGCTTGTCAACGCGCCGCTCATCGGCGCCAAGGCCCTCGCGCCGGACTATCGCGATCATGTGCCCTTGGTGATGTATCGCCCGGGCGCCTGGACGCCGGAGCGTATCGGTGAGGGCGACGAAGGTGTGGTGCACGGCATTCTCCCCTTCGCCTGGGACAACGGCCCGCGAGAATCCGTGCTCACCGCCAGCTTCCTCGGCGTGTTTGCGCACCGCTTTGACAACGGCGCGTGGAAGCGGTCGCGCATCATCAGCGGCGAAACCACCCCGTGGCCCAAGAGCGGCACGAGCGATATCGCCGTCGGTCGCGTGGGAACCGAACGGTTTCTCGCCACCATCGAGCCGTGGCATGGGAATGAGGTCGTGGTCTACCGACATCACGACGGCGATTGGGAACCGCACGTCATCGACTCGGCCATTGTCGATGGACACACAATTGTCGTGGGCGACTTGGCGATGAACGGTCGCGAGGAGATCATTGTTGGTGAGCGCGGCGGGAAACGCAGCGTGTATCGTTATCGGCTGGAAAACGCGCTCACCGATTCCTGGTCCAAAACCGCACTCGATAACGGCGGCATGGCCGCGGCGGGATGTGCCATCGCCGATCTGAACGGTGACGCGCGCCCCGACGTTGTGTGCATCGGCACCGCAACGGCCAACCTCAAGTGGTATGAAAATCGACCGTGACCCTGCTTTCTGTTTCCAACGTCGGCGTATCGTTCGGCGCGACTGAACTTTTTAAAAACATCACCTTTACCGTCGGCGAGGGCGAGCGCTGGGGCATCATCGGTCGTAACGGAGCGGGCAAGTCGACGATCTTCAATCTCATCACCGGCGATCGCGCTCCCACGGTTGGCAGCGTGGCGCGCAAGCCGGGACTCCGACACGCGCTGCTCGATCAGCATCGCGCGTTCGAAGGCGCCACGACGGTGTGGGAAGCCGGCGCGGCCGCTTGGCGTGAAGTTATCGCGCTCGAACAGCGCATCGCCGAGCAGGCCATTGAGCTGGGCGAACTCGGCGAGAAGGTTACCGACGCATTTCTGGAGCGATTCGGACGCGACCAGGAGCGCTTCGCCGACATGGGCGGCTACGAATACCACGCGCGCGTCGATGCCGTCTTGCAAGGCTTGGGCTTTGACGCCGAGGAGTCGAAGTCGCGACTCGTGTCATCGCTGTCCGGTGGTGAGCGCGGACGCGTCGGTCTCGCGGCCCAACTGATTGCGCCGGCCGACCTGCTGCTGCTCGACGAACCCACCAACCACCTCGATCTCGATACCACGACGTGGTTGCAGGAATGGCTGCTCGATGCCAACGAAACGGTCATTGTGGTGTCACACGATCGCGCGTTTCTCGATGCCATTTGCACGCACATCCTGCACGTCGAGGCCAAGTCGAGCGAGTGGTACAAGGGCAACTACAGTCAGTTTGTGCCGCAACGGGCGGAACGTCGACTCACGCGCGAACGGGAACTCGAAAAGCAGCGCGCGTATGTGAAGAAGGAAGAGGAGTACATCCGTCGCAACATTGCCGGCGTGAACTCCTTTCAGGCGAAGGGTAAGCGCAAGCGGCTTGAACGATTGCCGCGCCTCGCGCCACCCCTTGGCGATCCGGCCGCGATGTCACTCGAATTTGAAGTTGCCGAACGCGGTGGCGATCAGGTTGTTGCGGTGGAGAACTTGCGCGTCGAAGTGCCCGGACGCGTGTTGCTCGAAGACTTCACGGCCGTGCTGCGACGCAACGATTTCGTCGCGCTCGTCGGTCCGAACGGCGCGGGGAAAACATCGGTCATCTCCACGATCATCGGAGAACGTGAAGCGGCCGCGGGGCAGGCGCGTATTGGTTCATCGATCACGCCCGCCTGGTTTCGGCAGGATCTGGCCGACCTGCCGCTCACCAAGTCGATGTACGACGCCATTCAGGATCAGCGTCCGCTCTGGAGTCGCGGTCAGGTGCAGAACTGCCTTGGCGCGTTCGGCTTCAGCGGCGATGAAGTGCAGCGCGAGATCGGCTCGCTCAGTGGCGGTGAACGGGCGCGCATGGCGCTCGCTCTCATGACACTCGCGCGCGCCAACTTGCTCATTCTCGACGAACCCACCAATCACCTCGATGTCGAAAACATCGAGGCATTGGAAGATGCGCTCGAGGAATACGAGGGTTCGGTGCTGCTGGTGAGCCACGATCGCGCGTTTCTGCGTGAGGTCGCCACGCGCGTGTGGGAGTTTGACGGCACGCGGCTGCGCGACTTCGACGGACCGTTTGTCGACTGGGAAGTCGACCGCGCGCGACGCTTGGGGAAGAGCTAACACCGACTCGGACGGGGTCGCCGTAACACGACGCAGGGCAGCGGCGCCGACGGCGCGCTTGACATATTCCGTTATGGGTATAGGTTTTTCCCATGCCTCGCGCGCCCACCACCTCCGATCCGTTCAATGCCATCGCCGAGCCACGGCGACGCGAGATCCTCGCGCTGCTGGCGTCCGATGAACGACCGGTCAATGACATCGCCGACGCGTTGGAAATGGGACAACCGTCCGTTTCCAAGCACCTGCGCGTGTTGCTGGAGGTAGGGCTGGTCGAGGTGCGCCGCGATGGACGTCAGGCCTTCTATCGCACCAACCCTGTCCAACTCAAAGCCGTGCATGACTGGACGAAGCGATTCGAACGCTACTGGCAGCATCAGCTGCTGCGGGTGAAGGAACGCGCCGAACAGAAAGCCAATCAACCCAAGAAGTAATTCCCTCAGGAGAGTTCGCATGGTTACGCTCGCGTCCCCGTTTGCCGACATGACGCTCGACGTTGCGCAGGAAACGCGTGTCAACGCGTCAATCGAAGACACTTTCGCCGCGCTCCTCGAGGAACTCGGACCGCACAATCGTGGAATGGCCGATGCACCAATGCCCATGGTGCTCGAGGCGCGTCCCGGCGGCCGCTGGTATCGCGATCTGGGCAACGACAACGGCCACTGCTGGGGCACCGTGCAAGCCATTCGCACTCCCACCCTGCTCGAGATCTCGGGCCCGCTCATGATGTCGTTCGCGGTTGCGTCCAACATCCAGTATCGACTGAAGGCAGAGGGCGACGAAACCGTCATCAGCTTCCGTCACACCGCGCTCGGCATGTTCCCCGACGGCTATCGCGACGCCCTGACGCACGGGTGGGCGAACATCATCACGCGGGTCGTCGCCCGCTTCGCACGCTAAACGCACACCTCATTTTCCGGAGCCGCATCATGTCGATGGCGAACGCAATGATTCAGGAACTCGAGATGGAAGCCGCAACGACGCGGCGCGTGCTCGAGCGCATCACGGACGACCAACTGCAGTGGACCCCCGATCCGAAGTCGCGCACGGTTGGTCAACTGGCCATGCACATTGCCGTGAATCCGGCCAATGTGTCGACAATGGCCGCGCAGAATCCTGCCGACCTCCCCTCGTTCGGTGAAGTGACGGCCACCTCCGCCGCTGAGTTGCTGACAACGCTCGACCGCAGCGTAGCGACCGCCAAGGACGTGTTGAGCGGACTGAGCGACGACGCGCTCAACGACCTGTGGCGTGCGCGCGTGAACGGCACCGAAGTATTAGCCATGCCGCGCAATGTCTTTCTGCGCAGCGTGCTGCTCAATCATTGGTACCATCACCGCGGCCAGCTCTCGGTGTACCTGCGCCTGCTCGGCACGCCGGTGCCGTCGATCTACGGACCGAGCGCGGACGAGAATCCGTTTATGTGAGGCACACGAAGGCCGTCGGCGCTACATTACCAGCGTTCGACGGCCACCCCTCGGGCTCACGATCGGGCGCGCCGCTGCAATTTCAGTGACCCTTCCACTGGAGCACTCAATGCGTCGCGCTCGTGCCATCTCGTTGTTGCTGCTCGTGAGTGTTCTGGGCTGCGATCAGTCACCCACGCAGCCCGACTATTCGCTCGATCAGTTGCGTGCCGCTCCGACTCAGCTCGCCATCAATCATGAGCAGATCACGGTGCAGGCCGAAGTGGTGCGCAACCTGCAGCCGTCCAACGATCCCTCGGCCAGTGGCATCATGGTCTCCGTGAGATTGACGCCAAGTGCCGGCGCGTCCGTGACACGCGCGTGGGTCATTCTCGACAAGGATCGTTGGACCGACGCCGCCCAGTTGGTGCCCGGCACAGACCAGTGGGTCGCACGCGGTGGACCGTTGTGGCCCGTCGGCGCGGTGACCGATGTCGTAGTGCAGCTCAAGGATTCAAAAGGCGGAGCGCCGCTCGTGCGCGTGCCTGGCGTGACGATTACGGCCGTGTTTTAACCGCGACGGTCGCGCGTTCTACTCAAAGCACCGGCATGAGTTCGGGCAATCGTTCGTCTATGGGCACACGCCTCGCCGCGTGCGCACTGAGCGTCTCGCTCGCCATTACGCCGACGTGTGTCAGCGCGCAAAGCGCACCGGCTGACAATCCCCGCACCGTAAAGCCCGAGCGCCCCACCGTCGCCACGCACGCGTTCACGGTGCGTCCCGGATACGCCGAGCTCGAAACCGGTGGCGAGTGGGATCGCTATCGGGATCATTCACGCGGTCTTGTCATCCCGGCGCTGCTCAAACTCGGAATCACTTCGCGCACCCAACTCGGCCTCGCCACCGGCTTGGTGAAACCCGACGGCGTGTCGACTGGTGTTGGCGACTTTGCACTGGTGCTCAAGCAGCGCGTGGCCGACAGTCTCCCAGTACTCGGCGCCGTCGCCATCATTCCGTCGGTCAAGTTTCCGACTGCCAGCGCGAAACGTGGCACGACGACCACCGACGCTTCGCTGCTGCTCGTGTCGAGCCACGTCTTTGGTTCGCTCGCGCTGGACATCAACCTCGGCTACACGCGCCGATCGGGCGACGGCTCGCACGCGCCAAAAGACGCAACGCTCTGGACCGTATCGTTCGGTGCCCCGTTGGTTGGACCGCTCGGCATGGTGGCCGAAGTATTCGGGTATCCCCAAACAACCGGCGCGGCCGGCAGTGATGCGACGGCCGCGTTGCTCACTGGCCCCACGTTTCAGCTGCGCGACGAACTCGCGCTCGATGCCGGAGCCATTATTCGGCTCGCCGGTCCGCAGCCGAATGCGTGGTACGCTGGGCTCACGTACAACTTCGGAAAGTTCTGGCGCTGACTTAGTCGGCGATCGCGGCCGCACCAAACCATCGTTCAAGCGCCGCGGTTAAACCACTCGTCGTGCCGTCGCCCACCCACGCGACATAACCATCGGGGCGCACCAACACCGCGCTCGGCGCCTCGATACTGCCAATTACCGGCAACTCCCACGCGCCACTGAAATCCGCATCAACGTGCGGCACTCGGTCGGCCCATGGCGCCAGCTCGCGCTCGAGTGCAGTCGCCTGCGACGCGTCGAAACTCAGGAGCACTGGTCGCGCGCGATGCAGAAATTCGTAGACACGTTGTGCGCCGTTCGACGTGTGCACGTCAACATCGGGCATGCGTCGACCCAACAGCGGATGACCGGTGTCCATCTCGTACTCGATGGTCAGACCCGACATGGTGCCCGCCATGTACTTTCGCGTGTCGTCGAGTTTGAGCATCTCGCCGATCACATCGCGTGCCGCGATCGAGCGTGCGTCTTCGCGATGCAGCGCCACCTGCGCCATCGTCAGCTTGAGTACACGAGCGCCAACGGGATGGCGCTCGGCGTGATACGTGTCGAGCAACGAATCGGGTGACACGCCCCGCACCACCTGCGCAAGCTTCCAGCCGAGATTGACGGCGTCCTGCACGCCGGTGCCGAGTCCCATGCCGCCAATCGGCGAGTGAATGTGTGCCGCATCGCCGGCAAGCAGTACGCGGCCCTTTCGATACTGCGCGGCCTGACGTGACGCATCGGTGAACCGCGAAATCCAGGTGGGACTGTGCACACCATAGTCCGTACCGCAGACTGCGATGAGTCGTGCCTTGAGATCATCAAGCGAAGGTTCGGTGGCGATGTTCGCGTCCGTCTCCGGCATCATCACGCCAATCGGTCCGATGTCTTTGTAGATGATCTCACTGCCTTTGAGCTCAAACTCCGAGCGACCGAAGGCGTAGGCGCCATGCGGTGAGCGATGCACACCGTACGCGGGCAACGTGGTCATCTCGACCTCAGCCAGCAAATTGCTCGTGGTCGCGTCCCACCCGGGAAAGTCGATACCGGCCAGCTTGCGCACGATGCTGCGTCCGCCGTCGCATCCCACCAAGTAGTGCGCCATCAGCGTTGCGCCATCGGCCAACGTGATGTCGACACCTGCATCGTGCTGTGTGAACGACGTGATCTCGCGACCGTACTGAATGCGCACGCCGAGTTCGGTGATCCAGTCGGCGAGCAGGCGCTCGATGAACTTCTGTCGCAGCGCGAGTCCGTAGTTGTGGCGCGTGGGAAAGTCGGAGATATCGAGCCGCGTGACGGCGAAGCCGGTGACTTGTGCGGCTTGTCCCGCCGCCAGAAACCGATTGGCAATGCCGCGCTGATCGAGCACTTCAATCGTGCGGGACGAAATGCCGAGGGCGCGCGAACCGGAGAGCTGCTGATCGGGGCGTCGTTCGAGCAGTGCGACATCAACGCCGGCGAGTGCGAGCTCGCCCGCGAGCATGAGTCCGGTGGGTCCCGCGCCTGCGATCACGACCGCGTGTTGCATGATCGTTACTCCAAGTCTGAGGAAGGCGCGAAGTATGGGCGACCCCATAGGGCTTGCCGCAAGCGTCCCACTGGTTGATATCTATCAGTGGGGATAATGGCGCCGCGGGCGCGTTTTCGAATCATCAACGAGTCGCAACGACAAATCGCAACGATGCCCGTTTCGATTGAACAGTCGATCAAGACTGCCGGCGACCTCACGCTTAATGTGCGGTCATGGAAGCCCGAAGGTGTCGCCCGGGGCGTCGTGGCCATCGTGCCAGGGTTCAACTCGCACAGCGGGTACTACCTGTGGGTTGCGGACCAACTCGTTGCGCGCGGATTGGCGGTTTACGCCATCGATTTGCGCGGACGCGGGAAGTCTGAAGGCGAGCGATTCTACATTGGCGCGATCGCGGAGTACTTGAGCGATGTGCAGGCGATGATGACGCTCATCAGTTCACAACACGCTGCGCTGCCCGTCGTGTTGCTCGGCCACAGCGCCGGCGGCGTGGTGAGCTGCCTGTATGCACTTGAGCATGGCAGCACGCTCGCCGGATTCATCTGCGAAAGCTTCGCGTTTCAGGTGCCGGCGCCCGACTTCGCGCTGGCCATTTTGCGCGGGCTCGCGCACCTCGCGCCACACGCGCATGTGCTCAAGCTCAAGAACGAAGACTTCTCGCGCGATCCCGCCGTGGTGAGCGCTATGAACGCCGATCCGCTCATCGCCGACGAAACGCAGCCCACGCAAACGATGGCCGAGCTCGCGCGTGCCGATGAGCGCCTGCGCACCGAGTTCCATCGCATGACTGTGCCGTTACTCATTCTGCACGGCACGAGCGACCACGCCACCAAGTTCAGCGGCAGCGAACTCTTTCACGCCATGGCCGGCTCAAGCGACAAAACGCTCAAGTTGTACGACGGCCATTATCACGACTTGCTCAATGATGTCGGCAAGGAGAAGGTGATGGGCGACATTCTGGCGTGGGTGGAACAGCGGGTGGGATAGCGACGAATCGCGTCGCGTGCGAACGGACGCGACACGATTTGTCTCGGTGCTGCGCTCAACGAGGCGATTCAGTACTTCGCCACCGTCCCATCCACGTCATCGCTCCACCGCAAAATACCGCCCGCCAGATTCTCCACCTGCGCAAAGCCCGCGGCTTTCATCTGACGCGCCGCATCCAGACTGCGCTTGCCACTGCGGCACATCACGACAATGCGACGCGACTTGTCGAGTGACTGCATCGCACTCGGCACCGATCCCAACGGCATCAGCGTCGCACCGGGAATCGCCGCGATCTGCAGTTCGTACGGCTCACGCACGTCGATCAAGTCGAAATCATCGCCGCGCTTGAGTGCTGCCGCCAATTCGCTCGGCGTGATCTCAGGAATGTCATGCATGGTTACCACCGGCTCCTCTCCGCGCACACCGCAGAATTCGTCGTAGTCGATGAGCCCCGTAATCGTGCGCGTGCCGCACGCCGGACACTCAGGATCCTTCTTGATTCGTACCGACCGGAACTGCATCGACAACGCATCAATGAGCAGCAACCGACCGGCTAACGACTCACCAACGCCCAGAATGAGCTTGATCGTTTCCGTCGCCTGAATCGTGCCCACCAATCCCGGCAACACACCCAACACACCGCCCTCCGCGCAACTCGGTACCATCCCCGGTGGCGGTGGCGTCGGATACAAACACCGATAGCACGGACCGTTCTCGGTCGCGAACACCGACGCCTGCCCGTCAAAGCGGAAAATCGACCCGTACACGTTGGGCTTGTTCAACAACACGCACACGTCATTCGTGAGATAGCGCGTGGCGAAGTTGTCGGTGCCGTCGACCACGATGTCGTAGTCGCGCACAATGTCCATCGCGTTCGCCGCGGTCAGTCGCTCGGCGTGGGGCACCAACTGCACATGCGGATTGATGTCGTGCAACCGGTCGCGCGCCGATTCAATCTTCGGACGCCCCACATCGCGCGTGCCGTGCACGATCTGACGCTGCAGGTTAGTGACGTCGACGATATCAAACTCCACGAGCCCGAGCGTGCCCACGCCGGCGGCCGCGAGATACATCGCCGTCGGCGAACCCAGTCCGCCCGCGCCCACCAGCAACACGCGCGCCGCCTTGAGCTTGCGCTGTCCGTTGGTCCCAACCGTTGGGAGCGACAGATGCCGACTGTAGCGCTGCAGTTCGTCGCGCGTGAGTTCGGGCAGAGTGTCGTGGGTCACAAGCTGCTCATCGGTGAACGGAGAAATCTCAGTACGTGCACATCGCCTACTACAGTGTGACCACGTGGCCGCGCCGACGCAATCGGGGCCGCGGATCACGCGGCCAAGCAGTTTGCCATTCTCTGACACGCCGCCAGCACCATGCCATTCGACAACATCAAATCTCGCGGGTATCGTAGTACCCATCCCCTTCCGAGAGAGCAACCGATGAGTGGAGTCCGGGTGTTGGTCGGCACGCGCAAAGGCGCGTTCATTCTCACCGCCGATGGCGCGCGCAAGAATTGGACGGTGAACGGTCCGCATTTCCCAGGCTGGGAGATGTACCACCTCAAAGGATCGCCCGTCGATAGCAATCGACTCTACGCGTCGCAATCGAGCGGATGGTTCGGGCAAATCATTCAGCGCTCAAACGACGGCGGCGTGACCTGGGCCCCGGTCGACAACAAGTTCACGTACGACGGCGTGCCCGGCACGCACATGTGGTACGATGGCACGCCGCATCCGTGGGAATTCAAACGCGTGTGGCACTTGGAGCCATCGCTCACCGATCCTGACACCGTGTACGCCGGCATCGAAGACGCCGCGATTTTCAAAACGACCGATGGCGGCGCGAGCTGGAACGAAATGAGCGGCCTCCGCAAACACGGTTCAGGCCCCAAGTGGCAGCCGGGCGCCGGCGGCATGTGCTTGCACACCATCATGCTCGACCCCACGAACGCCAAACGCATGTACATCGCCATCTCCGCCGCTGGTGCCTTCCGCACCGACGACGGTGGTGAAACGTGGACGCCCATCAATCGTGGTTTGCGCTCCGCTCAAATTCCCGACCCCACGGCCGAAGTGGGACACTGCGTGCATCACATCGCCATGCATCCGTCGCGCCCCAATACGCTTTTCATGCAAAAGCACTGGGACGTCATGCGCAGCGACGACGGCGGTGACAACTGGCACGAAGTGAGTGGCAATCTGCCAACCGATTTCGGTTTCCCGATCGACGTGCATGCACACGAGCCGGAAACGATTTACGTCGTGCCTATCACGAGCGATTCGCATCACTTCCCACCCGACGGCAGACTGCGCGTCTATCGCAGTCGCACTGGTGGCAACGACTGGGAGCCGCTCACGAAAGGACTGCCGCAACAGAATTGCTACGTCAACGTGCTGCGCGATGCGATGGCCGTCGACCAACTCGATAGCTGCGGCGTCTACTTCGGCACGACAGGCGGGCAGGTGTACGTTTCGCCAGACGGCGGCGACAGCTGGCAGGGCATCGTCCACGACTTGCCGCCAGTGTTGTCGATCGAAGTGCAAACACTCGCGTAACGACGCATCCAGCACGTATGACCAGTATTGTGCACGGCACCCACATTCGCGTTGTGCTCCCCGCTCACCTGCAGGCGCTGGCGCAGGTGGGCGCGGAAATTCGCGTGCATGTCGCCGAGCCGATTACGCGGAGCGCCGTACTCGATAGCATCGAGGCCACGTACCCGATGCTGCGCGGCACGATGCGCGATCATGTCACCAAGAAGCGGCGCGACTTCGTGCGCTTCTATGCGTGCGAGGAAGATCTCTCGCTCGAGTCCGCCGACGCGGTGCTGCCGGCCGCCGTGATTGAGGGGCGCGAGCCGTTGCTCGTGATTGGCGCGATGGCGGGCGGCTGATTTCACCAAATGCAGTTCCCGCAGTCCCCCATCAATGCATCAATGCGAATACATTCCACCAATGCCATCGAACGCACGCCTCGCGAGCGCCGCCACCCTCGCCTTCATGCTCAGCGCGATCTCGGCGCACGGACAGCAACCGGTCGTCGTACGCGAACTCTCGCCCACCATCGTCGCGTCGGACACCTACTTCGCCAACATCTTCAGCGTCCGCCCGCTCAACGGTGGACGCGTGCTGGTGAACGATGGTATTCGTCGACAACTCGTCATTCTCGATGAACGCCTGTCAAAGCCGTCGATTCTCCTCGACTCCGTCGCCGTCGGCGGACAAGGATACGGCACGCGGCCGCAGCCGCTCATTCCGTATCTCGCCGACTCAACATTATTCGTCGACGGCGGCTCGCTCTCGTTGCTCGTCATCGATCCGAGCGGCAAGATCGCGCACGTCATGTCCGCGCCCAAGCCAAACGACCTGCGCAACCTGGCCGTGAGCGCGAGCGGCGTCGACGCGCGCGGCAATCTTGTTTATCGCGGCCCGCTGCAGATTGCGGCCCGTGCAGCGGGCGCCGCCGCCGGCGCCGCTCCAGGCATGGCGCCGCCAACGGTGCAAGTGCCCGACTCGGCGCCGCTCTTGCGCGCCAACTTCGACACCCGCGCCGTCGATACGATCTCAAAGCTCAAAGTACAGAGTGGCAATCGACCCAACATCGGCCCCGGCTCTAACGGCAAGATCGCCCTCAAGCTCACCATCAATCCCATCAACACGGTTGATGAATGGGCCGCGCTCTCCGACGGCACCATCGCGATGATTCGTGGTCACGATTATCACGTCGACGTTGTAACGCCCGACGGAAAGACGTTCTCAGCACCGAAACTGCCATTCGATTGGAAGCGATTGAGTGACGCGGACAAACAAGCACTCATCGATTCTGCACGCGCCGCGCAAGACAAGGCCGTCGCCGATGCAAAAGCCTCAGCGACCACGGCAGCCGCTGCGCAAACCGCCGCGCAGGAAGCGATGATCATGCAACTCGCCGCACAATTCGGCGGCGGTGGTGCCGGCGCGCCACCCGGCACGGCCGGCATGGCGGGCTTCGCCGGAATGGGCTTTGGCGGTGGATTCGGCGGCGGTGGTGGCGCCAATGGATCGACCAGCGGTTTCCCGCCCGCGATGATGAACATGATCGGCTCCGTCACCGTCGACTACGTGCCGCTCAATGAAATCGCCGACTATTACCCCGCCATCCGCCCCGGCGCCGCGAAAGCCGATCTCGACGGCAACGTGTGGGTGCTACCGACAACATCCGCGCAATCGAAAGCCGGCGAGTTGGTCTACGACGTCATCAACAATCACGGCGAACTCACCCACCGCGTCCGCCTGCCACTCGGCCGCCTCATCGCCGGCTTCGGCCACAACGGCATCGTCTATCTCATGCATCGCGACGGCGATCGCGGCTGGCGGCTCGAGCGCGCGACGGTTGCGGCGGCCGCACGCAAGACGTTCTAGGACTGTCGGACCGCGGGAATTTTGGACCACAGAAGACACAGCGGACACGGAGGAAAAGCATTCAAATGTTCTTTGTGAATCGGTGGTACAATCGAGTGAACAACGCGCACCCGCGTCTCCTCCGATTCCCCGTTTCCTCTGCGGTTCAGCAGTTGAGTTTTCCCGCCGCGCGTCTTCGACCCGGTGTTCTGAACTCATCCCGTACTGACCGACCCAAACACCGCCGCTTCCATTCCACGCGCGCCCGCCGCAACGAGCTTCCACGCGCCCGACTGAACGCTCGACACGCCGCGCACATCTATCGCGACGTACTCCAACGCCGCTTCGGCGCCGCGTAGCCGCTTGAACCCGTCGGCGCCCGCCGATGCGTGCAGTAACAGTCCGAGCTGCTGCGCGCGTTCGAGGATGATCATGCTCAGCAGTCGGTACAATCCCAGCGATTGCGGCAACGACAAGTCGTAGCCAAGTATTGGCGTCGTCATCACGCCCGTCGCGTCGAAGTACGCCGCGACGCCAACTAGTGCGCCATCGTGCGTGAATCCTTCGCCACTCAGCCCGCCGCCCGCGATCAGCGCGCGCACGGCCTCCGCGCGAACCAGCGGATTCCAGCGTGAGTATTTGCCGAGGTAGAGCTGTTCGTAGAGCGATACGATCGACTCCGCGTCTTCGGGCATCAGCGCGCGGCGCTTGAACGTGGTTCGTTCAAGCAGCCGCTGATCGTGATGCAGCTCGCGTCGATGCGCAAGACGCTCGTCATTCGGGTAGTAGTACCAAACCTTGCGCGCCGGGATTATGAGCCAGCCTTCGCGCGCGAGTGACGCCACTATCCGCGGTGTGCGTACCGCGTCGATCGAGCGTAACACGCGAACGTGATGCGGACAGCGCTCCCGCGCTGACTCAGCAGCCGCCAGCACCAGCGTCGCGTCGTCGTGCTCGTGCAAGTACGTGCTCGTTGCGAACGTGCCGATGTTGACCACCGGATCGAGCGCGCGCATCAGCATTGATAGCGCTGGCCCGACAACGCGCGCCGTGGCGCGCAGACTGGTCTTTTTGACGCGTCGCGCTTCGTCGATCGCCATCGCGCCAAACATCGTGCCCGCCGACGTCGTCCACGGGCCGCGTGCGCGCAGCGTACTAATCGTGAGCGGTATTCCTCGCCCGCCATCATGCCACCACGCGGCAGTTGCTCCCGGCTCTTTCAACCACCACGACAGTCCGTGCCGCAACACCGGCGCCCACGACGCCGGTACACTGCCGATGGCAGCGCTCGAATGCAGCGCCTCATCCCGCTCGATGATCAACGGACTCACACCAACTCGTCCGCGCCGTTGTACTCGATGTCGTACGTGCTGAATGCGCGCGCATCCATGCCATGCCACGACGCCAACGCGAACAGCCAGGCGTAACTCACCAACTGCAGCCGCCGCGGCCGCTCGTCGCCCGGAATGTCCAACAGTTCTTCGCCTCGCGAAACGCGATGACGATACGTGCGCAGCGCCAGGCGACTCGTAAAGCGCCGACCCGGCTCTGGCTCAAGCATCAACCCGATTTCGCCACCTGAGAACGCCTGCACAATGCGAGTGCCAACATCACTACGTCCGCGAAAGCCGTGCACGCCACTCGTCAATCGCGGATTGCACTCAAGCGGCATTGGACCGTCCTCGCCGTCCACGAAATCGAACGCGAACTGCCCCGTGAGATTGAGCGCCGCCACAAACTGCACCACCCACTCGGCAATCCGCGCGTGTCGCTCCATCGTGAACGCGATCGCTGCTCCAATAGGCCCCGCCGTCGCCTCAACGCGATAGGCCGAATGCAACAGCAACTTGCCGTCGCGCGCCACGCTCCAGCTACACCACACCGGGCCACGAACTAATCGCTGCACTACCCACGGCATCGCGTCGGTTGGTGCCACATCACTCGGCCATGCCTCACCGTCGGCCACTAAATGCACTCGCACTCCAAAGCGCGACCACGCTGGCTTAAGCACCCACGCGCCCGGCATCGCCTCCCGGTGCGGCAACGCGCTCGCATACACATGCGTCTCTGGCGTGGCGAGACCCGCTGACTCTGCGCGCCGTATGAACTCGCCTTTGTGGTGCAATGCGCGGAGACTCGCGAACGGCGGCGCCCATAGCGGCGCGCCGAGCGCGTTGGCGTCGTTAGCCACGGCACGTGCGAGATGAAAGATCTCCTCGCATGTCGGCACGATCGCCTCCCAGCGACGTCGCGTTGCAAGCTGGCGCATCGCGGCGGCGCACTCTTCTCTCGCAAATCGCGGTGAGGGCACACGCCATACGGGACCGAGCGCGCGCGACCACCGACTCACGGTCCATGGCACACTGTCGACCAAGTCGACTTCGTAGCCGGAGGCGCGCAGCAGCTGTGCGAGTTCGAGCGTCGCCGGCGCACGTGCGCCAGTAAGGGCCAGGCGCATGTTGCCTACGTACTCACCGCCGGCGCACCCAGCACGCGCCGATGCTTACGGTCGCTTCGCGCGATGCATCCATGTTCGACGGCCACCGTGAGCGCTAAGGCGCCGCGCTGTTGCGCGAGCGAAACGAGTGCATCGCGAATGGCACCGACATGGGTTGATGGGTCCACGCCGTCTGCCCATTCAACCAGCACGTGCGCCGATGTGGGCGAGACTCGAGTCGCAACAAAATCGCGCAACGCGAGTCCGGTGACGCTCCCGATGGCGAGACTCACTTGGTCAGGAAACACCGACACGTCAGAACCGTGTCGGCCAGTCAGATGCCACACATCGCCAAGACGCCCCTCCACCCGTGACAGCACGCGGAGCGGTGAGCCGCACACGCATGCTGTGCTCGCTTCGGTCAGCACGTCGGTGAGTCGATAGCGAATAATCGGCTGACTGCGCCGAATGAAATCGGTGATCACCGGCACGAATCGACCGGACGTCTCGTCGATATACTCGCGTTCCATCACCAGCGCATCTTCGTTCACGTGCAAGGCGCCCGCGCGACACGGCGACGCGATGAATCCTTCGGTCGCCTGGTAGATTTCCACGACCTCGCAGCCGAACGCTGCCCGCAGTCGCGCCTGCACATCGCTTGCCAGTGGCTCCGCCACACTCACCACTCGTTGTGGGGAAATCGACAGGCCTCCATTCACCAAATCGTTCAGCACGCTCGGCGGACCAACCAGCACATCCGGCCGCGCCTTCATCAGCAGCGCGACCTGTGCCTCGCGCGGCGCGTGTAAATCGACATACGTGAATTGAACGAGTCCCACGTTGAGGCTCTCGTAAAGCCGACTGTTCGCGCGCAGCGCGAGGGCAATGCGCAACGGCACTCGTCGCGGAAACGGTAGCGCGCTGGCCAGCGCAGTTCCTGCCCATCGACCGCGCTCCCAGGCGTTCGCCACGAAGAGCCCCGGCGCGCCCGTTGTGCCTGACGACAGCCCAACCGTCAGTCCGTCGACGGTATTGCCGAAGTCGCGCGTCTGATAGGCGGTCTGAGCCACTTCGTACGCACGCGCGCGTGTTAGCGGCACGGTGATCGCCGACTCGAAATGCTTGATGAGCTCCGCCTTCTCAATAGGCACCATCGCGCGCCACGACTCGATCGTCGGCACCGCGCCGAGTTGTTCGCGATAGAACGGCGCGCGCGCGACAACCCAACGCAGGTGCTGCAGCACGCGCGCAGCCTGCCACTCTTCGAGCGCGGCGCGATCAGCCCAGTAGCCCGCGCGTCGGTGCCACTTCGTCGCGGTAAATCCGCCGACAAATCCGCCGACGAATCCGCCGACAAATTCGCGCAGAAGGCTCATGCTCGCGACTCCGAGGCGTTCGATGCATCGTCGAGCGCCGAATAATCCGCGATCGCGTCTTCATCGTGCGACGAAATCAACGCATAGCGCCGGTCATGCGCCGCCTGCGCCCCCACGAACGCCTGCAAGCGACGAATCGACTCGGCCGCCATCGCCGCATTCGACGCCACCCGACGCTCCGCAAATCCGGCGCGCATGCCGGGGGCGAGCGTCGCTGTGCGCCAGACGGCGTCGGCCACCAGAAAGAGCGGGCGTTCGAGCGCCGGGAGCGCGATCCCGACCATTCCGGGTGCGTGACCCGGCACGTCGATCGCCAACATGCTGCCGTCGCCCAACAGATCGTACGCGCGTCGCGGTTCTGCCTCGCCCTTCGTTACACCAATCAGCGTCGCGAACTCGCGCGGCGTCTCATCCGATGGTAGCGCACGATCGTCAATCAGTTTCGCGCGCGAGGCAAGATCGTTCGGCAGTAACGCCGGCAGCATCCCCGATCGCGTGCCGCGAAGTCGACTCAACAGCGATGCGTTGAAGCGCGCCATCGCGTCAATCGCCGAGCGACGCGCATGCAACGTCGCCGACGGGAAGTCGAGCACTCCAGCCACGTGATCGGCGTGCAGATGCGTCAGCACAACGTGGCGAATATCAGTCGGCGAGAGCCCGCGTGATGCCAGTTGCGACGACAGCTGCTGGTCCGGTGGCAACGACATCGGCGTGGTCAATGCGTACGCGCGCTCGGGCCATCGTCGTGTGGCATCGACAAATCGCGGAGCGTAGCCGGTGTCGACGAGAATGGCCCCCTGCGTGGAGTGATGCACCAGCAGCACCAACGCCGGACATCGCGCGGGTACGAACCAGTCGCGCAGCGGTGCACCACGACCAGTCGCAGACACCGGCAGGAGGGCGGCGCGAGGTACGGTGCACCATCCGACCGTCAGCAATTCAACGCGAAGACGAGACACGCCGATCATCGCCCCGCGCCCGCCAGCGTGCGCGCGATCGCGTCGGCCATGCTGACACGCGGCGCGTAGTGCAAATCGCGCCGCGCTGCGTCAATGCTCAACGTTTGACTGTAGCTGAGCACGGCCACTGAATACCGTGTCAGCAGCGGTTCGCCACGCTGCGGTATGGCGCGCGCGGCGGCCTCCATTATCGTGGCCAAAGCCATCGCGGCGCCGCGCGGCAGGCGTCCCGCTGTCAGCGGTGCGCCGTGCGCCTCGCAAAACTGCGCGATGACATTCCAGAGCTGCACGGGTTCGCCGTTCGTGATGTTGTAGAACAGTTGGCGTGTGACGTTGGCGCACAGCGCGCCCATCACGGCGTCCACGACGTTGTCGATATAGGTCAGATCGGCCAGCGTGCGCCCGTCGCCGATCACGCGTAATCGCCCTGCTCTTGCCGCGCGCAGCAGGCGCGGCAAGAGCGATGTGTCACCTGGTCCGAAGAGCGCGCGCGGTCTGAGAGCCACGACAGACAGTCCGTCCTGCGCCGCGTCGCGCACCAACTGTTCGGCCGCCCGCTTAGTCGCGATGTACGGTGTGGGCGTGACCTGACTTGGCGCCGCATCTTCTCGCACGTCAAGCTGATCGGCAAACCGGAAATACACACTTGGCGACGAGATATGCACAACGCGCACTTCGCGCGCCGCTCGCGAACGAGCCGCCGCCAGCACGTTGCGCGTTCCTGTCACGTTCGCGCACTCGAACTCGGCGATGCGGCCCCACGGGCTCGACAGCGCGCCCGCGTGCACGATTGCGTCGGCGCCCGCGCACGCGTCGGCAATGGCGCGTGCGTCCTCAAGCGTCGCAACGCGTGTCTCGGCGCCGAGCGCCGTGAGTGCGGACAGCGCGTGCTCGCGACGCCCGAGCGCCACCACACGATATCCATCGACCAGCAGTCGACGCGCAACGGCGCCGCCGAGGAAGCCCGTTGCGCCAGTCACCACAACGGTGGCACCGTGGCGCAGTCTCGACGTCATGCGCGTACGCGATGCAGCGAAAACCGAGCGGCCGCGAGAGGTGCCACGAGCGCTGTCATTGGAGGTGCCATTAGAGCTGCCACACGCAGCCCGCAAACGCGATGCCGGCGCCGGTGCCCAGCATGGCAATGCGCTGACCCGCACGCACGCGGCCATCGCGGCGCGCGATGTGCAATGCCATCGGAATGCCGGCGGCGATCGTGTTGCCATGCTCACACAGCGTCATCACCAGCTTGTCTTCACGAATGCCCAGCCGACGCGCGAGCAATAGCAACGGAAGTTTTCCCGCCTGATGCGGCACGATCAGGTCCATCTGTGCGGGGCACGATCCGAGCGGATCGAACAGGCGCTTCACAAAGGTCGGCATGTGTTTCACCGCCAACCGATGCAATCGTTCGCCATCCATCTGAAACTGATAGCGGCGCGCGTCGGCCGGCGTGTACTGCATCGCTGGCAGCGCCGATCCACCACCGCGAATTTCGCAGCAGTGCGCGCCTTCGGCGTACGTCTCCATGCGCGAAGCGGCAATGCCTACGTCGTCGTTGGTGGCTTCGAGCAACACCGCCACCGCCCCGTCGCCAAAGAGCGCGGCGCTTTCGGCGTCGGTCCAGTCGAGCCCGCGCGACGCAATTTCGCTGCTCACAATCGCGACACGACGATAGCGTCCGCCATCGATGAGCTGGCTCACAACATCGAGCGCGGCCAGAAACGATAGGCACGTCGCGTTGACGTCGAACGCGGGAATGCCGGCACAGCGTGCGCCCATGGCCTCCGCCAACAACACAGCGTTGCACGGAATCGGCTGTTGGGCCGTTCCGCTGGCGCAGAGAATCAGGTCCAGCGAATCGGCCCGCCAGTCGGCGTCTCGCAACGCGCGTTCGAGCGCGTGGGCACCCATCTGTGCGGCCGAATCGTTGGGTGCTGCAAAGTGTCGCCGCATCACGCCGGTCTTTCGCGCAACCCAACCCGATGACACGCCGAGCTGCGCATCAAGCTGCGCTGCTGTCACGACGGTTTCGGGAAGATGCATGCCCGTTCCTGCCAGGCGAAGACGACGCATTATTGGTGTCATAGGGACCCCCGGAAAGCGTTCGCCGTAATGTGCGCGCCCCGTCTACGTATGTGAATACGTCGACCGACGCACCCGCCCGTCACGTCATGGCATAGACCGCGATATTCACCCCGAACTTGGTATTGTCCTTGCTGCGAAATCGCTTGTTCTTCCAGTCGTAGTCCCACTCGCAGCCGTAGTCCTTGTTGCTGTACAGCACACCCAGGCGGCCACGCCGTTCCACGCCGCGCAAGTATTCGTGTTCGATGTTGTCGCCCCATCCGTTCAACTCATGCGAGGTGCGCGGCGGACCGGACCGAAAATCGAAGAAACTCGTGTATAGCGGATGCTGCTTCGGCAACTTGGGCATCGCGTTCGGACCAAACGTCTTCGCCATCTCGGCTTCGAACGTCTTGGCGTACAATCCGTTCACATCGTGATTACAGTCGTCGCTGAACAGCAACCCGCCGTTTTCGACGTAGCGCACGAGCCCCTTGCGCTCCTTTTCGTTGAATCGCACGAGTTTGTGTCCCGTCATGAACACAAACGGAAACGCGGTCAGCTCTGCACTGTCGGCCGTGATCACTACTTCAGAGGGATTCACGGGAATGTCGGTGTACATCACCAGCGCATCGAGCAAATTCGAGCAGACCTTCGGATTGTAATCCCAGTCGCCGGAGTCGTAGCGCAGCCGAGCAAAAGTGAACTCGAAGAACCGCCGACGCGGTGCCGCCTGGACAACGCCCGGCATCGCGGCGCCCAACGCCGTGGCCCCCGCCGCCAGCCCAAGCTGGCGAAGGAAATGGCGACGAGAGAGTGCGGGGGCGTGGTGGCTGGCCATAGCTTTACGTTAAGATGACGCCCCTCGCACTGTCTACGTTGAAGACGGTCCGAATGGCCCCACCCGCAATCGAACTTCCGTGCGCGTTCTCACCTGGGCGTTCTTCGCGACACTGTCGCTGATTCTGTTTATACAGCTGCGTGGCCTCGATGAGCCACTCAAACTCACGGACACCCCACGAGGCATCGTCGGCTACGAGCTCACGTGGTCCGCGCCCCGCGCGCAGCAGATAATCGATGCGTGGAAGCAGAACGACGTCACCGAGGACGCCAAAGTCTCGCTCGGAGTCGATTTCGCGTTCCTGCTCGCTTATCCGCTCATGTTCTTCACGGGCGCCCGGTTACTCGTGCGATCGCCGTCCGCGACAACGTTCGATCGTGTCGGCGCCGTTCTCGCGAAGGCGGTGCTCGCGTGCATTCCGCTCGATGCCACCGAGAACCTGCTGCTCTGGCGTATGCTGGACCACGGCGCCGATTCTTCCCTGGTCCTACTGGCCAGCCTCTGCGCGACGATCAAATTTCTGCTGGTCATCGCTACCGCGTTCTGGTGCCTCATGGCACTCGGCGCACGCGTCGCCTCCCTCAACTCTGCGCGCCACTCATGACCAACGGCACCTCGCCCCGACTCGGCGGCATCGCTCTCCGCGCGCTCGCCGCTCTCGTGCTGGTCTTCGTGACGTACAATCCGGAAGGCTATTCGTTCTATCACTGGGCCGTGGCACCGCTCATTCACGGAACCACGGGCGGTGGTCATGCGTCGGTGAAGTTCCTCTCGGCGGTCGCGCTCGTCACCGCGTGGGTCGTATTTCTCAACGCGACGCGTCGCTCCATCGGACTCGGCGGCTCAGCGCTGGTCCTCGCCATCTCCGGCGGTCTCGTCTGGATGCTCCTCGACTTCGGCATCGTCAGCGCGAGTTCCGCGCGCGGTATCACGTACGTCGTGCTCATCTGCACCGCACTGCTGCTCGCCGTCGGCATGAGCTGGTCACACCTCTCCCGCGCTCTGAGCGGCCAGGTCGACATGGATCAGACGGACTAAGCTTCGTTTCGGGTACGGCGGGCACACCATAACGCAGAGGACGCCGAGTCGACGCAGAGGGCGCTGAACAGACAGTTAACAGTCGCACAGCTCTGAGCCACCACGGCGTTGGGTTACTCTCCGCGTCCTCCGCGTTAGGCTGTTCTCCGCGTGCTCGGCGTTAGGCTGTGAACGATCTCACGGAATAATTGAGTTGTCGTCGAAGCACTAATTCAGGAACAACTCGCACGCGTCGTGAGTTTCGCTCCGCATGACCCCCCGCCTCACGCTCGCGTTTGTCGCCCCGTGGGAATGTTCGCGCGCCGTGGCCAACATTCCACGCGTGCCGCGCGATCACGTCATCGTCGTGTTGCTTGAGTCGGTGGCGAAGGGTGCGTCACTGCCGTGGCATCGGCAAAAGCTCGTGCTCGTACTGTCCGCCATGCGACACTTCGCGCGGGCGCTCGAATTGGCGGGTTATCGCGTCATCTTTCGGCGCGCTGAGAGTTACGCGCAAGGACTGACCGACATCGCGCGCGAGACCGGGGCGCAGCGCGTCGTTGCCACCGAAGGCCGTGAGCAGGATATGGCCGACGAGCTTGAACGCGCGCGCGTGCTGCTCGCGCAGCAACAGGTCTCGCTGCAGTTGCGCCCGGATCGCGGCTTCATCGCGTCGCGAAGTGACTTCTCTCGATGGGCACACGGGCGCAAAGAATTCCGCATGGAATGGTTCTACCGCGAGATGCGGCGGCAGCGCGGTATCTTGCTCGAGCCCGACGGTTCGCCCTGTGGCGGACAATGGAACTTCGATCACGACAATCGCAAGCCGTGGCCGAAGCAACGTGCGGTGCCGCCGGTGTGGCGCGTCGAACCCGACGATCTCACGCGATCTCAAATGGAACGGGTGCGAACGTGGACCCATCGGTGGGGCAACGTCGATTCCTTCGCGCTCCCTGTCACGCGCGTCGACGCCAGAGCGTGGCTCGAACGATTTGTCGTTGAACGGCTGCCCGAATTCGGCCCGTACGAAGACGCGCTGGTGCATGGTGAACCCGATCTGCTGCACTCATCGCTGTCATCGATCATCAACATCGGGCTGCTGCATCCCCTCGAGGTCGTGCGTCGCGCCGAGCGCGCCTATCGCGAAGGGCTCGTGCCGATCGCGTCGGCCGAGGGATTCATTCGCCAGATTGTCGGCTGGCGAGAGTACATTCGCGGCATGTACTGGCAACTCATGCCATCGCTACGCACCGCCAACGCCCTGAACGCACAGCTGCCGCTACCGCGATGGTTTTGGGCGCCCGACGGCGAAGCGTACGATCGATCTGGCGCGACCGGCGACGCGTGCGAGATGCGATGTCTCGCCGACACCATTCGCAGTGTCCGCGATCACGGGCGCGTCCATCACATTGCCCGCCTCATGGTGCAGTGCAACTTCGCCACGCTGCTTGGCGTTGAGCCGGCCGCCCTCTCGCGTTGGTATTGGAGCGCCTTCACCGACGCGTACGAGTGGGTTGAACTCCCGAACGTAGCGGGCATGGGCACCTGGGGCGACGGCGGAGCGCTCGCCTCCAAGCCGTACATTGCGTCGGGCGCGTACATCAAGCGCATGAGCAACTACTGCGCGTCGTGTCGCTATCGCGTCGATCAACGCGTGGGCGACGACGCCTGTCCGGTGAATACGCTCTACTGGGATTTTCTCGATCGCCATCGGGAGCGATTCGCGAATCATCCGCGCATGCAGATGATGACACGACATCTCGACGCGATTCCGCCAACGGAGCTCGTCCAAATCCGAACGCGGGCCAGCGCGTTTCGCGCGTCATTGCAATACGATCGCGACTTCGCGCCACCTATGCCGTAGCGCGGGCGCACGACCGAAGGCTGGCGCGCGCGAATTCACCGCGTGTACTCTTCAGTCGTGGATCCCACTCCGTCCGCGCGTCTGCACGTTCGCCCGCCGCAGAGCACACCGACGCAGCGCAAAGCGTTGCGCGAGCAGGTGCGCGCCAACTGCGCCAACCAACCGGGCGTCTACCGCATGATTGGCCCAACGGGCATCGTGCTCTACGTCGGACAGAGCCAGAAGCTGCGCACGCGATTGCTCAGTTACTTTCGCGCCAAAGGCCGACGCAACAAGGCCGCGCGCATTCTGCGTCACGCCTTTGACATTCAATGGGAATACACCCACACCGAATTCGGCGCGCTTCTGCGCGAGTTGCGACTCATCAAGGAGTATCGACCGCACTTCAACGCCATGATGGTGGCCGATGATTGGCCGCGCGCCTACGTCGCGCTCACCGGCGGCGATGTACCGGGGTTAAAAGTGGTGCCACGCTCCGACGACCCGAGCGCGGTGGCGCTCTTCGGACCCTTTCGCAAAGTGAGCGCGCTCCGCGATGCCGTCCGCGCACTGGCCGAGTGTACCGGATTGCGCGACTGCGCGCTCGACGATCGCCTGTCGTGGCACACACCGAAACACTCACGCGTTCCGGGCTGTCTGCGCCACGATGTCGGCACCTGTCCCGGCCCGTGCATCGGCGCCGGCAGCGCAAGCGCCTACCACGCGCAAGCGCACGTCGTGCGCGAATTCCTCGAGGGAAGATCAAATGCGCCAGTGCAATCGCTCACGCAGGAGATGCAGCGCGCGTCCGACGCGCTCGAGTTCGAACGCGCCGCCATGCTGCGCGATCGACTCGCACGCGTGGCGTGGTTGCACGAACGCGTGCAGCGCTTTCACGCCAACATGGATCGCCTCACGTTCCCGTATCGCGTAACAGGCAGCGATCAACGCGAGTGGATCTATCTCATTCGTCGAGGCACCGTTCGCGCCGAAATCTCCGCGCCGGCCACACCGGAGGAACACGTCGCGCTCGACCAACTGGCCGCGCGAATCTTCAATGGCCCCGACCCCAAAGGCGCCGATATCCCCCTGCACGACCTCGACGAGTTCTACATCGTCGCCAGCTGGTTCCGCCGACGCCCCAAAGAACTCCCCAATACCTATTCCAGTACCCGTACCAGTACCAGTACCAGTACTAGCAGTTAATACCCGTACCAAGTACCACGTACCAAGTACCAATTACTGCAGTTCATGCCGTAAAAAACAATATGCCCGGGTTTCCCCGGGCATACTGTAGCACCGTCCGCTCGCTTCGGGTCCCGCCCCTGGTTGGCGGAACGGTGTTTCCTGCGGGCTTAGTTGCCCTTCTTCTTGGTCGTGTCGGCCTTCGCGCCCTTCTTGGCGCCCTTCTTGGCCGGCTTCTTCGCGGCCGAGTCGGCCTTCGGAGCTTCAGCCATCTTGGCGGCCGGCTTCGCTTCGGTCTTGGCCGGAGCGGCGGCGGCTTCCTTCTTCGCCGGCTGTTCCTTCTTGGCCGGCTGCTGCGCGCTGGCGACACTGGCCATCACGAGCGAGGCGGCAACGAGCGAGAAACGAATGCGGTTCATCGGAAACTCCAGTGGTTATGCTATGATGTGCTTCATCGGCCATCGGTCCGGACTTGCCCGGACCAGCCTTGGAACGCAGCGTGTTCACGAGCGTCATCGCGCCCTGGGCGCCGCTGACGAAGGGGATTCTAGACGCGTCGACCTTAACCACCGATTAATGACCTCCCCGCCCTCAGAACTGCCGATTTCCACCCGTTTTTGTCCCTCTCAAACCGCCTCGCTCCCCTCGCCCCCGACCTCTCGTGCGACTCCTCGTCGTTGAAGACGATCCCCGGCTCGCGAACCTGATTGCCCGCGGACTGCGAGAGCAGACGTACGCCGTCGACGTCGTTGGAACCGGCAAAGAGGCCATCGTCCAAGCCGCGGTGAATAGCTACGACGCCATCATTCTCGATGTCATGCTGCCGGGCGGGATGGATGGCTTCGGCGTGCTCCGCGAAGTGCGCAGTCGCGGCATGCGCACACCGGTCATGATGCTCACGGCGCGCGATGCCGTGACCGATCGCATCACCGGACTCGATAGCGGCGCCGACGACTACCTCACCAAGCCGTTCGACTTCGGGGAACTCCTCGCCCGTTTGCGCGCCCTGCTGCGTCGGCCAGAAACGTTGCAGCCCGCAATCTTCACCATCGGCGATCTGCAAATTGATCTGCACGCGCACGCCGTCTCGCGCGCCGGCGTCAACATCACGCTGACCGCCAAGGAGTACGCGCTGCTCGAACTCCTGGCGCGTCACGCCCGCACCGTTGTCTCGCGCGCACAAATCGTGGCGCACGTGTGGGACGACAATCACGATCCGTTTACCAACGCGGTCGAGGTCTACGTGAATCGTTTGCGCGGCAAGATCGACAAAGCACCGTGGACCCCACTGCTGCACACGCGACGCGGCGCGGGCTACATCCTGTCCGACACCACGCCCACCTGAGTCGGAATGCCCGAGTCGCGGCGCGCACCGGCACGACTGTCCATTCGACTGCGACTCACGCTCTGGAACACGAGCGTGCTCGGACTGTTGCTGTGCATCTTCGCGTTTGGCGGCTTCTCAACCCTGCGTCGGGTTTTGCATGACCGCACCGACGCGACGGTTCGCGAAACCGCGCGCGCGATCTCGGGCGCGGTCATCGCCGAACGTCGCGCCGCGCGGGCGCGTGGCGATACCGCCGTCCTCACCCGCGTCGCCGCCCGCGACGTCATGCGCGAGCTTCGCTTCGGCGATCTCGATGTGGTGATCGTCGACGACGCCGAGCGCGTCGTGGCCGCGAATCGTATTCCCACCAAGCGCCGACCGAATGAACGCCCCCCGGTCCGCGTCGAAACGATCGCACCGCTCGATCCGGATACTCTGTCGCTGCCGCCGTCGGTGCGGGAACTGTTGCGTTCAAAACCCGACAGCAACGATGTGCTCGTACGCACGCTCACGATCGACGATGTCGACTGGCGCGCTGCACTCATTCGCGTCAATCCAAGCGCCGCGCACTCCGACGAACCGGCGCTCATCGTCGGCGTGCTGCGTAGCGACGAAGAAGACCTCCTCGTGCTCACGCGAATTCGGAACACGCTCCTCTTGGCCATTCCGTTTGCGCTCGCCCTTACCGTACTCGCCGGCTACGCGCTCGCGCGTCGCAGCCTCGCCCCGATGGATGAGATGGCCGCGTCAGCCGCGCGCATCTCGGCGGCGACACTCAACGAGCGACTTCCGGTCGCCAATCCGCACGACGAACTCGGTCGTCTGGCCGCGGTTATCAACGACCTCATCGGCCGAGTCGACGACGCGTTCCGCACGCAAAAGCAGTTCGTTGCCGACGCGTCGCACGAACTTCGCACGCCCATCGCGATTGTGCGTGGCGAAGCGGATGTCACTTTGCAACGCGAAACACGCGATGAAGCCGAATACCGCGAGGCGCTCGCGGTCATTCGCGACGAGTCGGTGCGTCTCACGCGTATTGTCGACGATCTGTTCCTGCTCGCGAGAACCGATGCCGCGAGCGCGCTCGACCGCCACGAGCGCGTTGACGTGCTCGAGTTGCTCACCGCGGGCGTGCGCAGCGTGCGCACCATCGCCGACGAGCGACGCGTGCGACTGGAACTCAAACGCGAAGAACTCCCCGTTGGCGAGTTGTCACTCACGGTCGATGGCGATCGCGCGTTGTTGCGTCGACTGCTGCTGAACCTGCTCGACAACGCGCTCAAACACACGCCGCCCGACGGACACATCACCGTCTGCCTCGGCTCCAGTGGATCGAACGTCAGCTTCACCGTTGCCGACTCCGGGCCCGGAGTCGCGCCGTCGTTGCGCGCCCGCGTCTTTGACCGCTTTGTGCGCGGCGATGTTGAGAACGAGGCCGAACTCGCTACGGCACACGGCCCGATGAGCGCCGTGCCGACAGCCAGCGGAGCCGGACTTGGCCTCGCCATCGCGCAGGCCATCGCCCACGCGCACGGCGGGCACATCGAACTCGATGAAACAGAGTCCGGCGCCCGCTTTCGCGTTTTGCTTCCCAAGATCTAAGACGCGCTCACCCGCCCGTCCTGCGTCTGCAACCGCCGTCCCATCGCCATGATGCGCCAGAACAGCTCGCGGACCTCGTCCGTCGGCAGTCCGGCCTCGCGGGCGAGACGCGTGGCGTGATGCACCACCGCCGCTTCGCGGGCCGGATCCAACACCGGCTCGCCGGCATCACGCTTCGCGCGCCCCGCTTCGACCACCAGCTCCATGCGCTTCGCCAGCATGGCAATCAGCTGCGCATCGACGTGTTCGATTTGCGTGCGCACCGAATCGATTGCGCGCATTAGGCCGCGCTCCGTGACTTGGGCGTCGGCGCCGACATGCCGCGTCGCACCGCGTTGGCAATCAGCCCCACCTGCTCCATCATGTGCGTGAATGCATTCGGCTCGAGCGACTGATCACCGTCCGACTTCGCTCTCGCCGGTTCGGGGTGCACTTCCACAATCAGTCCGTCCGCGCCAGCCGCGATGGCCGCCATCGCCAACGGCGTTACCAGATCCGCGCGTCCGCCCGCGTGACTCGGATCGACAATCACCGGCAAGTGCGACTCGCGCTTGAGTACCGGGATCGCGGCAATGTCCATCGTGTTGCGGGTCGCCGTTTCGTACGTGCGAATGCCGCGCTCACACAGCATCACCTGACCATTGCCCTGCGCCATGATGTACTCGGCCGCCATCAGCAATTCGGTGATCGTCGCCGAGAGGCCGCGCTTGAGCAACACCGGTCGCTGGACGCGTCCGACTTCCGTGAGCAATGCAAAGTTCTGCATGTTGCGCGCGCCGATCTGCAGCACATCGGCGTAGGCCGCCACCAATTCGACCTGGCGTGGATCCATCACCTCCGTCACAATCGGCATGCCGGTGCTGGCGCGCACATCGGCCAGCAGCTGCAATCCCGGTTCACCCATGCCCTGGAAGGCGTACGGCGACGTGCGTGGCTTGAACGCGCCACCGCGCAGCAGTCGCGCACCGGACGTTTGTACCGCGTGCGCCGTGTCGTGTAACATCTCGCGCCCTTCCACGCTGCATGGTCCGGCAATCACCACAATCTCGTTTCCACCAATCACCGTCCCCGCCGGATCGCCGAACGCAATCGTGGTCGCACTCGCCGCGTACTCGCGCGATGCCAGCTTGTAGGGCTTGAGCACCGGCATCACGCGTTCCACGCCTTCCAGCGCCTCGACTCCGGTTTCGCTCAGTTTCGCTTCATCGCCAATGCAGCCGATGATGGTGCGCTGCTCACCCCGACTGACGTGGGCGCGCAGTCCGGCGCGCTCGACGTGCTCAATAATGCGATCGAGAGCGTCGGGGGCGATGTGAGCGGTCGTAACGATGATCATGAATGCCTCAGAACGTGGTGACGAAATCTGAGGCCGCGCAGCGCCGGGCCCGAAACAACGCGAGGCCCGTGCGCTTTGCACGGGCCTCGCGGTTGATCAGGTTGTCAGCGCGTCAGTCGCGCGTCAGCCTTACACCGTGGCCCATGCGGGACGGCGTAAAGTAATAATAGCTGGCGGCGGAGAACGAGCGCATGATTGAACGCATGATACCAAGCATGCTACGGTGAGCACCGTGTCATGTCAATATCCTTCACCCATGACCTCGTCCCCGTTGCCGTCACCGCCCGCGACATCAACGTCATCCTCGACCGCCGATCTCGTGCGCGATGATCCGATTGTCGCGTTCCAAGGCGCCCTTGGTGCGTTTAGCGAACTCGCCATTCGACAGCACTGGCCACTCGGCGCACAGCCGCTCCCGTGCGACACGTTCCATGACGCGTTGCAGTCGCTCTTCGATGGTCGTGCCGAGCTCGCGGTAATTCCAACCGAAAACGCAATCGCAGGGCCGGTGCACGTCGCACTCGACGCCATGCAACCGCTTGCTTCGAAACTCGAATCGCTCGGCGAGATTCGCGTCCCGATTCATCTCTGCCTCCTCGCGCCACCCGGCGCGACGCTCGCCACCATTCGCGAGGTGCGGAGCCATCCGGTCGCGCTCGCACAGTGCCGCATTTTCTTCGCGCGCCATGGATGGCTGATTCCGGTGCCGCACGCCGATACAGCAGGCGCGGCACGCGATGTCGCCATCGGTGGAGATCGGACGGCCGCCGCCGTGGCTGCCGATACCGCCGCCGCTCGCTACGGACTCGACATCATCGCGCGCAACGTCGAAGATATTCCTGCCAACTGGACGCGATTTCTCATCGTGCGCGCACGACACGCCGTGACCTGATCGCGTCGGCACGTCTGGTTGCTGTCTCACGACATACCGCGTCCCGCCGCCGGAGGTCATGATGTCGCTGCCAATTTCGCTCAAGGCGTACACGTGGCGTGGCGCTTCTGCGCTCGCGCTCATCACCTGGTCACCACTGACGTTCGCCGTCGGCGCACAAGCGCGAACGCCGAGCGCGGATACCGTGCGTTTACACGAGTGGACGGTACCGTGGGAGAAAACCCGTCCGCGCGATCCGGCTGTCGATCCGAGTGGACGCGTGTGGTTTGTTGGACAGGAAGGGAATTACGTCGCGCGACTCGAACCCGCGACCGGCAAGTTCACGCGCATCGAAATTGACCCGGGGACGAACCCGCACACGGTCAACATCGATCGCCAAGGCAATGCGTGGTACACCGGCAATCGCAACGGCATGATCGGCCGCATTGATGGTCGCACGGGCGCCATTACGCGCTACCCCATGCCCGACCCGAACGCGAAAGACCCGCACACCATTGCGTTCGATAAGCAGGGCAACCTCTGGTTCACGCTCCAGAACAGCAACATGGTGGGCCATCTGGTGCAGAGCACGGGCAAGGTAACGCTCATGACGATGCCGACCCCCAACTCGCGACCGTACGGCATCGTCATCGACCGTGCTGGCCGACCATGGTTCAATCTCTTCGGCACTAATAAACTCGGCACGATCGACCCCATCTCGATGCGCGTGCGGGAGTATGTGCTGCCGCACGAGCGCGCACGCGGCCGTCGCATCGCACTCACCAGCGACGGTGCCATCTGGTACGTGGACTACTCGCGCGGCTATCTCGGACGACTCGATCCACCCAGCGGCGTTGTGCGTGAATGGGCCATGCCCGGCGGCGGCGCATCGTTGCCGTACGCCATGACCGTCGATGACGATGATCGAATCTGGTTTGTCGAAACAGGACTGCAGCCAAACAAGCTCGTGGGTTTCGATCCGCGAACCAGCACCTTCTTCTCTCGCACCGACCTCGGCCCCGTTGAGCCCAACACGGTGCGACATATGATATTTGATCCGACTACGCGCGCGATCTGGTTCGGCAGTGATCGCGGCACGATTGGACGCGCGCTGATACCCAAGTCTACCGCCCGTCCCATCGGTTAACCTCTCGCACGAACGTCCATGCGCGCTCGCCTGCTCTTCCGCAGTCTCATCACCATCGCCCTGTGTGCGCCCGCTTCGCTCGTGGCGCAAGCGACCGCTGCGACGCAATCATCGCGCACGATTCCGGCCGCGTTCGGTGCGCTCAGCGCACCGATTGGCAAGGAACTCTCAGGCGACAAGGCGCGTAGCACCGTCGCCTTCGTCGAGCAGTTCTTCCGCTTGCCCGGCAATCGTGGCTTCGATGCGTCGATCGACACGGTCGCCGCGCTGCTGCGCGCGGCGGGCTATGTACCGGAAGCCACCGCGAAAGCCACCGATCGCCTGACCTTTCGGGTTGAGTCGCGTCCCATGACCGCGCCCGCCTGGACGCCCGATGATGCGTCGCTCACAATCGTTGGTCGCCGCGCGCCGCTCGAATCGTGGGCAACGAATCACAACATGCTCGCCATCAACTCGTGGTCGACACCCGATGGCGGAGTCACCGCGAAGCTCATCGATGTCGGTGCGGGCACCGACGCGGATCTGGCCAAGCAAGATCTCACCGGCGCCATCATTCTCATCGATGGTAACTATCGCGCCGCCTTACCGAAGGCGCTGCAAAAGGGAGCGCGCGGTGCGCTCGCGGTGCAGAAGCTGCCAGCGTATAACCAGCAATCCAAGAACCCCACCGCCATTCAATTCACCAGCATCACGCGCGATACGGTCAATCGCGGCTTTGTGATTTTCGTGTCGTCGGCCGCGCGCGACTCACTGAAGGCCGCGCTTGCGGCTGGCGTGGTGCAAGTGAATGCGGTCGTGAAGGCGCGATTCGAATCGCGTCCCGAGCGCACCGTCGTGGCGGAAATTCGCGGCGCCGTGCGCCCGCAAGAACGTTTCGTGTACTCCGCGCACGTGCAGGAACCGGGCGCCAACGACAACGCGTCGGGCGTCGGACTGCTGGCCGAGATGGCACGCACCGCGGCGGTCATGTTCAAGAAGGGTCAGACCAATCCGGCGCGCACCGTCACCTTTCTCTGGGGCGACGAGATCCGCAGCACCGATCGTTTTCTCAAAGAAGACAGCGTGCGTCGGCGCGGCGTGAAGTGGGGTATGTCGCTCGACATGGTTGGCGAAAACACCGCGCTCACTGGCGGCACTTTTCTCATCGAGAAAATGCCCGACCCCAGCGCCGTCTGGGTGCGCGGCGACGACCAGCACACGGAGTGGGGTGGACGACCGCTGACCGCGAATGAAATCCGGCCGTACTGGTACAACGATTTCGTGCGACAGCGCTGCCTCGATCGGGCCGCCGCTACGGGCTGGGTCGTGAAAGCCAATCCCTTCGAAGGCGGCAGCGATCACACACCGTTCCTCACGGCCAACATTCCCGCCGTACTGCTCTGGCACTTTACCGATCAGTTCTATCACACCGATCGCGATCGCATCGAAATGGTGAGTGCCTCTACCCTCGGCAATGTCGGCAACTGCGCGTTGAGCGCGGGACTCCTGCTCGCTACTGGTTCGTCCACCATCGCGACGGCGGCGCTCAGCGAACTCACCAGCGTCGCCGAACGCGAGTTGCAGTCGCAGAACACGCTCTCGGTAGCGGCCATCAAGTCCGGCAGCACGGCCGCCGCGGAGCGCACCATTCTCGAGACGTGGCGTGACTACTACGTGACCGCACTCAGTAAGCTCAACGACATTCTCGTCGACGGTGCAATGGACGGTAACGCCGTGACGGCCGCACAAAATCGTGTTCGCACACTCACCGACAAGCTGAATTCCGCACTCGGCAACTAGGACCAGCGGTCTTATTTGCGGTACCAATTGTATCGTTTCGTCCCTGTGGGGGCTTCCCCCACAGGAATGTCTGATTTGGTCCGATGGCATTGGGCCTTGCAAATGCCGACCCTGAAGCGTGAGCACCACCGAGCCGTCTCGGCGGTGCATGGATATCCGCTTCCGAAGGAGTTCGTTCATGTCCGCGTTGCCGTTTTCCCGCACGACCGCTCCCTCAGGCGACGCGCTGTTCTGCACGGCTCCATCAAACGCGCGTCCGCGCGTAGATCCGGCGTTGCTCGCCAAGTACGACGTCGCCGGCCCGCGATACACGAGCTATCCCGCTGTTCCCGATTGGACGGGCGCGTTCGACGAAGACGCGTGGCGCGGCCATCTCGGTACACTGGCCAACACCGATTCGCCGCTCGCGTTGTATGTCCATCTGCCGTTTTGTGCTTCGCGCTGTTTGTACTGCGGCTGCAATGCCACCGTCACAACGCGCGCCGAGATCGTCGATCGCTATCTCAATCGACTCGAGCGTGAGCTCGCCATCGTTGGCGAATCAATTGGCGCACAGCCACGCGTGGTCGAAATGCACTGGGGTGGAGGAACACCCAACTTCCTGAATGCCGCGCAGCTCGATCGCCTCGTGGCTATGCTCAACGGCCCGTTCCGGATCGACGCGCGCACCGAGTGCTCGATCGAGGCCGATCCTCGCCTCGTCACGCGCGAGCAGTTGGCGCAGCTGCGAGCACTCGGGTTTTCGCGTATCAGTTTCGGCGTGCAAGACCTCGACCCCACCGTGCAGGATGCCATCGGACGCGTGCAACCCACGTCTCTGATTCGCGACGTGGTCCACACAGCTCGCGACGTCGGCTTCACGGGAATCAACGTCGACCTGATTTACGGATTGCCGTTTCAGAACGCCGATACGTTCTACAACACGATTGCCGAGACGATCGAACTCTCACCCGATCGCGTGGCGTGCTTCGGATATGCGCATGTGCCCTGGATGCGCCCGCATCAGCGACGGATGGATGAAACGGCGTTACCCAGCGCGCGCGATCGATTCTCGCTTTTCCGCGATGCGGTGGATCGCTTTCAGGATGCAGGCTATCGCTGGCTCGGTCTCGATCACTTCGCCAAGCCGGAAGATCCACTCTCCCTCGCAGCCGATGCCGGACGCCTGCATCGCAACTTCATGGGCTACACCACGCGCTCCGGTGAGCATCTGCTCGGAATCGGCGTGAGTGCGATCTCCGAAATCGGTGGTTGGTTCATGCAGAACGCGCCGGAGCTCGGCGGTTGGCAGCGCGACATCGACGTTGGCAAACTCGCGCTCGCCCGTCGGCACATCATGACGAGCGATGATATCGCGCGCGGACGCGCGATCTCGCACTTGATGTGCAATGCCGAACTGCCGTTCGATCTCTTCGTGGGCGATGTCGAACGACTGGTCGATCGCTTTGAGGCGTTCGCCGCGGACGGTCTGGTGCAGTTTGAATCCGATCGCCTCGCCGTCACGCCGCTCGGACGCTTCTTCCTGCGCAACCTGTGCTTCGCCCTCGACGCGTATCGCGGAGAGGCCGATCGTGGCCAGCGTTTCTCTCGCGCCGTCTGACGCGCCGTTAGAGGCGCCAACGAGGCTCCCGCAGTCGCCCGACCGCATCGCGCGCATCGGGCCCAACGCGATTATTCAAGTCGCGCACGTTCTGCGCGACCGACTGGGGCGCGAGCGCGCGGAACCGTGGTTACACGATGCGACCGGCTACACGTTCGACTCGCTGCCCGTTGACATGATTGATGAGCGTGAGGCGCTCGCGCTCGTACACGGTCTCGTCGATCATGTCGGTCCGCGTCTCACCAGCGATCTGTTGCGGCATGCCGGGCATCGCACGGGCGACTATCTCCTCGCCCATCGCATTCCACGCGTCGCGCAATGGGCCATGCGCGCGGCGCCGCGGCACACCGGACTGACATTGTTGCTCAGAGCCATGCGCGCGCACGCCTGGACCTTTGCCGGTAGCGGCACCTTCGTCGTGCTGCCAGGTGAAACGCGCCGCGTGCCCGATCTCGTCTTCGAATCGTGCGCCATGTGTCGCGATCTGCACGAGCAACAGCCGATGTGCGACTTCTACGCCGGCACCTTTGAGAAACTCATTCGCGCGCTCGTCGCGCGCTATGCCAGCGTGCAGGAAGTGGAGTGCATGGCACAGGGCCACGCGCGCTGCCGATTTGTTCTGGACGGCATCAGCTAGCGCGCGTCGCGACGCTGGTCGTTTCTAGGGCGACGGCACCGTCGGACGGAGCGTCTGTCGCAACACGGTGGTCGGTCCGAGAATGGTTTCGACCTGCAACAACCGTCGCGACTCAGCGCCAATCCACACCGTTGCCTCACTGCCGGCGCCAAGCCGGAACTGCACGACGTGCGCGGGTTCACCGGCCATGGTCGTCGCGCCAATCACGCGCACGATGTAGTCCTTGAGCCCCGAATCCAGATCGTACACGCGAAACACTGCCTCGTACCCTTTGACCAGCGGCATCGTGCGCACGATCAGATCCCAATTGCCGGAGTCGAAGAACGGGGTCGCCAACGTCGTATCGATCGCGACGCCGGGACCGTCCAGCGGCCCAAGGGTTCCTCGCACGCGTTGTCCAGCGATGTCAACGCGCATTTTCCGCGTCGGCTGAAACGACCGATGTTGACGAGGCGCCATGGTCATCGCATCGGTCATGGTCGAATCGAGCAGCATCGATTGACCGCGATGCACCGCCAGTACGCGTCGCCAGGCCGGCTTCTCGTCGCCAACGCGCGTGAGTTCATCGGTGATCGTTCCGATGTTTACCTCGCTCCCGTCGCGATACGCCATCAGCGTGTAGGTCAGCGTGTCGCTCTTCAGTCGCGCCGACTTGAGCGACGAATCGCCGGGGGCGACGCGTCGCGATGGTACGGCCACGGCCGCCGGCGGTGACGACGTACTCACCTGGGCTGACGCGCGTGACGCACCAGTCGAAAGCACTATCACGAACAGCATCGCACGAAGGCGCGCGGGCAAAATCAACATGAGCGCTGGATAAGGGCGAGTCAGTACCGAAAGCGAACGCTAGCCGGGACGTCGGCACACGGCGAGTACCGCGACCGCCTCCCACCTGTTTGCTCAGACAACAATTCGCTGCGGGGTCCAGCCAACTGCCGTGTTCCTGCCGAGTACTGCTTTGATGCGCACGGCGGTACCTTCCACGATCCGAGCGGTCTCTACCATCTCCCCCGCATGAACGATCCTTTTATCGTCTACTCGGTCAACCTGATCATCGGCGTTATTCTCGCCGGGGTCATGAGCCGGTATTGGCGCCTGGAAGCACGGGGGGGCGCACTGCGCTATTGGATCGTGGCCGCTTGGACACTGTCGGCCGCCGACTTGGGCTTCGTGCTACGCTCCGCGTATCCGGACACCGTCACGCGCATGCTCCCCACGCTCATGGTCACGGCGGGGCAGCTCATGCTCATTTTCGCCAGTCAGCGCAGTACCGGGCAACCAACGGAACGACGCGCGGGTGGCGCCGTGCTCGCCCTTCACGCGCTGTTTCTGCTCGGCTTCGTGCTGTTCCCGCAATTCAGCAGCTGGCGATCGGTGGGTAACGCAATCGTGTGGGGCAGCCTGTCATTCCGCGCCGCGTGGGTGCTGTCGCGACCGATTGGAGATCAGCGCACCGCCATGCAGCTGCCGGCCTTCGTTCTCGTATCGCACGGCCTGTTTCATTTGCTGCGACTGACCCTCGCCACGCTCTTCGCGTCGCAGCAGGACTCCGCCGCCGGCGCGGTGTTGCAACTCATCGGCGACCTCGAAGTCAGCCTGTTCATGGTGGCGCTGTTCGTCAGCGTGCTCGTCGCGTTTCTTGAACTCAGTCACCGCGAACTCAGCGTCGCCGCCGACAATGTGCGTCAGCTGGCCTCCATGTTGCCGCTCTGCGCCTGGTGCGGCAACGTCCGCGACGACGACGGCTACTGGAAGCGCATCGAAGCGTATCTCGCCACCCACCAGGTCAGCGTCACCCACGGCATCTGCGAGAGCTGCTCGTCCAAACACTTCGTCGCGCAAATCGAGCCGCAGAAGAGCTAGCGCCAAAGCCAACTTTCTGCCGGGCGCATCCAGATGGCACCCGCCGTCGGCACGATGGAACTGTGGTCGTCGCGCGCACGTCGTTACGGTACGACCGACATTGGAAGTCGCTCGATCCGATGGTTCGCGCCGCACGACGCTTTCCAGTCGGCCTTATTGCCGCTCGCCGATTCGCGCATTGCGGAGCAAACGTATAACGCAGTCGACGATCGAGCACGGTGTTCGATCGTCGACGCGAGCGAAAAGTAGATTTGATGCGCGTTCCACGGTTCCACGCGCGAGATGGACACGAATTGACGCGGCTTGTCATCGCTCCTTGCCGGCGCTTTCGGCCAGCGACTTTCGTCCAGATCCGGGCATTCGTGGCTTAACGCAACGTGCACCTCTCGACTCGAAATGCGCTCCGCAAGGCGTCGATCGACGAACGAAGCGTCGACGGTCGCGAAGTCCAAGCACACGGCGAGCGTCGACGTCCCTCGTTCGCTCGAAGCGATACGGCGAAGCACCTGGCGCGCGGCCAGCACGATATCGTCTCCAGAAATCGACCGCGCGCTCGCCGAGTCGCGCAGCTCTCGAGCGATCCCAATCAGCGTGGTCCCGTTGGGAAGTACCCGCACTCGCCGTGCTGAATCGAGCTGTATCGGCGGCGTAAGTGCTACATCGTCGTAGAACTCGAACGCGGCGTTGAACACTTGTCTCACGGCCGTACCACGATGACGCGCGGGAACAAAGCGAAGTCGCGCGAGCGAGTTCCGAATGGCGATGACGAATTCGTTTTGTGCCACACTGTCGACAACGAGCGACGCGATCTCGGCGCGTCCCGTCGTATCAATCACAAAAGCCGCCCTCAACAGTTGAGGGAATCCCTTGCCCGATTGTGTAGCAGGAAGAGTCGGGAGGCCACTGAGCGACCGCAACGCCGTGGGCCGATCCACCTGACACCGCAAATACGGCTCCCCCGCGGCCGTCGGGCATGGCGCCTGTGCCTTCAATTCACCGGACAAAACCACTAGCCAAAATCCCGTCGCAGCAAACCTTCGAGTCCACACAATCATCGCTCCTCGCCGCGTCGGCATTCACCCGCAGTCCACTTTTTCCGTACGTACGCTACACCGTACACCGGGGCACCGCGCGGATCCTCCCACGCGGCACCCCGATCTTCCCGTACCCGTACCAGTACCAGCACCAGTACTAGAAGTTCATACCAGTACCAAGTACCGCGTACCAAGTACCAAGTACTGCAGTCCCGCAGTTAGTAGCGATAATGCTCCGCCTTAAACGGCCCCATCTTGTCCACCCCAATGTACGCCGCCTGCTCCGTCGTCAGCTCGGTCAGCTTCACACCGAGCTTCGGCAAATGCAGCCGCGCCACCTTCTCATCCAAATGCTTCGGCAACGTGAACACCTTCTTCCCGTACTTCTCCGCGTTCGCATGCAACTCGAGCTGCGCCAACACCTGATTCGTAAAGCTCGCACTCATCACGAAGCTCGGGTGACCCGTCGCGCAACCGAGGTTCATCAGGCGGCCTTCCGCCAACACGAGAATTGAGCGGCCATTCGGCAACACGAACTCATCGTACTGCGGCTTGATGTTGATGCGCTTCATGCCTTCGACCTTCTTGAGACCAGCCATATCGATTTCGTTATCGAAGTGGCCAATGTTCGACACAATCGCCTTGTCCTTCATGCGGCTCATGTGCTGCACCGTGATGACGTTCTTGTTGCCCGTCGCCGACACGAAGATGTCGGCCTGCTCGACGATGTCTTCGAGCGTCGTCACCTGGAATCCTTCCAACGCGGCCTGCAGCGCGCAGATCGGATCGATTTCCGTCACGACCACTCGCGCGCCCTGACCCTTCAACGCCTGCGCGCACCCCTTGCCCACGTCGCCGTAGCCGAGCACGACGACGATCTTGCCGGCGAGCATCACGTCCGTCGCGCGATTGAGTCCGTCGACCACCGAGTGACGGCAACCATAGAGGTTGTCGAACTTCGACTTCGTCACCGCGTCATTCACGTTGATCGCCGGGAACGCGAGCGTGCCCGCGCGCTCCATTTCGTACAAGCGATGCACGCCCGTGGTCGTTTCTTCCGACACACCGCGAATCTTCGCAATCACCTGCGTCCAGCGGCCCGGGTTCTTTTTGGCTTCCGCGCGCAGCAGGTCGAGAATGATGCCCCACTCTTCCGGCTCGTTGTCCGCATCGAACGCTGGAATCGTGCCCGCCTTCTCGTACTCCGCGCCCTTGTGCACCAGCAGCGTGGCGTCGCCACCGTCGTCGAGCAGCATGTTCGGGCCCGTGCCGTCGGGCCACATCAACGCCTGCTCCGTGCACCACCAGTACTCCTCGAGCGTCTCACCCTTCCACGCAAACACCGGCGTGCCCTTTGGCGCGTCGACCGTGCCGTTCGGACCAACAGCCACGGCCGCCGCGGCGTGATCCTGCGTCGAGAAGATGTTGCACGACACCCACCGCACATCCGCGCCGAGTGCGACGAGCGTTTCGATGAGCACGGCCGTCTGCACCGTCATGTGCAACGAGCCCATGATCTTCGCGCCCTTGAGCGGATGCTGACCCGCGTATTCCGCGCGCAGCGCCATCAATCCCGGCATCTCCTGCTCGGCCAACCGGATTTCCTTCCGGCCCCAATCGGCCAACGACACATCGCGAACGGCAAACGCGGGACGGTCGAGCGCCGACAAGGGCGACACGCCATGCTCAGTCATGACTGCAGTAGCCATCTAGGAATATCCTCAGGGAGTGAAACGGGAGGTCGTACGCGCAATCGCAGTAAACAACGCAGGTCCTTCAGCATCGGCATCCACCGGCAACGGCGTGTATCGCAATCCGGTGAATCCCGCATCCAACAACCACTGATCCAAGGTAGGTGCATCGAAACCCAACCACACGTGCCCCATCTGCTGCTGATATTCCGCGCGAAGATGCGCGCGCATATCGGCAATCAGCACTCGACCGCCGGGACGCAGCACGCGCCGCACTTCGCGCAACGCGCGCGGTGGATCGGCCACGTGATGCATCACCAGCATCAGAATGGCTACATCGAGTGACGCATCCGCCAGCGGCAACGCTTCCAGCGTACCCGCATGCACCGTCACGTTTGACAGCCGGTCCAGCCGCGCGTGCGCAGCCGACACCATCGCGCTCGACGCATCAACCGCGTGGACATGGGTCACATGCGGCGCAATCGCCGCCGATAGCGCACCCGTGCCGCATCCCAGGTCACCCACGGTCCACGTGGGCTCGAGCAACGCCAGCGCCGCCAGCAAGTCGGCGCGACCGCCAAAGAGATTCGCGCGCAACGCATCCCACTCTTCGCTCGCCGTTGCGAAGAACGCTTCACTGCGCTGACGGCGCGCCGACAGCACCGAATCGATGCGTGCGAGATCCTGTGCGGTGCTTGGCGTTTCCATCAACGGCGCACGCACGAGCTGCCAAAGCGCGGACGCCTCCGCATCGAGCGACGGCGACAGTCGATACCATCGACTCGCGCCATCCGCGCGGGATGTCACCCACGATTCATCGGCCAGAATTTTGAGATGTCGACTCACGGTGCTCTGCGGGAGCTGCAACGCGGAGCACAGTTCGCCCACGGTGAGCTCCTGCCGCTCGACCGCCAAGAGCAGTCGGCAACGCGTCGCGTCGGCCAGTTCGGCCAAACGCTCGTGAATCGAAAGTCGAGGCTGGGTCACGTCAGGAGTCTATCCGCATATCCGGATTGAAGGATAGCAATCCAAGGCGCGCTGTCAATTGAGTGGGCGCGAACGGTTTTACCTCGCTTGCCGTTCGGTGTTTTCCCACCTGCGCCGCGCCGCGCGAGACGTAGCTTCTTGGTATGCCGCCAGACTCGCCGATCGCCAATCTGCTCGTAGCTGCCCTAGTCGGACTCGCCGTTGGTGTCGAGCGCGAGTGGTCGGGACACGCCACCGGCCCCGACGCCCGTTTTGCCGGCATTCGCACGTTTACACTACTCGGGGCACTCGGTGGCTTCGCTGGCTGGTTTAGTCAGATCAGTCAGCAAATGCTCGCTATATGTATTATTGCTGGCGCTTTACTGTTCGTATCGGTCGCGTATTTGACCGCCATGCGACGACCCGGCACAACCGCCGACGGCACCACCGAAGTCGCCGCACTCCTGGTTGTGGCCATGGGGACCGCCGCCGGGCTCGGGCATCGGTCCATCGCCAGCGGGGCGGCGGCACTGGTGGTTGTGCTGCTGGCCGAGAAGTCTCGCCTGCAACACACCCTGCAACGCATCGATGCTGCCGAACTGCGGGCCACGCTGCAGTTCGCAGTCATGGCGCTCGTGGTGCTTCCCATGCTCCCCGATCGCGCCTTCGGTCCCTTCGACGCTTTCCAGCCGCGCCAACTCTGGACCGTCGTCCTCATCTTCAGTGGCCTCAATTTCGCCGGCTACATCGCACGCAAGCTGATTGGGGAAACACGAGGTCTGGGCGTAACGGGCCTTTTGGGCGGACTCATTTCTTCAACCGCGGTGACCTTCACCTTTAGTCGCCGCAGTCGCGTCGAGCCCGCGTTCGCGGCGCCGCTCGCCTTGGGCGTAGTGGCCGCGTGCACCGTGCTGCAACCGCGATTGCTGGTGATCGCCACGGTTTTGCAGCCCGCACTGTTGACGGAATTGCTGCCGCTGCTGCTGCCGGCGTTTGTCGTCGGTGTCGGTGTGCTGAGTGTCGCGCTCTGGCGCGAATCGAATACGCGTCCACTCACTGCCCCCGAGCACCCGATCGCGACGCCGACGGCCAATGGCATGCCGCAAAATCCGCTCGCCTTAACGACGTCGCTGCAGATGGCGGTGGCCTTCCAGGTGGTACTCTTCATCGTCGCGTGGACCCAAGCGCGCATTGGCAGCACCGGCGTACTCGCGTCGGCTGCCGTGCTCGGACTCACCGACATGGACGCCCTCACTCTCTCAATGACGCGACTCGCCGCCGACGCCGCGCAAGTGCATATCGCATCGATCGCGATCGGCATCGGCGTGCTCGCCAACACGGTCCTCAAACTCGGTGTCGCACTCGCGCTTGGGGCTCCCGCGTTCCGTCTGCGTATTGCCGTGGCGCTCGGACTGCTCGGCGTCAGCGGTGTCACCGCGCTCGCCTGGCGCTGGTAGCGCTGTATGACACGGCGCACGCCCTACGATCTCATCGAAACACTCGGACGCGTCACGCGCTCGAGTGTGTCGTCGGTCGGCAGTGGCGCGCGCTTTGTCATTGACGTCCTGCGCGCCACCCGTGAGTTCAGCGTCTGGCGCCCTGAGTTCAGTGTCCACGCGCGCATTCTCGGCGTTGAGTCGCTACCCATCGGCATCTTCATTGCGCTCTTCACCGGCATCGTGCTCGCGCTGCTCGCGAGCTACTCGGTGGGCGATCTCGTACCGCCGTACTTTGTCGGCACGCTGGTTCAAAAAACGGTCACGCTCGAACTGGCACCCGTGCTGACGGGTCTCGCGCTGGCCGGACGCGTTGGTGCCAACATCGCCGCCGAACTCGGCACCATGCGCGTCACGGAGCAGATTGATGCGCTCGAAACGCTCTCGTTCGACCCGATGAGCTATCTGGTCGTGCCGCGCGTCTGGTCATCGGCCCTCATGTTTCCGATCGTCGTCGGTGTCGCCATGCTGGTGGGCATCACGTCAGGTTGGATCGCGTCGCTCTCACTGCTCGATATCACCACGCCACAGTTTCTCAAAGGCGTGCGGGTGTTCTTCACCGATTTCGACGTGCGCTACGGTCTGGTCAAGTCAGCCAGCTTTGGCGCCGCTGTTGCACTGATCGGTTGTCGCGCCGGACTGACCACCGAAGGCGGTGCGCAGGGTGTTGGGCGTAGTGCCACGCGCGCCGTCGTCATCAGTGCGGTCATGATTCTCGTGCTCGATGCGTTCTGGGCGCTGGTGTGGTTGACCGGCAAAACCCTGCGCTGAACACGATTCCCTTGTTCGCCCCCTGGAATCTCTCTCCATGAACACCAACAACCGCCGCAACGACTTTCTGGTCGGCTCAACGGTGTTGATTGTCACCGTCGTGATCGTCGCCGTCGTGCTGTGGATCAAGCAGGCCGACCTCGGTGGTCGCACCAGCGATCTGGTCGTGCGCACGCGTGATGTAGGGGGCGTCGCGCTCGGCAATCCGGTGGTCATTCGCGGCGTGCGCGCCGGACAGGTCAAGTCCATCGCGCTGGGCGAACGCGGTTGGGTCGTACTCACGCTCGCCATCGACAAGAAGATCGATCTGCCGGCCGATCCGGTCGTGTTGTTGGTCGCGTCAAGTCTCTTTGGCGAGTGGCAAGCAACGGTCACCGACGCCACCGGCGTGCCGCCCGATCGGGATTTGCGTGCGCTGCTGACCGAAGCGCACACCCGCGGCGATACGTTGGCCGGCGCGGTGCTCCCCGATATCGCCCAACTCACGTCGGTTGCCGGTCGGATTGCCGGCGATGTAGCGAAAGTTTCTGATCGCGTGCAAACCGCCTTCGACGATCAGGCCGCCAAGGAATTGCGCGAATCCATTCGCAACTTCGCCAAGCTCTCCGCCGAACTCGCCGCAACCGTCAATGCGCAGTCGAGAAACCTCAACAAGCTGAGCGCCGATGTCGCGATTGGGCTCAAGAGCGTCAACGCGGCGGCGGAGAATCTCAACAACTTCTCGCATCGCGTCGATTCAGCTACCAGTCGCGGCGAGTTGCAAACCATCGTCACCAATTCACAAAACGCAGCGCGTGAGCTGGTCACGGCCACCACGCGTCTGCGGGAAATGGCCGAGAGCATCACCAAAACGGAGTCGCGTCTCGCTATTACTGTCGCGCGCGCAGACAGCGTGCTGACCAAAGTGAACAACGGGCAAGGATCACTCGGGCTAATGGTCAATGACGCGCATCTCTATCGCAACAGCGATTCGCTGGTGGTCGAGCTGCGCGCGCTGGTGGCGGATGTGCGCAAGAATCCCAAGAAGTACATCAACGTGAAAGTGTTCTGAGTCGCTTGAGCAGGCGACGGGGATTGCGGAACCCATCGAATAGCCCGTAGGCGTGCAGCGTCACCGACGGCACAAACAACCATCCGTTCCCGGTGGTGGGAATCGGACCGAAGGTCGTCGCCGAATCGCGGCGCATGCGATCGTGAAAGAACGCGAACTCGGGACTGATTCCAACGAACTCGGAGCCAACGCGCGCGCCGAGGAAGATGCCGTAGGCGGGCGGCCGCGACTGCGTTGTGGATTTGAAGGGCGCTGTCGCCAGTACGCGCACTCCACCGTACGGAGTGAAGAAATCCGACTCGCGAGCCGATGCCACGGCCGACACTCCAGCCAACCCGGCCTCGCCCATGCCGAGGAGGCCAAGTTCACCTTGTGCGGCCAGCCCTGCCGCTCCGCGTTCACCAAGCAAGCGACGCTTGTAGGAGAAGGTGAGCCCGCTGATGCTCGTGATGCGAATCCCCGCATCGGAACGCTCGTCAATTCCCGTTCGAAATTCCGCGTCGATATCGAGGAGGTCGAGGTCGTTCTTGAGCGAGAGTGCCCGCTCGGTTCGTCGCATCATGAGTGTTCTCGACACTCGATGCGGCTCAACGGTCGCCGCGGTACTGCCCATCGTGTAGGGCAAGCATCCGGCAAGCGACAGGAGTGCAACGGTACTCGAATGGCGTACGAGCGAAGAGAATGACATAGCGAGCATTGATTTGGGGTGAACATCATCGACGACGCGGCAATGACAACCTGCGGAGAATATGATCACTAATTGTCACGCCGCCAGCATCCGCCGCGCGACGTAGTTATCACCTCGGCGATGACGCAGCCCATCAGGCAGCGCTTCACGCGGCCACAAAAACAACGGGCCTTCGCGCACATTGCGCGAAGGCCCGTCGCAGCCGCGGCTCGTTCGCCCTAAGCGGCGTGTCCTTTCTCCATCGGCGAGATGGCGGTTACCGCCGCAGCCGGAACCGCCAGCACCGCGCAGCGCGACGTGCGCATCACCCGCGATGCGACCGACCCGACCACCAGTCGCTCGATCAGTCCATGTCGCTGCGTACCCAACGCGATCAGGTCGGCGTTGTTCTGCTGCGCGAACGCCAGAATGGCTGGCGCCGGATCGCCGCGCACCGTCACGGTCTCGAGCTGCATCGTCTCCGGTACCGCGAGTTGCTCACGAACCTGCTCGAAGAGCGGTGGCAACGTGCGGCCGTAGTCCGCATCCCACGCCTGCCAGTCGGCCGATGGATGTTCGAAGCGCGGCCGCACGTGCACGAGCGCAATGCGCCCAGCGGGGCCGACCAACTGCATGGCGAACCGCGCCGCTTGCATGCTCGCCGCGCTGAAATCCATTCCCACTACGGCGAACGCTGGTGCATTGGGAAAGTCGGTGCCCACCGCGAGCACGGGCACCGAGGATTCACGCAGTGTCGCCAACGTCGTTTCTGTACCGAACAACCGGTCAAGCGGATTGTGCCGACCCAGTCCCATCACCAGCATCGACGCGTGACGTTTGCGCGCTTCGTCGGCCAGCGTGCGCGCCGGCGAACCGATCTTCACTTCCGAACTCCAAGCAGGGTCGCCGGCGGCGGAAATTGAAATCGTGCGGTGAATGTCATCGAGCATCGCTTCGCGGCGGAGTTCATCGAGCTGCACCGGGGCCGGCACTACGTCGATCCCCGCCGACACCGCTGGCGTCGGCTCACAAACCCCCAACACCTCGATCGCACCGCCGACGGTGCGCCCGACTAGCCTCGCAGCGCCGAACAACGCTTCCTGCGAAGCAGGAGCACCGTCGCAGGCAACGAGCACCGGACCCGGACGGTCCGAAGATGTGTCTGTCACGCGGTTCATGGGGTCGAACTTGAGAACGGTCATCGTTGAGCAACCTCCGGTACCGACACGGACCATCAGACACCACGCCACGACCTCATGCGGTCCACGGGTGATGAACTGCCTCCTTAACTATGGTCGCCGCTCCGCCAGCATACCTCTATCGGGGACTCCGCTTGCCCCTGTCGGGGAAAACCGGACGAATTGGGGTAGAAATCGCACCGCTCGGTCGCACCCCTCAATGCTTAAAGCGCCCACCGCAGCTGGCGCGCAATCCAATCGGTCACCGCGTGGCCCGGTGAACGCGTCGACCAGAGCCGCGTCGTGATTTCAACGCTCCGTGCGCAGTCGTCCAGAAACGCGCCCTCCAGGGCGGCCGCCGCCTGATCGTCGAACAACAACGCATTGCATTCGGCGTTCAACCAGAACGAGCGGAAATCGAGATTCGTGGAGCCAATCACGCTCGCGTACCCGTCCACCACCACCGTCTTCGAGTGTAGCATGGCGCGCTCGTACTCGAAGACGCGCACACCGGCGTTCAACAACGTCTGATACGCGCCATGCGCTGCGTGCTGCACGACCGCGTTGTCGGTGTACTTCCCTGGCACCAGCAAACGCACATCAACGCCGCGTCGAGCCGCCGCGCGCAAAAGGTGCAACGCGCGTGTCGGTGGCGCGAAGTATGGCGTGGTAATCCACAGGCGTTCGCGCGCGCCGCCCACGAGACACGCCAACACCGCGAGCAACTCCCGTTGGCCGCGCCCTGGTCGCGAATCCAACACGACTGCCCCCGGCACTCCCTCGGCGAGTGCGTCACCCGACTCACGCTTCACGCGACGTCCTCGCGTGCGATCGCGCCGAGCGCCCATGCGCCGCACTACGGCACGCTCCACGGCACGCTCCACCTTCTGGCGCAATCGCCGTGCGCTCGATGGGGCCTTCAGCGACAAGGTCGTGGCATCGCTCGGCGGCGCCGCGTCAAAGTCTCGCTCAGTCCACGAGATGTATTCAAGTCCAGGCAATGGCGGCCCGCCGGCACGATCCCACCCTTCCGCGAACACTGCCGCCAGCTCGCGAGCAGTGGCGCCGTCGATGCACATCAACGTGTCGCGCCACGCTGCACGCCAGTCCGCGTGCGCCACATCCGGCTTGCGACGAATCGACGAACCATACTCCTCGCCGATATTCATCCCGCCGGTAAACGCGGTCGTGCGGTCGATGACAACAATTTTCCGGTGATCACGCCGCAACACGCTGAACGGCCAGAAGCGAAACCGGTGAAAGAGTCGCAGCGTAACGCCGTCGGCCTCCAATGCCTCCCAGAACGCGTCGCGTGTTTCGAGTGAGCCAACGGCATCGGCCAGCACGTTCACTCGCACGCCGCGCGCGACGGCCGCCGCCAGCGCCGTGCGAACTTCGGCACCGACACGATCGTCGCGCAAGATGTACATCTCCAACAACACTTCTTCGCGTGCAGCGCCGATGGCCTCGAGCAACTTGGCAAACGCGACGGCGCCGTCCGTCATGACGCGCGCGGCACTGTAGGCGTGTACGGCGCGCCGCATAATGCGCTGCACCAGAGAGGGGAACGCCTCGTCCCGCACGCCCAAGGCGAGTTGATGCGCCAGCGCCCAAGCCCGGTACGTGCGCAGCTCGCGCGGCAGCCGATCAGCGCGCATGTTGCAGTATGTCGATACTTCTGCGTCTCGTCATCAACGCCGCCGCGCTCTGGTGCGCCGCGCGATTCATCGACGGCATCTCGTACACGGGAAGCTGGCCCGGCCTGATTGGCCTCGCCCTCGTGTTCGGCGTCGTCAACACGTTCATCCGGCCGGTGCTGCGATTCTTTTCGCTGCCCATCCGCATTCTCACCCTCGGGCTCTTTACGCTGGTGATCAACGCGGCCATGCTGTTGCTCACCGCCCGGATCGCCGCCGCGCTCGACATCGGCTTCACGGTCCGCGGGTTTCTGCCAGCCCTGCTGGGCGCTATCTGCGTGAGTCTGCTCAGTACCGTGTTAAGCGCGGTACTCATTAGCGACGATAAGGACGACGATAAGTAGCGCGCGAACGCGCTCACCGCGCAAACAAGCCGATGAACAGTTGGCAGAATACCGCACCCGCCAGCGTCATCGAGAATCCCCAGATGAGCAACTGACGGAACAGTTGCTTGGCGTCGTACGCCGCCGGTAATGCCGCGATACACAACGCACCAATCGTCGAGAGCGGCGACACGTCCACGACTGCCGCTCCCACGTTGATACTGAGCGCCACCTGCAACGGGTTGCCGCCGCCAAGTTTCTGCACTAAGCCCGGTACCGCGGGCAGAAACGCGGGATACACCACCCCCGACGTGGAGCTATAGGTGCTGATCAATCCGGTGATCCCGGCAATCGCCCCGTTCACGGTGCCCGGTGTTGCCACTCGCGACAGCATGGTCGTGAAGAGATCCATGCCACCGGTTTTTTCGAGCACGCCAATCAGCACGCTCACGCCACACACCATCGTGATGACCGACCACGGCACGACCGCCAGTGACTTCGCATCGTCGGCCTGACCGCCGAGGATCAAGAGTGAGGCCGCGGCAAACGCCGACAGTCCGGGATTCACCTTGAACACCACGACGCTCGCAATCCACAACACCAGCACGGCCAGCGTCCGTCCGTGCACCGCCGTCAATGGCGTGTGATCGTCGATGTCCACTCGCGTCGATCCTTTGAGCAGCGCCGGACCGCCAAAGAGAAACCACGCCGCCACCGCAGCCAGTGCGTGCGCCGCAAAATTCGCGGCCCACACGTTCAGCGTGTACCCATCGAGTCCTGCCTTGATCATCAGCGTGTGCACGATGATGCCCACGGCACTGATCGGCGACAGATTGCCGGCGTTGGCGCCATTGCCAATCATGAGCGCCGTGAGAAACACCGGTACGCCCGCGCGCATCGCGATGCCCATCGCGATCGGCGCGAGCAGCGCGGTCGTCGCGATGGCGCCCGGGCCCGCGGTCGACACGGCGCACGCCAACAAGAAGAACAACAACGGCAATACCGCTGCCTTACCATGCATCAGGCGCACCAGCGCGTGGGTGAGCGCCGCCATCGTGCCGTTGGCCTGCGCCACGCCAAAGAGCACCGTGACACCGAGCAGCGTGAGAAAGAGCGTACTCGGAAACGTGGCCATCACCGCATCGACCTTCCAATCGGCGGCGAAAATCGCTATCGGCCACGCCATCGCAATGGCGAGCACGCCAACGTTGATGCGTGAGGTCAGGCTCGCGCCAATCACCAACAGCAGCGCAACCAGCGACAGCGTGGCGGGATTCATGCGTTGGGTTTGGGCAGAAGGTGCTTCTGAACTTTGCCAAGCGCCGTGCGCGGCAGCGCCTCGACGCGCACAAACGCGCGCGGCTGCTTGAACGACGCAAACTCCGCGCGCAACGACGTGGCCAGCGCGTGCGTGTCGACGGCGGCGTCGCACACCACGTATGCGACCGGCACTTCACCGCGCGCGGCATCGGGAACACCCACCACGGCCGCTTCGTGCACACCGGTCTGTTCGGTGAGCCATTCTTCAATCTCGCGCGGATAGATGTTGAATCCGCCGGAGATGATCAGATCGCTGCGCCGTCCTTCCAGCGTGATGTAGCCATCGACGGCGCGCACCCCGATATCGCCAGTGCGAAACCAGCCATCCTGAAACGCGGCGGCCGTCGCTTCTTCGCGCCGCCAATACCCCGCGCATACGTGCGGTCCGCGCACCCAGAGTTCGCCACTCGTGCCGTCGGGCACGTCGTGACCCGCATCGTTTACAATGCGCACGCTGGTCATCGGTAACGGGAGCCCGACGGTGCCGGCGCGCCGTTCACCCACGTACGGATTGCTCACGTTCATCAGCGTTTCGGTCATCCCATAGCGTTCGAGAATGACATGACCATATCGCTCACGAAATGCCTCGAGGATGTGCGCTGGCAGCGGCGCCGAACCCGACACGAACAGCCTGGCACGCGCACCAATCTCGCGGGCGACAGTGGCATCCACATCCAGCAAACGCACGTACATCGTGGGCACACCGAAGAACACCGTCGGCGCATACGATTGAAACCACTCGGCCGCGCGCGACGCCTCAAAGCGCGCCGTCAGCTTCAGATGGCACCCGGTCGCGAGCCAGGCGTGAATGGCGTTGCCGAGACCGTGCACATGAAACAACGGCAGCGTGCAAAGCAGTCGATCGGTTTCGCGCATCTCCCAACTGGCCACGAGCGCCAACACGTTCGCGACAAAGTTACCATGTGTAAGAATCGCGCCCTTCGAGGCGCCGGTCGTGCCCGACGTGTACACCAGCGCGGCCGGCGTATCGGCCGCGCATCGAATGGCTTCGATCGATGGTGGACGCGTGCTCAGGCTGATCAACGCCGACGCATCGTGCGCAAGATCGTCAACCGGCCACACCGGTACGCCGGGCGGGATGTCGCCGGCCCGATCGTGGGTGGTGATCACCGCGGCCGGTTCCGCGTCGGTGACGATGTGCGCAATCTCGCGCGCTTGATACAGCACATTGATCGGCACGACAATCACGCCGAGCTTCACGCACGCGAGCCAGCAGTCAATGAACTCAATGCGATTGGTCAGCAACACGGCCACGCGATCACCCCGCGCGACACCGCGCCACATCAGCGCCTGCGCCCATCGATTGCTGCGGTCTTCCAGATCGCCAAAGGTGTAGCGCACCGTGGCGCCGGCCGCGTCCTCAACTTCCAGCGCGTCCCGTTCCGGGGTGCCGCGCAATCGCAGGTCGTACAGATCACGCAGCGACATGGTCGGTCGATGCGGTCAGCGTAAGCCAAATTCGCTGACGAGCGCGCGCACGCCCGCCAGTTGCAGTCCGTCTTCTTCAAACACGAGCACACCGACGAGCGCGTTCGCGACATCATCGGGCAGTCGATCGGCGCGAAATGCTTCAATCACCGGTCCGTGCGACATCGCCTCGCCCAATCGCGTATGAGACCACGCCGGATCGAGCGACGGTTCCGAATCGAATCCGCTCGTCAGCACTTCGGCTAGCGCGCCCGCTCGCACACCGCGATAGCGGAGCGCGGGCAGATCGCCACCGAAGCTGCGCTCGAACAACACCTGCCACGCCATTGCCCGCGCTCCCTCGCGACGCGTACCTGTAGCCACGACCACGCGCGGTTGACGCGACACCACATGCATACGGCCTACCGCATCCTGCAGGTCGGCCAGAATACGCGCCGAGCGATCGGGCGCGTCGCCGAGAGACGGAGACGAATCGGTCATGCCACAATCTTTCGCCTGGAGCTCAACCGCGCGACCCGTGCGCGCGCATTCGTCGTAATTGGTTTACGGTGCCCGCTGCGCCACCGCGCCGCCCGCCCAGGCGCCCGGCAGCGGCATCAACACGCCGAGTGCGACCATCACGGTGGGATGCCGCAGGGCGGAGAAGTTCAGGATGACGGCGGCAAGTACCAGAAGTCCGACAATGATCGATTGGGTGAGTGCACCACCACCAACCTTGCGCGCGATGAACCCGCCGGCGAACGCCGCCACAAAGTAGCCCGCCACCATCACCAGTATCGCCGAGAGCGGCGCCTGCGCGATGGCGGCTTCCATCATCGACTTCGCGACGACCGGATCCGTGCCCGCTGCAATCGGCGGCAGCGTAAAGAGTCGCCCCGCGGCCGCATCGCCCATCGCCACCACGCTAAAGGCGACCATCGCGCCTAACAACACCGCCAAGAGATTGCGCATGAGCTCAGCGATGCAGGTTACTTCGGCAGGCCGCCAACGACGCGCTTGACTACCGCACCACGCGGCAACGACGTGTTCGCTTCAATGCCATTGATGATGTAGACCTGCGAGGCGTCGATGCTGCTCGGATAGCGCTGCGTGAACGTTTGACCGGTCATCGCCTCAGAAAGCGTCACGAGCTGCACCTTCGCCGGCGAGACATTGATCAGCGACGCATCGGTGAGCGAACGGAAGGTGCGAATGGCCGCATCCATCGTTGGCACAAGCTGTGCCGCGTTGGCCGGCGCGGTGATTCCCAGCAGCACGTAGGTTGCGTTCTGCAACTGCACCGCGGTGACCGTACCGCGCAACGTGCCCGATTGCGTCGTCGCGTCAAACTCGGCGCTCGCAGCAGTGAGACCGTTGATGCTCGCGCTCGACTGCGTGCGCACCGTGATGCCCTGTTGCCCAACGAACGACGCGATGGCTTGTGCCGGCGTGCCCTTGCCTGGCGCGAGTTGCATCTGCGCCGTGCCTTCGGCGTTCTGCGCCAGCACCGCGTCGGGCTGATTCGCCGTCTTCCATCCCGTCGGGAACGTCAATTCGAAGCGCAGTTCCGGATGCAGGAAGCGCGTGCCTTTGAAGTACCCCTGTCGCGGATCTTCGCCGAACACCATGCCGTCGACAACTTTGAGGAAATTGTCGCGATTGACCTTCGTGGACGACAACTGCGCCGGCGTCACGGTCTTCAGGCGTTCTTCCGCCTTCTGTACGCGATTGCCCGGATCGGGGTGCGTGCTCTGCCACTCCGGAATACGTGCTCCCGCTGCATCGGCGAGTCGGCCGAGCGTCGCAAACACCTTCGGCGATTCGCGCACGTCGTACCCGATGTTGAGCGAATAGCGAAAGCCCAGCGCATCGGCCTGCATTTCGTCATCGCGACCGAACTTGAGAAAGAGCAACGAGGTGCCGGTACCCAGCAGATCACCGTACTTGGCGACCGTCGGCGAGAAGATGCTCGCCCCCACCAGTCCGATCTGCGCCACCTGCTGCTTGCTCATCGCCGACACCGTGTGCTTCGCCGTCACGTGTCCAACTTCGTGGCCAATCACCTCAGCGAGTTCCGCTTCGCTGTTGAGATACGTCATCAAACCACGCGTCACGAAGATGAATCCGCCGGGATACGCAAACGCGTTCACCGCCGCATCGTCGAGCAGGTGAAATTCCCACGGCAGACTGGGGCGCTCCGATTTGGCGGCAATCTGCTGTCCGATGTTCTTCACCAGCGTCTGCGCGCCGGAGTTCGCGTATTCGCCCACGCGCGCCACATCACCAGCCGAGGCTTCGCGCCCCATCTGGATCTCTTGCGATTCAGAGATGAGCGACAGTTCCCGCCGGCCGGTGACGGGATTCGTGGCGCAGCCCGCACTGCACAGCAGCAGCAGCGTGACCGCACGTTGTGTGATGTGGCGCACAGAACAATCTCCGTGAAAGCGGAAGCGCCCCTGCGGGTGCAGGGGCGCTTTGAAGTTACACCGAATCTATGCTGCTACCATCTCGTGCTCACCACGAGATTCGGCAGCCACCGGAGCCAGAATTAATCCAGTTCTGCTGGACCAGGAAGTTCTTCGTACCAATCGTCGTGTTGTACACACCCACGCCGTTGTTGAAGGTCGTGCCGAAGGTCCATGCGCACTTATCGGCGTTCTCATACCCGCGGTTGTCATACCAGGCGTTACCCATCGCGTCCGTCTGGGTTTCCTCGATCTCATGCACGAGCGTATTCACTTCCGCGTCGGCCGGCGCATCGGCGTTCGGCGACGCCAAGCCCGCCATGCAACCACTCGGCCATCCTGCGTTGTACGGCATCACGGCGTAGTAGATGCGCTTGGAAACGCCGCCGATGATGACGTTGCCGTTCGTGTGGTAAGCGCAGTACTGCGTTCCGGCGCCACCACCGAGGTTTACCGTGCCAGCGGTGAAGACCGTGTACAGGGTGTTCGCGTCGTAGGTCAGCTTGTTGCCATCGAAGCCGCTCTGCAGCATCGCCATGATCGCTGTGGTGCCCACGTTCTGCCCATTCGACGGCACGTTGGTGTTGTTTGCCCAGTAGCTGACGTAGTTCACCGAATTCAGCAGCTTGGCGCCCGACGCATTGGTGTACGTCGTGTTGATGTTGTAGTACGGCGAGCCGCCGACGTTGCTCAGGAAGTATCCGACCAGTGATCCATCGTTGGACGCCGCACCGTTGGTGCCGGCGGCGGGACCGTTCTTGTAGATCGGTGCGGCCGCCCAATAGATCGCCTGAATGTTGATGCTGCTAAGCGTCGTGCCACCGTGGAACGAGATACCGGTGCCACTCCCGGGACGCGCCTTTTGCACTGCGCGCGATTCCACCGCGCCGATCAAACCGTGCTCGTGTCGATTTCCCGGCGAGTCTTCGTCTTCGCCTTGGGCGTTCTGGCCGTTGGCCTGGCCGCTGCTGCGATCAAGGCTCGCGGACACGTCGGGCGCTGTTTCCTTCATCGGTGCTTCGCACGCGGCCAGCCAAGCCAGCGACATCATCGTCGCGACTGCAATTCGGGAACGCTTCATGTGGTACCGTCTCCGTTGACGGGAAGCAGGGCGGGAGGAGTCTGGGATAATGCTGTCCTAGATACGAGCGAGAGGACGAACGGTCAATATCACGGGCTGGAACGCGTTCCACGCAGTCGGTGAAGAGCAAACCAGACCAACGCCAGCAGCGTAACGGCCGCGCCGACGGCGACGAGCGGCACCAGCACCGCGATCAGACTCAACAGTGCCGAACCACCAAGTTCAGCGGTCGCCACCACGGGATTGCCAAACCCCGCCGTCAGCCCCGTCGACAGCGCGCGCGTCTTCACCGTAGTCGCTTGCACGAGACCGGACATCCCACCACCGAGCACGAGTGCCAGCAGCGTGCCAAGCGCACCGTGCGATGTGCCAAGCGTCGTGTACATGACGATGGTGCCCGCAATCATCGCGAGCGGTGTGGCGATCACATCGAGGGCGTGATCAACGAGCGGGATGTAGTACGCACCGACTTCGGCGATCGTCGCCGTAATCAGCACCGCAGTCCCGGCCGTAGACGTGAGCCACGCCCACGGCGGACTGGGGGTCAACACTCCCGCCTTCGCGGCCAGCGACACACACAGCAGCGGCAGAAACGTGCGAAACCCGCAGGCGGCAGCGAGACAAATGCCAGCGCCAATCGGAATCACCCACGTCTGCAACAGATCGTTCATCGGCTACGCGGCGGCGAACGGATGCTCGAGACTCGGACTCTGCGGCGTGAACAACTCCGCGCCGTTCTCCGTGATCAGCATATCGTCTTCGAGTCGAATGCCGAACTCGCCGGGAATGTAGATGCCCGGCTCATCGGAGAACACCATGCCAGGTTGCATCGGCAGGGTGTTGCCACGCACGAGATACGGCCATTCATGGCCGTCCATTCCCATGCCGTGTCCGACGCGATGACTGAAGTACTTGTAGTCCGGACCGAATCCGGCGTCGACAATCACTTTCCGCGCGGCCGCGTCCACCGCTTCGCACGGCAATCCCGGTCGCGCCGTCTTCACAGCCGTCGTCTGTGCCTTGTGTTCAATTTCAAACACATCCTTCATGCGCTGCGTCGGCTTGCCGAGTACGAACGTGCGCGAAAGATCGGAGCTGTAGCCTTCCACTTTGCAGCCACCGTCGATGAGCAGAATGCTCCCTTCTCGCACAACTTGCGGTGTCGCACTGCCGTGGGGCAGCGCTGAATACTTGCCAACCTGCACGCCGGCGTCGCCGGTGAATCCGAGTTGCTTGTGCGCGAGCGCCACGAGGCCGGCAAAATCGTCTTGCGTCATCCCCTCTTTGAGCGACTTCCAGGCGGCTTCATAGGCTTTGAGCGTGACCTGACTCGCGAGTCGCATGAGCGCGATCTCGTGCGCGTCCTTCACCATGCGACAGCCCGCCGTGATCGGCGTGCCGCTCACGATTTTCACTTGCGGAATGTGCGCCGCGCCATCGGAGAACTGAAAACGCACGGTCTCTTCCGCACCGATGGTGGCGGAACTCAGTGACCGCTTCTTGAGTCCCTGCGCGATGAGCGCATATGGGCTCTCGTGCTCCTCCCAGGCGTACACGTCGGCGTCGCTTCCCAGCGGACCTTTGTGCGCCTGCTCCATGGCGCGCTCTTGTTCAAACTTCGGCGTCACGAGAAACGCGCTGCCGTTGGCCGGAATGATGGCCGCCAGCAGTCGTTCGCTGAGTCCCCACTTCATGCCGGTGAAGTAGTCCATGCTCGTGCCACCGGTGAGCATGAGGGCGTCGATTTTGTTGTCGCGCATCAGCTTCTTCGCCTTCTCGATGCGCGCGCGCCGTTCCTCGACGGTAATCGGTTTGGCCTGGGCCTTCATCGACGTCAACGCCTTGATCGCGGGCGGCATCGACGCCGGTTGCAGCAGCGCGTCGGATGCGTCACGCTCGACTTCGGCGGCGTTGGCGCGATCCAGTCCGAGCGCGAGTCCGGCTGCTGACGCAGCACCGGCACCAAGGAGAGAGCGACGGGAAATCATGTCCGGGTGAGTTGAAGAGGAATCTCAGTGGCCGACGGCGGCGCCGTCTTTGCGCGGATCGGATCCGGCAACGTAACCCTTGGGGAGTTTGACGATCGCTTGCGCACCACCAAACTGCGTGCGGCGTTCGTCGGTGATCTCGTGGCCCATCGCTTTGAGTTGTGCCCGTACCTCGTCGGAGATCGGGGTTTCGAGTGCCACCTGCGCCCCGTTCAGATGGCGGAAACGCGCGGCATCGATTGCCTGCTGCACATTCATCCCGAATACGAGCATGTTGACGATGACCTGCGCGTGTCCCTGCGCCTGCATCGCGCCGCCCATCACGCCAAACGCCATGTACGGCGACTCGGTCCCATCGGCATTCGGCTTGGTCACGAACGCAGGAATGAGCGTGTGGTACGGACGCTTCCCCGGTGCAACGGTGTTGGGCAGCCCTTCATCCATCGTGAAACCGGCGCCGCGGTCGTGCAGCACGAAGCCGGTGCCCGGCACGACAATGCCCGAACCGAACTCGTCGTAGTTCGAATTGATGAACGACACCATGTTGCCGGCGCTGTCGGCGACGGTGAGATAGACCGTTTCGCTCGACGTGCGCGCCGGGCCGGGCTCGACGCGCGTCGCCGCCTTGTTCGCATCGATATGACTGCGACGCTCGCTGATGAACGCGTCGTCCAGCATGCGCTGCGCGGGCATCGTGAGATGATCGGCATCGCCGACATACCGCGCGAGATCGGCGTACGCGAGTTTCTTCGCTTCGATCATCGTGTGCAGATACGCCGCCGAATTGTGCCCCATCGCTTTCAGATCGTAGGGCTCGACAATCTTGAGCATCTCGAGCGCGGCCACACCGATGTTGTTCGGCGGCAACTCCCACACGCGATATCCCTTGAACGGCACCGAGAGCGGCGTCACCCACGTCGGCTGATTCTTCTTGAGATCGTCGAGCGTGATGAAACCGCCGAGTTCTTTGATGCGCTTCACGAGTTTTTCGCCAAGCGGTCCACCGTAGAAGGTCGATGGTCCCACGCGCGCAATCTCGCGCAGGGTCTTGGCGTAGTCCGGATTGCGGAACCATTCGCCAGCCACCGGCGCGTGTCCGTTGGGCAAGAACGTGGCCTTCGCTCCTTCGTCGCGCGCCAGCAGCGCGGCCTGCGGCGACCAATCGTCGGCGATAATCGGAGTCAGCGGAAATCCGTTGTCGGCATAGTGAATCGCCGGTTGCAGTACGGATGCCAGCGTCATCGTGCCGTACGTTTTGAGCAGTGTCTGCCACCCGGCCAGCGCGCCGGGAACGGTTACGGTCTCGATGCCGCGCGACGGCATGCGGGTACGCCCGCGCTTCACCAACTCGTCGCGCGTCATCAACGACCCCGCGCGTCCACTCGCATTGAGCGCGACGAGTTTCTTCTCCTTGGCGAGCCAGATCAACGCAAACATATCGCCGCCGATACCGGTCATCATTGGCTCGGTCACGCTGAGCACGGCCGCCGCGGTCACGGCGGCATCAATCGCGTTACCGCCGCGTTGGAGCACCGCAATACCGGCCGACGACGCCAACGGTTGGCTGGTGGACACAATGCCGTGTGGCGCGTAGACCGGCGAACGCCCCGCCATGGTCAGCGGACGCTGCGCGAGCAACGGAGTCGCGGCGGCGGCGAAAACAAGCGCGGCAGACGCCGCAGCAGAATGACGCATCAAGGGATCCGGTGAGAGTCGCTGTATTCTCACCCCAGATCACGCACGGCGCGAGCGGTCGCTACTTCCGCAACACCCGAAACACGCCACGATACTGCGCCACCGGGATCGAATCCGTCGTTAGTCGGTCCGGCGACACCGAGACCAATTGCAATCGGTATTTCGCCAACGGCACCACGTCGCGCGTCGACACCGTCTCAATCATCGCCGACCGCGTCGCACCCGCCTCGGTGAGCGTCAGCCCCAACTGCACGCTCCCCGCCCAGAAGCAGAGGATGAGCGCATTCGTTGGACAGCGCGAATCACCGATGACCTTGCTCAGCGCGATGGTCGTCTCACCGTCATTCACAATCGCCGATTGTCCGACCGCCAACGTAAAGTCCGCGCCCACCGGCACCGTCACCGACGACGCCGGCACCGATACCACCCCAGTCGGAGACGCGCTGCACGCCACGGCGATCGACCCGCCGATCACCATGGCAATGAGTCGGAGCACACGAGAACCCATCATACCCTGATAACCCCCCACCGCCCCCCTCAAGTCACCCAAACTCCCCCCTAACCACCTGTACCCGTACCTGTACCCGTACCAGTACTCGCTGTTGATACCAGTACCAAGTACCGGTACCAAGTACCAAGTACTGCCGTTGAGCAGTCCTAGCGGAGCCCCACCCCCGACTCCGCAATCCCCCACACGAGCACCGCCATCGCCGCCACGCATTTGCGCAAATCCGTATCGCTGACGACCCCCAGCATATCCGCCTGCGTGTGGTGATACCAGAAGTAGCGCGACGGATCGACATCGAGCGCAAACCCCGGCACGCCTTCGGCGATGATCGGCCCCACATCCGCCTCGCCGTCGCCCGGTGCAATCGTCTTCGCGCCCGCCAGCGCCGTGAGTTGGGCAAACAGCGCCGCCTTCTTGGCGCCCGTCGCCGATCCCTGAAAACGAAATCCCAACGGCGCAAAAATACCGTTGTCGCTCTCAAGTGCCGCGATATGCTTCCCCAATTCGGCTTTGTGCGCGTCGCGATAGCCAAGCCCGCCGCGCGTGCCGTTCTCTTCGTTCGTCCACAGCACCACGCGAATCGTGCGCTTGGGCGTAATCCCCAACGTCTTGAGCAGCTTCACTGCTTCCCACGCCGCCACACTACCACCGCCGTCATCCATCGCGCCCTGGCCCACATCCCACGAGTCGATGTGTCCACCCAGCACAATCACCTCGTCGGGCTTCTCGCTGCCACGCAGCTCCGCCACCACGTTGCGCGACGGCGCATCTGGCAACATCTGCGCATTCATCGTCAGCTTGACACGCACGGTCTCGCCGCGCTTCGCCATGCGATCCAGCATCTCGGCGTCTTCTACACTGAGCGCCGCGCCTGGAATTTTCTTGGTCGTTGAGTCGTAGCGCATTCCACCGGTGTGCGGCGACTGAATACTGAATGTCGCGACCGACCGAATGAGCGCCGCCACCGCGCCAACCTTTGCCGCTTCGACCGCCGCGCGTCCACGCACCTGCACCGCCACGTCATATCCGGCGAACGGCGCGGAGTCTTTCGGAAACGGCACGTTGAAGAGCACGATCTTCCCCACCGCTTCAGCCTTGCGCGCGGCAAGTTCGTCGAACGAATGCACGACCATCACCTGGGCGGTGATACCATCGGCACCCGTACCGACGCTCCCACCGAGCCCCAGAATGTGCAGCGACGTCACGCGCGGCGACACCAGCGTCGCCGATTCACTTCCGCGCAACCAGTGCGGCACCATCACCTTTTCACCGTGAACGTTTGCGAGACCGTCCTTCTGCATCTCCAGCAGAATCCAATCAATCGCGCGTTCGAGCGACGACGATCCGCTGAGTCGGTGGCCAAAGCCGTCAACGAGTTGCCCCAGTCGGCGATACGGTCCGGAGTCAGCCATCGCCGCCGCGACGATGCGCTGCGCGGTCGGTTTGAGTCGCGCGATGTCCGCCGCCGTTTGCGCGCCCGCGCGCGATCCCAGTACTGTCATTGCGCACAGCACACCGAGCACGGCGCGGCGCGCGAGTCGGGCCCTCCCTGCAGTCATCAATTTCACGGACGGGTTGTCCCCATGGGTGCCGCGTTGGTTTTGTACGGTGCGAAGCCGCGTCCCCAGTCAACGCCTACGACTTCGAGCGAAAACTTGTCACCGTCCACATGCACAATCACGAAGTGAAACGGATTGCCACCGGGTTCACTGCTCGGCTTCGCCAAATGATCCAGCGACACGCGCGCATCGGTCGCGTTCTTGATGTAGTCGCGCAAATCCGGTTCGCCAAAGTACGAGTAGAGCGGCGCGCCTCCGCCACCGCTCACCACCTGATCCATCCGGTGCGTGCCCGTCGCGTCGGTATACCACTCGACCCAATGTTCGAACAGGTGTTCATGCCCCGTCAGTAGCAGCCGCACGTGATGCTGCCGAAAGAGCGGCATCCATTTGTTGCGGATACTCAGCGCCTGACTCTCGATGTTCGATCCGCCATGCGGCCCAGATGAAAATGCCGGATGATGATAGAAGGCCACGATGTTCACGAATCGCTTGCGGTCGAGCTTGGCCAGCTGGCCTCTGACCCACGCCAGCTGCACCGTATCGTCCGGGATATTCGAGTCGAATGCTACGAAGAACGTGTTGCCGTAGCCGAACGCGTACGTCGGGTACCCCTTCAATCGCCGCGGTGACCCTTCGGGCGGAATAAGGTTTGCGTTCGTCGCGTAGTAGTTGTGCAACCCGTCAATGCGCCGCGGATCGAGCGGGTTGGCGCTGCCATTCACATCGTGATTGCCGACTGCCAGGAAATAGGGCACGCCGCCTTCCTGCGTCAGCCGATTGATGAGCGGGATGTAACTCACGTTGAGCTGCTTGGCGATCGCGCCGTTCACTACCGCATCGCCGCTCTGCACGACAAACCGAATCGGATCGGGTGTTGCCGCCGCGCGCTTGATCGCCGCCAACATCCCTTCCACCACCAATGTGTGCTCGGCTTGCAACTCCAATCCATCGTGCCGACCGCGCGTGTCGCCATACGCGATAAAGCTGAACTTGGTAATGCTCGCACTAGCGGACTCGCTGGGCAGCGGAGTCTTGGGCGCCAACGTCGGCGCGGTGATCATCGTATCACGCGCCGGCGGTATCAGCTGCGCCTGCACACTCCTCGCCGCACCGAGTGTCGCCAACATCAACGCACTCAGGCGCACCGTCGCTGCCCGACTTGCCGTTCGGAGCATCAAACACCTCGAAAGAAGAATCGCCCGCGTCGTTTCGTCACAGTCGGCGGCGCGCTTCCGCAATTTGCCCCGCGCCATTCAGCTTGTCACGCGCCATTCAGCTTGTCACGCGCGTCGAGAATCGCCGCCGCTCTTGCCGCCGGTCGCGTTCGGACTCAACGTTGCCCACCAACTCGCACGGGACTCCTTTGCGCCAGCCTGCTGTCGTTCGCGCGCTTTTGCTCGCCGCCGCTCTGTTCGCCTGTCGCGCGCCTGCGCCGCGACCGGCCGTACCGGCGCCTTCTGTCACCCCCGCGACACCACCCGCGCCACCGCCCGCCGCGCAAAACCCGTCGCCCATGCAGGAGCACGCGCGTGCGCACACGCGGCTCGAACAGCGGGTTGAAGACGGCGTGCACATCAGCATCGACAGCCTTCTTCCCAAGCCGGTCGATGTCTTCATTCCGAAGCGGGTCATCGGCGCGGCAAATGCGTCGTTGCTTATTCACTTCATGGGAGCCACGTGGGTGCCACAGGCCGCCGTCGCGACGATGCGCGATCCGGTCATCGTCGCGGCCACGTACCTTGGCGCCGGCTCTGGCGTCTACGGTCGTCCCTTCGCCAACGACAGCACGCTCTTCGCCCGACTCCTCGACACGCTGCGCACGCGACTCTCGCACGTGAGCGGCGCACCCACCTTCAACGCGGTGTATCTGAGCGGCTGGAGCGCGGGCTACGGCGCCATCCGCGAAATCCTCAAGCGTGACGCGAATGTTGCCCGTGTTAACGGAGTCCTGCTGCTCGATGGTATGCATGCGGGCTATGTGCCCGATCGCAAAACACTCGCCGACGGCGGTGTGATCGACAGCACAGATCTCGCGCCGTTCCTCACCTTCGCTCAACGCGCCGTCGACGGTCGCGCACGCTTCGTCATTACACACTCGGAGATCTTCCCCGGCACATTCGCCAGCACCACCGAAACCTCCGACTGGCTGCTGGCCCACCTCAACCTTCCGCGCACACCCGTACTCGAGTGGGGACCAATGGGATCGCAGATCATCAGTCGCGCATCACGTGGGCAGCTCGACGTACTGGGACTTGCCGGAAATACAGCGCCCGATCACGTCGACCACATTCACGGCATGAGCACGTTTCTCACCCTGCTGCTGTCCACACCGCCCGCTGCGCGACGCTGAGTCTTTCCCCTCGCGCGCATCGCGTGCATCATTCGATCATGCGCCTCGCCCTCCTCGTGTCGTTGCTCGCTGCCGGATTCGCGCCCGCGCCCACCGTGCGCCCCGCACCGCTCGAGAGGAAGACCGTCGCCGTGCTCGCCTTCGACAACAACACGGGCAAGTCCGACTACGACCACCTCGGCAAGGGTATCTCCACCATGATGACCAACGACCTGTCATCAGTGGATGAAATTCGCGTGGTCGAACGTGACCGCTTGTCCGACGTGCTCACCGAAATCAATCGGCAGCAAAGCACGTCGTTCGATTCATCCACCGCGGTGAAGGTTGGCAAGCTGGTCGGCGCCGAGTACATCGTGACGGGCGGCTTCATTTCGGCTGAACCGCAGATGCGCATCGACACGCGCGTCATTCGCACCGAAACGGGCGTGATCGTGAAGACCGCAACCGTAACCGGAAAGAGCGATCACTTCATCGAGCTCGAACGTCAGCTCGCACGCCAGCTCATCAAAGATCTGAACGTGGCGCTCACACCCGACGGCGAAGCGAAACTCGATAAGCGCCAGGCCAATGGCGTCACGAGCCTCGAAGACGCCACGCGTATGGCCAACGTGATCGACCTCTCCGATCGCGGCGACTACGCGGAAGCGTCGGTGAAGATTGCGCCGCTCGTGTCCAAGTATCCGAGTTCCTTCGTGATCAAACTGGTTGCCGACGACATCAAGCGCCGCGCCGCCAACAGCTCCAAGCAAAAAGCGAAGGACAAAGTCAACGGCGCACTCGGCGGACTAATCAAGAAGAAGTGGCCGCCAGCGTAGTCGGCGTCGCGCGAAGCTCAGTCGCGCTGCTCGTACGGAATTTCGGGAAACGCAGGTAGCCCGGCCGCGGCGGCGATCGCCATGAGCCCTTCGCGCACGTGAAACTCCATGCCGTCGCGATGCACCAGCACCGCGCCCGGACAGAGCGGCGCTAGCCGACGGAACTCCGCGTCGATCAATACAAAACGTTCGACCATCCGATCGACCTCTTCGTGCGGCCGACGGCGCATCTTGATGTGCTTCTCAATCGTGTCGGTGCTCGACGTCAACACGACAGTGCAATCGGGGCGCCATCCGTCACCCATCTGTACCACTTCACGCAGCGCCGCGTGCGTCTCCGGTGGGTACTCCGCGATGTGCGCCTCAAGCGTAATCTGTGCGCCTTCGATGAGCACCACGGCATTGGGTTCGTCGTGCGTCGCAGCGTGGCGGTAGTTCGCGTCGTACAGACGCGCGAAGTATTCCGTGACGCCCACGGCGTTGCGCCCCGCTTCGATATCCGCCAGCACACGCGGATCCCACACACCCTGCTCGCCTTCGCCGTATGAGCCGTTGCGATACAGGTCGCCTAACTGGCGCACGAGCGTGCTCTTCCCGATGCCGGGCCCACCCACCACCGCTACCCGCATGTCAGTTGGTATCCTGTCGGTTGTGGGGGTCGCACCGCTCGCTCGGCGAAAGGACTCTCGCGGAACATCGCAGCAGCATTATGGTGCCACCACGTCGCGTCGCGAACGCACGCCGTCGCTGCAAACGCGAGTCACCGCGTTCGTTGGCACGCTCGCCAAACGCAGTGTCGCACCGTTCGCGGCGCCGAGGATCGAATTGCTGCGCGCATCAAGGAGCACGATGCCCGCGGTGTAGGGTTCGGGACACGTATACTGAGCACTGCCATCGACCATCTGCGCACGCAGTGCTGAGGGCGCGCTCACCGCCGATGCAATAGGGGCTCGCGCATCGATCCGCGCAACGGCCTGCGCGCTCCGAATCGTGATACTCGCAATTGAATCGATCGGCGCAATCGATTCCGGCACGACGAGCAGAAACGTCTGCACGTCGTCGGTATGATCGAACGCCGCAGGCGTAAAGGACTGCTGGAATCGCACAACCCCGTGCGCGTCTCGCCCTTCAGCAACATGCGTCCCGCGCACGGCGATCGCTGAATTCCACGCGTCGAGCACGTACGACGGTTGCAGTGCAATGGTGCCATCGCGGGCAACCGTTCCGCGCACGACCAGAGAACGCTCACGCGCTGGCGTCGTCGATTCGCTTGCCGATTGATTCGCTACGCGATTCGCTGCGCGATTCGCCGCCACCTGGGAGGACCCGCGGAAGTTGAGGATACCCAAGTACGTGTACGTGCTCGACCACACCGGCTTGCAGTATCCCATGATGTCGCCCGACGACGTCGGTTGCACCACCGCAGTGGAGGTCGCACCGCTGGCCCAGTCAAACACATTGAATCCGGGCGCATCAATCAACCCGCCGGACACGGGATAGTTCGAATCGACGCTTTCCGCACCGCCGCACGGCGCGTGGCGTCGTCCGAACGTGTGTCCGAGCTCGTGCGCCACAATTGAGGTCGCAAACGCGGTGTCCGTGAACCATCCCACCTGCACCCCAACCGACGTGCGCGTACCGCTCGACGTGCCGTACGTGGAAGGCGCATACGAGTAGCCGCCGTTCGCCACATACGTGAAGCCACTCGGCGGGCGCACCACGCCGTACCAGTGCGTCGTGGGACTCGTCTGATCGGTCACGCGCGCGAGATCGAGCTCGCTCAATAGCTGCGTCCAGAACGCTGCGGCACCCCCGTTTGGCGCGGTGCCGAAGTTCGCCGCCGTTGTAAACGGCGTGCCCACCGACGCCGTCAACGCACCAATCGGCAACATCGAGCTCGTCAGGCGCAGGTACGCCGACAGATTGCTCTGCGTCACAGCGCCGACGATGTTGCCGTGTGCTGAGAGCACAATCGGCACGAATCGCACGCTGAGCGGCGTGACCGTGCGAAAGTTGATCGCCGTCGGCCCTGTGCGCGGAAAGACATCGTTCTGCGTCGAGTCATCGGGCGCCACATGCGTTGGATCGCGCACCACTTGCCAACGAAGCCCCGCCGTCAGTTGCGACGCGGGAATCAGAAATTGCGCGCTCGGGCTGTCGTACGACGGATTGGAGAGCAGCGTGCCATTCGTCAGCACGGTATCGGTGCGGACGACACTGCCGTCGGGGTTCGTCAGTCGCAACAGAATGCGCTGACGGGTCGTCGACGATGGCGTTGCGCGCACGAGCACGTTGATGGCCGCGGCGCCACCGGACAACACGATCGGCACCGAGCCCGCGCTGTTCTGCACACCCTGCGTGATCTGCGCACCGGCGATCGCAAAGTCACGGTTCGGCGCAGTCTGCACGGAGATTTGTGCCGACGCGGACTTTCCTTCGGCCGTCGCGGTAATGCTCGCGGTGCCGGGCGTGAGCGCGGAGACAATGCCCCCTGCACTCACCGTAGCCACACTCGGCGCCGACGACGACCACGTCACCACGCGGCCCGTCAGCGTTCCCGCCAACGCGTCCTTGAGATTCACCGTCCACTGCGACGCATCGCCGGCCGACATCACAAGGCTCGGTGCGACGATTTCAACACTCGCCACGCCAATGGGCTGAATCGCGATCTGCGTGAGCACCGACTTCCCTTCAGCGCGCGCCGTGATCACGACCACGATCGCGGAGCTTCCGCGTACCGGACCGGCGAACACGAGTCCCGTGCCCGACACCGACGCCGTGGTTTCGTTCGAGGAGCTCCAGTACACCGCGCGATCAGAAAGCACGCGGCCATCGGTCGCGCGCACCACGGCCGTCAATTGCGTCGTCTCGCCGAATTGCAGCGTCGGTTTTGGATTGACCAGCGTGATGCTACCCACGCTCGCCGTCGCGGTCGGCTTGTCGCTTCCGCAGGCCGAGAACATCATCGCCGCACCGGCTATCCACACTGCGGTTACGCGACGCATCGAACTCGATTGGAGATTGGGGGGGAGGCCACGCGCAATGGTGAGCGACCTCGCGAGCTGTCTGAAGAGCATTATCACATCGGTCATCCCGATGCAACGCACACCAGCGTTCCAGAATGCCAAAAGGGAGAGACGAAAACTCGTCCCTCCCTTCTGCGATGTCGCGCCTTTAGCGCGAACTTGAATGTGTCCATCAAGTGGCTAGGGACGGAATCGAACCGCCGACACGCGGATTTTCAGTCTCCGCGCATGATTTTCTCTGCAATTCTCGCGAGCTCTTAAAACGTTGCCTTTGTATGGGTTAGCCTGAGCCCATAGCGCTCGCGATAGCCGAGAAACTCTGCGCAATTCCCTAGAATTCTCTGCGCCATTACACCAAAATAGCACGCAGATCATACCCTGGTGCCGAGAATGTTGATGAAAGGCGAGAGCATATGAACGCCGTTGAAATCGAAGAAGCGGTCTCAGCCCTCGTCGAGCAGCCGATCGACGCCGACGAGTTTCCGTACGCCTTCCTCGCCGCCTTCGGTAACAAGGACACCACGCTGCGGCGTCTCCGCACAGGAAACACCAATAAGTCCGACGTCGGCGGCGGCGTGCTGCAGCGGAACAACATCCACCTAGCCGTCGCGCCGACCAGGGAAGTCTCGGCAACGCTGGCGGCGCTTCGCACGAGCCAGGCCACCGCGAAGCACAAGATCCGTTTCATCCTCGCCACCGACGGTTTGACGATCGAGGCCGAAGACCTCGAGAGCGGCGAGCCGTTGGCTTGCGCTTGGAGTGAGCTCCCCGACCACTTCGGCTTCTTCCTCTCGCTGGCCGGCATCACCACTGAACGGCCGATCCGAGACAACGCCTTCGACATCCGCGCGACCTCGAAGCTCAACAAGCTCTATGTCGAGCTGCTGAAGCAGAACCCGGCGTGGGGTAGCGACGAGCGACGCCCGGACATGAACCACTTCATGGCGCGTCTGATCTTCTCGTTCTTCGCGGAAGACACGGGGATCGTGGCCGAGCAGGGGATGTTCACGAACACCGTTTCAAAGATGAGCGCCCCAGACTCGTCGAATACGCACGAAGTTATCGGCACGCTCGTCCGCGCGATGAATATTCCACACGCAGAGCGTGCGACCGCGATGCTCCCTCGCTGGGCCGCGCTGTTCCCCTACGTGAACGGCGGACTGTTCGGCGGCACCAACGACGTGCCGCGCTTCTCGCGCACGGCGCGCGCCTACTTGCTGCAGGTGGGGTCGCTGGACTGGAAGCAGATCAACCCGGACATCTTTGGGTCGATGATCCAAGCGGTGGCCGACGACGAGGAACGTGGCGCACTCGGCATGCACTACACGAGCGTGCCGAACATCCTCAAGGTACTGAACCCGCTCTTCTTGGATGAACTGCGCGCGAAGCTGGACGAAGCAGGGGAGAACTCGCGCACGCTGCTCAACCTCCGCAAACGACTGGCCCGCATCCGTGTGTTCGACCCGGCGTGCGGCTCGGGTAACTTCCTCGTCATTGCCTATAAGGAGATGCGCAAGATTGAGCACGAGATCAATCGACGCCGTGGGGAACAGGAAAAGCGTTCGGAGATCCCGCTCACGAATTTTCGTGGCATCGAGCTGCGCGACTTCGCCGCGGAGATCGCCCGCCTCGCTCTGATCATCGCGGAATTTCAGTGCGACCAGCTGTATCGCGGACAACAAGAAGCGATTCGGGATTTCCTGCCGCTCTCGGCGGAGAATTGGATCACCTGCGGCAATGCGCTCCGGCTCGACTGGCTGTCCGTGTGCCCGCCGACAGGAACCGCGGTGAAGCTCGCTGGCGATGACCTGTTCAGCACGCCGCTCGATCAGTCGGAGATCGACTTCGAGAATGCGGGTGGCGAGACGTACATCTGCGGGAATCCGCCGTACCTAGGAAGTAAGTGGCAGTCAGCCGGGCAGAAGGCCGACGTAGGCTCCGTTTTCAACAATCGTGCGTCCGGCTGGAGATCGCTCGACTATGTGGCAGGATGGTTCGCCAAAGCGTGCGACTACGGACAACACACGGAGGCCTCAACGGCCTTCGTGTCGACGAACTCGATCTGCCAGGGGCAGCAGGTCGCAATCATGTGGCCAATGGTGTTCGGATCTGGTCACGTGATCAGCTTCGCGCACACGTCCTTCACTTGGACGAACCTCGCAAGCCACAACGCCGGTGTGACAGTAGTGATCGTAGGCCTCGCACGCACCGTGCGAGGCCCTAGACTGCTGTTCTCTACCTCAGAGTCTGGCCAAACGGTGGTCCGCGAGGTTGCTAACATCAACGCCTACCTAGTCGGAGCCGACAACGTGGAGGTCCTTCCGCGAAACCTCCCCCCCGACGAACGCGCGAAAATGCAATTCGGAAATCACCCCTACTACGGCGGTGCGCTGATCTTCAGTGCGTCTGAGGCCAACAGAATGGCCTCAATTGACCCGAGAATCACGAAGTTCATTCGTCCTTTGTACGGCGCTAAGGAGTTCATCGACGCACGTCCGAGAAAGTGTCTCTGGATTCACGATGAGGATGCCGACGAGGCGGCGCGCATTCCGGCCATTCAGGAGCGGATGATCGCAGTCGCCCACTCGAGGCTCTCGGCCGCACAGGACAAGGCCGCCGTCGGTCTCGCCTCGACACCATACCGATTCAGAGACTCGTTCGAAGCGCGTTCTCACGTGATCGTCGTACCTCGAGTTAGTTCGGAGAACAGGCCGTATCTACCAGTCGGACTGCTACCAGCAGACTCGGTGATCCAAGACCAAGCGTTCGCTCTGTACGACGCACCGACATGGACCA
>CBHTUR010000018.1:0-93884 GCA_966096095.1 uncultured Gemmatimonadaceae bacterium | reverse complement strand
CACGGCGCCGTCTTCCAGTGGCTGACGCAACGCTTCGAGTGTGTGGCGCGGAAAGAGCGAGAGTTCATCGAGAAAGAGCACGCCCCGATGCGCCAGACTGACTTCTCCGGGGCGCGGCCATCCACTGCCGCCAATCAACCCAGCGGTTGATATGGAGTGATGTGGCGCGCGAAACGGACGCGCCGACTGTCGAACAAACGCCGCGCTCGCGGCGGCGTCGGTCAGCAGACCAGCAACGGAGTGAATTGCCAGGACATCCAGCAGTTCTTCGTCCTCGAGCGGCGGCAGTATGCCGGGGAGCCGGCGCGCCAGCATGGTCTTCCCTGCGCCCGGCGGCCCGACCATGAGCAGGTTATGCGCACCGGCCGCCGCGATTTCGAGCGCGCGAATCGCGAGCGGTTGCCCGACCACATCGCCGATGTCTGGCGTGTCGTCGTCGGCGATCTCGATCGATTCGCGCGTGGGCGCGGCCCGCAGCGTTCCGTCGCGCAACGCACTCACGACGTCCCCGAGGGTTCGCGGCGACACGGCCCGCGTCGATGACACGCGCTGCGCTTCGTTCAGGTTATCTGGCGGAACGATGAGCAGCGCGTTGCTGGTCGCCGCGATATGCCGCGCCACGGCAAGCACGCCGCGCACCGCCCGCAATTGTCCATCCAGACCGAGTTCGCCAACGGCGCACACGCCGTGCAGTGCGTCCAGCGGCAGTTGTCCGCTGGCCGCCAACACGGCAAGTGCGATTGGGAGGTCGAACGCGGTTCCGTTCTTCGGTATGTCGGCAGGCTGCAGATTCACCGTGATGCGCCGAGGCGGAATGGTGAATCCTGAGTTGGCCAACGCCGCCCCGACGCGGTCGCGGCTCTCCTTCACTGCCGTCGCGGCTAATCCGACGAGCGTCCACTGAGGCAGCCCATTGGCTACGTGCACCTCGACGGTGATACCGAGGGCGTCGATACCGAGGACGGCGGCGGAATGAGCGGCGGCAAGCATGCCACGAGAGTAGCAGCGTCGCCCAAATTCGCTTCACCGTTTTGTTGCACACTCGACGAATTCATCGCCGGCAACCGTTCGTCGATCGGTGCTGTCGTATCCGCATGCCCGACTTCCTGTCCCCCACGAATGCCCGTCGCCGCGTCTTGATCGCGGTGACCGCTGGCGCGATCACCTTCGCGCTGCGCGCCTCCGCACAAGCAACCCCTGTTGCCGACGTGCACTTTCATCACCTCGGCAGTGCGGCCACCGTGTCGTCGTTGCGCGCCATGGACTCCCTCGGCGTTCGGCTCGCAGTGGTGATTGGCACCCCGTCGCAGCTCGCCGACATCGACGCGCCGACGTCAATGCGCATGGTGCGCGCACTCACCTTGCCGTGCATCTCAGGTCGCATGCCCAATTCCGGCGTCGCCTGCTATCCGCAAGGCGGCGACTGGCCCACGGTCGACAGCGTGCGCGCAATGGCGAGTACCGGACGATTGCAGATGCTCGGCGAAATCAACACGCAGTATGCTGGATTGCGTGTTGATGATCCCGCGCTCGAGCCGTATCTCGCAGTCGCCGAAGAACTCAATCTGCCCGTAGGCGTCCATCTCGGAATTGGCCCGCCGGGCGTGTCCTACGCTGCCACGCCGTCGCCGCCATTCAAATCGCCAGCGTACAGCGGCGCGGCTGGCGATCCACTAGCGCTCGACGCGGTCCTGAAGCGTCATCCGCGTCTGCGAGTGTATGTCATGCACGCCGCCTGGCCGATGCGCGATGCAATGCTGTACATGTTGTACATGCACCCGCAGCTGCACGTGGATGTGGCCGTGCTGCAGTATGCAGTGCCTCGCGCCGCATTCGCCCAGTATCTACGCGAATTGGTCGACGCGGGCTTTGCATCGCGCATCATGTTTGGATCGGACGGTAGCGCGCGCCGCGTTGCGGAAGGCATCACGGCCATTCGAGAAATGCCCTTTTTGTCCGGCGAACAGAAGCAGGCAATTCTGTACGACAACGCCGAACGATTCTTCAGTCGACCACGCTAGCGCGCTTACTGCAAGGCCTTCAGCTCGACGTCAAACACCAGTGTGGCGTTCGGTGGAATCGGACCAGAACCCGTCGCTCCGTAGCCGAGCGCTGAGCCAATTACGAGGCGACGCTTACCGCCGACCTTCATGCCGACAATGCCTTGATCCCAACCGGTGATCACTTGGCCCGCACCAAGCACAAAGGCAAACAGTGAACCTCCCACATTCGAATCGAATTTCGAGCCGTTCACCAGCCACCCCGTATAGACCGCGCTCACGCTGCGACCAACCACCGCTTCCGCGCCTGTGCCGACCGTGAGATCGAGGTAATACAAATTCGCACTCTTCTTGGTCATCGAAGAAATCGTCACCCCGAGCGCCGGTGCATACGTCTCGGTGGCCGGATCGGACGGTGTACCTGACGAACTCGTGACATCACTGCATCCGGCCGCCAAACCCAAAGCGCCGATTGCCAGCAAGACCAAAGGACGGAACGCACGACGCAGTGAAATCGGACCAGGAACGGACATCGGACACCCAGACTGAGGATTGTGCGGAAAAAGCGCGCAGTCGGCGCAGACGATCGAAGTTATCGTGCCCGGCGCCGAAACACAGCACGGTCAATCGTGGCGGTCGATTGCGGTGAACCGGTCAACCGGATACGCTCCTCGAGTGAACACCCGACCAGCCATCGACCCCGCGCCCGTCACGGCTGAGACCCGGCAGCGACCCGCCGTCCGATTCGTCCTCGAATTGGCGCGGGCCATGCACGAATACGGAACGCCGGCGCACCGATTGGAAGACTCGCTCGCTGTGGTTGCTGCGCGTCTCGGGCTGACGGCCGAGTTTTTCTCGACGCCCACCAGCATCATGGTGGGGTTCGGCGATTTGGATCACCAGCGGGTGCACCTGCTGCGTGTCGAGCCCGGCGCCCCTAACCTGGGCAAGCTCGCTGCGCTCGCGTCCATCGTGCGCGAGGTTGTCGACCAATCCGTTTCGCCGGAAGACGGCCTGAAACACCTGCACGCACTGAAGGCGCAACCACCCCGGTGGCCGCAGTGGCTTTCGCTGTTGGCTTTCGTGCTGTCGTCGGCCGCCGTCGCCTGCTTTCTGCGAGTAAAGCTCGGTGACGTCGCTGTCGCGTCGGTGCTCGGGCTCATCACGGGTGCCATCGCGATCGCCACCTCCGACTCCGATGCCTGGCGGCCGGTCACCGAGCCGGTCGCGGCGTTCGTCGTCACGACATTTGCGCTCACGATCGATGCGTTCACGCACTCGGGCACCGGTTACGCGACATCGCTGGCCGGCCTGGTCGTGTTGCTGCCCGGCCTCACGTTCACAGTGGCGCTCACCGAACTCTCTACGCGCCATCTCGCCTCGGGAACGGCGCGATTCAGTGGCGCCATGGTCACCTTCCTCGGGCTCGGCTTCGGGCTGGCGTTGGGTGCCAAGCTCGGAACGCTGGCTGGGCACGAATTGCGGGCCATGCTTGGCGGCGACGCCGGCAACTGGCTGTCGCGCATGCCGCTGCCACGATGGACGGAGTGGCTCGCGCTGCTCATCGCGCCGTTGGGCTTCACGGTGCTGTTGAACGCGCGGGCACGAGACGCGTTCGCGATTGTCGTAACCTGTGGCGTGGCGTACCTGACATCGCGATTTGCCGGCGCCAGTATGGGTGAAGAACTGGGAGCGTTCCTTGGCGCGTTCGTCGTGAGCGCCGGCAGCAATCTCGGCGCACGCTTCTTTCGGCGGAGCGCCATGGTTACGCAGGTGCCGGGATTGCTCATTCTCGTGCCCGGAAGCATTGGCTTTCGCAGCATCACGTCCATGCTTGGCCAGGATGTGGAGTTGGGCATTGCTACCGCGTTTCGAGTCGCGATCGTCGGCATTTCGCTTGCCGCCGGCATTCTGGCCGGCAACGTCGCCACGCGCGGCTTCTCTCGCCGAGGCCGACGCGCCTCGGCGCTCGCCGCTGACACTTTTTTCACTGGCCAATTCGCGACCGGACAATTCGAGGCGCAACGCACCGCCGACGCCACACTCGACGGCACTAGCGCGCGCTAGTCCATCGGCCTACGCGCGCCTAGCCGTGACGGCCGCGCGCGTGACACTTACACTTCGGCATGCGCGCCCTGTGCCGCTCGTTCTCGCGATTCATCGCGCGCCGCCACCGTCCGACGATACGCCGGCAACCCCCAGCCGAGTAGGGTAAGCGTCAGCGACATGCCAATCACTGCGCTCGCGCTCAGCGACCACCGCAGTGCCGCATCGCTCCCGAATACGCGATCGGTCATGAGGGCCACGGCCGTTGGTCCGATGCCACCGGAAAGGCCCACGATCAACTGGAAGATCGCGCCCCCCTGACCGCGCATGCGCGAAGGCATCGCTTCGGCAATCGCAACATTCGCCGCGCCCCACGGTAGCGCCGCGAAAATGTTGACCGGCACGAGCATCGCCGCGGCCACCATCGGCGAAGGCACCACGGGATAGAGGCCTGCGAAGACAAGCATGCCCAACGCACCGAGCATCCCCACGCGAAGCGGCGCGTCCACCACGCCGCGCTGCGTATACCGATCGACCAGCCACCCGCCGAGCAAAGTGCCAACCGGCCCGAGGCCGATTGTGAGCGCGCCTTGCAACGCACCTGCTTGGGCCAACGTCCACCCATGAGTGCGCACGAAAAACGCCTGCAGCCAGAGACCGATGCCCCAGTTCACGGAAGCCGAGCAGGTGAAGCCGGCGCACAGTGCGATCATCGTGCGAGCGTTGCGTCGCAGATAAGCGATCACCTGCGCCAGCGGTATCTCAACGGCGGCGCGCGTGCCAGCAGTGCGCTGCGGCTCAGGCATCGTCATCGCCAGCAACGCCACGAGTAATCCCGGCATACCGATGATGAAGAACACCGTTTGCCACGGACGCACATCGCCAATGAGCGGCAGCGTCGTGACGCCTGTGGCCGCCGATTTCGCGACAATCCACGCGCCCAACGCGTAGGAAAGTCCCGAGCCGAAAAAGGTGCCTAGCATGTACACGCTCATCGCCGCGCCAAGGCGACGACGTGGAAACGCGTCGGCAATGATCGACACCGCCGCCGGACTCAGCGTCGCCTCACCGACACCAACGCCGACGCGCGCCAGCATTAATTGTCCGTATGTGCGCGTCATGCCGGTGATGGCCGTCATCAGGCTCCAGAGTGCCGCACCGGCCGCCACAATCACATTGCGCTTGCGGCGGTCGACCAGGCGTCCGATGGCCACACCAAAGACTGAGAAGAACACTGCGAATCCGAAGCCGGATAACAAACTCAGTTGCGTATCGCTGAGACCGAGATCACGCTTCACTGATTCGCCGAGCGACGAGAAGATCTGGCGATCGATCGCGCCGGAAATGTTTGCCACCGTCAGCACAAAGACGGCGTACCACGCCTGCGAGAGGCTGAGCCCTCCCCGCCCCCGCGACGCGCTGTCGCGCGCGACCGAATCTTCGTCTGGTGCCATAACGCCACAAGCTGACAGCCTGCGCGCGATCTCGCACCCCACGGAGCGAAGATTCTCGCGCCGCGCCATCGTGTCTGGCGCGCCGACGCGACCGGCGGCAGTTCGCGGGGATCCCCTCAAGGGACGGTGCGCGTTGCTCGCGGATGCGCGACATTTCGACATGACTTCTCCGCCCTCGTCAACGCCGGCGCCGCTCGTCACTGCCGATCCATTCGGTATCGGCGTCGCCTTTGCGTCACTGACGTTCGACGAAGCTGAGTTGTGGGCCACGCAATCGGAGCTGCACCTCGACGAACAGCGATTCATCGGGTCACTGCCGACGGCGCGGCGCGCGTCATTTCTGGCTGGTCGCCGCGCGCTCCGCGCGGCGCTGCAGACGATCGCGCCAGATCGCGCCATTGGACCGCTGTTGCACACGTCGCGCGGCGCACCAGCGCTACCGCCCGGTTTGCGCGGCTCCATCAGTCACAAGCGTCGTCGCGCCATCGCCATTGCGTCACTCGATGCTGACGCGCACTTCGGCGTTGACCTCGAGGAGCGTCCGCGTGACGCTGACCTGTCGCGTCCGTCAATCGCCCGTCGCGTGCTCACGGAAGCCGAACGCGCCGTGATCGAATCGCTCGATCCGCTCGCGCATCGCGAAGCGACGCTGATTCGCTTCGCCCTCAAAGAGGCGGTGTACAAAGCCATCGATCCGCTCGTGCAGCGCTACGTGCAATTCCTCGAGGTCGAGCTGCATGCCGTCGTCGATGGACGCGCGCAAGTGGCGCTGCGGCTCCCGGAGTTGGAAAACAACGCGCCCGCAATCGAAGCGCGATGGTCGCTCGACGACGACTACATCGTCGCGGTCGCTTCGTGTCGAGCAACACCACCGCCGAGATAGCGCACGACTCGCGTCACTTCAAAGCCGCTCGTGCTCAACAGTGTTTGCATTTCCTGCCAACTCATAAAATGCTCGATGCTGCGCGCAATGTAGCCGTACACAACAGGATCGCGGTGCCACCACCACCCAACTGCATCGCCGGCGAGTCGTAGATAGCCAAGCAGCAGCGATCGCCAAAGCACCATCTCCGGTCGATAGAAATCGAGCAAGACCACGCGGCCACCCGGCCGCATCACGCGTCGCATTTCTCGAATGGATTGTGCCGCGTCGGGCACATTGCGGACCCCGTAGCTCGCCGTTACCAGATCGAACGTGGCATCGGGCAGCGCGAGCGCCATCATGTCGCCAACCCGCGCGTCGACGCGGGCCGCAACGTCACGCTCGCTCGTGGTGAGCCGCTCGCTCGCGTGAGCGATCATTCGCGGCGAAGCATCGATAGCAGTCACCTCGGCGCGTGGCAGCAAACGAGCCAGCCCCACCGCCAAGTCACCGGTGCCGCTGGCCAGATCGAGCACGCGTTCGGGAGGCCGGCCATCGGCTAGCGGTGCGATCGCGGCACGCATTGCCGCCCGCTTCCATCCGGCGTCCATGCCAAACGAGAAAAACCGGGTAAACTCGTCATAGCGGGGCGCGATGACGTCGAACATCGGCGTGACAAATGCCTGCTTGCGGGCCGGATCGCGCAAGAATGCCTCGACGTCCAACATCCCCAACTTTTTAATCGATCGGGACTCCGGCAGTTTCGCTCCGTCGCTCATACCGTGATCTTTCTTGAATGAAGAAGGATTCGCCGTCGCTCGCTCGACTTCGCCGAACTGGCGCTACGACAATCGGTGGTCTCGCGCTCACGCTGACCATCATCGGCGGCGTCGTTCTCGTCGCGCGACAGGTGATCGGCGATGACGAACTGGCCGACGAGTCGAATGTAGCGCCAGCGTCGACCGTCGTGATCGGTACGGACACCGCGCCACAAAGCGCGCCCTCGGCCGATCAGGCAATCGGCACCATGACGGTGCGTGATGCGAGTGGGAAGCGAGTCCCGCTCGCCACCAAAGGCCAGCCGGCCATCGTGATGGTGAGCTCCGTCTCGTGCGCGTGGTGCAAACGGTCGCTCAAAGACTTGGGCGAACTCGCGCAAGGGCGGCCTCTGCCTCGGCTCAAGCTGCTCACCCTGGAAGGGGCTGCCGACGGCGCTCCGATGCTCGCCGCCGAGCATATCGGCGGCGCGCAACTCATTGGACCCGCCGGCAGCAGCGATCAGGTGTTGCTCACCTTTCGTTTCAACGGTACGCCCACGTTCGTGGCAATCGATCGAAACGGTCGCGTCGTTTCCACGATGCCGGGCTACCCCATTCGCGACGTCATGAAACGCTGGTTTGCCGTCATGGTTGGCGACGCGGACGTACCGTAACCTCACCCAGCGCGCAAACGATCTCGCGCGCGTTACCCGATCCGATTCAGCCGTCTTCGATCGAGCGACACCAGAATCGCATTGATCGTAATGATCGTCGCCGAGATCGCGCACCACGGACAGAAGCTCTTCAGAATGATGAACTCGGCGTACTTGAGCCGCAGAGTAAACGCGACCGCCGGCCAGATGAGCAGCTGCAACATCGTGTTCGCCCACTTTTCATCTTCGAACTTCGGCAGCGTGCTGATGATCGCGGCCACGAAAAGCGCGGCGTAGCCCACGGTGCCAATCAGCGCGACGTCAACGCCGAGAAACCACCCATAGCGACTGCCTTGCACGTACTCGCAACCGTGCGAACTCGTGCACGCCAGCGAGCCGGTCAGTCCCAGCTTCCACAGGTGCAGATACAGCGCGACGATCCCTGAGATGAGGCTCAGGATCGCAATCGTCATGCGTTTGGTCACGTGTCTCGGGTCGTGGGGCCGTGCGTCGGCCCGTCCGGATTGGAAATCGCGTGACCGGCGCAACGACTCCGGACCGCGCGACGCGACTATCGCTCGAATATAGCCGCGGTGGGCCATACCGACCCTTGCCGCCCGGTGTTCCGTCGGTACCTTCGCGCTCCATGACTACTCCCAACGAGTCCGTGGTGCAGGCCACGCGCGCGCTCGCCGCCCAGCGCTGGCGGATCGCCGCCGTGCTGACCGTCCTGATGGTGCTCGTGTATTTCGGCTTCATCGCCCTCGTCGCGTACAACGCCACGCTTCTGGCCACCTTGCTCCACGAGGGCCTATCGCTCGGCATCCTGCTCGGCGCACTCGTCATCGTACTCGCGTGGCTGCTGACGTACGTGTATGTGTCGTGGGCCAATCGCGTGTACGATCCAGCGCTGGCGGCGCTGCGTGAACAACACAACGCGCCGGGAGGCCGCTAATGCTTGGACAGGCTGATCCCGTCGCGATCGCGTTCTTCGCCGGCTTTATCTCGCTGACTCTCGGCATCACCTATTGGGCCGCGCGTCGAACCAGTACGGCCGAGCATTTCTATGCGGCCGGTCGCTCCGTCACCGCCGGACAGAACGGATTTGCCCTCGCAGGCGACTACATGAGCGCCGCGTCGTTTCTCGGCATCGCCGGCCTTGTTTCCACGAGCGGCTTTGATGGACTGATCTACTCCACCGGCTGGCTCGTCGGATGGCCCGTAGTGCTGTTTCTGATTGCCGAGCCGCTGCGTAACCTCGGCCGTTACACCTTCGCCGATGTCGTGGCCGCCCGTCTCGATCCGATGCCCGTGCGTATTTCGGCCGCCTGCGGAACGCTGGCCACGATCGCGTTCTATCTCATCGCGCAGATGGTGGGTGCGGGCGGACTGATTCGTCTGCTCTTTGGCATTCCGTACGAGACCGCCGTCATCATTGTCGGCATTGCCATGATGCTGTACGTGCTCTTCGGCGGAATGCTCGCCACCACCTGGGTGCAAATCGTCAAAGCGTTCTTGTTGCTCGGTGGCGCCGCAGCGCTAGCCATCATGGTGCTGGCCAAATTCGGCTTCGATCCGCGCGCACTCTTCGCGGCGGCGGCGGCCAAACAGGGTGCTGGAGTGCTCGCTCCCGGCAAACTCGTTTCCAATCCGCTCGACGCGATTTCGCTCGGCTTGGCGTTGATGTTCGGCACCGCTGGCCTGCCGCACATTCTGATGCGCTTCTACACGGTGCCCGACGCGCGCGCCGCCCGGCGGTCGGTGTTTATCGCCACCGGACTGATTGGCCTGTTCTACTTGATGACGTTCGTCCTCGGATTCGGCGCCATGGTGTTGGTTGGTCCCGCCGCAATCAAGGGCGTCGATGCCGGCGGCAACATGGCGGCGCCGATGCTGGCGGAATTGCTCGGTGGACGTCCCTTCCTCGGATTCATCGCGGCCGTTGCCTTTGCCACCATTCTCGCGGTCGTGGCTGGCCTCGCGCTCTCCGGCGCAGCAACCATCTCACACGATCTCTGGGCCAGCGTGATTCGCAAGGGACACGCGAAAGCGGGCGAAGAGCTCAAAGTGGCTCGCATTGCGACCATCGCGCTTGCCGCCGTCGCCATGCTGCTCGGCATTGCATTCAAAGGGCAGAACGTCGCGTTCATGGTCGGCCTCGCGTTCGCCATCGCCGCCAGCGCGAACTTCCCGGCGCTCGTCCTCAGCATCTTCTGGCGCCGTACCAGCACGGTTGGCGCGTCCGCCAGCATGATTACGGGCGCAGTTGCCACGCTCACGCTGATCGCGCTCTCGCCAGCCGTACAGATCGACCTGCTGCATCACGCCACCGCTGTGTTCCCACTCAAGAATCCGGCGCTCGTCACGATTCCGTTGTCATTCACGGTCGGCATTCTGGTGTCGCTGCTCGTGCCAGATCGCGAGTCCGAAGCCCGTTACGCGGCCATTGAGTCACGCCTGCTCCTGGGCGCTGACTAGTCAGGAAACTCCCGGCATTTCTTGCCGGGGACAGCGAATATTGGGACGAAATGACCTCCGTCGGTCGAAGCCGAGTTCGTCCCTCAACGCGCCGAAGCCGCGGGTTTTTCACATATTTTGCCTGTCGTTAAATTCATGCATATTAAGACTTTACGACTTTTTCAATGAAGTAAATTCGTCGATTCCAACGAATGTGTCACGGTTGGCACAACCCGTGCGCTAGCCGTTGTCTGCCCGCCGTCGGTGCCGCAGCGGGCAGCCCCGCGATTTCGATGTCGATGTCTCTCGGCGACGCCTGGCACCAACCTCAAACTCTTATGTTCGAACGTCTCGCCACGCGCTCGCTCTTTTGGGGAGTGCTTGCGATCTGCGCCAGTGCCGGCGGACTCCTGTCCGTGGGCACCTCATCGCACTTCAGCGCCACGACCGCTTTCGGTCTCGGGCTCCCGCGGCTCATGGGCTCGGGGCTGCCGTCTTTCACGGACGTTGCGCCGCTGATCTCGCTGGCCGCCTTCATGATGGCGCTGGTAGGACTCGTACTGCTCCGCCGCGTACTGGCCGACGGCGACGATAATGCCACTGCGGTAGGCGAGTCGGACCGTGCGCGGCAACAGCAGATGCACGACGCCATGTTTGCGAGCGCGGATGGCATCTTCCTGCTTCGGCCAGTGAAAGATGCTCAGGGCGACGCGAACGACTTCGAAATCGCAGATGTAAATCCGGCGGGTGCCGCACTCGTTCGGTCCGAACGCTCGGCCCTCTTGGGTAAGCGGCTGCGTCGCGATTTCCCTGTCAGCATCTACGAACCGGCAATCTCGCGCTACAGCGCGGTGCTCAACTCCCGTGCGCCGCTCTCCGAGGAAGTTCGAGTCAGCCGGCGGATGTTCGCGGGCGGCTGGCTTGGCCATCAAGTCGTGCCGACCGGCGAGGGTTTGGCCGTCACGCTGCGCGACACCTCGGCGCGCAAACGCGAAGAACTGCAGCTGCGGCGCGCATCACTGACGGACGAACTGACGCGACTGTACAATCGACGCGGCTTCCTCATGTTGGCCGATCAACAACTGCGGATCGCACGCCGGCAGATGAAGGATGCCGTCATGCTGTACGTGGACATGGACGACTTCAAGGCGCTGAACGATCAGTTCGGTCACGCCGAGGGGGATCGCGCCCTGGCGGCCGTCAGCCGGCTGCTGCGCAAGGCGGTGCGCGATTGTGATGTCGTCGGGCGAATGGGTGGTGACGAGTTCACGATCATGGCACTCGATGCCGATCGCGTTGCCGCTCGCATCATTCAGCGCCGCATCGAAGAACGGCTCGCGTTGCTCAACGCCTCAGGCGAGCTCGCGGCCCCACTGTCGCTCACGATCGGCCACACACGTGTGCGCCCAACGGACAGCGCCGGCGTCGCCGAACTACTCGCTCGGGCCGATTCCTTGCTCTACGCGCGCAAGAAACGTCGAAAGCTCACGCTTGCGACTACCGAACGCGCGGCCCAGCGATCGGCCACTCGTTCGCGCCCTCGCCCTACAATCGGCACCCGATCCTTGAACAACGGAGTGCTCCCCGTTCCGCCGGAAGTCGCGGCAATCGCCCGCGCGACCGCAGTCGCGGCGGCGGCTCGTCTGCCGCAGGCACCGGTTGGTCGACCGTATAGCGTCAACCGCGCATCGTAGGACCAGCGCGTCGAAGTCGTTTTGGCTTGACCGGTCGGCGCTTGCTCAACTTCGAGCAGGCGCCGACCTTCGTTTATGACCTTCGTGGCAATCGATCCGACAACCGGCGCGCCGTTGTATACCGTGCCCGCGCTGACCGCAAACGAACGCGAATCCCTTGTCCGCGCTGTTCATGACGCGCAACGGAGCTGGCGCTCGAGCGAGTTGAGCGATCGCTCACCCTTCATACTCGCCCTCGGGTCCGCCCTCCGTCGGCATCGCGAAGCACTCGCGATGGCACTCACGACGGAAATGGGTAAACCCATCACAGCGGCGCGGGCGGAAGTCGATAAGTGCGCGTTGCTCTGTGAACAGGCGCCGTCGATGGCGCGCGCGGCACTCGCGAGTGACACGTTGGTCGACGATGAGAGCGCGCACGTGAGCGTGCGCTACGACGCGCTGGGCACCGTGCTGGCCATCATGCCATGGAATTTTCCGTACTGGCAAGCGCTGCGCTTCGCTGTGCCTGCGTTGCTCGCCGGCAATGGAGTCATTATCAAGCCTGCCCCGTCGGTACCGGGAAGCGCGCGTTTGCTGCAAGCGTGCTTCGATGAGGCCAAGGCGATGGCGGCGGCGAACAACGCGCCCTGCGCGGTCGGTCTCATCGACGTCGCCGATCTCGACGCACTCATCGCTGACGATCGCATTGCGGGTGTCACCCTCACCGGCAGCGACCGCGCCGGACGTCATGTCGCCGAAGTGGCCGGACGCGCACTCAAGAAAGTCGTGCTCGAACTCGGCGGGAGTGATCCATTCATCGTTCTCGACGACGCTGACGTCGAGACCGCTGCCCGTACCGCTGTTGCGGCCCGTACGGTGAATTCCGGGCAGTCCTGCATCGCGGCCAAGCGCTTCATCGTGTGCAGTAACGTGTACGATGAATTTCTCGAGCGATTCGCGACCGGAATCTCGGCGTTGGTCGTTGGTGATCCGCGCGATGAGAACACACAAATCGGCCCGATCGCGACCGCCTCCGTTCGCGACGGACTCCTCTCACAAATCGCGTCGTCGGTTGCGCGCGGTGCGCGCGTCATCGCAGGTGGCTCCACGATCGGCGAGGCCGGGTATTTTGTGGCACCCACCATTCTCGTCGACGTGCCCACCGATTCCGCCGCCGCGTGCGAAGAGCTGTTCGGACCAGTCGCGGCAGTCTTTCGCGTGGCCGGAGAGCGCGAAGCCATTGCCCTCGCCAACGCCACACCGTTTGGACTCGGCGCCAGCGTCTGGACGCAAAGCGCCGAGCGCGCTGAGCGATGCGTTCGTCAGCTCGACGCCGGTATGGTCTTCGTCAACGATATGGTGGCGTCCGACGCGCGATTTCCTTTCGGAGGCATCAAGCGATCGGGACTCGGACGAGAGCTAGGCCCGATTGGTTTTCGTGAGTTCACCAATCAGAAGACGGTGCGGCTTCGCCATCTTCAGACGGGCCCTCAATAAGGCGCCGCCACCACGGCCGTGGATCTTCGGCGCGTCGCAGCATTCGCACCACCTGTCGCCACGCGAGTCGCATTTCTTCGGCGTCGCCAAATCGATCTTCGACGTTGGTGGCCAGACCATGCCGCAACCATTCGGCGAGACCATCGGCGAATCCTTCCTGAGCGAGTCGCTCGCCGAGTTTGTCGGCAAGCTGTTGCGCCAGAATAAACTCGCCCGACCCATCTCCAAACGGCGGCTTGCCGGTCAGCACGAAGTACACGATGCTCGCCAGCGCGTAGCAATCCGTAGCCGGCCCCTGCGCTTCGCCCAACAACTGCTCGGGTGCCGCGAATGAGGGAGTGCCAGAGGTCCCGGCGCGCTCTTCGCCGAGCGCATAGGCGATACCGAAGTCACCGATTCGCCAGCGACGATAACGATCGATGAGAATGTTTTCCGGCTTGAGATCGCGGTGAATGATGCCGCTGGAATGCGCCGCGATCAGCGCTTCGAGCACATCGTCCACGGGCTCCGCGATTTCTTCGAACGGGCGCGGCCCGCTTCGCGAAACGAGACTCGCTACCGAACCGCCTTCCGCCAACTCCATCGTGTACCACACGATGTCACCGCGGCTATCGGTGTCGTAAATCGGCACGATGGCCGGATGCGCGAGTTGCGCCGCGAGTCGTGCTTCGCGACGGAAGCGCGCTACGGCGACATCGTCTTTCGCGATGTGCGGATGCAACACTTTGATCGCAACTTCGCGCGCCAACGACAAATCGCGTGCGCGCCACACGCTGCCGAACATTCCGCGTCCAAGGGGCGCGAGAATCTCGTAGTCATCGCCCGTTGCCCAGCGCAGACGATCTTCCGGCGACTCCACGGTCGCCGGCAATTCATCGCCTTCCGGCGCAATGAACACCGGCCTCACTGGCCCATGCCGATCGAGATCGCGCAACATCGCGCCCACCGACGGATAGCGCAGCGATGGATCGCTCGCGAGACCACGCTCAATCACCGTGGCCAACGACTGCGGGCAATCCGCGCGCAGCAGCGCCATCGGCGGCGAGTCGACGTCCGGTGGCGTTTCGCCGGTAAGCATCGTAAAGAGCATCGCCGACAGTTGCCATTGATCCGAGTGCGCCGTTGGCTGCCATCCGCGATCGCGCCACTCCGGCGCGGTCACCGTGAACATCGGATCGGGAAACAAACCTGCCGGCAACTGTTCTTTCGGGAGCACCCACTCCCAGCCGAGCAACCACAATCGACCACCCGGCGTAAGCCAGACCGTCTCCGGCGAAATCGCGCCGTGCGCGGCACCGGTATCGTGCAGATAGGCCAACGTGCTTCCGGCTTCGCGAAGCACTTGCATGGCAAACGGCACACCTTCGGGACCAAGACGGGTGACGCGTGAACGCACCGTCTCGCCGCTGATCCAGCGTCGCAGATAACCCGGCCCTCGCCGACTCTCCGCGTACGACGCCCAATAGTGATACGTGGTGGGAATCGACGGATGATTACGATGCGCCAGCGCACGCGCCTCACGCTTCAACCAATCGGAGTGTTCCTCTCGCGGCGCACTCACCAACGACAACGAGCGCCCGAGCGCATCGACTACTTCCTGATAGTGGCGATGCTCGCGCAACAATCCTTCGCTCCCCCATGCCCATCCCGGCGGCAGCGTCCACGCCTCAAGATGCGGCGGCGGCGAAGCAGTGGCGCGGTGAGCGGGAGGCTCGAGCGGCGGGGTGAGCTCGGTCGACATGCCCAAGTTTAACCGATCTTCAGGCTCACGCGAACGCACGTTCCCGCACCCGGCACGCTTTCGAGCGTAATGCGCCCGCCCCAACCCTCAATCAGACGCCGGCTGATGGCGAGCCCCAAACCACTGCCGCTGGTACGAGTCGAGAAGTGCGGTTCAAAGACGTGCGGCAACACATCGGGTGCAATCCCCTGCCCGTCGTCCCGCACTTCGATCACCGCAGTCTCTCCGTCGCGGAGCACCGACACGCGCACCACGTGAGAGTGTGCAAGTCGGGCGTTCTCAAGCAGGTTGAGCAGCACCTCTTTGAGTTCGTCACGTTGCCCCAGTGCGAACACGCTCTCGGTATCGTCCGGCGCGTCGAACTGCCACTGAACTCCGCTTTCGCCGAGACGCTCGAGTTCAAGCACATCGTGCGCGACCGCGCGCACATCGACCTGCACGGCCGGTGCGCGTTGATCGGGAGCTGTTCCGTAGCGGCTGAAGGCGCGCGCGATTTCGTCCAGTCGATCAATCTCCGAGAGGACGCGGGTCACGTTCGTGTCGAGGATATCGCCGAATTCCGGACGCCCGTCGCGATAGGCACGACGCAAATGCTGAACACCCAGGCGAATCGGTGTGAGCGGATTTTTGATCTCATGCGCGACCTGACGCGCCATCTCACCCCACGCCAGCACGCGCTGCGCGGACGCCAGCTCGGTCACGTCATCGAGCGTGAGAACCGCGCCACCTGGCAGTCTGGTCAGACGGCCTCGCAGCTGTCGCCCGCGCCATTGGTGATCGAATGCGTCTTCATCGTTGTCGTGCGCCAAGAACGTGCGGCAACGTACCACGATCGGTGCGCACTCGGCGGGCAGCGAATCAAGTGAGGCCGTTCCAGGCGGCAGTGAGGCAGCGAGGATTTCTTCCGCGCGCGGATTGGCAATCGTTACCGCGCCGTCTCGATCAAACGCCACCACACCGCTGGCCACGTGCTGTAGCACGGCTGCGGTGCGCCGTTGGGCCGCCTCGAGAGCCGCGCGGCTGGTCGTCAAATCCTCCGACATGCGACCGAATGCGCGATAGACTGGCGCGAACTCCGTCGCGGGAGCGCTGCCGAGTGCCGTGGCGTCGCGTCCCGCGGCGATGCTCAGCGCAGCTTCGCGCAGTGCGCCAACCGGCCGGGCCAGTGAGCGTGCAGCGACGCCGCTCAACCAGAACGCCGCCAATGCACCCAGCGACGCCGTGAACAGCAATAACACGCCGAGATCGGCCCGTCGTTCGTCAAGTGCAAATTCATCGCCGCGCGCCGGCGTGACGACCACTAACCCCTCGGCGATCGCGGCAACGCGACGAAAGCCAACCAGCGCTTGGGAGTTACCCACCGGCACGCGTCGCGTTGCGAAAACATCGTCGCTGGCGAAATCACTTTCGTCGTTGGTGAGCGGCAGGAGCCGACCCAGCGGTGCCAACGATGACAGCAACGTATCACTCGCCGTGAGCAGCTGCCCCGAGCGATAGAGAAAGAGCGGTGATCCGACGCTCGAAGCCGTGGTCGCTAAATCGCGACGAGCAACATCGCTGGCCGCTGTGCGGAGCGCTTCGCGCACCAGCAGTTCGCGCGACGCACGATCGTCATCTTGCAAGCGATACCACGACCATCCGGCGAACACCGCGGCCGGGGCAAGAAACGACGCAAGCAGAGCCGCGCTGAGTCGCACGCGATACGATCGCGCCAGTCGCGCCCGACGCACGCGTAACCAGCGGCCGAATGCTCCATCGGCCATCGCACTCGTGCCCCATAGCACGAGAACGACGGCGACATCGAGCAGCACCAGAAGCGCCCCGCGCGGCGCGAGTACATCAAGACTGCGCAGGTCCACTTCGACGTGGATCAGGCGAGACTCGAGACCGCCCGACGCCACACCGTCGCCATGCATGGTGTCGCCACGACGGCGCCAGACCAGCGGACGCGACGTGGAATCGAGTGGTGTCGCCGCCGACAACGTCAGTCGATACGGAGGCTCGCCGCCGCGCGTTCCGGCGAGACCAGTCAGCAGCGCAAACGGATCAGACGGCAACAAACGCGTGCGTGGGGGAACCGCCACCGTCGTTACGGTATGATCGGGCGCCGGAATCGCCGCAATCAGCACCGTCGTCGGCCCATCTTCGACCGCGCGGATTTCCACGGCGCCGCTTTCACGCGCCATCGACGCGATTACGCTTTGCGCACCGATCGAATCGGTCAGCGGCGCCAGTCGCAACTCACTCATGGGTGTTGGCGCCGGCAAAGAATCCCAGCGTGCCATGCGCGTCGGATAGCCGGCCTGCGCCAACTCGCTCGCGGCGAAACGCCGAAGCAGTCCATCACTCTGTGCAACGCCCCGCGGGTCGCCGGCAATCGTCAGCGCAAAGCGCTCAAGCAGTCGATATGCATTTTCGTCGACGGCCGAGAGTCGCGCCAAATCGTGCTGCGCGAGGCTCATCCGCGCCCGCACCGTCGCGCCCCAGGTCAACGTCACCGCACCAGTGCCGGCAATGATCGCGGCCCCCGTGACCAGCGCCACCCCTCGACGAGTGAAGGCCAGCGCGAGAATCGCCAGCGCCCAAAGCACCGGATACCAACCGGGCCATCCTCCCGGCGACTGCCAGAGGTTCGGTGCCAGCAGCGCGGCGACAATCGCCATCGACGGCGCCGCCACACCTGGCAATCCGCGACGACCGCCGAGAATCGTTTGCCCGGCGGCCGCGCCAACGTGCAGCACCGACGCGCCGGCCAGCGCAATCGCGAGTTGCCAGGCGATCCAGAGTTCAATGCTCACGCCATCCGCCGGCAATGCGATGCCGCGCGAGAGATCGCGCAACACGAACGGACCGAGCGTCGCGCTCACGATCACCATCAGCGAGGCCAATGCCTTGGCGCTCGTGATGCGCACGACGCGGCCACTTCGAAGAATCAGGAACAGCATGGCCAGACCGAGCGCTGCGGTCAGCAACAACGCCGCAACGTTGGCCGTGAGTGGCCCGGCCATGCGAACGTAATAGCTCGAGGCATCGAACAGCGGCGACACGTTCGAGAGTGCGCTCAGCGGCGCCACGGCAACCGCGAGCAACAGAACGAGCGTCACCGCCATGCGATGCACAGTGCGCGCCGGCCGCCGCCAGCTGACAGCCAGCACGAGCAACGCCGCGAGCACCACGGGTACCGCCGTGCGCGCACGGGCGCGCTGCAGCAATTCCAGTTGCGCCTCGCCATCGGTACGGGCAAGCGCGCGTACGCGCGCCAGTCGTCGCGGACCGTCCGGAACGACAATCACCGTCGTGCCTTCTTCGACACGCGACGAATCCGGCGACTCGACAATGGTGCTGGAAAGATCGGTTCGTCCGGTCGACTCGATCAGTGCGCGGGCAAAATGATCGGCGGGCGGACGCGCGGCGATCAGCGCGACCGTGACAACCTGATCGGCCCCATTCGGCGAAATCGCCCGCGCTTCGAGCGAGGAGTAGAACGGCTCATCGACCAGGCGAATGCCTGGCTGTCCGCGCGCCGCTACCGTGGTGCGTAACTGCCCTGCGCGCGCCATCAGCGCCGAGCCACGAAACACCAGAATTGCCGATTCCGTCCGACCGGCCAACGGTGGACTGAGCACCGCGGTTGCCGTCGACGCTTCGGTCGTCGCGTCGAGGACGCCGGCGCCGAGCGTCGACAGCAGCGCTGTGTCCTGAGCGATGCGCTGGGCGGCGGCGGTTAGTGCACTGGCCGTCGAGGTCAGGCTCGCCGCCACGCGCGTAGCACGCGCCTCGCGCTCGGCAGACGACCATTCGCGCCAGTCGCGCGTGACCGTGTCCAACGTGCGCGTATCCCCCACTGCCAGCGTCAGCGCCATGGCCAACAGCACTGAGGCACCTGTGGCGATCCAACGGGGCGCGCGAATTGAGCGATTGGTGGCGACCGAGCCAAGGGTGCCCGCGGCCACGAAAGCGAGCGCCACCCATCCCGGGCGTCGCTGCCACGCCGCCATGGCCAGCAGCGCCATCGACGCACTCGCCACCCATAGCACAGGCCAACGAGTGCTTCGCGGAAGTCGCTCATCGGTCTGGGCGGGGGTCCACCCGGCGGGAAGCTCCGTCATCGCCCCCAGAATACCCCGCGAGACGGCGGAAGGCGAAGGGTTCGCTGATTCTGACTATCTTTCAGGAATGTTCTGGACCCGCCCCACTCATGGCCGCCTTGCGGTCTTGAACCGCGCGCGCGCATCGGGTGCGGCGCTCGCGTGTACGCTGACGATGGTCTTGCAACCACCGCCACCAGCGCGCCTCGACGTCGGCAGCTTCACTATTGCCATCAACGGCGCGCGGGTCGGCCGGGAGCAGTTCTCGTTGCAGCGCCTGGTCGGCGCCGATGGCGAGGCTTTCGAACTACGCGCGGAGTCGGCCTTGGGCGAGCGGCGCAGCGCCGTGCGCCTCGACACCGACTCGGCGGGCACGCCCGTCCGGTATTCAGTGGAAGAGCGCACCGGCGCGGCATTCTCGCTCCGGTTGGGTGGCCAGCGCGTTCGGGGCCGGTTTCAGACCCTATCGAGAAGCACCACCGGCGAGGCGGCGCGCGAATACCTGCTCGCCCCGGGGGCGCTGGTCATTGAGGAAGACGGCATCCTGCAGTACGCCCTCGTGGTACGACGACCGCTGCCCGCAATCGGCGATACCATCCGGGTGCCATCGCTGACGCCAATTGCCAATCGACAAGGAGCGGTTCGCGTCGTGTTGGAGAGCGTCGCCGATACCGTTGATTTGGCCGGCGCGAGACGAGCTGCACGACGCTGGCATTTGCTGACTGATGCCAACGAAACCCGGCTCATCTGGGCGGACTCAGAAGGCCGACTGTTACGCATCACAATCCCCGCGCGCGGCTATGTCGCCACGCGGGATGATGTACCGCGCTAATCCGGCGCTGATCCCACGCTGATCTCGTGCAGTTCCCGAGTTTGAAACCGCCCTGCTGATGTGATCGTACGACCCCCCGTCTACGAACTCCCCTTCGCCCTTTTTGTCATGCGCATCCCCCGTTCTGCAATCCGGGCCTCTCTGATAGCCGGCTTGCTGGCTTCCGCTCCACTGCACGCGCAGGCGCCCGCCGCGCCCGCCGCTGGTGGCGTCATTTCGCTGACGGATGCCATCGCACTCGCACGCCGCAACAACCCCACCTATCAGTCGGCGTTGAATGCCCGTCGAACGGCAGCGGCCCAGGTTCGGGCGGCCAACGGCGCGCTCCTGCCCAGCGTCAATACCAGCTTCGGTACCGGTTATCGCGAAGGACGCCAGACGTTCTTCCAAGGTCAGGCTTTCGGCTCGACCAACGATCAGCTGTCGACCGATATCAACGCGAATGCGTCGCTGAATCTGTCGTTCGCCACGCTCAATGATCGCCGCGCCGCGCACGCGTCTGCGGAAGCAACCGAAGCGGATATCGCAGCGTCCGAGCAGAACGTTCGGAATGCGGTCACGACGCAGTATCTGACGGCGCTGCAGGCGCAGACCCGCGCCGCGCTGCAAGATTCGCTGGTCGCTACGACTACCGTGCAATTGCAGCTCGCACGCGCTCGCCTGCAGGTCGGATCAGGAACGCAACTCGACGTTCAGCGCGCCGAGGTGGCTGACGGTCAGCAGCGCGTCGCGGCCATCAATCAGCGGAATCAGGCGGCGATTGAAATCATTCGCCTCTTTCAGCAAATCGGCGTGCCTCCCGTGACGGGCGCACGCCTCGATCCGAGTCTCCCCGCCGCGCCAACACTCGAGATGGCTGCCATTCTCGATATGGCGAAGAAATCGAACCCGCAGATCGAAGCCCTGCGCGCGCGTGAAGAAGTCAGCGTGCGCAACATCGCCTCGGCCAAGGCCAGCTACTACCCGTCGTTCTCCTTAAGCGCCGGACTCTCTGGCTTCACCAACCGCTACACCAACACCGACCTGCTCATCGAGCAGGGCAAAGCCAGCACCGCGTCGGGCAAGGCCAGCTGCATCGCGTCGCAGGAAGTGCGCGCGGCCCTGGGTCTTACAAATACGCTGTCGCAGTGCAACAGCATCGCCTTCTCGTCGGCGCAAGAACAGGCCATTCGCGACGGTCAAGGCAAGTATCCGTTCGACTTCACGCGCAACCCGTACAACATCTCCGCCACCTTCTCGCTGCCGATCTTCAACGGGTTCCGCCGCGAACAGCAGATTGAGCAGGCGCAGGTGCAGCGCAAGAACACGCAGAACGATCTGCGCGCGCAGGAGCTGCGCGTCACGGCCGATGTGCAAGCCGCCTTCTTGTCACTGACAACGGCCCAACAGACGGTCGCACTGCAGGAGCAGAACGTGGCCTCGGCGCGCTCGGCGCTTGCGTTGGCGCAGGAACGCTATCGCGTGGGCCAGGCCAGTATCGTCGATCTGCAACAGGCGCGGGGCGATTTTGAACGCGCCGAATCGGATCGCATCAATGCTGTATATGACGTGCAACGGGCGTTTACGGCCCTCGAGGCCGCAGTCGGCCGTCCCCTTCGTTAACCGGATTCGTTCATGACCAAAACCGTCAAGGTTCTTCTCGGCGTCGGCGCCATTGCGGCGATCGGCGGCCTTACATACGTCAGCATCAACAAGAACCAAACCAAGCCGGTCGAAGTTCGAACCGAAAAGGTTGAAGCGCGCGATCTCGTGGCATCGGTGACCGCCAGCGGTCAGATCCAGCCGCGCACCAAGGTCAACGTGTCGGCCGACGTCACCGGCAAGATCGTCAAGCTGGCCGTGAAAGAAGGCGACATGGTGAAGAAGGGTCAGTTCCTCCTGCAGATCGATCCGGAGCAAGTGACGGCCGCCTTGCAGCGCGCCGAAGCGCAGCTCTCGTCGAGCAAGGCGCAGGCGGCACAGGCACGCGCAAACGTGTTGCAGGCGCAAAAGACGTACGAGCGCACCATGAACATCAAAACGCAGTCGCCGGCGCTCGTGAGTGACGAACAGCTTGAGCAGCTGAAGACGCAGGCCGAAGTCAACAAGTCGCTCCTCGAGGCGGCCAACTACAACGTGGAGCAGGCGCAGGCTTCAGTGCGCGATGCCAAGCAGGCGTTGAGCCGCACCACGATCATCGCGCCGATGAGCGGCAAAGTCACGCGACTCAATGTCGAAGAGGGCGAAACGGCCATCATGGGAACCCTCAACAAGGACGCCGCGACGCTGCTAACCATCAGCGACATGAGCGTGCTTGAAACGAAAGTGAAGGTTGACGAGACCGACGTGGCCCGCATCAGCGTGGGCGATTCGGCCGTGATCCAGATCGACGCTTTCCCCGACACGACCTTCATCGGCAAGGTGGTCGAGATTTCGAACAGCTCCGTCACCAAGACGGCGAGCTCCAACACGGGCGACCAGGCCATCGACTACGAGGTCAAGGTCCGGCTCATCAATCCACCGGGCGAAACCCGCCCCGATTTCTCGGCGACGGCCAAGGTTGTGACGGCCACCCGGACCAAGGCCCTCTCGATTCCAATCATCGCGCTGACGGTCCGCGAGAACGAGAAGCTGCCGAATGCCGACACGGCGGTCACCGTCGGACGGTCACAGCCGGCCAAAGAAGTGGGCAAGCGCGACGTGGAAGGGGTGTTCGTAGTGGGTACGGACAACAAAGTGAGCTTCCGCCCCGTTAAAGTTGGTATTGCCGGCGAGCGCCACTTCGAGGTTCTCGACGGGCTCAAGGCCGGTGAGACCATCGTGGCGGGCACGTATCAGGCAATCCGTGAGCTGAAAGACGGGGCCCTGATCAAGACCGCCAAGCCTGAAGACACCAAGAAGACCCCGCCAACCGGGAAGAAATCGTGACCGATACGCTTGACGACATTGGCCTGAGCACGACCGGCGAACGCCGGGTAGTCACCACCACCAACGGCGCGGCGCCTGATAAGGACTGGGTCATCGTGACCCGTCAGCTCAAGCGTCAGTACGACATGGGTGGTGAAATCGTCCGCGCGCTCCGCGGCGTCGATCTGGCCATTCGTCGGAACGAGTACGTAGCCATCATGGGTCCCTCCGGCTCCGGTAAGTCGACGCTGATGAACACCATCGGTTGCCTCGACACGCCGAACGAAGGCGAATACTGGCTCAATGGCATGCTCGTCTCGGCCATGTCCGACGACCAGCTGGCGCGCGTGCGCAACAAGGAAATCGGATTCGTCTTTCAGACGTTCAACCTGTTGCCGCGCGCCTCGGCACTGCAAAACGTCGAACTGCCGCTCGTGTACGCGGGCGTTTCGGCCGACGAACGGAAGCGTCGCGCTACGGAAGCGCTCGAACGCGTGCAGCTAGGCGCACGTATGGGGCACCGTCCCAACGAGCTCTCGGGCGGTCAGCGTCAGCGCGTCGCGATCGCCCGGGCGTTGGTGAACAAGCCCTCGATTCTGCTCGCCGACGAACCCACTGGTAACCTCGATTCGCACACCTCCGAGGAAATCATGCGGGTGTTCGAGGAGCTCGCATCGCAGGGGCAGACGGTCGTCATGGTTACGCACGAACCGGACATCGCCGTGCATGCCCGGCGTGTCATTGTGCTACGCGACGGCGTCATTTCGAGCGATGAGTCGCGCGATCAATACGCGGCCAAGATCCACACGGAGCGCGTGCACTAAACCGCGCGCCCGGCGAGCGATCCGCGAAACTCTTCGCGAAGGGGAACGTACCGTCTGGTACGTTCCCCTTCCGCGTTAGAGGCGCCCCCGATGCAACTGTTCGAAGCGATTCGCCTCGCTCTCAACACCATTCGCGTCCAAAAGCTCAAGAGCGCCTTCACGCTCTTGGGCGTCTGCATTGGCGTCATGTTCCTGATCTCGGTCGTGTCGATCGTCGAAGGGATGGGTCGCTACATGCAGGACGACCTGGTGGGCAAGCTGATCGGCGTGAACACCTTCGAACTTCGCAGTCGTCCGAACATCAACATCGGCGACGTGGATGACGCGACCTGGGAAGAATACCGTCGGCGTCCGCGCCTCGAAATTTCCGATGTCGCGCCAGTCGTGCACGACCTGCCCGGCGACGTGCGTTGGTACCTGATCAGCGAAGATCAGGTGCCCGTCACTTCAACCGTGAGCGCGAAACCGCGCCGCGTGCAGGTATTCGCTGTCGACGGCGACTACTTCAACGTGAAGAAACTCGGTGTCAGCAGCGGTCGCGCACTGTCAGAACAGGAGCTCGCGCGCGGCGAGAAGTCGGTCGTTATCGGTCCCGACGCCGCCGAGCGGCTCTATCCCGGGCTCGATCCGATCGGTCGTGACGTGAAGATGGGCGGCGTGCCGTACAAGATCGTCGGCATCGCAGAATCGCAGGGCAAAGCCTTCGGCATCTCGTTCGACAATTTCATGGTCACGTCGTGGCGGTCGCCTGCGCGCCGTCTGCTGAACTCGCGACCGAACATTGTCGATGCCATCGCGATTCAAGCGCCCTCCGATCCGGCGATGAAGGAAACAATGGAGATCGTGCGCGCGACCATGCGCGGCGTCCATCGGTTGCGTCCGGGTCAGAAAGATGATTTCGCGTTGCAGACAGCCGACTCGGCGCTGGAATTCTGGAACAAGATCAAGCGCTACCTCGTGCTGGCTGGCATTGCCCTGCCCGCCATTGGACTCGTGGTGGGCGCGATCGTCATCATGAACATCATGCTCGTTGCTGTCGCCGAACGCACGCGCGAGATCGGCATTCGCAAAGCGCTTGGCGCGCGTCGGTTCGATATCCTCTCGCAATTCCTGATCGAAGCGTCAACGCTCGGCACCGTCGGTTCCGCGATTGGTGTCGCGCTCGGCATCGCGTTGGCGAAAATCATTTCCGCCACCACGCCACTGCCAGCAAGCGTCGCGCCATGGTCGATCATTGTCGGCGTCGGCCTCGGGGCGGGGGTGGGCATCATCTCGGGCGTATATCCCGCCAGTCGTGCGTCGCGACTCGATCCGATCGCCGCGCTGCGACAGGAATAGACGATGAGTCAACTTTCCTTACGGCTCTCGAATATCGCGGAAGGGGTTCGTATTGCCATCGACGCCTGCCGCTCAAACAAAGTGCGCGCTGGCCTCACGATTCTTGGCATCGCCGTGGGCGTATTCGTGGTCGTCGCCATCTCGGCCGCCATTCACGGTATCAACCAGAGCGTTGCGCGGGACTTTGCGGCCACGGGCCCCAACACGTTCTTCGTTGTGCGCTATCCCATTTCGTTTGAGAACTGCGACGGATCCGACGGCACCTGCGTGTGGCTGCGCAATCCGCCCATCCGACCAAGCGAAATCGATGCGCTACGCCGCCTGAGCAGCGTGGAGTTCGTTGGCGAGCGGCTCGATTGGAACGTGGCCGCGAAATTCCGTGATCGCTCACTCTCGGCGGCGCCGCTCGAAGGCTACTCGGCAGAATGGCCGTCCATCAGCGCGCCCGACGTGTTTCCAGGACGGGCCTTCACCGCGGCCGAAGCGCGCACAGGTGCCCGTGTCGCCGTCTTGTCAACGCTCATGGCGGAGCGCCTGCTCGGTGAACTCGATCCGATCGGCAAAACGGTCACGTTCAATGGCGTGCCCTTCGAAGTCATAGGCGTATACAAGGACAACGCCAGTTTTCTGAGCGGCGGCGAGCGTCCGAAAGCGGTCGTTCCCGTGCAGGCGCTCACGCGCTACCTCGGTGCGCGCCCCGGCGGCATAGCGCTGGCTGTGAAGCCGCGCGCGGAATACACGCGCGATCAAGTGCTCGACGACGTGACGGCAACAATGCGCGGTCAGCGCGGATTGCGCCCCGGCGAAGAGTCGTCGTTTGCGATCATTACGCAAGACAAACTGTTCGAGACGTACAACAAAGTCTTCGGCATGTTCTTCCTCGTGATGATCGCGCTTTCCGGCGTGGGTCTCATCGTCGGCGGCGTTGGCGTAGTCGCCATCATGATGATCTCCGTTACGGAGCGCACCCGAGAGATTGGCGTGCGCAAAGCGCTCGGCGCCACACGCGCAACGATTCTCTGGCAGTTTCTCGTTGAGGCCGCAACGCTCACCGGCATCGGTGGAGCGATCGGGCTCTTTATCGGGTGGCTCGCGGCACTCGCGATTCGCTCGTTCTCGCCGATCGAGGCGAGCATACCGCCCACCGCCGTTGTCGTGGCGCTCGGCGCGAGTGCGGTCACCGGCATTCTGTTTGGATTGCTTCCGGCGTCGCGTGCGGCGCGACTCGATCCTGTCGAAGCCCTGAGGTACGAGTAATGCCCCTTTACGAGGCGGTCCGGCTGGCGTTGAACACCCTGCGCGTGCAGAAGCTTAAAAGCTTCTTTACGCTCATCGGCGTCACCATCGGCGTCATGTTTCTCATCGCGGTTGTGTCGATTGTCGAAGGCATGAGCCGCTACGTCGAGAACGATTTTGCCGGAAAACTGTTTGGCGTGAACACGTTTACGCTACGTCGGTGGAACGACTTCAACACCGACGACAATCTCGACTGGCGCGAAATCATGCGCCGTCCGCGGCTTTATCCGGTCGACGCCGAACTGGTGCGCACGGCGCTCCCGCCCGGATCGCAGTCCGCCATCACGAGCGAGACGTTTGTCAACGCGAACTCGCCGTTCAATCGGCCGCGTCAAGTGCAGGCGGTGGCCACCGAAGCCTCGTACTTCACGATTAAGAAGTTCAATCTTGAGCGCGGGCGAGCGTTCGGGCCTCAGGAAGTGAACGCCGGCTCACGTGTCATCGTGATCGGCGTGGAGGTCGCGTCGCACTTCTTCAAAGGGCTCGATCCGATCGGTCGCGAGTTGCGCATTGGAGGAGTGCCCTACGAAGTCATCGGCATCATTGAAAAGCAGGGTACGGTATTTGGGTTTTCGCTTGATCGGCTGGCCATCGCGCCGTACACCAGTCCCCTGCTCCGCGTCATTCGACCGAGGGGCGACATCGAGAGCATGATCGTGCAGGCGCCGACGGCCGATCTGGTGGTCGACGGCATGGACGCGGCGCGGGAAGTGCTGCGCGCCAACCGCAAACTTCCTCCCGGTCGGCCCGACAACTTTGCGCTCGAAACGCAAGACGAAGCGATGTCGTTCTTCGCCGGGCTCAAGTCCAAGATGGTGCTGTTTGGTACGGCGCTGCCGGCAATCGGACTGGTGGTTGGCGCGATGGTCATCATGAACATCATGCTGGTGGCCGTGGCAGAACGCACGGCGGAAATCGGCGTGCGTAAGGCCTTGGGCGCGCGACGCCGCGATATCATGTCGCAGTTCCTGGTCGAGTCGGCCACGCTCAGCGTGGTTGGCGCCGCCGTCGGCATTGGCCTCGGCATCGCGCTCGCCGCGATCATCGCGGCAACGACGCCGCTACCAGCGGCTGTCGCACCATGGTCAATTCTCGCGGCGCTCGTAGTTGGCGCGGGCGTTGGTATCGCGGCCGGTATCTATCCCGCCAGCCGCGCGGCGCGCTTGGATCCCATCGCCGCGCTGCGGCAGGAGTAGCTCGATGCGACTCGTCGATCGGCTCGCGATGGCGCTCGAAGGTATTGGGATGGCCGTCGATGCCATGCGCGCCAACAAGGTACGCGCGCTGCTCACCATTGGCGGCGTCGCCATCGGCGTGTTCGTCGTGGTCGCGATGGGCGCGACAGTGCACGGCATCAAACGCAGTTTTCAGTCTGATCTCGACGAGTTCGGAGCCACCGCATTTCAGGTGCGACGCCGCGGCGTAGGCTTCAACTCATGCGATGGTACCGACGACACCTGCCCCGACCGCAAGAATCCGGCGATTACACTCGACGAATGGGCCTCGATTCGCCGCTTGCCGGCGGTCGAAACGGCGACCGCGTGGTTGTCCGGCCAGGCCGACTTCGACTACAAAGACCGGCATGTGAAGAACGTCGGCTACGACGCGCAAAGCACGGACTGGATCAAGACCGACGTCGCGGACATTTCGCCGGGCCGCAGCTTTTCGCAGTCAGAACACGACGCCGGAGCGCAAGTTGCCGTCATCAACGACACGCTGAAGGCGCGACTCTTTGGCGATTCCGATCCGATCGGCAAGCAAATCGATATCGAGGGCAAGCAGTTCAGCGTGATCGGCGTCTTCCACACCAAGGCCGGATTCCTGAAGACGCTCGACGGCCGCGGACCGGATAAGCCACGGGCCATTTTGCCAATGATGACGGCCTATCGCCATCTCGACGTCTGGCGACGCGGCCTGATGATCATGACCAAGCCGCGCGATGGCGTGCCGCAGTCGGAAGTGATGGATGCGGTCACGGAGCTCCTGCGTGGCCGCCGCGGCCTCAAGCCAGGCGCGCCGAATAACTTCGCGCTTGTCGCGTCCGACCGCATGATTCAAACTTTCGACCAGCTCTTCGGCGCAATTTTCATGGTCGGCCTCGCCCTGTCGGCCGTCGCGCTGATGGTTGGCGGCGTGGGCGTCGTGGCCATCATGATGATCTCGGTAACGGAGCGCACCCGAGAAATCGGCGTCCGCAAAGCGCTGGGCGCCACGCGAGGCACGATTCTCTGGCAGTTCCTGGTGGAGGCGGCCACACTGACGAGCATTGGCGCGTCCGTTGGGCTGATCGTCGGGGCGATTTTGGCCTGGGTCGTGCGCGTCAACACACCCGTGCCCACCTCGATACCTGGGTCTGCCGTGCTGACCGCCCTCATCGCGAGCATCGGGACCGGTGTGGTGTTCGGCATGCTCCCCGCCCTGCGCGCCTCGCGTCTGGATCCGGTAGAAGCCCTACGGCACGAATAAGACCGGGCGTTAACTTTGCAGGGTGAATACCCGTGATGCATTCGGCCTTGCCCTGTCGCAGCTCCGTGTTCAGAAGCTAAAGAGCTTCTTTACGCTCCTCGGCGTGATGATCGGCGTGATGTTCCTGATCGCCGTCGTCTCGATCGTTGAAGGCATGAGTCGCTACGTCGAAGAGGATTTCGCCGCGCGACTGATTGGTGCCAACACGTTCACGCTGCGCCGCTTTGACAACGTCGGACCAGGCGGCAATCGCGGCTTCGATGCGCGGGCGGCCGCCCGGCGACCGCTCTTGCGAATGACCGACGTTGAAGCCGTTCGGGCGGCGCTTCCGGCCACGATGAAGTCGAGCATCGCCAGCGAGTCGTTTAAGTACGCATCTGCCGCCGGTGCTCGCCCGCGTCAGGTTCAGTCGGTGGCCACCGATGCGAACTACTTCGAAATCAAGAAATTCGCCGTCACACAAGGACGCGCGTTCACCGACCAGGAAGTGCGCGCGGGTTCACCGGTCCTGGTAATCGGTGTTGAAGTCGCGGAGCATTTCTTTCCGGGCCTGAATCCGGAAGGACGCCAGCTTCGTGTTGCCGGCGTGCCGTTCACCGTCATCGGCGTGATCGAAAAGCAAGGATCTGTCTTTGGTTTTTCGCTCGACCGACTGGCAATCGCGCCGTATTCCTCGCCGATGGGGCGCATTATTCGCCCGCAACGCGATGTGTCTTCGCTCATCGTGCAAGCGCCGCGGCAGCAAGATCTGGCAGAAGGAATGGAGGCAGCACGTTCGGCGCTTCGCTCCCTTCGCGGACTGAAGGCGGGCGAGCCGGACAACTTCGGACTGATCACTCAGGATGCCGCCTTCGGCTTCATCAATCAGCTCAAAGGCCGACTCGTGTTGTTCGGCACCGCGCTGCCAGCCATCAGCCTGGTTGTCGGCGCGATGGTCATCATGAACATCATGCTCGTGGCGGTCGCAGAACGCACCCGCGAAATCGGCGTGCGAAAAGCTCTTGGCGCCAGGCGCTCAGACATTCTCTCACAGTTTCTCGTCGAAGCCGCGACACTCAGTACGCTCGGTGCGGCCATCGGCATCACCTTGGGAATCGCGTTGGCGAAACTGATCTCCACGCTCACGCCGCTGCCGGCCGCTGTGGCGCCATGGTCGATTGCAGCAGCCCTCGTCACCGGGGCAACGGTGGGCATCGCCGCCGGGATGTATCCGGCCAGTCGCGCTTCGCAGCTCGACCCCATCGCCGCCCTGCGCCAGGAGTAACCGCGTGAACCGACTACTACTCGTGTTTGAAGGCATCGGCATGGCGGTCGAGGCCATACGCACCAACAAAGTGCGTGCCGCGTTGACCATTGCCGGCGTCGCGATCGGCGTCTTTGTCGTGGTGGCGATGGGCTCCGTGGTCAACGGTATCCGACAGTCGTTTCAGCAGGATCTTGAGGAGATCGGCGCGACGACGTTCATCGTGCAGCGACGCAGTCCCGATCTGAGCTCGTGCGACGGCACCGACGAGAAATGTCCCGACCGTCGCAATCCGCCCATTTCGTTTGACGAATGGGAAATGATCAAGCGACTTCCCGGTGTGGCATCCTCCATTGGCGTGCTTGGGGGCAGCGGAAATTTCGCCTACAAGAACAGCCGGGTCGACAACGTCGGCTACGATGCGTACAGCACGGAGTGGCCAGAGGTCGATGCGTCGGACATTCAGCCCGGACGCAACTTCACCAAATCCGAGCACGACGCCGGCGCACCGGTGGTTCTGATTAACGACACCCTGAAAACGCAGCTCTTCGGTGAGTCCGAGCCAATCGGCAAGGACATCATGATCAACGGCAATCAGTTTCACGTGATTGGCGTCTACCAACCGAAGGCCGGTTTTCTCAAGTCGCTCGAAGGAAAAGGGCCGGACACGCCGCGCGCGATCATTCCGCTGCAGACCGCGATTCGCACGCTCGACGTATGGAAGGGCGGCCTCACCCTGATGGTCCGTCCATTCGCGACTGGCGCCCAGAGCGAAGTCATGGACGAAGTCATGGCAGCAATGCGGGCACGTCGCGGCCTCAAGCCGGGCATGCGGCCAACGTTTTATCTGGTCACGCAGGACCGCATCATGGACACCTTCAACCAGTTGTTCAGCGCGATCTTTGCCGTCGGCTTGGCGCTGTCGGCTGTTGCGCTGCTCGTTGGCGGCGTGGGCGTGGTGGCCATCATGATGATCTCCGTCACCGAGCGCACTCGTGAGATCGGCGTGCGGAAAGCGCTGGGCGCAACGGCGGGTACGATTCGCTGGCAGTTCCTGGTCGAAGCCGCCACACTGACTTCAATCGGCGCAATGATCGGCCTCGGTATCGGCGCGCTGCTGGCTTGGGTGATTCGCGCGAACACCAGTATTCCGGCTGCCCTGCCGGCCAGTATCGTGATCACGGCTCTCGGTGCGAGCGCACTCACCGGCGTGGCATTCGGTATGCTCCCGGCGATTCGCGCGTCCAATCTCGATCCGGTCGAAGCGCTGCGGTACGAGTAGGAGTCTATGCGTTTCATCGACGTGATTCGTCTGAGCGTGCTGCAGTTGCGCACCAATCCGCTGCGGACGGCGTTCACGTTGCTCGGCATTGTTGTATCGGTCGGCTTTCTGGTCGCGGTCGTTGCCATCATTCAAGGCATGAACGCGTACGTCAAAGAGAACATCGCCGACGCGATGATCGGTATGAACACGTTTCAGGTTCGCCGGCTTCCGATCAGTCTGGGACTCTTCAACGACGATGAATTCCGCTCGCTGCAGCGTCGGCCGCGCGTCAACGAGCAAGACGCCGAAGCCGTGCGAAACGCCTTGCCCGATGCGGTAGCGATCAGCCTGCAGTCAGGCTGGCCCACACCGCAGGCCGATATGGTCTGGCGCAATCGCACGCTCGGCGATGTGCTGGTGTTCGGCGTGACTGCCGGGTACCAGATCGTTCAGGACTACAAGTTCACCGCAGGCCGACCGCTGAGCGACGTCGAAGTTCGCGAACGACGCAATGTGATTGTGGTTGGCGCCGATGTAGCCTCGAAGCTGTTTGACGGGGTAAGTCCGATCGAACAGGAAGTGCGTTTAATGGGACAACGCTTCACCATCATCGGCGTTGTCGCCCGCAAAGGACGTGTGTTGGGCCAGTCGTTCGACGGCTTCGCGCTTATGCCGATCACCGCGTTCGAAGCGCTGTACGGTCGGCGTCAGGCGACGACGATTTCCGTGAAGGTGAACGATGCCGCTGCGGTTGCACCCGCAATGGCGCGTGCCGAAGAAGCTATGCGCATTGCCCGTGGTCTCCGTCCGGGCGATCCCAACAACTTCGATGTCGGTACCGCCGATGCGTTAGTCGATTTCTGGAAGCAGCTCACCCGCGTGCTCTTTGCCGTGGTGCCAGCGGTCGTCGCCATCGGCATCCTCGTGGGCGGCATCGTCATCATGAACATCATGCTCATGGCCGTCACCGAACGCACGCACGAGATCGGCCTGCGTAAAGCTGTCGGGGCGACGTCGGCCGACGTACGTCGACAGTTCCTTGCCGAATCGGTTGCACTCGCCGCCCTTGGCGGACTGCTTGGAGTGGGGGCCGGATGGTCGCTCGCCCTGCTCATCTCGACGGTGTCGCCGCTTCCCGCGCGCGTGACGATGTGGTCCGTCGCGCTCGCGCTCGGCCTTGGTGCGGGTATCGGCGTTCTCTTTGGAGTGTATCCCGCGTCGCGCGCGGCGAAGCTCGATCCGATCACCGCCATGCGCGCCGAGACCTGAATGTCGAGGCCGGCGATTGAAGCGTTAACGGAAAACGTTCGCATTGCGATCGACGCGTTGCGCGTGAGCAAGCTGCGCTCGTCGCTCACGATTCTCGGCGTGGTCATTGGAGTTGCCACTGTCATGGCCATGGCCGCGATCGTGCAAGGCATTCGCGATCAGATCGTACATACCATCGAGGTCGCTGGGCCGACAACGTTCTACGTGATGAAGAAGTTCGCGACAACACCGCTCAATCCGGACAACCTGCCAAAGGACGTTCGAATTCGTCCCGATTTGACCGAGCAGGAAGCCGATCGCATTCGCCGACTCCCCGAGATCGGCTATGCGGCGCTGTGGGCGCAAACGCTCGCGCGTATCGACGCCGACGGCGTTCGTTCACAGCCGTTGGCTGTCTTCGGTGCGGACGATCGCTTTACGGAAATTCAGGGCGGCGAATTACAAAGCGGACGCTGGTTCACGCGAAACGAACTACTCTCCGGCGCCGCAGTGGTGGTGTTGCAGGAGAAGACGGCGTTCCGTTTGTTCGGCCGCGAGCAGGCGCTTGGTCGCTGGGTGAGAATTGGTGGACGCCCGTGCGCGGTCATCGGTATCTGGGTGGAGCCGGCGAACATCTTTGCGCCGCCGGGGCAAGAGGTTGGTGCGGTCCTACCCTATCGCACGATGGATCATCAATTCCAGATCGATCGGACGAACGCGTTGTGGATTCCAGTGAAGCCGCGCACCGGAGTGAGCGTGGCCGACGCCGAGGGCGCGGTAACAATGGCGCTACGCGAAATGCGCGGGTTGCATCCAGCCGACGGCAGCACGTTTGACCTGGTCACGCAAGACCAGGTGCTCGACACATTCAACAGCATGACCGGCGTGTTCTTTCTCGTGATGATTGTGCTCTCCGGAGTCGCGCTGCTAGTGGGCGGCATCGGAGTGATGGCGATCATGACCGTGTCGGTCACCAGTCGCACGCGCGAAATCGGTGTGCGCAAAGCGCTCGGCGCAACGCGCCGTGACATTCTGCAGCAGTTTCTGATTGAGGCCGCCACATTGACCGGCATCGGCGGCGCGATTGGCATCGCCGTCGGGCTGGCGTTCGGTCGCGTCGCGTCAATGGCGCTCAGCGTGGATGCGCCCGTGCCCATCACGCTGACCTTGATTGCAGTCGTGGTGTCAGTGAGCATCGGAATTGTATTCGGTCTCATTCCGGCACGCCGTGCGGCGCACCTCGACCCGATCGAAGCGCTGCGCTACGAGTAGCGTGCGCTCGTCTAGTATCCGCGCAAGGCGAGAAACCAGTCCCAGAGCGCCAGATTCACCGGCGTGCCGAGCACAGCCAGTTCCAGCGCGCCTAGTGCGCCCAGTACCATCAACAGCATCATCGTTTGCCGTCGCATCGGCGTGGCGTCCCGCAACGCGTGTACGCCCGCACGCAGGGTAAACATGAGCAGAATCGCCACGCTTAGCGGCAGCAACCACGAGTTGCGCTGAGGTCCGAAATACGATTCGAGAAAGGTGACTCCGTCGGGAAAGAATCCACGACCGGGATTCTCGACGCCAAGGAAGATGTTGATGCTTGCTAACTGGTGACTGCACCAGAATACGAGCAACGCCCACCAACCAATTCGATTGGCGCGGCGCGCGACCAGTACGGCCGCCACGCCGAGTACCAGTAACATCGCCAACTGATACCACAACATCGCGAGCACCGCGCGAATAGCGAGCGATAGCGAGGGGATTTCGGCCGGAATTGACACTGCAAGCGTGGGCGGACCGACTAGCCATCCGCCATAAAACAGCACTTGCACCCAGGTCCAGAGAAATGCGGCGCCGATAAATCCGCGTCGAACGCCCGACGGCGTCTCGACATCTCGTTCGGCGTACAGCAGCCACGCCGCCCACACGGCGAGCACGGTGGCGAGAACCAATCCACCGGTGCGTGTGCTCGCGCCGCGTTCGAGGGCGAAGATCACGCCAGTTGCCGACCACCAGAAAAACACGACAGCGAACACCGAGCGCATGAACACACGCGCCGCCGTTTCGCGCGTCGCGATATCGACTCCGTGAGCAGCGGTTGCGCGACGAGCGCGCAACAGAGCGAGTGTTGCGCTTGTCATGGGCGTGACGCACCGCCATCGGCCAATTGAATGGCCGTCCTGACGAGGCCCCCGAGTGCTTTCGCGTCGGCCGTCGGCAGAAATACGTATCGCGCGTGCATTGCGTCGGCCACGCGACGTGCGAGCGGCTCGCCGCGCGGTGAGGTGTCGACGAACATCGCCGGAATTTTGAGCGATGCAAACTGGCGAGCCGACTGCAATGCGTCCTGCTCCGCCCGCGCGCGTCCCGGTGTGCCATCGCGCGCGATGTTGGCCCGCGCGTCGGTGAGAAACACCACTAACGGCGCGCTTCCTCCGCGCCGCGTCTCGATGCCCTGCTGGGCGGCCGCGTCGATTGCCGCGGCCAAGGGCGTTCCGCCACCGCCGGGCAGCGCAGCCAGCACGCGACGGGCGCGCGCGAGTGCGCGCGTGGGCGGGAGCAAGATTTCCGTTGCAGTGCCGCGGAATGCCAGAAGGCTCACGCGATCCCGCCTCGCGTAGCTTTCGGCCAGAAGCAATTCAACGGCGCCCTTCGCCTCACCGAGACGATGGACAGCCGCGCTTCCCGATGCATCGACCACGAAATGCACGGTAGTTCCCGTCTTCTCGATAAACCGCCGAATCCGAAAGTCTTCGCGACGCACCGTCACGCGCGCGCGCGATGCGGCCGACTTTCGCGCGCGCTGCCACGGAGCCGCCGCGCGCAGGGTCTCGAGCAAATGCAACCGTGCGCCTCCGCGCGGCAATCCGCTCCGCGCTCCGCGTGGACGGCCGCGCAACATGTTCTGTTCTTCGGCACCGGCGCGTCCCGATGTCGATCCGATATTGGCGCGCTCGAGCAGTTGCTGCAGCAACCCCTGCGGCAGCGCGGCTGCGACGGCCTCGCGCAGAATCTCACCGCCCTCGCGCGGCGGCTCCGGCTCCGCTTCATGCTCCGACGCTGGTCGATCGCTTGGCGATGGCGGCGGCGAGTGCTCCGACGGTTGATCGTCGGGCGCTTGTTCATCGACGGGCGGCGGCAACCGAGTCGCCCGCGGCGCCAACACCAGTTGGGCCGCGACCTCGGCGTCGTCGCTGTTAACGACCAGACGACCGTGCAGAGACGCGTGCGCACGTGCGCAGCGCAGCGCAAACATCGTGGCCCGCACGGAGTCGACGCCAAACAACGCGGCCGTGTTACACAGCGCGATAATCCATGAATCGTCGAGCGTGACCATTGGTACGCGCTGGCGCGCTTCGCGCACACGCCACTGCAGCGGCGCCATGGACGCGCCACCGGTGGCGAAGAGCGTGGTATGCAACGCGGCAATGTGCTCGGCGTCCGGCACCAGTCGAAAGGCGACCCGATCAACAAGGGCGGGATGTACGAATTCGTCGTCGACAGACTCGTCCTGCAGGACCGCAACCACGCGTGCGTCGTGGCGATCCGCAATTCCCTCGCGGGCTACGTGCACGGCGCCACTATCGAGCACTTCGCACAGTGTGGTGCGAACGGCAACCGTCGCACGCTCGACCATGGGCACGATTACCACACCTCCGTCGGCGGCAGACAAGACGCCGCGCTCGGCGACCAGCGTACCGCGATGCAGTGTGGCGGCGAGATCAATTCCACCAATAAGTCGGTCGGCGCTCACACCGACCGGAAGTCTCCGCAGCGGCGCACCGGCTGGCAAGAGACGTTGGATGGCCGAGGACAGGTTACGCACGACATCGTGCAGCGGATGATCGAGCAGCACACCGCCCAGGCCGGTCGGATCGACCGCGAGCAGCACGCACGCCAGTGCTGATCGTTCCGTCGGAATCGTGTCGTCGCCCTTCGTGCGCGCGTTCACGGCGAGCTCGTAGTCGCTCCCCACAAGTCGTCCACGGCGCGCTCGACGCGAGTGGTCGCGTCGGCCTCGTCGAGCACGTTGCGACGCAACCGATGGCGAAGCGCCAATGGGGCAATGCGTCTGAGATGCGTGAGCGTCACGTCGGTATCGCCGTCGAGCGCAGCCAGCGCGCGAGAAGCGCGCAGCAACGTGAGTTCACCACGCAGTCCGTCGGTGCCGAGCTGCGCGCACAACGTTGCCGCGCGTTCGAGTATCGCATCCGGCACAACCACTGACTCGAGGCGGGCGCGTCCCTTCTCGATAGAACGACGCACCTTTGCGTCAGCCTTTGCCCAGTGACTCATGAACGCGCTCGCGTCACGATCAAATGCGTCGCGGCGCTTGATGACATCAATGCGCACCGCAATCGACTCGGGCGTGCGAACGTCAACGGCCAGCCCGAAACGATCGAGTAACTGCGGTCGCAGTTCTCCCTCTTCGGGATTGCCACTGCCAACAAGCACAAAGCGCGAAGGATGACGAACACTCACGCCCTCGCGCTCAACGACGTTCTCACCGGTCGCCGCGGCGTCGAGCAACAAATCGACGAGATGATCTTCCAGCAGGTTCACTTCGTCGACGTAGAGGAATCCACGATGTGCGCGCGCGAGGAGTCCGGGCTCGAATACTTTTTCTCCCGAGCTGAGCGCGCGCTCCAGATCCAACGCCCCCACCAGCCGATCTTCGGTGGCACCGAGTGGCAGGTCGACCATCGGTACCGGCGCCGAGATGCTCTTCGCGGGAAGCCCCTTGGCTTCTTTCGCCAGACATTCGTCGCATCGAGAGCCGTTTGCCGAGGGATCGCAGCCGTAACGGCAGCCCGCCACGACCCTCATCGCCGGTAGTAGCCCGGTGAGCGCGCGAACGGCCGTCGACTTTCCGGTGCCCCGGTCGCCAAATACCATCACCCCGCCGATGGTGGGGTCGATCGATACCAGCAACAGGGCCAGTTTCATCTCGTCCTGGCCGACGATTGCACTAAACGGAAAGACTGGTCGCATGTCAGGCCACGTTAGGATCGGGCCCAAGGTGTCGCAAGAGGGTTTACACTTAAAGTGTACTTGTTTCTTGACACTTTGTCCGAGAACTCGTAATCTCGCCGGGTGAATCCTCCCGAGCAGGCCTTTGCCACGCGCGGCGTCTCCGCGCGATTTACCCCGTCGACGGCCGCACCGGCCGCAGGGATCGCCAGACCGGCCGGCGATTCGGTGACGCAAGTGCATGCACCAACGTGGTTTGAGCGCATGCGTGACCGCTGGAATGCCCTCGTCGCGACCGACGACTTCCAGCGCTGGAGCGCGAAGTTCCCGCTGACGCGTCCCATCACTATGCGTCGTTCGCGGGCGCTCTTCGATATCGTCTCCGGCTTCGTCTATACCCAGACGCTGTCGGCCTGCGTCGAACTGGAGCTCTTTGAATTCCTGGCGTCTGGCGCGCGTACTATCGAAGAGATTGCGGAGCACACCGCACTCTCCCCGGCGAGCACCGAGCGGTTATTGAACGCGGCGGTGTCGCTGCGATTGTTGGCACGTCGCCGCTATGGTCGCTTCGCCATCGGGCCGCTTGGCGCGCCGCTCGTTGGCAATACCGGCGTGCTGGCGCTCGTGCGCCATCATCGGCTGGCGTATCAGGATCTCGTCGATCCCGTCGAGCTGCTGCGCACGGGTGCCGACTATCGCACCGAGCTATCTCGCTACTGGTCGTACGCCGACGCGCCGCGTCCGCAGTCGATCGACGACACGCGGGTTGCCGCATACTCGGAAATCATGGCGGCCACCCTGCCGCCAGTCGCCGCCGAGGTGCTCGACGGATACGACCTTTCACGACACGAGTGCCTGCTCGACATCGGTGGAGGAGAAGGCGTCTTCCTCTCGCTGGTCGGCCAACGACACTCGCACCTCGAGCTTCGACTGTTTGACTTGCCGGCCGTCGCGGCGCGCGCTCGCCAGCGTCTCGACGCCGCCGGACTTGGTGAGCGCGCTCGGTGTCTGGGCGGAAATTTTCACGCGGATCCGCTTCCCGCCGGCGCTGACGTCTGCACCCTCGTTCGCGTTCTGCTCGATCACGACGATGCGTCGGTCATGCGTCTCTTGCACCGTGTTCGAGCCGCCCTGCCGAGCGGCGGCACACTGCTGATTGCAGAGGCGATGGCCGGCGCAAAGGGCGCGGAAACGGTGGGCGACGCCTACTTCTCCTTTTATCTGCTGGCGATGGGTAAAGGCCGAGCTCGCCGAGCGAGCGAGCTGCATCAGATGCTCAAGTCGGCCGGATTCCGAAAGAGCCGGGAGATCGCCACCCGATTTCCCATCCAGACCGGTTTGATCGTCGCCGAAGTCTGAATCCGGGTCCGGATTGGGTTTCGGAAGGAATCCCGAGCGAGGCGCTTGGAGAATATTGACAGTGTGTGGTGTCAACTACACGTTACACTTGTGAAGAGCCTCGCCGTTGTCTTTGAGCAGCCGGAGCAGTTGAGCGTCCGCTCGTTGGAGTTGGTGCAGGCCGCCGACACCGACGTCGTGGTGGCAATGCGGTGGTCCGGCATCAGCACCGGCACCGAAAAACTGCTCTTCACCGGACGGATGCCCCCATTCCCCGGGCTCGGCTATCCACTGGTTCCGGGATACGAAGGCGTCGGCGACGTGATCGTGGCTGGTCCGAGCTCTGGACGCGAGGTTGGACAGCGCGTGTATGTCGCCGGATCCCGGGGCTTCGTCGATGCTCGCGGACTCTTTGGCGGCACTGCCTCACACGTTGTGGTGCATGGCAGCAAGACGGTCCTACTCGACCGGTCGGTTGGTGAACGCGGCACGCTGCTCGCACTCGCCGCAACAGCGCACCACATGCTTCCCGTCTCTCCGATCGAGACACCAGAGCAGATGCCCGATTTGATTGTGGGGCACGGTGCACTCGGCCGACTCATCGCGCGTCTCGTCGTGCTGTACCAGACGATGTATCAGGGCCCCGGTACCCGCACGCCCACCGTGTGGGAAACCAATCCGGTACGGCACGACGGCGCGCACGGGTACTCCGTGATGCATCCCGATGATGATCCGCGTCGTGACTATCGCGTGATCTGCGATGTGAGCGGCGCGAATGGATTGCTCGACACGCTGATCTCCCGACTCGCGCCCGGCGGAGAGATCTGCCTCGGCGGCTTCTACAGCGAGCCGGTGGCGTTCACCTTCCCGCCTGCGTTTCTGCGCGAAGCACGCATACGCATCGCCGCACAGTGGAAGGAATCCGATCTGCACGCCGTCGCCGACTTTGCCAATCGCGGCACACTCGATCTCGACGGGCTCATTACTCACCGCGAGTCTGTCTCGCACGCGGCCGCCGCGTACGCGACCGCATTCGGCGATCCCCATTGCGTCAAGATGATCTTCGACTGGAGAAGAGCGGCATGAGCGAACAGACCACGCAGCGTAGCGGGGACCATAGCGGCGGCGCGCTGCATCAGTTGCATGCCCGCATCCGTGACGAAGCCGCCAGCGATCCGGGTGCCGTGCAAACGGGTCCGGTCACCAAAGAAACGCAGATCATCGCGATCTACGGCAAGGGCGGAATCGGCAAGAGTTTTTCGCTCGCCAATCTGTCGTACATGATGGCGCAGCAGGGCAAGAAAGTCTTGCTGATTGGCTGCGATCCGAAAAGCGACACAACATCGCTGCTCTTCGGAGGTCGTGCGTGCCCCACGATTATCGAAGTCTCCTCGCGACTCAAACTCGCGGGTCAGCAAGTCTCGATCAGCGACGTGTGTTTTAAGCGTGATGGCGTGTTCGCGATGGAGCTGGGTGGTCCGGAGGTTGGACGAGGATGTGGCGGACGCGGCATCATTCATGGCTTCGAGATTCTCGAGAAGCTCGGCTTCCATGAATGGGGTTTCGATTTCGTGCTGCTCGACTTTCTCGGCGACGTCGTGTGCGGCGGCTTTGGATTGCCGATTGCGCGCGACATGTGCCAGAAGGTCATCGTGGTTGGCTCCAACGATCTGCAGTCGCTCTATGTCGCGAACAATGTCTGCTCTGCCGTTGAGTACTTCCGCAAACTCGGTGGCAACGTGGGAGTAGCTGGGATTCTCATCAACAAGGATGATGGAACCGGCGAAGCCGAAGCGTTCGCTGCAGCCGCCGGTATCCCGATTCTCGCGAAGGTCCCGGCGCACGAAGACATTCGCCGCAAGAGTGCGAACTACGAGATCATCGGATACCCGGGCGGTCAGTGGGGACCGTTGTTCGGAGAGCTCGCTACCGCGGTCGCCGACGCGCCGCCGGTTCGGCCGAAACCGCTCACGCAGGATCAGCTGCTTGGTCTGTTTGCCGCGAGCCAAGTCGGCGGCGACATCGTGCTCGAGCCGGCCACGATGTTTGATCTCGTCGGACGTGAAGACGTGACCAAGCCGTCGCTGGAAGTTGTATACGACACCGTTTGATCGCGAGGCGCATGTGAGCGTCAACCAATCGGGCGAAGTTGTTTACGATCGGGCCGGCGACACGCCCGTCACGAACGACGACGTCATCGTCGCAGCTGATCGCACGGACCGTGTGCTGCCTGTCATTGACGGATCTCACGCCAGTGCCGGCGGCATCGATGGACTCGGCTGTCACGCGGGCGCCAACGAGATGCGTGCGGCAGCCCACGCGGCCGGAAAGTCGGCAACGCTTGATCGATATGCCGCCGACTATCCGACGGGACCGCACGACCAGCCACAGAGCATGTGCCCTGCCTTTGGTTCGCTGCGCGTCGGACTGCGCATGCGGCGCACAGCCACGATCCTCTCCGGATCGGCGTGCTGTGTTTACGGACTGACCTTTACCTCGCACTTCTACGGTGCTCGCCGCACCGTTGGCTACGTGCCATTCAACTCGGAAACACTGGTAACCGGCCAGTTGTTCGAAGACATTCGCGACGCCGTTCACAAGATGGCCGATCCCGAGTTGTACGACGCCATCGTAATTACGAATCTGTGCGTGCCAACGGCGTCGGGTGTTCCGCTTCAACTGCTACCCGACACGATTAACGGCGTTCGCATTATTGGCATCGACGTGCCCGGATTTGGCGTGCCAACACATGCGGAAGCGAAAGATGTGCTCGCCGGTGCGATGCTGAAATACGCGCGAACTGAAGCCGAGCAGGGGCCGGTGGCGGCACCACGCGCTGGTCGCAGTCAACGCCCCACCGTCACGCTCGTTGGCGAGATGTTCCCCGTTGACCCGGTTGGCATCGGCATGATGCTCGAACCCATGGGGCTCGCGGCGGGGCCGGTTGTTCCGACACGCGAGTGGCGAGAACTCTACGCCGCGCTCGACTGCGTTGGAGTGGCGGCGATTCATCCGTTTTACACCGCGTCCTTCCGCGAGTTTGCGGCCGCGGGTCGCCCGATTGTCGGATCGGCGCCAGTTGGTTTCGACGGCACCGAACAGTGGCTTGAGGCGATCGGTCAGATGGCTGGCGTGAAGCGCGAGCAGATCGATGCGGCCAAGAACAAGTTCTTGCCGGCGATCAAAGGGGCTTTGGCCGCGAAGCCGATTGACGGTCGCATTACGATGTCGGGATACGAGGGATCGGAGCTACTCGTTGCGCGACTTCTCGTTGAAAGCGGCGCCGATGTGCGCTATGTCGGCACCGCGTGTCCCAAAACCCCGTACAGCGAATCCGATTTTCAGTGGCTCACGGCGCGCGGCATTCACGTCCAGTACCGCGCGTCGCTTGAGCAGGATCTGGCAGCAATGCACGAGTTCAAGCCAGACCTGGCCATCGGCACGACGCCCGTCGTGCAGAAAGCGAAAGAACTGTCGACGCCCGCGTTGTACTTCACCAATCTGATATCTGCGCGCCCGCTCATGGGTCCGGCTGGTGCGGGTTCACTCGCCACGGTGGTGAACGCGGCGCTCGGCAATAAGGCGCGCTTTGATACGATGACGTCGTTCTTCGAGGGTGTCGGAACCGGCTTCGCCGGCGGAGTGTGGGAAGATGTGCCCCGCGACCACCCCGAATTTCGCGAACATTACAAACGTCATCTCGCCAAGCTCGCGCGCGCGCGAAAGGCAGAGGAGATGGTATGATGACGGAGATCGTCTGAATGCTCGTACTCGATCATGATCGTGCGGGCGGCTACTGGGGCGCGGTGTACGTGTTCACCGCCATCAAAGGACTGCAGGTCGTCATTGATGGACCCGTAGGGTGCGAAAATCTTCCAGTGACATCGGTGCTGCACTATACCGACGCGTTGCCACCACATGAGCTGCCGATTGTCGTTACCGGCCTTGGCGAAGAAGAACTCGGACGCAACGGAACCGAAGGCGCCATGCGGCGTGCGCATCGGACGCTCGATCCGGAGCTTCCCGCCGTTGTGGTAACGGGGAGTATCGCCGAAATGATCGGCGGCGGTGTTACGCCCGAAGGCACGAACATCCAGCGGTTTCTGCCGAGAACGATCGACGAAGACCAGTGGCAGGCTGCGGAGCGCGCACTGTATTGGCTGTGGAGCGAGTACGGCCTTAAGCGTGGTGTGGCGCCGAAACGGCAAGAGCGTCAGCCCGGCGACAAGCCACGAGTGAACATCATCGGCTCGATCTATGGCTACTTCAATTCGGCCAGTGATCTCGCGGAGATTCGCCGGCTCGTTGAGGGTATTGGGGCGGAGGTCAATCTCGTCTTCCCGCTTGGCAGCCATCTTGAGGAAGTGCCACGCCTGGTCGACGCCGACGTGAACGTGTGCCTCTATCGCGAATTCGGCCGCATGCTCTGCGAGGCACTCGATCGCCCGTATTTGCAGGCACCGATCGGTTTGCATTCGACAACCAAGTTCCTGCGTACGCTCGGCGAAATGCTCGGGCTCGACCCGGAACCGTTCATCGAGCGAGAGAAACACACGACCATCAAGCCGGTGTGGGATCTGTGGCGCAGTGTGACGCAAGATTTCTTCGGCACGGCGAGTTTCGCGATTGTGGCGAACGAGACGTACGCGCGCGGTGTGCGCAATTTTCTCGAGACGGAGATGGGGCTCCCCTGCACCTTCGCCTTTTCACGGCGGGCCGGCGTGAAGCCGGACAACGCGGCGGTGCGCGAAGCCGTCAAGACGAAAACGCCGCTCATTCTGTTCGGGAGCTACAACGAGCGCATGTATCTCGCAGAGATGGGCGCGCGGGCGATGTACATCCCGGCGAGCTTTCCGGGGGCCATCATTCGGCGGCACACCGGCACGCCGTACATGGGCTACTCAGGTGCAACGTATCTGATTCAAGAAGTGTGCAATGCGCTGTTCGACGCGCTCTTTCACATCCTGCCGTTGGGATCGGAGCTCGACAAGATCGACGCCACTCCATCGCGGCTCCACGAAGAACTGCCGTGGGACGACGACGCCAAGAGCACGCTCGATGAGATCATGGAGCAGTATCCCGTGCTCATTCGAATTTCAGCGGCGAAGCGTTTGCGCGATCTCGCAGAAAAGGATGCGCGTGAGCTCGGTGACAAGATTGTTTCGCGTGATCACGTACTCGCGAGTCGGCGTGGACTGACCGGAGCCACGGCCTAACGATTCGCGCCCGCGCCCCGGATGATTTCCAACACGGTTGTCGGCGCTTCCTCGGCGAGCAGGTGACCGGCGTCAAGAAATTGTAGCGTCGCGGTTGGCAGGCGTTCGGCCGCGCGACGCAGTGCTTCCGGCGGCACCCAGCGGTCGCGCTGGCCGCCGTAGAATTCGAGCGGCGGCGCGAGTGCGGCGGCGTCGCGCATGAGTCGTGGAAGATCCCAGCGCGACATCATCGTGAGCGCCGCATGCACATGCGCTGGACGCGTGCACAACTGCCGATAGCGCTCCAGTTGTGACTCAGTGAGCACTGTGCCACTGCTGCGCAGCATGAGTTCAATGATGCCGGTCGCGCGCGCGAGCATTGCCCCCGATTCGGCAATCACGTCGCGCTCTACGATCGCGCCGACGAGCGGCGCCATCAGCATCGTGTAGAACGTGGGAGGCGCGACGAGTGCGGGATTGAGACCAATGCAACGTGCGGGCGCGATGAACCCATTGAGCAACATCTGCAACAGCACCGGCGTGCCGGCTGAATGTCCAACGACGATGGTCGGCGCGATCCTCAAATCGATCAGCAGTGCGTGCAGGGCGCTGGCCATGCCGTGAATCGTGAAGATCTCGCGATCGCGCGCGCGTTCGAGGCTGACCGTGGTGAAGCCGTGCCCGGGCAGATCGACGGCGAGGATCTCATTTGTATGGATGAGTTCGCCGACGATATCCATCCACGAGTGGGTAGAGCCGCCGGTGCCGTGGAGGAGGAGTACCAGCGGGCCGTGTCCCGCGCGCTCGATGTGCCACGAGAGGCCATCGGATTCGATGGACTGCGATCGGTTGTAGCCAGGCCACGTCGTGGGCGGGAGTGACATGAGGGAAAACGGTCTGGGAACACGATCCGTGAGGAATTTCTTGATAAAGCGTAAATAATTCTTGACGCATTGAACTGTAAGGTCCAGTTTACAGCGCAGTCAAAAAGGGTTCTCGCCACTCCGAGGGGGTTGGCATCCCAGCCGCGCGGGATGAGCGCGGTAGCTTCGCAATTTTTCCGGAGGTCTCGATGTCGGACAAAGGCGGAATGACCGAAGAAGATGCCCGTCGATTTAACGGCTTCTTCGTCGCGGGCACGGCGGTGTTCGTGCTCACCGCGGTCGGCGCCCACCTGTTGGCGTGGAGCTGGCGTCCGTGGCTTTGAGCCATAGTCGCCTCTTCACCTCACCATCGCTTACAGGAGTTCGTTATGCACCGCGTTTGGATCGGGCTTGATCCGCAGATAGTGCTGTCCCTTGTCGGCTCGTTTGTCGCCGGCACGGTGCTGGTCATTCACCTCTTCGCATTCCGCGTGGTGAATTACCCAGGCTCTACGATCGCGAAGTACGCGTCGCCGGCCGCCGCTACCAAGTAGGGGAGACGCCATGTATCGAATTTGGCTGATGTATGACCCGCGACGCGTTCTGGTAGCGATGGTTGGCTTCCTTGGCGTGCTTGCGTTCGTCATTCACTTCATCCTGCTCAGCTCACAGCGCTACTCGTGGATCGAAAACGGGACGCTGACCGCTGCGCAGGCGCCCGTCGGGGCGTCGGCTCCGGCGGCCGCGGCAGAGATGTCGCCGCTCCCCGCCGGCAAGTAATTCGTCGCGCGTCGTCGCCGGGATGGCGCTTCGCACGTGTCGGTGCGACGCCATCCCCGGCCGACGCCAGCCCCGTTTCTTCTCTGCGCGTCCGGAGAAATCGCCCATGGCGATGCTGAGTTTTGAAAAGAAATATCGTGTCCGCGGCGGTACGCTGATCGGCGGAGATCTGTTCGATTTCTGGTTCGGTCCGTTCTACGTGGGCTTTTTTGGTGTCACGACGATCTTCTTCGTCGCGCTCGGCACACTGTTGTGTGTGTGGGGCGCCGCGATGGGACCCACGTGGAACCTGTGGCAGATCTCGATTGCGCCACCGGATCTCAAGTACGGTTTGATGCTCGCGCCAATGCGCGAGGGTGGCCTTTGGCAGATCATCACCATGTGCGCGCTGGGCGCCTTCGGCAGCTGGGCGCTGCGTCAAGCCGAGATCAGTCGCAAGCTCGGCATGGGCATGCACATTCCGTGGGCGTACGGCGCCGCCGTCTTCGCCTACACCACGCTCGTCGTCATTCGCCCCGTCTTGTTAGGCGCGTGGGGACACGGGTTCCCGTACGGCATTTTCTCGCATCTCGATTGGGTGTCGAACGTGGGGTACCAGTACCTCCACTTCCACTACAATCCGGCGCACATGATCGCCGTGACGTTCTTCTTCACGAACTGTCTCGCGCTCGGCATGCACGGCTCGTTGATCCTCTCGGTGACGAATCCCCCGAAAGGCACACCCGTCGGCACGAGCGAAACCGAGAACGTTTTCTTCCGCGACCTGGTCGGCTACTCGATCGGTGCGATGGGCATTCACCGGCTTGGCTTGTTCCTCGCAGTGGGAGCGGCCATCTGGAGTGCTATCTGCATTGTGATCTCCGGTCCCTTCTGGACGAAGGGCTGGCCCGAGTGGTGGGGCTGGTGGCTCAATCTCCCGATCTGGCGCTGAGGCGCGGGCAACGATGCTCGAATATCAAAACCTCTTCACGCGCGTTCAGGTTCGCACCGTTCCCGATCCAGGGCTGACGATCGAGCACGGTGACAATCGAATCGGCAAAGGGTTCTTCCTCTCGCTGGCCGGACGATTGGGCGATGCGCAGATCGGGCCGATTTATCTCGGCACGCTCGGCACGCTCTCGCTGTTGTGCGGATTCATCGCGTTCGAAATCATCGGCCTCAACATGTGGGCGTCGGTGAATTGGGATCCGGTGGAATTCATTCGACAGCTCCCGTGGCTCGCACTCGAACCGCCGCCACCGCAGTACGGCCTGCACATTCCGCCGCTCAATCAGGGCGGCTGGTATCTGATGGCCGGATTTTTCCTCACGGCAGCGATTGGTCTCTGGTGGCTGCGCACCTATCGGCGCGCGCGCGCGCTGAAGATGGGAACGCATCTCGCCTGGGCCTTTGCGTCGGCGATCTTCCTCTACTCCACGTTCTTCCTGCAGCCGTTGCTGGTAGGCAGCTGGAGCGAGATGGTGCCCTTCGGCATCTTCCCGCATCTCGACTGGACGTCGGCGTTTTCGATTCGCTACGGCAATTTGTACTACAATCCGTTTCACGCGCTCTCGATCGCGTTCTTGTACGGCAGCGCGGTCTTGTTTGCGATGCACGCGGCGACCATTCTCGCGGTGTCCCGCCTTGGCGGCGAACGCGAAATCGAACAGATCACCGATCGCGGCACAGCGGCCGAGCGCTCGATGCTGTTCTGGCGCTGGACGATGGGCTTCAATGCCACGATGGAATCGATTCACCGCTGGGCGTGGTGGTTTGCAGTGTTGACCACCTTTACCGGTGGCATCGGGATCCTGCTCACCGGCACGGTCGTCGACAACTGGTTCTTGTGGGGCGTAAAGCATGGCTTGGTTGCACCGTATCCCGCGCAGAATACGCTGACACCGGAACAGCAGCAGTTGCTGCGTGGACGCTATCAGGGCACGGCGCCAGACTCGTTCCCGTCGTACAAGCCGGCAGTCGCTCCGGTAATGAGCGACTCGGCGGCGATGTCTGCCGACACCACCAAGAAGGCCGACTCCACCAAGGTCGCTTCTGACTCCGCTCGGAGGACGCCGTGATGCGCTTGCTTCGCACCACCACCGTGGTGGCAACTACGCTGCTCGCCACGGGCGTGATCGGTTGTGTCGGCGAACGGAAGACCGACACCGTGCAGATTGGATATCGCGGCGTTGCGCTCGAGTACAACTACACGCGCGGCGACCTCAGGAAGCGGTTTCAGCAGGTGAAGTTACCGGTGTCGCTGCCACCCGCGGGCGAATCGCCTCCAGGCCCCCTCCCCTGGAAGAACGTGCAGGTGCTCAACGACATCTCGGTGGCGGAGTTCAACCGCACGATGATTGCGATGAGCACGTGGGTGGCCGGCACCGGTAATTGCGCGTACTGCCACAATCTGGCGGCGGGCAACTTCGCGACGGACACGATGAACAACGGCAAGCCGATCTACACGAAGCTTGTTGCACGCCGCATGCTGCAGATGACCCGCCAGATCAACGGGCAGTACGCTTCGCACGTGAAGACCACCGGTGTTACGTGCTACACTTGTCACCTCGGCAAACCGCTGCCGAACGGCCTCTGGTTCTACACGAGCCAAACCGACTACCTGCGCCACTACCTCGATCGTGATGGAGCGCGCGTAGTCTCGCAGACGGTGGCGCCCTCGGCCGCCAATCGCAGCTCCGTGAAGCAAACCGAGTGGACGCACGCGCTGATGATCAGTCAGTCGCGGTCGTTGGGCGTGAACTGCACGTACTGTCATAACACGCGGCAGTTCGCGAGTTGGACCCAAGCACCGCCAGCGCGTGTCACCGCAATGGCGGGCATCATGATGCTGCGAGACATCAACTCGAACTATCTCTCGCCGCTGCAATCGGTGTTTCCGGCTGTGCGACGCGGTGCGATGGGCGATGCGCCCAAAGCCCAATGCCTGACGTGTCACAACGGGAACTACAAGCCGCTCTTCGGCGCGAAAATGGCGCGTGACTATCCAGCGCTTTGGGGTCGCACCGACTGGAATGGCAATCCGTTCCCTGCGCTTTCAACCGGACCTGCTGCCGCGCCGAAGCCCACCACGGCGACAACGGGCACGCCGTAACGCGCGATCGCAGTCGCTGTAGCACGAAGCCCCCAGACTCGCTGAGTCTGGGGGCTTCGTGCTTCGTGTATCTGCCTGGTGTTGCTCAGCGTTGCGCGAGGTGCGCGATATCAACGGCGTTGACGAGAAAGTTCAGCGTGGCGCGTCGACCGGCATCAGACGATCGAACGACGCCACCTGTGTTGGTCCGAAGGATGTGATCGTGATGTGCTGCTTGGTTGCCGGATCATTCAGCACCAGACGTCCGTCCGTGTACCGTACCAACCGAAACGGCACGTCACGACCAATGCCGGCGAGCGCGCGCTCGCGCGTGAGTGCTCGCAGAGCGCCGCGCAGGAACCCATTGGTGCCCGGCTCGAGGAGCGCAGCCTGCGTGTTCGTGCTTGCATCAGTCACGACAATGCCGCCGTCCGCCGCATCACTGAAGCGCAGTGCGCGTTCCGCCTTCACCGTTGTCGCCACTTCTCGCGCGGCGCCGATGCCGAACACGCGCGCCGAAACAGCTAGGGACAGGGTCAGCGTAATCATCGCCGCCGCCATGTACAGCGCCGGCTTGGGCACCTGCATCGGTGGCGCGTCGGGTCGCGCGCCCGGTTCCGTTTCGAAGTGAATTTGGCTGCTCATGCGCGGGCCGGCTGCGGAAGTCCGAACGCGTCAGAGGCACCATCGAGCGAACCTTCCGGCGCGCTCGCGCGAATCGACGGGCGAGACAGCTGGCGAGCACCTTCGCCGCTCTCGGCGACGGCCTGCGCGAGAATCCGACCAATGCGCTGCGGATCGGTGAGCCCGCGCAGCACGGGCTCGGGGTTGGCGAATCTCAGCACGCGACAGTGCGGCCAGAGCGCGATGTAGGCGATTCTCTGTGCCTTGGATAGGCTCAGCGCCACCTGCCCCGTGCCGTCCTTGAATTCGCCAACGCCGGCGCTCTCGATGGCCGAAAATGGCACGTTAATGGACATCGGAAACACCATACCAATGCGCAGCACGAGCCGCTGCGTTGTGATGGCGTACCAGGTGCTGCTCGCGACCAGCGCCGATAGCCCCCACGCGATGCCCAGCACCATCGCGCTCAACGTCAGCACAATGGCGCCTTGTGAGTAATACTGTCCCGTGCCGAACGCTGCTGATGTCGCAAACGCCCACCACAGCAGCATCGCGGCGAAGTAGAGGGCAAACAGGCGCCAGTGAAATACGTGCGTGGCAACCGCGCGCACGTTCGGCGCCCCTTGCCACAGCACCGATTCACCTGTTGGCAGCGGATGGGGAACGCCGCGAATGAGCGCTGACGTCCCCACCCGATCGGCGTCGCTCATATAATCGGTTCGCTCCGGCTTTCGGTGGCGTAGAGATGCCCGCCCGCGTAGTACGCCATCACGCGTTCTTCTTCGTACATCGTGATCTGCGCGTCGCTCTTGATTGCGGGAACGTCGGCGAACTGCGCGGCCGTAATGGCTTTCACGATAACCTTGTCGTTGCCCCACAGTCCGAAGTTCGGCCACTGCACATAACCAACGGGCAACATCACCGTTTTGTCGACGGCGGAAAGTTTGACTTCGTAGTAGCGCACCTGCGGCTCGGCGCGATCAACCCAAATCTCGGTCACCGTACCCGCGACTTGCTTGTCGGCGGCGACCACGGGCAATCCACGTGGATCCGGATCGCCCTTCGCCACGAAGAACGCCGAGTCGACGCGCATCGGTACGACCTTTGGCTGACCGTGCGCGGTCATGTCGGGCACATCGGCGCGATCGGCCCACGACGCGGGACCGACACCATCAATCATCGGGTTGCCGGTCGGCACCATCGGCGATCCGTTGTAGCCGTCAACAGGTACTGCCTTGAGCTCGGGCATCAGTGCGCTCCTCCATCGCGATGGATGTACGTTTTCTTCTCCGGCACTTTCGGCCAGCCCTCACGCGGTCCATCGGGCGACTCGAGCGGATAGCCTTCGCGTTTGTCTTCTCGGCGAAGAAAGATGATCAGCCCGGCGAAGAACAACCAAAACGCATACAGCGCGATCTGCGCACCATCAATCTTCTCCATCATACGGCGACTCCGCGGCGGAGGTGAACGAGGTCAGGCGGGGATATCAGCGAGGCCGAACGAACCTGCAGTGCGCTCTGTGTTTTCCGAGCGCGACGAGCGACGCGCCACCAGCGGCCCCAAAGCAATCAGGGTCGCGAACAAGACAACAATTTCCGTGGTGTAGACCACGGAGTACGGCACACTTGGTGTGGTTAGTCCCGGGCCGAGCGCTCCGCGGGATACCAAGTGCGAGAGCCAGTCTTTTGCCACACCACTGAGGGCGAAAGACAGTCCTTCGGCGGACGCGAACACGGCGCCCCACGCACCCAGTGCGATGCCGTGCTGCGACGGATCTTTAATGCGCATCGCGAACGACAAGGTGCCCACTCCGAAGAGCCCCTCGCCGAAGCCGATAAGCAACACGCCGCCGCGGAACATCAGCGACGAGTGCAAGCCGCTGGCGAAAATGACCATCGCAAACGCAATGATCCCGATGAGCACTCCCGTTGCCGCCATCTGGATCGGATCCCAGCGGCGCCGCAAAATGTCGGCTGCGACGAGAAACGAGAACATCGCGCCAAGAGCCATGAACGCCGTGAGCTGCGTGGTCTGGGAAACCGTGAAGCCGAGGATTTCGCCGCCATACGGCTCCAGCAGCACATCCTGCAGGTTGTATGCAAAGAAGCCGAGTCCGGAAGCCACGAGCAATCGGACTGCTTGCCCGCCGCCCGCAAAGGTGCGCCAGGCTTCGCGGAAAATCGGACGACGCTCGCCGGGTTGATACGGCGTGGTGCCCAACACGCGCGCCTCTTGCTTCCAGAGCGACACGAGATTGCAGACGACGGTGAACACCGCCGTCCCTTGGATGACCTGGATCAAGCGCAGCGGACTGAAGTTGCGCAGCATGCCTTCGAGTGCGAGTGCGCTAACCAGGGTGCCGATCAACATCATCAGGTACATCAACGCAACAACGCGCGGCCGCTTCTCTTCATTGACCAAGTCGGTGGCCAATGCGAGTCCGGCGGTCTGCGTCGTATGAGCACCCGCGCCAACCAACAGAAAGCTGACGGCCGTTCCCGCGTACCCAAGCCACTCCGGACCGTGTCCGCCGTGCTCTGAAAGCACGAGCAGCGCGAACGGCATTATGGAAAGACCCGAGAACTGCAGCAGCGTGCCCATCCAGAGAAACGGCACACGCTTCCAGCCAAGAAAGCTCCGGTATGAATCGGACTTGAATCCAACGAGCGCGCGAAATGGTGCGACCATCAACGGGATGGCGAGCATCACGGCTACCAACGAAGCCGGTACCGACAGCTCGAGAATCATCACGCGATTGAGCGTGCCGACGAAGAGCGTCTGAACCATGCCGACCGACAGCTGGAACAGCGCCAGGCGAAATAGGCGTGACAACGAAACGTCGTTCGTTGCCACGTCGGCAAACGGCAGCCAATTCTTGCCCAGTCGCGCGGTGGTCCGCGCCGCGGCGTCAGCGAAGGTGCCCATGCGTTACCACGTTGGCTGCAGACGGACATCCGCCGGCAGCGCCTGTTTGTGTGGCGCCCGGAGAAACAGCCGCACGAACGTCACAACGTTCTTCGCCTTCAGCATCGCCACCTTCAGCGAAGCGAACGCGCCGCCACGCTGCTCGGCCTGACGCATCGCATCGGTATTCTTCCACATCGAGCCCATCAGCGCCCAGAATGCATCACTCTCGGTGTCGATGGTATGAGGAAAGACCTGACGGCTGATGAGATTCGTGAGCTTGATGACGCGACGATCAAAGTCTTCGACATCCATGCCCATCGCCGCGAAGAACGGCGCGCGCGCGTGATCGCGCACGTACATCGTGCAAAAGACCGCGAGAAGAAAGAACCGGATCCAGAGGCGATTGCGCCCTTCGAGGAACTCGGGGTTCGAGCGCATGAGCACGGCAAACGCCTCGCCGTGACGGAACTCGTCGAGACACCAATTCTCGAACCACTTGAAGATCGGATGGAAACGTTTGTCCGGTTGCTTCTCGAAGTTGCGATAGATCGTGATATACCGGGCGTAACCGATCTTTTCCGACAGGTAGGTTGCGTAGTAAATGAATTTCGGCTGGAAGAACGTGTATTTCTTGGCCTTGGTGAGGAAACTGAGATCGACCGCCACGTTGAAGTCGTTCAGCGTGTGATTGATGAAGCCCGCGTGTCGCCCCTCATCGCGGCTCATGAAACCGAACAGTTCGCGCACGTCCGGGTTCTTGATGCGCTTCTTCACTTCCGCGTACAAAATGCAGCCGCTGAACTCGGCGGTCACCGAGGAGACCATGAAGTCGATGAACTGTTCGCGGAGTGCCGGATCCATGCTGGAAAAGTCCGCGTCGAACTCGGCGTTCCGCTTGAAATGATCCTTGTTAGGGTCACGTCGGAACTCGGCGAGAATATCGTCCCACATCTGTCGATTTTCCGGCGCGATTTTTAGAGCGTCGAGCGCGGCAAAATCAGTGGTGTAGAAGCGCGGATTGAGCATGGCGTCCTTTTGCGCCAGTTTGGTCGACTCGTTGACCGATTCAATCGCGCGTGTGGGAAGCTCTGTCGTCGTTGCGTACATACGGTCTCCTCAGCCTTCAAATCCGACGTCGTACAACTCATAGAGCTCGGTGCCACCAGTGAGCTTCACAAACTGCCGGCGCAGCCAACTCGCGCGTTCGACGGTCGCCTGTGAGCTGATCTGCTTCTGCGTCCCGAACGGAATGCGCGAGGGCGCGTTGTGCACGAGCACCGCGTCACCTGGATCGACCTCGACGCCGTCGAGATCGACGTGCGCGTGGAAGTGATCGTGCGTCGCCTCAAGATCGATCGTGCACGGCACGACCACCTGACGTCGCATCACGAACCACGCGCCCGCCACGACCGCGAGCGACGCCGAAATGCCCCATCCCAATCCGCCCATCATCGACCTCCGTGAACGTGATGCCCTTGAGGCGGAGCGCCCTCCGGACCGTCAGCAACTCGATCCAGAATCAGCGCCTGTGACCGATAGAATCCGCGCTCGACTCGAACGGTGCTTGCGACGCGCCACGCCGACAGCTGCGACGTCTGTTCGAGTCCCCGTCGAAACGCCGATTCTTTCACTGGCACTATCGACGGAGCGCGGTCGTGCCGCGGAAACAGCTTCCCGACATTGTGCATCGCCGCCAGCATCGTGGTTCGCGGCGCTACCGTAATCGACATCTGCTGGCGGATTCGAGGCGCGAGGCCGGCCAGCGCACCGAGGATTTCCGGCAGTTCGTAGTGAATGAGCGAGTCCATCGCGATGGCGTAGTCGAAGCTGCCGAGATTCGCATCGAGCATGTCGCCGGCGCAAAAATCGATACTGGTGAGCCCCACCGCAGCTGCTTGCTCGCGGGCGTGGTCCACGAGCGTCGGCGACAAGTCGATCGCGACGACATCGGCTCCCCGTCGCGCCAAATCCATCGCCAGTACGCCGGTGCCACAGCCTGCGTCGAGAATCCGCGCGCCGTTGAGGTCGCCCGGCAGCGAGGCGAGCAGCGTATGTCGCATGGCTTCGCGACCGGCGCGCACAGTCGCGCGGATGCGCGAGACGGGCGCATCGGACGTCAGCGCCTTCCATGCGGCGGCCGCCGTGCGATCGAAGTATTCACCAATCCACGCGCGACGCTCGAGATACGGCGTCACCGCGTTGTCGGTGGGCACCACGGCGGATTCTGACGGAACCAGCATCAATCGAAACCCAGCAGGTCGAAGATCTCGCGATCTTTGAGCGGATGCGCCGGCAACGGCTCCACGTCGTTCAGCATGCGACTGGCCAACGACATGTATTCGTTTTGGACGGCCGTCACTTCCGGCGACGACTCCATCTCGAAGATGGTGCACTTCTTGAGCCGACTCCGGCGAATCGCGTCGACATCCTGAAAGTGCGCCATGGTCTTCAGCCCAACGGCGGCGTTAAACCGATCGATTTCATTTGTCTCGCGCGATCGATTGGCCACAACGCCGCCGAGGCGGACTCTGTAATTCTTGGACTTGGCCTGAATCGCCGCGATGATACGATTCATCGCAAAGATTGAATCGAAATCGTTCGCGGTGACGATCAGGCAGTAGTGCGCGTGCTGCAACGGCGCGGCGAATCCGCCGCAGACAACGTCACCAAGCACGTCGAAGATCACAACGTCGGTCTCTTCCAACAGATGGTGCTCTTTCAGCAGCTTGACCGTTTGCCCGGTGACATAGCCGCCGCACCCGGTGCCGGCAGGCGGCCCGCCCGCTTCGATACATTGCACGCCGTTGAAGCCTTCGAACATGAAGTCTTCAGGACGCAACTCCTCCGCGTGAAAATCGACGCCTTCCAGCACGTCAATGACCGTCGGCACCATGCGCTTGGTCAGCGTGAAGGTCGAGTCATGCTTCGGGTCGCAACCGATTTGGAGTACGCGCTTGCCGAGCCGCGAGAAGGCGGCGCTGAGATTCGACGACGTGGTCGATTTGCCAATACCGCCCTTGCCGTACACGGCGATCACCAGCGCGCCGTCGATCTTGGTGGATTCGTCGAGGTGCACTTGCAGGCTGCCGTCGCCATCGCCAAGTGAGTCCAGAATCGGTAGTCGGGTGACAGTCATGCGGCATGCACTCCTTCAAGGCGGTCTTCGAGGTCAGCAGCTGCGTCGCGCAGCGCATCGAGTGTGGCGTCGTCCGGCGCCCAAAATCCGCGATCGTTCGCCTCCAGCAGTCGCTGCGCGAGTCCGCTGGCGGCATCGGGATTGAGACGCGCGAGACGATCACGCATCTGCTGATCGAGCACAAACGTTTTCGAAACTTCCGTGTACACCCACTGCGGCACCGTGTCCGCGCCTCCGGTGGCGGACCAGCCGAGGGTGGTGGTCATGTGACCAGAGATATTGCGCACGCCTTCGTAGCCATACTCGAGTTGGCTCTCGTACCAACGAGGATTGAGCATCTTCGTGCGCGTTTCGAGCTCGACTTGCTCTGACAGCGACCGCACTTTGCCGGCCGCTCCGTTAAAGTCTCCCACGTATACCGCGGGCACTTCGCCACGCTGCTGCGCCATGACCCGAGTCATGCCGCCGAGCGATTCGACATACTGATCAATGTCGGTTGCACCGAGATCGACCGAGTCCAGTCCCTGGAACGACATCGATGCGCCGCGCAACGCGCGCTTCATCAGCTCGGGCTGCGCCACCGGCTTGCCACTCGTGCCGTATGCAAAGCCCTTTCGCTGCACAAACAGATCGGCCAGTTCGTCTTCCGACTGCCACTTGCCGGTATCGATGAGCAAGTTGACGTTCGAGCCGTATGCCCCGTCGGCGTTCGAGAAAACCCGCAACGCGGCGGTTGCCATGTCGCAGCCGCTCTCGTTCATGGTGGCCAGAGCGTGCCGACGAATGAAGTTGCGATCTTCCGGTTCATCGGCCTGCGCGCAGAGCAGCGCCGCTTCCGCCAACAACCGCACTTGCAGTGGCAGCAGATCGCGAAAGATTCCCGATAGCGTGACCACGACATCGATGCGCGGGCGACCGAGTTGTTCGAGCGGCACCAGACGCGCGCCAGTCAGGCGACCCACGCTGTCGAAGCGCGGCACGACGCCCATCAGCGCGAGCAGCTGTGCCAATGGTGCCCCTTCGCTCTTCATGTTATCGGTGCCCCAGAGAACCATCGCGATCGACTCGGGAAGCGCGCCCGTATCGGTCACCGCGCGCGCGAGAAGCTGATCGGCCCGCACCCGACCTTCCAGCATCGCGCTCGCGCTGGGCACGCGATACGGATCGAAGCCGTAGACGTTGCGACCGGTCGGCAGCACATTCGGATTGCGCAGCAAATCGCCGCCGGGCGCCGGCAGCACGTAGCGGCCGTCGAGTGCCCGCAGGATCCCGGGGATTTCGTGATCGGTGGCCAGCATCGCATCGAACGATGCCAGTGACGTCAGGTGCTGTTCGAGTTGGCGTCCATCCGCGATGCGCATTCCGACGGAGCGCGCCGCAGCGCGCGCGGCGTCGTCGGCGCGCGTTGGATGTCCCGTTTCAACCAGCGATTCGATTGCGCGCTGAATGATCATTTCGACCTGCCCAACCTCCAGCGCGTCCGGAGACAATTGCGCGAGGCCCGCACAGATCGATTCGCCAATCGGTGGAAGATCCAGCTCAGGACGTCCGAGCTTGGCGATCTCCCGCAGCAGCTCGACGCGAGCTTCGGGCGCGGTCGCTTCACCAACGACATGCAACCCCATCGGAATAAGCGAGTACTCGAGTTCGAGCAATCGTTCGCGCAACGTGGCAACGCGCGCGTCACACTCGTGCGACTCCCACGCCGGTTCAGCGTCCGCCAACTCGACGGCTACCGCTTGCTGCTGGATCATTGCGCACAGCGATGCGGCGTCGAGCGCCTGGCTCGTGTCGAGCGCTCGCCACCGGTCGAGCGAGGCCTTCAGATCGAGCAGACCACGATACAGTCCCGCGTGCGCGATGGGCGGCGTGAGATACGAAACGAGCGTGGCGTTGCCCCGACGCTTGGCGAGCGTACCTTCGGACGAGTTGTTCGAGGCGTAGAGATAGACGTTGGGAGTATCGGCAATCAGACGGTCCGGCCAGCAGCGATCGTCGAGCCCCGCCTGCTTACCCGGCATAAATTCGAGCGCGCCGTGCGTGCCGAAGTGAAGAATCGCGTCGGCTGCGAAGTCTTCATGAATCCATCGATAGAATGCACTGAAGGCATGGGTGGGCGCGAAGCCACCTTCGAAGAGCAAACGCATCGGATCGCCTTCCCATCCGAACGACGGTTGCACACCGATGAACACGTTGCCGAGGCGCAAACCCATGACGTGCAGCGTCTGACCGTCAGTAAGCTGTCGCCCTGGCGCAGCGCCCCACGTCTTCTCGATCTCGCGCAGGTACTTCTCGCGGCGCACGTGATCGGCAACCGGAATGCGCGCGTGCACATTCGCCGGAGCGCCAAACTGCTCGCGATTGCCATTGATGAGACGATCGCGCAAGTCGTCCGCGCTGGTCGGCAACTCAACCGTGTATCCCTGCTCCTTGAGCGACGCGAGCACGCGCTGCAGCGACGGAAATACCGCCAGATACGCCGCGCTCCCCGTGTTGCCAGCGTTGGGCGGAAAGTTGAAGAGCACGATGGCCAACTTCCGCTGCGCGCGCTCGCGGCGACGTAGCCGGATCATCCGGCCGATGCGCTCGGCCGCGCGCTCAACGCGCTCAATGATGGGCTCAGAAGCGGCGGCTTTGCCGTTGGTCGCGATCCCCTTGCCTCCGAAAACCGTTGGCGCAATTGCACCATCGAGTTCCGGAATAGCAACCTGCAAAGTGGCTTGCAGCGGGTTTAGACCACGCGCATCGTTTCGCCACTCTTCGATCGTCTGAAACTCGAGCGTTTGCAGAGTAAAGTACGGCACATCGAGCGACGCCAACGTCTTCTGTGCGGCGACGGAGTCGTTGTACGCGGGACCGCCGACAAGCGAGAACCCGGTCAGATTTACCAGCGCATCGATGGTCGACACGCCCGCACCGTCCGTAAAGAACCGTTCGATCGCGGGGCGCACATCGAGCGCGGACGCGAACGCAGGCACTACGCGCATTCCCCGTGCTTCCAGGGCCCGAACCACTGCAGCGTAGTGCGCAACGTTGCCGGCCAAGAGATACGAACGGCCGACGAGCACGCCCACCGTGCCCGCGTCCGCGCTACGATGCGTTGCCGAGATCGGCTTCACCTTCGAGAGCGCGCTACTGCTTTCCGCGATGCCGTTGCCAGGCAACGCGGGATGCCACACTCCGACCTCTGGATACGACTTCGGCGCCGCGGGCTTGAGTGCGCCGCGCAGCGACTTGCGCGGACCGGAAGCGTACCGATCGATCGCATAGCGAACCATCTGCTCGATGTTCTCGGCCGAGCCCGCGAGCCAGTACTGCAGCAACAGCATGTACGCGCGCACATCCTGCGCCGTACCTGGAATGAACTTGAGCAGGGTCGGCAGCGTGCGCAGGGCCGACATCTGCCGCTCGCCGCTCGACTTACCGTCGGCGCGAGAACCGCGCAGCTTCTTCAGCAGTGCCATCGGCGAGAGCGGCGACTTCGACGTGTCCGCGCTCATATCAAACTTGCCCAACCGCGTGCACTTCACGAGTTCAGGCGTGCAAAGGGCGCAAACGACGGCGTCAGCGCCATCACGTCGCGCGTGCACCGCCGGCAATACGGCGTTCGCGTACTCTTCCTGGAACAACTGCGTGCACACCACGACGTGCGCCTTGGCGATATCGGCGCAGGCGTCCGCGATGCGCGCGGGATTCGAGTCGAAGTCAGCCGCGACGTGCATGGAGATGCGGAGTCCAGGTACGGCGGACTCCAGCGCCACGCGCGCCTCGGCGAACGCGTCCGCGAGGTGCGCATCGAGCGTCACGATCGTGACCCGCATCGGCACGGCGCCGGCGGCGCGCTCAGCGGCCATAGAACGCCTTGGCCTCGTAGAGTGTCTCGACCGAGATCTGCGCGATGCCGCGGTCGAGCGCGTAGCGTTCGGTATTGCGCCGAGCTTTTCCGCGCACAAAGAACGGAATTTTCTTCAGCTCAGCTTCGGCGGCCACGAGCCACTCGGTCGCCGTCGGTGAAAGGGCGATTGCGCCAAGGTCCTCGCCCTCTTCCTCGGTGAGCGCGACCGCGCTCGCGCCTTCCGGCGCTTCCATCGCGTCGTCGCTCATGAAGTGTGAAGCCTCGTCTGCCAACTTCGCGCTGCGTGGCAGCGACGTGTCGGGCGCGACGCCGCGGCGTGCGACCACAGCCGCGTGCAAATGTGATGGCGTGGCGCCATCGGCAAACTCGAAGTCGTCGCGGAACATGTGCAGCAGATGCTCTTCGAGACCCATCATGAGCGGGTGCACCCACGCGTCGAAAATGACATTGGCGCCCTCGAAGCCCATCTGCGGCGAGTGCCGGGCGGGTACGTCCTGCACGTGGATTGGCGAAGAGATCACCGCACACGGAACCCCGAGGCGTTTGGCGATGTGCCGCTCCATCTGCGTGCCGAGTACCAGCTCAGGCGCGAGTTCAGATACACGCGTCTCGACTTCTAAATAGTCGTCGCTGATGAGCGCTTCGATGCCCATCGCGGCCGCGGCGTCGCGCACAGCACGGGCGTACTCACGCGCGTAGGTGCCGATACCAACGACGTTGAAACCAAGTTCGTCGCGCGCGATACGCGCGGCTGCCAGCACGTGCGTGGCGTCGCCAAAAACGAAGACGCGCTTGCCAGTGAGATAGGTGGAATCGACCGAGCGAGAGTACCATGGCAACAGCGAACGACTCGCGCTCGCCTGTGCCTCGCCCGCGCGCTCACGTTCCAGCACCGCGGTAACGTCGACTCCGGCGACGGTGCCCACTTCCTGGAGAAACTCGCGCGTGGCCAGCACGCCGATCGGTACCGTCTTCACGTACGACATGCCGAAGGACTTCTGCAGCCACCGCGCGGTCGACTCGCCAACCTCCGGATAGAGCAAAATGTTGAAGTCGGCCTCGGGAATGCTGCGGATCTGCGCCACAGTTGCGCCGAGTGGCGCGACGACGTGGACATCGATGCCGCAGTCTGACAGCAGTCGGGTGATCTCGCGGACGTCATCGCGATTGCGGAAGCCGAGCGACGTTGGGCCGAGCAGATTGGCGCGCGGGCGCCGTCCGACCGCCGGCTCACGAACAACGCGCGTGCCCGGCGCTGGCATTGTCGGCGATAGCAGCGTGCGCACTAGCTGGTAGAACGTTTCGCTGGCGCCCCAGTTCTCTTTCTTGGAGTACGCCGGCAACTCGAGCGGCACGATGGGCACGGGGAGATTCATGCCAAGCGCGAGCGATCCCGGCTGATCCTGAATCAGCTCCGCTGTGCACGATTCGCCCACGAGCAACGCGTCGGGGCGAAAGCGTTCGTACGCATCCCGCACGGACTGTTTTACGAGTTCCGCTGTATCGCCGCCAAGGTCACGCGCCTGAAAAGTTGTATAGGTGACCGGTGGTCGCGTATCGCGGCGCTCGATCATCGTGAACAGCAGATCAGCGTAGGTATCGCCTTGCGGCGCGTGCAGCACATAGTGCACGCCCTGCATCGACGTGGCGATGCGCATCGCGCCAACATGCGGCGGTCCTTCGTAGGTCCAGAGCGTGAGTTGCATTGGCGGCGTTACACTCTCAAGCGGTCAGCACGATCAAGCGGTCGCGCGAAGAGTTCGGCGAGATCGCCTGCTTGCTCGAAGCCATGAATGGGCGAGAACACGAGTTCGATCGACCACTTGGTGCGCAGACCCTCTGCTTCAAGTGGGTTCGCGAGCCCCAAGCCGCACACGGTGAGATCGGGTCGTTCCGCACGGCAGCGATCGAGCTGTCGCTCGACATCCTGCCCTTCCGATAACTGCACGGAACGCGGCAAACGATCGATCTCCGCCTCCATGAGCAACCGGTCGAGGTAGGGCGTGCCGACCTCTGACAGTTCCATCGCGCACTCTTCATATAGAAAGCGCGCGAGCGGGATCTCGAGTTGCGAGTCGGGGAAGAGGAATACCCGTCGCCCGGCGAGTCGCGACCGATATCGCTCGATTGCCGCTCGCGCGCGCTCCGCGGGTGCGGCGGTGACCTGCGCGAGCTGCGCATCAGACACCCCAAATTCGCGGGTGGCCGCTTGTAACCAGGCCGTCGTACCGCGCGCACCAAACGGATACGGCGCGGACAGCAACTTCGCGCCGCGCGCGACCAGCGCGCGCGCAGTGTCGCTCAGGAAGGGTTGCGCGAGCAGCACCCGCGTACGCGCACCGATCGGCGGCAACTCCGACGCGCGACGCGGCGGAAAGAAGTGCACGGGACCGATGCCGAGTGCGTCGAAGAGCCGTCGAAACTGGTCTTCGACCACGTCGGCGAGCGTTCCGACCACCAGCAGGTTGGTGTCGTCGGTGCTCGGCAGATGCGGTACCAGACTACGCAGACACGCATCCTCGCCTTGCGTGAAGGTCGTTTCGATTCCGCTGCCAGAGTAGTTGAGAATGCGCACCTGCGGCAGGAACTGCTCGTTGAGTCGCTCCGCCGCGCGCTGGAGATCGAGCTTGATGACTTCCGACGGGCACGAGCCGACAAGGAACAGCGTCGTGATGTCTGGACGGCGATTCAGTAACTGGCTGACGCAGCGATCGAGCTCCTCATTGGCGTCGGCGAGTCCGGCGAGATCACGCTCGCCCAGAATGGCCGTTGCGAAGCGCGGTTCAGCGAAGATCATAACGCCAGCCGCACTTTGGATGAGATGCGCACAGGTGCGGGAGCCGACCACGAGGAAGAACGCGTCCTGCATTTTTCGATGCAGCCACACAATGCCAGTGAGGCCGCAGAAAACTTCCCGTTGGCCTCGTTCGCGAATTACGGGCAACGCGGCGCGTTGGCCATCGACCGTCGCCACGATCGCGGACGGCACATCGCAGGAGGTGAAGGCCGGCGTATCGAACGCCACGGCGTCGGACGTAAGAAACGTGGTCATGCCGACTGCCCTGCCCGATCGCGCTGTTCCTGCAATCGCGCAGCCCGCAGCTTGAGAACGAACTGCGTGGCGTTGATGGCGTAGGTTGCGTAGGCGACGAGGGCCAGCCCCATGAGCGTGCGCGGCGGCCAGCCGGCGAAGAGGCCCGCGAGATACGCGCTGTGCAGCGCGATGACGCCAAAGCTGACTACGTCTTCCCAGAAGAAGGGCGCGGCAAAGAGGTACTGACCGAACACCTCTTTCTCCCAAATCGCGCCCGTCACCATGATGGTGTAGAGAACGAGCGTTTTGATCACGACCGACGCGTTCGCGGCGGCCAGTCCGTGGCCGGTGGCCAGGAAGCGCAGCACGAGCACGACCGACACCGCCATGACCAGAAACTGGAATGGCGCGAGGACACCCTGCACGAGCGTCCACGGGGAGGCATCTCGCCGTCGCCGCTCATCGGGGGTGTAGAGTCCGCGTCGCGGCTCAGCCGTAGGCGCGGCTGGACGGGGGGCGGAAGTTCCGGACAAGGTGGGCTTGGCCGTCACGTGAGTTGGTACAGCAGTCATCAGGTTTGCGCTCCGGGGGTTCGGTGCCCAGATGGCCCTATGGTGTGGTCCGGGCGCGCAGTTGTCAAGCAAGATTGACGTAAGCTTTTATTGACATTCGTTCCAGTGAACCGCATACTCGCGTAGGCCCGCAGCTTCTTGCGCCTGGATATCCCCGACGCGATGTTCGTGTTGCAGCTCCGCACGGCGTCCGTAGTCTGTCCTTTCGGTCCGATCTGGACCTCCACTCTGTAACGAGACGATGGACGACGCTCCCATCACGGGACACCGGACCGAGCGGCTGGAACGCACGATGCAGACTGAGATCGTGCCTCGGTTGGCGGTGCCCCATCGCGCGGGACCCCTCACCCCTTCCACGCCACCCGGCGTCGGTCGCTTGGTGAACGAGGCGGACGTCAGCGGATTCATCGCTGCGGTGCGGGGGCTGGATGACCAACGCTCCGTGACAATGGTGTCCTCGCTGATCGCGGATGGCGTTTCATTAGAGTCGATCTATGTCGATCTGATGGCGCCCGCGGCGCGGCGATTCGGTCAGATGTGGGAGAGCGACGAATGCGACTTCGTGGATGTGACGGTCGCACTCGGGCGTATGCAGCGACTGTTGCGCGATTTGTCTCAGGTGTTTCTCGCCGATGCCGCGAGAACGGAGACGGTCGGCAACATCTTGCTCACGTGCGTGGCGGGCGAGCAGCACACGCTCGGCATCATCATGGTGGGCGAGTTTCTGATTCGTGACGGATGGCGTGTGTTGGTCGGGGCCCCGTGGACCGATCATGACCTTTTGCAGATGGTGAGCAGCGAGTGGTATGACGTCATCGGATTTTCGGTTGGTTGCGACAGTCGACTCTCCGTTCTCAAGCGTGAGATTCGGCGACTCCGCTCGGCGTCTCGAAATCCCAACATCAAAGTCATGGTCGGCGGACGCATTTTCGCCGACGAACCGGAGAGCGTCACGCGTGTTGGCGCGGATGCGGCGGCCCTCGATGCCCGCGAAGCTCCACGGATTGCCCGTGCACTGCTGTTGTCATCTCTCGATGTCGCACGTCTCGTGCGACGGGAGGCGATAAGCGGCAATGGCGAGTTCCGTGAAGCCGTTCGACGCGACTGAACCAGCGTTCGCTTCGCTGGATGCCGGCACTGCCGCCACCCTGCTCGCGGTTGGCGGAGATATCGCGCTTGTCATTGATGCCAACGGAATAGTGCGTGACGTCGCCCTGCAGCCGGGCGAGACGCAGCTCGAGGCTTCGTCCAACTGGGTCGGGCGCTCGTTTCTCGATACAGTGACGTCGGAGACGCGGCCGAAGGTCGAAGCGCTGCTGAGGGAAGCGGCCGCCAGTGGGATGTCAAAGCGACGGCAGGTCAACCATGCGTTGACCGATGGCGCAGATGTACCGGTCGCCTACACGGCGCTGCGTATTGGCCGGAGCGGTAACGTCGTTGCCGTTGGGCGCGACATGCGGCACGTGTCGGCGTTACAGCAGCGACTCGTTGAAGCACAGCAATCGATGGAGCGCGACTACTGGCGTCTGCGCCATGTCGAAACGCGCTATCGCCTGCTCTTCCAGCTCGCCTCCGACGGTATTCTGGTGGTCGACGCGTCGAACCTGCGCGTGCTCGACGCCAATACGGCGTCGGCCCAAATGTTTGGCGAGCCATCGGAGCGGATCATCGGTCGCACGTTTCCGTTCGGCCTCGACGCCGAGAGCGTGAGCGCGGTGGAAGAGTTGATCGCGAGCGCGCGCAGTGCGGGGCGCGCCGGCGATATCACGGTCAGCATGAAGGACTCGCGGCGCCGACTACATCTCTCGGCTTCCTGCTTCAGACAAGAAGCCGCGACACTGCTGCTGATGCGCTTCAGTGCGACCGATAGTGGAACGTCTGATGGGCAGGCGGAATCGCCGTTGCGCATGGCCGACCTGATTGAGCGATCGCCCGACGCGTTCGTGATCACCGATCTGGAAGGTCATATCGTGTCGGCCAACCGGGCGTTTCTCGATATCACCGAGCTGGCGAGTTCGGAGCAGGTGCGCGGCACATTGCTTTCGAGCTACATCGGCCGACCGGGTGCGGACTTCCCGGTGTTTTTGTCGATGCTCCGGAAGAACGGTGCGGTTCGCCTCATTGCGACGTCCGCCCGCGGCTCGCACGGCACGCAAACCGAGGTTGAGGTATCGGCCGTTTGGGTACCGGAGGGTGAGGAGCCCTGCATTGGGTTCACCCTGCGCGACATCGGACGTCGCTTGGCCAATGGCCCACAGGGCGCGCGGGACCTGACCCGGGCCGTTGAAGAATTGACCTCGCTGGTCGGACGCGTGTCGCTTCGCGATCTGGTTCGCGACACGATCGACCTGGTGGAGCGGCACTTTATTGAAGCCGCCCTCGAACTGACGGACGACAATCGGACGTCGGCTGCCGAAGTGCTGGGCGTGAGCCGCCAGAGCCTGTATGTCAAGCTCCGTAGACACCGACTGGTGGCGCCGGGCTCGGACCGGGACGACCTCCCCGCGAACTGATCGATCCGGTTCGCCCCGCGACAAAAATTTACTCTGTCGCATTTTGGTACTGTAAACTAAACTAGACGCCTATGAGCGTCAGCTCCGTTTTACAGTCCTCGCCGACCCGTCCGGATCCGCGTGCGGTCTTGACCCTGCTCAAGCCCGTCACCTGGTTCCCGCCGATGTGGGCGTTCACGTGCGGTGCGATCTCCGCCGGCGTGTCGCTGACCGATCGGCTCAGCATGGTGGCGCTTGGCATCCTGATCACAGGTCCGTTGGTCTGCGCCTCCAGTCAGGCTGTTAATGACTGGTTCGATCGACACGTTGACGCGATCAACGAACCGCACCGTCCCATTCCCTCGGGCCGCATTCCAGGACGATGGGGATTGGGTATCGCGATTTTTTGGACGGCGCTTTCGCTCGTTGCCGCGATTCCGCTGGGTGTCTTTGGCGTGCTCGCCGTTGGCGTCGCCCTGGCCTTCTCCTGGGCTTACAGCGCGCCGCCACTGCGATTCAAGCAGAACGGTTGGATCGGCAACTCAGCGGTCGGCATTACCTACGAAGGACTGGCCTGGATCACGGGGGCCGGCCTCATGCTCGGCGCCCGGGTGCCGCCAACGCCGATTCTTGTTCTGGCGGCGCTCTACAGCATCGGTGCCCATGGCATTCTGACGCTCAATGACTTCAAGGCGATTGACGGTGATCGCCGCATGGGCGTGCGCTCGTTGCCAGTGTTGCTTGGACCGCGCGCCGCCGCACGTGTCGCGTCCGCGGTCATGCTCGCCGCCCAATTCGTGGTGATCGCGCTGCTCACGCATTGGGGACGCCCCACTCACGCGATCGCGATTGGTGCGCTGACCGTGGTGCAAGCGCTGATGATGTGGCGCTTCCTAGCGGCGCCGCGCGAACGCGCCCTGTGGTTGAGCGCCCTCGGTGTTCCCTTCTATGTCGCTGGGATGATGATTGCCGCGTTCGCTGTGCGTTCAACACCGATGGTCGACCTATTCCGTGAGGCGCTCAAATGAACTGGTGGCAACTCACGCGATTGGGATTGGTCCAGGCGGCCATCGGCGCCGTGGTGGTGTTGCTTACCACGACCATCAATCGCGTGATCGTGGTGGAACTCGGCATGCCGGCGACGATTCCCGGGCTGCTGGTGGCGCTGCACTTTGGCGTGCAGTTGGTGCTGCGCCCTCGGCTGGGCCACGACAGTGATCGGAGTCGCCGACGCACGCCTTGGATCGTGGGCGGATTGGTGGTGTGCGCGTTCGCGGGCGTCGGCGTCGCCGTCAGTTTGCCGCTGATGCGCACGAACGTCGTGCTTGGGGTCGTGAGTGCAGCGGTGGCGAGTACGGTGCTGGGCGCCGGCGTCAGCGCAGCCGGCACGCCGCTGCTGGCGCTCATGAGTGAACGCACCGCGTCTTCGCAGCGAGCGGGCGCGGCAGCGATCACGTGGATCCTGATGATCGTCGGCATCATCATCACCGCGGGTGTGTCTGGCGCCTTGCTCGATCCGTTCTCCTTCTCGCGCCTGATCGCGATTGCGGCGGGCGTCGGTGTGGTGGGCGTGGCGGTAGCGGTGCTCGCGACGCTCGGCATCGAAAGAGCGGCGATCGTTGTCGCGCCGCCCGCGAACGCGAGGACATCGCCGAGCTTCGTCGCGTCACTTCGCGCCGTCTGGCAAGAACCAGCCGCGCGTCGCTTTGCAGGCTTCGTGTTTCTCGCGATGCTCGCCTACAGCGCGCAGGATCTGATTCTCGAACCCTTCGCCGGCATCGCGTTTGGTATGACGCCAGGTGAAAGCACGCGTCTCAGCGGCACCCAGCACGGCGGAGTGCTGGTCGGCATGGTGCTCACCGCGATCATCGCGACGCGTAGCGGCCAACTGCGTCATTGGGCCGCGGCGGGCTGTGTGGCCTCGGCGGCGATGTACGTGTTGCTGACGCTCACGCCCGCGCTTGGCGATGTTCGGCTGTTCCGCTTGGCGGTGCCACTGCTCGGCGTGGCGAATGGCGTGTTCGCCATCGGTGCGATCGGTTCAATGATGGCGTTGACTGGCGACCGCAAAGATGGACGCGCCGGATTGCGACTGGGCGTGTTTGGCGCGGCACAGGCGACGGCGTATGCACTCGGTACTGTGTCTGGTGCTGCCGGTGTGGATCTCGCCCGTGCGGTGTTGCATTCGCCGGTGCGCGGATACCTGGCCGTGTTCGCTGTCGAGGCGGTGCTTTTCGCCATCGCGGCGGTTTATGCGTTGCGCAGTGCGTCGGCTGATCGAGCCGGCGTCGTGTTGCGCGCGCGCGCCGATTTGTTGCCGGCGGTGCTTCAGTCATGACCGTCGCTCGTTCTCGCGTTGTGCTTTCGTGTGCACTTGCCGCGATGCGTTTGTCCGCGGCGACTTTCGTGGAGAGGCAGCCATGAGTGTGTCGGGTACCCCAGGCGATCGTGAAACTCCGCGCGAGATCGCGGTGGAACTGCGAGACCAGATGATCTACGACGTCGCCGTGATAGGTGGCGGCCCGGCCGGCGCCACCGCGGCCCACGAACTCGCGCTCGCGGGACACCGTGTGGTGTTGTTGGACCGTGCTGGCCGCACCAAACCATGCGGTGGTGCGGTGCCACCGCAACTACTGCGTGATTTCGCCGTTCCGGAGTCGATGCTGGTGGCTCACATCGACACCGCACGCATCATCTCACCGAAATGGCGTCGCGTTGACATTCCGGTGGGCGACGGTTTTGTGGGCATGGTCGATCGCGATGTGTTCGACGAGTGGCTGCGCCAGCGCGCCGCATCGGCGGGCGCGGAGCGTCGCACCGGAACGTTCACTCAGTTCGATCGCGATGCGTCGGGAACGCCGGTCATCACCTACACCGATGGCAAGTCGCGCTCGGGAAGCACGCGCACGTTGCGCGCGCGTATGGTGATCGGTGCCGACGGTGCGCTTTCGCCTGTCGCACGGCAGTGCATTCCAGGCGCACACAAAGCGCGTCATGTATTCGCCTACCACGAGGTAGTGAAATCGCCGGTTGACGAACAGGCGGACTTCGGTGCAGCGAGATGCGACGTCTATTACCAAGCGCCGCTCTCTCCGGATTTCTACGCATGGGTTTTTCCGCACGGCGCGACTACAAGTATAGGTACCGGCACGTTGCAGAAAGGTTTTGGACTCAAAGAGGCGGTGGCAAAGTTGCGTCACGATACGGGATTGGATCGGGTTGAGACACTGCGGCGCGAAGGTGCGCCGATTCCGATCAAGCCGTTGCCGACGTGGGACAACGGCCGCGATGTAGTTGTCGCTGGCGATGCGGCGGGTGTCGTCGCGCCAGCGAGCGGAGAGGGAATTTTTTACGCGATGACGGGCGGCCGGTTTGCGGCGCAAGCGGTCCGCGAAGCATTGCTGAGCGGTGATGCGCGTCAGCTGCGCACGGCACGCAAGAAATTCATGAAAGCGCACGGCCAAGTGTTCGCCGTGCTCGACATCATGCAGAACTTCTGGTACAGCAACGACAACCGGCGTGAGCGCTTCGTTGCGATCTGTCGCGACAAGGATGTTCAGCAGCTCACGTTCGACGGATACATGAACAAGCAGCTGGTGAAGGCGAAACCGTTGGCGCACGTCCGCATCTTCTTCAAGAATCTCGCGCATCTCACCGGTCTGGCGACCGCGTGAGCCTTTTGTCTCAGTCCGACCGCACATGCTGATCTCGATTGCGATCGATTTCCGGCTCGCCGACGTCGCGACGCGGGAGCGCTTTCATCTGTCTGATGAACGCCTCGCGCAGCTGTACCGCACGGCACGCAGTGAAATCGTGACCGAGGCGGCGCTGATTGCCACGTGCAATCGCACCGAGCTCTACGCCTGGGTCGACAGCGATGACATGAAGGTGGTGGAGCGCGCGGTGCACTCGCTGGCGCGACGCTGGATGCGCACCCGCGCCGAGGGTGACGCACTGCTGCACACCGCCACACAACGCTTTGGCGAACACGCGGCGCGTCATGTGGTGCGCATCGCGTCCGGACTGGAATCGCAGGTGTTGGGCGACGGACAAATTCTCGGACAGCTCCGCACCGCCTACAAGCGCGCCTCGCATGGCCACGCGGCCGGGCCAGTGCTGCACCGTCTGTTTGAGACGGCGTTGCGGGCCGGCAAACGGGTGACGACAGAAACGTCGCTCTCGGCCGGGCGCAATTCGGTGGGTGCCGAGGCCGCGGTCACGGCGTCGCAACGATTTGGCAACCTGCAGAACGCCCGCTGCGTGGTGGTCGGTGCCGGAAAGACGGGAACGCGCGCGGCGAAGCAGTTGCACAAGCTTGGCGCGCGCGATTTGGTGATCGTGAATCGCACATTTGAACGTGCGCAGCAGCTGGCGAAGTATGTGGGCGGTCGCGCGGCGCCGATGGACGCGGTGCATATCGAATCGGCCATGGCCGACGTCGTAATCATCGCCACCGCGAGCGAAGCGCCCGTACTCACCGACGCCGCGCTACGCCATGCACGCGAGGCGTGCGCGTCGTCCGGATATGCGTTGCTGCTGATGGATTTGGGAGTACCGCGCAATATCGATCCGCGCGTCCAGCATCAAACTGGTGTGACGCTGATTGATCTGGACACGTTGCATCAGCCAGTTCTCGACGCGGAGGAGATGCGTCGCGACGCGATTCCGGTGGCGAGTCGCATTTGCGAAGACGAAATCGCGGCCTTCATGGAATGGCTGGCAACGATGCCCGCCCGCCACGCGATCAAGCCGTTGCGCGACGCGCTTCAGGGCGTGGCGCGTCGTGAGGTTGCGTTTGCGGCGGGGGACGAACAGGTCGCCGAGCGCGCGGCGTCGCGAATCGTGGCCAAGCTCTTGGCGGGACCAATGGCGGCACTGCGCAAAGCTGTCCAGCGTGGTGAACCGCTCGATGCCCAAGCGATGATGCTGTTTGAGATGTTCGCGCCGACCGTATCCGAAGGCGGACGCGGGACGCGAGGTGGACGAGCGGGTGCACGGGTAGTAGATCGTTCAGGTGAGCGGACGACGGATCGACCGACGGAGCGCGTGGTGGAACGCACGACGCCCGACCGGACACTTGCCGATCGTCCGCTGCGGCCCGCGGCTACTCGTGAAAGCGCACCCGGACTCGGAACGCTGCGCGAGCAGTTCTCCTGATTATCTCCGCCCCGTTTCGGGGCATTCTGACGACGGTTTCTGTGAACACCCCTGTAAACGACCTGCTGTTACGTGCCCTGCGCGGCGAGACTGTTGATCGGCCGCCGGTATGGATGATGCGGCAGGCCGGTCGTTACTTGCCTGAGTACCGCGCTGTGCGCGCGAAGTCCGACTTCCTCACCATGTGCCGCACGCCGGAGCTGGCGGTCGAAGTGACACTGCAGCCGATCGATCTCGTTGGAGTCGACGCGGCGATCATTTTCAGTGACATTCTGGTCATTCCCGAGGCGATGGGGATGCACCTGACGCTCGATGAGGGAGTCGGTCCGCAGTTCCCGTCGCCGATCCGCTCGGCAGCCGACTTGGAAACGCTGCGCGCCGTCGATCCCGAGGAGAGCCTGGCGTACATGCTCAACGCCATTCGTCTGGCGCGTCGAGAACTCAACAATCGGGTGCCACTGATTGGCTTTGCGGGTGCGCCGTGGACGCTGGCCGCGTACATGATTGAAGGGAAAGGCACCAAACAGTTCGCGCTGGCCAAGCGCATGCTATTTGAACAGCCGACACTCGCGCACTCGCTGCTCGACAAACTCGCGACGGCGGTGGGCGATTTTCTGCTCGCGCAGATCGCGGCCGGCGCGCAGGTCGTGCAACTCTTTGAGTCGTGGGGCGGCTCGCTGGGGCCAGAAGAGTTCCGCACCTATTCACTGCCCTACCTCGCGCGCATCGCTGCGCGCGTCCGTCCGTCCGGCGTGCCGCTGATTGTCTTCGCCCCGGGTGCGGGATGGGCGTTGCGGGAGATCGCCGAGGCCACGCAAGCGGCGTGCGTTGGTGTCGATTGGCACTCGTCAGCCTTGGCGGCGCGGCACATGTGCGCCGGCCAGAAGGTGGCCATGCAGGGCAATCTGGATCCGTGCGCGTTATACGCGTCGCCCGATGAAATTCGCCGGCGCACGCACACTATGATTGCCGACTTCGGACCCAAGGGACACATCGCGAACCTCGGTCACGGCATCCTGCCCGACGTGAAGCCGGCACACGCGCGCGCGTTTGTGGACGCCGTGAAAGAATGGCGCTGGACAGAGGAACGCGTGGCGGATTCACAGCGTCGCGCGGCTGAGTTTGCGGCCACGACTTCAGCCGGAATGTCTTCCGGTTCTGCTGCACGCACTCAACTTGTGGGGGTCTGATGAGCGCCGCCGTATTTCCCCTCGATCGCCCCGCCCCATTGACCTCCCAGATCTCTCGTCGCGCGGAAGCGACCCGCTGGATCGCCGGCCTGCATGACGAGCTCACATCGTTCTTCGGGCGGCTCGACCGCGGCGGCACCTTCATCGAGGACCGGTGGGAACGTCCGGGCGGCGGTGGTGGCGTGGCGCGCGTGATGACGGATGGCATCACCTTCGAAAAGGCCGGCATTAATCGCTCGGCCGTGATGGGCGAACTGCCGGAGCTCGCGGCGCGCCGCCTTGGCGGACGAGGTGCAGCGGCCGGGGCGACGCATTTTTTCGCGACCGGCGTGAGTCTCGTGGTGCATCCGCGCAGCCCGAAGGTGCCAACGGTTCACCTCAACGTGCGCTACTTCGAACTGACGGATGAAGCCGGGAATCTGACCGACAGTTGGTTCGGCGGCGGCACCGATCTCACGCCGTTCTACCCGCACGAGGACGACGCCGCCGGGTTTCATCACGCGCTCAAGGCGATGTGCGACAAGCATCACGCGCGATTCTATCCCGACTTCAAGCGGTGGTGCGACGAATACTTCGTGAACACGCACCGCGAAAACGAAGCACGCGGCATCGGCGGCATCTTTTTTGATCACCTGCGCTCCGACGATTCGCGCGACGACCTCACGCACGAGCAGGTCGCGGCGTTCGTCACCGATGTCGCGCGCGTGCTGCGGCACGCGTATGAGCCGATCGTAGATCGTCGTCGCGAGGAGAGCTTCAGCGCTGCCGAACGTGAATTCCAACTGGTTCGTCGCGGTCGCTACGTGGAATTCAATCTCGTGCACGATCGCGGCACGATTTTCGGCTTGCAAACGAACGCGCGCGTCGAAAGCGTGTTGATGAGTCTTCCCCCATTGGCAGCGTGGCACTATGCCCCGCGCTACGCACCCGGTTCGTTTGAAGCGAAACTGATCGGGATGCTCGTTCCCCGCGACTGGGCGTCGGTAGGCGCCGGAGTGTGAGTCATGCGGGTCATGTCCGATCGTCGCGACAGTTCGGCCGACGCTGAACCCGATCGGAGCGGCAGCCGCTCGGTAGCCGTGGTAGGTGCTGGTGTAACGGGACTGGTGGCCGCGTACGAACTGCGGCGGCGTGGACTCAACGTCATGCTGTTCGAGTCGAGCGATCATACCGGCGGCGCGATTCGTACGTCACACGAGCGCGGCTTTTTGGCGGAGCATGGCCCCAACTCCTTCGTGACATCGGCGGCAGTGGAGCAGTTGCTCACGCAGTTGGATCTGCACGACGACGTCGTGGAAGCCAATCCGTCGGCCAATCGCCGGTTCGTCGTGCGCGACGGACAGCTGATGCCGTTTCCGCTCACGCCGCCGAGTATGCTCGGCACGCGACTCTTCTCGTTCAAGGCAAAGCTGCGGGTGCTGCTTGAACCGCTGGTTCGCCGCGGCGTGGACGGGACCGATGAATCGATCGCCGCTTTCGTTCGCCGTCGTCTTGGACACGAAGTGCTGGACTACGCGGTGGACCCGTTCATTTCAGGGATCTTCGCGGGCGATACGGAAATGCTCTCAATGGCGCACGCCTTTCCGCGCGTGTACGCGCTGGAGCGTGAGTTCGGTTCGCTGTCGAAGGGGTTGATGGTGCAGCGCCGTTCGGCACGCGCGCCCGATGGATCAGTGGCGGCAAACGCAGACGGCGAAGCGCCTGCGGCGGGCACTCGACTGATTTCGTTTGTCGACGGAATGCAGACGCTGACCGATGCGCTGGAGGCCTCGCTGCTCAGCACACTGCACCTCGGATGTCCGGTGCGATTGCTGCATCGGGATGCATCGCGATGGATTGTCGATGCGGGGCGCGATGGCGCGGCGCGCTCGCGCGCGTTCGACGCAGTGGTGATGGCCACGCCGGCTCACGTGTTGGCGGCCATGGAGTTGCCGGGCGACATGCGCAAGCTCGCGGGACCGGTGGAGCGTGTAGAGTATCCGCCGGTGAGCACGATTACGCTCGGATTCCACCGCCGAGACGTTGACCACAAGCTCGACGGATTCGGGATGCTCGTACCGTCCGTGGAACAGCGCACGATTCTCGGAGTGCTGTTCAATTCGTCGCTCTTTCCGGATCGGGCGCCGGTCGATCACGTAACGCTCACCTGCTTTGTCGGCGGCGCCCGGGCACCGGGCCTGGCGCGAGTTCCGCGCAAGGCGCTCGTTGATGGCGTGCTGGACGAGCTTCGCGCCTTGCTTGGGGTACGTGGTCAACCCGTGTATGCGCACCACGTGTTTTGGCCGCGTGCGATTCCGCAGTACACCGTGGGATATGAGACCGTCAAGTCAGCCGCGAACGAGATGGAGCGGTCCAATCCGGGGCTCTATTTGGCGGGCAACTATCGCCATGGCGTGTCGGTGGGTGATTGCGTGGCGAGTGGTCAGGCGGTTGCGCAGCAGGTGGAGTCTTATCTGACGCGCGCCGGATAACGAACACGCATCGGCAGCCCGCGACGAATTACGCTCAGCCGCGGCGTCGGGCGCCCTTACACGGCGCGCGGCCCGCGGCCTAGTTTTGAGAATGGCCGAACTTTCACTGTTGGTGATTGCCGCGCACCGGGATGATGCTGAACTAACCTGCGGCGGCACGCTTATTCGCACGGCAGATGCCGGCCACGCCGTGGGCGTGCTGGATCTGACGCAGGGCGAGATGGGCACGCGCGGCTCGGCCGCGCTGCGCGAAGCGGAGGCGAACGCGGCGGCGCGCGTCATGGGGCTGGCGGTGCGGGAGAATCTCGCACTCCCCGACGCTGGCATTCGGAACGACGATGACACGCGCGCTCGACTGGTCAACGTGATTCGCCGCTTACGCCCGCACATGGTCATTTCGCCCGCTGAGCGCAGCCGACATCCCGATCATCGACGGGCGGCTGAACTGGTGCGTGACGCCTGCTTTCTGGCGGGGCTCGCAAAGTACGCGCCTGGCCCACACAGCGCGTTCCGACCGTTCAAGCTCGCACAAGTGATGACGTACCGTGAAGATCCGGTTAAGCCGACATTTGTAGTTGACGTCTCCGCGCAATTTGAGCGGAAGATGGAAGCCATCCGATGCTATGGATCGCAGTTCGATGGCGCGACGCAGGCGGGCGAGGTATACCCCAACGGCGAGTCGCTGTATGACATCGTCCGACATCAAGCGGCGCGATACGGATCGCTCATTCGCGTCCAGTATGGCGAGCCGTTCGTCACGGACGAGACCATGCGTATCGACGACATCACGCAGCTCAACGTGGCCACGTTCTGAGCGACGTCTCCTTTCTCGAATCCAGCAATGACCCACTCTGACTCATCGCCCGCTTCGGGTCACGCGCACGATGCGCGATCGATCGACTACGGCAGCTATCTGCGACTGGACGAATTGTTGCAGCTGCAATCGCCTCAGTCATCGCCCGAGCATCCCGACGAACTGCTGTTCATCGTTGTGCATCAAGCGAGTGAGCTGTGGTTCAAGGTGCTGCGTCACGAGCTGGATACGCTGATTGCGGCTTTGCAGCAGTTCGATACGATGCGGGCGTTGCTGGCGGTACAGCGGATTAACGTGCTCACGGAAATCGTATCGCAACAACTGACGGCGCTCGACACCTTACCTCCGCAGCGCTTCGCGCAGTTTCGCGGCTATCTCGGTTCGTCGAGTGGCTCGCAGAGCGCACAATTTCGCGCGATCGAGGCAACGGCCGGTCTTCGCGACGAGCACTTTCTCGCCGCGCTTCGAGAGCATGGCGACCCGCCGGCCGTGGTTCAAGCAGCGCTCGAGCGACCGACATTGCAAGCGCTCGTGATCGCACTCGTCGCGCACGAAAATATTCCGCTGGTGGAGCTGTACACCGGGCCGGGGCCGACACCGCTTTTCTTGCTCGTGGAGGGACTGCTGGAATTCGAGCAGCGCTTTGCACGCTGGCGTTTCCTGCACGTGCAGTTGGTGGAGCGCATCATCGGCGTCGGCACGTTTGGCACCGGCGGTACGCTCGGCGCAAAGTATCTCGCGCGTACCGTGAGTCAGCGCTTCTTCCCCGAACTGTGGGCCGTGCGCACCGAATTTTACGGCAAGCACTGAGCGGATGTCCGAGCCGTCCTCGCTCATCGACATTTCGATTCCGCTCTCGGCAACAACGCCGCCATGGCCGGGCGATGTGCCGTTTTCGTGCGGCTGGACCTGTCGTATCGAATCGGGCGAAAGCATCAACCTCGGCGTGCTGACGAGCAGTCCGCACGTGGGTACGCACGCGGATGCGCCGCTGCATGTTGACTCATCGTGGAGCGCAAGTGAGTCGCTGCCCGCATCGCTTTTTGTCGGCGAATGCGTTGTGATTGCGTTGCCGCCGTCGCATGCGGTGGAAACCGATATCGACGCGCCGTTGCTCGCGTCGCTCTTGGGACACTCACCACCAGCGCGCGTGCTGTTGCGTACGGGGTATTCGGTGGCCGGTGGCATGTTTCCGGACGACTGGCCCGCGCTGACGGTCGATGGCGCGCAGTGGCTCTTGTCGCATGGCGTGCGCGTCTGGGGCAGCGATGCACCGAGCGCCGACCGTCGCAGCAGCAAGACGCTGCCGATCCACCACGCGCTTTTTGGCGGTGGCGCGTATGTGATTGAGAATCTCGCGCTCGATCACGTTGCACCCGGCGTTTACGAACTCTTGGCGCAGCCGCTCGCCATTCACGGTGCGGATGCGGCGCCGTTGCGTGCCCTGCTCCGCCGAAACACCGACGACTAGCTGTTGGGCAGCTTAGTGAACGCGCGGAGCGGCTGAACGAAGCGCCGAGATACTTTCGCCTACGGCTTCTTGTCGTGCAGGCGGGCCATCTGCTCGTCGATCGACGGCGGGAGGAGAAGGTCGTCGGAAATTTTGGCGATGGTCTCGGCCTCTTCCCACGCGCGAGTGAGCGACTCGAGTTCGCCATTCATTGCGCGACGTTCGCTTTCCTCGTGCAGCGCCATCTCGAGCGCCAGCCGATCGCGCACCGGGAGTGTGTGCAGCGCACCCGGAATCTTGGACACGACGCTACCGCCCCAGTTGCTTCTGCCACGCGACCACTGCTTGTCGCCCGGCTTGGCGCCAAACGCGCGCTGCAGGCGGGTGAGGGTTTCGACGGGATCGCCGGCGTCCTCCATGAGACGAACGGCGCTTTGCACGTCGGCCGATGAACCGCCGAAGCGATTGACCGTGGGAAGAATCCGCTGTGCGGCACGCGCAGCATCATCACCGGTGAGAATCGTCGTGCCGGTCTTGTGCTCGAGGCGCAACTGCAACGGCGCATCACGATGATTTTGTTCGATGACACTCATGCGCGCGTGTCGGCGCTGTACAATCAGTCGTTGACCATCGGCGGTGGGAATGCGCGCGACCACGGTGTTCGGACGTCCGTGCACAAGCACGTCCCACAGGCCGCCGTTGGCGTACACGCCGGCAAATGAGCCGACGCTGGCACCGACCCACACAATTCCTCCAACAACGAGCGCCGCGCTGCCAACGACCGTGCCCGTGATCAGCATCTGACGTCGGCGGCGACGGCCGAATTGATCGCCGTAACGCCAGGCAGCCATTTCGGGGCGTTGCGGCTGCCCAATGCGAATCAGGTCGACGCCTTCGCGGAGTCGAGCCAGACCAATGTTATCCGTCGACACCCGGAGACGACTGTCACGGTACCGGCGCTCCGCCGCCTCGATGGTCTCCCAGCGCTCGTCGAGCGGGGAGAGGTTCCAACGCGCGCAGCTGCGGCAGACAACCCAGAGGCGACCCTTCTGCGGGTCGAATGCCAACCGATTCCCGACCGGAAAGGCTTCGAACGCCTCGTTACGTCCCAGATCGGCCGTGCAGTGAATACAGGTGGTGAACATGGTTGGGCGAAAATGTACCGAACCTTACGGGGGCCGTCGGTTGGCGGTTCCACGAGTCGTTCGCGGGAGCCCGGTGGCGTGCCGCCATTCGGCTCGCTGCTTTAGCTTAGTGGGATGACTCAGCCTGTGTACTTGGACCACGCCGCCACCACCCCCGTCCGCGATGAAGTGATGGCGGCGATGGCGCCGTTTTTCGGCCCGCGATTCGGCAACCCTTCCAGCGTTCACCGCTGGGGCCGGGACGCGCGAGTCGCTCTCGACGAAGCCCGCGAACGGGTCGCCACCTGTCTCGGCGCGAACGCCGACGAAGTGTGCTTCACGTCCGGTGGCACCGAAGGCGACAACTTTGCGATTCTCGGCGTGACTCGCACGTTGCGCCCAACCGGTCGTCGCGTTGCCGTCACCACACCAATTGAACACAAGGCGATCCTCGAAGCCGTGCACCAGAGTGTGCGAGAGGGCGGCGAGGAGCGAATTCTGCGTGTGTCCGGCGATGGCACGATCGACGCGGCCGATTATGCCGACGCGCTCACGGGACCGGTGGCGATTGTCAGCGTGATGTGGGTGAACAACGAAATCGGAGTGATGCAAGACGTGCCGCAACTCGCCGCGGCCGCAAAAGCGGCGGGCGCAGTGTTTCATACCGACGCGGTGCAGGCCTTTGGTAAAGTCGACGTTGACGCGAAGAAAACCGCGTTCGATTTATTGACGATCTCGGGTCACAAGCTTGGCGCACCCAAGGGAATCGGCGCGCTGTTCATTCGACGCAATACGCCGCTCGCGCCGATGTTTCATGGTGGATCGCAGGATCGCGGCCGACGACCCGGCACAGAGAATGTGGCGTTCGCGGTCGGGCTCGCGACTGCGGTTGAACTTACGCTGAGCGAACACGCCGCCGAAGAGACGCGCCTGCGCACCCTGCGCGATCAGATGGAACTGCGCTTGCGCGAGCGAATTCCGGATCTCGTCATTCACGCCGAGCGTGCCGCGCGCGCACCGCACATCTCCAATCTGTCGATTCCCGGTACTGACAGCGAGTCGATGCTGATGGCGCTCGACATGCGCGGGATTGCGTGCAGTGCGGGATCGGCGTGTCAGAGCGGCAGCGTGTCGTCGTCGCACGTGTTGCACGCGATGGGGGTCTCGCCCGATCTGGCCAATGCCGCGCTGCGTTTGTCGCTCGGCAGCTTAACGACGCCGGAGTCGATCGATCGCGTGGTCGAAGTGATGTCCGTGTTATCGACGAAGGCGCGCAGCGCTCCGGTTCCGGCGTACGACTGAGTTGACGTTGACAAGCATGTCCGACGTATCGATCCGCACGCCGCGCGCCGGCGAACGCGTGCTGGTGGCCATGTCGGGCGGTGTGGACTCCTCGGTCGCGGCAGCGCTTCTTGTGGAAGCGGGATGCGACGTAGTCGGCGTCACGATGAAGTTGCACGGCGACGGCAGCGATGTGCCCGATCGTCCATGCTGCTCGCTCGATTCGACGAGTGATGCCAGACGCGTTTGCGAAAAGCTGGGCATTCCGCACTACGTGACGAATCTCGTCGATCATTTCGGTCACGACGTGTTGGCGGACTTTGTCAGCGAGTACGCGCGCGGCCGCACACCAATTCCGTGCGTGCGCTGCAACACGTTTACGAAATTCCGCGATCTGCTGGCGAAGGCCGACGCGGTCGATGCCACGTGGATGGCGACTGGTCACTATGCGCGCATGGGCACGCGTAACGGCCAGACGGTCCTGTTACGTGGGCTCGACCCGGCTAAGGATCAGAGCTACTTCCTCTGGGGCATCGAGCGGAGCGTGCTTTCTCGTCTCGTGCTGCCCATTGGCACGCAGAGCAAGGCAGAGACGCGCGCCGTTGCGCGCCGTTTTGGACTGCGCACGGCGGAGAAGATCGAGAGCCAGGACATCTGTTTCGTGCCGGACGGCGATCACGTGCGCGTACTGCGAGAACAGCTGGGCGAAAACGCGCCGTCGCTCTCAAGTGGTCCGCTGCGAATGGAGAACGGCGAAGTGATTGGCGAACACCACGGCTTTGCGCGATACACAATCGGACAGCGCAAAGGACTGCCCGGCGGATTTCCGGTACCGATGTTCGTGGTGGACATTGTGCCGGAAGAGCGCGCAGTGGTGATTGGCCCGCGCGAATCGCTGCTCGGGCGCGGAGTTGAGGCGCGCGAGCTGAATTGGCTGACGGACGCGCCCGACGTCGGCGCATCGGTGCAGGTGCAAGTGCGCAACCGCGCACGCGCCGCAGCGGCGACCATTGTCCGTCGCGACGCGACGGCGATTGAGCTTGCTCTCGAGGAGCCCGTCACCGCGATTACACCCGGACAGTCGCTGGTGATTTACGACGGCGACGTAATGCTGGGCGGCGGCGTGATTGAACGCGGCATTCGCGACAATGCTGGCGCCCCGGGTGGCGCTAAACGTGCCGGATTGCCGATTCTCGCCGCTTAGCTGCCCTCACGGGGCACCGCGTGCACGGCAACGACCATATCCGACGTGACATTGAGCAGCGTCTTGAACATGTCGGGGAGCGTGTCGAGCGCGATCATGATGCCGACGGCTTCGACGGGTAAGCCAAGTGCGGTGTACACGGGCACCTGAAGGAGCTGACCGCCGCTCGGAATACCGGGCGTGCTGAAACTGAGCACGACACCAGCCAACGCGATGATCGCGAGCTGACCGGTGGATAGCGGGAGTCCATACAGTTTGGCGGTGAAGTGCGCCCCCACCGACCAGTAGATCGCACTATTGAGTTTGAAGACCGACGCACACAGTGGTAGCACGAATCCGGTCGCGGTCGGTGGCAGGCGCAACACGTCGGTCGCGCCTTTCACCATGGCCGGCAGTGCGGCGAGCGAGCTGCGTGAACCGATACCGACAATCTGCGCCGGTAGCGCGGCACGAGCGAACAGCGCGAGCGGTACGCGTCGAGTGAGGATAACCACGACATAGCACGCGATGATTGGCGCGACAAGCAGCGAGATCAGCACCATGAAGTAGAAGCCGATCGCGCTGAGGGCCGATGTGCCGAGCTTCTCGCCGAGAACCAAGGCGAGACAGAAAATGCCAACACCGGCGAGGGAGAGAATCCATCGCACGACGATCAACATCGTGTCGGCCATGCCGCGAAAGAAGGCGAGATGCGCGCGCTTCGGTTCGTCGCTCACTCGCGAAAGCGCGAATGCGTAGAGCAACGTGAACAACACGACCGGCAGGAGCGTACCGTCGGCCGCCGCCTTGATGGGATTGAGCGGAATGAGTGACAGGAACCACGTGCGTGCCGAGAGCGCATCGCCCGTTGGCACATCGAGGTGAGCGGTGGCGCGCAATCGCTCTGATGCGGCCGGGTCGACCACGAAGCCCGCATACCAGAGCTTCGCGCCGATCGCTGAGAAGATGGCGCACGCGATGAGCATACCCAGCATCCACGCGAACGACTTGGCGCCAACCGTTCCTGTCGTACGCGCGTCACCGCCACCGGCCACACCGACGATCAGCAGCGAGACGACAAGCGGAATCACGGTCATGCGGACAGCGTTGATCCACGCCGTGCCGACGACATCGAGCACGCCGGTAAACTGGGCAATCGCCGGTGCAGGCGTGCTCTCACGAGAGAGCACCATGCCGAGGGCAAGACCGGCAACAAGTCCGATCGTGACTTGCACGCCTTGCGATCGAAGCGGAGAACGAGAGGCGGGAGCGTTCATCCGCGCGAACCTACTCGGCGCGCCGAGAATGCGCGAGGAGCCGGCAGCGCCAGCGGGTTTAGAACGCGACTAGAATCCGAAACCGACGGACCAGGCGACTAATCGGGTCGGCAATGTTGCACCGGACGGCATGCTGCCGAGGCGGGTGTAGATGCCGATTTCACCACCGATGGCCAGCAGCGGCCAGAGATGCAACGACGCGCCGGCGTAGGTGGTGCGCGGATGCGCGCTGAGCGGATGCGCGAAGGTACGCAGCACGTTCGCGGTGAGACTGGCCCCGCCGCCGATGCTGCCAACGCTGGTGGCAAAGCCTGCCGCGACGAGCGCACCGCCGCTTCCGATTTTGGCCGCACTCAAGACACACAGATCGCGCCCATCGGACTCGTGCTTCAAGCCCCCGCCGTACGCGAGTGCAAACTTGAGTGGCGCCCCATAGGTCATTCCCGATACACAGTGCGCCAGCTTCCAACTCGGCTCAGGAGCATTGGCTCGCTCGCGGTCGCCGTCGGTGTCTCGGACATTCTGCGCCGGCAATGCACGGGCGGCCAACAGCATCACGCACACGAGCGTGCGACTGGCGATGGCGATTCGCCCGAGCGTCGCACACGGCTGCGTCATCAGTATTTGAGTCCGGTAGCGTCGGCGAACTCGCGCATCGCCTTCTCTTGTGCGTCAGAAAGCGTTTCCGGCACCGTGATGGTGATTTCAACCAACAAATCACCTTTGCGTCCGTCCTTGTCGATTCCCTGCCCCGCAATACGAAAACGTTTTCCGGCCGAGGTTCCGGCGGGAATTTTGAGCGCGACTTTCTTGCCGTCGATGGTCTTTACGCTGACCTTCGAACCGAGTGTTGCTTGCGCGATGTTGATGGGCACGGTGGCGATCAGATCGAGTCCATCGCGACGATAGAATCGATCGCTCTGCACTTCGAACGTGATAACCAGATCACCGGCCTGTCCGCCGGACGCGCCTTTGCCGCCTTGACCGCGCAAACGCACTTTTGTGCCCGACTCAGCGCCCGCGGGCACCGCGATGAGCACTGTACGCTTGGCACGCTGCTCACCGCTGCCGTTGCAGGTGGGACAACGTTCGCTCGGAATTTGCCCGCGCCCCATACACACCGGACACGGACGATTGACCGCAAAGCTTCCTTGACCGAACGAAATCACGCCGCGACCACCGCACTCCGAGCACGCCTTGATGCTGGCCCCAGGGGCCGCTCCGTTGCCATGACAGGTGGCGCACTCTTCGTTCACTTCAAGTTCCACGGGCACCTTGCCACCGGTGGCCGCCGTGCGAAACGGAACCTCAACTGTTTTCTCGACCGACTGGCCGCGCTCGGGCGCCTTGCTGCGCGAACGCGAGCCCGTGCCACCGGCCCCGAACATCGACGAGAAGAGATCGCCTAATCCACCGATACCGCCGACATCAAAATCGTTGAACGTACCGGCGCCGGGCTGCCCCGGTCGCGCACTACCAAAACCGCTAGGACGTGACGACGCACCGCCACGCATGCCGCCACCGCCGAAAGCACCGAGACGACGCATGTCGTCGTACTGCTTTCGCTGTTCGGCGTCGCCCAGCACGTTGTACGCCTCCGAGATTTCTTTGAATCGCTCGGTGGCTTTCGGGTCGTTCTGATTCGTATCGGGATGATACTGCTTGGCAAGTCGCCGATACGATTTTTTGATTTCATCGGCCGTCGCGGACGACGCGACACCGAGGACCGCGTAGTAGTCCTTGCTGTTGGCCATATCAGGTTATCGAACGGCTGAGAATCGACGTGGCAACACTTACGACACCATTGGTGCGCTGCCCGTCCACTGCTTGACGACAACGCGTGCCGGGCGCAGCACATGTTCGTTGATGACGTAGCCGGCCTGGAAGGTCATCGCCACTACGCCATCTTCGTCGGCTGACATGGCGGGCGTCGTCGTGACCGCCTCGTGTCGCGATGGATCGAAGGGATGGCCAGTCGGATCGATTGTTTCGAAGCCATGACCGGCGAGTGATTTGAACAACTTCTTCTCGACCATGAGCACACCATCGACGACCGTCTGCGTATCGACCGTGGCGGGATCGACGTGCGCGAAGCGCGTGATGTCATCGAGTGCGTCGAGCAGGCCGCGCACCAGCTCACCTTGCGCACGCCAGCCGGATTCCTGACGCTCCTTCGCGGCACGACGACGGAAATTGTCGTACTCTGCCGCAAGGCGGAGATACTTGTCGCGCTGCTCACTTAATTCGCGCTGAGCCGTTGCCAGCGCATCGGCCGTCATCGTCGAATCGCTATCGGTTGCGGCAACATCGGCCGAGTTATCGGAGACTTCGTCTGGCGAGGGAATTGTTGGATCAGTCATCGTGGTGTCTGTTCGCGAACCCTGAACACGGCGGCAATGCCCAGCAGCGTGGTAGTCGGGCTCCGTACGTGCGAGATAGCTGAAAGTTTAGATCGTTCGAGGGAGAGCGTCACGCCTTGCGCACCCATTTGCGCGAGGGAACTCAGGCCCGTACCGTCCAGCCTTCAGACGATTCGTCGCGCAGAAACGCGCGACGGAGGCGATCAAGCGCCAATTGGGCGGCCCGTTGACGAATTTCGGATCGATCGCCGGGCAGAACGGCTCGGACCGCGTGCACACTCCCCGCAAGGTCGACCGCCACCCACACGGTACCCACGGGCTTCTCAGGAGTGCCGCCAGAGGGTCCGGCGATTCCGGTGATACCGATACCGACGGTCGTACCAAAACGCGCGCGCACGCCGGTGGCCATCGCACGGGCAACCGGTTCCGAGACGGCACCGTGCGTTTCGAGATCGGCCTCTGCCACGCCCAGTTCGCGCGTCTTCACGACATTGTCGTAGGCAATGATGCCACCCTGCACCATTTCGCTTGAGCCGGGAATCGCGGTGAGTCGCGCGCCGAGGAGGCCGCCCGTGCAGCTCTCGGCGACGCTGATGGTAAAGTGCCGTTCGCCAAGTGCGGCGAGCATCAGCGCCGCAAGATCGTCGTCACCTTCGCCGTAGATGAAGCGACCAACACGTTCGCGAATCTTCGCGGCCGCCGCATCGAGCACGCGCGAGGTGTGTGCGGCATCGTGTGCGTCGGAGGTGATTCGCAAATCGACGCCCTCGACTCCGGGGAGAAACGCGAGTCCCATGCCATCAACTGAACGTCCGAGTTCGCCCAGCCGATCGGCCAGCGCCGATTCGGAGATGCTCGCGGTGCGCAGCGTGCGCGATCGAACAACGGGACCGCCTGCCGGAATGCGATCGCGGAGGCGCGGAATAAGCGTGTCGGCGACCATGCCCCGCATTTCGCGGGGGACACCGGGAAACATCGCGACCCAGCGTCCACGCTCGTCCTCAAGCCAAATGCCGGGAGCCGAGCCGTGTCGGTTGGCCAGAATCGTCGCGCCCTCGGGAACCATGGCTTGTTGCCGATTACTCTCGGGCATCGCCACGCCGAATCGTTTGAGCCAGCGTTGCTCGAGGTTGGCGAGAATCTCCTCGTCGAGCACCATGCGTTTGCCGAAGATTTCGGCGATTGCCGGCTTGGTGCGATCGTCGGCGGTTGGTCCGAGTCCACCGGTGGTGATGACCGCACCGGTGCGATCGAGAGCCTCGCGAATGGCGGTGGTGATGCCGGCCGGTTCGTCGCCGACGGTGGCGCGACGCACGATGCGCACACCCAGCGCGGCGAGTTCGCGCGCGATATGCGCGGCGTTGGTGTCGATGGTGAAGCCGAGGAGGAGTTCGTCACCGATGGTGACGATTTCGATGGGCAGCGACATAGGAGCAAAATAGTCGCGGGACGGCGCGCGGAATGCTTTTACGTCGTCGGTTGTCGGTTTGAGTTGTCGGTGGTCAGTGTGACTTTGGGAAAGCCCCCCGTCGGCTAACGCTGGCGGGGGCCCGGAAACGCTGACGAATGACTACCGACTGACGACCTGACGGCCGTAGCGCTGCAGATAGAGCCAGAGGCTATACAGGGTCAGGCCGACCGCGCCAATCATGCTGGCGACGCCAACGAAGCCATTGAAATAGGCAAACGCGCGCCACGCGGCATCACTCGTCCAACCCTGACGCGCCGCGAGGGTGGCCGCGAAGAACCAGAAGTACGCCGCACCGAGCCAGATACTTTGGAACGCGGTCTTCCACTTGGCGGGGCCGATGGCCGCGATGACCAAGCCTCGGCGTGCGGCGATTTGCCGGAAGATGGTCATGAACAGTTCGCGTCCGAGCACCACGAGCACGATCCAGAGCGGCAAGGAAATCGCACCGAACGGCGTGCGGAACAGGAACGCGTTGGCGGGCAGCGAGCCTTCTGGCGCGACCAACGAGTAGTGCCGCTGCAGCAAGTACATGGGCACCAGCGTGGCCACGAGCAACGCTTTGTCTGCTAAGGGATCGAGCAGTCGCCCAAGGTCGGTGACCAGGTTGCGCTCGCGCGCGAGATGTCCATCCCAGTAGTCCGTGACGGCCGCGACGAGAAAGAGCGCGAAGGCCATCAGGCGAGCGGACCACGACGTGGTGAACGGCAACCACGCAATCAGCGGCGTCAGGGCAATGCGTCCGACGGTGATCGCGTTGGGGAGGTTCACAGAGGTCCGCCTCCGACAGGGGACGTGATGCGGTCGTTCAACGAGCGAGGCGACAGATCAGGCGAGCGTTTTGAGCACGAGCTTGGAGACGGCTTTCAGGGTATCGAACACCCCATCGCCAGTGACACCGACCGCTTCAAAGTACGGCGCTCGTTCTACCCACTCGCCACTCGGCAGTTGCGTAATCAAAAACTCGCCAGCGCGACCGGGATCCGCCAGTGGACGCATGCGCGCAGGATCGGTGACTTCCCAACCGGGGTTCAGCATTTCCTGCAACTCGGAAACCGGCGCCGCGTTGGGCAAGTCGCGCTTGTTGTATTGCACGACGAACGGCATGCGGGTCAGGTCGTACCCGTACGCCGCCATGTTGTCGTACAGATTCTGCATCGACTCGATATTCGCTTCGGCCCGATCGGATTGCGAATCGGCCACGAACACCACGCCATCAACGCCTTTGAGAATCAGCTTGCGGCTCGCGTTGTAGTAGACCTGTCCCGGCACGGTATACAGGTGAAAACGCGTGCGGAAACCACGAATGGTGCCGAGATCGACTGGAAGGAAGTCGAAGAACAGCGTGCGTTCGGTTTCCGTGGCCAGCGAGATGAGTTTACCGCGTGTGTTCGGCGAGACTTTGCCGTAGACGTATTCGAGGTTGGTGGTTTTTCCGCCAAGGCCCGGACCGTAGTACACAATTTTGCAGTTAATCTCGCGGGACGCGTAGTTGATCATCGACATCGAGCGCGTTCCTTACTGAAAAAGCCGGTCAATCTCGTCTTCCGCGCCCGCGAGAAAACCGGGCGGAGTGCTCTGCGCGGATCCACCGCGCGCAAAGACGCCTTCGAAGATGCGGGTCAGCTCATCGACGGCGGTTTTCATACGCAACCGGACGAGGCCGAGGGTGGTACGATTGTCGAACAGCACGACGAGAATTACGCGGCGTGCAATGTCGGCGAGGTACATCGACTCCTTCTCGCCCTGGTGGAACAGCACGTTGAAGTCGCGCTCGCCGATGAGACGCGCGAGCTGATCGTTCGCGCTGAAGTCGGCCGCGGTCAGCGTCGCAAAAGCGGTGGCGTCGAAGTTGGGCGGCTCGCCGACGGTCGCCACGAGTTGTCCGCTGCGGTCGACGAGCAACGCACAACGCGCCTTCGCGTCGTACAGAAATCGCTGCAGGGTGATCGTGATGGCCCCGAAGTCGTCTTCAGTGAACGACCAGGAGGCGGCGCCAACGGGCATGAACGTGGGGGCGAAGGGATAACCGCTGCGACCGGCTGCTGTTACGCCACGGGCACAAACGGCAAATTCGACAGGTCTACGAACGTAACAGCCGTTCGGTCCGTCGCAGAACCCCTCGGGCCCGGCGGCGCAGCAACGGCAAAGGCTCCCACCGCAAATAATCGCGGAGGAGTCGTGCACTATCTACGCTCGGATGCGCCCGAAGGTAACTCAGCGCGGCGAGCCGTCGGCGGGGCGACGCGTGGAAGAGGGCGCGTCGGTGATTTTCCCTCTGCGCGCTCCATGTCACGAAGCCCAGCGCGAGCCCCACGGCGAGGCCGGTGAAGATCCACGTGGCGGTGCTGGCAGCGCCCGATGACCGGGATTCTCGCTTGAGGAGTCGGAACCCGGCCATCAACGCATCTCCCGGCGGGCCGACAAGGCCTGCGCGATTGTCACACCGTCGGCATACTCGAGGTCTCCGCCGACGGGCAGCCCGCGGGCGATCCGCGTGATGCGCACCCCAGATGCGGCGAGCTGTCGCTGCAGATAGAGCGCGGTGGCTTCGCCCTCGAGCGACGGGTTGGTGGCGAGAATGACCTCGCGCACCGATTCGGGGCCAATGCGATCGACCAGCGCGCCGATCGACAGATCGTCCGGCCCCACCCCATCGAGCGGTGAGAGTCGTCCGCCAAGCACGTGATAGAGCCCGCGAAATTCACCGGCGCGTTCGATCGAGGCGATGTCCGAGGCTTCTTCGACCACGCAAATGAGCTGACTGTCGCGGCGTTGATCGGCGCAGATCGAACAGAGCGGCGATTCCGTCAGATTGCGACAACGTTCACAGGTACGCACACGGTCGACCAACGCCACGAGCGCGGCCGCAAGCTCGCGACTTTGACTATGCGGTTGCCGCAGCAGGTGAAACACGAGGCGCTGCGCCGTCTTGCGCCCGATGCCGGGCAGCCGTGCAAGCTCGCCGGTAAGATCATCGATCACTGACACAGTGGCGAGTCGCTCTTTTTAGAACGGCAACTTGAAAGGCAGATCGATGCCGCCCGTGACCTTGCCCATCTCTTCCTGCATCGCGTCGGCGGCCTTTTTCTGCGCCTCGGCGGACGCAACGGCGATGAGATCTTCGAGCATCTCGATGTCGTCGGGATTGACGACGGCTTTCTCGAGCTTGACGCGCTTGAGCATCATCTTGCCGTCGCACTCGACGGTCACCATGCCGCCGCCGGCCGAACCGGTGTAAGTCCGTCGCGCCAGTTCTTCCTGCGCCGTTTGCAGCTTGCTCTGCATCTGGCGAAACGTGTCGAGCATTTTGAACAGATCGGCCATGGTCGGTGATCGGATGTGTGGAGTCAGAGACGCGCGCGGTCGGTCGCGCGCGGTGAGTGCGCGCGCTTAGTCGCGCAGTTCCAGGTCGAGCGCTTTCACGGCCGCATCAAGCAGCGGATCGCGCGCCGCGAGCGCATCGAGCCGTTCCTTCTGCACGTCCTGCGCCGTGAGGCGAGTGGTTCGCGTGGGCCCGTTGCTTTGGGCTGTCGCGGCCTGCGCTTTAAGCGCGAAGGCGGTGATACCCGCGAAACAGCCTTGCAACGCGGCGAGTACGTCAGCGCGCGCGCTTTCAGTGGCGCGTGCCCACGTATCGTCTGACGGCACATAGGTGAGCGTGAGCGCGCCTTGTGCGCTGATGTCGCTCGGGCGCAGCCACTGCATTGCTTCAGCGACCATGCCACGACGATTGCGGCGCAACATCTCGGCCACATCGGACCAGTGTTCGAGCACCGTATCGATCGAGGGTGGCGGCACGACCTTCGCACTGCGCTCCGGCAGTGTAACCGGGGCGGGCGGCGGCGCCATCTGTGCCGCGGCGGCGGCCTGCGCTACCTGCTGCGAAGCGGAGCGCGGAACGGGCGGCGTAATCGCGGGCGCCACGGCGGCCGGCGGCGCCGGCGGCAACGCATGCGCTGACGCGACGCGCGATTCCGCCGTGATGCGACGCGGCGGATCTTCACGCGGCGCATCGCCGAAGCCTTTGAGCACCTCTTCCAACTGGACCGTGCGATCGAGCAACGCGAAGCGTACGAGCAACGATTCCAACAAGAGTTGCGGCTGTCCGCTGCGCCGGAACATGGGTTCCATTTCGAGCAGCGCGTGAAGCATGCGCAGCAGATCGCCGGACGAAACGCGTCCGGCGCGCTCGGCGAGGGCGACGCGCATGCGTTCCGGAAGATCGGGTACGGCGCCGCCGAGCGAGATGGCGAGCTGCGCGCGCAGCAGATCACCAAGACCAGCGAGAAGCAGCGCAAAGTCTACGCCATTGTCAGCGAGCCGTTGAATCGCGGCAAACACCTCGCCGGCGCGTCGATCGACGATGAGATCGAGTAACGCGAGATACTCTTCGTCGGCGATGAGGCCGAGCGCGGTTCTTACGCGATCGACGGTGACAGCCCCGACATCGCCGAGTGACAGCACCTGATCGGTGAGCGAGAGCGCATCGCGCAATCCGCCGTCGGCGGCGCGTGCAATCATCGCCAGCGCGTCATCCTCGAACGGCATGTGTTCGTCGCGCAAAACGATGGCGAGGCGTTCACGAATCTCGGCCGGTCCGATACGCTTCAGGTCGAACTTTTGCAGGCGGGACAGCACCGGCGCGGCCATTTGCGCGATCTTCTGCGGCTCGGTGGTGGCGAAGACGAACACGACGCGCGGCGGCGGTTCCTCCAGCACTTTGAGCAGCGCGTTCCACGCTTCGCGCGTGAGCATGTGCGCTTCGTCGACGATGTACACCTTGTAGCGATCGTCGCCGGAGGGGGCGTACATGGCGCGCTCACGCAGCTCTCGCGCATCGTCGACGCCACGGTTGGAAGCGGCGTCAATTTCGACGACGTCGAGCGACGCACTGCCGCTCCAGATACGCTGACAGCTGGCGCACACGCCGCACGGCTCGCCCGATTCGGGGCTGGTGTCGACGGGACGTCCGGCGGCCTTGGCAGCGAGGCGTTCGGCGGCCAGTTGCTCGCAATTGAGCGCCATCGCGAGGACGCGCGCGAGGGTGGTTTTGCCGGTCCCGCGAGGGCCACACAGCAGGTACCCGTGCGCGACCCGCTCCCGGGCGATGGCGCCCTTGAGGGTGTTGGCGACGTGAGACTGAACGGCGACGGACGCGAAGTTTCGCGGCCGGTATTTGCGGGCCAGAGCGAGCGACATGATCTCGTGAATTTAGCCCAATTGCGGTCCGATCGGACCACCGAGCGGGCGGTCGGGCGAGCGCGCGGCCCAGAGCGTTTCAAATTTCGGAATGCGCTCGGGGTAACGGCCGGACTCTGCTGCGTAAGCGCTTGTCAATCAAGACGTTTGCCCGTCGTGAAACACTCCGAATTCGCGGTTGAATCGTTCAAGTTTGGCGGCGTCGGGGACGAAACTCTCTCACACGAGCTGCACTTACTCATCCGATGTGGGGTCGCGTTCCGTGACTGCTCTTGTCTGACCTGATGACTACCGCGCACCAAGAGATCGCCCGCCCGGTTTCGCGCCACTGGCAGCGTTTGCTTCTTCCGCTGCTCGTGGTGCAGTGCTTGCCGGTGGTCGCGCTGATTCTGAGTGCGATTCTGCACGTGCCCGATGAGGCCACGCGCGCTCGGTGGCTGAGCGCGACGTACCTGTGGATTGGCGCCCCTTCAGTCGTGGCGCTGTGGTACGCCTCGCGTTCGCCGTTCCTGGACGACGATTCGCGCCGCGCGTGGCGCATCATGATGTGGGCGATCGGGATCTACTGGTTGGGCGATGCAATTTGGTCGGTCATTCAGCTGCGCACGGGCGACCGTCCGCCGTTGAGCGTGGCGGACATTTGCTATTCCGCGTTTGCGCCGTTGGCGGTGTGGTCGGTGTCGCGCTTTCCCGGACTCGGGGCCACGCGCGCAGAACGGTGGCGCGTGCAATTCGAAGCGGGCATTGCGGCCGTCACGGCGGGCACGGTGTCGTACTGGCTCGCACCGTGGAGTCTCGAGGCCGCCGGGTTCCAGCATTTTCTGAGCGACACACTCAACGCGGCGTATCCGTTGGTTGGCACCATGCTCGTGTGCGCGCTGATGGTGTTTGTCGTATCGCAACGCCAGCAGTCGCACTTCACCGCGTTCCGCTGGTTGCTGGTGGCGTTTGCCACGAAGACGATCGCCGATCAGATGTACGGTCAGGCGGTGGTGCACGACTCGCCAATGGGCGGTGTAGCGACCGATGCCTGCTGGTTGTTGTGGTATGCGTTCATCACGATGTCGGCGATGCGCGCCACTGCGGTGCATGAATCGACGGCTCCGCCGACGCGCGTGCCTTCCCTGCCCGCCTGGCTGATGTACGCGTGCGTTACCGGTGTGGCCGTGCTGCTGGTGGTGCTGGTCGAGAATGGCGCGCTGGCACCGGCACGCGGCGTGGCGATTGGCATGCTCTTGCTGATGTTCGCCGTGCTCGCCCGTCAGGCGATTGTGGTGGGCGAGAACGCGCGACTGGACGCGCTCGCCGTGGCCAACTCGGCGGAGGCGCGACTCGCGGCGCTCGTGCAGCATGCGTCCGATCTGGTCCTGGTGGTCGATATCGATGGCGTGGCGCGCTACGTCAGTCCGTCGGTCAGTCGCATCATGGGCGCCACGATTGACGAAGTGATGCATCGCAACCTGTTCGACATCATTCACCGCGACGATCTCGACGCAGCGCGATTGATGATGGGTCGACTGGCTCGCCGCAACGACGAGTCCGAGACGATTGCGGTGCGCGTGGCGCGGACCGACGGGACGTGGCGCTGGCTTGAAGTTGTGGGCACCAACCGGCTGCAGACCGCGAGCATTCACGGCATCGTGTTGAATGTCCGCGACGTGACGGAGCGGAAGGAACTCGAGGGACGCATTGCCTGGCAAGCGTTCCACGATCCGATGACAGGACTCGCGAATCGGGTGCTCTTCACGGATCGTGTCACGCACGCACTCGCGCGACGCGAACGTGGACCGGTCGATATCGGCGTGTTGTTTATCGATCTCGATCACTTCAAAATCGTCAATGACACGCTGGGCCACGCGGCGGGCGACGACTTGCTGCGGCAAGTCGCGCGACGGATCGAGGGCGAAGTGCGAAGTGCAGACACCGTTGCCCGACTGGGCGGCGATGAATTTGCGGTTCTGCTCGAAGACTCCGATCGGGCTTCGTGTCTTTCGACGGCGAACCGTCTGCTGGCGCAGCTCACGCGACCGTTCATGCTTGAAGGTCGCGAGGTGTTTATCGGCGCGAGCATTGGCGTAACCGAGGCGCAACCGGGCGTGACGCTTGACGAACTCGTACGCGACGCTGACGTCGCGATGTACGTAGCGAAAGCGGAGGGTCGCGGACGCGTCGTGCGGTTTGAAGCGTCGATGCGCGCGAAGGTGGCCGACCGACTGCAGCTGGAAGCGGACCTGCGCCGGGCGATCGAGCGCGACGAACTGCAGGTGCATTACCAGCCATTGGTCGATTTGCAGACGGGCGACATTCTTGGCGCGGAAGCGCTGTTGCGCTGGCACCATCCGACGCGCGGGCTGATTGCCCCGAGCACCTTTGTGCCGATCGCTGAAGACGCGGGGCTGATTCGCGACATCAGTCGTCGCGTGTTGCGCACGGCGTGTCGTGATGCGATGTCGTGGGAAGCACCGGACCCCGAGGCACCGCCGCTGCATGTGGCGGTGAACCTCTCGGGTCGCCATCTGCAGGAAGCGAGCGTCGTTGACGACGTGCGCGACGCGCTCGAGGTGAGCGGACTTGATGCGTCGCGGCTGACGATTGAAATGACCGAGTCGGTGATGATGCAAAACGCCGACGCCGTGATTGACGCGATGCGCCAGCTCAAGTCGCTTGGCGTGACGCTCGCGCTCGACGACTTCGGCACGGGCTACTCGTCGCTGTCGTATCTACAGCGCTTCCCGATCGACGTGCTGAAAATCGACAAGAGCTTCATCAATCAGCTCGGCGGCGCGGCGAGCGACGACGCGTTGACGCGCGCCATTCTTTCGCTCGGTGAGACGTTAGGACTCGCGACGGTGGCCGAAGGCATTGAGGGCGAGAAGCAACTGGCGCAATTGCAGGCGATGGGTTGTCTGCTGGGTCAGGGCTTTCTCATGTCGCAGCCGGTGCCGGGCGCAGCGTTTGCGCGATTGGTTGCGGCAGGGGAACCGTTGCATCGGTTGCCGAACATGCCGACGCCGAGTCGCGGCGTGCCGTTGGTGGGGTAGCTGGGGTGGTACGACTCGAGACTTGGTTGGACGCGCTGCGTTGGACGCGCTGCGATGGGGGGATGGCGAACTGCTTTTAAGTGGTCGGTGGTCAGTTTGAGTTGTCGGTGGTCAGAATTTTGTGGGTCGCTGTTGGGCTGGGAGCAATAAAAACGCGCAGCCGGTCGACTCTTGCGAGTGGATCCGGCTGCGCGCAGTGCTCCGGGCCTGACGAAGCGACATCAGACTCCACGTGCCGCTGCTACCTTCGGGGTCCTGACGGGGTTGGCGGGCTGGTGCCCTCCGGGACCCGGAGCAGAAGGGAGTATAGCGGGGGCTAAAAGAGATTTGAACTGCAGGACTTGGTACTTGGTACGCGGTACTTGGTACTGGTATTTCCTGCTGGTACTGGTACTGGTACTGTACTGGTAGTTA
>CBHTUR010000017.1:0-95593 GCA_966096095.1 uncultured Gemmatimonadaceae bacterium | reverse complement strand
GGCGCGCTGCGCGCGCATCTTATTTGGAGCGCCGCGGCAGAACGCTGGCGCGTTAGACATCGGGCCCAATGGATGGAGATGCCGACGAGATCTTTGATACGCGTCCGCGCACAAGGCACACTCGCTCTCGCGCTGTTGACGAGCTGTACCCCGTCGTACATCGCGACTTATCGCACCGAGACCACGGGGTGCGTGAACATGCCAGGTCTCGTGCGCGTTGGCCTCGCCACGTCTCCATCGGCCGCGCTCGCGCTGGCGGGTCGCGGCGAAGCGTTCGTGGAGTTGCGCTCCAAGAATGGCCCTCCCATTCAAGGGGCGTTTGTGTTCGCCGGCACATCGCCACCAGATCTGGCGGCCGACACCTCGGATACGCGAGGGCGAGCCGTGCTCCAATTTCGACCAAGTACGCAAATCATCGAGGTACGCCGCGTAGGATACGTACGTGAGCGAACCTCGTTTACGTTTCGCCTAGGCTTCGCCGACACGCTGCAGGTGCGTATGCAGTGCGGAGTGCAGATGTTCTGATGCGTGGCGCATTCGTGAACCCGCAACATCGCCGCGCCGAAGTCTAACGGGCGTTGCTGCTGACAGCGCATTTCGGAACGCGCGCTGCGCGCGCATCTTATTGGCAGCGCTGCAGCAGAACGCCGTCGCGTTATGTAGTCGAACCCTGTTTGCATTGCATCCGATGGCCTACACGTTGTGGCGCCGTGACGTCCAGCTCGGGTTTACGGTCGGTGAGGTGACGTGCAATCCGGCTGGGACGCTTTCGGCCGACATGCAGATGCTCAGCACTTACACGCTCCCCGCTGGCTTTGCGCAGTGGAGCGCCTTCGGCACCATCGATTTGATCATCAAGTCACCCGAGCGGAATTCGAAGCGCGAGCCTCCGGAGCCCTGTCCGGTCCACGCTGGCTCTGGTCGCGGGTGCTTTCGCGCGCGTGAGTACACCGGGCCCGTTGAACATCCGACGCCCGCCACCGCGTTCGTTCTGCGAGACGCTGAGGATCAGCCGCTCGAACTCGCTATGCTTAGCGTGCATGACCGCCGCTTCCTATTTTCGCTACTTGGACCGGGGTTCGAGTTACCTGCTCCTCATTTTCGACTCATGGCAATCCTCGCCGAGGTCCTTAAGATTCAGCGAGACGCGGAGTGCGTCGCACGCGCTACATAACAACGCGTTGCTGCTGGCAGCGCGTTTCGGAAGGCGCGCGTTGCGCGCATCTTATTTTGTGCGCTGCAGCAGAACGCTAGCGTTAGGCGGTCCTGAACCGGCGTTTTGACACCGAAGTGAGACCTTTGACGAATCCCGAATTGTTGAACAGCATCACGCTTCCGTTCGCCTGGCTGGTCGCCATCGGCTGCGCGCTGTGGCCACCCACCGTCGCGTCCTCGCAGGTACCACTCACTTCGCCGTTGCGTGCGACGGTGCAGCGCACGGCGGGCGCGTACCCATTGACGTCCGCTATCGCCTTTGGACGCGATTCGATCGTGCTCGCGTTTGCCGATTCGTCCCTCACCGACCGCGCGCGCCGAACCGGCACATGGATGTTTGGGCCACCCACGACCAAGGCCGAAGCGGACGGATGTCCGCCCGAGAAGGTGTTAGGCCGGCGCATCGCGCGTGAGCTCTGGCGTACGCTGGGCAAACCATCGACGCTCAAATTGGTGATCGTGCGTATTGACGGGCCGTGGATCGAAGACTCGACCGGCAGCCAGACCAAGGAGAGCTCGGCGCTGTACTATCCGCGGTTCCAGTTGACCGGGCCGTGGGTTGGGGATTCCGGCAACGCGCCCGGAGCCGCGCGACGTTCGCGATCGCCAACAGACTCGTGATCCGGGACGGCGCAACGCGAGCACGCGGCTCGCCTAACCACGCGTTGCTGCCGTCAGCGCATTTCGGAATGCGCGCGTTGCGCGCAATTTCATTTGAGCGCTGCAGCAGAACGCTGTCGCGTTAGGCGGCTTACCCAGAATACCGATCATGAGCGATCTCAACGAACTCTGTGAGCAGCTCTCGGCGAACATCGCAAGCATCAAGCCTGGTGCATTGCGATTCTGGGGGATCTGGTTCGGACGACCATATGACAATCAGCATCGCATCGTTAGCGTTGCGACGCACCAAGATTCGCTTGTGTTTACATTCGACGAGGGCGAAACCCTGACAGTGGTTGAACCAAAGGGTATGCGCGTCAACGAAAGAGAATTCAGAATCCAGTCCGCGAGTGTCGTACGCTGGGAATGGTTCTACTACGGACGCCCGCAGGAGCCGACCAACCGTTTCTTCGAAGAATTCACCGACAACGGCTCCGGCATCAGCTTCTCGACGAACGCGGACTGGAGTGCAAAGGATAGCAGGCCGGATCGCCGATTCGCCGCAGTCGAGATGCCGCGCGGCGCCGCCTAACGAGCGTTGCTGCAGACAAACGCCTCACCTTCCGCGCATGTCCACCGCTGTGTAATCTCGGCTGCGCCTCGTTCACAGCTACATTCGTGCAGGCGTTTGCAGCAGAACGCGGCGTTAGGCACGCTTAACCTACATGGATGAAATGCTCGCGAATATCTCGTCGGTTTTCGGGTTGGTGGTCGGCCTCTTCATCGCAATGGCATTCGTCGCACCCCACTCGAACGTTTCGTGTCCCGAGTGCGCGACCGTTCAGCCGTTCGTTCGCAGGCCGACATCGCTGCGCCAGGCACTGTGGGGCGGCTACTCGTGCCGACGTTGCGGCGCTGAATTAGATCGGCGAGGTAACCGGATGGCGCCGAGCCGAGGTGCCTAACAACGCGTTGCTACTGACAGCGCAGTTCGGAAGGCGCGCTGCGCGCGCATCTTATTTGATGCGCTGCAGCAGAACGCTATGGCGTTAGACAGAATTTTCGCACTCGATCAATGCACTTCTCACGCTTTCGATTCTTACGCGGCCTCGCTGGCACTACTCTGACCTGGGGATTAGCGTGGTGTGCGCTTCACACCGTTATCGCGCTCGCGCGAGGTCTGCAGACGCCTCCAGATGGAGTTAGTCGTGCGAAATTGGCCTTTTTGACACTCAGGTATCAGGCCCCGACGACGTTCTTCTGGGGCTGCGTGCTAGGCGTCGCATTCTCGTTACTCGTTGCCGCAGCCGCGCGACGGTGGCCGACCACAGCGCCACTTCGTAGCTCTAGACTGATCGCCCTCGGGGCCGCCGCCGGTTTCGCCGTGCCGACTCTCTTCGTCGGATTGGGATCGCTGCTAAACATCGCCGCGATCGCACTGTGCAGCCTCACCGGGGCCGGCATCGGCGCTATCCTCGCCCGCACGGTGCGCCGAGACGCATCGCAGTCACTGAAGTCGGCTGATCACCATCAACTCCCCTCTGTCTAACGATTGTTGCTGCTGACAAGGCGGCTATTGAGCAAACGCGCTACGCGCGTTCTCTCATTTGGATCGCCTTGCATTGGCGGATCACGTCTCGATCGCGCGCTGCGTCACGCCGTGATGCTCGATGTCTCGCCGCTCGCGATGGCGGCCCTGGCGCGCGCCGAGTTCGACGCGCTACTCATGAACGAGCGATACGGCCCGATGCTTCGCCAACTCTCGCTCTATCGTGGTCTCACTCTTTCCGGTGTTATTTCTCGGGCTTAGTCGCGCCATGCCGCTCTCTAACCCGGCGTTGCTGCTGACGGCGCGTTTCGGAACGCGCGCTGCGCGCGCATCTTATTTGGAGCGCCGCAGCAGAACGCTGGGGCGTTAGGCGAACCTAAGGCCGGTTGACGCGTGTCACGTGACGCGTTACATTGCTGAATGATTCAGACGTTCCGCGACCGCACGACGCAGCAGCTCTATGTCGAAGGAACAGCGAAACGACTACCGCCCGATGTACTCGCACGCGCGCGCCGAGAGCTCACGTACGTCGATCTGGCCGCAACGCTTGATGACCTCAAGGTACCGCCAGACAATCGTTTGCATGCGTTGAAGGGCGATCGGGTTGGACAACACGCGATTGCAGTCAACGACCAATGGCGCATCTGTTTTCGGTTTGTCGACGGCGATGCGTACGATGTCGAGCTTTGCGACTATCACTAACGAGCACACCATGAGTATCGCGAATACCAAGGCACCGAAGCAGCGACCCATCCATCCGGGAGAAATGTTGCGCGAGGACTTCTTGCCGGACTTCGACCTCACCGTCGGAGGACTGGCGGAAGCCGCGGGCGTGTCGCGGCAATCGATTAATGAATTGCTGCGCGAGCGTCGAGCGGTGAGTCCGGAGATGGCGCTCCGCTTGGGCCGCTTGTTCGGGAACACGCCCGAGTTTTGGTTGAATGCGCAGCGCGCCGTCGATCTGTGGGAGGCTACGCGTGCGCTTAAAGCCGAGATGTCACACATCAAGCCGCTACGGGTCGCCTAACAACGCATTGCAGACTGACAGCCGCGCTATAGATGGCGCGCTGCGCGCGTATTTATTGATACGGCTGCAGCTGAATGCTAAGCGTTAGGCGATCGACCTAGGCCACATTGACGAATGATCAGACCCGCATTTCGACTCACGTTTCCGACGATGTTCGCGTTGGTCGCCGCGCTCTGGCTAATTCGTCTCGCCCTCGATCCGGAGAATGGGCCACCAAGCTGGACGTACATCCTTGCTCTGCCAGGCATGGACATGTACCGGCTCGTTTTCCCGGCGAGCACGGGCTACGACGGATGGATGGCCGCCCTGATCGTGGTCACCTTCGCGACCCTTTACTGGTCGCTCGTCCTTGTTGGCCTGCGCAGCGCCGCCGGATACACCGCGCGGGTGTGGCGTGCCTCGGCAGCACGCATCGATCCGACGCGCCGCCTGAGTATCGGTGCGACGCTCAAGCTCGTCGCCCTCATCAGCGCGCTCGTCTCGCTGATCGCGCTCGAAGTGGCCGGTCCGCAATTCGCGTCGCCAGTCTGGTTCGATTGGTTCTTCTTCGTACTGCTGCCCGGCGACACCGCAAATCAACTGCTGCCCTTCGCCCACTTCTCCGGGGCCGCCGCGATCGCCTTCATCACCGCGGCGGCCGTATGCGCGTGGACGGCGGTCATCCTCGTGATTGATGGGGTTGTGCGCGTTCGAAATCGTTGGCGCGACCGCCCGGTCGTCGCCTAACAGCGCGTTGCTGCTGACGGCGCATTTCGGAACGCGCGCTGCGCGCGCATCTTATTTGATGCGCTGCAGCAAAACGCTATGGCGTTAGGTGCACCTGCACACATGCGAATTGATCCATGACCTCAGTCTACAGATGGGCCACCTGCGTGGCAGGCACACTTCTCTTCGGACCAAGACGTTTGTGGACATGCCGAAGCCGACCAGGGGCGCTCGAAACACAAGCGGTATCCTCGCCATGACAAATGTTCTTGTTCTCGGTGCAAACGGTCAGATCGCGCACTGGGCCATAAAGCTCTTGGCCAAACACAAAGACGTTCGGCTCACCCTGTTAGCGCGCAACACACGCAAGCTGACGAATGCGCCTGAGACTGCCAAGGTCGTACGTGGCGACGTTCTCGTGCGGGCCGATCTTGATGCCGCGATTGCCGGTCAAGACGTCGTCTACGCGAACCTGACGGGCGACGACATCGATAAGCAGGCCAAGAGCGTAGTTGCTGCGATGGACGCTGCCGGCGTCAAACGGCTTGTTTTCGTTCTGGCCCTCGGCATTTACGACGAGGTGCCGGGACAGTTCGGCAAATGGAATAAGCAGATGATCGGCGACGCGTTGAAGCCGTTCCGGCGTGCGGGTGACGCTATCGAAGCGTCGGACCTTAACTACACACTCATCCGCCCCGCCTGGCTAATGGATGAGGACGAAATCGACTATGAACTCACCGCACGCGACGAGCCCTTCAAGGGCACGGTCGTCTCGCGCAAGAGCGTCGCTGATTTGATCGTGAAGGTGATCCAATCGCCGAAGCTGCACGCTCGCGCCAATGTCGGCGTGAACAAACCAAAGTCTGAAGGCGACAAGCCCTACTTCATGTAGAACACCCCGGAGAGCCTTGCGCCTCGTAAGATCTATTGCGTCGTTCGCTCCGTCATCGCGAATCGACCTACGGTTCAAAGCGGCATCACGCTAAGTCAGCGCAACACCTTCACCCACAAACGTGGACTGCTTATGGCCGATGGGCTGCGCCCTCGCGATCCAGACGAGCCCCACCGCGTCTCGACGCAGCTCGAACTGCTCTTTGACCTCGTCACGGTTGTTGCCTTAGCAGCGGTGACGGCCGGACTTCATCACGCCATCAGCGAGGGCCACGGTGTCGAAAAACTGCCCGTGTTCATCCTGCTGTTCGTCGTGATTTGGTGGGCATGGATGAATTTCACATGGTTCGCATCAGCGTTCGACAACGACGGCGTAGGCTATCGCATCACTGTCATGTTCATCATGACGGGAGAATTGATATTCGCAGGCGGCGCCGGCCACATCTTCAGGACGCTAGATATTGGCTGGGGCGTCGTTGGCTGGACGATCATGAGGCTTGGCATGGCCGCGCTGTGGTTACGTGCGAGCGCGAATCCAGAATATCGGACCACATCTCGCCGCTACGCCATCGGAATCTTGGTTGCACAGGCCTGTTGGATTGCGTTTTACTTCATCGCGAAACCTGGGAGCGCCGTCTTCTACCCTCTCTTCGTGTTGTTCTTTTCGTTCGAGATCGCGGTGCCGGTCTTCGCTGAAAAGATGCGCAAAACTCCCTTTCATCGACACCACATTATCGAGCGCTATGGGCTGCTGATGATTATCTCCCTTGGCGAGGTGATGACAGCAATCAGCCTTGGGTTCGCAGCTCTGCATGAATACGGTTTTTCACGGCCGGCGATTGTGACCGGCGCCTCGGGCGTGATCATCGTTTTTGCGATCTTCTCGATCTATTTCTGCGAACGCGAACATCTAACCAGCCGCGCCCAGACAACGGCGATCGCCTGGGGCTACAGCCATGTGCTGATCTTTGGGGCCGTCGCCGTCCTCGGCGCAGGCATTAGTTCGAAATCGGACATCGACACCTCATCAATCCATGCGACCTCAGAAGTCGTGTCCCGGTGGATCGGGTCGGCGCTCGCACTCTTTTTCGCGGTCCTGTGGTTCGCGCGCGATCGCAATATTGAGCTGGGCCACAGAAGGGTGGCGTTGCCCGCGATGGCTTTGGCCGTGATCGTCGCAGGGGCTACCGACGCACCAATATGGGTCTTTTCGGTATTGGGCGTTGCCGCCGTGGTGTGGCGAGTGCCGGCGATCGCCACGCGTCGGAGCGGCCCCTAGAAGATGGCGCCGAACTTGGCGGTGACGGGTGCGTTCGACGCCACGGCGCCTGCTTCCGACGCTGCAGGCCCGCAGCAGATCCACAGTCAGCGTACATCCATGATTGGCTGCTCGGCGGCACCTAACGAGCAATTGCTGCTGCCGGCGCTCGCTGCGGAGTGCGGCCCGCAAGCGGGCCGCTACCATATGATTGCGCCGCAGCAGAAGTGCGGGCGTTAGCGAGCCACCCCGTCCTAATGGCGATAGAACTCTATCTCACCAGTTCCGCCGCACCGGAGTCAGTGCTCGCCGCGATCCGCGAGGATGTACGGGAATGGCGAGAATCGGTGATTCCCCGCAACATCCGGGAGGCCGGCGCGCTTCAGGTAGTCGCTCGGATCAACTCGCCGAAGTTCCGACTCCGATTTGACCGAGGCTGGGTTCGCGGCCGTATCAATGATCCGCTCGAAGTATGGGGATCGGTTAAGTCCGATGGTGCGGCTGGCGCCGTTGTGATCGCGCGCTGTGGCGCACGTGGCCCTGGAATATTTCTCTCCGCAGTATTCGCGCTTCTCGCCGCGAACAGTCTATTGCGAGACGGTGGTACCGCTTGGTGGGTCTGGAGTCTGCTGGCTGCAGGAAGCGCGTTAGTTGACTGGGTCAACGACGACCGAGTGACTCGCTCGAATCCCGAAGCGGCATATCTCGTCGAGCGTCTCGAACAGGCAGTGGCGTCGGCACATGATTAGACGGCTAGCTACCGATGCGTTGCGGCTGACGGTCGAGCTATTGTAGTTCGCTGCGATCGCACTTTTTTGATTCGCCCGCAGCTGAACGTGGGCGTTGGCGGACACACTTACACTCCTCATCAGCCACAGCGCGACCGATGCGACTCTAGCCAAGGCTCTCGTCTCTCTCTTCGAGAAATCACTCAAGATTTGTCCGGCAGGCGAAGCGTTCCTGAAATTGTCATCGCGTGGCGTTGGAGCGCTGGCGCAGTGGTACCTAGGCCGCAGCTTGAGGTGCCAACGTCCATAGCCACGGTTGGGACTCCGCACTACGTTCTACCGGACACCTCAGTGCGGTACGCGATGCCAATGCCAACGTCGGTGGGGCACGCCCATTCCCATGGATGACACCGAGCCGTCGAGCCAACGCACCCTCGACCGCCTTGTACCTGCCGTTTACGACGAGCTGCGAGCGATCGCGCATCGCCAATTGTCAGCGCGCGGACCTGGCAACACGCTCTCGACGACAGGGCTCGTTCACGAAGCGTATCTGAAGTTGCTCGGACAGTCGCACGTGACGTTGCGAGACCGAAACCACCTCGTCGCGCTTGCGTCACTGGTGATGCGCCAAGTTCTGGTCGACCGCGCGCGCTCTCGACTCGCCGAAAAACGAGATGGACACCGGCTGCGAGTTCCGCTGGACAGCGAACTGATCGCAGCGGAAGACCAGCCGGAGGCGATGCTCCAACTGAACGACGCAATCGAACGGCTCGCGCTCGTCGACCCGCGGCTTGCTCGAGTGGTGGACTGTCGGTTCTTCGGTGGTTTCACCGATGACGAGATCGCCGAGGCGCTGGGAATCACGCGCAGAACCGTTCAACGCGACTGGGCAAAAGCCCGCTTGCTTCTACGCCGAGCGCTTTCCGCGTGACCGGTACGTCTGCGTCAGACGACTCGCCGTTCATTCCATCGAACTGGCTGGAGTTGGCACCGTTGCTCGATGAGGTGATGGATTCGCCGGTCCACGAGCGCGCGGAGCGCATTCGGAAGCTGAGCAACGGCGACGCGTCGCTCCAGCGTCAGCTTGAGCAGCTGATCGTCGAGTGCGAACAGGACGCGCCGCTGTTTAACGAGTCTGCTGCGAGTCGATTCGACGAGCTCGCGCACGACGAGCCGACCGAATCAGTTCCCGAAGTGCTGGGAGACCGATATCGAATCGGAATGAGGCTCGGCCGCGGTGGCATGTCGAGCGTGTACGTCGCGCACGATTTGAAGCATGGTCGCGACGTTGCGATCAAGATCATTCGACCCACGCTCGCCGCCGCACTCGGTCACGATCGGTTCCTTCGTGAGATCGAGATCGCCGCGCGTCTGCGACATCCGAACATCGTTCCGCTGTTCGATTCTGGTGAAGCGGGCAACGCACTCTTCTTCGTCATGCCATACGAAGAAGGTCCGTCGCTTCGCAAGCGCCTTCGCGACGGCGGTGCGCTGCCGATCTCGGATGCGCTCAGTGTGCTGCGAGACGTCGCGCGAGCGCTCGCGTACGCGCACGAACGCGGTGTCATCCATCGCGACGTGAAGCCGGATAATGTGATGCTCTCGAGCGGCGCAGCCGTCGTCGCGGATTTCGGTATCGCCAAAGCGATCGCCGCCAGCGAGCAGCCTCACGAGAGCGAGGGCGAGGCGCCCGACGGATCGATCACACAAGCTGGCACCGTTATCGGCACGCCTGCGTACATGGCGCCCGAGCAAGCGAGAGGCGATTCGACAGTCGACCATCGCGCCGACATCTACTCGTTCGGGTGTCTCGGGTACGAGCTCTTAGCCGGGCATCCGCCATTTCAGGCGCAGGCAACAGATCTGCTGATCGCCGCACACATCGCGACGACACCACGCCCCATTGCCGAGTTGCGACCGGATGTGCCTCCGTCCGTTGCAGGATTGCTCACCAGATGTCTCGCGAAAGCTCCGGCCGATCGACCGCAGAACGCGCGCGATGTATTGGCGATTCTGGATGGAGCCACTAGCCTCGACGTCGCTCCAGCACGACCAACCCAGGAGGAGAGCAGACGTCGCCCGAGCCGAGCGCGGCTCTGGACGACGGTTGCCGCAGTGTCGGCAGTCGTTGTCGCCGGAGGGTACCTCGCGACGCGATCGGTCCGAGCCAACGCCCCCATCGCTGTCGCGGTGCTGCCATTCGGAAACATTGGTGCTGATAGCACGATGTCGGTCATCGCCGATGGCCTCGGCGACGAACTCGCTTCTGCGCTCGCGCGTGTCCCTGGGATCTTGATCAAGAGCCGGACTGGTGCGCGCGCGTATCGTGGACAGCCTGCTCCCGACGTAACAGAGGCCGGCGCGAGGCTCAAGGCCGACTATCTGGTGACCGCTGTCGTTCGCGAGGAACGCGGCCGTTGGGTTGTAGAGGCGGAGTTCGAAAGCGCCGTTGATGCGACGAGTCTCTGGAACAACGCGTTCGTCGTGGACCCTAACGATCCAGGCGTCGTCGCCGACTCACTCGCTCGCGACTTGAGCGCCGCGTTGCGCCGCATCTTTCCTCGCGCAGTTGGAACAGCACCCGTTCGTCTTCCGCATCAGCAGACGTCGAGTTCCGAGGCGTTTCGCTTGTACCTCGCCGGGCAAGAGAAGCTCGCTCGGCGAGGTCAGAGTGTGAAAGAAGCTGTGGACCTGTTCCGTCGAGCCATTCGGGAAGACTCCCTCTTCGCGCCATCGTACTCCGGCCTGGCGATGGCGCTCGCGCTGACACCGTCGTTTCATCCGGTGCAACCGTCAAGCTTGCATGACGAGTTGATGCAATCTGCGCAGCGCGCGCTCGCACTCGATTCCACTCAGGCGCTCGCGCATTTGGCTCTCGGTATGGCGCTCTGGGGCGCGTACGATTGGACCGGTGCGGAAGACGAAATGGCGACAGCCGTTAGGCTCGATCCTCGCAACGTTGAAGCTCGCGTTCAGTACGCGAGGGTGTTCGTTGCGAGCGGCCGGTCGGAAGCCGCGATGACGCAGATCCGCGCGGCGCGAGCGCTCGACCCCGTATCCGCGCTCGTACTCAGTCATATGGCCAACGTCTATTTGCTGAGCGGCCTGACGGACAGCGCACTCGCCGAGGCGCGTCGTGCGTTCGAGACGGACTCGAACAACATCACGACGCTGATCCACGGCGTCAGGATCTATATGGCGATGAACCGACCACAAGATGCGCACGCGCTTGTGATGCGCATGCAACCGACCGTCACGACAGTCGGACAACAGTTAGCAGTTTCGGGCGACGTCACTGGCGCTCGGCAATATCTCGCACAGCTGGATTCACGGCCGCCCCAGTGGGGCGATGAGACAAAGCGTGCGCTCACCTACCTCGGACTTGGTGACACGGCCAAAGCGCTGACAGGGCTCGAACGCGCGACCGCGGCCCGCGAGCTATGGCCGATGATGGCACCGCCTACCGATCACACGTACGACGCGATCCGCCACAGCGCGCGCTTTCACCTCTTGCTCGATCGCGTCGGCCTCGGGCGTTTCGCGCCGACGATTGTTGATCGTTAGGCACCGTCACCGGGTCACATCAATATCCAACATCTGGTCACCGGTGATAGTGAAGACGGCGCCGCCGATATTGACGCCATTCAACCACACGTCCACGCCTCCGCGCCCGAGCGGGAGCTGACAGAGTGAAAATCGGCCCGCTGAGTCGGTCACGGCCGTGGTCGCGATCACGGGCGAGTACTCGTATTCGAGAACGGCGCCTGCTATCGGCTGCTTCCCGGTGGCCGTTCTTCGATAGACGACGCCCGTGAGTGTCGGCGAATCGGCGGTCGTCAACGGTCTCGTCACGGCCGAGTCAACGAGCTCCAAGTCCTTCACGCCGTTCGATCCGCTTACGATTCCAAGGGCGACACAAGGCAGAGAGGCGTGCGGTGCTCCAGCATATAGAACGACGACACCGCTCGGCACATTTGCGAACTCGTATCGGCCATTCGCGTCGGTGGTCACCGACGCCATACCGTAACTCTCGCCGTTGGTCTTGATGACGTAGCCGCCGACTCCGGCGTTTGCGAGTGGGGCAGTGCCACTCGTCGTCCGGAGCGTGAGGATACCGGATAGCGAGTAGGTTTCTCCGCGCGTTGTTCCAGTCGGTGTCTGCCCAGTCGGCGGCTGAATGGGCGCCGCACTGATTTCCGTGGGGGCTCGTCCGACGTCACCCGACGCTCCGCACGCGACTACGAGTGCGGCACCGACAACCAACAACCACTGCGCGCCGATCGGGAATCGCTGCTCGGGAAGATGGAATTTCATCGCAAACGCCTGATTCGTGTCGAGTTCTCGGATGATGCCGCCTTAACGGACACGGAATCGGCAGCGGTATTGCGACATTGGGCTGGAGACCGACCTTGCGTTTCCTGCGGCCGCGGGGCTGAGATTGGAGTTTCCAGATTTTAGTGGATGGAGCGAACATCTCTGCTCTCGGCGCAGGAGCGGCCGATGTCCACGAAGCAATGTCTCACCAATCCGATTGGGTCAGCCAATACGGATCCTTTGCTTTCGGGCAGCGCCGTCGGCGTATCGGCGTCCGACCGTCGGTGGGCTCGCGCGGTCATGCCTACATCAACGCGATGGCGGAGAGTTTTTTCTCGACGCTCGAATGCGAGAGTCTCGCGACACATCGCTTCACATCGCACGCGCACGCACGCAGTGTTAACCGTGTCTCCGGACAAGTATGAACCCTGTCCCTAGATTGTACCCGTCGGCCACCTTACAGCGCGTTGCTGCCGGCGTTAGCCACGAATCCCCCCCATCCCAATTCCAATGACATTCCCACCGTTTCGCGCGCTCGCCCTTTGCGCTCTCTTGCTCCCACTTCTGTTCTTTCCGAAATTCACACCCGACAACGTCGCCGTTCGTGTGTCCACGCCCGCCGGCACGCTCACGACAACCTTGCAACGGCCCGTCTACCACACCAACTATCCGAACGGCAAGGGATGCGGGCCCGCGTGCACGACCGCCACGGTGAATGCGACGTTGCCGCGATAGCATTGGTCCCACCGTGACGTACGGCGCGTCGCTGTCTCGCCACGCGTTGTGGTCGTCAGCGTATTGACGAATCCGCGTAACACACGCCGATTCCGACACGACGCCGCCCTCGTAGAAATCCTTGTCGCGGCACCGCTGCGACGCATCGGCGTGCTGTCGTCTACTCGAACGACGCTCCCTTGCCGCCAACCAGTGTCGCGCGCTCGAGCACAAACCCGCGTGTGCGATCGCCGCTCTGTAAATACACGACGCCTTTGCCGAACCCCGCCACCGAGCGTCCCACGGGCAGACGGACGCGATGCGTCAGCTCGCCCTTGTTGTTGATCACGTCGTATACGAGTTCACCATTCTGCGATTGACCGGTGGTCGTTGTCAGCACCCACAGATTGCCGTCCAGATCTGGCTTGGCAGCACCGGGGCGAATGGCCGGGTAGTAGTCGGCGATTTCATTGAGAGGAGGGAATTCGATTTTCGGTGCGCCCATCTGAATCGGTCGGCCGGCGGGTCCGCCAGCGACATCCCCACCGCCAACGACGCCGCCGGCAGCAACGGGTGATCTGATCGCCATGACAATTTCGCCGCCACCGCCACCACCGAGCACACCGCCGGGGCCAACTTGGAAGTTTCCGCTCACGCCTGCGGCCGATGACGCCGCGTTCGTTTTCTGCAGCGCTTCCTGCGCTGCGCGCGCCGAGTCGATCAGCCGGCGCTTGTCCACGTCGGTCAATCGTCGCCAATCGAACGGGAGTTTGGTTCCGTGAATCGCCGTTCCTCTTGGAGTCATCACGTCTACGCGATAGTCCTGTCCACGCACGAGCGCCAACGATCCATCGGACAGCACGGCCCAGTCGTCAACCGTCTGCACGGGGTTCACCAAGGTGCGCATGCTCAGCTTGCCGTCGGGACCTTGTTCTACGGTCGTCCGCGCACCCACAACGAGCTTGACCTTCGCCACGGTGTCGATCTGCCGCGTATCGAAATCGGCGCGAACGATTGGCGCTGAATCGGGCCGCTGCGTCGGCGCCGGACGCTCGCCGGGATTGAGCATGCGCGACCGTGTTGCCGCAAGGGCTCCGCGATAGAAGAGCCGACCTTTTCCATCGACGTATGCCGCGCTGCCGCCAAGAAAGGTGAGATCGCTCGGCTTCGGCGCCGACATCACGCGCGACACCGCGCCTTTCGGATCGATGACCAACAGCGAGCTCGATGTTGCATCCACGAACAACGACGAATCGCCGAGGTACGCAATGAGCGGCGTTGGCAGCGGACCGTAGCTGTTACCGGTACCGGCGGCCGAGTCGATGACGATCTTCCCTTTGCCGAGTGACGCATCGAGCAACCACAGCCGACGCCGGCCCGCGTCGTTTACGAGCACGCTGCCGTTGGGCAGTTGTCGCACGTTGAGAATCGCGCCAAAGGAATCGGTGCTCCGGACCGTCGCCGGCGAGAGCGCCATCACGGGCACCCGGACTTGTGCGCCGACCTCAGGCGCGAGCGTGACCAGCGCCACGGCACCGGCCACGGTGATCTGTCGGATCTGCGTCATCGAAGGCCCCTCGGCCGGAAGATCGTGCAACGTACGTCGGGCGCGGAGTGTATCGCAGCTTCTGCACTCGATCGACGATGGAGCTTAGTCACGCCACGGCCGCAAAGGGTTGCCGCCCGCGGAACATAAGCGGGCTGATGTACACTCATACTGGCTGCTGCCGAACGCGTGTTGCTGATAACAGCGTATATCGGGATGTGCGCGTGGCGCACATCTTCGACTTCAGTACTGCGGCAAAGCACAGTCGGGTTTCGCATCAACGCAGATAACGGAGCGAGCTTTCCGAATGCGTATCAACGTGGCGACATGCCGGCGGCACGCTCGAATCCTCGCCGTGATCGCGATCGCGATCAGTCAACAGGAATCACTCAAGGCGCAGGTCGCCACGGCGCGTGCGGGTACCGATGTTGGTCCGGTCAACGGCACGTTGATTCTCGACGGAGGCCCGGAAGCCACGCCTGCGGTTGCGCGTCGATTCCTCGCACTGGCCGGCGGCGCGAACGCGCGCATTGTATTGATCCCCTCTGCAGCTGGCGAAGACGTGGCACGCGATCCGGCCACGCTGACTCAGTATCGACGACTGTTTGGATCGACGTGCTGCACCGTGCTGCACACGACGAAGCGCGCGCAAGCGGACAATGTCGCGTTTGCGAAAAGCCTCGCGTCGGCCACCGGTGTGTGGATCATGGGTGGGCAACCAGCGACGCTCGCAGATACCTACTGGCATACCCGCACCGAAGATGCACTGCGTGCGGTGCTTGAGCGTGGCGGCGTGGTGGGCGGGAGTTCGGCGGGCGCCACTGTGCAAGGCGCGCGGATTCCGACAACGCGTCCCGAACAGGGGTTCGCGTTCCTCCGCGATGTCTTTGTCATGGCGCACCTGGATCGCAACAACGCACGCGACATGCTCGTGCGGATTGTGCGCGAGGATTCGCGAACGCTTGGCATCGGCGTTTCGGAGCACACGGCCGCGATTATCACGCAGCAGCGATTGGAGGTACTTGGAGCGGGCGAGGTCGTGATCGTGGATGGCCAGGATCACGCCGGTAATCCCTATCTCACGTTGCGCGCGGGTGAAAGCACCCGCCTTGTGCCACGGTCTCCTAGCCGGCCATGATCTTATCGCTCCTGCTTGCCGTTTGGACGCAAATGGTGCGAATCGGCAGCCTGTCGAATTATCTCGTCCGCGGCGTCGCGTAGCCCGTCGCGGTCGCACCCGTTGTGGCGTTCGTCGTGCTGGTCGGCGCGTGCTCACAGAGGGAAACGCGCCACGACGACACGATCTACGATCGGGTGATTCTGAACGGGCGCGTGATGGACTCGGCATCGGGACTTGATGCACCGCGCGCCGTGGGCATTGTTGGCGGCACCATTCGCGCGGTCAGTGTGCAGTCAGTGCGGGGCCGCGACACGTTGGACGCGCGTGGCATGGTCGTGGCGCCGGGGTTCATCGATCTCCACCAGCACGCGCAGGATACCGCAGCGTATCGCGTGGAAGCGCTCGATGGCACGACGACAGCGCTGGAGCTCGAAGGTGGCACGGCTGACGTTGATCGCTGGTACGACGAGCGCGCCGGCACGTCGCTCATCCACTATGGTGTGAGCGTTGGACACGACGAAGTTCGGCGACACGTCGTGGGCGACACAGGGACGCGCACCGATGCCGATCTCGTGATCTTCGACCCCACCACCATCATCGATCGCGCAACCTATCGCCAACCCACCCTGTCGCCGCATGGAATTTCGTACGTACTTGTGAACGGCGTCGTGGTCGTCGACGACGGTACGGTGCTGTCAGGGCGATATCCCGGACGTCCGATACGCGGGCCGCTTCACTAATCTCTTGATTGCGATTCAATAGTCCACGGCACGTTTCTCCAACGAACCCACCTTCTCCCCATTCCAATGTCAGTCATCCCGTATCGCACGTTGAGCCTGATCGCCCTGTTGTCGCCGTGGTCAGTCACGGGAAGACGATTCTGCTCAAGAGCTGTTGCTACTCGACCAGTGCGTGCCAACCATCCAGCGATCTCATGACTGCGTCTTCCGTCGCGTTCGACTACGTGGAGTCTGGCTCCGGCCCCGCCGTCTTGTTTCTTCCGGGGAGCTTCGGCACGGCGGCCGGCTGGCGCGCGGTGCTCGGTCATCTCGGAAGCGGCTACCGAACGGTGACAACCAGTTTGCTCGGGTACGGGGCCACCGCTGAGCGCCGCCCGACAGGCAATACCAGCATGACGCAGCAAGTCGATGTGATTGACGAAATCATTGAGCGCATCGGCACATCGCCGCATGTCGTCGGGCATTCTTATGGCGGGCTGTCCGCTCTCGCGCATGCGCTTTCGGGACGCCTCGCGCCTGCGAGCCTGCTGCTTGTTGAAGCGAATCCGTTGGGGCTGCTGCAAGTATCGGGCGACTTCGCGCACTACGCGATGTTCGAGGCGATGACGGGGCCATATTTCGCGGCGGTGGCAGGCGGTGAGTCTGATGCAGCACGGCGCGTGATCGACTTTTACGGCGGCGCGGGCGCGTTCGAGGCTATGCCCACCAAAGCGCGCGAGTCTATCGTGGCGACGACGTCAGTGAATGTGTGCGACTGGTCCTCCGGTATGTCATTCGCGCCCACGAAGGCGCAGTTGCAAGCAATTGCCGTACCCACCACCGTGGTGCGCGGCGGAAGCAGTCACCCGGCAATGCAACGGATCGCCGAGCGGCTGCACGAGGCGATTCCGCGTGCGGAGTTGGTCACGATCGCAGACGGAAGTCACTTTCTGCCAACCAGCCATCCTGCGGAGATCGCTTCGCTCGTGCGGCAGCAAGTCGAGCGGGTCGGTTGAGGCACGCCGCCGTGACCGCGCGTGATGCGCATCAGGTAGGTGCGTACGCACCGTTCGACTCCCGTGGTGCGTTGATCAGTCGGAGGGTTGACCGTGAGACCGCGCTCCGCGCGGAAACGTTTCTCGGTCAGTTCGTTCACGCGATCGCCGGCAGGAGGATTTCAAATCGGGCTCCTTCACCTGGCCGACTCTCGATTCGCACATCACCCATTGCCTGCCGTACAGCGCTCAACACGGTGGCGAGTCCCAGTCCCGATCCTCCAGTGACGCCTTTCGTCGTGTAGAAGGGGTCGAACGCTCTCGCGATCACCTCCGGCGACATTCCCACGCCGGTGTCGGAGACTGACAATCGCGCGTAAGGTCCCGGTTGGAGTACTCCACCGATGATGGACGTTGCGTCAGACAGATCCACCGCATCGAGCGCCACCGTTAACGTGCCCCCGCCTGGCATCGCATCGCGCGCGTTGACGGCGAGGTTCATGAGCACCTGTTCGAATTGACTCGGGTCCATCATCACGGCGCGATCGCTCTCGAGATCGAACTGCAGCACATGGGATTTCTCGACGAGCCGCTGCAACAACGGCTCCATTTGGCGCACGGCGTCGGCGATGATGAGTCGTCGCGGCGCGGTGGGCTGACCGCGTGCGAAGTTCATGAGTTGCCGAGTCAGCTGTGCCCCTCGCTCCGCCGAGTCCACGATGGCTCGCATCGACTCGTCGCGCGGATTCTCCGCCAGCGTGTCTTGGGCCGACGTGAGGATTACCGTGAGCAGGTTGTTGAAGTCGTGTGCGACGCCGCCGGCCAGGCGACCAAGACTCTCCATGCGTTCGGACTGCGTTGCCGAGAGTTGCGCCGCGTAAAGCCGTCGTTCCTGGTCGAGCACGACGGAGCGTTCCTGCTCGAGACCGACGCTTGCCGACGCGAGGCCCAGCAGGATGAGTGCGAGCAACTGCAGCGACACCACGATGCCCTGCTCACTGGTGTCGAGTCCGGTGCTTACCGACTTGAGCCGCAGCGACAGGTCGATTCCGAGCTGGCACACCCGGAACACCTGCGCGCCCATCAGGGGCCAGAGCCACTTACGACTCGTCGGACTTGAGCGCATAGCGCGATAGGTGATCGCGGCGCTCACGATGTAGGTGAGCGCAAACGTGAGGCGCGAGGTGACCATCGACGTACGACTGTCTCCGGCCCACAGCAAGGCAGCCGAATACTCAATGAAGGCTCCGGCCACCGTGAAGGCGGCCATCCAGGCCCACACTCGGCGCCACGGAACCCGCGGTGCTGGATCGAGTCCGGCCACGGAGCGAGCCGCAAAGCCGTAGAACGCGACCAGCGAGCCACCAAGCGCCCAGGGGAGCAGCAGATTCAGTACGTCGGGCCAGCCTTCTTTGACCGTCGGGAAGCGGAAGAAGAGATAGTTGTCGAACGCGACGAGCGAGTGCACGATCCAGGCCGCCGCCATGGCGCGCAGCGCAGGCCGACGTAAGCGCGCGGCGAGCGCCGCCATCGCGCATGCGAGCGTGAGGTCCGCGGTGAACTGCAGTAGCCAGCTGAACTGCGCGGCGGGCGCGTACGCGTTGGGTGTCAAAGCAATCGGGGCCGGAAACGTCAGTGGCGACCGGACCAGCGCGCGAGCCACCCTCGGACGCGCAGCTTGCGGACGCGTCAAGGATTATGGAGTCCGGCGACGCCGACGGCGAGGTCCACTGGCGATCGGCGGGCGCTCACCGCGCGCTGCTCGCCCACTCCTGCTGCAAAGCCACCAGCGGACGCTGATTGACCAGTACCAAGCCGCGTTGCGGACGGTCGAGGTCGACGATCAACGCGAGCAGGCGACAATCGACGCTTGTCGCGCGTGCATCGGTGCACACTTCGCCCGGCGTCGAGAGGTCGATCGTGATCGACGACATTAGCGCAGGTTCGTGAGTGGCCAAGTTGAAGCGCTCGTGCCCGAGTGGAAATAGAGCCGTCGTGGTCATTTTGCGGAAATCGGTCGGAAAGCCGTAGGCGTTCCGCGGTGCGCGGTCCTCGTAGCCGGGCGCCTTCTGATCACCTTAGAGTGCCAGACAAACCGGCACGTCAGTTGATGCGATCGGCGCGTCCGCGAGGGAGATATGTCACGTACTCCACTTCCTCTCTAGCCGACCGCGTGTTCGCACGACACACTAAGCATGCTGTCCTGAGCTCGCCCCTTCCGCTCATCGCTCAATGAGACTTTTGATTGCAGGCGTCGGTTCGTGCGTCGCGGCATTACTGAACGCGGAAAATATCGCGGCCCAACCGCCACTTTCCGCCGCGCCGTCCGCGGTGGCGCAGCCGGTCGCGACGCGCGAGCTCAAGAACGTCGTGCCCGCAAGCGCCGCGATTGAACAGTTCGTCATGACACCCGACAGCGCGCGCACATACTATCGGCTCGCCACGGGGGGCGTGTGGATGTACGAACGCGGCACTGGCGCGTCGAACAAGATCCTCGACGGCGTGGTGTGGGACCTCGCGCTCTCGCCCGCGAAAGATGCGCTCGCGTTCACGAAAATCGGCGACACGCCGCGCGAACAACACGTGTGGGTGCTCCCGCTCTCGCCCGCAACTGGACTCGCCGCCGGCAAGGAGCGCAGGGTAAGCGTTCACGCGGGCGATGTGCCAACCATTTCGCCTGATGGAAAACGCGTTGCGTTCGCACGTGATGACGAAACCGGTGTCGGCCAGACCGTTGTCGTCGTACCAATTGCCGGCGGCGCCGAGCGTGTTGTCGCGGCGTCGCAGCCGTCCGGTGTCAGCAATATTCGATGGGCGCCGGATGGGAAGAAGATTTACTTCGGCGTGAATCCGCCGGTTCCTTTCACCTGCGCCGAAAGCTGTTTGACGGGCGCGCGCGAAAGTCGACCGGCATCGACGATTCGTCGCATTGGCGCGAACGGCGGCACCGTGGAAACCCTCGCCACTGTCGGTGCGCCAGCACCGGGTCTCTCTCCCGATGGCAAGTACATCGTGTTTGCAGACAGCGGATCGACGCGTCGGCTGGTCGTTGCCGATGCCGATGGCAAGCGACTCAAAACATTCAGCGTGGCCCAGCCGCAGGTGCTCGTCGGATGGACCGGCAATTCGACGCTGCTCACGCTCGCGTCGGGACCCATGCGGCGAGTGCGTGCGGTGTCTGTTCCCGATGGCGCGCCACGGCTACTACTCGAAACCGCCGACTTCATCTTCACGCCGATGTGGAGCCCCGATAGTCGCGTGGTGGCCATGCTCCACTTCGGCAACGGATGCGAGTTGGATCTGCGCAATGCCGACGGCAGTGCGCCGCGGTCGATTCTGTTGACCAAGACTGGCGGCTGCGGCAACGTGACGTGGACCAGCGATCAGCGTACGCTGGTGTTCACCAACTATCGCGGATCGAACGAGAAGAACGCGATCACCGCCGTCGATGCCACCACCGGGCAGTCGCGTCCGGTGCGCACGCTCGCAGATGACAACAGCCAGTGGGTGATGGACCGCGATGTCATCGTGCTCATGGAGACCGTGCGCGATGGCGGCGGAACGCGCCGCATCATTTCGCAGGTCGAACTCACGGGCGACGCGAAGGTGATTCGGGAGATCTCGCTGGAAGGCGGTGCAACAATCACCTTGGTCGATCGCAATCGGGTGCTCATCACACGCCCATCGTCGCGCGAACTCCGCGTGATGTCGCTTGCGAACGGTGAGGAACGAATGCTCGCCAGCGTCGCCGGAAACGGTGCGGTGCGCGCATCGCTCTCCACCGATCGAGAGTGGGCGGGATACCTGTCCGGTACTGACAACACGAAGCTCACCAAACTCGAACTCATCAAACTCGACGGAAGCGCGCGACGAACGGTGAACCTCTCCTTTTCGGCGGATCCCGGCAGCGCGCTGCTCATCGCTCCCGGTGGCGCGGGCGCCGTAGTCAGTGAACGGCGCGTTCCAGGTCAGCCGATGAGTGTGTACTTCGTGAACGCAAACAGCAGCGCGGCATCGAAGGTACTATCGACCGTCGGGCAGCCGGCCGACATGGCCCTGTCCCCTGACGGTCGCACCATTCTCTATCTCGTGAACGAACAATCGCAGCCGGTTATCTCGGCAGTCGACATCTCCACGATCCGATAGGTCCCCCCACGTGAATCACGGGTCACTCATGAAACTGAGTGCGGTCGTACTCCCCGCTCTGTCGCTCCTGCTATTCAGCGCGGCCTCAGTACCCACACGCGCAAACATGCGCGCAAACGCGCGCGCAACCACGCGCGCAACCACGCGCGCGTCCGCGCGCGGGCCGCGCTACGAGCGAGTGTTTACACTTAAGCCGAAAGAGGGTGTGTTTGCGTATGCGCGCATCTCGCCAGACGGCAAACGACTCGCGTACGCCTCACAGATTTCCGCGCGCCCGAACGCCCAACGCAGTTGGTCGGTCACGGCCGTCGATCTCGTGACGAAGAAGCTCTTGTTCAGCGAGAACGGCATCGATGCGTACTGGTCGAACGACGGAGCTCGCGTCATTTACTCGGGCAACAGCGGCGTGACAATCCGCGATGTCGTCACCAACGAATCGAAGGCGTATCCACAAGCGTCGCCGCTTGGCGATTACTTTAGTTGGTCGGTGCGTGATGGCAAGGATCTCGTCATGACGATCCAGAGCAACTACTACTATGTCACGAAGGACGGCCCGGTTTTGCCGCACACGCGCGTCACCGCGTGCGACGGCATCGGTACTGGCGAGCGTCCGCTCGTCTCACACGACGGCAAGCGAATTTCGACCTTCGTCAAAGGCATTCTGGTGGTGCGCGCGCTCGACAACTGCGACGGCATCATCAACACGCACATTCAGGGGTCCAAAGCCGATTTCTCGTGGGATAGTCGTTACATCGCGTTTCATGCCGTGAAGCGATCGGGTACGGGCTACGAAATTCGCATCGTCGATTTGGTGAAGCGAACGGTGCGGACGCTGCCCAATCTTGAGGGTTCTTCGCTGTTTCCCAGTTGGACAAAAGACGGACGCTTGTGCTTTCGCTATGATGGTCCGGACTATCGCGGCTTCCTGATCGCGAGCAACGTGCTTGACACTCCCGAGGCGCCGTTGCCGAGTGCGAGTGAGGCGCTGCCGGATAACCGGAATTGGGAGGAGATTTTTCCTGAGACTGCTTCGGCGAAAGGCATGCGTCTCGTCATGATCTGGGCACCGTGGAGTGCGCATAGTCTCGAGGCGTTCACGAATCTTGAGCAGGCCAAACGCGAGCTGCAAACACGTGGCGTTGCGCTCGACGCGGTCGCCGCGGCCGATCCTGGCAGTCGGGAAAGCGATATCACCGCGCAGCTCAACGATTTCCAGGTCACGACGCCACGCATTCCGATTACCTCGCGCCATCTGGCGATGACGGAGGCGCGCAATCAGATGCCGACGCTCATGCTATTCAAAGATGGTAAGTGGCTGGAGAGCAAGCTGGGTGCGCAGTCGGTGGAGACGCTGCGTGACTGGGTGACGAGCGCGGCGACAAAGCATTAGGTCGTTCGCACGCAGTTGCGCACTGCCGATTCTGACTTGACTATCAACCGATCCTCGCCCACCTCGTCCGGTACTGTGCTATGCGAATCCCGTTGCGATCGATGGCTGCTATCAGCGTCCTGCTTGCCGCTTGCGGAGGCGGGGGTGGCACGACGGCGCCAAACAACACCGCGTGCCTCGGCGCCGCGCCGAAAGGCACGATGACGGCGACCGTTAATGGTCAGGCGTTCTCCGCCGCGTTTATTGCCCAAGCCACCATTCAGAACAGTACCCCAAGCGGATTCAACACCGTACAGGTCAACGGCGTGGCGTGTCCCGCGGCGGGCACATTTACTGGACGACAGATTCTCATCACGATTGGTCGCAACTCGCCGATCACGACGGGCACGTATCAACTGAGCTTGGCGAGCCAACTGCAGCCACCGCAGTCGGGATTCTCGGGCATCGGTTCCGTCATACTCGGAATCAACAATTGGACGACCGTCGACGCCGCAGGTGTAGGGTCGGGTTCGGTGACGTTCACCACGATTACCACCACGCGACTCGCGGGAACGTTTCAGATCGTCGCCGCCGCCGCATCGGGGAACGACGCGTCCTCAAAGCAACCGCTAACCATCACGAGCGGCGCGTTCGACGTGTCGGTGCCGTAGTGCGTGGCGTGGCAGTTGCCCTGGCGTTGGTCTGCGGCGTATCGCCCGCACTCAAGGCGCAATCATCGACCAAGAGCCGCGCCTGCGAGCCATCGCTCGTCGACTCGTCGCGCTACACGGTGTCGCCGCTGTACCGCAATTGCGACGTGGATGTACCGGCCAAGCTCAAGCATCAGCCGGAACCGCCGTACGACTTTCCGCCTGGCGTCGGATGCGCGACAACTGAGCTGACGTTTGTCGTTGACACAACCGGCAAGTGGATACCCGGCACGCAGGCCGTGGAGTTTGCCGACGACGACGAGTACGCCAAAGTGCTGATCAAGAGCTTGTCTGACTGGCGATATCAGCCAGCCATCCTCAATGGTAAGCCGGTCGCGCAATTGGTCTACGTCAAGTTCGCGCGGCAAAACGGACGCGTACCGTTTTCGGTTGGACGTCTCAAACCCGGCGACGTGGTCGCGCCGTCGTCAAGAACACCGTCGGTCAAACCAACGGTGTGCGCCTCGTCGAGACCACTCTAGCTGATCGTCTTCGCGTAGCTCGGAATTTTTCACGGCTCACTCATACCCGTCTTTTAATGAGACCCTTTGCCTCCCGCGCCACTCGACTTCTAGGACAATTGATTGATGGCATCGTTGGAGCGGTGCCGCTCGTTCTGTGCGTGTTCTTTGCGTCGTTCGATACGTCGATTCTCATCCCGTTGTACTGGGTCGCCGTCGCGTGGGTTTTTTTCTACTACCTCTTCGCCGACGCATTTCCTGGTGGCCAGAGCCTCGCGAAACGCTGGCTGGGCATGCAGGTCGTGGATGCGACCACAGGCGCTCCCTGCACGTTCATGCAGTCCTTCATTCGCAACCTGTTGCTCGCGGTGCTCGGACCCTTCGATTGGATCTTCATTTTCGGCGAACGTTACCAGCGACTCGGCGACAAGGCGGCCGGCACCATTGTGGTCGTGGGCTAGAGTACACGGGCAACGCGTTGAGCTTGCGGAGATGATGGGCGCGCTCATGTTACGCGTCGATTCGCTCGAGTTTTGCGTCGTTTACGCGGCCTTGTTGAACATGTAGCGCGCGATCTTCCAGCTCCCGCTTTCGCGACGGAAGATGAAGACTTCGCGATTGGCCTCCGCGCTGGTCGTTCCGGTGCTCAGGAGCGTCTGCGTCCCTTCGCTCCGGGTTAGCGCGTAGGCTGTGCTGTCGCTCGTCACCACCAGCTCGTCGATCATAAACACGACGGCCAAGCGAATTGCCGCGAACACGTGACCGTAGGCGGCGGTCATCTGATCGCCCGCCGCGGTTGGCAGTGTGGTCGGCATGAAGATGCCATCGGCCGTGTAGCACGATGCGGCCAGCGCGGCATCACTGGTGTTGAGCGCCGTTTCATATCGCTGGAGCAATTCGCGAATCTCGTTCTGCGGGTCGGTCATGGCTGCGTCCTCGATGTGTTCGGTTTATATTCCACGGAAGATACCTGAAGTATATTCCACGGAATATATCCTGTCAACTCGCCATGGCCGCGCTCGTCAATCAGCTCTTTAGCGATCTCGTTCGACTCGAAACAGAATTGTGGAACGCACTCGATGCCCGGCTGCGCGCCACGCACGAGCTGCCCCTCACGTGGTACGAGCCGATGCACGTGATGGCACACACCCCCGAGTGTCGCGTGCAGGACATCGCGACGGCGCTCTCGATTACGGTTGGTGGCACGAGCAAGCTCGTCGATCGGATCGAAGCAGCGGGTTGGTGCGAACGACGCGTCAATCCGTCCGATCAACGCTCCTCGTTGCTCGCGCTGACGGCGCGCGGGCGGCGACTCTGTACTGCGGCGGAAGAGACCGCAACGGAAGAACTCCACCGACTACTTGGGAAAGCCGCGACGTCGCACGAGTTGTTGCAGTTTGCGCACATGGTCCGACGGCTGAGATCGGCGCTGCCCTCGACGAACGCCGTCTGACTTTGACACGCTGGCCGAGCTTGTGGTCGCGCCCCATGTTGGTGCGAAGAGCGCCCGTGTAAGTCTTGTCGGCGCGGCGCTGGCCACTTGTTATCGCCTTTAGTGTGAACTCGGCGAAACGCGGACGGTGAACATGGTGCAATCAAGATTGCTTCACAGCGCTCGCACGACTGCTGCCGCGCTGTCGTGTGTACTTGCATGGTGCTTCGTGGCGCTCACGAGCTGTAAGAGCACTTCCGATCCCGGTAACACTCCTGTGGTATCCGTGCTGTCGGTCTTGGTCACGCCGCTCGCGGTCACGCTTGAGACTGGCGCAAGCAATACCGTCGCCGCGACGGTCTACTCGTCGACTGGCGGCATTCTTACTGGTCGCGTCGTGACATGGTCGTCGACCAACACCGCCGTCGCAACCATCACCAGTGCGGGCGTTGTTACCGGTGTCTCGGCCGGCGTGACCACGATTCGCGCGACCGTCGACAACAAGTCCGGCACAGCAACCGTGACGGTCTCATCGCCGGCTGTGTCGACCGTGCAGATAACACCGTCTCCGCTTTCCGTTTCGGTGGGCACAACCGGCACGCTCACCGCGACGTTGCGCTCCGCATCGGGCGCGGTGCTCACCGGTCGCTCGGTCATCTGGACGTCGACGGCCACTTCCATTGCCACCGTGTCGCAGGCTGGCGTCGTTACCGGCGTTGCGGTGGGAACGAGCACCGTAATCGCTGCATCAGAAGGCAAACAGCAGTCGGTCACTGTTACCGTCACGCCGGCTCCACAAGCCACCTTCACGACCATCGCACCCGGCGGCAATCACAGCTGCGCGCTCGACGCGGCAGGCAAAGCCTATTGCTGGGGCTCCGCGCAGTTCGGCGTGCTCGGCAACCCGTCGATCGTGACGAATCCGTACACGCCCGTTCAAGTCACGAGTGCGTTGACCTTCACATCGATTGCATCGGGCATGTATCACAGCTGCGCGTTGACGGCAGCGGGTGTCGCGTACTGCTGGGGATGGAACCTTCAAGGTCAACTGGGTGACGGCACCAACACCGATCGCAACACACCATCGGTGACTAACACCGCGCTACGATTCACGAGCATCGCCGCCGGCGGACAACCCGGTGGCGAACACACGTGCGCCCTTACGTCCGCCGGCGCGGCGTACTGCTGGGGATGGAATGCGTTCGGTCAGCTCGGTGATGGCACCACACTGAATCGCACTACACCGGTCCAGGTACTCGGCGGATTGACCTTCGTATCGATCAGCGTTGGCAACTTGCATTCGTGCGCGCTGACATCCGCCGGCAAGGCCTATTGCTGGGGTTCGGCGGCAGAAATCGGAGAAGGACTAGCCACTAATCGCACCGCACCGGTCGCGGTGAGTGGCAATCTCACGTTCAAGAATCTGTCGGCCGCATGGTGGAGCGCATGCGGCATTACCACCGATGACAAGACCTACTGCTGGGGGTCATATCTGACCAACGCAACCGGTCCGGCCACGCCCACGCAGGTATTCGCAGGCAACACGTTTGCGAGCGTTGCGTCGTCATACGGTGGTGGATGCGGCATTACCGCTGCCGGGGCGGGCTTCTGTTGGGGCATCAACAGTGGCGGACAGGTTGGCGACGGCACGACGACCGCGCGCTCCGCGCCGGTGGCGATCAGCGGATCGATTGTCTTTGCCAGCATCGTCGCCGGTTACGGACACACGTGCGGGCTCACCGCGGCAGGCCTCGCCTATTGCTGGGGCACCAACGAGCCGGGGCAAGTTGGCGATGGCACACAGATTAACAAGCTCGTGCCGACGGCAGTGCGAGGAACGCAGTAAAGATCGTGAGCATCACGGTCGCGATTCCACCTTACGCACTGGCTTGTTATCAACCCTTCCGCCCGACGTCGTGTCCAATTGTGGATGCACGACACCGAGCGTGCACGGTTCTTGGCACCCTCATCACTTATCTCCATGAAGCACGTCGCGCGCAGGGACGCTGTGAAGTCGTTGGGACTCGCCGCCGCCGCGCTGGCACTTCCCGCTCGTGAGAGTCTGGCATCAGACACGTCGCGCTCACGGGACGCGCGATCACGCGATGCTCGAAGCGCTATCGAACGCTGGCTCCGGCTGACCGGCGTACCATCCGCGAGTGTCGCGCAGATCGACGGCGATCGTATCACCCACAGCTTTTTCGGGGTCAAGCAGGTCGGTTCAACGGACCGACCCACCGAGAATTCCGGTTATGCGGCGGCGTCGCTCAGCAAGAGCATGTTCACGTATGCGTTTCTGAGCATGGTCGACGAAGGATTGTTGTCGCTCGATGTGCCGGTGGCCGAGTATATCGCGCTGCCGAATCCCGCCGATGAGCGCGCGAAGAAGATTACGAGTCGCCATCTGCTGAGTCACTCGGGCGGTTGGCGCAACTGGCGCAACGTCGCGACCGTGCCGATGCTCGCCGACTTCGAACCGGGATCGCGCTGGTCCTACTCGGGCGAAGGCTTTTTCCATTTGCAGCGCATCGTGGAGAAGGTCGCCGCCAAGAGCGTCGGTCAGGTACTACGCGAGCGGGTCTTCACGCCGCTTGGCATGAAGCACACCAGCATTGTGCTCACACCGGAACTCGACGCCGAATATCTGCCGCCGCACGACGGTCGCGGCGCACTCACGACCGGGTTCGGGCGTTCCATCATGACCGAGCTGCGCCGACAGATGGCCGCGCGCAATACGCCGGTCGAGTTCGCGACGATTGAGGATGCGGAAACGGCGCTCAAAGCTGCCGAACCGACGCTGCCCGTGTTGCCGAATTTTTACACACTCAATGTCGCGGGATCGATGGTAACGACGGCCGGCGACTTTGGCCTCTTTCTGCGTCATCTGGTCACCGCGCGCCGGCACGGTGGCCAGGCGGCGCGCATTGTGAACCTGATGATGACGCCCCAGATCCGCTGTAACGAGGCGGTTCAGTGGGGGCTTGGCGTTGGACTCGACGACATCGACAATACGCGCTTCTTCTGGCAGTGGGGCGACAACACCGGGTACAAGAACATCTACTTTGCCGATCCGGCGAAGGAGCGCGCGATCGCCATCTTCACGAACAGCGATCGCGGGCAGCGTGTGTACGAACGCGCCGTGCGCGAACTCACGCAGATCGATCATCCGGCGTTTTTGTGGATTTGAACCGCGTGCGCGGGCCCCGCGGCTCAACGAGGCGCGCGTGGCAACGCACGGTGATCGACACTGATGGTGCGCGTCGCGCGCCACCCGGCGGGTGTGCGTTTCCATAACTGAATGAACTTGGCTTCGGTCGGCGGCGCACCATTCGCGCTCACAAACTGGTGGCGCCCGAGTTGCACCACGCCGTATCCGGCAATCGCGAAAATGCGAACGGAGCCAGGCACGACGACCCGTCGCACGCCGCTCGTACGAGGACACGTGGTGCGGAACGGCTCAAACGCCGCCTCTCCTGTCTTCAATCCGTTGCGGTCGTGATAGAACTCCGCGTCGCTCGTGAACATGGCGATCGTTGCCGCGGCATCGCAGCGCACGTAGAACGCGTCGAACAGCAGACTATCCGCGACTACCAGTGAATCGAACAGCGCGCCGCCGCGCGCCGCTGCCCAATCGTCGCCATCAAAGCCGCCGGTCGTTGGCGCGGGATCAACGCGTGGCCCGCGCGTCGTGTCACCCTTGGCGCCAATGACCAATAGTGTGCGGGCCGCGGGCCGTTCGGCGGTGAACGCAACGGTCGTGGCTGTATCAACGGCGATCCGAAAGCTCCCCCCGGAGCGTGGCACCAGCATCACGGGTGTGTTCGCATCCCACTGAATAGCATAGCCCGCCGCGGTGTGTGTCACTCGAACACTATGTGGCGAACCGTCGCGTTGGTCTTGAACCACGTAGTCGCCGATCAGTCGATCGCCGGCGGTCGTTCCCGGCGTGCCCTGCGCCGCGGCACGAGCCGACGCCTGTAACGTCAAGAGTCCGACCGTACTCGCCATGGTGAACCGACGGATTTTCGACATGAGGTCCTCGCGGATACGGTGGGAAGTGCCGGGGTGCGGTGGCGTACGCGCCATCTCCCCTCCGCGTTTCGATCAGCTCGGATGCCGACGGCGAGTGTGGGTCGCGCTGCGGCCGCCGTTTCGCCACGCGGCCAGAAGAACCAAGGTCACCGCCGCTGGTGCCGCTGAGCACGCCTTTACGTTGCCGTCCGCCGAATTTTGCACGAGCATTGAAGGCGCCGCACGAATGATTCCTTTCCCGCCGAGGTAGCCATGCGCGTTCTCAGCCCGCCCGCCGTTCATCGCACGGCCGTTGCCATCGTTGCTCTGTCCTCGTTGCTCGCGACTCGCGCGTTTGCGCAGCAGCCCGCGTCGATGAAAGACAAGCTCACGCTCGCCGACTACATGGATTGGGAGGATGTGAGCAATCCCGCGTTGTCGCCCGACGGCAAGCAGATCATCTACACGCGCACGTGGATCGACAAACTGAACGACAAGCGCGAATCGTCGGTATGGATCATGAACGCCGACGGCACTCGCAATCGCGTGTTGGTGAAAGGTTCAGACGCCAAGTGGTCGCCCGATGGCTCACGCATTTCGTATGTCGCAACCGGTGAACCCGGCGGCGCGCAGATTTGGGTGCGCTACATGGATGGCGAAGGCGCGAGTACGCAGATCACACGACTCACCGAAACACCAAGTGACGTCGAGTGGTCGCCCGATGGCAAATCACTTGCCTTTGGTATGCTCGTGCGCGGCACCGACAATTGGCGCATTAACATGCCAGCGGCGCCGCGTGGTGCGAAGTGGACGGAACCGCCGCGCGTGGTGACCAAGTTGCGTTATCGCGCCGATCGCCAAGGATTTCTTGAAGACGGATTGCGTCAGATCTTCACCGTACCCGCCGACGGTGGAACGCCGCATCAGGTGACGACCGGTGATTGGCCCGCCAACGGCACAACGTGGATGCCTGACGGTAAAGGCTTTGTGTTCACGTCGTTGCGAACGGCCAACGCGGAATACGCCTGGCGTGAGTCGGAGATCTATCACGTCGACGCCACCACGGGCGCGGTGACTGCGCTGACACATCGCAAAGGACCGGACAACAATCCTGTACCGTCGCCCGATGGCAAGCTGATTGCCTATACCGGCTACGACAGCACCGACGCCACTTGGAAAGATGCTGCGCTCTACGTGATGAACGCGGATGGCTCCAATCCGCACGCGCTCACCGAAAAGCTCGATCGCACGCCGGCCGGCATGTTGTGGTCGCCAGATGGCACGGGACTCTACTTCAACGTTGAAAACGAAGGTTCGCGCAACCTCTACTTCGTGTCGCTTAAGGGAGACGTGCGCGTGGTGACCAAAGGCACGCACGTGCTCACGATGAGCGATGTAGGTAAAAACTTCATGGCGGTGGGCACCGCCACGAGCTCGCTCAAGCCCAACGACATCGTTACGTTCGACGTGCGAACGCCCGTCATCAAGCAGCTCACGGATGTGAACGGCGACGTGCTGGCCGGAAAGAAGCTCGCCACAACTGAAGAAGTGTGGTACCGGTCGGTCGACGGCTTCAAGATTCAAGGCTGGATTGTAAAGCCCGCCGATTTTGATCCGTCCAAGAAGTATCCGCTGATGCTCGAAATTCACGGCGGCCCGCATTCGATGTACAACGTGGGCTTCAATTTCTCTCGACAGGATCACGCGTCGAACGGCTACGTGATGTTGTACGTCAATCCGCGCGGCTCCACCGGCTACGGATCGGCGTTTGGCAACGCCATCAAGAACGCGTATCCCGGTAAAGACTTCGACGATCTGATGGCCGGCGTCGATACCGTCATCAATCGCGGTTACATCGACAGCAAGCGTCTGTATGTGTTTGGTTGTTCCGGCGGCGGTGTGTTAACCGCCTGGACCGTGGGTCACACCAACCGCTTTGCCGCGGCGGTGTCGATGTGTCCGGTCATTGACTGGGTGAGCTTCGTGGGCACGACCGACGGCGCGAGCTGGTACTACAACTTTGCCAAGTTCCCGTGGGAAGATCCAACCGAGCATCTCAAGCGCTCGCCGCTCATGTACGTGGGCAATGTGCGCACGCCCACGATGCTGATGACCGGTGTGAACGATTTGCGCACACCCATCAGTCAGACCGAAGAGTTTTACGAGGCGCTCAAGATCAGCAAAGTGCCCACGGCCATGGTGCGCTTCAACAACGAGTGGCACGGCACGAGTTCAACACCGTCCAACTTCATGCGCACGCAGCTCTATCTGCGAAGCTGGTTCGACAAGTACCAGTCGCCGCCAGCGGCCACGCGGGTAACGCAGGAGTTTGAACTCTTACGCCCCTTCTGACGCGTAGCCTCCCGTTGAGCACAGCTATACTCAGCATCCCGTCGTTACGATGACAACGCTGATTGGCGCTGTGCTCACGGGACGTCGCACGTTCGAGACGGCAGACGGTTCGGGCGGCAGACGGTTCGGGCGGCAGACGGTTCGGGCGGCAGACGGTTGGGGCGTCACGTTCCGCGCTACGTCGTTGGAAAAACCTAGAGCGCTCAGACGCACTGGGCCGCGCGACTGCCTTCCTCAGCGCGGCGCCTGATTGGGATAAAACTGCTTGCGATGCTCCTCTGCGTATTCACCCAGGCGTCGCGCGACGTCGGGATACTTCGACAGCACGTCCGTCGTTTCAAGCGGATCGTTCAGCATATCGAACAACGAACGCCCGATGGTCTCTTGTCGGTACTTCCCGGCTGCACCGTCTCGCCCAGCGGTGACCAACGTTCGATACGCGTGCGGCAGATGCAGCTTCCAGCGTCCGTCGCCGCTCATCACGCCCTCAAACGTACCCTCGGTTGAGAAGGGATAGTACGCGTGCGGGTTCGTGGCTCCCGACGTGCCGATGATCAGATCCCAGACATTGCGACCATCGATGTCATTGGCTGGACGCGGCGCGCCAGCGAGCTGCGCAATGGTCGGCAGCAGGTCGACCGTCGAGAACATCGTATTCGACGAAGAACCCGCGCGAATGCGTCCCGGCATTTTCATCACGCATGCGCTGCGTGTGCCGCCGTCGAAGCTCGTGCCTTTCGCTTCGCGAAACGGCGTTGTGCCCGCGTGATTGCCGTACGACGTCCACGGGCCGTTGTCCGACGAGAGCACCACCAACGTATTGTCTTCCACATGCGTTTCGCGCAGCGCACGCAGAATTTCGCCGACCGACCAGTCGATCTCCATCATCACGTCGGCGTACAGCCCGAGACCCGACTTGCCTGCAAAGCGTTGGCTCACAAAGAGCGGCACGTGCGGCATTGCGTGTGGCACATACAAGAAGAACGGTGCCGTGCGATGCCGTGAAATGAAATCCACCGCGTGCTCGGTGTACCACGTCGTGAGCATCGTCTGATGCTCGGGCGTCATGCGATCGATGGTGACGCGCCCGTTCTCCCAATACTGCAACGGAAAGCGTCCCCAATACTCGGGATTCTCCGGGTGATGCTCCCACATATCGTTCGAGTACATGAGCCCGCACGATTCGTCGAAGCCGCGCGCAGGCGGACGTGTGTCGGGTTGATCGCCGATGTGCCACTTGCCGAATACGCCCGTGGCGTATTGCCGCTGCTTGAGTACTTCGGAAATGATTTTGAATCGGGGCTCAAGTCCGCGCGCGCCCGGACCGTGCGCGCCCCAGACGCGATTACGTCCCGGGTAGCAGCCACTCAACAGCGCGGCCCGCGACGCCGAACAAATGGCCTGCGGAACGTAGAAGTTGTTGTAGCGGCAACCTTCGCTCGCAAGCTGGCGTACATTCGGTGCCGGATACGCTGGATTGCCGAATGGCGGAAAATCCCCCCACCCCGAATCGTCGAGAAAGATGACGACGATATTGGGCGGCGTGGGCTGCGCCCGCAGCCGTCGCACCGCGGGAAATCCCAACGCGGCGGCAGAGAGTGCGGCGCCCTGCAGAAAGTCACGGCGAGTGAGAGTGGACACGCCGACGAAATTGGTGCGCGAGGCGTTGCGGCGCCAGCGTGCGCCGGGTGGGACCAGAGCGTCTAGCGATTGAGTGCGAGGACACCGACCTTTCTCTCAAGCCACCGTCTTGGCAATCTCGAACTCGTACCGAGAGGAGCGGAGTGGACGTAATGATACTCGTCGTATTCGTTGGCCTCTTTATCTGGGCCATTCATACGCTCGGCGAGGTACGCCGAGTGCAGCGCGATTTGTACGAAACACTGCGCCGCGTTGAGGCAAAGCTCAGTGAGCGTCCGTCTTAGGGTTCGCTGATGCCACGACGCTTGAGCCAAATCATGCTACTCGCCGCAATTGGAGCGTTGGCGGCGTGCGGTGGTGCGGCACGAAACTCCGACGGCGCGAATTCCGACGCGATAGTCGACCCGACGGTCGATCTCTCCGTAACAGTGCGCAACGGTGCGATATCAGCGCCCGATTCCGTTCGACCGGGATGGACGCGCGTGCGCGTAGACGAAACCGAGGGCGAGCACATCGTCGTCGCGTTTCGGATGCCGCAGAACGCAACGACATCGGATGTCGCGGCGTTCATTGCGGCCTTGGATACGACACCCTCGACACCGAGCCCCGGTGTGGCACTCGGCGGTCCGGAGGTTGGCGCGCACGGTGATGCCATCGTACACCTCGCGCCCGGAGTGTACGTCCTCGCGTGCGTGCGTCGTGGCGACGATGGCCATCGACACGCCAGCGCCGGGGAAGCGCGAACGTTCTACACGCGCGTCGCTACAGCGGCGGACACCGCATTCGCGTCACCGCCGACAAGCATGCAAAGCGTGCAACTGATCGACTTTGCGTATGTCGGCGCCGATCATTGGACGGCGGGCACGCAACTGCTGCGCATTGAGAACACGGGGAAGCAAGATCATCAGCTTCGCCTGGCGCGACTCAACCAGGGGGCAACGTTGCAAGCGTGGGCGACGGCGGACGACCCCAGCACCGTCGCCACCACGATCGTTGGTATGGCGCGACTTGGACCTGGTGAGGTGGCGTATCTCCCGGTCGATCTGACACCGGGTTCGTACATCGCATACTGTCTGGTAGCCGACGCGACGACGAAGAAGCCTCATGTCGAGATGGGGATGATGCGCGAAATTCAGGTGCCATAGCCAAATGATGCGCCCTTCGATCGCGAGACTCGGCATTCTTGGCGCCGTTGCGCTTGCCGGATGCAACCTGGTTCCGGAAAAGGAAGGCTCGTACCTGATCAACTGTCCGGGCGCGTACGACATCGTGATTCGCCCGTCGGCAACCACCGTGGCTCCCGGCACCACGGTCGCCTTCTCGGCGGAGTTTGGTGAGCCTGCGCGCTGCGCGCCGCCCGCTCCGGAATCCGCCGAGTACTGGCGCTGGAGTGTGCGGGACCCCACGATCGCCACAGTAGACTCTCTCACCGGGCAAGTACGAGCGATCGCGCCGGGAAAGACGTTTGTCGTGGTGCACAACATTCGTCTGCAGGGCCTGCTCGACTCGATCAGCTTCGACGTGCGCCCGTAGGCGCCATTCGATTGTCCTAAACGCACACTAGATCAGTGCGACGCGGTCGTCTCCGCGTGCGGTAGTCCCACCATGTCACTCGGCTTGATCAGCAGTGTGGAGATCAGGCTGATCGCCGACGCGACCACCATGTAGATGCCCACCGACAATCCGGTGTGCGTACGCGCTACGAGATAGGTCGCGGTAACCGGTGCGAAGCCACCGCCGAGGATCGCGCCAATGGCGTACGCGAGCGACGCGCCGCTGTAGCGCACGTTCGTCGGAAACAGGCCGGCGAACAACGCCGATTGCGCGCCATATGAGAGGCCGAGCGTCATCGTGAGCACGAGCGTAGCGAACACGATATTCGTGATGCTTCGACTATCGATCAGCATCATATACGGCACCGACCAGAGCAACATGGCGCCGTAGCCGATGATGAAGGTCTTTCGCGCGCCGATGCGATCGCCAATCCAGCCTGCATACAAGATCGACAGCAGCCAACACGCCGAGCCAAGCATCACCACCGCGAGCATCGTTTCGCGCGGGAGCTTGAGCGTATTGGTGCCGTACGACAGCATGAACGACAGGAACACGTACCCCACGACGGTGTTGCCGAGAAAGCTGCCGGCGGCGAGGCACACTGCGCGCTTGTGATTTGCGAGCAGTACGCTGAGTGGTGCACGCGAGGCGTGCGCCGACGCTTTCATTTCTTCGAACGCGGGACTTTCGCTCACGCGATTGCGAATGTAGAAGCCGAGCGCAACCAGTCCGATGCTGAGCAAGAACGGAACGCGCCATCCCCACGACAAGAACTGTTCGTTCGTGGTGCGCGACACCATGAGCAAAAACATGCCATTGGCAAGCAGCAAGCCGGACGGTGTGCCGATTTGCGAGGCTGACCCGTGCCAGGCGCGTTTGTCGGCTGGCGCGTGCTCGACCGCCATCAACGCCGCGCCGGCCCATTCGCCGCCCGCGCTGAATCCTTGCAGACAGCGTAGCAACACGAGAAAGATTGGCGCCCACACACCGATGCGCGCGTACGTCGGCAACAATCCCACACCAACGGTCGCTGCGCCCATCACACCGAGCGTGAGGATGAGCATGGCCTTGCGGCCAAGTCGGTCACCGAAATGGCCACTGACGATGCTCCCGAACGGACGGGCGAAAAAGGTCACGCCCAACGTCGCCAATGAGGCCAGCAGCGCCGTGGCCGGTTCGAGCGCCGAGAAGAACTGCGAGCTGAAGACCAGCGCCGCCGAGGTGCTGTAGATAAAGAAATCGTACCACTCGATCGTGGTGCCGATCGCGCTCGCGGCCAGAACGCGTCGTCGCTCGGCGGGCGTGGTGAGCATGGTGGGGTCTTAAGTGTGGGTGGGCAGTACGTCGCAAAAGATACGCTGGTGTGCCTCGATCACGCGCCGCGAACCGTTGGTCCCTCCTCGCTTGACGCGCGCGCTACCTTGGCGGCCATGACGATTCTACGGCGCGCCCTCACCGCGTTCCTGCCCGGTACGCGGCTCCTGCTCACTGGCGCGGCGGTGAGTGCGTTCGCCGCATGCACGGCCGGCGGTCCGGCGGAACAATACGGCTTCGTTGCCCGACTGGGAAACGACACCGTGTCGGTGGAGCGCGTTTCGCGTTCGGCGCGGTCGTTGGTGAGCGACGACGTGGACCGGTTTCCGTTGGTGCGGCAGCGTCATACCGTGATCGATCTCGATGCAGACGGTCGCGTGGCGCACATGGAGATGACGATCCGCACGCCGAGCGGTGCCTCGCCGCGCGAGCGATATCGCGTGGTGACGGCCACGTACACGCGCGATTCAGTAGCCGTGGCGATCCGCGACAGTAGCGGCGTTACCAGTCGCACATTTGCCACGGCGGGCGCATTGGCGGTGCCGCACGTTTCCATGATGTACAGTGTGATCGAACTGGAGATCGCGTTCGCGCTCGCGCAGGCGAAGGTCCAGAAGATGGCGGCGGGCGACAGCGTCATGTTTCGGCAGTATTATCCGGACCGCAGCGTTGGTCCGAGCTTTGTGTTGCATCGCGGCTTTGTACATCTGGGCGCCGCCGACTCGGTTGAACTCAGACACGACTGGCTGTCCGGTAGCGGCGACGTGAAAGTCGACAGCATCGGACGGCTGCAGCAGTACTCGGGAATGCGGACCACGTACAAAGTGTCGGTGCAGCGCGTGAGCGCGTTGCCCGATGTGGAGCGCATTGGCGCCGCGTTTGCGGCAACCGAGAAGCGACAGGGTGCGAACCAACTGAGCGTGCGCGACACCGCGCGCGGACAAATCGGGCGCGCCACCTTCGCCATCGACTACGGACGACCGCTGATGCGCGGCCGTGTGCTGCTGGGCCACGTCATTGAACTCAATGAAGTGTGGCGTACCGGAGCGAACGCGGCCACGCAATTCACGACATCGTCGCCGATCACCGTTGGCACGCTGACGGTGCCGGCGGGGAGCTACACGCTGTGGACCAAGCCATCGGATGCGGGCGTCACGCTGATCGTGAATCGCGAGACCGGTCAGTGGGGTACCGGCTTTGACTATCGCGAAGACCTCGGCCGCACGCCGATGCGCGTTGACGTCGCCAAGACACCGGTGGAGAAGTTCACGATCTCGGTGACGCCATCCGACACCCGTCACGGCGCACTCGTGATGGAGTGGGGCACGTTTCGCTGGAGCGCACCGATCACCGTGCCGCCGGCGCCCTAGCGACGATTCTGCCGACGATTCTGCGCCCGCTTGACGGTTTCGCTGCGCGCTTGTATATAACCATCAGGCTATTAAACCAAGCGGCTATGAAACTCTCCGACCGACTCGACCTGACCTTCGCGGCACTCGCCGATCCCACGCGGCGCGCCATTCTCGCGCGCTTGTCCACCGGTGAGGCGTCGGTGCAAGAGCTCGCCGCCCCGTTTGAGATGAGCCAGCCCGCCATCTCCAAGCATCTCAAGGTGCTCGAGCGCGCCGGTCTTGTTGCCGTAGACATCGACGCACAGCGTCGTCCGCGTCGCCTGGAACCCGCGCGATTGGAGGAAGCCGTGGACTGGATTGAACGTTACCGCGAGATCTTCGAGCAGAACTACCAGCGTCTCGACGCGCTGCTCGACGAACTGCAGGGCAAGCCCGTGAAGTCGAAACGCAAACCCCGCGCACGCTAGTCGCCAGCTCACCACAACCACGAACACGATTTATGCCAAAGCCCGCCGACGTCACGTTCCCGAGTGATCGCGAAGTGCGCGTCACGCGCACCTTCAACGCGCCGCGCCAATTGGTGTGGGACGCGCACACCAAGCCCGATCTCGTGCACCGTTGGCAAGGCTACGACGGGTGGGACATGCCCGTCCGCGAGATGGACGTTCGCGTTGGCGGTACCTATCGGTGGTTGTGGAAGAATCGCGAAGACGGGCAGCAATTTGGATTCTTCGGCACCTTCACCGAGGTCAACGCACCGTCGAGGCTGGCGCACGATCAATACTTCGATCCGGGCGATCTCGATCCGGCAATCGGTGGCGCCATGCCCGTTGGCGATCCGTGCCTCATCTCGCTCGATCTCAGCGAGCACAACGGCGTGACGACACTCGTGTGCAACATGGCTTTCGTGTCGAAAGACGCGCGCGACGGCGCCGTCTCGACCGGCATGGCCGATGGGATGGAATTCAGTTACACGCGCCTTGATACGCTCTTCACGACGAACGAGGAGACCCGCTGATGTCCAAAGTCACGCCGTTCCTGATGTTCAACGACAAGCTCGAAGCGGCCATGGAATTCTATGCCGCCACCTTTCCGGACTCGCAAATCAAACGCGTGGCGCGTAACGGGACAGACGGTCCTGTAGTTTCCGCCGAATTCGTTGTCGGTGGTCAGTCGTTCATGGGCTACAACGGCGGCGACTACTTCAGCTTCTCCGAGGGCTTCTCGCTCTTTGTCGATTGTGTCGATCAGGCGGAAGTCGACAACTACTGGGATAAGCTCGTCAAAGGCGGAGCGACGCCGACCGCGTGCGGCTGGATCAAAGATCCCTTCGGACTCTCGTGGCAGATCGTCCCGCGGCGCTTCATGGAGCTGATGGGCGACAAGGACGCCAAGAAAGTGAAAGCCGTCACCGCGGCGATGATGACGATGGTCAAGCTCGACGTCGCGGAACTTGAGCGCGCGTATAACGAGGCGTAACGTCAGCCCAGCGTTGCGTCCTTCACATTCTCGCAGAACCACGTGCTGCGTTGGCTCTTCTCGCCGCTCCTGCTTGCTTTACTCGGACTCAGCGTGGGAGTTGGCGCCGACTTCGCCGTATTCCTTGCAAACCGGTCGGCGCTGATCGCTGAGTGGTCAGTGTTCGGTGCACTGGCGGCTGCGCTTGCACTGCTCACTTTCCCGACAACACTGGCGCTACTCGAATTCGAGCTGACCGCTTCGGGTGCAATTGGACCGCATCGGCACCTTCGACACATGTGGCTCGTCTATCCGCTCTGGATGATTTCCGGCCTCGCGTTTGGCGGCGGGCTTGGGTCGATTGTTCTAAGATTGCCGTGTGCCGCGCTCAGTGGCGTGGTATTGGGAAATTTTGCCGCGGCCGTGTGGTCGTCGCGAGTCGACGCTCGCTCGCGCATCGCATTGTTGAAAGAATGATCCTGGTTGAACCGCGCAGGGCGGTGCGGCGCGTCGGCTGACACAAATCAGGGGCAGGGCCGTAATTCCGAGCGCGGCAATGCCACGCCGATCGTCCGTCTGCGACGCCCCCGTAAAGCACTTGATTCGATGAAACGCGTCATTCGTTGGACCCTGTTGATTCTGGTCGTTACAGCAACTGCGGCCGTGGTTGCCGGAATCAGTTTTCGCAGCGCGCTTGGTCCGCCGCTCGAGCAATACACGGCGCGCGCAGTCTACGCGCCCCACGGTGCAGTGGCCACCAGCCACCCGCTCGCAAGTCAGGCGGGGCTCGCCGTGCTGCAGCGCGGCGGAAATGCGGTGGATGCCGCAGTTACGGCAGCGGCAGTGTTGAGCGTCGTCGAGCCGTATATGTCCGGCCCGGGTGGCGACCTCTTCGCGATTTACTGGTCGGCAAAGGAAAAGCGTCTCATCGGTCTCAACGCGAGCGGCAGATCCGGCTCGCTCATGACGCGCGACGCGTTACGTAGCGTCGGACGCATTCCGGGCGACGGCCCGAAGACCATCACCATCCCCGGCGCGGTATCGGGTTGGGCAGCGCTGCTTAAAGACCACGGAACAATCACGTTGGCCGACGCACTCGCTCCGGCTATCAAATTGGCCGAGGACGGTTTTCCTCTGGCGGCCGGAGGCGCCGCGGAGTGGGAAGTGTTTGCAGGCCTGTTGAAGGAAGACTCGAGCGCGACACGAACGTTTCTGAAGGACGGCAGGCGCGCGCCTGCCGCCGGCGAGTGGTTTGCGAATCCCGACTACGCGGCAACCCTGCGAACGATTGCGCGTGATGGTCCGGCTGCGCTCTACGGCGGAGAGTTGGGTCGGCGCATCGCCAACCATGTGCAACGACTGGGCGGCTTTCTCACGACCGCGGATTTCGAGCACCACAAAGCCGAATGGGTGCAGCCCCTCGCCGTGCGATTCAAGCAATATCAGATTTGGGAGCTTCCGCCGAATGGGCAAGGCATCGCCGCGCTCGAAATGCTCCGCATTCTCGAACCGTACGATCTGGCGGCAATGGGGCACAACTCACCCGCGTATCTCCATCATCTGATTGAAGCGAAGAAGCTTGCGTATGCGGATCTCGAGCAAGTGGTTGGCGATCCGCAGGCTATGACGTTCAATCCAAAGCGGCTTCTCGACGACGACTTCATCGCGAAGCGGCGCGCACAGATCCGTACGGATCGCGCGCTCACACATGTCTCACCAGATCCGTCGCTCACGAGCGGCAAGACAACCTACCTGACCGTCGCAGATCGAGATGGCAATATGATCTCGTTCATCTCAAGCTTGGGCGGTGGCTTTGGCTCCGGCGTGGTTGTTCCCGGTACAGGTTTCGCCTTGCACAATCGCGGCGTCGGCTTTTCATACGAGCTAGGGCGTGTGAATAGTGTTGGCCCCGGGAGACTGCCATTCCACACGATCATTCCCGGTTTCGTTACTCGCACGACGGCTGATGGTGGAGATGAGCCATGGCTGAGTTACGGTATTGTAGGCGGTCCACAGCAGCCACAAGCCCACGTGCAAGTGCTGCTTAACATGTTGGTCTTCGGCATGGATGTGCAGCAGGCGCTCGATGCCCCTCGGTTTCGTCATTGGAGCGACAACCGCGTCAGCTTTGAGCATGCGATACCCTCGCGCGTCGTCGATGCGCTGCGCGCCATGGGACATGCTCCGCAGAATCCGCTGTTGGAGACTGCGCAGACCATTTTCACTGGTTCGAACGGCGGACTGGTTTTCGGTGGCGGACAGGCAATTGAACGAAAATCGCGTGGGTATATTGCGGCCTCGGATTCGCGGCGTGATGGGTTGGCGGCCGCCTACTAGTATCGAGTACCGATCCGCTTTTGCTCCGGTGAGCATGCCATGACCATCCGCGTTCGCCTGCGTAGCGTCGACCCGAACGATCTCGCGGTGTTCTTTGAGCACCAGTGTGATGCGGAGGCCAACCGAATGGCGGCGTTCCCGGCACGCGATCGCGTCGCATTCGACGCGCACTGGGAGCGAAACATTCTCGGCAATCCGGACGCCATCACGCAGACTATCCTCGTCGATGGCGACGTTGCGGGCCACATTGGCAGTTGGCAGCTCGATGGCGCGCGATACGTTGGCTACTGGATCGGCCAGGAATACTGGGGTCACGGGGTGGCCACGCAGGCACTGCGCGCCTTCGTTGAGCGTATCGTCGAGCGTCCGCTCTACGCCCACGTGGTGAAGCACAATGTGGGCTCAATTCGCGTGCTGGAAAAGTGTGGCTTTCAATCGGCTGCGGAAACGGAGGCCACGGCCGACGCGACGCACAATGAAATCGTTGAACTGCTCTTTGCATTACGATAAGTATGCGCGCGCAAACACAGCTTTCCCTTGCGGCCCTGACAACGGTAACCAATGCCACGCGTTGAAGTCGTTGCCTACAATCCGGAGTGGCCGCGCATGTTCGACTCGATCTACGCGCACGTCTGGCCTGCCGTCCAACACGCATCGCTGCGGCTCGAGCACGTGGGCAGTACGGCGGTGCCGGGCCTCCGCGCCAAGCCCGTCATCGACGCGTGCATTGTCGTCGCATCGCCGCGCGATATTCCGTTCGTCGTGAAGGCGCTGGCTAAGATCGGATACGCGCATCGCGGTGATCTGGGCGTGAGCGGCCGCGAAGCATTCAAGTCGTCTTCAGATTTGCCCGCGCATCATCTGTATGCGAGTCCGCGCAACAGCGTGAGTTTGCGCAATCACCTTGGCCTGCGCGACTACCTGCGCGCCAACGCAAACGCCGCGCTCGAATACGGTGCGTTGAAGACCTCGCTCGCGGCGCAATATCCAAACGACATGGATAGTTATATCGCCGGCAAAACCGACTTCATCCTGAACATCCTGCAACAACTCGGTTTCGCCGGCGATGAACTGGACAGTATTCGCGGCAGTAATCAACCCGCGCCTACGAGGCTTCCCAATTCGCCGGGCGCCGGCGAGCAACGATAGCGACCGCCAACAACGTCACCGCCAGACCGACGAACGGCGCGTAGGCGGAAAGTCGAGCCGTATGTGCAGGATCCGCGGATAGAATCCACACTCCACGAACATCCTTGGCGCCCACGAGCCACTGGGCGATGTTGAGCGCTGCGTGTACGCCAATCGGCATCGCTACCCCACCCGAGCGTAGCGCCACGATTCCAAAGAGCAACGCGCTCGGCAGCACGCCGAGTACCACGGTGAGCCACGACCAGCCGAACAGCAAGTGCGAAGCGGCGAAGGCCACCGCAATCACAAGTTGCGCTGGCCATGCGCCGATTGACGGCGCGAGTGTGCGTAGCGCGTAGGCGCGAAAGCCCAATTCCTCCATGCACGAGAGCGCGAGATACGACGCGAGCATCAACACCCACATCGACGCACTGGGCCAGGTTGGCGTCGTGAACGTCAGAGGCCCGAGCGCAAGTGAGTTGACGGCGAGTGTCGCACCATAGACGGCGGCGCCAATCGCGAGGCCGATGAGCAAGTGCCGCAGACTTTGAAAATCGAGTGCGATGCCGACGTCGCGCGGTGAGCGCGCCTCACGGGCGAGCAGGAAGCGCGTAAGGCCAACGAACGCGAGCGACGCCGTAGTGCCCCAGACGAGGTCGGCGTATCGCGGTGGCGCCATCCCTTTGGGCACGGACGCCGCGAGAAGAATTACCAGGTAGGCGATCAGAAAGAGCGCCACGCGCCGCAGTGGGGAGTTCACGCGTTCGAAGTCAGAAGGTAAACGCCCGCGTGAGCCGCCGTCCCACTACCAAGATGTAAAGGGACGGGGGACTTGCCACAAGGTGGGCGGGCCCGCGCAGAATAGGCGCTTCCCTGTACGTTGCACTACTCGAAAGAGTTACTCGGAGGATCTCTCATGCGCGTGCTGCTCTCCGTTGTCGGAACGCGAGGTGACGTGCAGCCGGTTTTTGCGCTCGCGCTCGCCGCGCGAGCACTCGGACACAATGTGCATCTCTGCGTTCCCCCGAATTTCGCCGCATCGGCCGTGAAGCTCGGCTTTGAGGCAACGTCGGTCGGCATCGAAATGCGCGCACCGAAAGCCGGTGAGCCAGCGAAGCCTATTCCTGATCTCATCGCGAACCAGTTTGACACGGTACTCCGCGCGGCGAAGCACTGCGACGTGATCGTCGGCGCCAATGCGCATCAGTATGCGGCGCCATCAGTGGCCAAGTTGCTGGGCGTGCGATACGTGAACGCACTGTACGCGCCAACCGCTTTGCCATCGGAGGAGAACACTCGCGCGTGGAACGAACGCGCACGTGATCGCGTGAACGCGAATCGCGCTCGAGTGGGGTTGTCGCCAATCGACGACGTACTGCGGTACGTCGTGACCGATCATCCATGGCTCGCGAGCGACCCGGTGTTGTCGCCGCTGTCGTCTGCGATCGAGCCGAGCGTGCGTCAAACGGGCGCGTGGATGCTCGAGGACGACCGACCGCTGCCGAGCGAGCTCGATCAGTTTCTCGACGCGGCCGCGCCGACAGTCTACCTCGGATTCGGCAGCATGCCCGTGGCGGAGGGCACAAATCGCGTGCTCATCGACGCCGCGCGTGCTGCGGGACTTCGCTTCATCGTTTCGCGAGGGTGGGGAGGGCTAGCGTTGACTGATGGTGGTTCGGACGGCATCGAAGTGGATGACGTCAATCACGGCGCGCTATTCAGGCGTGTGGCGGTGGTCGTGCATCACGGCGGCGCGGGCACGACGCACTCGGCGGCTTGCGCTGGAGCGCCGCAGTTGATCGTGCCGATGTTCGGTGATCAGCCGTACTGGGGCGCTCGCGTCACTGCGCTGGGCATCGGCGCGTGTGTACCTCCAACGGAACTGTCGGCGCAGCGATTGGCGGCGGCGCTCGACGAAGCACGACAGCCGGAGATCGTGACGCGCGCCGCACTGTTGGCACCGCAGATCGCGCGCGATGGAGCAAGTGTTGCGGCGCGGTTGCTCTCGGAAATTTGACGTGAACGATCGCCGTGCTCGCGTCATCGCGCGTCGCGCGGACGCACTATACAGAACCGCCGGACGTCGCTCGACGCCCGGCGGTTGCTAGTGATACGAATTCGTGCGCGATCAGTCCGGCGAACCGCCGCCCGCAGCGCTCCAACTCAGCGACGTCAGTGCGATACGGTATTCCTTGGCTTGCGCGTCGTACGTCACGCGATACGCCGATGGATAGTATCCCGCGAGTGGACGTGCGGCCGGCACGGGAATGTTCGTGACCACGTCATTCGGCTGCGTGAGCAGATACGCCCGCGTAATCATCGGCTCGTAGAACGTGAAGCGACCATTCCACGATCCGTAGATGAACGTTTTGGTGAACGGCTGCCCATTCAGTTCGGGCGACGTGAAGTTGACCCAGTGCACGCCCATGCGCGGAACCGCAACATCGGCGGGCGTCAGGAACGGCGGCTTCAGCACGCCGTAAAACGGCGGCACGTAGGCGCCAGTCGGGATGTTGTTCGCCTGCGGGCCAAAATTCGGATTCGTGATCGGATCGATCGCGTTCCACTCCGCCTTCGGCATCGCGTAGAAGTGAAAATCAAAATGCGGAACCGTGTACACGCCGGCGGGCGGATGCCCCTGTGGATTCCAATCGAGCTCGGCGAACTGATACGGTGCCGGCCCCTGCGCAGGCATCGGCAATTCGTACGAATGCTCGTCGGTGTCATCAGGCAGTCCCTGCATCACCGTTGCGTCGAGTGCGATTCCTACTTCAAGGGGTGCACCCTCCGCCTTGCTATCCAGCACAACGTACGTGCGCGCCATGCCATTCCCTACTTTCACCGGCGTGCCGTACTGACGGTGCGCGCCGGGATCGTTGTAGCCCGCGCGCGCGAGCGACGCGTCGGCCGTTGGTGCAACCGCATGATCCGCCGTGCACCCCGCTATAATCGCGCCGACGGACACCGCCGCAGCGAAGGTGAGTGTTCCAATCGGAGTACGCATGACAACTCCCTCGAAAAGTGTCGATGACCCGCAGCCACCATACGGCAGCTTGCGACAGCGCGGGCTCCGACGGGATCGCGCAATGGACTGTACCGTGTGCACTGCGCTCGGAGTCGCCATCGACATTGCGCGCTGTGCGTCAAGCCTGATACGTCGGACGCGAGAACTTCTCACGCTCTTAATGCGGCACGCTTGTGCTTGCCACGATCCTTGATTCCCTGTCCAGCAAATTCGGCCGGGCGTGACGAGCGTCCGTCATACCCTTGCCACCGACAGGCGAGTCGTCGCACGTTATCGCCATGACCATTTTTCGTCCCAATCTCGCGTCGCTGCTCGCCGTGGCGTTCATGCCGTTTGCGCAGGCTCTGGCACAAACGCGTCCGTCACTCGATGGCACGTGGACGCTAGTTGGCGCCGGTGCCGCGTCGAATCGAACAACGGTCGTCGCAGCGAGCGGCGACGCGGCGTTCGCCGTCGGTGACATGGGAAGCGGATGGGGAAGCGCGATCACGTTTTCACATCGCGCTGATCGATTGGTTCTGGAGTACGACTTCTTCAGCAGCTACGACCTCATGGCACCGTTGCACTACGAGTTCGCGCTCGACGGTCGCGACGTCATAAACGAGGTCACACTGGGCCCCGGCGTTACGCGTCTGGAGAGCCGCGCCGAATGGCGTGGCGACACCCTGGTCATCTCCACCAGGCAAGCCGTGCCGAAAGAAGTGGCGCCCACCGGCACCATGGCCGAAGTGAAACGCGCGCTCCGCGTAGTCGGCGGCGATTCACTGCGCATTACCACCACGCGCGTGGGCTTGGCCGGCGCACCGACCAACACCGTACAGTCGGTGTACGTGCGTAAACGCTGAAACGCTCTAACGTTCTAACGTTCGAACGTTCGAACGTTCTAACGCGCCGCGGGCGCTTAGCGTCGCGAAGGCGAGTATGGATCCTTCGCACCAACGGGCACGTTCGGATACTGTGCGGCACTTGCTGAGTACGTCGCCACCAACTGATCGAACGTCCCGATCGCCCACGGATTCACGTCTTTCACGTCGGATTCTTCGCGCGGATCGGCGCGCAAATTGAACAGCCGCATGAGCGGCGCTTCGGTGACGCGTGGCTCGGGCTGGTACGCGTAATGCAGCTTCCAGTCTTTCCACTTCGCCGCGCGCACCTGGGTGCCGGTGAACAGCAACAAACTCTCACGGCCACTCTCTTTCCGCTTTCCCTCAAGGAACGGCAAGATGTTCATACCGTCGATCGGACGATCAGTCGGCACGATCTGCGGCGCGCCAACGGCCGCTGCTATGGTGGGAAAAATGTCCATCTCACTCACCATCGCGTTCGACTTCTGCCCACGCGGAATACGCGACGGCCAGCGCACAACGCACGGCGTACGAATACCGCCTTCCATCACCGTGTTGTAGAAGCCGCGCCACGGGCCTGAGGTACCGCGCCATGGACGACGCGCTTCCGGTCCGTTATCGGTGCACCAGAGGACAATCGTGTTCTTGTCGATGCCCATTTTCTTGAGCGACGCCAACACGAGACCCACGTTGTAGTCGATATCGGCAATTGCGTCGCCTACATCACCGGCGCCAGTCTTGCCTTCGAAATCGGGGTGCGCGACCGCAGGAAAGTGTGCTTGCGTGATGGGGTAATAGAGAAAGAACGGTTTCCCCGCCTTCACGCTGCGCCCCATGAAATCGACGCTTTTCTCGGCGGCTTCACGATCGAGCAGTGCACGAGCAGGCACGTCAAACTGCTTCGCCTTGCGTGGCGCACTGCCAACGCGCTGTTCCCAGATCCACGACGTATCCTTGGGCGTCGGAGCGAGTGACGGCGACTTTGCCCACAGCGCTTCGTTACTCGTGTTGGGAATGCCGTACCATTCGTCAAAGCCCTGATCGATTGGCGTGCGATGATCGATCCAGTTCGAGCCACCTAAGTGCCACTTGCCAAAGAGCGCGGTGTTGTAGCCCACCGATTTGAGTCCTTCGGCGAGTGTAGTCTCCCAGAGGGTGATGCCCGTCGGTTGCGCCGCGCCCGAGCGTACGGCGTACCGCCCCGTCATCAGTGCCGCGCGTGATACCGTACACGAGAACTCGACGTTGAAGTTGTCGAGTCGCATGCCCTGCGCCGCAATGCTGTCGATGTTCGGCGTCGGCACGCCACGCACGCTACCGTATGCGCCAATTTCTCCCCAGCCAACATTGTCCGCGAACATCAGCACCACGTTGGGCCGCGGCGCGACTGCCGAACTCGATGCGCGTGCGCCCGCGCGTTGCGCGCCGACGACGTTGTGCGACAGCGTGATCGCGATGGCCAGTGCAGGAGCAAACCAGCGACGGTGCATCAACGGACACCTCGGGAGGAGTGGGACGAGTGGAATTATAGCGTTCCCAGACGAAGTGCGCGAATGGATCTGCGTGCGCACATTCCATGCGTGATCGACGCGCTCTCCCTTCAACGCCTGTGAGCCCAAGCATGCCCGCGATCCGCCGCCACATCATTCGTCGGAGATTTCGCTTCGGTGTCGCCGTCGCGCTCGCCGCCACCGTCTTCAGCGCACAGCGCTCATCGGCACAAAGCGCGCTGGCACAGAGCGCCTCCGGTACGCCCATCGAGAGTGGTCGATCGTATCAGATCGTGTCCACGCGACTTGGCGAAACACGCACGTACGATGTATCGCTGCCGAGTGATTACACCACGAGCAGCGAGCGTTACCCGCTGATCATCGTGCTCGACGGCGAATCGTTGCGTGAACCAACGGCAGCGATCACCCGATTTTACGCGGCATCTTCGATGATGCCACGCACCATCGTGGTGAGCGTGCGCAACGCGCACCGTTCGCGCGATATGACACCCGCGGCGACGGCGGGATACACGCCGCCCTCCGAAGTTGGCGCCTCCGGCGGTGCCGACGCCTTCCTCGGCTTTCTCGGCGACGAGCTCGTGCCGCAGCTTGAAAAGCAGTATCGCACGGCGCCTATGCGCGTGTTGGTCGGACATTCGCTCAGCGGGCTCCTGGTGCTCCACGCGATTGCCAAACGGCCGGAGTTGTTCACTGGGTATGTCGCGATGGAACCGTCCACGTGGTGGAACGACGGCAAGACATACGGCGATGCGCGCGCCGCTTTGCGTACGCCCGCCGCTCGACGTGCTCGTGTGATGCTTGTGAACACGCCGAATTCAGGACTCGACACGACACACTGGGGCGGCACCATTCCGATGGTGCGTCATCTCGAAACCAAAGCGGAAACCCACACCAGCATGCCGCCTGCCGGACTGCTGCTGGCCATGCGCACGATGTTCGAAGACTTTCGTCCGTCGGCGTGGCGTCCGGGTACGCGGCCCGTCGCCATGCTCGATCGCTATGACTCCCTCGCGGCGCGCGTCGGCTATCCGGTTCCGATTCCCGAGTTTGCGTTCGCGTCGTCGACGCGCATGTCTATTCACGCGCGCGATTTCGACGATGCCGAGCGTTCGCTGTCGCGCATGGAGAAAGCGTTTGGCGTGTCGGCCGAGAGTCGCGATCTTCGCGCGCTGCTGGCCGAGGAGCGCGGTCACCCGGCACCGCCGGAGCTTATTCCGCTCGTGATTCCCGCTACGCGCCCCACACCGCGCACGGCGGCGCCGTTCATCGGACACTGGGTACTCGCCCGCGATTCCACCGCCCACACGATTGATGTGCGGGCGTCGGGCGATACGATTGTGGTGCACAGCCGCATGCATCTCGACGGCAGCTCGTACGACGACGACGACCGCACGGTGATCCAAGTGACGAAAGACGGCCAACTCGAGTGGGGCCTCGAGTGGTTTCGCGGCATCGCCGCCCTGCTCGTGCTCAAAGGCGAGTTGCTCCCCGACGGGACAATGCGCGTGACGCGTGAGCCGCGCGGCTGGGTCCCTCGCGGTCCGGGAAATATGAAGCAGATTGAGATCTTCCGTCGCACGCCGAATTGACCAACGCACCGGTTGAGCGCTGGGCCATTCCTCCTTAGACAAGGCTGTCTCTCCAATGGTCCGTCTGAAGCTCCGCGTCGTCACTTGGTCAGCAATTACTGCCCTGACGTTGGCCTTTCCTTTTGAGTCGCGCGCGCAGTCGTCCCGCGCCGAGTCGCAGCGAAGCGTCGCCTTCGACCGCCTTGATCGCACCTCGCGATCACTGATTGCCGCCGTCGGTTGTGCCATCTCGAGCGCGCAGGCGCGGGCGCGCGGTGCGTTTGGTCCCGTCGAGTCACTCGGTTCGAACGGCATGTGTCTCCGTCGCAACGGTCGCGCGTTCGGAGTGTTCTTTGAGCCCGACAGCGCCTTCACCAAAGCGAGCAAGCTTCGTGTTGTTGATCTGTCGACAATGACGCGCGATACGGCGGCCGTCGATACGCTCGCCATCCTCGCGGAGGAGCGGGCCGCCGATGCGGGGCTCACGAAAGGATACCCATTGTTCGAACGCGCCAATCGACAGTTTGCGCCGTTCTCCATGCGCACCGACGGCGACAGTATCGAAGTCTGGCTGATCCCGCTCGGTCTCGTGATGACGCAGGCACCGCGTACTGTCGGCGGCGAGCGAGCGTTCATCTTCTCGCCCGACGGACGAACGCTCGTGAGGGAAATCGACGCGGCCGATCGCTATCGCCCAGTAACAATTCCGCCGGCCGGTCCGGTGGAAATCACGAGTCAGGAAGACGACCTGCCGCTGGTGTCCGAGCTCTTGATGGTCAACATGCTGAATCGACAAGGGCGGGATGCGTCGGTGGTGACCAAGACCTATCGTGCGCAACTGGTGGGGCGCGATCCGACGGCGATCTGGACGCAGACGCGTATTCGCTAAGCGGCCGCACGGTGAGACAAACGCGAATGAATATTTGTTTTCGGACTGACTCAGCGTGCTCCACATGCTGAGGCGTCGTTTCCCGGCATTCGGCGCGCTCGTCGCACTGCCGCTCCTGCTGCTCGGCTGCGGCCTGCGACATACGTCGACGGCCGCAGATCGCGCGAACTGTGCCAATGAACGCGCGTTCGTGCAAATCGATTCGTCACTCCAGCGCAGCACGTCCGTGCCAGCCGATTCCGCCGAGCTTGTTGTGTATGTGCGATCGGTTCAGCTCGAGCCGCTCAAAGGGGCGATCGCGTCGTTCCGACCTACCAGAGGCGGCGAATTTCGCGCAACGGCCGACGCGCGCGGTATCGCTCTCCTGCGCGTGCCATCGAACGTTGGCCAGTTGATCGTTGGGTGGGCTTTGGGTTACAACCAGGGACGACTTGGCTTGCGTCCGCGCGCCGGTTTCAGCGACACGGTGCGTGTGCTCACGCGGTGCGGCTTTTCGATGCCGTAAGGTGGAACTGACAACAGCGTAGCCTGGTGCCGCGCTCCCTCGCGCTCGGCCCGTTACCCTCGGCGGCGACGACTCGAATCCGGCGCTAATATCTCAGGCATGACGCAATCTTTCGTCTCGTGGATCGTCGCCGCCGTACTGATGGCGATCTTGCTGCAACAGTGCCGCAAACCATCGCGACTCGTGGGACGGTTGTTTCTGTGGCTCATGAACCGGAGCCACGGGGGCGTCACCGCGTGGGGATTGCAGCACGTCACGATTCCGCCAAACGGCACGTTGCTCGATATCGGCTGCGGCGGCGGTCGCACCATCGCGCGACTGGCGCAGGCGGCACCCGAAGGTCGCGTGTACGGCGTGGACTATTCGGCCGAGAGCGTCGCGACGGCGCGTAGCACCAACGCGCGCGCAATTGGCGAAGGGCGCGTGCACATCGAACAGGCGAATGTGGCGCAGCTCCCGTTCGCCGATGCGATGTTTGATGTTGTCACCGCCGTCGAGACGCACTACTACTGGCCCGACCTGGCCGCGAACGTGCACGAGATTCTGCGCGTCTTGAAGCCTGGTGGTCGGCTGGTGCTGATCGCCGAGACGTATCGCGGTCGTTCGTTCGACTTGCCGTTTCGCTTTTCGATGGCGTTGCTGCGGGCGCAGTATCTGACCGCGCCGGAGCACGACGCGTTGTTGTCGAATAGCGGCTATGTCGATGTGATTGTCGACACCGATCGCGCCAAAGGGTGGTTATGCGCGATTGGTCGGCGTGCGAGCTGATCACGAGCGAATGCCGCCAATACAACTCGAATCCGATCTCACCTGCCCCGCCTGTGGTCATGTCGAGCGACTCAGCATGCCCACCGACGCGTGCCTGTTCTTTCACGAGTGCAGCGCCTGTCACAGGCGCCTGCGTCCCAAAGCCGGCGATTGTTGCGTGTTCTGTTCGTACGGATCGGTGCCGTGTCCGCCGGTTCAGGAGGGGGGCTCGGATTGCTGTGCGCGTTAGCGCGACATGAAATGATCGGTCGGACACTTTTCATCGCGATTGCGCTCGCGCTACCGTGCGCCGCGCGAAGCCAGGCCAAGAGCGCGACGCGTGTGCCGCGGCAGACCGTCGTCGAAAACGTGACGATCATCGATGTGGAGAGCGGCAAGCGGATCCCGTCGCAGACGGTCGTCATTCAAGGCACACGCATCGTTGCGGTTAGCGGACCGACGCGACCGCCAGCTGATGCGCTGATCGTCGACGGCCGCTCGCTGTTCATGATTCCCGGTCTCTGGGACATGCACACGCATGTGCTCGACCCGCAGGACCTGCGTTCGCCATCGCATTTTCCGATGCTCATTGCCAACGGCATCACGGGTATCCGTAACATGCACAGCGATGCGCCGCTCGCGGCGCTGCGCACGTTGCGTCGGCGCATCGCATCCGGCGACGTGGTCGGCCCCCGCCTCATCATCTCGTCGCCGATGCTCGATGGACCGTCTCCAATGTGGCCGGCCGCGATTACCGTGAGCGACGCCAAGCGAGCACGGGCGCTGGTCGACTCACTGGTCGACGCCGGCGCCGATCTGATCAAGGTGTATTCCTATCTGCCGCGCGATACCTATCTCGCGATTGCCGCGCGAGCGCGAGAGCGCGGCGTGCCTTTCGCCGGACACGTTCCGTTCGGCGATATCTCAGCGCGCGAAGCATCGCTCGCGGGTCAACGAAGTATCGAGCATCTCGAAGGTGTCATCGAGGCCTGCTCCAGCGACGAGCGAGTGCTGCGATCGCAGTGGAAGGCCATCGAGTCTCGACACGAATCGCCGGCGAACGACTCCGCTCGATTCATGGCAACGTGGGCGATGACTCGGCGCGCGGCCAACACCTACGCCGCAGTCAAGTGCGCTCCGCTGCTCCAGACGTTCGTGGTGCAACGCACGTGGCAAACGCCAACGCTGTCGGCGTTGCAGGTTGTTTCTCGCGCCGACGACGACTCCTATCAGCGCGATTCCAGTCTCCGCTATTTCCCCGGCCTGCGTGCGGAACGAACGATGATTGCCAAGCTGCTCGCGCCTGCGATTGGAGACGCCAAGACAACCGAGCTCGGTGCGCGCCGAATCGTCCGCGAGATGCAACGCCGAGGAGTAGGATTGCTCGCCGGCTCGGACACTCCTTCCGGCGGCATCTTGCCAGGATTCTCACTCCACGACGAACTGGAAGCGTTGGTTCAGGCCGGGCTCACGCCGTTCGAAGCGCTGCGAACTGCCACGTTGAATCCCGCTCACTATCTCGGCGCGACAGACTCGCTCGGTACGATTGCTGCGGGAAAGGTGGCCGATCTGGTGCTGCTCGAGGCCGATCCGCTGTTGGATATTCGTAACACGCGCCGCGTTCGAGGCGTGTTCGTGAACGGACGGTACGTGGGTCGCCACGCGTTGGATGCCATGGTCTCTATGGGCCGGCCGAGTTCGAAATGAGTTGCGCGCACCAGTCGTATTGCACTTCGAATCTCGTGCACTGAAAGTGCCAGAACGCCTTTCGTCTTTGATTCCGCAGCTCTCGTCGGGCTATGCGCGCATCTCCGTGCGTAAGTTCTGACCGATTGCGGCGGAGAGTTGTTGAGTCAGAACGTTCTCATCGTGCTCGGACATTTGACGACCACCATACCACGGCGTGTTGAAGCCGGATCGTGTCACTAGTACGCCCGACGTGCCCTCCTTTGTGACCGCAAAGCCGACGGCGTTGCCTTGTGTATTGCCCGGCCCGAGCACGGTATACACGATTCCGAGCATGTCTGCGAGGGCGAGATGCCCCTGACCCGCGCCTGCGCCTGGAGGAATGGGCATTCGCAGTACACCGCCGATCGTGCTCAACTGATGATTATTTGGCGCGGGCCCGCCCGCGCCCAGTGCCATGTGAATGGTCGGTTGCGCATTGCCGCCAACTATCTGAACGAGGCCGAATAGCTGGCTCCCGTCGGGCGCGATGATGAAGTTGTTCGTGGACTCCGCGGTGACTGAGCGAGCCGGTGCGACGGGACCAACCGCATCGATGTCCATAGGTGCGGACATGCGCATCCTCCGATTGATGTGCGTGGTTCGATTATCGAGACTATCACGTTGCGATTCAACGAAGCGTTGCCGACCAAATCACGCCGGCGGCGAGGCCGACCCATCCAATGGCTCCCCAGTAGTTGATGCGATTGAATCCTAGTCGCTCATACTGCCGACGTTCGCGAATCGTCGTCTCCCACCCGCGATCGGGCACAAATGTCACCCAGCGCACGTCGAGGCCATAGCGGCTGAGTTGATAGTCCATCGCAGGATCGTCGATGATCACGGCAACGTGAAACGTCGTGTCACGTCCCGGGCGAATTAGCACGTAGGTGCGCAGCGTATCGATGATCAGCTTTTCCGGTTCGTTGATTCCGAACGGATTCCATCGAGACTTCATTCGAAGCGTGGCCAGCGCAACGGACGAGGAAAAATGGGTGTGGTTATCCGGCGCGCACACGGTGATCAACAGTGGAGTGGACTTGACGTCGTTGCACGCGGAAGACGTCAGACCCTCAACCGTTCCCCCAACCTTCCGACGTCGCTCCATCCATTTCTCCAACTCTCGTGTCGTCAGCGGCAGCGTGTCGGGAGTCACGGCGTGCGGGTTCAGAAGCACAAGAAGCGCACTATCCCGCGGTGCGGAGACGTGGACGCGAAGCGCGATAGGATCGCCGGGCCGTGGGGTGGTCTCGTTGTTGATCTGGATCCAGACAGGCGATCCGAGTCTGGCGTGCGCCGATTCAGGCTCCACGACCGCATATCGTACGGCGCAGGCGACGAGCGAAAGATTACACCAGAGGGCTATCACGCCGGCCCCGATCATCCGAACGTAATGGCGCATCATGGACGCTCCGGACGCCAGCGAACGAACATCCGCGCCCCGTATGACGGCCCTTGATCTTTGTTGCCCGCCGCGTCGTTCCAAGTTTCGATGCCGAAGTCGCCATTGACCCACGTCGCCGCAATCGTATTGAAGTGCTCGTTCGCGAGGTCCTGTCGTCCCCGTTCGTACAGCGCGAGGCGATTTGGGTCGCGCAGCACAAAGAAGGACGACCAGGAATTGCCAATTTCGAGGGCCGGCATCAAGCCGTGGAGAGGCGCGATTCGGTCGAAGCGCAATTTCAGCGCTACCGCCGAGACGGAGTACGTCCGACCGATCGTCCCGCTTGGGTATACCGAATGCGAACCCATCGTCTGGTCGTCAGCTCCTCGCCGTTCCGCGATGACAAAACCCGGTCTGACTAGAAACGCGCTTCGCACCATGCCTGATACGCTGAAGATCGGACAATCCGCGACGGAAAATTCGGCGTCGCGCACCCCGAGTTGGATGTACGCGTCGTTCGCAATCGTACCAACAGTCCCTCCGATTCCGATGAACGCGGGCAGCGTGAGCGCAAACTTGGTTTTGCGCGTATCAAATTGCGCGCGCCGATCAATCCAAGTGTTGAAGTCGGCGCCGAGCGAGGCTTGAACGCTCTTAAACACCTTCCCAGGACTCCAGTCGACCTTGTCGTAGCTCGCGCGGTTGTGCAAAAAATTGTTCTGGAAGAACTGGGTGGGCTCGTTTCCTGTGTACCCGAGGAGAGGCATGACTCGTGCTACGCCGTGCATTGAACGAATTCGCTTGCTGAACGACCCGTAGATGCTGCTGAATCCGATGACGCGGTCGAGCGCATAGCGACACGTCTTTCCCGTTCCCTTTCCATAATCCTTGCAGGCTTGAGGAACGTTCAGGTAGTCCTGCCAATCCGACCGCTTTGTCGAGTCGGTGAATCGATCCAGCACTACACCAAACTCGTTCAGTACATCCGGGTTAGGGAACGGTAGCGCACCGAAGAGTGCACTTGGTTGCGACGGTGCCTGTGCCGATAGCGGAACTGCGCCGACTGCGCTCAGAACCACCAGCGCACACCAGACTCGCGACTGGAATCGCGCCCCACCGTATATCGCTACGTATCGATTCATTGGCCGAATCCCGCCGTGCCGAAGATTTGGAAGGAAACGGCATAGGGGCGCAACGATTTTGGATAGATCAAATTCGCGGCAAATCCAATCGGAACTTTTGAGCCGGCTGGCCGCCCTTCTCCGACCAGTTGCAGATACGTCAGGTTACGGGTGCGAATTTCTGATACGATGCGTTCACTGCTATTGCGATAACCGACTCGCAAGCGAAGAGCGATACTCTCCGGATCTCGATTCTCAATTGACTGAGGTGCATGTCCCACCAGGCGGAGCTCGCTGTCAATGCCGAGCACCGGACCACCTGAGGCGTCGACGGTTCCGGATTTTGCGAGCGTCAACGCCAGGCCGAAAAGTGATGACCTTCGCTCCGAGTGGATCTTCTCCTTCTCATACAACCCGTGAAAAGCAAATGGACCTCCATCTTGCAGAGCAGCAAGTAGTCGCTTGGTACCGGTTCTAAATGAGGTCGCGTCGTCAGTCGTTTGCGTTGAGGGAGTAGTCGCGGCAGCATCAGAAACGGCCAGCGCGGTTACGGCACGCAGAGAGAAGCTTCCACTCTGATATCGAAATACCTCGACGTTGGTGTACAACCGGTCCGACGTGCCCGCCGCTGACGTCGAGGCGAGCCATTTGGTCGCGTTCTCCAGCGTGTCGGATCGAGCGCCAATAAGTAGTTGGGCGAAGTGCTGCGCGCTCGCAGAGTCGGCACCTCCACGCGCGCGGATTCGCTTGGCGACGCTGTCGATTGTCTTTCCGTAGTCGCCGAGCTGCGCGATAATCTCGTCAGCCAAGAGGCGTCGGTCGTCACCGTTCATCTTGAGCTGATCCACGACCGATTTCACGAGACCGAAGTTCACGACCGCCCGACGGGTGTCCGATGACTTGCCGGTCGATTTCGTCGCGCCATCTCGTCTGACGCTCAGCGGGATAATCCCTTGCGCGCGTACGTTGCCAATTGCGGCGACGTATAGCAGCGAGGCGAATGCGCCGCATCGACCTACGTGATTCAGATTCATTTGATCTCTCCGGAACGAGTACAGTCGGTGAAGCAGATTCATTATTGGGGGCAAATATTGCACGGCCTGGCCGAGCCGGCTAGGCTCGTCGGTCTCGCGCGTTTGCACTGTACGATTCAATCTCTAAGCAATCGTTTTGATGAAGAGTTCCCGACGAACGTGCCGTACGATGTTCTGGTCATCGGAGATGACAACCTCTCCGACGGACTTGGTTCGGATATGCGCCGTCGCGCTTCGCGCTGGGTCCGCGCGAGAAAGCGACCGACCGCATAACACAGCTGAGCACGGCACGAGCGCCGCGCAAGTGACGGCTGTAGTACCCCGTCGGTTTTACCTCTGTCGAGCACAGCCGCGCCACATCCCGTGACGCGCTGCATTGCTCGACCAATACCAGGGAATCGCCTATGCCACTGCTTTGTCCGGCCCGTCGTACGCGTGACACGCAGCTTGCCGTCGCTCTGACCGCCTCGATGATGTGCGGCGTCGCCACCGCGAGCACGTTAAGAGCGCAGCAAATCTCACCGCGTACCGTCCCTGTGCAAATGGGGCAACAGTTCGACATCGTCCCCTCCGATCGCGCCGCGATGGGCAACGTGCGCATTGCGGTAGACGATGCGTTACTCGATCCGTTCGTCAATCCCGCCAAGGCCACGCGACTCAGGAACGGCGTGCTCTCCGTCGCGCCGGTGTTGCTCAATCAATCCAACGACCGCGGCGGAGCGAAGACGCTCCCTATCAGCGGCATCTTCACCACTGGCGCGTGGTCGTTTGGTGGCATTTTTGCGTTGCAGCAGCTCGATCGCACCCGCTTGTTATGGAATGCACCAACTAGCGAGCGCACCGCGTCCAATCAATACCTGAGCGCCATCGTCGCCCGGCAGTTCGGCGACGGCTACTCGCTCGGCGCCTCCGTCTACTCGGCGACACTCGAAGCCGAACAAGGCATCGATCAACTCTACAGCGGCGCCGATCGCATCACGCAAGATGGCAGCGCGTCTGATGCACGCATTGGACTCACGCGACGGTGGAAGGATGGCCAGAAGTTTGAAGCGCTGTTGCTGCGCAGCAACTTCGACATGGCGCACGACGTGCATTATCCCGCGTTTGTCCAGTATTCGGGCGCGGGTGGCATCACCAGATTCAGCGAGCGGAGTGAGAGCTATCGCGATCACACCACCACCTGGGGCGCGCACTCCGAATACTCGCGTCCGATCGGGTCGGACGGATGGACACTTGGTGTGCTCGGCACCGTCAATCGCCTGTCGCATCCCACCATTCCCGACTACCGCATCAACAACGTCTTCACCGTGCCGCACGACCCCGGACAGACGTGGGCGTACAACGCCGGACTTGGCATGTCGCGCGTGTTGAGCAATGCCGTGTTCGGATTTGATGTGGTGCTTGAGCCGATGTACAGCACCACGTGGGCCGAAGCCATGCGCGACACCGTGTCGGCAACGGGCGCCGCGATTATGAAGGGCGCACATACTGTCGACAACCGCTTCCGCTTCTCGAATTCAGAACTGCGCTTCGGCGCCGAGCACATGAAGCAGGCCAACGATTCGTCGACGCACTTCGGCTTGCAGTACGGTCTGTCGCTCTATTCCATTCGTTATCGCCTGGCGCAGACTGATTTGATCAGCACCAACAGTCGTGTGCAGCGTGAACACTGGATGGAATGGACGCCGAGCATCGGCTTCAAGGTGCGCAGTCCCGGTTTTGAGGTGCGCTATTCGCTGAGCTTTACTTGCGGTGGTGGAGGCGAGTGCATTCCGTGCCCGATGTGTGGAGAGGACGTCGCGCTAACCACGCCAAACGCTGGCGGAGTGATTGCGGCGCCCACCGCGGCGCTGCAGTACAACGGCGGGCGCGTGACGACGCAGCGGTTGAGTGTGTCGTTGCGGATACGGTAGCGCTGCTCGCGTGCGGAACATTCCATTTGCGACGATGCGGAGGTAAGAGACTATCTGCTTTCGTGGGAACATCCCGTTGGCCGCCTCAAGGCACGGTTCTTCACATTGTTTGCCCGACGCGATGCACCGTTCAACACTGGACCAGCACATGCGTGATGATACCATGGATCTTTCGACGCCCATTGCCGTGTTTGAGCAAGCCATCGCGGCGCTGAACGCGGCCGATTGGCCGCGTGTGACGGCGCTCTGCGATCCGGTCAGCGTGCGCGCATTTCATCGTCAGCTCGTCGAGCGATTCACGCCGCGCGAAGCTGCGCACGAGCTCACCGTGGAGGAGTACATGCGGCACGCGCCGGAAATGCCGCGAGCGGTGGCCGAGTACCATGTGGCACAGCATCGGCGCCACGCTGATCCGTCGACGTGGCTGATGCGCGAGCTACCTGATGTGCCTGATCTCGCCACTCTCCGAGCGATGAGCCCTGAGCAGGTGTTCGCCGCGTGGCTCGACGCGCGATCGCCTCTGCGACGAATCGAAGAGCTTGCGGCGCGCGGTGAGATGCCATCGCTCACCGACGAGCAGGTGCAGGCACTCAAGGGCATGACGCTCGCGTACGTCGCGCTCGGATCGGTCGCGGACGGCGATCGCATCGCGCACGTGTTGTATCGCCATCACATCGATGCTGAGTCGTCTGCAGACGGTGCATCTCGCGACTCCACCGATGAGGACGCGGTGTGGCGCATCGCGTGGCTCGCGGCGCGACCTGAGGACGAGCGGCAACTGGCGCGAGAACTGGCAGGGCGCGAGCATGTGCAGTCGGCAACGTGTCGCCTGCAACCTGACGGTCAATGGCGCCTGATCGCGGGCGAAGGACTATTGCAGATCGGCACCTTCGCCTTTGCGACGACTCCGAGGAGGGTGCCGGAATCGGAGACGTGAGTAGTTCCGCGAGTCGTACAGCGAGGCAGACAGAGACGCCTGACGTGTTCGTTCGCACTCGCCTCACGCCATCGGCGATCATTCGCTCGGCGCTCATCCGCGCGACCGTCGTTCAGACACCGCTCGTGGTTCTCGCGTGGACGCGCTATTTCGGATTGACGGACTCGGGTTGTATGCACCCCATTCTCATTCCGTGCGTGCCGTTCTTGCTGCAGTTGCCCGGTTCGATTCTCGCCGACGTCCCCTACTACTGGCTCGAGGAGCACACGCTCTGGCGTTTACGCATCGGTCATGTGGGGCTTGAAGCGCTGAGTATTGGTGTGACGCAGTTTGCGGTGCTTGTCTTGTTCTTCACCGGGCGCGGTTGGTATCGTAATCGCCAGCGCCGCGAAGGCACGAGCGCTCGGACCTGACGGGCGACCTCGCGCTGGTACTGTGAACAGCATCTTGAAGCAAGCCGGCTTCACGTCCACGGATCAGGAGTAACGCGTGCACCGCTATCTGATCATCATCGAAACAACGGCCACAGGCTGCTCGGCGTACTCGCCGGATCTTCCCGGGTGTGTCGCGACCGGCGCGACGCCGCACGACGTTGAGCGCGCGATGCATGACGCAATTTCTTTGCATCTCGAGGGTTTGCGCGAAGCCGGCCTACCGATCCCGCAAGGCGGCACGTCGGCCGCATACGTCGAGGTTGCGGCGTAGCGACGGGCCTGTAGAAAAGGCCACGTCGGCGACCGACTCCGGCATTGCTCTCGCTCTCGGCGCTCACCATCTTTTTCCCATGGTCGACAAGTCTCCAGCGCTCGAATCGCTAACCGCTCAGGAGCGCATCGCACTCATGGGTCGGCTCTGGGATAGCCTCGACGCAGCCGCTGCGGCCCCATTGTCGCCTGCGCTCGTCGCTGAGCTCGATCGTCGAGAAGCCCAAGCCGACGCCGACCCCGACGCTGGCATCCCGTGGGCCGCGCTCCGCGACGAACTCCGCGCCAGACTCCGCTAAGTACCGGCTCTCGTTGTCCGGGCTCGAGCTCGGGCAGAGATTGACGAGGCGTTCGAATGGTACCGCGCTCGGTCGCCCCAAGCAGCCGAAGACTTCCTCGCCGCGCACGATCAGCGTTGTAGGCGTGATCCACGGCAGCCGTCATCCCGACCACTGGCTGTCGCGCGCGAAGCCGTAACGACGCCCGCTGACGAAGCGTCTCGGCGCGGCAGACGACCAGAGGCCCGCATGCCCCGCTTGAAGACCGCCGCACTGCTCGCCGCAGCCACCGCGCTCGCCTGCTCTCGCGCCGACTCACCAGCGCCGAGCAGCAGCACTCCCACCGGACGCGCCGACTCCGGCGATCGCGCGCTGCGCGCCGCCACCGTTGTCACCGCCGACTCGGCGATGGTCGTCTCCGCGTCGCCGTACGCGACCAACGCGGGACTCGCCGTACTCAAGAGCGGTGGCAACGCGATCGACGCCGCCGTCGCCGTCGCGTTCACACTCGCGGTGACGTATCCCACCGCCGGCAACATCGGTGGCGGTGGATTTCTCGCTGCGCGCGTGAAGGACAAGAGCGGTACTTCACAGAGCGTGGCACTCGACTTCCGCGAAGTTGCGCCCGCGGCCGCGTCGCGCGACATGTATCTCGATAGCACCGGTGCGGTCACCGACAAGAGTCTCAATGGCGCGCTCGCGGCGGGTGTGCCGGGCTCGGTGGCGGGTCTCTACGAAGCCCGTCGTCGGTACGGCTCGCGTCGCGCTCTTGCTCGTGAACGGCAAGTACGTGCCGCTTGGCACGACGTGGCGCGCGCCGCAGCTCGCGGCGGTGTTGCGTCGCATCGCCGAGCGTGTGCGCGATGGTTTTTTCTGGGTGAGACGGCGCAGTTGATTGCGAGTGCGATGAAGCAACACGGTGGCATCATCACCGCGGCCGATCTCGCGCGATACACACCGGTGTGGCGTACGACGGTGGAGTTCGACTATCGCGGGCATCATGTGGTGTCGATGCCGCCGGCGTCGAGCGGCGGACTGACGCTCGCGTTGATTCTGGGCATTGTGGCGCAGCGCGATATCGCCTCACTCGGCTGGCGCAGCGCGGCGTCCATTCATCTGTTGGCCGAAGCGGAACGTCGGGCGTTCGCGCGACGCAACGCGCTGTTGGGCGATCCCGCGTTTGGCTCGAATCCTACCGAACCGTTCTTGTCGAAAGACACCGCGGTGGCGTTGAACGCCGAGATCCCCGATCGCGCGTCGAGCGCGAGTAGTGCGAAGGGCGTCGCCGAGCCGCGTCATACGACGCACTTCTCGGTGGTGGACGCGCGCGGCAATGCGGTGTCGCTCACGACCACGCTCAACGAGAGCTCGCTAAGGCGCTCGCGGCTCGGCGTTCACGGTGGCGGGCGCGCAGTTTTTGTTGAACGACGAGATGGACGACTTCACCACCAAGCCCGGTGCGGTGAACGCGATGGGGTTGGTGCAAGGCGAGCGCAACGCGATCGCGCCGGGGAAGCATACGCTTTAGCGGATGTTGTCGAGCATGACGCCCACGCTCGTACTCGATTCAACTGGTGCGATTGAACTGGTGACCGGTGCGGCTGGCGGTGCGTACATCATCACGGGTGTGGCGCACCAGATCGTGTCGCTCGTCGACTTTCACACCACACTCGGCCAAGCGATGGCCGCGCCGCAGTTTCATTTTCAGGATGTGCCGGATTCGCTCGTTGTCGAGCGAGTCGCGTGGGCGGATACGGCAGCGCGATTGATGGGGCCGCTAGGACACGGGGTGAAGTGGTCGCCGTGGGGGTTGTTGGTGAGTATGCAGAGCATCCACAGAGAGGGAGGAAGGTGGGTGGGGGTGTCGGAGCCGCGGGGGTTTGGGAGGGCACGGGGGTATTGAGGCGGCTAGCGCCGAGTTCGCTTCGCAGCGCGATATGCTTCGTGTGACGAAACGCGCTACCATGCGCTACTCGCAATCGCTCGTGCTCGGCGTGCGTTAGCGATTGGATCGTTTGACGCACTGCCAGAGAAAGCGTACCGTTGTCGGTGTGCGCGTGAGAAAGACCGCGAGATTATGCTGCGGGAGCCTTGGAATGCAGTGAACGCACGCGTGCTAAGGAAGGTTCGGCAGACTGCGATCGTACGCTCGTGTGGTTCCGAGCGACTTGCGACTGTTCGCTTTGTGCCGCAATTTCAGCTGCCGTCGCGCAAGCAATGGCATACGGAGGGATGGCCGAGTGGCTTAAGGCGCCAGACTGATAATCTGGAACACTCGCAAGAGTGTCGCGGGTTCGAATCCCGCTCCCCGTTTTTAGCGATATCCTCTTGCCGATTTGGGGTCCGAGTATGAAGCGAAAGTCAATGACAAAGGCTGAATTTGACGAGATCATGAAGAAGGATCTTGTTCCAATTGAGGTCCTCAGCGCCGATCGTCCGAACTGGGCGAAGGGCATCCCCGACGAAAAACTGTTTGCGGTGTTCGCGAGCGGGTCAGCCGACACTCCAGCAACTCTACAGAATGTGCCGAACCAGGTTGGCGGCTTCGATATTTTTCGAAATGCGGAGCCGATCGATAGGGTGAATTACAATCGCGACCACTATATGGTCGTACTGGATCCTTCAAATGAAAACCAGCTCTGGGTGCTCGGACCATATAAGGCTGATCCGAAGCGTCCGGAGGAAAAGCATCACACCGACGATCTGCCGGCCCACTTACAGGTCGCCCGCATCAACGCGCCGTAGAGCTGCCTAACCCGGCGTTACAGCTGACAAGCGACCTAGTGTGCGTTCGCTCCGCTCACCCTATGTCAATCGCTTCCAGCTGAACGCCAATCGCTAGGCGGCTTGACGCGCTCATTCAGGGTTACCTTCTCGGGCGCAGGACAGCTGTTTCCTTCCTCATGCAATGGGAGCTGAGTGTGACTGACGTTGTCTACGCCGAGCGTTGGCAAGTGATTGGCGATCGCCCTCTTGGAGAGGGCGGGCAGGCTCAAACCTGGCTCGTGAGAGATTTGCACGGGGATCCGAGCGCGCGCTATGCACTGAAGCGCCTCAAGAACGTGACTCGCGTCGAGCGCTTTGAGCAAGAGATCGAGGCTGTAAAGACTCTGAATCACCCCAACGTACTTTCTCTCGTTGACTACTCTCTTCGAATCGAGGGCAAGCGTGACAAGCCATTTATGGTCACGGAGTTTTGCGCGGGAGGCAGTCTCGCCTCGTACGATGCCAGTCGGTGGCAGGCAGATCCCATCAGAGCACTAGAGCTGTTTGCGGAGATTTGCGATGGGGTTGCGGCGGGGCATACGCGCAAGGAAGGCGCGATCATTCACCGTGACATCAAACCTGAGAATGTTCTGCTTCGCACCAACGACGGCTCCCCAGTCGTGGGCGATTTCGGTATCGCTTACATCGAGAACGGCGAGCGTGATCGACTTACGGCGACGGACGAGGCCGTGGGCGCGCGACTATTTATCGCTCCCGAGCTCGCGGATGGTCTCACCGAAGAGGTTCGCCCTTGGAGCGACGTATACTCGCTAGGCAAGTTGTTGTTCTGGATGCTGTATGGAGGCAGAGTCTTCGACCGCGAGCAGCACCGAGTCGAGCGCTGGAACCTGCGCACCAAGATGCAAGACAACTCCTTCGAACATATCAATCGACTGCTGGACAGGATGATCGTTCTAGATACGTCGCGTCGGTTCCGCAATGCCGAGGAGGCAGCTGGAGCTGCTCGGCACGTAGCAGGACTGCTGCGCAGAAACGCTCGAGCAATGAGCCCCGAGCTCGAACAACCCTGCGATTTCTGTCGACAAGGCACCTACCAGGCGATTCGAATGAAGGACGGCCACGACTACCACAACTTCGTCGGCACCGCCCCCATTTCTGGAGCGAAATGGAGGGTGCTCGTTTGCGATCAGTGCGGTCACGTTCAGTGGTTCCGTATCGAGTCCGCGAAGGGTCGAGCGACGTGGTGGGGGGACGCCAGCTAAGCTCGCGTTGGATGGCAACAGCCGAATATTTAGACAGCGCTCGGCGCTGTGTCGTTCAACGCTAAACTGTCGCGAGCCTTTGCGGCAAAACGCGGCGTTCCCAGAAACGGATAAGCTATCTTGGAGTCTCACATGCAGCTGGATCTTGCTCGGCACAAGACAGTCGTCGCTTGGCCAACGCGAACGTGAGCACCTCCGAATTCACTCTCGGTGCTCCGAGGGGAAGCTGGGACGAGCTGACAGATGTACGCGCACTTACGGCCGTATTCGATTCGAAGTTTGCGCGCTCGACGACCCAAGGCCGTGATCGAATCACCTCGGCCACATTCGGGACGCGACTGCAGGAAGAATGTTCAATCATCGAACGCAAGGCTCGCGCAGACACGTACCAGTTCAGTCCGTACCTTGAGCAATTAGTAGCGAAGGGGCGCGGGAAAGAGCCGCGAGTTCTTTCCGTACCTAGTATCCGCGATCGGATCGTACTCCATCAGTTGAAGGAGTACTTACACGCACACATTGAGAACGCGGTTCGAAGAACTCTTCCGAACGAATTCATCCGTACCATCAAATCTGAACTCCTTTCGCGTGCAAACGAAGACCTCTCATTCGTTCGAGCCGACATCAGGGCATTCTACGACTGCATTCCACATAGTGAGCTCCTGAAAGTCCTCGGCGCTCATTCAATCGACCTACGAGTGACGGAGCTCATCCGGAGGGCAATCTGCACGCCGACTCTGGCAAAAAACCGCCGACGAACAAATGCAGACGCTGCACGAAATAGAATAGGCGTCCCTCAAGGGCTTGCCGTGTCGAATGCATTGGCGAATCTCTACCTATCCGATTTAGATGAGGACTTTCGACGATCTGCAGCGATCTACTGCCGCTATGTAGACGACATTCTCATCATCGTACCAACCGGCGAAGAAGTCCGAACTCTGGCGCGGCTTAAACAGGCGCTCGGTGCCAAGGGCTTGACCCTGAACACGGAAAAATCCTACGTTGGCACCGTGTCCTCCTCATTCGAGTTCTTGGGCTACAGGTTCGCATGGCCGCTGGTCGGAGTACGCCGTGCAACGATTGAGAGGTTCTTGCATGCCGTCGCCGCTATGGTGACTAGATATCGAGGCAGAGCGCGTCAAGGAAGGTTCCCCCACTACCTGACGAAAGAAGCCCGACTCGTCGCGTTCGTTGAGGAGTTGAACGAAAAGATCACAGGCGCGATTAGTGAGAACCGCCGATACGGATGGTTGTTCTACTTCTCGGAGATCAACGATCAGCGCCTTCTATACAGCATGGACTACGAGCTTCAGCGCATAGTACTGCAAATTGACGAGCTTCAGGGGGTGCTTCCTGTTCAGCTGAAGCGATTGGTTCGAGCATTCCATGAAGTGCGCTTCAGTGCGGAGCGAGGGTACATTCATAACTACAATTCTCTGTCGAGCATTAATGACCGTCTTGCGTTTCTAGTCCGAAGAGGACGTCTCGACCCTGAGCAGTCTGAGCGAATGACTCAGGAGGAAATACATGAGATGTTTGAGGTATACCGCCGCGAGCAGCTTTCGAGGTCGGAGCGGGATGTTGGGATGATCTACTAGGGTTGCCGCCTCTTGATCGATGATCCGGAGTTAGTGCGCGTGCTGTCAAGGGCGCGCACACATGTAATCTGCACCGACAACGGGCACTGACGTCGCGCGGGAAGTTCAATCGTGCGATCACACCTCACTGTTTTCCTTCGGCAACCCGCAGGTTGAGGAGTTTATGACGGTACCAGTTCAAACATCGGATCCCGCCGCTGATCTCTCAAGGAGGATATGGATCACACGTGGCTGTCGATTTGCGGCTCAAAAGCGCCTGAATAGCCGACATGTGTGGTCTACGTGGGCAACTGCTGTACTTTCTGTCTATATAATCGCGGCTTCAGTCTTCGCTCAGTTTCTTCCTCAGAGCGCTCTCTCGCAGTCCGTTCTAAATGCTGGCCTCATCGTGGCATCCGTACTTGTCCTAGTGCTCTCCATAATCGAAGGAGGGCGCGGGTATCAGCTTCGTGCAGAACGCCTACATCGATGCGCGGTCGATCTTGGGAAGCTTGAGTCAAGGCTTGTGGTACTGCAGTCGATACCACCTGGCACGCTCCGCAACAGTCAGATCGCTCGGCTTGTCCGTCGATACGTCGAAGCTATTGAGGCGTGTCCGGACAACCATGAAACGCTCGACTATGACAGTTTTCGAGCACAGCACCCGGAAGATTTCGCCATGTCATGGGGCTCTCGATCCAGAATCTGGTTCGTTCGCCAATTGCATACCGTCGGACCGTATGCGCTTGCCATTGCAGCTCCGCCAACACTCGTGTACGTCCTTTCCTCGCTGTTCGCCGGGCCTAAGCCCTAGGCAAGAACTATCGCGCGGGTCGCTGGCTAACCTTGCGTCGATGCAGGCAGTCGCTGCCGACCTCTGCGCTGCTATTGCCGGACGTTCAAAATGCCTCAATGGGCAGGAGCGCGCTCCGCTCGGTCCCGTGTGGACGTCTGCTGAAGAACCCGCAATGGCGACTAGCCGCCGATGTCGAGACGAACGAAAACTCTGAGCATGGACATGTTCGCCGCCGCGCTCGTAGACAGCCTCTGTGAGGAACAAGATACGGCGCACGCCTGGCTTCAACTTGTGAACCCGCACGCCCCAATACGGCCCTGGGTGGTATAGCACCGAGACGCGCGAGATGCAGGCAGAGCCCGGTCGCGCGCCGTCCTTCCCGATCAGCTGCCTCCAGAGCAACCTCGGCCAGTGCGCACACCCGGCTCCTAGCGCCTCTCCGCAACCCTAACGCGAAAGGCTCCGCTCCAGCACAGCCTGCCAAACCTTAGATTCTCTCATCGTCTGCCCCGCGCACCGCACCACATCAGCAACTTTGATGATGAATAGCGCCTCTGACAATAAATACCCGACCGATACCGCCCGGCCCGCCGTCGTCCGCGAGGACACGATCGAATACGGCTTCATCGGCACGCTGCAGGGGCTCAAGTACGAGTATCGCCGCGACATCACCGATCGCGCCGCACTGGAGAAGAACTTCCGCGAGAAGTTCGAGGCGCTCAATCGCGTGCGCCTCACCGACGCGGAGTTCATGCGGCTGCTGGACGAAATCGTAACGGCCGATGTCTTCACCGCAGCCAAGACGCTGCGCGAAATCAATGCGTTCACGCGTGACGACGGCACGCCGCTCAACTACGAGTTGGTGAACCTGAAAGACTGGTGCAAGAACAGCTTCGAGGTCATCAACCAGCTCCGTATCAATACTGACAACAGCCACCACCGCTACGACGTTCTCCTGCTCATTAACGGTGTTCCGTGCGTGCAAGTCGAGCTAAAGACGCTGGGCGTAAGCCCGCGCCGGGCCATGGAGCAGATTGTCGACTACAAGAACGACCCGGGCAACGGCTACACCAAAACTCTGCTCTGCTTTCTCCAGCTGTTCATCGTCAGCAACCGCGACCGCACGTACTACTTCGCCAACAACAACGCGCGTCACTTTGCCTTCAACGCCGACGAGCGCTTCCTGCCTGTCTATGAATTCGCGGACGAGGCGAACAAGAAGGTTACGCACCTCGACGACTTCGCGGCCCGCTTCCTTCAGAAGTGCGCAATCGGCCGGACCATCAGCCGCTACATGGTGCTCATCCAGAGCGAGCAGAAGCTGATGATCATGCGCCCCTATCAGGTCTATGCCGTACAGCACATCGTGCAATGCATCGACGAGAATGCCGGCAACGGCTTCATCTGGCACACCACTGGCAGCGGCAAGACACTCACGTCGTTCAAGGCTGCGACGCTGCTCAAGCAGAACGATAATATTCACAAATGCTTATTCATTGTAGATCGTAAAGATCTCGATCGCCAAACACGCGAGGAGTTCAACCGCTTCCAGGAAGGGTGCGTCGAAGAGAACACCAACACCGCCGCCCTTGTGCGCCGGCTGCGCTCCGACGCCTACGCCGACAAGGTCATCGTCACCACCATCCAGAAGCTCGGTGTCGCGCTGGATGAAGACCACGCGCGCAATCAGCAACGCAAGCGCAGCGATCAGCCCACATTCAAGGAATTGTTGGAGCCGCTGCGCGACAAACGCATCGTGTTCATCTTCGACGAATGCCACCGCTCGCAGTTCGGCGAGAATCACAAGGCTATCAAGGAATTCTTCCCCAAGGCGCAACTCTTTGGCTTCACTGGCACGCCCATCTTCGAGCAAAACGCCAGCCTGCAGAAGATCGAAGACGCCACTGCCTCCATGCGCACCACGGAGGACCTGTTCCAGAAGCAGCTCCACGCGTACACCATCACGCACGCCATCGAAGACGGCAATGTGCTGCGCTTTCATGTGGACTACTTCAAGCCCAAAGACGAATCGGGTAAGAAGCCGCCTACACCTGGCGAGGGCATCGCTAAACGCGCGGTCATTGACGCGATTTTGAGCAAGCACGACGCCGCCACGGCCGGCCGTCGCTTCAATGCCGTGCTCGCGACGGCGTCGATCAATGACGCCATTGAGTACTACGGGCTGTTCAAGAGCATGCAGGCCGAAGCGCAGGCAGCTCACGCCGAGTTTGTGCCGCTCAACGTTGCGTGTGTGTTTTCGCCGCCCGCCGAGGGCAACAAGGATGTGCAGCAGATTCAGGAAGATCTGCCGCAGGAGAAACTCGACAACCAGCAGGACCCCGAGGGTAAGAAGGCCGCCCTCAAGGGCATTCTCGCCGACTACAATGCGCGCTACGGCACCAACCACACGCTCGGCGATTTCGATCTCTACTATCAGGACGTGCAGAAGCGCATCAAGGACCAGCAGTGGCCCAATGCCGACTTCCCGCACGCGAAGAAGATTGACATCACCATCGTCGTGGACATGCTGCTCACCGGGTTCGATTCCAAGTATCTCAACACGCTCTACGTCGACAAGAACCTGCGGTACCACGGGCTCATTCAGGCGTTCTCGCGAACCAACCGCGTGCTGAACGGCACGAAGCCGTACGGCAATATCCTCGACTTCCGCCAGCAGCAGGACGCCGTTGACGCGGCCATTGCGCTCTTCTCCGGCGAGAAGACCAGCGAGCAGGCGCGCGAGATCTGGTTGGTGGACAAGGCGCCGGTAGTGATTGAAAAGCTCAAGGCGGCCGTGCAGCAGCTGGACAATTTTATGAAGTCGCAGGGCTTGGGCACCGCGCCCGAGGATGTGCCCAACCTCAAAGGCGACGCCGCGCGCGCGGTGTTCATCGAGCGCTTCAAGGAAGTGCAGCGGCTCAAGACGCAGCTGGACCAATACACCGATCTCTCTGACGCCGACAAAGTCACCATTGAGCAGGTGCTGCCCAACGAACAGCATCGTGGATTCAAGGGCGCGTATCTGGACACCGCGCAACGTCTCAAGCAGCAGCAAGGCAAGAGCAAGGACGACGACACGCGCGCCACGACTCCCGCCGACCAGCTCGATTTCGAATTCGTGCTCTTTGCCTCGGCGGTCATCGACTACGACTACATCATGGGTCTCATCGCCAAGTACTCGGCGCAGGCCCCAAGCAAGTCAAAGATGACACGCGATCAGTTGGTCGGTCTGATCAGCGCCGACGCCAAGTTCATGGACGAGCGCGACGACATCGCCGCCTATATCGACACGCTCAAAGCCGGCGCAGGCTTAAGCGAGACCGACATTCGCGAGGGTTACACGCGATTCAAGACAGAGAAGAACGCGGCGGAAGTCGCGGCTATCGCGCAGCGACACGGGCTCACCGCTCTGGCGCTGCAAACGTTCGTGGACGTGATCTTTGCGCGTATGATCTTTGATGCGGAGAAGCTTGGTGAGCTGTTCGCCGCGCTCGACCTTGGCTGGAAGGCGCGCAAAGACGCGGAACTCGCGCTGATGGCGGATATGTATCCGTTGCTCATCAAGCGTGCGCAGGGGCGCGAGATTTCAGGGTTGAGCGCGTATGAGCAGTAAGAAGAAGGCTGCGGGCACGAAGGGAGCCGGCCAGCCTGCGCTGGTACCGAAGCTGCGATTTCCGGAGTTTCGAGAGACGGCTGGCTGGGCGCGGACGATCATCGGCCCGCACCTAGAGGATTGCTCCGGCAGAGTTCCGCCCGACACACAGTTGCCGATCTACAGCTCAACGAGAGAAGGCCTACGGCGCCAGGACGCCTATTTCGACGGGCGGACCCTTCAGAACAAGAATGAATACGGTGTGGTTCCTGCCGGTTGCATCGTATATCGGCACATGAGTGACGACGGGCTCTTCAGGTTTAACATCAACGATACCGGTGGAAGCATTGCGGTAAGCAAAGAGTATCCAGTCTTTGCCACGAAGGGGCTGAATTCAGGCTTTTTGCTCGCCAAGCTCAACGACGGGCCCGATTTCAAGCAGTTTGCTCTTTCCCAAAAGGCGGGAGGAACTCGGACGCGTCTGTATTTCAGCAGGCTTCGTGATTGGGAAACGTTGCTGCCTTCTACCGACGAGCAACAACGAATCGCAGAGTGCCTGTATTCGGTGGACGAGGTGATCGCGGCGCACGCGCGGAAAGTGGACGCGCTCAAGACCCATAAGAATGGGCTGATGCAGCAGCTGTTCCCCCGCGAAGGGGAAACGCAACCGCAGCTCCGCTTCCCTGAATTCCAGAACGCCGGGGAATGGGAGACTAAGAGGCTCGAAGACCTTGCGAAGCGCGGCTCTGGGCACACTCCAAGCAAAAGTCACCCTGAGTACTACGACGGCGGCATAAAATGGATCTCTTTAGCAGACTCCAAGCGATTGGACGACGGGCTTATCTCTGAAACAGCGGTCGAAATTTCTGAGACGGGCATTCAAAACTCATCCGCTGTGCGTCATCAAGAGGGCTCGGTGATCGTTAGCCGCGACGCGGGGATTGGCAAGAGCGCGGTTATGAGCGAGCCTATGGCTGTGAGCCAACACTTCATTGTGTGGACGTGCAGCCCCCGACTTCTACACAATTGGTTCCTGTATCACCTGCTGCAGAACTCTAAGCAGCTTTTCGAACGGGCCGCGGTAGGCAGCACGATCAAGACAATCGGGCTCCAATTTTTTGTCGATCTCGCATTTCGGGTCCCGGGCCTGACCGAACAACAGCGCATCGCGGATTGCCTCAACAGCATCGACAAACTGATCAGTGCTGAAGTCGAAGAACTCGAAATCGTTAAGTCGCACAAGAAGGGTCTCATGCAACAGCTCTTCCCAACTTTGAATAGCACCGAATAATGGCAACGACATCCATGGGAAGTATTCCCGATCTCGCCGGTCATTTTCGTGAACTCATGGCGCAAGAGAACGCCAAGAAGTTCATCCTTCTATACGCCTATAATGGCACGGGCAAGACACGCCTATCGGGGGCGTTCAAAGATCTTGGCAAACAAATCAATCAGGACGGAGAGACAATCCGTCGTGACACGCTCTACTTCAATGCATTCACCGAAGACCTGTTCTCGTGGCACAACGATTTGGAAAACGACAGCGAACGATACTTGATGCTCCACCCAACCTCTCAGTTCTTTGCAGGTCTTGAAGAGTTGGAAATGGACAATCGTATCGCGCCAATCCTTCGCCGCTACGCAGATTTTGAGTTTAAGCTGGATAAGATTCCGCTTAACAACGCTCTTGGCGAACCGATTGGGGAGCAGTTCATCGTACGCTTCTTCCGCACGTTCCTCACGCGGGGTGGCAAAGTTGAAGTCAACAACATAAAGATCTCTCGGAGCGAGGAGAACATATTCCTGTGGTGCTTTTTCATGGCAATTGTGCAGTTGGTCCTCGATGGAGACAAGAACTATCAGTGGGCCAAGTACATCTACATTGACGATCCGATCTCTTCGTTGGACGAAAACAACGCTATCGCAGTTGCTAGTCATTTGGCACACCTGCTGACCAGCGCGCCGAATCCACCGAAGACGGTGATTTCGACCCATCACACATTGTTCTTCAATGTTTTGTGCAACGAGCTAGGGAGGAAGCAGACATATCGCCTTTTCCTGAAGACTGAGCCCGCGACCGACGGCTATTTGCTGTCCGAGACCGACAGCAAACCATTTCTGCATCACCTCGCGTCGCTAGCAGAGTTGAATGCCGTCACTCAGACTGGCGACATCAAGCGTCACCACTTTAACGTGCTCCGCTGTATCATGGAGCAGACGGCCATATTTTGCGGACTGGATGGGTGGGCAGAGTGCATCAAAGTGCCAGAGAATGATCCAGATCGAGACTTGCACGAGCGAATGATTAACGTCATGAGTCATGCCGATTACTTGATCAACGAACCTCACGACCCGCCCGGTCGCTATAAGGACGATTTCCGAAGGATTTTCGAAAGGTTCGCATCAAGCCATCTGTTCAGCGCAGCGCTCTATTCCGACAACGCGGCAGCGAAGGTGTCACCGGAGAGTCAGACGTTGAACGCTCCGGACGAGGGCGGGACTTTGGCGAACTCAAGTGCCGACGGTTCTTCACCCGTGACCGCATGACCGACCTGATTCTCTACTCCACCGAAAATGGGCGAAATCAGACGGATCGGCGCGCGCAGCAACATACCATCTTGCTCGCACGGCTCGAGACGGCGAACCTGTTTGAGGCCATCTCCGTAGATCGGAAGAACGACTTCGAGGACGGGGATCTGGACGCGGCAGCAACTGTCAAGGAGTCCGTGACAGTTCAAATGGAGAGCAACCACGAGGTCCAGCGACCAAGCACGCTCCGCAAACTCGAAGCGCTCGAGTCCACCATTAAGCGACGCCCCACGTCATGACCGACGGCACGCAAAAACAACTCGGCAACACGCTCTGGAGCATCGCCGACCAACTGCGCGGCGCGATGGATGCGGACGATTTCCGCGACTACATGCTGTCGTTCCTCTTTCTGCGATACCTCTCGGACAACTACGAGACAGCCGCAAAGCGGGAACTGGGAAAGGACTATCCCAACACGGGCGGTGATGCGCGCAAAGTGCCGCTGGCGCTTTGGTACGCGAACAACGTGGATGATATCCCGGAGTTCGAGAAGCAAATGCGGCGCAAGGTGCACTACGTCATCCAGCCCGCGCACCTCTGGAACAGCATCGCCAATCTCGCGCGCACACAGAACAACGAACTGCTGAACACGCTGCAGGCGGGGTTCAAATACATCGAGACGGAATCGTTCGAGAGCACTTTTCAGGGGCTGTTCTCGGAGATCGACCTGAGTTCCCCCAAGCTTGGCCGGACCTACGCCGATCGCAACGCGAAGCTCTGCACCATCATCCAGAAAATCGCCGAAGGGTTGGCGGAATTCTCGACCGACATCGACGCGCTGGGCGACGCGTACGAATATCTGATCGGGCAGTTTGCCGCGGGCTCCGGCAAGAAGGCGGGCGAGTTCTACACGCCACAGCAGATCTCCGACATTCTCTCGGCCATCGTCACGCTGGACAGCCAGGAACCCAAGACCGGCACCAAGAAGCGATTGGAAAGCGTGATGGATTTTGCCTGCGGTTCTGGCTCGCTGCTGCTCAACGTGCGCAAGCGCATGAGCACATCAGGCGGCACCATCGGCAAGATTTTCGGACAGGAGAAGAACATCACCACCTACAACCTCGCGCGCATGAACATGCTGCTGCACGGGGTGAAGGACACCGAGTTCGAGATCTACCACGGCGACACGCTGCTCAACGAGTGGGACATGTTGCGCGAGCTGAACCCCGCCAGGAAGCCGCTGTTTGACGCGATCGTCGCCAATCCGCCGTTCAGCTACCGCTGGGACCCGAACGAGAGCATGGGCGACGACGTGCGCTTCAAGAGTCACGGCGTGGCGCCCAAGTCCGCCGCCGATTTCGCCTTTCTGCTGCACGGCTTTCACTTTTTGAAGGATGAAGGCGTGATGGCCATCATCTTGCCACACGGTGTGCTGTTTCGCGGTGGCGCCGAGGAGCGCATTCGTACCAAGCTGCTCAAGGACGGGCACATTGATACCGTCATCGGTCTGCCGGCCAATCTGTTTTACTCCACCGGCATTCCCGTGTGCATTCTGGTGCTCAAGAAGTGCAAGAAACCCGACGACGTACTGTTCATCAACGCGGCGGAGCACTTTGAGAAAGGCAAGCGTCAGAATCAGCTCAAGCCCGAGCACATCGCGAAGATCGTCGACACGTACAAGCAGCGGTCAGAAGAGCCGCGCTACTCGCGTCGGGTGGCGATGGACGAGATCGCGAAGAACGATTTCAACCTGAACATCTCTCGCTACATCAGCACGGCGGTGAGCGAGGCGGAGATTGATCTGATCGCGACCAGCCAGACGCTGCGGGAGATCGAGAACGACATCCGAAAGGCTCGGGATACTCACAACGCGTTCTTGCGGGAGCTTGGGCTTCCTCCGCTGCCAACGGGGAATGGCGAGTAGGCACACGAGGTTCCGTTCGAGACGGTGACGCCCGCGTCGCGTCGCGCGCGAAAGCGCCACAGCATGCTTCTACTATCCGACCTCGACACATGCGGCAGCTCAAGCGTCCCATTGCGTTGCTCATCAGTGATCCTTAGCGACGACGCCCTGAAGCGGATTGCGGCCCCTTCTCGTGGTCGTCCGTGAGGCCGATTAGATCCACAGTCTGACTGACCGCACGCCTCGTCCTTACTTGGCGCTGCTGTTCATAACGGCTTTGTGGTTGGCGGCCTTGCTCCCTGAGGTCTTTGGCCGCAACCTCATGCAGGAGGTTGCAACAGCACTCACACGCTTGACTGAACATCACCTTCGCATTCAAATGACCATTCCGACGCACGAAGACGCGATGCTCCCGCTGTTGCGAGCACTCGCTGACGGCGCGCTTCAACATCGCCGCACCCTCGCTGATCGAATGGCCGAGGAGTTTCAGCTCTCGCCAGAGGAGCGCGGCCTGCTTTTGCCGAGTGGAAAGTCACCGGTGATTCGCTCCCGAACGGGTTGGGCGCTCTCCTATATGAAACAGGCCGGCCTGGTCGAGGCTCCCCGCCGCGGTTGGTATCAGATCACGCCGGCGGGACGAGAAGTGCTGAACTCGAACCCTGATCGCATCGACAATGAATTCCTCGAACGGTTCGAGGGATTTCGGGATTTCCGCAGCCGTTCACGGTCATCGGATGCCGCTGGCGACGACGCCATCATTGACCCGGTAGTTGGCAGCACAGAGCCCGCGGAGCCGCCGGATGAGGCACTTGATCGCGCATACGCGCGCCTGCGGGCGGCGGTCGAAGCGGAGTTGCTCGACACTACGATGTCGGTCTCGCCAGGCTTCTTCGAGGAGCTTGTGATCGATCTGCTCGTGCGTATGGGCTACGGCGGAAATCGCGTTGAGGCCGCGCGCGCCATTGGTCGAACAGGGGACGGCGGCGTCGATGGCGTCATAGATGAGGATCGCCTAGGCCTCGACGCTATCTATGTGCAGGCGAAGCGCTGGGCCTCGACGGTCGGTCGCCCGGAGATTCAAAAGTTCGCCGGGGCGCTGCAGGGGCAACGCGCAACGAAGGGCATCTTCATCACCACCTCGGACTTCTCGCGCGAGGCGGAGGAGTACGCCCAGCGGATTGGCACGCGCATCGTCCTTATCAACGGTCGACGACTCGCTGAGTTGATGTTTGAGTTCGATGTCGGTGTGTCACCAAAACGGACCTTCATCGTGAAGGACGTCGACGGCGACTACTTCGAGGAGTCGTAACGACGGTGTCTCGTCTAGGGTCGGTGCCACACCAAGGCTCGACTCAGTGCGGCCGATCGCTCGCGAATGGCATCGCCTCTCGGCGCGCGAGCTTTGCCTTCGTCGTAGTTTCGCTGTTCGCGTCTCTCTCGAACACGCCCTGAACGCACAACTGAAGGCGAGGTCACTTGAACTTCGACGACGATCATCACACTCGCGAACTCGACCGCGTCACCCTCATCATGGAGTGCACCCAGCGCCCCGTGCGCCTGGCGCCGCCCGAGGTCGAGCGGCTCTTCGCCGGAACGGCGCGCGATTTCTGGCGATGGGTCGTGCAGCACGAGACTGATGTACCGGCCGACGATCAACCGGCGCCCGCCGATGCACACTGGCTGCGTGTGCGACAGGCGCTCGCGTCGATGCGGCAGATTCCCGTGGAAGCGGTGACGCCCGAGTCGCGACTCGCGCTCTAGCGCTACGCGATGCCGTCGTGTTCCTTAGCTCGTGACGCGCGACAGGGACAATACTCAACACCCTTCACCGTACGCACATGGTTCGCGCCCTTCTCATTTCCGCGCTGGCACTCTGCGTTGCGAGTGAAACCGCATCGGCCCAGAGCGCGACACCTTCATTGGTCGGCGCGTGGCGTGTCGTCGAGTTCTGCGACGTAGCCACACCAGGCGACACCACGTATCCGCTCGGCACGCGGCCGATCGGACTGTTCATCTACCACCCGACGGGCGCGTTGACGATTCAGGCCATGCGCACACCGCGACGCTCGGCATTTGCCGCCGACTCGATCCCGTTCTCCGGCATGGCTGAACTGCGCGAGTCGTACTTCGGGTACTTCGGCACCTACACCATCACGTCCGACTCCACCGTGCTGCATCACGTGATTGGCGGAACCATTACCGATTACGTTGGCACGGAACAGCCCCGACACTATCGCATTCGTGGCGATACGCTCGCGATCAGCGGCGACGCGCCGCCGTCGTGTCGGCGGTTGATTCGCGTGCGGTAGGCGCTCGGCGCCGCGGCTGGTCGACGAAGATCTGCCGCCACTCTGCTTCAGGCGCTGCCCGTTACCGCGGCGCCACCCGCTTACTCAGCGAATCGAACGGCGCGTACCCGCGCATGAAGTCGAACTCCGGTCGAACATCCATGCGCAGACTACCGGATCCGTCGCGTTCCGCCGCCAACAGCCACTTCATCGTGCGATCACGATCGCCGACATACGCCCACATGGTGGCGAGAGAGTACGGATCGAAGTACTCCCCGCGCTTCCCCGGCTCGATCCATCGCGCTTCAACCTGCTCCGCCTCGCGCGTCGCCTCCTCCTTCTTGCCGAGGCGCGCGAGCGTTTCCGCGCCGCAAAACGACGGCGCCGGCGCAAACTCACGACAGGCCACGAGCGCTTCGGCGTACTTCTTCTGATACCACAACAGCGCCCACGCACATCCGCCATAGCGCTGCAGGTCCACTTTGCGTGCCTCACGGCACACCTGGTTCGCCTCGGTGATGTAGCCGCCGTCCACCAGCGCATGGTTGAGCGCAGACATGTACCGAAAGCGAAGTCGGGATGACGGGTAGAGCCTGTCAAATCGCAGGGCGAGTTCCGCCGCACTCGCGAAGTCCTTTCGCTCCCAGAGGCCCGTCGCAAGAAACAGCAGGGCGCGCTCGCTCAGTGAATCAAGCGCCAGCGCACGCCGGTACGTTTCGAACGCCTTGGTCCGATCGCGGAGGTAGTAGTACTGATCGGTGCCGAGGCTGACCAGCGCTTCCGGATTGAGTGAGTCGAGCGCGAAGGCCTTCGCCAACGCGGCGCGACCGGGACCGACAGCGTCCTTGGCCGGCATATGGTCGTCGCCCATGAAGAACCACGCGAACGCCAGCCCGGACCACGCATCGACGTAGTTCGGATCAAGCTTCGTCGCGCGCTCGAAGAGCGAAATCGCCTGCCGCAATGATGCCAACGTGTACTCATCCGACAGATACCGCGCGCGCAACACCAAATCGTGCGCCTCCACATTGCTTGTTCCACCACGCACGCGAAACTCGCTCGCCAACTGCACGCGCAACGCCTCGGCGATCGCGCGCGCGACACGCTCCTGCACGGCAAACACATCGGTCATCTCGCCGTCGAACGTATCGCTCCACAACGACAAGCCGTCCGACGCGTTGGTGAGCTGCATGGTGATGCGGAACCGATTCCCGCTCCGACGCATCTGCCCTTCCAGCACGCTGCCCACATGCAGTCGCTCGGCGACGTCACGCACATTCACCGGCTTGGTCATGTCGATTGACAACGCCGAGTTGCGCGACGCCACACGCAAACCGGGCACGCGTCCGAGTGCGCCAGTCACTTCGTCGGTCATGCCCTGCGCGAAGTACGCGTTGGCCGTGTCGCCGGGCGCATTCACGAGCGGGAGCACGGCAATCGACTTGGCATTCGCCACGCTGCTCTCGGTGGTTCCAGCGCCGCCGCTCTTTGCACTGTCGGCGAACGAGCCACGCATGCTCCACGCGGCCGCGCCAACGAAGATCACTGCGAGTCCGATGGCCGCGGGCAGCAGCCAACGTTTCGACGAGAGCGCTGATGTTGCGCCGCTCGACGCCGACCGCGTTTCAACCGCCGCGATCGCGGCAGCAGTCGGCGCCATCCCACCGCTTGGCGTGGAGAGATCGTCCAACACGCGCATGATCTCCGTGGCCGATTGCGGGCGATCGGCCGGTCGCTTTTCGAGACAGCGCATGACCATCGCGACCAGCGGCGCCGGCAACGAGGCGCGGCGTCGCGACAACGATTCCGGCAACTCCGTCACATGTGCGGCGAGCAATCCCTGCGCCGTGCGTCCGGTGAACGGTGGCTGTCCCGAGAGCAGTTCATACGCCATCACGCCGAATGCATAAATATCGGCGCGATGATCGACATTCGGATCGGCGCTCGCCTGCTCGGGCGCCATATACGCCGGCGTACCGAGAGCGACGCCGAGTGAGGTGACCATGCCCGCGCTGGTGTCGCTTGAGGCCGTGAGCGCCTTAGCGACTCCAAAGTCCGTTACCATCGCGCTGCCGGCGGAAACGAGCACGTTGTCCGGCTTGATGTCGCGATGCACAACGCCCCGTTCATGCGCATACGCCAACGCGGCCGCGATCTCACGCAGCAGGCGCGTGGCCTCGGTGAGTGGCAGTTCACCGCGCTGCTCGAGTCGCACGCGCAGCGACTCGCCCTCGATGAAGGGCATCGTGAAGTACGGCACACCGTCGGCATCACCGGCTGTCAGCAACGGCACGATGTGCGGGTGTTGTAGGCGCGAGGCCACGGCGATTTCGCGCGTAAATCGCTCAAGCGACACCTGCCCTGCTGCGTCGGCTGGCAGCACTTTCACAACCACCGAGCGCCCGAGCTTCTCTTCGGTGGCGAGAAAGACATGGCTCATGCCACCACCTGTGAGCTCACGCTCGAGGCGGTAGGCGGTGCCCAGTGATTGTTGCAGCTGCTCCAGCAACGTGGTCATGCCAGCCCGGAAAAAGTCGCGAAAAATATGGTGCGCCGGTCGGGGGGCGGCTACCGCGCCGGGTCGAGCGATCTCATGGCGATGGCGAAATTGTGGACGCGGTGAAAGCTTGTTACGGTACGCGCCGCATCACGATGGGCAATCGATTCAGTTCTTCAGGAACGCTGTGCCCCTCCTTATCAAGCCGTGGATCATTGAATGCCTGTCACACTCGATCTCGCAATCCTCTTCGCGCTCTCGGCCGCTGGCATTCTGTTTGTGATCATCAGCCGATCCGTCGCTGCGAAACGCATCGTGGCGCCGGCGACGATACTGATCTTCAGTGCGACCTTGTTCCTGATCGCGCAGCGTTCGGGCGCGCTGTCCAACGTGCCCGCCGCGGCCATCGTGGCCGCGCTCGCTGTCAACGCGGTCGTCATGTGGCGACGACTCGGTTATTGCACCACGTGTGGTCGCACCGTTTTCGAACGTAGCACGAGCGGACGCTGCCGCTTGTGTGATCCTTCGCAAGCGCGATAACCGCCCTGACGCATTACGAATCGTTGATGCTCCCTTGGCACCGCCGCTCGCGGTCGGCGCGGCGACTCTCCCACGTCGTGCACTGAGTACTTCGCCACGACGCTCACGTTTTGCACGTCCCACCACACGCTCCCGTGCACACGCAGGAAATCGTCAACTATGTTCCCAGCGGCTTCGGTCATGCCACACGACGCCCCGCGGCGTCTGAGCGCACGCAGCGAACTTCGGTGTCGGGCACGCCCGAACCGACACGTTCCAGAAACCTCCCGCGTCGCCCGTCCGTAGAGCCGCGGTCGAAGCGACGGCACTCACCACCACGATGCACTGAGGCGTCTGCATGAAACGCGTAGTGATGGCGATGTTGGCAATTGGCGCATGGACGATCGTCGCCGGCTACGGTGCGATCGCCGGCTGGTGGCTACGTCCGATCGCGCCGCGCGGTAATACGCAGGCCTTTCTGCAGGCGGTCAATTCGATGGCCGACGCGCAGAACCGGGGAGACTTAGCGCTCGTCCTGCTTCGCAACGGAGAGGTGTACGTCGAACAGTACTCGCCCTCCGTCGATCAGGTGAATCGCGAAACGCGTTTCCCGCTCGCATCAATGAGCAAGTGGTTCACCGCGTACGCGGTGATGGAGCTGGTACAGTCCGGGCGCGTCGAGCTGGATGCGCCCGTATCGAAGTATCTCACGCGATGGCAGCTTCCGAGCGGATCGTTCGACGCGCGGCAAGTCACGATCCGTCGACTGTTATCGCACACGGCGGGGCTTACCGATGGACTGGGCTTCGGCGACTACCTGCCCACGGAATCGCTGCCCTCGCTGCTGGAGACGTTGCGTCGTCCACGGACATCGTCCGATTCTGCCCGCACCATTGCGGTGGGACGCACGCCGGGGAGTGCATTTCAGTACTCGGGCGGCGGCTATCTGATATTGCAAGCGCTGATCGAAGACGTAACTGGCCAGCCGTTCGCGACGTGGATGCAAGACTCCGTGTTCCGTCCTCTCCGTATGTCGCGTGCGACATACGCGTACCTCGGCACGCTCGACAACGCCGCACGTTCGTTCGACGCGCGCGGCGCGCTCGCGCCGACCTATCGATACGCGGCAGCCGGTGCAACCGGACTCTCGGCGTCGGCGGGCGATCTGATTGCGTTTGCGCAATCGCAGCAGCGAACCGCCGCCCCTGGCACCGCGCCGCTACAGCGTGCGTCGCTCGATCGGATGCGAGAGCCGCACGGTAAACAATTTGGCATTGCCATCTGGGGGCTCGGAGTCGCGCTCTACGCACCGACGTCGAGCGGAGCCTACGTGTACGGTCACGATGGAACGAACGCGCCGGCCATCAACACATCACTGCGCATGAACCCAGACAACAACGACGCGATAATTGTGCTCGTGACCGGAAACCCAACGCTGGCCAGCGCAATCGGCGGCGAATGGACGCTCTGGCAAACGGGAGTCGTCGACTTCTTGTCGATTGGACGCGCGGTGCGCTCGGCGGTGTTGCCGTGGCTGATCGGACTCGCGACGGTCGGCGCGGCGTGGTGGTGGGCGAGTCGGCGTAGTCGTGCGACGAGCGCCTAAGTCGCGGCAAGTGCGGCCGGCGGCCATTACCGCGAACCCGCATGCAACTCAATCCACTCCACGATCGCTGCAAACCGCTCTTCATCCAGTGCATGTCCGCGCTCAACACGCAGCGCGGTAATGAAATCGCCGCCCACCTTGGCTACGATCTGATCGGCATCGCGTGAGTATTTGTCCTCGGTACCCGAGACGACGAACACCGGGCGCGGACTGATCGCGGCAAGGATGTCTGGCGTGTCGAGATCGCGCGTAAGATTCGGCACTGTTTCAAACATCAAGATGCCCGTGCCTTCGCGACGCCGAGTGGCGAAGCTGCACAACGCACCACTGACGCAGGCAAACCGTGCGCGCGCATCGATGGCCGCATGATAGAGCGACGTGGTGCCACCATATGAGTGACCGGCAACGCCGACACGGCGCGCGTCGATACCCTCAACGCTGAGCAACACGCTCAGCGCGCGCTGCGCGTCATCGAGACATTTGCGCATGAGCACATCGCCGTCGAGCAGCCGATACGTCATCGCGTTGTAGTGCTGCAACCAGTCGTAAAAGTCCGGCTCCACGCCGGTCACAGACGCGCGTCGATCTTCAAACGTGATGGAGTCCGGCGCTAGCACCACGACACCGCGTCGAGCGAGCGCGGGACCGAACGCCTGATACTGGTCGCCGACCTCGCCAGCCACTTCAGTCTTCCCGAAATGGAATTCGCCGTTGTGTTGGTGGAAGACAACCACGCCGCCGCGCGGCGCCTGCTCAACTGGCGTGAACAGGAACGCCGGAATCACGTCGCCCTCGAGGCCGTGATACTCGACCCGCTCACGCACGTATCCGTCGAACACTTTCCGGTCGATGCGGCGCGATGCCACAGGCACCGGGTCGGCGAGTTTGAGGCGAGCTCGCAGGGCGGAGGCGAGGGTCGGCGTCATCTGCAATGATAGCCTCAAGATCGTCCGTTCGTGATGCGCGGGGGTATTCCTCGGACTCCGGGGTGGCGCCGATACGGAGTACGTGGTTGTGTAGGTATATCCGTTTGGAAGCACAGTTCACGAGGGTGCCTGCCATGTCTCCTGCATACGGTATCATTGCGCTGTTCGTCATCGGCATCGTTCCATATCGAGCGAACGCTCAAGCCGTACTCGCGCGCGGGAACCTCCGCACCGAACTCGTCGGCTGTTGGACGCTTCTCGATTCGACGCGAAAATCTGCGGAGGGCTCGCTCTACTGGGCACCAGCAATTGCGATGTTGAATGCCCGCCTCGACTCGTCGCGCTGGGCTCGACCGAAGTGGTACGCGGCAACGCGGCTTGACGAGCGCGGCGTCGATCTCAACATCCGTGAAGATCCGCGCGGCCGCGGACTCAATGCATGGTCGGCCGATTCGCTCGGCGATAGCATTCGTGTGCAGTATAGCAGTGGCTTCAGCGGGACATCGTTCTCCTTTGCGGTTCCATTCGGCACGACGCCCGATACGCTGCACGGCGTGGCGGTCGAACACTGGGACTACAAACCATCAACCCCACGAGGGGCAGCGACGGCAATTCGGCGGCGCTGCCCGTAGCGGAGAGACTTCAATGATCGTGCGCTACGAGATTTTTCGCGGCACGTTTGCGACGTGGGATGGACTGATGGCGCAAGCGGCGGAATTCGCGACATCGATCGGGCGAGGTCGACTCATCTCGATCTCGCATTCGGAAGACAAAGACGACTGCGTGATTGCCGTGTGGTACTGGGATGACGCTCCACGCGATCTCTAGCGCAAGCTCGACGTCGCGTCTTCGAGCGCCGTCGATACCATCCTGGACAACTGTTAACACCGAGGTTAGTCGATGGGACACGTCGTCACCCACTTCAGCATGTCGCTCGACGGATTCGTCACCGGACCCGACGTCGGACCTGATGCGCCGATGGGCGTGGGCGGCGAGCGACTGCACGAGTGGCTCTTTGCTAAACCCGGCGATCCGCGCGATGCGGCGGTCGCGGCGGAGATGCTTGATCCGTCGCGAAAGGGCGCGGTGATTATCGGTCGACGGACGTTCGACCTGGGTATTCGATTCTGGGGAGACAATGGCACGTTTCATATGCCGTGCTTTGTGGTCACACACCGGCCCACCGATACGTTGGTGAAAGGGCCTACGTCGTTCACCTTTGTGCCCAGCATTGCCGAAGCTGTCACGCAAGCGCAGGCGGTCGCCGGCACCAGAGACGTCAGCGTGATGGGCGCTTCAATGGTTCAGCAATTTGCGCGCGCAGGACTGCTCGACACGATCGAGATCAATCTCATTCCCCTACTGCTGGGCGCCGGCACGCGACTCTTCGAATCACTCGGCGATTCGCACGTAGAGCTCCAGCGGACGCGATGCGTCGAGACGCCGTCGGCGACGCACCTGACATTTCGAATTGTCAGGTAACAGCCCGACGCAGCACGATCCGCGACACCGGGGCATCTTGGCGCGACGTGTTACGTCACGGTCTCCGTTGCACGCCCGACGTGAGACGAATCGTCAACCGCACGTCAACGCGATTGGACGGCGGATTGCCGATTACGGTGAGCGCACCGTTCCAGCTGCGCGCGGTTGAATCGCGAAACGTGAACGTCGAGACGGCCACGCTCGCCGTGCTGGTGCGTTCACCACTCGTCCATCCGGCGGCATTGAGCTGACGACGATAGTGTTCCACGATCTCGGCGACCGGCACGTCCGCGGTGACCGTTGCATCGGCGTGCGCCTCCTCTTCTCCGCCCCCGGAGCCGGCGCCGGAGGTGAATCCGACCGGAAGCGGCGCGAGTGTGGGAATCAGTTTTGTCGCGAAGAACACAGGGCCCGTGCTTCGGCTCCCGTCCGCACGCACGCTTTCCGCATCACACACCGTGCGCTGCCCCGTCTGATAGCTGAGCGACACGACCGTTTCGGTTCCCTGCGCACCGGCGACGCCGACGGCCATCAAGTCGCGATCGCGGCAGAATACGGAGGTCGTGCCAGTAGACGTGTTGAATGCGCTGCTCTGAAAACCGGGTTGAACTATGACCCTTGGCGGCGGTGGTGGGCCCCACCCCGCGCGCTCCAGGCGCCGCCGCAACGTGTCGAGTGTGGCGAGCCGAGTCCACGGAAACGAGACGATTGACGCAGACGATGTTGGACTGTAGCGGGATCCGTGTACGTAGCCGCCGCGCAGCATGTTTGAGTCGAGCACACCAATCGGGCGTCCCGCAATAACGCGCGCGCCACCCATCAGATATCGCACGAGTTCCAGCGGGACCATCGAATCGACACTCACCGGCGGCCGAGTAATGGTCGTGCGCATTGGTGGTGCTGTAATGTCGATGGCAACGGATGCCATAACTTGACCTGACGTCGGAACAGCGCTCGGCGACGCAAAGTTCATCGGAATGATCCGCAGGCTCGTGACCCCCGGCTCGAGCGCCGTCAGCGACCCGCCGCGCAGCGTGGCCATCGAGTTGTCCTGAAGACTGATATTCGGAACAAACCCCTCAATGCGACGTCCGGCGGAATCGAGCGCCATAATCTGAAATCGAGTGAATGGCACCGTCTCGCCAACGGCCAGCGATATCCGCGCGGGAGAAACTGTGATGCTGCTCACGCGCGCGGCCGCCTCAATCGCCGCGCGTTGCGATTCGCGGAAGGCACGGGCTCTCGCCGACGTATCGGACGCGAGCGGTGGCGCCACGGAGACGCGCTCCGAGGTCACCATGGATCGAATCTGCGGAGCGGGTGCAGAAGCCGGTGCCTTTGCTCGGCACCCAATCACCAACAGCGAAAGCGCCACAGGCCGAAAAACTCGCATCCGAAGTTCCCTCCAAAGGTATATTCACTCGTCTTGGCACAAATTCGTGTTTCACGGTGTCTCGTCTAATACGCTGCGCCTTGCGATCGCACAACGCAAGAGCCTGTCGCGGCGCAAAGTTCTACCCTAATCACACTCAAGAGGATGACCCCATGACTCAACATTTCGAACGCCGCGTGCGGACGATCATCGTCGCCGGCGTCGCACTCATGAGCTTGAGCGCTTGCTCACGCGCCATTCACATCAAAGACCTCCTCGATCGGCCGCAGGAGTACAACGGCAAGACCGTAAAGGTCAAAGGCACCGTGACCAACAGCGTTGGCGTGCTCGGCACCGGCGCGTTCGAAGTTGACGACGGTACGGGCAAGATCTACATCGTCTCTAAGGGCCAGGGCGTGCCGCGCTCGGGCGCGAAGACCACTGCGCAAGGACGCTTCGAATCGGTGTTCAGCATTCTCGGACGCACGGCAGCGGCCATTGTGCTCACGCCGTGATTCTCACTTGATGATGCGCACTCCATGAAGAAGATCGGTTTTCTCTCTTTCGGTCACTGGACTCCCACCCAACGTTCCGCCGTGCGCTCGGCGCACGACGTGTTGCACCAATCGATTGATCTCGCCGTCGAAGCCGAGCGACTCGGACTCGACGGCGCGTACTTCCGCGTGCATCACTTTGCGCAGCAATTGGGTTCGCCGTTTCCGTTGCTCTCGGCCGTCGCCGCGCGAACGTCGCGCATTGAGATCGGTACCGGCGTGATCGACATGCGCTACGAAAATCCGTACTACATGGTGGAGGACGCGGGCGCGGCCGACATCATCAGCAACGGGCGACTGCAACTGGGCATCAGTCGCGGATCGCCCGAGCAAGTGATTGAAGGGTGGCGCCATTTCGGCTACGCCCCGCGCGACGGCGAGACCGATGCGGACATGGGCCGTCGCAACGGCGAAACGTTTCTCGAGTTGCTCAAAGGCGAAGGCTTCGCGAAGCCCAATCCGCGACCGATGTTCCCCAACCCGCCCGGCTTGCTCCGTCTTGAGCCGCATTCGGCAGGGCTGCGCGATCGCATCTGGTGGGGTTCGGTGAGCAACGCGACGGCCGTATGGGCCGCCGAGCGCGGGATGAACCTGCAGAGCTCTACCCTCAAGGCCGACGAAACGGGCGAGCCGTTTCATGTGCAGCAGGCGCGTCAGATTCGCGCCTATCGCGAAGCGTATGCCGCGGCCGGTCATACGCGTGTGCCGCGCGTGTCGGTGTCGCGTTCCATTTTCGCGATCATGAACGCGCAAGACGACATGTACTTTGGTCAGGGCGAGAGCAGCGATCACGTCGGCATCATCGACAACATGCGCGCGGTGTTCGGTCGCACGTATGCCGCTGAGCCCGACGTGCTGGTGGAGCAGTTGCGCGAAGATCAGGCCATCGCCGAAGCCGATACGCTGTTGCTCACGGTGCCGAACACGCTGGGCGTTGAGTACAACGCGCACGTGATCGAATCCATTCTCACGCACGTCGCGCCCGCACTGGGGTGGCGGTAGGGCGGCACAGTTCTACCGCGCGCTAGCCGTCGCGGTCAGTGCGAGCGCGGCTTCGGCCAGCGTACGACAAACGCGCACCGGCGGTGCATCCAGCACATCAGCCGGTGCGTTCGTTCGATTCGTCCAGATCGTGGGATAACCGAACCACGCAGCACCGGCAGCATCCCAACCGGCGAACGCGACAAACGCTATGTCGCGGGCCTTGAGCTTGAGCACCTGGGTGGCCAGCGTGTAAGCGCGCACGTCAGGTTTCGCGGCCCGAATACGATCGGTGCTCAGCACATGCTCGAATTGATCGAGCATCCCAGCGCGGGTCGCACCCTCTGTCAGCATGCGCTCGGTCATGTTTGACAGAAACACCAGCCGCAGACCGGCCTGTCGCAACGAGCGAATCGCCGCCACACTGTCGGCCCACGGCGTGAGCGTCAGCTGTGCCTCGAGCAGTCGTGCACGATCGGCATCACTCAGATGCAGATCCAACTGTTGCTCGGTGTAGCGCAGCGCGTCGCCGGACGTGCGCTCGAAGTCCGCGTATCGCCCGCCGAGCGTGCGCAGCCACTGATAGTCGAACATGCGGCTCCGCCACGCGGTCACGACGTCACGTGCGCGTCCGGGAAGGATCTCGTCTACGGTACGGTTGAGGGCCGTCGCGTCGAACACGGCGAACCCGTCGAGCGCGACGGCCTTGACCGACTCAAAGGGCGAGACGCGCGGCGCGGATTGTCCCAGTGCGCGCATGCCGATCGCGGTACCCGCTACCGTGCTGCCGAGCGAGGCAAGGAAAACGCGCCGGTCGATGCTGTTGTCAGTGAGATCCATAGTATGGCACGTATTCACCACGTCTTCGAAACGTTCACTCCGCAACGCGGCACGCTCTCACCAACTATCATCGGTGGAGGTAAATTCGCCGCATGCGCAACTTCCTCTTCGCCCTCGCGTGCGGCCTTGGGTTCTTTCCCAACGCCGCGTTTGCCCAGCAGCAAGCGCCACAGCCTCCCGTCAGCTCACCGGAAGTCATGGCCGACCGACGTGTGGCGTTCCGCGTGCGCGCGGCGAACGCGACGGCTGTGCGACTCTCCGCGTCGGACATTCCGGGCGTGGGACAGGGACAGATGACCAAGGGCGCGCAGGATGTGTGGGAGCTCGTCGTCGGTCCGCTCGACCCGGGCGCGTATCGCTACAACTTCAACGTCGACGGCGTTTCCACCATCGACCCGCGCAATCCGACCGTTAGCGGATCGAACACCAATGTATGGAGCATGGTGTACGTGCCGGGCTCCGACATGTTCGACACGAAAGACGTGCCGCGTGGCGCCGTCGCTGAAGTCACCTACAAGTCCACGGCACTCGGCGCATTCCGCCGAATGCATGTGTACACGCCGCCAGGATACGAATCGGGGAAGAACAAGTATCCGGTGTTCTATCTGCTGCACGGCGCCGGCGACAATGACGACGCATGGAGTTCGGTGGGGCGCGCGGGATTCATCCTCGACAACCTGATTGCGGCCGGAAAAGCGCGTCCGATGATTGTCGTGATGCCCGCGGGACATCTCCCGCCTTCGATGAGCACGCCGCCGAGAAACGCGACAGAGGGATTCGTCAGCGACTTCGTGAAGGATGTCATGCCGTACGTCGAATCGCATTACCGCGTGCGCACCGATCGCGCGAACACGGCGATTGCGGGTCTCTCCATGGGCGGCAATCAGACGCTGCAGGTCGCTATTCCGCGCCTCGCACGATTTGCCTACATCGGCGTGTACAGCTCGGGTCTTCTCGGCGCGTTCCCGGCGGCCAATGCAAACCCAAATCCAAACGCACCGCCGACGGCGCAAGAGTGGGCAAAGATGAACGCGGCGACGCTCGACGATGCGAAGCTCAAGAAGGGGCTCAAGCTTTTCTGGTTCGCCACCGGCAAGACCGACGGATTGATGTCGACGACCACGGCGACCGTTGATCTATTCAAGCAGCACGGCTTTGCGCCGGTGATGGTGGAATCACCGGGCGGGCACACGTGGATCAACTGGCGCAATTATCTCGTGGAGTTCGTGCCGCAGCTGTTCCGGTAGGGGCGCGCTGGCCAGGCCAGCGCTCGTGCCGCGAACGCAACGCGGGACACATATTTCGGCTAGCTCACCCCTTCCTGTGGAGACTGACGCCCTTCTCGAGCAACTCCGCCGCGCACTAGGCGCGGCCTACCACGTTGAGCGTGAGCTCGGTGGTGGAGGCATGTCGCGTGTCTATGTCGCCGTAGACACACGGTTGCGCCGACAGGTCGTGGTGAAGGTGCTGTCGCCGGAGTTGGCGGCGGGCGTGAGCGCGGAACGGTTCGAACGCGAAATTCAGCTCGCGGCAGCGTTGCAGCAGGCGAACATCGTACCGGTGCTGTCGTGCGGCGACACCGACGGGCTGCCGTACTACGTCATGCCGTTCATCGACGGACTTTCATTGCGCGCACGCCTTGCTCGCGATGACGCAATGCCGGTGGCCGAGGTGGTGAACGTATTGCGCGACGTGACGCGCGCACTCGCGTATGCGCATGATCATGGTGTTGTGCATCGCGACATCAAGCCGGAGAACATTTTGCTGTCGGGCGACGCGGCCGTCGTCACCGACTTCGGCATCGCCAAAGCCCTCTCCGCGTCGCGCACGTTGGCACCGGGCGGAACGATTACGCAGGTTGGCACGTCGATCGGCACGCCGGCCTACATGGCACCGGAACAAGCAGCGGGTGATCCCGACGTCGATCAGCGGGCAGACCTGTATGCGCTCGGCTGCGTAGCGTATGAGCTGCTCACGGGCGCGCCGCCATTTCATGGTCGGCCCATTCACCACATTCTCGCGGCGCACATGACTGAAGCGCCCGCGCCGGTCACGTCGAAGCGTGCGGATATTCCGCGCGAGCTCGCGCAATTGATCATGCGCTGTCTCGAAAAGGATGCGACCAAGCGACCGCAGTCGGCGCGCGAAGTGTTGCAGGTGCTGCAAGGTACGACGAGCAACCCGGGTGACACCACGCGTACACCGCGTTCCAAACGCACCATCGGCTTTGCCACGTTGGGACTGATAGGACTCGCGGCTGCCGGGCTTCTCGCGCGCACGTACATGGGGCGCTCGACCGCCGCACAAACCGATGGGACCATCGCCGTACTGCCGTTTGTCGTGGCGGCGAGTGATTCCAGTGAGGCGTATTTCGCCGAAGGTGTGGCAGACGAGCTCACCACGTCGCTGGCGAAAATTCCCGGTTTGCATGTGGCATCACGAAGCGCGGCGTTCGGTATCGCGAGACATGCGGTGAATGCACAAGCAGCAGGGCGCGAACTGCACGTGGCCACCGTGCTGGAAGGAACGGTGCGTCGTGCCGGTGCCACGCTGCGCATCACCGCGCAGCTCACCACCGTCGCCGACGGCTTCGTGATTTGGTCTGACGCATTCGCCGGCGACACCAGCGATGTGTTTTCGGCGCAAGACGATCTCGCGCGTCGCATTACCGCCGCGCTGCACGACAAACTGTCGATGACGCCGGGTGGTCGCGTGACGACCGCGCGCGGCACCAACGATCAAGAGGCCTACGACTTGTATCTGCGCGCGCGCCATTTCTGGCAGCAGCGCGGCGAGCTGGGTCTGCTTCGCGCGGCCGATTTGTTTTCCAAAGCCATTCAGCGCGACAGCACATTTGCGCGCGCCTGGGCAGGTCTCGCCATGGTGCAGGTGGTACTTCCGGAGTACGTGGTTGCGCCCAGTGACACGTTTACCACGGCGGGTCTCAGGAACGCAGCGCGCGCGCTGCAGCTCGATCCCAACTTGAGTGACGGGCAGCTCGCACTCGCGTACGGCCTCAGATCGCGATGGGAAGTAGACAGCGCCGAGGTGGCGTTTCGTCGCGCCCTCGCCCTCGCGCCTGATGACGCGACGGCGCATCAATGGTATGGCGACTTGCTGATCAGCAAAGGCCAGTTGCCGCAGGCGAACGAACAGATGCAGCAGGCCATGCGGCTGGCGCCCACATCGGCGGTCATCGCGAACGAACTGGAACTGGTGGCGTTCGAAATGGGCAAGTTTGAGGACGCGCTTCGCTGGTACCGACGGGGCGCGGAGCTCGACTCGACGTTTGCGGTCAATATCGCGAATGGTGCGGTCGACTTTGCGTATTTGAAACAAACGGATTCGGCACTCGCCGCTATACGAACAACCGAACGACTGTCCGGTGCGGCGATTCCGCCGGCCACTCGTGCAGTGTTAGGCAGCGCGCTCGCCGTACTCGGACGCACCGCCGAGGCGCGCGCGAACGTCGCGTCGCTGGACGCCGAAGCGACGCGTGGGACGCTTGCGGCGTATTACCCCGCGTGGGTGTACGCCTCACTCGGCGATGCCGATCGCACGATGAAGTGGCTCACGAAAAGTCTCGATGCGCGCGAGGCCGACCTCATGGTACTGGGCGTGTGCAGCCCGCCCTTTGATTTTCTGCGGGAGGATGCGCGATTCAAAGCACTCGTGGCGCGCATGCCATTCATGACGTGCGTGCGCGGGTAAATGCGCGCCTGAGCGAGTGACTGAGCGAGTGACTGAGCGCCGTAGCTACGGCACGACGTTACTCGTTCCCACCACTTTCACGCCATCTGCGAAAGTCGCCGCCAGCAGATAAAGCAACTTCGTGCTTGGCAGTGCGCTCGACGCGAGCGCGAATTCCGACAACTGATGCGCGCCGGTGGCCTTGCTGCCGCCAATCGCGATCGCGGGGATCTTGCGCACAACACCCGGATTCGCGTCCGTCGCGCCCGTAGCCACGGCTTCCTGCGCGCCGGGCATGCCGGCGGCCATGCCCAAGAAGCGATTGATGTCCACCGCCGTCTGCACGATGGGATGCGCGCGCGCACCTTCGAGCATCTTCGCCGTACCACCGGCGCCGTTCTTCTGCTCCACTTCCACGCGCAATCCGACCTTCTGCCTGTCGGCCACTTCCTGCGTGATGCGCGTGATAGTGCGATCGAGCGAGTCGAGCAGCACGGGATCAGAACTGCGAAGATCGACCGTGAAGTAGAGCTCCTGCGGCACGGCGTTGAAAATGTTGCCGCCGTGAATCTGGCCGATGTTCATCACCGCGCCGTCGGGCAGCGCGGGAAACTGCAGCTGATACAATCGATCGATCGCTTCCGCGACTGCGCGCACCGGGGTCGGACGTCCGCGTGACGCGAGCGTGTGCGCACCCGGGCTCGTGAACACATAACGCGTCCAGTAAATGCCCAGCGCCCCGTAGGCGACGCTGCCGTACGCACCGTCGGGTACGATGAGGAGATCCGGCGCTTTGTTGTGCGCCAGCCAATACTCCGCGCCCTTGAGACCGAGTTCTTCCTGCGTCGTGGCGATGAAGATGATGTCACCTTTGCTGGTGAACTTGGTGGCGTTCATCGTGCGCAACGTCGCGAGCATGTTGCCGACACTGGCCGTGTTGTCGCCCACGCCCGGCGCGAAGAGCGTATCACCGCTGCGACGCACTTTCTTGTTGGTCTCATTGGGGAACACCACGTCGATGTGCGCCATGATCGCAATCGTCGGCCCGCCGCCTGTGCCTTTGCGCACGGCAATCACGTTGCCAATGGAATCGACGGTGGGCTTGAGTCCTTCCTTGAGGAACACCGCCTTCACGTAGGCACCACGCTTCCCTTCACTCCCCGATTTGCTGGGCATCTCGGTGAGCGTCACCCACTCCGCCACCTGCTGGGGAAAGTTCTTTTCGAGCAGGCTCATCGCCGCCTTGATGTCCGCGCGGTCGGCCAGCTTGGGGTCCCACGACGTGGGGTACTGCGCGGGGGCCTGCGCAGCGAGACGCGAGGCGAGCAACAGAGTGGCGGCGGCGAAGATTCGAAGGTGCATGAACAGGCGCGTTAAAGGCGACGGGGGAGCGAATGCGGAGAAAGGTGCTGTCGAAGCGACCCTCCAACCATAGCGACGCGCGTTTGAGACGGCGCGTGGTCAGGAAACGCGCTGACACCCCGGGCAGAGAGACAGGTTTTGACATCTGATGCATGATGCGCTAGCATCAGTTGATGCGCACCACGCTCGATATCGATGACGACGTGCTGCTCGCGGCGAAAGAGCGCGCGCGCCGCGAGCACAAAACGGCGGGCGAGGTCATCTCTGACCTCGCCCGTCAGGCACTCAATGCGCCAAAGAGTGCGGCAGTCGCCGAGCCGAAAGCGGTGTACGGCTTCAAACCGTTCGCGCCGCAAGGTCGGGTCATCACCAATGACCTCATCGACAAGTTGCGCAGCGACGACGCGTACTGAGATCGCATCACGTGCGTTCGTTGCTCGATGTGAATGTGCTCATCGCGCTGCTCGACGGCGATCACGCCTCGCACAGCACTGCGTGGGCGTGGTTTCGCGAGCATGGCAAGAGTGGATGGGCCTCGTGCCCCATCACACAGAACGGATGCGTCCGCATTCTGTCGCATCCCGGCTATCCGAACACGCGGTCGGTGAGTGAAATCGTCGAGCGGCTCCGCGGCGCGACGTCGAGTTCCACCCATGAATTCTGGGCCGACAGTGCGAGTCTGCTCGACAACGACATCATCGACGTGTCGCGCGTGCACGGGCCCAAGCAACTCACCGATGTGTACCTGCTTGCGCTGGCGGTGCAACACAATGGACGCCTGGTGACGTTCGACGCCAATATCGCGCTAAACGCCGTACGGGGCGCGAAGCCAAAGCACCTGGTGCGACTCTAACCGCCTCGTCGAGGGCGGCAGCTCTCGCGTGCGGACGGACCAATTTAGCGGTACGTTTGCCGCATGAACGCTGACAGCGGCACAGCCCAAAGGCTTCGCTCGGCGCTTTCCGATCGCTACCGTATCGAGCGTGAACTCGGCGCCGGCGGCATGGCCACGGTCTATCTCGCGCACGATCTCAAACACGAGCGCGATGTCGCCATCAAAGTGCTGCACCCCGACCTCGGTGCGGCATTGGGCGCCGAGCGGTTCTTAAGCGAAATCAAAACCACGGCGAAGTTGCAACATCCGCATGTGCTGCCGTTGCTCGACAGCGGTGCGGCGGATGGGTTGTTGTACTACGTGATGCCGCTCGTGACGGGCGAAACGTTGCGCGACCGCTTGTCGCGCGAGCAGCAGTTGCCGATTGGCGACGCGGTGTCGATTGCGAGCGAAGTGGCCGATGCACTCGGATACGCGCACGCGCAAGGCATCATTCATCGCGACATCAAGCCGGAAAACATTCTGCTGCAGGGTGGCCACGCCCTCGTGGCCGACTTTGGCATTGCGCTCGCGGTGCAACAGGCCGGCGGTGCGCGCATGACGCAGACAGGACTTTCACTCGGTACGCCACAGTACATGAGCCCCGAGCAGGCGATGGGCGAGCGCACGATCGATGCACGCAGCGACGTGTACGCGCTGGGCGCGGTGACGTACGAGATGCTTACGGGCGAAGCACCGTTCACGGGCGTGAGCGTGCAGGCGATTGTCGCCAAGGTGCTCACCGAACGGCCGATGCATCCCACGTCGGTGCGTGACACCGTGCCGCCGCATGTGGAGGCCGCGGTGCTCACGGCACTCGCCAAGTTGCCGGCCGATCGACAAGCCACCGTGGGTGAATTCGCCGCGCAACTCAAAGGCGCAATGGCGACGGCACATCACGCCGCCACGACGAGTGCCGCACGCGGTGCGTCGCAACAGCGCACGACGGTGCGCACACGCGCATTGTTGGCGCTCACGACGACGCTCGCGCTCGCGGGTGCCGTTGGCACCTATTGGTTTGCCACGCGCACCACCGCATCGGCCGGTGTCGCGGTGCGTTTCGATGTGTCGCTGCCCGATAGTGTGTCGCTGTACGCGGTGAGCGGTCGCCGCCTCGCGCTGTCGCCCGACGGCACACAACTCGCCGTCGTCGGCACGAAGCACGACTCCACGCGCTTGTATCTTCGCCGCACCGACGAAAGCGAATTCCACGAGATCAAAGGCTCCGATGCGGTCGAATTCGTCGCCAACGTCGACCCGGTATTCTCGCCCGATGGGGCGACGATTCTGTTCAAGGGCAAAGACGCGTTGTATCGCCTGCCGGTGAGCGGCGGTCGCGCGGAACGCGTCGGGCCGTCTGGGAACGCGAGTTGGCGCGACAACGAGC
>CBHTUR010000016.1:0-102435 GCA_966096095.1 uncultured Gemmatimonadaceae bacterium | reverse complement strand
AGTACATGAGCAGTGCGCTCGAGTCGGCCGTGTACGAAATCGCCAACTTCGTCGGCAACGTGACGCGCTTGTCAGGGCGGCTGTAGTCCTTGTACTCGAGCGTGCCCACCCAATTTCCCGCGAGTGCCGCATACATCGCCGCACGCGTGGGCTTCACCACAAAACCAGCCGCCGCCGATGCCGTAAGACTCGCGAGTCCGATCGCGAGCGTGAACATGTAACGATTGCTGAGCATAATTCGAGGCGCGAAAGAGGGGATTCGAGATGTTTCCGCTCTTGGACGCTCGCTGCGCGCTAACGGTTTGAACACTGCCACACTCGGCGATCTCTGCGTCCTCAGCGTCAGGCAGTCTTCGAAGCCTGTCGCCTTGCGCCGGCTTCGCGGCATTTCAATGGAACCACTTGACGCAGAGGACGCAGAGATCACAACGGTGCGCCAAACATTTCACAGCAGCTTACCGCGGATTGTGCTGATTTGGCGGATTGCGCGGATCAATCCGCGTCATTCGTTGAATCCGCTCCATCGGTGGTAAGCTGTTGCAGTTCTCTGCGAACTCGGCCTCCTCTGCGTCAAGGAGTGCCGTCAGCGTTCGATGATGTCTGTGTGAGGTCGTCGAGCGCCGCAACCGCTTGACGCGGAGGACGCCGAGCTCGCAGAGGGTGCGTTACTAAAACACGCACCCCGTGCGCGCCGGAATCGTAATCGCCGTCATCACGCCCTTCTTCACCGGCGCCGCGCACAGTCCCAGCGCATCGGTATTCGGCACCTCGCCGCGGACTTCGACCGTCACGGGCTTTGTGTCGTTATTGAGCGCAATCACACTCGCGCCGCGACGGTACACATACGCCTGCTCGCCGATGAACAATCCGGCGGTCTTACTCCCGCGCAGGTCGGCGCGCTGGGCGCGCAACGCCAAGAGTTTCTGCACATGAGCAAACACGTCCTGCTGTTCCGGCGTGCGTCCGCTCGCCTCGAACGCATTGCGCGCGTCGCTGCGCCAGCCGCCGGGGAAGTCGCGTCGGTTATCGGGATCGTTGCCCCCGCGCAGCGCGATTTCGTCGCCGTAGTACAGCATGGGCGTACCGCGCACCGTGAACAACAACGTGTACGCGAGTTTGAGTCCGGCCGCCGTGGCGCCCTGCTCGTTCATGAAACGTTGCACGTCATGCAGGCCCAACAGCGTCACCATGCTCGACGCGTCGCTGTACAACCGGTCGTGCGCCAACATCTGCGCCACCTGACGAATCGACTCGCCGCGGCCAAACACATTGCGAATCGCAAAGTGCAGGGGGAAGTCGAACATCCGGTCAACGCCCGTCTTGATCCCGTCCGTGCTCGTGTGCGTGCCTTCGAAATAGGCCACATGCGCCGGGTCGCCGTCCAACACTTCACCCACGACCTTGAGTGACGCGTACTGCTTCTTGATGGCCGCCATCCAGTCGCGCCAGAACTTGACCGGCACATACTGCCACGTGTCCTGACGAATGCCGTCGAGACCGCTGATGCCAACCCACCAGAGCGTGTTCTGAATGAGATAGCGCGCAACTTCCGGATCGTCCTGGTTGAGATCCGGCAAGATGTTCACAAACCAACCATCAAGCGCGTTGCGACGCATCTCGACTGTGGCATTCGGATCCGGAATCGTCCACGTCTGCCAGTCGTTGTTCGGATGATTCGCTTCCGTGCCGTGAAACCACGTTGGCGTTGGCGTATCCTTCACCCACGGGTGGTACGGCCCCGTGTGATTGGCCACCATGTCGAACACGACCTTGATGCCGATCTTGTGCGCGTCCTCAACGAGCGTTTTGAAATCGGTCAGCGTACCGAAGTGCTCTTCAACGTTGTAGAAATCTGTCGCGCCGTACCCGTGGTAGTCGGTAATTGGCTGGCCGTCGTATTGCTCGCGAAAGTTGAGCGCGTTGTTGTTGTCGTAGACGGGCGTCATCCAAATTGCCGTCACGCCCAGTTGCTTGAGATACGGCAACTTCTGTCGCACGCCGGCCAGATCGCCGCCATGGTAGTAGCGTCCTTTCGCGCGATCGAGAATATCGGCCTGACCCTTGGGCCGATCGTTCGTCGTGTCGCCGTTCGCAAAGCGATCGGGCATGATGAGGTACAACACGTCGTTCGGGCCAAAGCCCTGAAAGCGCCCGACGGCCGCCAACGGTGCGCTCACCGAAAACGGAACCGGTACCGAGCCCTTGGGCGTGCGCAGCGTGAGCGGATAAGAGCCCGGCGTGACCGCCGCTGGAATGCTCACGTCCACAAACGCGTACGTGCCGTTGGCGTTCGTCGACACTTTGCTGCACGTCAGCTTGCCGCATTCGAACGCCGCGCCGCCCAGATTTTTGCCGCGCACCAGCAAGCGCACCGGATTGATGGAGTGCTGTCCCCACCAATTGGGTGGTTCGACCTTCTCCACCGTCGGCGCCTGCGCCATGGCGATGCGCGACGTGAGCAACAGCGCCGCGCCAACAATCACTCGACGGTTCGGCACGCGAATGTTGTCCTGCATCATGCCGCAACACTCGCCGCCTTGAGCGGCGCCTTCGCGGGCACAACCTCTTTCACCCGCAGCACCAGCAAGCTCGCAATCGCCATGAACGCGCCGCCCGCCACCACGGCCGCCATGCGGTTGTTGTCGAGCACGTGGTTCATCACCCAACCAAAACCCAGCGAGGCGATGATCTCGGGGATGACGATGAAGAAGTTGAAAATTCCCATGTACACGCCTGTCTTTCCCGCCGGGAGCGCATTGGCGAGCATCGAGTACGGCATCGACAGCGTGCTGGCCCAGGCAATGCCAACGCCGGTCATCGACAAGAGCAACATGCTGGGCGTGTGAATCACACTCACGCTGGCGAGACCCGCCGCGCCGGCAATGAGACACAACGCATGCGTGCCCTTGGCGCCGCGCAGCTTGGCGAGTGGCGGCAGGAAAAACGAAAACGCGAAGCACACCGCGCTGTACGCCGCAAAGCACAAGCCGGCCCACTCGACGCCCTGTTGATAGAGCGGCGAATTGGCGTCGGGCGCGCCAAACACGTTGCGCGCAACGGCCACGGGGAAGTACAGCCACATGCAGAAGAGACCGAGCCACGTGCACACCTGCACCAGAGCGAGCTGACGCATCGTTTCCGGCATTTCGCGCACCGCCTGCACAATCTCGCTGATGCCATGACCAATACCGGCGGTCGCCTTCTTGTCCCGCTCAAACGCGGCGATATCCGTCGGTGGTTTTTCTTTCGTGGTGACGATCGTGTACATCACCGCCGTGAAGAACGCGGCGGCTCCGATGTAGAACGAGAATTTCACGGCACTCGGAAACGTGCCCGGCGCACTCGGCGCCACGCCAAACCAGTTGGTGAGCATCCATGGCATCGCCGACGCGAGCACGGCGCCGAGTCCGATGAACAAACTCTGCATCGCGAATCCGCGCGGCCGATCACCCGGCGGCAGCAAGTCGGCAACAAAGGCGCGGAACGGCTCCATGGAGATGTTGATGCACGCATCGAGCACCCAGAGCAATCCAGCGGCCATCCACAGTGCGCTCGAGGATGGCATCGCGAGCAGGGCGAGTGAACTCAGAATCGCGCCGATCAAAAAGAATGGCCGCCGACGCCCGAAGCGCGGCGACCAGGTGCGATCGCTCAAGTGTCCGATGATCGGCTGCACGATCAGTCCGGTGAGTGGCGCCGCCAGCCACAGCATTGGAATCTGATCGGGCTTGGCGCCGAGGTATTCGTAGATGGCGCTCATGTTGGCCATCTGCAGTCCCCAGCCGAACTGAATGCCGAGGAAGCCGAAACTCATGTTCCAGATGGCGCCGAACGTGGTGGCGGCGCCAGCTCCACCCGAATCACTGGTGGCGGGAAGATCGCGCGGTGCACTCATCGATCGTACAACCTCGTGAGGTCACGCAGTCGCTGCGTGATGTCGGGGGTGAGTTGATCCCAGGAGAATCGGAATTGCCAATTGCCCGCCTGACGACCCGGCAGATTCATGCGCGCTTCGCTGCCAAGGCCCAGCACATCCTGCATGGGAATCAGCACCGTATCCGCGACGGACGATAGAGCCGCGCGAATCAGCGTCCAGTGAATGTCGTGTCCGTCGGTGCCCAGATAGCGGCGGGCGTAGTCGTGCTCGCGTTCGATCTCTTCCGGCGTGCGCGTGGAATCGGTTCCGGCGTCGCCGTTCCACCAGCCCACCGTCGTGTCGTTGTCGTGGGTGCCCGTGTAGACCACGCGATCACGCGGAAAGTTGTGCGGCTTGAATTCTTTCGCTTGTCCGTCGCCGCCGAAGGCGAACTGCAGAATGCTCATGCCCGGATAGCCCAACTCTTCGCGCAGCGTTTCGACTTCGGGTGTAATGAGCCCGAGATTTTCGGCGATGATGGGGAGCGGACCGAGCGCGCGCGTGATGGCGTTGAACAACTCAGTGCCCGGGCCTTTCACCCACCGTCCGTTCACCGCCGTTTGATCGGCCGCCGGCACTTCCCAGTAGGCTTCGAAGCCGCGGAAGTGGTCGAGACGCACCACGTCGAACATCGAAAGCGCCGCGCGCATGCGATCGATCCACCAGCGAAAACCCTGCTGACGGAGCACGTCCCAGTTGTAGATGGGATTGCCCCAGAGCTGGCCGGTTTCGCTGAAGTAGTCGGGGGGCACGCCGGCCTGCACAATCAGATGCCCGCGTTCGTCGAGCTGAAAGAGTTCGCGATTGGCCCACACGTCGGCCGAATCGTGCGCCACGTAAATGGGCACATCACCCATCAAGCGAATGTGTCGTTCGGCGCAGGCGCGCTTGAGGGCGCGGAACTGCATGAAGAACGCGAACTGCTCGATCTTCACATTGCGAATGGCACTCTCGTGTGAAGCGCGAAATGCTTCGAGCGCGGCCGCGTCGCGTGACGCGTACGGGGCCTCCCACGACGTCCACGCCACGTTGTCGTGGTGCTGCTTGAGCGCCATGAAGAGCGCGTAGTCGTCGAGCCAGCCCCGCTGTTCATCGCAGAAGGCACGGAACGCATCGGTCTCCTCGAAGCGTTCAATGGCACGCGCCAGGCGCTGACGCTTGTGCGGTATGACGGTGGCGAAATCGACGTTCCCATTCGGCAACGGGCAGTCGGTATCGCCCACGTGAATGAGCAGCGGGTTGCCGGCGAAGGCGGAAAAACACTGGTACGGCGAGTCGCCGTAGCCGGTGGGGCCCAGCGGCAGCATCTGCCAGATCGAAAAGCCGGCCTTCGAGAGGAAGTCGAGAAAACGCAGCGCATCCGGTCCGAGATCGCCGATGCCATTGGGGCCCGGGAGCGATGTCGGATGCAGCAACACGCCTGCAGCGCGAGGAAACTTCATCGAATTCTGAGGAGCGCCGTCGCGGAGACACTGACCAGCCCGCAGTCAGCGGCGCGGAGCGCGAGGAGAGCGTGACGGGAATGCGGCCGGTACGAACGCGTTCTGCGCGCTTTGCGAACCGGCGAGGAGGGAACTGCGAATCGCAAGCTCGCGCAGAAACCCGGAATTCGCCAGCGGTAGTTACGGAATAATTTACGCAAACGATTTCGAGAACTATGCAACCGATTGCAGGCGTTTGGTCGGGAAAAAACCGCTTGACAAGCTCGCAACGAAACCGTTTCATGCCCCTGTTCCCACCTTTCAACTCGGCCCGCAACCCCGCCCGCGAGCCCGAGAAACCGAAACAGATCGCAGAAACTTTGCACCGCGATTCCGGTTCAACTTTGCGCTCTTTGTTACGCCCGCTCTCCCCGCTCCCCACAAGGGTTTCTTCGGCACGTCGTGCGTCGACGCGTCGCGGCACCCGCCTTTTTCGCCCCTCGGAGGTTCGTTCCATGTTCGTAGGCGCCCGTTGGCTCCTCGCCACGGTGACGATTGGCCTGTTTGCCGCGCAGCCCGTTGCTGCGCAGGAAACGACCGGTCGTATCATCGGACGCGTGCTCGAAACGTCGTCGCAGGGACCGTTGGCGAACGTGTCCGTCACCGTCGTCGGTACGACGCTCGGTGCGTACACGCACGCAGATGGTGGTTATTCGCTCACGGCCGTGCCGCCCGGCGCCTATAAGTTGCGCGTTGCGCGCATCGGCTATGGCGCGAAGGAAGTGCCGGTCAACGTCGTCGCGGGTCAGACCAGCACGGTCGACGTCACGCTCGACGCTCTCGCCGCGCAACTCGCCGCCGTCGTCACCACCGGCTACGGCACGCGCGAAGCGCGCGATCGCACGGGCGTTGTCGAAACGCTCACTGGACGCGCGTTCAACACCGGCCGCGTAGTCAGCCCCGAGCAGCTCATCACGGCCAAGGTGCCGGGTGTGCAGGTCGTCACGACCAACGAACCCGGCGGCGGCATGTCGCTCCGGATTCGCGGCGGCACGTCCATCAACGCGAGCAATGAACCGCTCTTCGTCGTGGACGGTGTGCCGCTCCAAGTCGGCGGCGGCGTCTCGGCTGGTCGCAACCCGCTCAACTTCCTCAATCCGAACGACATCGAGTCGATCTCGGTGCTCAAAGATGCCTCGGCCACGGCCATCTACGGATCGCGCGGCGCGAACGGTGTCGTGATCATCACCACCAAGCGCGGCGCGCTCGGCACGCAGGTGTCGTACGGCTCGTCGTACTCGAACTCGAAGATCGTCAAGAACGTCGACATGCTCGACGCCGCTACGTACAAGTCGCTTATGCAGACGTACGCGCCGGAGAACGTGAGCAAGCTCGGCGCCGCCAGCACCAACTGGCTCGACGCCATCGAGCAGGCGGCCGGCGGACAGGAACAGAACTTCGCCGTCGCTGGTGGCAAGGACGCGATGCGCTATCGCTTGTCGCTCAACTACCTCAATCAGGACGGTGTGCTGCAGGGCACGACGGCGCGTCGCATCTCGTCGTCGCTCAACTACAGCGACCGTATGTTCGGCGACAAGTTCGAAGTGAAGACCAGCCTCAAGGCCAGCCGCAACGACGACTGGTTTACGCCGGGCGGTGTGCTTGGATCCGCAATCGCGCTCGCGCCCACGCAGCCGATTCTCAACACGAACGGCACGTACTGGCAGTGGGCCGATCCACTCGGTGCCAACAACCCGCTGTCTGATCTCGCGCTGTTGCAGGATCGTGGGTCGACGTTCCGCACGATCGGCAACTTCGAAGGCCGCTACAGCTTCCCGCAGATCGACGGACTCTCGCTGACGGCGCGCGCGGGCTACGACTTCACGCAGTCGGCGCGCACGACCTTCTCGCCGAGTACGGCGCAGCAGGACATCGAATCGAGCCGCGGTGGTCGTTTCGATCGCAACAACCCGCGTCAGATGAACACGGTGTTCGAAACGTACGCCAACTACAACCGACGCTACGCTGAGTACAAGAGCGACGTCGACTTCACGGCCGGTTATACCTACGAGCACTCGAACGGCGATTACCCGTCGTTCTATGCGCAGAAGCTGACCACGAACCTGCTTGGCCTCAACGGCATTCCGGGTGCGGAAACGCAGGGCAACTTCCTGGACGTGCAGGAGAGCAAGCTGATCTCGGGCTTTGCGCGCATGAACTACACGTACGACGACAAGTATCTGTTCACGGCGTCCGTGCGTCGCGACGGTTCTTCGCGCTTCGGACCCGGCAATCAGTGGGGTGTGTTCCCGTCGTTGGCGGCCGCGTGGCGCCTCATCGACGAAGGCTTTGTGAAGGACAACACGCCGTTCAGCGACCTCAAGCTGCGTTACAGCTGGGGTGTGAACGGTAACCAGGCCTTCGGCAACTACCTGTTCGTGTCGACCTACGGTACGTCCAACAGCCAGGCGACGGTGCAGTTCGGCAACTCCTTCATCAACATGATTCGCCCGAGCGCGGTTGACCCGTCGATCAAGTGGGAACAGACGACGTCGAACAATCTCGGTCTCGACTTCGGCGTGCTCGACAATCGCGTCACGGGCACGATCGATTATTACAAGAAGGACACCAAGGATCTGATCTTCAACGTGCCTGTCCCGGCCGGTACGAACCTCTCCAACTTCGTCACCACGAACATCGGCAGCCTGCAGAACACGGGCTTCGAAGTGGGCATCAACGCCCGCCTGTTCGAGTCGAAGCATGAGGGTGGCTTCTCGTGGGACGCGAACTTCAACGTCACCAAGAACGACAACAAGATCACGAAGATCTCGGGTGCCGGGTCGGATGCCATCACGACCGGCGGCATCTCGGGCGGCGTGGGCAACCAGGTCCAGGTGCTCAAGCCGGGCTACCCCATCAACTCGTTCCTCGTCTTCAAGCACAAGGTCGGCAGCGACGGTCAGCCGGTTACCGGCGACAAGGCCGACAAGGACCTGTACGTGGACACGAACGGCGACGGGAACATTAATTTCGATGATCGCGTCATCTATAAGAGCCCGGCGCCCAAGGTCATGATTGGCCACACGTCGAGCATCGAGTACAAGAAGTTCGATGTGTCGTTCACGGCGCGCGCCTACCTGGGCAACTACGTGTACAACAACATCGCGTCCAACCTCGGCAACTATCAGGCACTGAAGGGCAACGCGCCCGCCAACCTGTACGCCGGCGTCACGAAGTACAACTTCACGAAGCCGCAGTACTGGTCGGATCTGTACGTCGAAGACGGCTCCTTCCTGCGTCTCGACAACCTGACGTTGGGTTACACGTTGCCGAAGTTCCGCAGCATGAATCAGGTGCGGGTGTACGGCACGATCCAGAATGTGTTTACCACCACGAAGTACACGGGTGTCGACCCGCTCGCGGGCGTGAACGGCATCGACAACAATCTGTATCCGCTGTCGCGCACGTTCACCGCCGGTCTCAACATCGTCTTCTGATTCAGGTCACCAATCATGTCCATTAACGCACGCAAACTACTGCTAGCCAGTTCGCTGCTCGTGGCAATCGGTGCCTGCACCGATGTCACGGTTGAGCCGAAGAGCACGATTACCAGTGCCAACGTGTTCAACGAGCCGACGGCGTACAAGCAGTTCCTCGCCAAGATCTACGGCAACCTGTCGCTCACCGGTCAGTCCGGTCCGGCCGGTAACTCCGACATCACCTCCAACGACGAAGGCTTCTCGCAGTACATCCGCCTCTGGTGGCAGATGAACGAGTTGCCGACCGACGAAGCGGTGATTGCCTGGAACGACGGTCCGCTGCAAGAGCTCAACACGCAGCTCTGGGGTTCGTCGAACTCGTTCTTGGGGCAGATGTACTATCGCCTCTATTTCCAGATCAGCATGGTCAACGAGTTCCTGCGTGAAACGTCCGACGCGAAATTGGCAGCTCGCGGTCAGACGTCGCTCGCGGCCACGATCAAGACGTATCGCGCTGAAGCGCGCTTCCTGCGCGCACTCGCGTACTGGCACGGCATCGATCTGTTCGGCGATATCCCGCTCGTGACGGAAAACGATGCCATCGGCAAGACGGCGCCGGCGCAGGCCAAGCGCGCCGACGTGTACGCGTACATCGTGTCGGAACTGAACGCCGCGCGCGCCGACCTGCCGGCCGCAGGTGCGCAGGAATACGGCCGCGCCGATCAGGGTGCGCTCGCGATGTTGCTGGCCAAGGTCTATCTCAACGCGCAGGTGTACACGGGTACGGCGCGTTGGACGGAAGCCCGCACGGAAGCGGAAAAGGTCATCGCGGGTCCGTATCGCCTCGATGCCAACTTCCGTCGCATCTTCTCGGCCGACAACAACACGTCGCCCGAAATGATCTTCCCGATCCCAGAGGACGGGAAGAAGACGCAGAACTATGGTTCCACGACGTTCCTCACGCACGCGTCGGTCGGCAATCAGATGGATGCGTCGGCGTACGGACTCGACGGCGGCTGGTGGGGACTGCGCATCAAGCCGGAAGTGACGGCGCTCTTCCCGAGCGGTGGTGGTCCGGCGTCGGTGGACAAGCGTTCGGCGCACTTCTTCACCGCTGGTCAGTCGACGAACATCGATAACATGACCGACTTCACGAACGGTATCGCCGCGCCCAAGTTCACGAACAAGACGTCGACGGGTCAGCCGGGTTCCGATCCGGGCTTTGCGGATACGGATTACCCGATGTTCCGCTTGGCCGATGCGTATTTGATCTACGCCGAAGCGGTGACGCGCGGCGGTGGCGGAACACGCGCGCAGGCGCTGGACTACATCAACCAGTTGCGTGACCGAGCCTACGGTAACACGAACGGTCGCATTACCGATGCGCAGATGACGACCGATTTCCTGCTCGACGAGCGCGGACGCGAGCTGCTGTGGGAAGGCACGCGTCGTACGGATCTCATTCGCTACGGCAAGTTCACGACCGCGGGAATCTGGGCGTGGAAGGGGAATGTGAAGGCGGGCAAGCTCACCGAAGCGTTCCGCAATCTGTATCCGCTGCCGGCGTCGGAGATTATTGCGAACCCGAACCTGAAGCAGAATACGGGGTATTGATGGGCTGAACCGGGGGGTCGGTTCAGTGGGGGGAGCGGGCGGCCGAGGTGATGCGGTCGCCCGCTTTTTACTGCTTGGGGGCAGTACTTGGTACTTGGTACCGGTACTTGGTACGGGTATCAACTTCTAGTACTGGTACTGGTACAAATGGTGGCGGTGGGGACTCGCTACTCCACTTTGACCTCGATTGCGAACATTACGCGTGGGCCGACGCAGTACTTAATTCGACGTATTCTTGCGGCATTGTCGGGTACCTTGCATTGCCGTTGATGCTCGTCGTAGTCGATGGGATAGGCCACGTAATTATCGATGAAGCCGCGCGCGTTCGAGAGGCGGAACATGCTGTCGGGAAGCTGGGCGATGTCGTTGCCATCGCCCCACACCGCGCGTTCGTTCTCCCAGTTGGTTTGTGAGAGCGCAAAACCGCCCGAGGGCTCGGCGGCCATGATGTACGCGATCCAGTAATGGCCCTTCGTGGTCGGTGCGCGGGTGTTCAGTTGCAACTTGAGCAACTCGCGTTCAACAGGAGTGGCGAGCGGTGAGAGTTCGTGACCCTCTACCTTCGGATCGCCCCATGTTGGTGTCATCGACAACCACACCGAGGCGGCGGTCAGAGAGCTAGTGTACTCCATTTCAATAATGCCGGTTATGCTGTCGCCGGGCTGCACGTCGAGACGGTCGTTGACACTACGCAGCACGCGGCCATTGATCCTTGCTTCGATCAAGCGCAACTCACTGCCGAGTGGAAGTCGTTTAGTCATGCGTTCGGCTCGGCCGACCGAGACATCAACGCTGCGGAAGCCGTCGGCGGTGAATCGAAACGAAGTGATCGAATCGGTCGACAAAAAGCGCAACCGATTGAACGACGCTTCACCGTCGATTACCGGAGCGGAGTCTCCGGCGAGAATTCGCGTTCCGGTCGTATGCGATTGTACGCGCACATATGTCGGCCTGTTCACCAACCGCTCGCCTTCGCTGAGCGAGATCACGACAGACGGTGACGTCGCACGCACGTCAGGACCGTAGAGGACCGTGTCCAGTTTCGTCGCGAAGTTCCCCGACGACTTCTTGGTACTGTTGGCTGTTTGCGCGACGCGCAAAACGGGCCGACGAAGCGCGACCCACGAAGACACCAGGCTCGCACCGGCGACGACGATCAGCGCGCTCACGAGCAGTCGCGTGCGAAAAGCGGTGACGCGATGCCAGAAGGGCACGCGACGCAGCACAGCGCGAACGCGCAGCGGCGCGAACCGCTCGCCGCTGATCTCGCTCAGCAGGTCAGCTACGGGGCGCTGATCGCCGATGGCGCGCGCACGTGCGACCACGCGGGCGAACTCGTCACCGGCACGCGTATCGTCACCGCCGTCGAGAAAGTGCCGCACCGCGCGAACGGTGCCATCGGGTGTGCCAGTGTCGGCAAACGCTTCGGCCATGGCCACGTGACAACGGGTGCGCGACTCAGTCGATGCGAGTACCAGTGTGCGCTCGGCGACCACATCGTGATTGACGGTCCACTGCTCGCCTGCCCGCACGGTCAATCCCTTCACCTCAAGCAATTGCAGCGCCGACTGCGTAGGTGAGACATCGGCCACTCGCGCGCGCTGCGTTGGCGTATGGCGCGGCGACGATACGAGACGCGCGGCCGTGCGCTCGATGATGGAAGTCGCTAACGGCGTACCGGCCACGGCGAGCGCCAAGAGTGCCGCGTGTTCGTATTCATCACAATCGGCCAGTCGCCGGTCGAGCGGCGATGCCACCGCGATTTCGCGCGACGCGGCATCCCAATCACGCGAACTCCATGTGCCGTGTTGCAGCGACAACAGACCACGTTCGCGCACGAGTGCGAGACGCTCCATCACACTCAGTGGAATGCCTTCGCACACACTCGTCAGCATATCCATGAACCGCGTCACGCCCGGTTCGTCGGGCCACGTGCCTGAACTGCGCACCGCATCGATCACGGCATCGGATTCGAGCGGCAGCAGCGGAAGCGAGACGACCGTGCGCTGATCGAAGAGATTGGCGGCCGATCCGCGCGTGGTCACGACCACCATTAGTGGCAGTTCAGCGATGCGTCCAACGACCACAGCGAGGAGTTGTCGTGACGCCGAGTCGGACCAGTGCAGATCGTCGAGACAGAGAGCGAGTGGATTCTGCTCGGCTATCGCGCCAAGCAGATCGAACAAGGCCAGCGCGCGGCGTCGTACCGCTTCGCCACCATCGTCGACAGACGGCGTGGTAGCGAAGAGCGACGCGAGCCCTGGATCGAGTGCCACAAGCTCACGCGCGGTTTCGCTGCTCACTCCAGCGGCACCCGGTAACGACGCTAAGGTACGCGCAATCGCGGCGGGAAATCCGAACGGCACCTCGCGTTCGCCGGCATTGGCGCGCACGATGACGGCAAGCGTTCGACGCGACGCGCAGCGCTGCGAGATGGCGGTGAGCAAACGGCTCTTGCCAATACCCGCCACGCCCGTGAGCACGATGACGTTCGACTCGCCCGCGCGCGCACGATGCCAGGCACGCATGACGGCCGCGAACGTCTCCTCGCGCCCGACGAGGTCGAGCACGAGGGCACTCGGTGCATCGGGCGATCCGACCGTGTCGACATCGTGATCGGTATCGCGCGCGCGGGCAACAAGCGTTTCGACGAGGGCGGGTGCCCGACCGCCCAGCGACCGCGCGATATTCTCCAACGCGTCGGCAGCGCGTCGCGCCTCGGTACGTTCATTGAGATCCAGAAATATTTCGACGGCAAGACGATGCGCCTCGAGGTGCTCGGACGCGAGCGAGGTGAGTCGTTCAATCGCGTCGCGCGCCTGCGACGGCTTTCCGCTCTGCACGAGACTGCGCACATGCGGGGTCACTACGCGCACCAGCGCGTCTTCCAGCTGCCGCCGCTCGAGCGTGGCCCAGTCTTCAAACTCATCGCCGCCCGGCGCGTTCAGGCCAATGAGGAACGGGCCGCCGTACTCGCGCAGGGCGGCCGCCGCATCGCCCCGGTGCACGGCCGCCAGAAACCGATCGCGATCACAGTCGACCGTGGCATCGACACTCAAGACCGCATCATCACGCGTGCGCACCGCGTCGCCCACGAGCTTGCGCAATCGCCACAACGCCTGCCGTAAACTTTGGCGCGAGCGAGTCGCGTCGGCGTCGCTCCAGAGCAGGGACGAGAGGAAGTCGCGCGAGTGCTCCCGGTCGCGCACGGCGCAGCAGTACGCCAAGAGCGCGAGCGGCTTGCCGGGGCCGAGCAATCGCGGCAGCGGACTGCCGTGTGCGTCGAGTTCGCACAACTCGGCGGCGCCGAGGGTGCGGAGGAGGAATTCGGGGCGCGTGGCTGCGGTCACGGTCACCAGTGGATAACTGGAGAGCGTCTCGCGGGTGTTAATCGGCTCAATATCATGCGGCTATATCGCGCCGGCGTCAGGCGAGCAGCGCCTGCATGGCCTCTCGAAGCTGATCGCGGAGGGACTGCGGCTCCAACACCTCGGCGTCGGGCCCGTACTGCAGCACAAAGCGCGTGGCCCACGCTGAATCGGCGAGCGGCATCACGGTCGTGAGCGATCCATCGGCGGCGAGCGCCAATCCTTCACGTTCGGCGATCCAACGCGCGATCTTCGGCGAGTAGCGCACAACGAGTGCCTCCGGTGCCTCGCCATGAAAGACGCGCCCATGCGTGAGGATCTGCGAGACGTCGAAGTTGTCCCGGCGTTCGAACGTATCGTCGCGCAGTTCGGCCGACTGCACGCGATCCAAGCGAAAGACTCGAAAGTCCTGCTCGCGCAGGCAGAATGCCGCGAGATAAACGAGCCCATTCGACGCAACCAATTCGTACGGGCACACGTCGCGCACATCACTGACGAGGCTGCCGACTTTCCGATAGGTGAGGTGCACCTGCCGCTGCTCCAGCACGGCCTCGCGGACGACGGTGAATACGTCCGACGGGCCGAGCGCGCCGACGGCCGCGTGCATGGGCACGTCGGGAACGCGATCACCGGGGAGCTGCGAAAGAATTTCCCGCAGTCGATTGCGTGCGCTTTCGAGTGTGCCATGCTCGTTGGGTGCGCGCTGATGGGTGAGCATGGCGATACCTAATTCGAGGGCGCACAGCTCCTGAGTGGTGAGTCGCATCGGGCGCAGGAAGTGATTGGACAGCACACTTACCTGCTCGTTTTCCACGTATACGCGCACGCCGTCGCTGAATCCGCCGGGCACGTCGAATCGCTCCGTAAGCGACTTGAGGTCGCGCACGACGGTTTGCTCGTCGGAACCGATGTGTGCCGCGATGTCGGCGATACGGTGATCGTCGCCATCGGCTAATTGCGGCACGACATTCAAAATGCGTTGAAGCTGCGCGGCGGCGCCTCTGGGCTGCCACTCACTTTCGCCTGTTGCCGGAGCGAGCGGCACCGGCTTCTGCACGGCACTCGCGTCAAACGCCGGCGCGTCGTGTTGATAGAGCGCCATCGTGCGTTCGGCCACACGCCGCAATTGCTCCTGGATCTCGGGCGGCTGCACGATGCGCATATCGCCGCCAAACGACAGCGTCCAGCGGACAAACGGATCGGCGCGTCGCACGGCAAAACGGCGCTGCTGTGGTTCCGCACTCACTGGTTGGCCGAGTGATGCGCGCGCGACTTCGTCGATCGCATCGGTGCTGAACGACGCGACGACATCGGTGACATCGTCGTCGCCCAGCTCCCACGCCTGACGTGACGCCGCATGGTCGCGCAGGCGAAAGGTCGCGGGAATATCGTAGTCGGCCGAGAGCGCCTTGGTGGTATTGATCTGCACGCTGGCGATGCGATTGAGCCGGAAGTTGCGCAGCTCATCGATGGCTGTATCGCGCGCCACGAGGTACCAGTGGCCGCTCAGAAAGAAGAGACCGTACGGTTCGACGACACGTGACGCGCGCGCATCGGTACCGAGCGTGTGGTACGTCATTGTCACGCGCTTGCGGCGTTGCAGCGCGTCACTCAGGCCGTCAAATGTCTCGACGTTTGCGCGCACATGCGGCAGTACCACGCGCGGCGTGCCGGTCGCGTCGGCGTCGTCCAGCGGTGAGACGTCGACCGGCAGATCGACGGCGAGCTTGCGCAATGCATTGGTCGCGTCGGCGGTGAGTACCGGATCGCCGAGCGAGCGCACGAGCCTGGCGGCATCGACGACGGCCTGCAGTTCGTCGGGCTCGAACCGCAACGTCGAGAGCGTCTTGTATCCGTACTTGTCGACCCGGTCGATGGCCGGCAGCGGGTCTGAAGGTCGCGCGACGCAGAGATAGGGGAGATAGAAATTCGTGCGACGCAGCCGGTACGCACCGGCCGGATTGCCATCTTCATCGGGGAGCGATTCGATTTGCACGCCGAACGATTTGAGCTCCTGCTTGTCGCGCTCAAAGGTGCGTTTCAGTGACTCCTGCAGCGTCGCGCGTCGCGCGTCGTCGGCCGCGCGGATTTCCGACCGCTTGAGCGCGTACTCGGGCACTTCATTGGCCAGTTCGTCGAATGTCGCCGGCACATTGCGCACCAGCAGCGCCGCAATGAGGTCGACCCAACGGGTGAATTTGTCAGGGGATGCCATGCAAACGCTCCGTCAATCCAGACGACCGTGAAATCGTGCGGCCAATCGCCGTGCGGATGATATCGTCCCGGCCCACGATGGCAAGCGAGTGCCGAGCGCGAGTTGTGGCCGTGTACAGCAGCTCCCGCGTGAGCAACCGGTTGTCGCTGTCGGGGCAAACCAGTAACACGTGCGCGAACTCCGATCCCTGTGCCTTGTGCACGGTCATGGCCCACGCCGTTTCGTGCGCACCCAAACGCGACGGCGCAAATGCACGCGGGCCGTCGGCGGTGTGAAACCACACCGAGGCCTTGCCGTCGATGATGAGCGTGACGCCGACGTCGCCGTTGAACAATCCCGTCGAGGTATCGTTGGAGGTGATGAGCACGGGACGATGATCGTACCAGCCTCTGACATCGTACCCGCGCGCCGCGAGCCACCGCTCGATGCGGGCGTTGAGACCACTCACGCCCGTGTCGCCCTCCCGCAACGCACAGAGCACGCGAAACTGCGCGAGGGCGCTGAGCGCGTCCGCCGGCGTTGTCGTGTCGAGAAATGCGCGCACCTGCGGCTCGATGGGCTCAAGCAACGCCGCCGTGCTGGGTACCTCGGCGCGCACCGACACATCAGCGGCGCTTTCATCGCGCAGCACCGTCATCGCGGCGTCGGCGTCCTGCCGCTGAATGGCGCTCGCGATCTGACCGATTCCCGCGCGCTCGTCAAAGCGATAGGAGTGGCGCAGCCGCACCACCGAGTCGCGCAACGCTCCGCCGTGACGATCGGCCGCGCGAGCGATGTCGCCCAGCACGCAGCCGGTCTCGACACTCGCCAACTGATCGGGGTCGCCGAGCACGATGACGCGGGCGTCGCTTCGCACCGCAGCGAACAACGCGTCCATCATCAATACATCGACCATCGATGCTTCGTCGACCACGATCACGTCGTGCGCCAGCGGATGCGCGGGGCCAAATGTGAATCGGTCGTCCCACGGCCGGTGACCGAGCAGGCGATGCAGCGTGACGCCCTTGCTTGGCATGCGCGCCGCCAACTGTGCAGGCAGTGATGTCGCGGCCAGTCCAATCGCCTCGGCGAGACGCGCAGCGGCGCGCCCTGTCGGCGCGGCGAGCGCGACGCGGAGCGTTGGATATGTATGCAGCAGCAACGCAAGAATTCTCGCCGCGACGGTCGTCTTGCCCGTGCCGGGACCACCGGTGATAAATGTGAGTCTCGAACGCAGCGCAGTGCGCGCCGCCACCGCCTGCCAATCGGTTTCGTTGGACGGAGGAAAGAGCTCGGCGAACAACGTCTCGTCGGTCTTCGTCTCGTCGGGCTTCGCCACATTGGGTTCAGCAACACGCGCGCGGATGGCCGCGGCCAGTCGCTGCTCGGCCCGCCGAAAGCGCGGCAGATAGAGTCGCGCGCCCTCAAGTACCAGCGGCGATTCGATGCTTGCGGCGTCCGCCGCATCGATGCACACACCGCTGGCCAGCAGGGCGGCACGCCACGCGTCAACCGAGGCACACGGCGGCTCGCCGTCGAGCGTTGAAAGTAGGTGCAGTAGCGCGTCGCTTATCTCGAGACAGCTGTGGCCGTCCGCGCGCCAGGCACTCACGAGTTCTGCGGTGCGTGCCGCGATGTGCGACACGGAGTCGTTCCCCGACGCCCGATGCGCGTGCCGAAAGAGCACGCGTCCGAACGCCTCGTCGATGGGTGAGAGCAGCACCGAGTCGTTCATGCTGCACCCCCAACGGTGATGCCGGCGTCCATCAGTGCGCTCAGCGCGAGTATCAGCGACTCAGACGGGCGGTCGGTAAACCATCCACTCCCCGCGTCGGTAAAGCCGCGCAGATACGCGTAGGCGACACCACCCATGTGCGCTTCAAAGCGGTAACCGGGAAGCCGCTTGGTGAGGTAGCGATGCAACGCGGTGACGTACAGGTGATACTGCAGCGTGTGGTGGCTCTCATCCATGTGCGTCGTCAGCGCCTCGGGCGCATAGGCCGCCTGCTCCGCACCCAGCTGGTGCGATTTCCAGTCGACGATGTACCAGCGACCGTCGTGCTCGAATACCAGGTCCACGAAGCCGGTGAGGAATCCGCGCACCTTCCCGGGACGCAACGCACGCAGCAACGGAGCATAGCGCGCACCGAGTGCGCCGCCATGCCGGGCGAAGGTGTCGGCCAGCGTGTAGCGCGAGATCTCGCCGAGCGGCAACAAGAACTCCCACTCACGCAGAGAGCGTTCGTTGTGCACATCACGCAGCGCGAACGGCCACGGTCCAATCGGCGCATCGAAGACCCGCTGCATCATCGTCGCAACTGCGGTGACGCGCACATCCGACTCGCCTGTCGCGAGCCCCGATCTCACGAGGGTGCGAGACGTATCGGTCAACAGGTCTTCAGGCGTCGCCTGAAACGACGCGCGCTCGAACAACTCATGGAGCGCCACACCCGCTCGTGCGCCCTTGGGGAAGGACGCAAAATCGCCGCGATCGCTGACCTCAACGCGCGGCGATGCGGTGCTGCTCGCGTCGTCGACATCGCGCGCGATGTCGCTCAACGCCTCGCGAGCTCTGCCCGCGCTCAAGGTCGTATAGCTCGAAACGCTCCACGACTCGAACTGCCGCGCGTCGGTTCGCTCGGCGCGTGCGTGGAGCGTCTCCTGCGCATCATCGAATACGTTCGAGTAGTCGGCCTCCATGCGATCATCGAGGTAGAAGTCGCTGGTACTCGAAAGGCTCATGCAGCTGCGGTTCGTCTCAACCAGTTGCTCAAGCGCCGGCTTCCAGTCGGTGAAGGCGACGGGCCTGAAACCGATGTTGGCCATGTCGGCGAGTTGCGCGCGGTCCGCGGTGTCTGCGGATGCGCCGAAGAGCAGATACGCCAACGCCGAGTACCACGACGCATCGGGCTTGCTGGCGACGTCGACCGGTCCGAACGCCACGTACGTGCGGTACCTGGCGCGTGTGAGCGCGACGTAGGTGAGACGCAGATCCTCCTCGAGACGCTCGAGATTGGCGAGAACGCCGCGCGCTGGTCGATCGGGCGATCCGTGATCGAAGACGACGTCTGTATCAGCGACATGCGCGACGATCGCGTCGGTGTCCTTGGCGCGCCGCGTTGACCAGAGCGTGGGACAAAAGACCACGTCGTACTCGAGGCCTTTGCTGCTGTGAATGGTCACGATCTTCACGGCGTCGGCATCGCTCTCCAGTCGCAGCTCGGTGAGGCGCGCGTCTTCGCTCTCGCGCGTGCGCGCGTCGTTGAGCCACCGCAGTACGCCCTCAACGTTGAGCCCCTCTTCCGACGCGGCCGCGTGCACCAGCTCGATGATGTGCCGATAGTTGGTGAGTCGGCGTTCACCATCCGTGCACGGCAGCAGTCGCTCAAGCACGCGTCGCTCGCTCATGATGCGCTGAATGCACGACATCACGCCGTCCCTGGCCCAGACTTCGCGCAGTTCGGCCATCGTCTCGAGCACCGTCTGCCACTCCGACGCGCCGTCGGGCGTGTTGAGGCGCCGCAGCTGGTCGTTCGACACCCCCCACAGTTCGGTTGCGAGCGCCGCGCGCATCAGAGGCTCGTTGCGCAGATCGGCGATGCTCTGCAGCACGAGGTCCAGCTCGCGCGTCTCATTGGCCCTGAGAATGTCGCCCATGCCGGATACGACCGCTGGTACATCGGCCGCGCGCAGCAGCTGCTCCATCTTTGTGCCTTCAAAGCCCGCCCGCACCAGCACGGCGATGGTGCCGGGCGCCACGCCATCCGCGCGGAGGCGCACAGTTTCGTCGCGGCACCACTCGAGCGCACGATCGGTGGCCTTGCCTTTGCTCAGTGCTTTGACCGGCGTGTCGGGTTCCAGCACCAGCCAGTGCAGCGCGTTCCGGTCGTCGTCGGGCAGCGGCGACGCATCGCCACGCGCGGCGTTCATCTTCGTGAAATGAATCTCCGAATGCAGAAACGCGCGCGGCCGCAGTGAAAAGAGCGCGTTGACGGCATCCACCATGGTCGTGGTGCTTCGCCAGTTGCGATCGAGCGAGTACGTGCTGCCGGCGCGCCGCGCGGCGTCGAGGTATGCATAAATATCGGCGCCGCGAAAGCTGTAGATGGCTTGCTTTGGGTCGCCGATGAGAAAGAGCGGACGGCCCGCGAAAGCCGTGTTGAAGATCGGAAACTGATACGGATCGGTATCCTGAAATTCATCGATCAACGCCGCCTGGTACTGCTCGCGAATCAGCGTGGCCAGTAGCCCGTTCGACGTACCGGTCACGAGCGCGTTGCGCAGGCGCACGAGCAAGTCGTCAAAACCGATCAGGTTCCGGCGCGCCTTCTCGCGATCGGCGGCCGCGCGCATGGCGCGCAGACAGTCGGAGCGCAGCGCGGCTTCGAGTTGCGCTTGCGCGGCTGCAATGCGGTCGGCGGATTGTACGAATGGCTGATTAGGTACGGCGTCGAATGCCGCCTTCTGCGCCTTGCCCTGCTTGCCCACGAACTGCTGCAGCGCGTCGGTGCTTGCACGCGCAGCAAACTCGATCGCTGCCGCCGCGTCGCCGTTGGCCGTGCCAGCTGCGGCCTCATTGAACGCCGCCGTTCCACTGGGCTCCGCGAGCGGCGCGCCCTTCTTCCATTTGACCGTCGCGAAGAACTGTGCCGCGGCGGCCTCGTCCCACTGCCCGCGAAAGCGCGCCACCGCCTCGGTAAACGATCGCGCCGCGGCATCGAGCGCGATGTCCGGTTCGATGCGCATATCCGGCAGCGCCGTCCACCGGGCGTAGTCGCTCAGGCGCTGCTTAAGCGTCCACTGCGCTGAGACGGCGAGCGTGGCCAGCAGCGTGTTCTCGTAAAATGTGCGACGCCACCAGTCTTCGAGCGCGGCCTGCACGACCGGTTGCTGGTCTTCAATGAGCGTGGCACCAAACGGCGAACCGCTTTCCAGGGCGAACTCGTCGAGTACGCGTTTGCAGAAGCCGTGAATGGTGAACACCGAGAGCCGGTCAACAGCGCCCAGCGCGTCGTGCAGTCGCGCGGCCGCGCGCGGACTCGCCGTCTGCCGCATCGCGAAGAACGGGCGCGTCTCTTCCGTCTCCTCGGCGATGGCGCCGGAGAACACATCGTGCGCCACGCGCAACGCGGAGCGGATGCGCGAGATCAGCTCGCTTGTGGCGGCCGTAGTGAACGTGACGACGAGAATCTTCGCCACGTTGTCGACCAGCGGATTGCCCGCATCATCTTCGGCAATGAGCAACCGGATGACCAGCAACACGATGTTGTACGTCTTGCCCGTACCGGCGCTCGCTTCCACCAGCGACACGCCCGGCGTGAGCGGCACAGTGTACGGATCGAACACCTTGGGCGACGTCGGCGCGTTCACTCGGTGTCCTCCGCGCTTGCCTTGCCCGTGGCCTTGAGATAGCCCGACCAGAATTCGCTGCTCAATTCGACAAACTCGTCGATCGTGTCGTCGTCAAACGGCGACCGCGCACGCCAGCACAGCGCTACGTATTCGTCGGACGCATCGCCCTCCATATAGTCGGAGCCAATGTAGGCTTGGCTGGCGTCGTCGATCGCGGCGTCGCTCGGCTTGCTGGACGAGGCGTACTTGTACGAAGCGTGCTCGAAAAAAGGCATCGGTGTCTCAAGCGTGCGACGTACGCCGCGCATCAGTACGTCGAGTACCGCCATCGGGCGCTCCACTGCACCGATTGTGATCGTCGCATCGGTGCCGATGAGTGTCGTGACCAGATGTTCGACGTCACTCGCCTTCACGGCACTCAACACCACGTGCGTGACCCATGCCCGCGCGCGATCCTTGTCCTTGATCTTGGCCGCACGCACCTGCAATCGACCCCCTGCAACGAGACCGTCGATGCGCCCGGTGAGTCGCCATCCGCGGCCAGACAGATCGACATGCAACGGCGCGAGAAACGCCGGCGTGCCCACGCGATGCAGTAACGACGACGCACCATCGCTGAGTGCTTTGAACCACGCCGTCGCCAGTGCGGCGGATGGCAGCGTATCGCTCTCGAGCGTCCGCAGCTGCACTTGCGCTGCGGTCGCATCGCCGCTCAGGTGTGCGTCGAGCAAGCGCTGCTGCGTGACCGTGCGCTGCAGATTGTCGACTTCCATCGGTTCGACATCGTCCAGACCATCGCCTGGCCTGGGAATGCGCAACGCGAGGGTGCGCTGACAATAGAAGCGCGCTGGATTGCTCCAGCAGTCGATCAGCTCGGCGATCGTGATCTCAAGTGGCGGCTCGCTCTCGTTCGCCGCGGCCACTGAGACTTCACCCACGAACGGCGCCGGGCTGCGCTTCGCGCGCGCCGCGCGCACGCTCTGGACAATCGCGTCGCTGAAGCTGAACAACCGTGCATCTTGTCCGTCAAAGTAGCTCGCACTGAACGGCTGCAGCCGATGCTCGACCACCACCTGCGTCCGCGCGGGAACGGCCTTGCCATTCGCATCGAGGCGGCCCGTCGTGAACGATGCGTCGACAATGTCCAGCAGTTCGTCGATCACCACACTCGGCGCCAGCGCCGCGTTGGTCTTCTGCGATCGCCCCACGTACGAGAGAATCAAGCGCTCTTGCGCGCAGAGTAGCGTGTCGAGGAAGAGCTGCCGATCGTCGGAACGCGTATCGCGATCGCCGTCACGCGGTTCGATCTCCAGCAGATCGAACGCGGCCCGTCGTTCACGGCGAGGGAACGACGCATCGTCGAGGCCCAGCATCGCGATAACGCGAAACGGAATCGATCGCATGGGCTTGATGGCGCAGACGGTCATGCGCCCCGAGAGAAAGCCCGTGCCATGTTCATCGCTATCGAGCAGCGCCGACAGATAGCCCGACACGACTTCGAACGGCACCTCGCGCGTCGCCGGCATGTTGGGCGCCGCGTCGTCGAGCTCATGAATCGCATCGCGCACGCGCGCGAGCATCGCCTCCTCGTCGGCGCCGTCGGCTTCAACGAGCCGTTCGACGATCTCCGAAAGAGTGGTACTCCAATCGGCGAGTGTGCGCGTGCGACGCAGCGTTGCGAGCGTCTCGAACAGCGCATCGACCCAATTCACGAACCGGCCGAGCAACTCCATATCACCGAGTGTATCGCCGGCGACGGGAAGCACCCCACCGACGAGGGCGTCGAGGCGGCCCGTGGCATATCCCATCATCAGGCGATCGAGCCCGCGGCGCCAACTGTTATCGTCGACATTGGGCAAGTCGAACGCCGCGCTGCGAGTTGCGCCGTCGAGACCCCAGCGGATGCCCGCTTCGCGCATCCACTCGACGATCCGTTCGATGTCTGCGCTGGTGATACCCGCCGCTCGGCGCACCACATCGATGTGGAGCAAGTTGATCACTTCACTCGCAGTGCCGCGCGCGGTGACCAGCTCCAGCAGCTGCAGCATCGCGCGCGCCGACGAGGCATCGCGCGCCAACGCACGATCGGCCACGCGGTGCGGAATGCCGGGCCCGTCGTCGGTGGCGCGAAACACCGCATCGGCTAACGGGCCATACACCGACACATCGGGCACGAGCACCAGCACGTCGTGTGGGCGCAGCGTCGGATCGGCTACGAACGCGTCGAGCAGCTGGTCGCGCAGCACTTCCATTTCGCGCGTGGGCGAATGACAGACGTGCACGCGCAGCGACGCGTCGTTCTCAGGCATCGGCACCGGCGACGTAGTCGCACCACGTCGGATATCACGCTGCAAGTGTCCGAGCACAGTGTCACGCGACGACGCGGCCGAGTTGACGGTGCGAATCGTCGGGGCGGGGGTGGTGTGCGTGAGCAGCGAGACCAAGGTGCGCGACGCACTGCCGAAGGCCCGCGTGGCCGGATGTTGCTCGGGCTCGTTTGAGTTCGAGTTGGTGTTCGAATTGGTATTGGCGCCAGTTCCGAACGATGCGACGTGCGGCACGAACACGTAGAAGCGCACCGGTACAAATCGCGCGATGGCGTGCAGCAGCCGAATAAAGAGCGGCGGCAACGTGCTCACACCGAACACCGACACGCGCGCGGGCAGCCCCACAGGCGCCGAGGTCGAGCGCTCGAGTTGCTCGATGGTGGTGGTGAACCATCGCGCGAGATGCCGCGGGGCGCGGTTGGCGGTGAGCGTGCGCCAGAGGTACGCCTGCCATTGCAGATGCGCCGCCGCGCTCGGCATGACCGGCGCCGCTTCCCACGCCAGCAACACATCGGGGCGATAGAGCTGGTAGTCGTCGAACCGGGTGGCAATGCGTCGCGCGAGCGCGAAGCGTTTGGCCGCATCGGCGTCGTCGAGATAGGTGCGCAACGCGGCGCACTCAGGCCGCGACGTGTGGGTGCTGTCGCTCAGCAGTTCAAAGAGCGCCCAGGTGAGTGGCCGCTCACCGAAGCGCGTGTCGAGCGGTTCGCCGCCGACATTGAGCGTGCGCGCGAGTGCGTGACAAAACGCGGCGGGGAAAGGGAACTGCACCGACGCGGCGCACCCCTGCCGTTGTGCGAGCTGTTGCCGGAGCCAGCGCTCGAGCCCCAGGCTTTGCACGACGATGCATTCATTGACAAACGGCGAGAGTGGTTCGGCCGACAGATCGTCGTCGAGCGTCTCGACGAGTGACAGGGGCGAATCGCCGAACATGAGCGTGGCGAAGGTCATTGCGCAGAATATACGGGGGGTCTGACAGTGGTGCTGCGGGTGTGCGCAGACCAGCAGGGACTATTCCGACGGCGCTAGCGACTTCATTGGCTGTGTTGTCAGACCCCCTCCGCACGTTTTGCACGCGGCCACCAGACGTTGTGTACCCGGCCGCGATTGCCAACTATCGGAGGATCTCTCATGTCGCGGTTTTGGGTTGTGGGGATGGTGTCGTGTGTCTTGATGGCGTGTGGTGGTGGCGGCAGCGACAGTACGACCACGCCGCAACCGCCGGGGCCGGCGGCCGTGGCGACGGTGTCGGTGACATTGAGCGTGACGTCGCTGCTGCCGGGTCGCAGCGCAACCGCGACCGCGGAGATGCGCAGTGCGGCCGGAGATGTGTTGAGCGGTCGGAGCGTGAGCTGGAGTTCGAGCAACACCGCCATCGCCACCGTCGATGGCAGCGGTAACGTCACGGCCGTGGCGACCGGCACAAGCACCATCAGCGCCACGAGTGAAGGCAAGACGGGCTCCGCAACGCTGACCGTGTTGCAGGCGCCCGTTGCAACGGTGAGCGTGTCGCTCGTCTCGGGTCAGGTGATTGTCGGCGGCACCACTAATGCCAGTGCGATCACCAAGGACGATCGGGGCAATACGCTCACGGGTCGCACGGTCACGTTTAGTTCGTCGGCGCCGAGTGTGGCGACGGTGAATGCGAGTGGTGTGGTGACGGCGGTTGCACCGGGTGCGACGAATATTGTGGCGACGAGTGAGGGGCAGAGTGGTACAGCGTCGCTTACGGTGCTGCCGCTGCCGGTTGCGACGGTCGCGTTCACGCTCGCGCAGCCGACGCTGGTGCCGGGTGGGACGTCGGGGAGTACGGTTACGTTGCGTGATGTGAATGGGGTGGTGCTCAGCGGGCGCACCGTGTCGTACGAGTCGAGCGCGCCGAGTGTGGCGACGGTGAACGCGAACGGTGTGGTGACGGCACTCGCGCCGGGGTCGGCAAATATTTCGGCGACGAGTGAGGGGAAGAGCGGCGTCGCACTCATGACGGTACTGCCGCCCGTTACGAGTGTGACCATCTCCGGCGCGACGCGCGTGAAGGTGGGAGACACGTATAGCTACTCGGTCACCGCCAAGACGGCCGATGGAGCGATCGTGAGTCGGCCGTTGGTGTGGAGCACATCGGATGCGTCGCGCGCGACGATCTCGCAAAGTGGTGTGCTACTGCCCACGAGCACCGGCGCGTTTCGCATCCAGGTCACGATCGACGGATCGTTGTGGGAGGCGACGTACAGCGCCTATGACTGGATGTCGTTTACCAGTGGCGGCACGTTGTTCACCACTATCGAGGCGGACAACACCATCATTGGCCGACGGAACATCGCCGAGTACCCGTCGCTGGTGTTCAGCTGCAACACGAGCGGCAATTTCTTCACGTGGGTGAGCTTTACGAATTTCATTACCAGCAGCGGCGCCGTCGCGATGTCGTTCGATGACGCTGCGCCATTCTCGGCGACGTGGAATGAACTGAGCCCCGATTTCACCACGTTGTGGAAGCCGGGCAACAACGGCGCAGTGAAGGCGTTTGCCCTGCAGATCGCGGCGTCGCGTCAGTTCGGCTTTGCGTTCACCGAGTTTCTCGGTTCGGCCAAGGCGATGATATTCCGTGTGACGGGTCTGTCGTCGCGGCTGGCACCGATCATTGCGGTGTGCCCGAGCAACGCCATTGTGACCAATGCGCTGATCGCCAACGCGCGCACGACCGACGCGGACACCACGACGACCGCGTTGCGCACGGCGTTGCGCACGGCGATGCGTGCGGCGATGGCGCAGCGCGGTGTGGCAGGCACCGCGTCCGCGAGCGCGGCGGCACTCCGGATCGAGCGGAATCTGCGGGCAGCAGCGGCCGCCGCGGCGAATGGTGTTCCTACGCTCATCGGCCCGACGATCGAGGCGTTGCGGTTGTCGCGGTCGATGGACGCGCAGGCGGCGGTGCGGCGACGGTAGCAGTAGGATTGAGTTTGCCCCGTTGAGCGAGCAGCACGCCGCCGGGTGCGGTCGGTTGCGTGCTTCTTGTTTTGTGCTCTGCGCGTAATTGCGGTTTAACCTTGCGGTCGATAGTGCGCTCCTAAGGGAGCGCGCCGAGCGCGGAGGTTGAAAGCCGGGCGATTGCCGTCGGCGAGGGCGCCGGCGAACACGACGCGTGCGAGCTCGACATCGCGTGGCAGATAGTCGGAGAGGAAATCACCCACTGTCTGGGACGACGGTCAATCGCACGCCCACGTTTAAATCGGATGCGGAGAGTGGGAATCGGCCTCGGTCTCGTCATGCATCACTTCTCGTCGCTCGACCTCGCGTCGCATCAACTCCCACGCACCACGTGCCGTCGGCGTCCTCCTTTGATCTGCTGCACAATCGCGTCTGGCCGGCTGTAATTCGACCAGTAGCTGTCTTGCAAAAAAAATCGCCCCTGATGTGAGCGACGACGGGTCCGCGCCACGTAATAGGCAGCGACATACGACCCCCCTTTCGATCAGTCTGCGGCTCCACAAGCGCGCCGTCTCATTCGCACATGGGCGCGCGGACGCGAGCGACTAACTCGCTCGCGCACGCGGCCGGCTGGGTCACCGTGTGTTCTCCGGTGCGAGGACCGGTTACGGACCGGCGGACGGGTCAACGAGCTGGTGCTCTCGCCGTCCTCGGCATGCTGGCCGCCGAAACGGGGACGGCCGGCAGAACGCCATTGTTTGCTCGAACAGCGAACGCGACGCTGTGTCGAGCGCTTGCACAGCCGGTTAGCTCGACGTCGATCAAATCTTAACCCGCGCAAAATTATCTGAGCAGGTCCTCAAGCGTTGTGTGCTGACGCGATATCTGAGCTAAGACAGGCGCACCGCAGTCTAAGCTTGATAGGACGACGCGCGCGTCTTTCAGCTCGAGCCTTCCCTCCTGTACAGCCCATCGAAGAAAATCGACAGTGCCGGCGATCCTCGTGTTACCGAGCTCGGCCCGAGCGGCCGACCTCACAGGCTTCTCGTCAGAGCCGACGATCAAGTTTCGCGCCTGCGCGATTGCCAAGACTTCCGCCTCACCTCGATTTCGAAACGCCGCGCGCGAATCCCATTTCACAAGCATGGCCTGTTCGGTTGGATCGGCGATATCGATTGACAGCAGCTGAATTCGGCGTGATGCGATGGCGGCACGTAGCGCGGCTCGCGCGGGATCTTTCAAGACTTCGCTACACGCCCGTTGGCCGATCGCCAACGGATAGCACCGCAGGTCCTCGATCACGTAAAAATGACCGGCATTGCCGAAGGAAATCACAATGTTCGCATCGAGAATGATCAATTTTCCCTCTCACTGTGCAGCTGCTGTTGGAGCCGACGCGCCGAGCAACGATTGACCGTCGAAGCTGTCGGGCATTTCACCTAACGCGCGCATATTCTCTAGAAAATCCTCGATCGACGTTCCGCAAAGTTCAGCCGCACGGCCCGACGTCAGGAAGCCGCGTCGCCAAGCGTGAATCGCCAGCTGCGGCAAGCGAGTCGCAGAGTAATCACGTTCACCGAAGCGTATTCCACATGCATCGGCGACGGTCCTGACGACAAAGCTCTGTAGCGAATCGGACAGATCCTTGGTTATCCAGCGTAGCGAGCACAGTCGAAACAACAGCGCCTGACGCGAAACGCCGAAGTGGTCCATCGCACTTACGACGTCGCCGGGCGCGAGGTGATTGATCGTCTTCGCCCGAGCGAGCAAACCGGCGTCGGCGAAGAACGATTCCAGACCGTCCTCGGGCATGAGGAATGCGGCGGCAAACGCGTTTGCGCGTACTTCGCGAAGGTCGCGTTGATCCATCTTCGCGAGCGAGAACCACTCCACCTCGCAATCGCGAAAGAGCGCGTGTGCGTATTCATGCGCGACGGTGAATGCGGCGCGCCCACCGGTCCAGTCGGACGATCTCCAATTCACACCAACGCACGAGCCGAGGTCTTCCGATTCGAAGAAGATTCCATCGATGCCTTCCTCGATGTCGCGTATGGGGCCGACTCGAATTCCTTGCTGCGCGACAACTTGGAGCACGTTTCGCACTGGCTCGGCTCCAAGCGACAATTGCTGACGCTCTTGACGCGCCACCTCACTGCCCTGAACCGAAGCCTCGGCAGAAGAACGGGGAGCGGGCATCGGGAAAGCATGGCGAAAGGCCGGCGGGCGTTGCATACCCAACATCTCCTCGAGTTCTATCTCCGAATGCCGATCCGCGATGAACTGCTTGATCGCCGCACGACATGTTGCCGCGAGCGGATTGTCAGCGCGAAAAGACACGAGCTCTTGCAGGCGCGTCGAAGCCTTGAGATTTGCAGAGAGGATCTCGCCCACCGTCGTGGCATAGCAGCGTGCCAATACGTAAAGCTCCTCAGCCGTTACCGCTCGCCGACCCGCTTCGATTTCCGAAATGGTTGGTCGATGGACGCCGAGAATGTCGGCAACTTGGGACTGCGTGTAGCCGATCTGAGTCCTTAGCTCGCGCAGTCGCTCGGCTATCTGCTCGCGCGTTAGTGCCATAAGTGTTTGTTAAATATGAGCTTACGGTAATATTTAACTCTGCGGCTTGAGCCCAAGCATCGCAGAGATTGACAAACGTAAGTATTTCTTACACTATTTTCAATGTAAGGTTTTCTTACCAACGGAGACTCGCATGGAAAGCACAAAGAACGAAGCACCGACCGCACGCCCACCGCTGGAGTTCACCGTCAATGGCGTGCCGGTTGAAACGGCTGAGGCCAATCTGACGGTCGCTCAGATCCTGACGCTGGCTAGCCTCGAAGCGGCGACACACTACCTGGTCGAGAAGCGAGGGGAGGGTCGCGAGATCGAGCATCGCGATCAAACAGAAGTAGTTCATGTACACCAGCACTCGGCGTTTCTCGCGTTCTTCACCGGCCCAACCCCGGTATCGTAAGATGAGCAGCGCCGAAGAACGCGCGCATGCGCTGCAAGCGGGCGGCCTCCGCCTCGCCGAGCTCCGACGTGTCGATGGACAGCCGTTCACGTTTGCCATCTACGTCGATGTCGGCGTGGATGTCGGACGCCACGGAGGAACGCGACTCGAACAGCTCGCGGTGCCGTTTCCGGACGACCCGATGCTTCCTCCACCGGGTCTTCACACGCGTCCGCATCTCGACATGATCGGCAAGAACGCGGTCCATCCGAGCCCTCTGGGGCCGGATTGGGCGTACTGGAGCCGGCCGATTCCGAACTACTCGCCCGCTGCCTCTACGCCGCGAATTCTCTCGCACATTCAGACGGTGTTCCGAGATGCGTGACTACGCCGTGGCCATGACCGAGCCGATTCACCGGCAGTTGTGCGAACTACTGCTACGGGACGACGGGCAGGAGGACGTTTGCTTCGCCCTATACAGGCCGCTCGAAGGCGAGCTGCGCTGGACAGCGAGAATCGTTGAAGTGGTGCGTCCGAAAGCTGGGGATCGGGACGTTCATGGCAACGCGGCGTTTCACTCCCAGTTCATTCGACGTGCGCTGGCCATCGCTGAGACTCGCGGGCTCGGTGTTGCGTTGCTTCATAGCCATCCGTTGGGGCGCGGCTGGCAATCGATGAGCAGCGACGACGTGAGAGCGGAGGCAGGTCATGCCGCGGTCGTGTTGGCAGCTTCCGGACATCCATTGGTCGGATTGACCGTAGCCTCCGATCGATCGTGGAGTGCACGCGTGTGGGAGCGACAATCGGACCACCAAATTTCGCGCATGGAGTGCACGCACGTCCGGGTCGTCGGCAAGCAACTTCAAATCACGCAGCATCCGTCGCGCGTGCGTGATGCGACGCCATCGCAAATTCGGACCGTCAGCTTTTGGGGAGATCGCGCTCAAGCAGCATTCGCTGGTCTGACAATCGGTATCGTGGGACTCGGGAGCGTTGGTTCGATCGTGTGTGAAACACTCGCGAGAATGGGCTGCACCTCGATGGTGCTTGTCGACGCCGACTGTATCGAGACTCACAACCTTGACCGAACGCTCGGAGCGTCGAAAGACGATATTGGACTACCGAAGGTGCTCGTAGCTGAGCGGGAAGCGCGGACGGCGTCGACTGCGGAGTCGATTTCCATACTTCCCAAAAACGTTCGGCTCGCAGACCGGTTAGACCTCTTTGTTATCGCTGACTGCGATGTCGTCTTCAGCTGCGTCGACCGTCCCCTACCGCGCCATCTGCTCAATATTTCGGCCTATGCGCATCTCGTACCGGTAATCGACGGAGGAATCCTCGTGAGATTTCATCCGGAGACACACGTGCTTCAAGGCGCTGATTGGTCCGTCCACACGGTGGGGCCCGAACGGCCCTGTCTGCTGTGTCGCGGGGCATACGACTTGGCAAGCGTTAGCCTCGAGATGACGGGCATGCTTGATGACCCACAGTACATCGCCGGCCTTCCGCGCAGCAGCGCGATGAGAAGCCGCGAGAACGTCTTTCCACTCAGCGCGTCGGTCGCGTCATTTGAGGTACTTCAACTCATCGCGATGTTGAGCGCCCTGATGAATCTCCCCGACTTGCAACAACAACGGTACTCGTACTACCCGGGCGTGGTACGCACAACCGAGCTCGCTGGATGCGCACCCGGGTGCGAATTCCCGTCATTCTCGACGGAATGTGCTTACTGACCGAACGAAATCACCGACGTGTTGACCGGAATTGCTCAAGAGCTGCGCGCTATTCCCACCCCCCACCCCCCACCCTCAACTGCGCCGCATTCTCCCGTACATCGCGCACGAGCTTTTCGCTTGCACCGTTGGGGAACTCAGCGCGGATCTCTAGCGTGACCGCCATCTGCGCGGAGGGATCTGCGGACAACAGCGCAACTAACTCTTCAGCGAGTTGCACCAACTGCATCTTTGCCGATGCCGGTGCGATCTTCGCGCTCGCGAAAAACTCGTGATATACGCGCGTCGCAGGTGTGGTTGGCGCGACGGGCGTTGTTGGTGCCGTTGACGTCGATGCGGAAGGTGAAGCGCCTGGCGTAACCTTACCGGCCATTGCGGATGCAGCCGACGCGGCAGCGATATCTGCTGCACGCTGCTGTTCAAACGCACTTGCCGTTGACGGCTCGATCAACAACAGCGTGTCATCGACCGATACGTTCGACGTGCCGAGCTCGAAGCCGTCGAACTTGCCGTCACGCTCTCCGTAGGCGACACCAAAGAAGTCGCGCGTGCGCGCGCCCGCGGCGATGGCACTCGCGAACACGTCGCGCTCTTTCAAACGTGGGAGATATAGATAGCGCAGCGAGTCCTCCCAGAACGTCAGCGCCGCGACGGCCGGACGATCGGCCTTCCAGTACAATTCCTGCAAACGCGCTCGCAAGTGCACAGGTGACCAGGTGGTGATGACGAGCTCATTGTCGGCGCACACGCGCTCAATCTCGGAGCCCATTGCGCCACCAGATGTTGACAGCGATAGCGCCTCGATCTCAATGCGCGTATCGGTGGGCGCGTGCTGCACAGGGCACAGCAACCAGCGATAGCACTCGCGGGCAGTGCGAGGCAGCACCAAACGTGACTTCTCCAGTTCGAGATCTGCCGCCTTCTTGTGAAACTGATCGACGTTGAGTTTGCCGGTACTGATGTCATCCACAATGGATTTCCATGCCAACATCGTCCGCGCGGCATCGTCCAATCGGCCAGTCACGCCAGTATCAGCGGCGAGGAACAGCAATCGATTGGCGCGATGTCGTGGCTTGGTCCCATTCGATTTGAGCGTTTCCAGCACGCTCTCTTCGGCCAACCGCGGTTCTGCTTTTGCGTACCACCGCTCCGGCGGCAACGCCACAAGTCGCAGCGTTTGGTCATCGGGAACATCGGCGTGTTCCGTAAACACGTGTACGCCGCCGAACAGGGTGTTTCCCTTGAGTGCGGCGCGCACTGCCTCGCGTTCAGCCTCGAGCACATCAGTGCCCTTGTCGAAGCGGCGCTTCCGATCCTCCATCTCGCGGCGAAGATTCGCGCGCGTGTCAAACCAATAGCGCGCGGACTCTGAACCCCGATCGCCAGTGACGTTGAGATAGTGCAGCCGATCGGCGAGCCGATGCAATGCGTCCGTGTAGGTGGCCGCGGATTCGTCGGGCTGCAAACAACCGAGCAGGACGCGCGGTGCGTCGAGCCCGCGCGCTCCGGCCTTGCCAACGACGGACGACGGGGCTGATCCGAGAAACAGCGTTCTCGCTACGCGCCGCGCCGCTTCAAATTTTCCGAATCGCGGCTCTGCGCTTTCGAGCTCGGTAGTCTCCGCACGATCACCATCCACGTCTCGCTCGATGACCGGATCCCATCCGCCTGGCAAATAGGCGGTGAACTCGTTGCGCGTGGGGCCATCCGCTAACGGAAAGGAACCGGGCAAAATCAGGTAGTCCTTATTTCCTGCTTTCCAGAGACGATGAATGACCTTCGCCATCAGCTTGAGCACACCACGCGTACGCTGGAATCCTTCGATGGTGGTCCAGTCCTCGTAAAGGCGATCGAACACTTCGGGGTGGATGGGATACGCCTGCGTGAGTCGCTGGAAGTATCGCGCCTCTTGCGTCTCACCAGGAACGCGCTTCCCCTCTTCTACATACAGGTCGGCGAAGCGTCGACATACCGCATCGCGAGCACGTTCGTTGCGAATGGGTTCAAACAACCGCCGACGCACAATTTCAAACGCTTCATCGGTTGCGACGGGCTTCCACAGTGCGTTCACACGACCGAACGTCTTCTCGACCGCGCGCAGCGCATTGATACCAGCCTGACCCCCGGCCTCGACCTCCGACTCCGGGAGTGAACCGAGCAGCACCGCTGTGGGAACAAGCTTGACGGCTTCGGTGAGCGCCTGCAGGAACGAGAGCTGCGATGGATACGTGCCACCGCTGTACGTCTGGCCATCGGCGAATTGCCGTACATACGCGACTAATTCGTCGATGAGCACCACACACGGCGCGTGCATCGCAAGTAACTCGCGCAGCAATTCCTTCCCCGGAGACGTTCCGCGCGCATCCGACTCGGCCACTATTGCGTAGCCCTCTGCGCCACCAAGTTGCCACGCCAACTCGCCCCATAGGGTGTGTACGGATTGTTTGCCGTGCTTCCACGCCTGACTTGGTGCATGCGCCGTTCCGTCAATCACCGCGACACGCGCCGTCGGAACATCGAGCAACCCAGCCTTGTCCATGATGCTCGCCACACCGGCAAGTTCGGCCAGCGATTGTTTGCGCGTTGCCAAATGCAATACGGCCAGCATGGTGTGCGTCTTACCGCCGCCGAACGACGTCTGCAACTGAATGACCGGCTCACCGCCGCGCCCCGCGAGTCGCTCGGCGACCTGCGTGAGTAGAATGCGCATGCCTTCGGTGATGTACGTGCGCTCGAAAAACTTCTGCGCGTCCTGATATTCCGGTTCCGCGCGACCTTGGCGCACCGCGGTGAGGTCGGCAGCGAACTCGGATTGCAGGAACGTCCCCTCGAGCACGTCTTCATGGGGGACGGCAATTTCACGCCATGGCTTAATTGCGGCACTCATACGGGTTCATCGAAAAGTGAGGGATTGGGGAGCGACACCGGCGCAGATGACGCCATGGCGGCCTCGATCACGGGCCATCCCGTGATGAGCTCATTGTACGCGCGCGCATCTTCTGCGCGACCGGCTCGCTCGCTCAGAGTGTAAAGGCGATACGCCAGCTGACGGCTCGCGCCGGCCTTCTCCTGCACTTGGGCAAGTAGTCGGCCAGCCGCGACTTCACCGCCCTTTCGCAATGCACGGATGAGATGATGGACTACCTCCCAAACCGGAATGCGTGAATCTGTCGACGGGTCCCACGCGCTCGGGTAGTCCGTCCATTTCACGAGTTGCACGCGCCCGCCACCGGCACTGAGAACGCCGGCCTGTTTCACACCGTCGACAGAGGTGCCCTTGGCTTTGGCGAGCACATCGGCCTCGCCAAAAGCACCTGCTGCGAAGCCAAATTGCTCGAACCATCCGAGGCAGAAGCGAGTATCGGCGTCGAAGTCGTCGTCCGCGAGAAAGCGATTGATCATTTGAAGAGCCGTGCGCACGGACATTGGAGAGCCATCGGCCTCCAAGACGTGAGAGTATCGTGTGAAGATCCCCATTCCGGGGCCAATAACTGACTGCGACAAGTCTACGGGAGCAATGGGGCAGCCCCATCCCTCGGCGCCTGACGTCATGTCCTGCAACGCCGCGGGTATTTCAACGGACAATGCGCGCGCGAACTCTCGTCGCGAGGCGACGGTCGCCGCTTCCGGTCGCTGGCGCACTACCAAGACAATGCTTGATGCGAGCGCGTTATTGCCGCGGCCGATGTTACGCGTCGCCAGCTCCGAGCGCATCGGCCAAGTACCGCCTATGCTGAAACCTGCGCGAATAACTGCTTCAAGAAAGGTCTCCCAGCCAGTGCTAGTCGTGCCCGCCTCTGAATCGCTCTCGGACTGTTTAAAAGCGTAGTAAATCGTGATCGGGAACGCTGGGTGCCCTTGCTGAGCCAATTGGTGCATGGCTCGCGTCATTCCTCCGAGGAAGAACAGTTCGGCCTTCTCCTTTCCGCCATGCCGGTACGGCGTTGCCACCAATTCCTCCGACTTCGGTACCGCGAGCGTCGCAAGGACGCTCGGGAAGACGTCACGAAGTGAACGCCTTAGCCAAACGTAGAAAAAGTCAGACAGGTCTGCGTAACCAATATTGTCGTAGTAAGGTGGGTCGGTAGAGATAACCTTCTGAATGCTCACCGTTTGAGACTGCGCATCGAGCTGAATGGCTCGCCCTGCGATTGAACTATCGAATTTGTCGAGAACTTCGCACAGCGAGTGGATCGTTCCATATATGTCGCCGCCTGCGCCAGCGAGTGGATTGGTCTCAACGAAGTCCCATACCATCGGGATCGCTTGGCGGCCGAATGTACCTCGTAAGCGATCCATCTTCTGCTCCCAGACGCACAGCGATGTATTGCGGTCCGTGGCCTTACTCACGCCGAAACTCAAGTAGAGTCCCAGAGCCTGCGCGTACGCCGCGGAAGCGGTACCTCCGTCGCGCAGGGGCGTGGGGTCCTCCGATAGGCCGGCAGCGAGCGCATCGCGCTGTACTCGTTGCATCGCTTCGGCCACGAGGTCGGAGAACGTCGTCAGCGCTACCAACTGACGCGGGGTGAAGAGGTCGCCGTATGTAGTGAGGCCGTAGTTAGGCGTCTTGAAGTCCCGAGTATTGTTGGGCAGCTGCATATCGGGCTTCCAAATCGGCGACGCTTTTCGCGCTACCAATTCGTGTTCTACCGTGGGCGGGAGGTACACGCGTCCGCGCTGACCCTCGGCTACGATGGCCATCAGCCGTGCGCCCATACGTCCTGCTTTGCCCTCAGTTCTGATATGGTCGTATGACACAGGCGCGCCAGACATGAGGCACTTGAATGCGCTCCGTTTGCCGGCGGTAGTTCCAGACTGCGAGCGCTCCGGGAACTTGGGCTTACCCGACTGCACCGTGAATTCGTAGCCGTCCCTCTCCACTAAGGGCTCGACATACGCCTCCTTTCCAGCCTTCGTCGACAGCATGAACGTCGAGACGAGTGGCACGTCCACGTGTGAGAATGCCGGGTTCGGGCTCTTCACCGTACGCGCCCACAACCACGCGATGACCGTGAGCTTTTCGCCGACGTACGGTTTGAGATCAGGGCGGCCCTTCGCCATCTCGGCTGTCACTTCGATTGGCGGATACAGCTTGCCGATACGTCTCTCGGCTTCATCGCGCATCCACTTGCCGTAGTGTCGCACGTCCTCGGCCAAGCCCTCTGCACCCTTCCACTCTTGCGCCATCAGCGATTTCTGCCGCTGTGACTCGGGGCGTACCGGCGCTTTTCCCGCAAAGCGCGGTGGGATCTCGATCATGGCCTTGTTGATGAGCACCGCCACGGGATTGAGATCGCTCGCGTAGCTCTACAATCCCAAGCGCTGCGCTTCCAATGGTAACGCGCCGCCGCCAGCAAACGGATCGTGGAACGCCGGCAACTTGTCGGGATTGAATAGCTCTGCCGCACGTGGGTGATCCTTGTTTACCGCGCAGGTCTCGCGCCAACTCTTCATAATTTCGGCGCGCGCCGCTTCCAGTACGGATTCATTCGTTGTGTTCTCCCACTGTACCAACTGCTCAATCAAATCGAACAGTTTGCGGCGCGCCTTGGTCCACGCCGAGCGCTGCTGCGGGGAGGGCTCTTCGTTCGGGTGCTCCAGCTCCCAACGCCACGACGGATCGTTCACCATCTGCGAGAATATCACGGCGCGCGCGGCGGCCAGCGGTCGACGCGCCCAGTAGAGATGCAGCGTGCTCGGATGGCCGTGCCGAATGCTCTTCTCGCGAGCCGCCGCGACGTTGATTGCATCGAGCGGAAGCGCCACTTCGATGAGCTTTTTCGGCGCGATCACGGGATGATCGTTTGCAGCAGCGGCCGTAGAGTGGCTATTCGTCATACAAGCTCGCGAGACGCCCGCGCAAGCAGCTTGGGCAAGTGGAGATTCTGGGACACCTCGAGATCGCCGGGCGCCTTCTCGAAAGGGCGCGAGACGTAGTAGGGTCCGTCTACTTTGTCTCTTTCCCCAACAAGCACGATGGCGAGATGAAAGCGCTCGCCCTGATTGAATCCGGTGAGGACTTCGTTGTAGGTCACGGTGATTTCATTCGCGCCTTCGACACGACCTTTTACTTCAAGATGCCGAGACTCCATGTCCGGATGATTGTGCGGAGGCAGTGCAGTCAGATCCCACCCAACATTTTTCGCCGAGACGTCTTGAATGGTCCAACCGGCCGCCTCGTAGTGCGAACGCACCGCCTGCATCGCGATCATCTCGATGCGCTTTCGCGCCGCCGCATCCGCGGAGAAAGTGCCGGGCGGTCCTTCACCTCGCCGCTGCCTCAACATTCCGTCGGGAATGACGAGCGCGACGCCTAGAAGCGTTGGCGCGGTATTATGCACCTGACGCTCGTCCTGCAATTCACGCGCGCGCCGGTCCAGTCGCGCCTGCGCTTCCTCGATGCGCTGGCGCGCGTTATCGACGTTCACACGGACGTCCTTTCCGGCGGCCACGTCGTCTTTGAGTTTGAGCCACCGGTCGGTCCAATACGCAATCTCTTTCGTCAGTCGTTCATGCACGGCTTTGAGTGTCTTGTCCACATGCGTCTGTCGTCGGTCGCGCACGTCTCGAAAATGATCACCGACAACGGTGTCTGCCGCGTGTTGCAACGCGAGTTGCCCCTGATCAGACTTGATCCACGGGGCGTCAAGCAGGTCGGCGAACTTCGAGCGGTCGCTATCCGGGAGTGGTGCGAGATCAAGGTGCGGGCCATACCCGGCAAACGCGGGTGTCCCATCTGGTGTGACCTTCACAAACTGGAGGCGCTGCGACAGTGTCTGATCGCGACCGTCGGTTACTCGATGCGTCACGAGAAAGAGCAACGACGGCGTCTCTCCGGCGTCCGCGGGATCGTGAAAGATCGCTCCCTGTTTGAGCAGATTAGCGTATCGCTCCAACACGAGATCGTTCATGCTCAGCATGAGTGGGTGGCCCGGATGCATGAGCACCGCTCGCCCGACGTTGGGGCGATCGTCGGGCTGGACAGCCTCAGGTGCAAAGCAGATGCGGTCGTAGCGCTTCAGTACCGGCTCCCTAACGCGGCTGTTTCGGCCGGTGATCTGGCGATCACGCTCCAAGAGCTCCGGCGACACGCGCGTGATTTCGAATCGATTGGCCTCGCGCTTGTGCATGGAGCCGCCCAACAGCTCGAACGCGCGAGTGAAGAACGCCTGAACGTAGTGCGGCTGTAGTCGCCGTGCTTCTGCCGCCTCCATCTCCTCTTTCACTTTGAAGAGTCGTTCCGGCGGCATGCTCTCCTGTGCGAGTGCGTTGCGGTCGAGCAGGTCGAGCACATGTTGCGGGTCGAACATGGAATCGATGGTCTTCGTGAACCAATGCCGCATTTCCTCGCTTTCGCCGCGTCGGATTGCGTCGAGCAGCAGGTCTTTCAGTGATCGACCTTCGAAGATTTCGCCGAGGATGTCGAAGACTCGACCGTCGAGTGCCTCTTTCTCCAGCTGCAACTTTTGAAGCAGACGAGCAAACACTGCACCTTCGCGTGTTTCCGCGGCGACGAGATTCCACAGATGACACGCGTCGCGCTGACCGATGCGGTGAATACGGCCGAAGCGCTGTTCGAGGCGATTAGGATTCCACGGTAGATCGTAATTCACCATCAGATTGGCGAACTGCAAGTTCACACCTTCGCCGGCAGCGTCGGTGCCAATGAGCACGAACACGTCTTTGTCGGAGCGAAACTTGGCCTGGACCGCTCGACGCTGATCGCGCTTCGTGCCGCCGTGAATCGTCACGACGGCTTCGGGATTCCCGAGCAGGCCGCCGATCTTCCTTTCGAGATAGTTGAGCGTGTCGCGATGTTCGGAGAAAATGACAATCTTCCGGCGGCGGCCATCGGGAAAGAACATCGCATTTTCGTGCTGTAGCAATTGAGAAAGCTCGTCCCATTTGCGATCAAGCCCCGAACCCACCACGTCGCGCGCACGGCTCTCGAGTTGAAGCAGCGTTTCGATTTCAGCGGCCAGTTGCTCAGCCGACTGCGCGGCGGATGCCTGATCGACCGCCGATTCAGACGCTTGCTCCAACGCTTCCGCGTCGAGGTCTTCCTCGTCCTCGATGTTCACATCAAGCGTACTGAGCACCTGCTTTCCACGAAGGCCTAGCCGCAGGTCCTGGAGTGTTTCTTCGAGCCGCTGACGACGTCGTTTGAGCGACTGGTAGATCGCCTCAGGGCTCGAGGCAAGCCGCCGTTGCAGCGTGGTGAGCGCAAAGCCTACGACCGATCGCCGTGACCCATCGAGCTGATCGGCGCGGTTCATCTCGTCCTTCACATACGTCGTGACCGCCTCATACAACGCAGCTTCCGCACTACTGAGCTCGTAGTTGACCGTATATGCGAAGCGAGGCGGAAACAGTTTGCGGTTGTCAAAGGTGACCAAGTCCTCCTTCACCATGCGCCGCATGAGGTTGGTGGTGTCGACTTTGTGCGCGCCGTCTCGGAACCGGCCGTAAAACCGATCCGAGTCGAGTAGGGCGAGAAAGAGTTGGTAGTCCTCTTCTTTGCCGTTGTGCGGCGTGGCGGTCATGAGCAGCAAGTGCCGGCTCACTGCCCCCACACGCTCCGCCATCACGTAACGCGCCGTCTTTTCCAGTTTGTTACCGAAGAAGTGCGCGGACAGCTTGTGCGCTTCGTCGAACACGGCGAGGTCCCACGTATTTGCGCAAAGCCGCGCCTGCAGGTCTTCGTTGCGCGAGAGTTGATCTAGTCGCACGAGTAGGCAGCGCTCGTCGGAGAACGCGTCGCCGCTTGGTGACGAGCTGTCGAGTTCAGCGGAGTAGATCTTGAAACGCAGGTCGAACTTGTCGAAGAGTTCGTCGCGCCACTGCTCGATCAGCGATCCGGGGGCGATGATGAGAATACGAGACGCATCGGCCCGCATCATGAGCTCGCGGATGTACAAGCCCGCCATAATCGTCTTGCCGGCGCCGGGATCGTCAGCGAGCACGAAGCGCAGGGGTTGTTGCGGGAGCATGGATTCGTAGACTGCCGTGATCTGATGCGGCAGCGGCTGCACATTTGACGTGTGCACGGCCATCATCGGATCGAATAGGAAGGCCAGATCCATGCGCTTGGCTTCACACGCGAGCTGAAATGCCGCGGCGTCACCGGAGAAGGACCACGGGCGTTCAGTCGTCGCGACGGAAAACGTCCCCTCGTCCTCGCGCGTCAACAAGCGAATTCGAGGCGATCCGTTGGGCAGGCGGTAGACGACGTTGACGGCGTTGTCCGTCGCACCGTAGACCGTCTCAAGCGTCACGACGATGCCGGGCTCAAGACCGACGAGGCTCAATCCGGGAGTTAGTTCACTGAGAAGCATGTCTGAAGTTTATCGCCCGAAAGGGAACGCGGAACCACAGCGGACGAACAAGTCGGCAGGGGGCGACTTGGCCGTGAGCAGAACATCAGACAAGTCGATTGTATTGACGGCAGCGGCGATAGAACTCCTCGAGACCCTGCGCGAACTCCCGTTCGTGGTCGCCGATTTCCTTGATCAGTTCTTCCCAGCTACAACTCGTCGCCAGGTTGTCCCTTGATCGCAGGCGAGGGACTACTGCGTTCGTAACCCAATCAAGGTCTCCGTCGCGCTCGCTTTCGGATCGCAACCGCGCGCGCTGCTCGATCGCTGAATGCAGCGCCTCGGCGCTGAGCATGTCGTTTATGCCCTTTTCAATCTGCGCGTCGGGCGCCAGCACGATGAAGCGCGTGTCTGCCGGCGTCGCCGGCGTATCGCCGTGCGGATCGATGGTATTGATCATGCAAGCAACGTTTCGCGCCGCCTGGTTGAACTCGGGCGCGTGCTTCGTGCCGGCGGAGAGCGGGCTCTTCATTTTCGCTTCGACTACGACAAACTGGGCCGCGTTCTCGCGTACTTTGATGTCACCTCGTTCACCGATCAGATCGAAATGTCCGATGACCGCATCCGCGTTTGTGTAACCCTCGTTCACGGCACCGCGAAGAAATCGACTCGGCAGTAGAGCTTCAGAGTACCACCGCGCTTCAGCAGCCGGCGTGAGCAATCCGCCGGCCGGTCGCCGACGATCGAACCAGTCGATCACCAGACGAAGCATCCACGTTTCGTTGTAAAGCGTGGTGGGCGGGAAGTGTCGGTTGGATTGGTCGGTCGAACCAAGGAGTTCGGCGACGCGGCCAAGCATCGGTGCGTGGATCGCTGTTGCGGAATGGTCTGAGCTTTCTGTAGTTGGATTCATATGATCAAGCGTGGTGGAGGGGTCTGACAGTCGGCGAACCGAGTGCGCCTGGGCTCGAGCCTACCGCAGTTCGGTCTTGGAGCGGCTGGTCCAAATCCATCCTTCGATTCGCGCTCGATCGCGCTCGAGATCGGTGGCGGGTGATACGGTCTTCACCGAGAGAAATTCTGCCCCGGCGATTACGCTCATGAAGGCATCGAGCGCGTCGGCAGAGTCCATCGCGCGCTGCCTATCTCCAGCGAAGGTGACCGTGCTCTCGAACTGTTCTTCAATCGCGCCCAGCAGGGCTCGGCGCGCATCGCGTCCGGTTTTATCGGTCTCCGGCTTCTTGTACGAACTCGCGTCCAGCTCGAATGCTGCAAGCAGAGCCGCTGGATAAATCTCTATAGCTGAGAGACGTGGCAGATCGACTGGATCCCACGCGAGTGGTACCGCTTGTCCGGCGTCCTTTCTGAGAGAACCCAGTATCGAGAGCGCCTTGTGTGCCGTTCGCGCGATGCGGTCCGCGCCAACGTCGAGCGGTGTCTTCCTCAGTCGTTCCTTCATGCGAACGTCGGTCAAGCGTCGAAACATGTCGTGCGGCGGTACAGCGATCGGTTCGCCGGCCACATGATGCCGAAGTGCGGTGCGCATTCCGATTGGCCAGCCAAGCGGTGCATCGATCTTCAAGAGTACCTTCCCACTCGCTCCTCGTATCCAACGCTGAATCACAGTGAGCGGGTCGTCTTCACCGCCACCGCCCGTGCGCGCTTCGCGCACCGTCACAACGCCCGCGCGGTAGTCGCCAAAGGCAAGGCCCATTTTGTGGGCCTCCGTCGCGCAGTCGATACCAATGATTCGAACGCTCATCAGATTGGCTCAGAGTACACAAGCTTCACGGAGATTGCTGTATCGTGGCGCGAAAAATTGAGTTTCGTTAGTGCCAGCGCCCGACAATAGCCCAGCGTCCGTCGTCTTTCGCAGTATCCAAGAACTCCCAGACATCCCACACTTCGTGATTCGCGTACGGCGTATCACGGTCCGGGCAAATCTCCTCGAGGAAGGCGGCGAGCCACACGAGCGAGATAGGTACGACGAATCCGTCAGGACCGTCATAAATCGGATGAAGCAATCCATTTGCAACCCTTTGGCGGAGCGGCCAAAAGGCCCCGTGAGACCCGCTGGTCACAAGTTCAGGCCCATTCTTCACCGGCCATCCCCTGGCAGCCTCACTCGCGGGGTCGCGCACCCACGCCCGGCTCAGCCTCGTGACGTAAAGGCGATTGACGCTCACAATGCCCGGCCCGGTAGCACTTTGCGATTTCCCATGTGCGCAATGTCAGGGGAGGGTCTGACAATGACGTGTAGAGTGGCCCGAAATCCGAGGCTAGCGTGCGATCGTCAGGGCTCTCGCCTGCTGTGCCTTTGCGGAGGTAGTTTCGTGCACGCGGCGTTCGGTGAAATGAGCGTGGCGTGAAGTCTGAAGGCGAAGAAATTCGTGCTAGCGCCGAGTACCCTCAATCATTTCGCGTCGCATGACCAATCCAACTTCTGGCGACTCCACAAGAAACAGCTGGTTCGTCGGTTCGATGTACGAGAACGGCACCGACGATCAACTCCCGCGCTTTCTGCGCGAGGGTATTTGGGAGAACGGCTACGAGGATCGATATCTCGACGAAGTTCGCTCGATGCGACCCGGTGAACGGATCGCCGTCAAGTCGGCGTATACCCGGAAACACAATCTGCCATTTGATAACCGCGGAAAGACGGTCTCAGTGATGGCTATCAAGGCCACCGGGATTATCCGCGAGAACCTGCAAGACGGTCGTCACGTCAGAGTCGACTGGCAGCTTCAAGCATCTCCCCGAGAATGGTACTTCTATACCAATCGGCGAACCGTCTGGTGTCCTCGGGCCGACGACTGGATGAACCAGAATCTTGTTGCGTTCGCGTTTGATGGTGCCAATCAAGATATCGATCGATTTCTCAGCGTGCCGTACTGGCGGGAGCGCTACGTGGCTGATTCCACGAGTGCTCAGTTCGAGTGGACCGCATTCTTTGAGGCGGTCGCCGAGAGGCTGCTCCAATTCAAGTCCGACCGTACCGCACTGATCAAGGCTGCTCATAGGATCGTCGAAAAGAACGGCCTGCCGCTCTTTCAGGATCATTTCGCCAATGGCGAGCGAGGCCCACTTACGGACATATGTCCGTTCACGACAATGGGCCTGTTCAATCGTGGTATGAAGGACGTGAATCGCTCACGCATCGCGCGCGATCTCGCGGAGTTTCTCGGCATTGATATACCAGCGCCGACATCGTTTCCAGGCGTGCCGGTGCTGAACAATCAGTCGTCGTGGTTTTTTAGCTACGCCCGAACGCGCGCAGAAGGCGACATCGACGCACTCTGGCGAGTCTTTGCCGCTGCGCATGCAATCGTATCGGACGACGCGCCCTCTGTGCGCGAGGAGTTCCACGACGCGTACAATCGTGCGTTGCAAGTCCGAATGGTGAAGTGGAACCTATCGACCGGACTCTACTGGTCGAACCCGTGGGACTTCCCGACACTCGATAGCAACTCGCGATCGTATCTGACAGGTCGGATGCACCTGACGCTGCCAACAACTCGTAGAGACGAGGCAATTGATGCCGAGAGCTACCTCGATTTGATCGAAACGCTAAGGGCGCGATTTCTCAAAAGCGAAGAGCTAATCCATTCGTTTCCCGAGCTCTCGTTGGCTGCATGGCAGCCGGAGGATCGATTGGCAGACGCCGATTCGACGGCGCAGGTCGACTCGTCTGCGCGTCGGTCTGTGGCCGAGAAATCGCCGGAGCCGTATCGCGCGTCAAACACAAGTCAGCCTTATCTCGTGGAAGATGTGATCGCCGAGGGCTGCTTCTTGAGCCGAGAAGAAATCGAAAACGCTCTGAGGCGACTCCGTTCGAAGAAGAATCTGATTCTTCAAGGTCCGCCCGGGACTGGGAAGACATGGCTCGCGAAACGTCTCGCCTTTGCGCTTATCGGCCAAAGGGCCGAGAGCCGAGTGCGTGCCGTGCAGTTTCACCCGAATCTTTCCTACGAGGATTTTGTCCGCGGGTGGCGTCCCACGGGAGAAGGAAAACTGGCGCTCGCTGATGGCGTATTCATGGAGGCGATTTCGGCCGCTAGCGACGATCCCGATACTCCCTACGTCGTGGTGATCGAGGAAATCAACCGCGGAAATCCGGCGCAGATTTTTGGCGAGCTGCTCACGCTTCTCGAGGCTGGCAAACGTAGTCCCGAAGACGCGCTCGAGCTGTGCTATCCGGATGCAGATGGCGTTCGTCGACCGGTGCACATCCCCGCGAATCTCTTCGTCATTGGCACGATGAATCTCGCAGATCGCTCACTGGCACTCGTCGATCTTGCATTACGCAGACGATTCGCGTTTCTCGACTTGGAGCCGCGAGTGAGCGACTCGTGGCAAGAATTCGTCGTCCAAAGGCGCAACGTCGAGGCCGTTCTTGCTGGCGAGATTCGCCTGCGGATGCAGAAACTCAACGCGCGAATCGCCGATGATCCGAGATTGGGGAAACACTATCAAGTTGGCCACAGCTACGTCACGCCGGCTGAGCCGCTAGCTTCGGGCGGGACTCGCGAATGGTTTCGGCAGCTCGCACAGACCGAGATCGTGCCGCTCCTAGAAGAGTACTGGTTTGATGCGCCGAGCTCGGCGAGCAGCGCCAGCACTGAGCTGCTGAGCGGATGGTGACTGACCCGTCGCGCGTGGTGACGGAGGGCGGTCGTGTCGGTCAGATCGGCATCGTCCCGATACGTAACCTTTGGCTTCTCATGCTCTACGCGTCGGATCTGTTTCAAAGCGTCGGAACGGCGAGAGTCGAGCTCGAGTCGGATCCGGAGATGTTGCCTGACCTGCTCGCTGAAATTCTCGCGTACGCTGTAGAAATACGCCTCCGGCGCCAACTCACGATGCAGACGCAGCCGCGACGCGCAGTAGTTCGCCGGATGCGCGGGCGCGTCGATCTTCTAACGACGGAGCGAAAGCAACTGCTTCAGCGCGCGGCGATTGCCTGTCGGTTTGAAGAATTCAGCGTAAACTCCGCGCGCAACCGTCTCGTTCGCGCCGCATTGGAGTCGATCGCTGGAATTGTGAGGTCGCGATCTCTCGCGCACCGTTGCCGAGTGAGCGCCCAAGTAATGCGCTCGGTCGGCGTCGTCGGCGGGCGTCCGGAGCGATCCGAACTCGCGCGTGAGCGATTCACGCGAAACGATGCGCAGGATCGAATGATGGTCGATGCTGCGCGGCTCGCACTCGACCTCTCGCTTCCCTCCGAAACTGCGGGGAATTCGCTGTTGCCGCTGGCTAATCGCGCAGACGAGTGGGTACGCCGACTCTTCGAGCGCGCAATCGGCGGTTTCTACCGAGTGACGCTGGCTGAAGCCGGCTGGAAAATCGCAACCGGTCGTACGATGGCGTGGCCGATCTCGGCACAAACGAAGGGAATCTCACGAGTTCTACCCACGATGAAGTCAGACATTCAATTGGATCATCCGGTTGCCGCTCGGCGAGTGGTCATTGACACCAAATTCACATCCATCTACACGAGCGGATGGCACCGCGAAGAATCTCTCAAGAGCGCCTACATCTATCAAATGTTCAGTTACCTAAGGTCGCAGGCGGGATGCGGCGATCCCCTAGCCGATGCGGCCGATGGTATGCTTCTGCATCCGGAGGTAGGATCGACTGCCGACGAACTGGCTGTCATTCAGGGACATCGTATTCGCTTTGCGACCGTAGATCTGGCGGGCTCGGCGACGGACATACGGTCGCGGCTGATTGACCTGCTCGACTATGACTCAATCGCCACCGATTCGATCAACTCGCGGACTCGGTAGCGCCCGTACGAGACTCTCTCGACGGGCGCATCATCGGTGCATGAGCAACGACAAGCGCCCTTGCTGCGGTGATTCGATGAATGGTCGGAGAGCATGATCCACCGGAGTTCGCCCTCGAGGTGAGGAAATGCGCGCAGAACGGCTGCCCGTGCATCGATGTTTGAGAGTTCGGTACCACGCAGCGGACGGAGCGCGGCAACCAGCGGCTCATGGTATTTGCTTGTCTGACGAGAAAATGTGTCGGCCATTTCGTGAGATCCGTTGGAAGCGCGCCACTCGTTGAATAGGAATCACCCGCGCTCTTAGGATCCGACAATCCGTTGCGGTCCGCAAGTCGCGTGATCGCTGCAGCAGTCGCCATGCACGATTCTTCGCTGAAAAGACCCGCCACTCCTCCCATGCCCACCCCCCGCCACCTCGTCACCGTCTGGAACCCCGCCTACGCCGGCGATGCGCTGGAGGCGCATGTGCGGCTGCTGCTCGAGTGGAACGAGCGTGTCACCAAGAATGTGGCCACGCCGGACGACCGTTACGTCTGGTGGGGCAAAGTGCGCTCGTCGCAACGACAGCAACCCATGCCGCACTTGGGCGATGTCCTGGCACTCGGCGCGGACGCGTCGACGCGAGCGGTCGACGATCCGCGCGAAACGCACTTGTATCTCACCGACTTTCGCTCGCTTTACGTGGCCGATGTCGCGGATATCACGGCCGACGATATGCTGGCCGAGGACGCGGTACATGTGCCGCCGTACTAAGCCGCCAATGGGTTGTCGTGCGATTGCTGGTTCATGCTGGCCGATATCCGCGCCATCGTGCGCGATGATCTCGAAGGGGTGACGGCGGAGCTCCGGCATCTGCGCAACGCGCGCTATCACGATCGGCCGGTGTCGATCTACGGCGGCATGGTCGACTTGCCGCTCTTGGTGCATCGCGACGACGACAAGCGGTTCTTCGATGTGCGCGAACGCGCGCTCTTAACCGGTGGTGAACCGTGGGTGCGCTTTGACGCCGAGCAGGGTGGCGTGGGTGCGCTGGAAGCGACGTTACGCGACGATCACTTTGGCGAACGCGCGTGGCAGGCACTCGATCCGTCGGCGCGGCGGTTCATTGCGATGGCGGAGCGTACATTGCGTGAACATCGGCGCGATCCGGCGGCGGATATGTCGTCGGTATTGGTCGGCTACGGCAAAGCCATTGAATGTCAGGTGAACGATCTGCTGCGGCGCGCGCTGCGAACGGCGCCGGAGTCGGCGCGGCGCGTGAAGGTGGGTGATGCGACACGGCTCTTGCCCGATGCATTGCCGCTGACGCTCGGACAGATCGCGTACGCGCTGGGCGGTGAACGCGCGTTAGCGGACTATCTGCGCGCGACGTTGCGCGATGGGGCGTGGTTGACAGGCGAGTTTGCGGTGAGCATGGACGAGTTTGCGAGGGTGCGGAATCCGGCGGCGCACGGGGGAGCGGTGAGGAGGGAGGAGGTGGTGGGGTGGCGGGCGCGGATGCTGGGGGTGGGGAGCGAGGGGGTGATGGGGCGGCTGGCGAGCGTCTCTTTGAAGTGAACGGCGAACTGCTACGTCATCCGGGTCGCAGGAGGCAGGAACGGAGACAGAGGTCAGGGGGCAGGGGTGCCGAGTGTCTGGCGACTACGAGGCTTGAGGTGGGCGGCGGCTTGGCCGCCGGCGGGGGAGGAGGGGGGCGTTGTCAGACCCTCCGGGCAGCATTGGGTATCCACTCACACGGAGCCACAATGGATGCCCAACTGATCGTCGATTACCACGCGTTGCCGCAGTCGAATGCGAATACATCGAATGCGAATACATCGAATGCGAATACATCGAATGCCAATACAACGGACGCGAATGGCACGGTGGTGCGCGCGTTGCTCAAAATTTCCGGCACCGCGCCGACGAATGATCCGCGACGGCCGCTGGGGCTGTCGATGGTGCTCGATCGCAGTGGGTCGATGGCGGGTGAACGACTCGAATCGGCGCGGACGGCAGCCGCGCGTGCGGTGGAGCGGTTGCATCCGCAGGACGTTGTCTCGGCGGTGCTCTTCGACTCGCATATCGACACTCTCGCCGAGCCGGCGCCGGTGATTGATCAACAGCAGCTGCCCGCGCGGCTGCGTGCTGTTGAAGCGGGCAGCAGTACGAACCTGAGTGGCGGATGGCTTCGCGGGCGCGAGCACATGAACGCCGCGTTGCACATGCTCGGCGCTGATGGTAGCAATTCGCGACGCATCGTGCTGCTCACCGACGGTCACGCCAACGAGGGTATCACCGACGTCGACACGCTCGTCTCGCTCGCGAAGTCGGCGCGGCAACGGGGCATTACCACGAGCACTATCGGTGTTGGTGACGGATACGACGACACGCTGCTGCGCGCGATGGCGGACGCTGGGGGCGGCAATGCGTGGTACATCGAACGTCCCGACCAGGCGCAGGATGCGTTCGCCGAGGAGTTGGGCGCGCTGCTGAGTGTCGCGGCGCAGGATGTGCGCGTGACGCTCACGCTGCATCCGCATGTGTCGATGTTCACGGTGCACTCGAACTGGCCCGTGACCGGCTCCAACGGGGCGTTCACGTTCGATCTGGGCGATCTCTACGCGGCCGAGCCCAAGCCGCTGTTGTTCGAACTGCTGGTGAACAATGCGGTCGACGGAACGCCGCCGCCGTCATTGCCGATTGCGATTGCGACGCTCACCGTGCGCGCGGCGGTGCTCACGGCCAACGGCGGCGTCGAACAGCAGACGGTGTCATTGCCCGTTGCGGCGACGCTCAACGGGCAGTCGCTCATGCAGCCGCAACTGGAGCGCGAGGTGTTGTTGGCCAGAACGGCTGCGGCGCGTGAAGCGGCCGCGCGGGCGCAACGCGATGGCAATGGTGACGACGCGGCGCGGATCATGCGCGAGGCGGGACGGCATATCGCTGAATCAGTGCTTGGAGTGAATCCAATGTATGCAACTGAATTCGCGGCGGAGTTGCGCGAGCAGCTCGCTGACATCGAAACGCTCGAGTCGCAGTATGCGGACGGTCGCTATTCCGAGTCGGACGCCAAGTATCAGATGCAGCGCAGTTACAATCAGCGACGCGGCAAGCAGCAGTACGACGCGGTGCTCAAGCGCAAACCGGAGCAGAAGCCGCGGTAGCCGTGGGCGTCAAAACTCCAAAATCGGTCCAAACGGCCGGTGCACGACGATCTTGCATCGCTCGGCATCGGCCGCCGAGATGCCGAGGTTCCAGACGACGGCGTGTTGCAGTGATTCTTGCAGCGCGTGGGGGATGCGCGCGGTTTCGACGCGGTGCGCGATGATGGGGCGCGCTTTGCCGCGCACGTGGACGGCGTAGCAGTTCGCGAGCGCCTCGGTGCAGGCGAGCCACAACGACGGGTCGTGGTCGTGGAGCACCATGAAGCCGTCGGGAACGGTACGATTGAAAGAGACCGGCGAGTGGGTCATCGGCATCGGGGCGGGAGCGCACATCGGATCCACTCCACTACACGCGCAGAAATTGGGGAAAGCGCGTCAATAGAGGGTCAAAGCCGTGCGGTCATTCCGCTTGGGACTCTTGAGTCTCGGGCCACCCCGCTCTAACTCTCAGGCAAGCACGATTCCCGACGTGCGGGGTACCGAGCAGTCCACCGACGCGGGAGCATTGGGTGAAACACGTACAACTTTTGGTTTGGGCCATGCTGTTCGCGGTGTCAGCCGTGACATCCGCGCACCCACTCATGGCCCAACGCGGATTTCGAGGCCAGGCGCGCGAACCCGTAATTGAGCACGTCACCTACGACGGCCGCTTCACGTTCGCCCGCGCCAAATACGAAACGGCGCCCGGCGGCTTCTACTACATGGGGCTCCCCGCGTGGGCGCACGGTTACAACCGCGCCGAAGTGAACCTTGACAAGATTTTGACGGAGCTGAGCACGATGCGCATCCACGCCGAGGCAACGGCGGTGGTGGCGCTCGATGATCCGGAGCTGCTCAAGTACCCGATTCTGTTCATGACCGAAGCCGGCTTCTGGACCATGAACGACAAAGAGATGCTCGGGTTGCGCAATTACATCAAGAAAGGCGGCTTCATCATCTTCGACGACTTCCGCGACGATTTCCGCAACAGCACGGGCTGGGCGAACTTCTCGGCGCTCATGGGCAAGGTCATGCCGGGGGCGCGCTTTCTCGATCTCGATCCGTCGTACCCGATATTTCACTCGTTCTTTCAGATCACGTCGTTCGACGTGCTGCATCAGTCGTATGATCGCGGCCGGCCGCAGCTCAAGGGGTTGTTCGAGGACAACGATCCCAAGAAGCGCATGCTGGCGATGATCAACTTCGATACGGACGTGTCGGACTACTGGGAGTTCTCGGGCACGGGCTTTCGGCCGATTGAGGAAGGGAACGAGGCGTACAAACTCGGTGTGAACTACTTCATTTACGCGCTGACGCATTGAGATCGTGGCAGGCAGATTGAACTCCCTGTCGCAGAGATCGCCGGGAGCCGCCGAGAACTGCAACGGCAACAGCAACCACAACTGCCTACCGCGGATTGGACGGATTGGGCGGATGAAACTGATCTGTGCAGAAAAAAAATCGGTTCAATCCGCTCGATCCGCCAAATCCGTGGTAAGCAGTCGCAGTTCTCTGCGTCCTCTGCGTCAGGCAGTGCCGGCGATGCTCCGAAATGTCAACGCCGCGCCTCAAGCACTGCGCCTCGCGGAAGGTGAACGGTAAGAAAATGGCCGTCGCGCGAGACCGCGCGATTCCAGCGTACGGCCGCGCCGTCGAACGGGTCGCGCAGCCGTAGCCTACCGCCCGCGTCGCTGACGATGCGCACGTGAGCCGTGCGGCCGTTCACACGTTCTGCCGAGACGCGAAAGCCGCCCTCGGCGCGCAGGTCGCGAAATGACGCGTCGCGCCAGCGGTCGCTGACGGCGGGGAAGATGCGCACTTCATTGTCCCAGCTTTGCAGCAGCATCTCCTGCACGGCGTGCAACGCGAGGAAGTTTCCCTCGAGCGTCACCGGCCGATACGTCATTTTGGACAAGCCCGACTTCGTTTGGTCACCGTTGGCGTGAAAGCCGTTGCGCAATGTGAACCCGCGCCGATACGTCTCTACTGCGCGCAATGCATTCTCCGCCTGACCTGCACGAGCGAGCATCGCCGCATACCATGCGTAGCTATACCCGGTCCAGCCGTCGGGGCCGTATTGCGCGAGCTGTGCGAGCGTGCGCGCGATCGTTACGCTGTCGTCTGCCCGCCGCGGCGACAACAACGCCAGCGGATGAAATGCCATCGCGTGCGAGAAGTGTCGGTGCGACTCGTTGTAGGGAAGGCCGTCGGCAAACGGGAGCGCGTGTGTCGCCGCGTCAACAACCAATCGCGGCAATGAACGTTCGGTCTGGCGCCACTCGGCGACGGCTTTGGTATCACCGAGTGTTGTGGCCATTTCGGTCAGCGTGCCGAAGGCCCAGTGCAACAGTGCAAGATCGAAGTTCGACATGCTCGGCAGCCACGCGCGCATGCTGTCGTCGAAGATCTCGGGGCTCGTGCTGAGCGGAAGTACCATGCGCCCCGAAGCATCGGGCTGCAGAAGCGCGCGCGCGGTGATGGCGACCGCGCTGAGAAATGGATAGGCGCGGGTTCGCAGAAATCGAACGTCATGGGTGTAGCGCCACTCGAGATCGAACGACTGCGCCACCCAGAGACCCATGGTGGGGGAGAGGGAGTATTGTCCCCAGCCGCCGAGTGCGGTGCCGTCGAGCGCCATGACACCGGGAACCGCAGCACCGTCAGCGACGCCGTAGAAATCGCGTGCAAACTCGCGGTACTTGGGCAGCAACTTCCAGTTGTAGTTGAGCCACCCGCGCATGGCGTCGCGCGCGCCCGTGGCGTGCGCGGCCAGATAGGTGGTCTGAGTATTCAGGTCGTTGTGCAAGTCGCCTTTCCACGGGGGCAGTGACTTGCCGTCAGCGGTCCATACGCCCTGCAGCGGAATCGGCGGTGTGCCATCGCGCGCGGCCGCGCCGTAGTAGTACTGCACGAGATCGAGATGCGATTGCAGGGCGCTGTCGGGCACGGTCACCGACGATGAAGTGCGCCAGAAGCGCGTCCACCACGCGCGATGAGCGACGCGTGTGCGATTGTATCCCGACGTTATGGCGCGGATAATGCGAGCGCGCGCGATGGCGCGTGGGTCGGTACCATCATGCGATGTCGCAATCGTGACGGCGACGGTGACGTTGTGAATGTCGCGCGTGCGACCTACAGCGACGACGTAGGTGAGGCTGTTCGCCGCGCGTTGGCGCATCCACGAGATGCTCACCGCGGCGGTCGTGTCGGTGCCGTACTCCGCGTCGGCGTATTGCAGCGTATTGAGCGACGTCGGCCGCGCGAGCGTAATGGCGGAGAGTGTGGGAATCCGAAAGAGCGCGACGGTATCTGTCGCACTGAAGAAGGCGCTCAATGTTCGCGCGTCGCCCACGTCAACGCGCGACTCGGCGTTGGCGAGATCGAGCGTGAAGCGGCGTGCGCTGTCGGTTGGCGCAAGCGACAGCACGATGCGACCGCCCGGCAGTTTGGTGGGATAGGGGATGTTGTCGTACGGCTGGTCGAACCGAATGTGCAGCGAGTCTTCCTTCTTCTCGCGCACGAGGCGCACCATGTCCGCGTAGCGATAACCGTTGCTGCCGTAGTGCGCGGCGGGGCGCAGGTCCCAGAGGTCAGCGCGATCGAGCGACACGTTGATAGTGCTGCCGCTTCCCCAGATCAGGCCTCCTAGAACTCCGTTCCCGAGTGGAATGGCCTCGTCCCACGTGGTAATAGGAGCGGCGAGCGTGAGGTTGGAGCTCGCGCGCGGCTGCGCATGCGCGGTGTGGAGTGCCACGCCGAGCGCGACAATCTGGAGTGCGCAGGGCACGAGGGCGGAGCGGCGCATGCCTCGATTGTGGCGTTGGCTGCGCGTTGTGGCTAGGGCGCTGGCGCTTGTCGGCTCGGCGTACGGCGGGGAACTGCGGGTGAACTGCGCGTGAACTGCTTACCACGGATGGAACGGATTGGCCGGATTGAACGGATTTGTGGGATTGGATGGAAAGATCCGTGGAATTCGCTCAATCCGCCCAATCCGTGGTATGCAGTTGCAGTTTCTCATCCGAGGCGCAGGGTACGCGCAACGGCTACAATTGAAGGATGAACCGTTCGATGTTCTCGATCGCATGCGGACTGCTCATAACGCTCGTTGGACCAGTGGCCAGCGCGCAGGGAGCGTGCATAGGCGCGAAGGTCTCGACGCGACCCGTGCGCGTCATGCCGGGCACGTTGTTCACGGTCGTCGTGCAGCGAGCACCCACAGGGGCGCAACTCACAGGCCAGGTGGCCGGCGAGCCGCTCCACTTCTCGACCACCCGCACGTCGTTCGCCGCTGCGCCGATCGATTCGACGACGCTTCACGTTGTGCTGCGCTGTAGCGCCGATCGCGGCATGGACTCGGTCGTCGTGTCGGTCACGCTCGCGACACCGCACTACAAGCTCGAAGCGCTGCGCGTCGCACCGGAATTTTCCGCCAAGCCTGACTCAGCGCTCGCGGCACGTGAAGCGCGCGAAGCCGCGATGGCGGCGAGCGTATCGAAGCTGTCGCATGACACGCCACGACTCTGGAACGGAGCGTTCGCGCCACCGCGACCGGGGCGCATCACGAGTGTTTACGGCAGCGGGCGCACGTTCAATGGTACCGTCACGTCACGACACATGGGCACCGATTGGGCGGGCGCTGTCGGCGCACCCGTGCGCGCGATGCAACGCGGCGTGGTGCGCTTGGTCGAGCGATTCTACCTCGGCGGCAATGTCGTCTACGTCGATCACGGTGAAGGACTCGTGACAGCGTATCTCCACTTGAGCAAGCAGCGCGTGGCGGTGGGCGATACCGTCGCGCGCGGCGATATCATTGGGCTCGTGGGCGCGACCGGGCGAGTAACGGGGCCGCATTTGCACATTATCGCGCGATACGGTGGGGTGAGTGTGGATGCGCAGTCGGTGCTGCGCGTGGTGCGCTGAGGGTGCGCGCCACGGCCACACAGCAAATCGGACAGAACGGCAACCGCTTACCACGGATTGAACCGATTTGGCGGATGGCGCTGATCAAATCAGTTCAATCCGCAACATCCGCCTCATCCGCGGTATGCTGTTTGAAGAATGCGCTACAATATCACTTCGCCGAGCGCAGCAACTCCGCCGCACTCCACGGTATCGTCCGCGTCGCATACTGCGCCCGCACGCGAGTCACCGTTGCCGTCGCAATCGGAGCAGCTTTGTTCCCCCACGAGCTGCGCACGTAGGTCGCCACCGCCGCGACCTCGTCGTCCTTGAACAACGGACCCCACGTCGGCATCGCGCCGTTGAACGTCTCGCCTTCCACTTCGATTTCGCCCGTCACGCCGTGCAAGATGATGCGCACGAGGCGCTCGTCGCTGCCGAGCACCCATTCGCTGCCGACCAGCGGCGGGAATTGATTCGCCACGCCCAACCCCGAGGCCTGGTGACACGCCTGACAGGTCGCGGCGTAAATCTTCGCACCGTCCGCCGGTTGCCCCGGCGCACGCGTGGGCAACACCGGTGGCTGCGAACCCGGCGGTGCGCCTTGTGCGCCAAGTGGCGCGGACAACAACTGCGCGAACGCCACACACGCGATCACCGCGAACATCCGCACGACTGACATCACTTCTTGCACGCTTTGGGATCGTTCTTCACGTAGTACGCCTGATAGTTCTTCGCTTTCGGATCCATGCAACCGACGAGGTTCAACACTTCGACTTTGCGGAACTCGATTGGCGCCGTCTCCGCCTGCAGCGCGATGTATCCCTCGGTCAGCATCTTGCCAGGTACGAGCACACCCGGATTGGTATTGTTGGCCGCGCCACCGCCCATCTGCGGCTTGTTGTACACCATCACGGTGTCGCCGTTGACGATGTGCTTGATAACGCTGTCGCCCAACACCATCGCTTCGATGCGTACCCACCCATCGCCGTCGTAGGTGATGGAGCTCGAGTTGAGGCAGTGCGTGGTGATGAGCTTGTCGTTCATCACGATGTTGGTGCCCGGCGTGCACACATTGCCGTTGGTGCGCGTACCGTTGCCGAGGCCGCCCAGAATCTGCACTTCGAGGGAAATGGGGAAGTCCTGTTTGAGCCCCATGCTCGCCGCCGACTGCGAATGCACCATGATGCCATTGTTACGAATCGCCCAGCTGTTGCCGCTCCCGGCCCCCTTCACCTGCTCACCCACAAAGCGATATTCGGCGGCCACCACGTAGTACGAGAACGGCTGCTTGTAGAAGATGTGTCCGAACTCGCCGTTGAAATCGGGCCACTGATCGTACGCCACTTTCAGCAGTCCGTTTTCGACGCGGAAGGTGTTGCGATAGTTCACGCCCATCGGCGAGCCGGCGAACTTGATATCCCAGTCTTTGAGATCTTTGCCGTTGAAGAGCTGCAGCCACGCGCTCGCAGGCGGAGTCGTTGGCTTCTTGCGCGCCGCGACGGCGGCGAGTTGATCGGTATACGCCGATTCGAGTCGCATGATGTTGACCGCGCGCACGAGATCGGCGCTCGCCTCGTAACTCGCCCATGCCGCTTTGAGCACCGGCTGCACCTTGTCGCTCACCGACGCCGGCGCGCGTCCGCCTCGCACGGCTTGCAGTAACACGGCGAAACCCAAGGTGCGCGTATTCGACGCGGCGCCGCGCGAGAGATCGACGAAGTAATCGAGTTCATTTTGACGGCGACGATCGCCGACGAACCGACGCCACGCCGCTTCGATGGGCGGCGCCACAGTGCCCGCAGGCGTAGCGGCGGGTGTGACGCTCGCCAGTATCGGCGTCACCGCGTCGAGCCCCGCACGAGCGGGAATCGCGGCCAACATATTGATCAGCTTCGCGCGGACGTCTTCCGGGAGCGATGCATCCAGCGCCGCGCTCTTCACCAGCGGCAGCGCGCCGTCGGCCATGCTCGTTTCACCGGCCAACAGCTGCGCAACGCCAACGTGCGCCGCCGCGTTCGCGCCGTTCCAGCGCGTCGCGGCAGTGATGGCGGTCGCATCGAGCTTGCTCAGTCCAACAAGTCCGTTCACCACACTCTGTTTGAGCGCCGCGTCGTTCGCCGACGCGACCACGAGCGGCGCGGCGCCTTGCGGCAGCACGCGATTCAGCACGAACGCGCCAGCCAGTGAGGCGAGGTCGTCTCCGGTTGCTGCCGTCAGCGCGATCTTGAGCGCGCGCGCTATGCGCTCGCTCTCCGCCCACGGCACGGGCGCAAAGTACGGTCCGATGAAGCTCGGCCGAGTGCCCCACCAGTCGCCCGTCCAGGCGGCTTCGGTGTTGTAGAGACGCGCGAGCGCGACGATCACATCGCGTTGCGGCACGGCACGATCGCTGACACCAGCGGCAAGCAAGCCGCTCACCACTGCCGGATCGTGCATCAGTTGCAGCGCACGCAGCGCGCCAGCACGCACACCGGGCGCGTCGCTCTTAAGCGCCGCGAGCGACGCATCAACGGCCTTGAGTGTCACCAGCGCGTTGATCGCGATATGCGACACACCCGCATCGCTGCTCGCGGTGAGCGGCACAATGCTCGCGGCGTCTTTCTGCGCGTTCATCCGTACGAGCGACGCGATCGCGGCCAATTGCACCACCGGGCTTTTGTCGCTCAGCGCTTTGACGACAAACGCGGGCGTCACGTCGGAAAGCTGCGACACGTCGTCGGTCAGCGCGCGCAGCGCCAGCGCTCGCACGTTCTCGTCAGGCGACGCGGCCGCGGCGCGCAGTGCCGCATGCGACTGCACTCCCACCAACTGCCGCAGCGTGAACATCGCCGCGACGCGTGCATAGGCCGGCACACCCGCGCCCGCGATCATCGCACGCAATGGTGCCGCGGACGTCGCCGCATCTTTGCGACGCAACAGTTCGCGCTGTGCCTGCAAACGGTGATCCGCGTTGGGCGCGCGCAACAACGCCACCAACTGCGCCGTGGTGAGTGATGCGACCTTGGGCGCGACGCTCGGTGTTCCACTCGTGGGGCGGACACGCACGATGTAGCCAACGGTATCGCCTTCGTACGTGAACGTGCCGCCGGACAGACTCGCCACGTACATGTTGCTCTGGCCATCCATCGCCATGTCAGTGGGGTGTGGCACGCCGACAAAGGCTTCTTGTTTCACGTCAAAGCTCGCGCCCTTCGGCGTGAGCGGATGACGAAAGACTTGGTTGAGCAACCAGTCGCTCGTATACAACGCATCGCCGTACGGCGCGCCGAATCCCGCGTCATGTACGTACAGTCCGCCGGTGCCCGAGCCGCCGCCGTAGTCGGCCAGCGACGGGAACAACTCGCCGGCGAAATTCTTGTAGTACGTCGGGTAGCCCATGTTGGCGCCCGGCGCGAGATAGTGCAGGCGAATGTCCCAGCCGTCGCCGTCGTTCGTGTTGTCACGCGTGAACACGCGCAAGAATGGATCGACGGCCAGATCATAGATGTTGCGTGTGCCGCGCGCGTACTGCTCAAGTCCCGTGCCGTCGGTGCGCACGCGCACCACGCTGCCGCCGCGATGCTGAATGGCGCGTCCGTCTTTGCCAACGGCGTTGCGATAGCCGTAGTCACCCACCGCGATGTAGATCCAGCCGTCGATGCCGATCGTGATCCCGTTAGTGGTGTGATCGGCGCCGCGGAAGTCGAGATCAAAACCCAACCCCTTCACCAAGTCTTCCTGCTCGTCGGCGATACCGTCGCCATTGGTATCGCGATACGCGGTGAGATTGGGCGGATGCATCACGTACAGCGTCTTCCCGTCAAACGCCACGCCACGCGGGCTGTCCATTTCTGCAAACACGGTGTACGTGTCGGCCTTGCCGTCTTTGTCCGTATCAACAAGACGCACCACGCGGCCTTTGCCCTTGGCGGCCGTGAGCGACAGGTTCGGGTCGACGCACGCGAACACCGTGCCGTCGATTGCCGCCGTGAGGCACACCGGGTACATCCCAACCGGCGGCGACGCGAAAATCGTTGCGCTGTATCCGTCGGCGACTTTGACCTGACCGAGCAGCGTCTTCTCGCGCGCTTCGTTGTGCGGCACCGGGCCGCTCTTTACCGCCGATTGCGCTGACGTCGATATCGACAGCGAGAGCGAGGCAGCAATCCACAGCAACCCTAAACCCGCACGATGCGCGAGTGACATCGGTTGTTACTCCTTCTTGGTTCGCGGTGCGTATTGTTCGAGATCACGCCCCAACAAGAGCGTGCCCAGCACCAACGTTGCACTGATGAAGAACGGGCTCGGCTTTCCCAGATTGTCAAACATGTATCCGAAGAGCACGGGAAATCCGACGCGCGTGATGCCACCAAACGTCTGTTGCACGCCCATGTAGAGCCCGCGCTCCGCGCTCGACACCACGCGTGACAACATCGCGGTGACGCACGGGAAGGTAAACGCCGTGCCCAGTGGCAACATGCCTACGGCAATCGCGAGCATCCACAGGTTCTGCGACAGCGCGATGCCGATGAGTCCTGAACCCAGCAGCAAGATGCCCCACCGGCTCAGCTTCGGTTCGCCGATGCGGTCGACGGCATTCCCGAGGAACAGGCCACGCACCACCACGCTCAGCGTGCCGATATAGAAGAAGAAGTACCCGATCGTGTCGGCGGTGACGCCAAATCGATACGACAGAAACAACGCGAGAATGGACGTGGTGCCCTGGAATGCACCGATCGCGATGGCATAAATGAGAATCAGGCGCGACGCCGGCTCGCTTGGGTGCGATGTCACTCGCAGCACAGCTTCCTTGCTGCCTTTGCGCGCCGGCTTGCTGCCGTCGGCATTCGCCACTCCACCCGGCTTGCGCGCTTCAGTGAGATAGCGCGAGGCAAAGATGATGTTGATGACGCAGAGCCCAGCCGCGAGCAAACCGGGAGTGTGAATGCTCAACTTCTGCACCCAGCTGCCGATAACGGGACCGATCGCCACACCGGCGTTGGTGGCTGCGCTCAACCAACCGAGCGACTTGGCGCGATCTTCCGGTTTGGTGGCGTCGGCCACGTACGCTTGAATGACGCTCACTGTGCCGCCGCCTGCGCCTTGCACGATGCGCGACAGGAAGAGCAGCCACAGGCTGTCGGCGTAGGCAAACACCACATAAGCAATCGCGCTCGAAGCGAGGCCAACGATGAGCGCAGGACGCCGACCGTAGCGATCGGAAAAGCGGCCCCAGATTGGCGCGCTCACCAACTGCGCCACGCTGAACGAGCTGACCAGCAATCCGACAATGAGTCCGTTCGCCCCAAGACTCTTGGCGTAAAACGGGAGCAGCGGCAAAATCATCAACAAGCCGAGCATGTCGATGAAGGCCGTAACCATCAGCACGACTAACTTGCCGAAGGCGCTCTTTTCTGGTTCGTCGGAATTGGCGGACGTTGCTGCCGATCCTGCGGTGTTGTCGCTCACTCAGTCTTTCCCAGTGCGGCTGGCGCAACGCTGCGCCCCACCACACCCGCCAAGGCGATAATCGTCAGCACGTAGGGAATCATCTCCACGAACTGGCTGGGCACGAGTTGCGCCCCCTGCAACTGGATTTGCAGCGTCTCCGCGCCCGCGAAGAGCACGCACGCCACGGCAACCCGCATCGGTTCCCAGCGTCCAAAAATCACGGCCGCCAGCGCAATGAATCCGCGCCCTGCCGTCATCCCATCGGTGAACTGATGTTGATCGAGCGCGAGATACGCACCGCCGAGCGACGCCAGCGCGCCGGAAAGCAGCAGTCCTTTCAAGCGCAGCGGTCCAACCGCGACACCGAGCGTCGTTGCCGCTTCAGGCTTCTCGCCCACGGCACGCGCGCGCAAACCGAACGGCGTCTGATAGAGCAGCCAGCCAAGCGCCGGCAGCGCGATGAGGCCGAGCCATACCACCGGATTCGCAAAACTCGCGAGCATCGCATTGGCCGTGCCTTCACCACCGAAGCCCGGCACGCGCGGCGAGTTGCTGGCGCTGTCGAAGACGAGACGCAAAAAGAATCGCGTTGTTGCCGTCACGAGCAAGTTGAGCGCCACACCAACAACAACCTGATTGGCTTTGAAGCGCAGCGTGGCGACGGCGAGCACGCTGGTCATGATGAGACCAGCGACGAGCGCGCCAAGCAAACCGGCCCAGGGCGAACCACCGTAGTAGCTGCCCATCGCGGCGCCGAACGCGCCGGACAACATCAATCCCTCAAGGCCGAGCGCGATGACACCCACGCGTTCCGACATCACGCCGCCAGCGGCCGCGAGCAAATACGGAATCGCGATGCGCACCGTTTGCAGCAGAAACGCAAAAGCGTTCATGCGGCGCTCCGCGTTGCGGCGTCTTTGCCCTTGGTCAGCGAGGCCAGCGTGCTCGCCGCCGCGGCGCGCAACTGCTTCTGCACTTCGGGCACTGCGGTCGCCACGGCGAGAATGACCACGGCGGTCAGGATATCGGTGAGCTGCTTCGGTACGAGCGCGTTCACCGCCAGGCCGCCTTGCGACAACGTGGCAAACAACAACGCCGCGAACACAATACCGATCGGGTTATTGCGACCGACGAGCGCGACCGCGATACCCAGAAATCCGGCACCGCCAGCGAATCCTTCTTCGTAGTAGCCCTTGTAGCCGAGTACGAAGTTCACGCCACCAACGCCGGCATAGGCACCGGCCATCGCCATCGTAGTCCACATCACGCGCTTCACGTTCACACCGCCATATTCGGCCGCGTCGGCTTGCAGCCCCACCGCGCGCAGTTCGTAGCCAGCGCGCGTCTTGAAGAGCAGGTACCACGCCTTCACGGCGCCGATGAGCGCCAGAATGATTGTCCAGTTGGCCGCGCTGCCGTGAAAGGCGGCGAACGTTCCACTCAGTCGAGGCACGCTGCCGTTGGTAATGTTAGGCGTATGCAGCGTCTCGGGTACGTGCAGCTTGGCCGAGACCAACCAGTTCAGCAGCGCGAGCACTACAAAGTTGAGCATGATCGTCACGATCACTTCGCTCGCACCGAATCGTGCGCGCAGCACGCCGGGAATCGTTGCGACACTCGCTCCGCCGATCGCCGCTGCCATCACGCACAGAAGAATCGCCACGATGGTGGGAAGGCCGGGCGGCAACATCATCCCCATCACGCCGGCCGCGAAGCCTCCCATGGCGAGCTGCGACTCGGCACCGACATTGAACAAGCCCGCGCGTCCGGCCAACGCAAACGCCAAGCCGGTGAAGGTGAGCGTCGTTGCCTTGTACAACACCTGGCCAATGCCGTACGCGTTCCCCCACGTGCCTTCAACCAACAGGCGATATACGGTCGCCGGTGCTTCACCAAACGTAAGAATGAGCACGTCGCCTACGACCGCCGCAATGGCGAGTGCCACGACGATTGGCAGCACATTCTCAAGCAGTGCGCTTTTCGCCTTCGTTCCGCCGGCGTCGCTCATGCGGCTGCTCCCGTCATGAATGGTCCGAGCTTTTCGGCCGTCGCGTCGTGCGCGTTCATCACGGTCACAAAGCGTCCACCGTACATCACAGCAATCCGATCGGACAACGCCAACACTTCGGGCAAGTCCGCGCTCACCAGCAGGATGGCTTTGCCCGCCGCGCGCGCCGCGCGTAGCTGCTCGTGAATGAACTCGATGGCGCCCACATCGACACCGCGAGTGGGTTGAGCGGCCAGCAGCACGCTGAACTCGCGTCCCATTTCGCGGGCGATGACAATCTTCTGCTGATTACCACCCGACAGCGCGCGCGCCGCCAGCATCGGCATTGGCGGTCGAATATCGAACGCCTTTACCTGACGCGCCGCGTTATCGGCAATCTTCGCGGCATCGAGTCCGAAGGCGTTGCCGAAATGATGTTGTCGGCCGAGGACGAGATTGTCGGCGATCGAGTAGTCGAGAATGAGTCCGCGGCGATGCCGGTCTTCGGGAATGTGCGACAATCCGGCATCCGCACGATCACGCACGGTCATCGCGGTTACATCGCGCGATCCCATCAACACCGATCCGGACAGCGGCGCGCGTAGTCCGGCAATCGCTTCGAGCAACTCGGTCTGGCCGTTTCCTTCCACGCCGGCAATGCCCAGAATTTCTCCCGGTGCGACATCGAACGACAACGCATTCACCGCCGTCATGCCGCGATCGGATTTGACGGTGAGACCGGAGATCCGCAGTGCCGCTTCACCGCGCGTAACCACGTTCGCACCGGCGGTCGTGGGCGTCGCATCGAGCGCGAGCCCGACGTCGCGGCCCACCATAGCGCGGGCAATATCCTTGGGCGTGGTGCCAGCGGTCGCGAAGCGCGACACGGTGGAACCGGCGCGCATCACGGTGATCGAGTCGCTTACCGCGATCACTTCATCGAGCTTGTGCGTGATGAGCACGATGGTGCCGCCGTCGGCCTTGAGCGTGCGCAACACTTCCCACAAATCGCGCACTTCGGGCGGCGACAACACGGCCGTCGGTTCGTCGAGAATCAGAATGCGCGCGCCACGGTACAACGCTTTGAGAATCTCCACGCGCTGCGCTTCGCCGACGGTCAAATCGGCCACCTTCGCCGTGGGATCGACATGCAGCCCGCTCTTGGCACAGAGCGCTTTCACGTCGGCAATCGCTTTCGCGAAGTCGACGCGCACCCCGTGCTTCGGCTCCATCCCCAACACAACATTCTCGGCCACCGTCAACGTTGGCACGAGCATGAAATGCTGATGCACCATGCCCACGCCGGCCGCGATGGCCTCGTGCGTTGACCAGCCAGTCACGTCGCGCCCGTTCACGCTCACGCTGCCGGAGTTGGGTGCGTACATGCCGGCCAGCACCCGCATCAGCGTACTCTTACCCGCGCCGTTCTCGCCCACGAGCGCGTGGATTTCGCCGCTCTGCACTTCAAGCGACGCATCGCGATTAGCCACCACGCTGCCAAAGAGCTTGGCGACACTCGCAATCTGAACCGCCAGTGCAGTCGTCATTGCGTCACTCACCGCGTACTCGGCACGACAATCTTGCCGGAGATGATGTCGTTGGTGAGCTGATCGAGTCGCGCGCGCACGGAATCGGGAATGAGCGCCTTGTTGTGCTCATCGTAGATATAGCCCACGCCCTTCTCGGCGAGACCAAACTGCTGAATGCCGCCTTCAAACTTGCCTTCCTTGACCGACTTCACCGCCTGAAAAACCGATTCGTCGATCCCTTTCACCATGCTGGTGAGAACGAACCCCGGGGCCTCGTTGTACTGATCCGCGTCAACACCGATGCCGAGCTTGCCGGCGGAGCGCGCCGCTTCGAAGACGCCGAGTCCGGTGGAACCGGACGCATGGAAGATGACGTTCACGCCCTGCGAGAACTGACTGAGCGCCATCTCTTTGCCTTTGCCCGGATTGCGAAACGCTTCAGGCGTTACGCCCGCATAGGCCACCAGCACTTCGCAGTCGGGGCAGACGTACTTCACACCCGCGCGATACCCCGCTTCGAATTTGTGAATGAGGGCGATGTCCATGCCGCCAATGAATCCGACTTTCTTGCTCTTGCCCACGAGCGCCGCGAGCGCGCCAACGAGAAACGAACCCTGTTCTTCGCGGAACTTGAGGGCCTTCAAGTTCTTGGGCATCGGCAGCGGATTGCCCGCGCTGTCGGTCGAGACGGCGTAGTCGACGTCGGCGAAGCGGACGTTGGGATATTCCTTCGCGAGCGTGTTCACGTCGTCGCTGAAGATGAATCCCACGCCGATCACCAGGTCGAGTCCTTCGGCGGCGAGCAGGCGCAATCCGGCTTCACGATCGGAGCCTTCGCCCGGTTCGATGAAACGCACGCGCGCACCAAGATCACGCGCGGCGCGCACGCCACCGAGGTAGGCGCCGTCGTTGAACGACTTATCGCCGCGACCGCCAACATCGAAGACGATGCCGACATCGAGGCCTTCGGAGTTGTCAGCTTTGGTGGCGCCCGCAGGTGAGATGGCGAGCAGGCCGACGTGGGCGAGTAGCAGCGCCCCGATCAGGAAAAGGGTCCGACGCATGGCCACGAAGGTTCGCCGTCGGGAGAGGGAGAGGGAAGGGGCAAATTGCGCCGCTCCCCCTCTCTGGCGGCGCCGTCAGCGACTCAGGGGTGTGATGCGCCAGAGACCGTTGAGCATGTCACTCGCGAACAGCCCACTCGACGACCAGTGGACCCCCCAGACGTACAGTCCGGCACCGCCGCCGCTGAAAATGCCGCGCTCCCGGCCCATGAGTGTCAGATCGCACCGCCCGTCGATGGTCTTCTGACTCGCGGTGCAGGCGCCGAGGTCGCCCCGCACGTCGAGCGCGCGCACGCCGCCGTTGTAGTACGCCGCGTACAAGAAGCCTTGCGCCTCGTCGACCGAAAAGTTGTGGGTGCCCGCGCCGCCAACGGTATAACGAGCGATTTCGACCGGCGCCGAAAGGGTGCCGATGTCCACCACATGCACATCGCCCACGGAACTCGAGCCGATGACGCCCGGCCCCTCTTCACCAGCGAAGAGGTATCGCTTGGACAGAGTCGTCGGGTCCTGATACCACCAGATGTTGTGCACTTCTCCACCGACGGTCGCGACGCGCGAGATGCGTTTGGGCGCGCTCACGGAGCCGCCCGTACCGCCGCCACCAATATCCCAGATTCCCACGCCGTCATTCCATTCGGCGGTGAAAAGGAGCCCGTCGCGCACGAACACGTCGTGGATGTACGGGTTACCCATCTGAATACTCGCCACGGTGGTTGGCACCGACGGATTGGCCAGACTCACAATCACGAGTCGAGCCGGCACGCCGTTGGCCGGATCGATGGCGCAGAACGCGTACAGTACGCCATCAATGCGCGCGACTTCGGCCGTGTGTACGCCGTAGCGCAGTTCGCCCCCTGTGGTGCGCACAAGCAAGCGTGCCCGACGCGGCGTATCGAGCGCGTAGACGGCGAGTCCGCCGTTCGAATTTGGCTCGATGGCGGCCACCAGTAACGCACCGTCGTCGGAAACCTGCACGTCGCCCAACGTGCCCGCGTTGTCGACAATGATGGAATCGACGAGCACGGGCGAGTTTGTCGAAACGTCCCAGATTTTGATGGCGTTGCCACGCCCTGTCCCGCCGCGCGTACCCCAAGTGGTGGTGTAGGCCGTCGTGCCGCGCACCCACACTTCGGCGGTGTAACGATCGTTCACCGCCCCAATGCCGAGCAGGGGTAGGTTGGCCGCCGCGGCATTGGTTACTGTCAGCACTATCGACGCGGTCGTACTGGAGACTCCTGCTCCGCTCGCGGTCACGGTGATCGTGCTCGAGCCGGTCGCCGCAACCGAGGTGACGCTGAGGTTGATGCTTGTCGTGGTAACGCTCGCTGCGAGCGTCTGTGGCGCGATGGTCGCGCTCACGCCAGTCGGCACACCCGAGACAACAAGATCGACGGCGCCGCTATATCCACCGCTGCGCGTCACGCTCACCGCGATGGTCCCAACGCCACCGCGTGCCACCGACAACGTGCCCGTTGCCGTCAGCGCAATCGACGGTGTCGGCGCCGTGGTATTCGACACCGACGAATCGCCGCCGCATGCGCCGATCGCGAACGACGCCAACAGCACGGAAAGACGGAACGCGATATTGGAGCGGGAAGGTTTACGCATGTCCAAAGTATAGCGAAGGGACCTTTGGGAGCCGCGATTCACCAGGTTCTGCCGTCGTTCAACGCGTCATCGCCGTACGCTCCGACGAGGACGTCGAAAGCCGGAACTTCGGGAGCCGCGGCGACTGCGGGCACTGCGGGAACTGCGGGAACTGCGGGAACTGCGGGAACTGCAATTTTAACACAGAGGAAACAGAGGAAACGGAGGACTGCATTTTCGAAACTCAGCGCTCTGCGTCCCCTGCGTTCTCTGCGGTTTAAAGCAGTTTGGTTGTCGCGCGATGCGACACGTCGGCGCCCGCGACCAGAAGACTCGACTTTCATCTAGCCCCAACCCCCGCAATCCGCACGCCGTTCAAAAAAATTACGAACTTCGCAATCACGCGAGGATGTCGAAAGCCGGAACTGCGGCGACTGCGGGTACTGCAGGAACTGCAATTTTAACACAGAGGAAACAGAGGAAACGGAGGACTGCATTGTTGAAATTCAGCGCTCTGCGTCCCCGGCGTTCTCTGCGGTTTAAAGCAGTTTGGTTGTCACGCGATACGACACGACCGCGCCCAGATGACGGGACTTGCATCTATCCCCAACCCCCGCAATCCGCACGCTGTTCAACAAAAAAATACGATCCTCGCAATCACGCGAAGTAGGCACCGCTCGCACCGTACTCCTCCGCTTCCTCTGTTTCCTCTGTGTAAAATTGCAGTTCCCGCAGTTCCCGCAGTTCCCGCAGTTCCCGCAGTCACTGCCGCGTTAGGGTCGAGCGAGAACCCCGTAGCGACCCATGCGCGAAGGCATCGAGCCGAGGTGCGCGCGAATGCCTGCCGACAGCGACCAAAGCGTCGAGGCGCCGTAGAACACGCGCGGTTCGAACACCGCCGGTTGGCGCAGTGCGCGCGCCGAGGCGGACGTGACTTCGACGTAAGGCGTGAACATCGCACGCGCGTGAAACGTCGGCGCGTCGACATGCGCCGTGATATTCGACCATTGCGTGACGCCGATGATTTGAAAATCGATGTGCCCGTTCGCGATACGAAACGGATCGAGCAACCGTTCGTTCTCCGGGCGCTCCGTGCGTTCTACGCGCAGCGCGGTTGTCCACTTTCCGAGCGAAAGCGCGCCTTCGGCGAGCACACTGCGATAGCGAAACGCGCGCTGTCGCCCAAAACCCTCGTCGGTGCGCGCGACCTCAACCAGTGCGTATCGCGTTCGCGCGTGCGACGACATACCAGCCATGTCGGCCATGCCTGGCATCGCCGTCGATGAGCGGTCGATGCGCAGCGAGACGTTTGTCTGCGTGTGATCGAATGCGCCGCCTTGCGTGATGCCGGGGGAACGGACAAACGCGCGGCTGGCCTGGAGTTCCACACCAGAAAACGGCATCACCGTCAGTCGTGTAGTGCGCGAGTCGCCGAAGCGCTTCCACTGTGGTGCGATGAATGGGCCAACCGGTTCGTCGCCGTTGAAAAACGCGTGCTCCAACGCCAGACGGCGATTGTCGGCGCCGAGCGCAATCGTACCGATGACTTGCGCGCGTTCAATGATCTGGCTGTGATGATGATTGACCGGGAATTTCACGAATGGTCGCATCATCGGATCGTCCGTGCCGAAGGGCGTGAAGCCCTTGCCGCCGCTCAGCGACATTGCAACCGTCCGTGTCAGGTGATGCGCGTACGACAGCATCGCTTCGTGCACGAGCGTGTGTGGATGACGACGGTCCGCGTAGCCTTCGCCGTACACGCCCGGATTCAGTTCGCCACGACGAAGCGTGTAGCCCTCGAAGTTCACCACGCTGTTCCACCGCCAGCCGCCGTAGGTCGCCGTGAACAGCACGTTCGGCTGGGTGAGGTACAAATCACTCACGGCGTTTCCGAAAATCGCCGGATCCACGCGCGTCGCCTCGCCGATCACCATCGCGCCCAATTGCACCGTGGCTGCACGCGCCACCCGACTGGTCGCGCCGGGTAGTGCTTGGGTGTGCGCGATGACCGGTAGGCACATCAGGGCCGTCGCGCAGACGCGAATCGTTCGAGACATTCTGTAATATGCGCGTGCGCCGCGCGTGATACGAAAAACGGGGCCGTCTCGCGAGAGACGGCCCCGTTTCCAGTCACACTGCCTGCGTTACTTGATCGGCTTGTAGCGATACCCGGCCACGTTCGTCGCGTTGGCCTTGAACACCACGCTCTTCGGCGCGCCCTTCTTGAGCGGGCCGACCGATTGCGTGGACGTGCCGAGTACCGCACCTGCGGCATCGACGAATTCCACCGTCACGTTGTACGTGCCGTCGGTGGCCGCCTGCTGCTCGAACTGCAGCGTAAGCGCGACGTCCTTCGTGTTCTTCTGGAACAGCGTCACGTCAACCTTCACCGGCAATGCGTCGGCCACCGTCATGTACTTCGTGGTCGAGTCGTTCCACGCCTTGCGATCGTTAGACGCGGCGTCCATCGCCTTCCGCTGTTCGGCCGTTGGTACCGCGCCCTTCTTCAATTCCGGCATCTTCACCGCTTTCGCGATGCCCTGTGACGCGTAGGCGAACATCATCCAGCCATCGTAGTTGTTCGGGTCAATCGCCACGAGCTTCTGCAGCGGGCCGAACATCTCCTTGAACTGTTCTTTGCCGTAGTACGACGCGGCGAGGTTGCGGAGCGCATCGCGCGCCGCCGGATTCTTCGCCACCGCCGCATCGAACAGCTTGAGGGCGTCGTCCGTCTTGTTCACGCGCGTCGCAATCACGCCGCCCATCGTCAGCGCCACGTCCGAGTAGGCCGCCGGCTTGGCCAGCATCTCGGCGTAGATCGTCGGAATCGAAGCCGAGTCGCCGGCCATCTTCATCGCGTCGGCCATGCTCTGCATGATGTTCGGCGCGTCTGGCGTATCGGGGTTCGCCGTCAGAATCGCCTTGAAGCTGACCACGGCGTCCTTCGCGTACTTCTGCTGCTCCGCACCCGTGGCCGCTTCGGCGGCTTCGAGCTGATTCACGCTCACGAGGTACATGCTGCTGTTCTTGATGTCCTTGTAGCTCGTGTCGTTGCCGGCCTCCTTGATCACCATCTGCCAGTGGCCGATGGCTTGCGCACGATCCTTCTTCTGGTTCGCCACGTTGGCGAGTACGTAGTGCGGATACGGGCTCTCGGTCGACATCTGCAGCGACTTGCGCGCGTAGAACGACGCGGTGTCCATCTGGCCGCTGTTCGACGCATCGAGCGCGCGACGCGTGAGCGCGAGCCACACTTCGTTCTGGCGCATCTGCTTGACCGTCGCGTCGCAGGCCGGAATGGCCGCCACCATCGCCTTGTACGTCGCGTCCAGCGCCGCTACGAGATCGATGCTCGAGCCCGGGTCGGTGACGTAACCGAGAGCGGCACGCTGCGGGTTGTAGCCAATGCCCGGTTCAAGCGCCCAGAGCGTGAGCGCCTGCGAGATGCGCAGGTTGAAGCCCGCCGGATTCTTCGCGAACCGTTCTGGCTTCGTGTCCAGCTCTTTGATCATCGACTGCAGCGCCGACTGGCGCGCGGCAGGAGTGGTCGCGCCCTTGGCCCGCTGATAGGCCAGCTCGAGCTTCGCCAAATCGGTGGGGCTGTTGGGATCGATCTCACAGCCGGCACTGACGCCGCCGGGCTGGGCCGCGAGGACCGTGGGAGCGGCCGAGAGCCCGGCGACCAGGCCGGTGAGCACAGCTCCGCGCGCAAACGACAGACGCATGACTACAACTCCTGACGGGATAGAGAGAATGCACCTTGGACGGAGAGCCCGCTGGCATCGGCGCATCAGAGTCCTTTGATTGAAAATACTATGACCGACCGGATCCGCACGCGGTTCCTTGTTTTGGGCAGCGGCGTGGCCGGCCTCCACACGGCGTGGCGGGCTTCCGGCCATGGTTCGGTGATGGTGCTCACCAAACGGTCGCTGTTCGACTCCTCGACCGCCTACGCCCAGGGTGGGATTGCCGCCGCCCTCGGGGCGGGCGACTCCCCGGAGCTCCACCGCAGAGATACGCTTGCCGCCGGCGCGGCGCTGTGCGACGCCGAGGCGGTTCAGGTGCTCGTCAACGAGGGCCCGGCCCGGGTTCGCGAGCTTCAGGCGGCCGGGGCGCGCTTCGATCTCGACCCGAACGGCGACTTCAAGCTCGGCAAGGAAGCCGCCCATTCGCGGCACCGCATCGTTCACGCCCATGGCGATCAAACGGGCGCCGAAGTCGCTCGCACCCTCGTGGCCAAGGTGCAGGAGTCATCCGACATCACCGTGCAGGAGACGGCCCGGGTCCTCGATCTGCTCCTCGTCGAGGACTCGAGCGGCGTTCGCTGCGCCGGCGTGCGGGCCAGCATCGCCGGACGGGCGGTGGAAGTGGTTGCCGACGCGACGGTGCTCGCGACGGGCGGCTGCGGGCAGATTTTCCGCTATACCACCAATCCGCAAGTCGCGACGGGAGACGGCTTCGCGATCGCACATCGCGCCGGCGCTCGACTCGCGGACATGGAGTTCGTGCAATTTCATCCCACCGCGCTCGACACGTCCGAGAATCCGCTGGCGCTGATCTCCGAAGCGGTACGCGGTGAAGGCGCCATTCTGCTCAACGCGCTTGGTCAGCGATTCATGCCGCAGCGGCATCGCTTGGCTGAGCTCGCACCGCGCGATGTCGTCGCCCGTGAAATTTTTCGCGAGCAACAGGCGCACGGCACCGTCACGCTCGACGCCACAAAACTCGGCGCCCAATTCGCCACCCGCTTTCCGGGCATCTTCCAGCTCTGCCGCGCCCGCGGCATCGATCCGTCGCGCGATCCGATTCCAGTCACGCCGGCGGCTCACTACATGATGGGCGGGGTAGTTACTGATCTCGCCGGTCGCTCAAGTCTCTCACGTCTATATGCCGTGGGCGAAGTCGCGCGCACCGGCGTGCACGGCGCCAATCGACTGGCCTCGAACTCCTTGCTGGAAGGGCTCGTGTTTGCCGAGCGTGTGGCGCGCGATCTCATCGAAACACCACACGAACTGGAAGAGCCGGCCGCAGCGCGCTGGTCGGTCCCACCGCTCGACGATCGCGGCGCCGCCCAAGTCGCCGCCGACGAAATTCGTCAGGTGATGTGGGAATACGCCTCGATCTCGCGCACTGCTCCCGGACTGCGCAAAGCGCTGACGCTACTGGCGCGCATCGGTGAACGACTGCCCACGGGGGCCACCGAAGAGCGAAACCTGCACACCACCGCCACTCTCGTGACCGAAGCCGCGCTGCTGCGCAAGGAGTCGCGCGGCGGGCACTTCCGCAGCGATTTTCCGAAGACTCGACGCAAGTGGCAGGACAGGAAGATCGTATGGTAAAGCGGGACTACAGTACTTGGTACTAGGTACCGGTACCAGTACCAGTACCTGTACCAGTACCAAATACCTGTACTAGCAGTTGATACCTGTACCAAGTACCGCGTACCAAGTACCAAGTACTGCAGTTTAGCCGTTCAAACCCGCTCCCCCCGCATGACGATTCTCGAAGCCCACTACGATCCCGCACTCGCCGCCGAAATCCGCGCCCTCGCGAAAGCGAAGAACGCCGTCATTCTCGCGCATAACTACGAACGTCCCGAAATTCAGGATGTCGCTGACTATGTGGGTGATTCGCTCGGCCTCTCGCGCGAGGCGGCGGCCACCAGCGCCGACGTGATCGTGTTTTGCGGCGTGCACTTCATGGCCGAAACCGCGGCAATTCTTTCGCCGCGGAAAACGGTCTTGCTCCCCGATCTCGCCGCCGGCTGCTCGCTGGCCAGCATGATCGACGCCGATCAGTTGCGCGCGTGGAAAGCGGAGCACCCGGGCGCCGTCGTCGTGGCGTATGTCAACACCACCGCAGAAGTCAAAGCCGAGAGCGACTACTGCTGCACATCGGGCAACGCCGTCGAAGTGGTGAACGCCATTCCCGCCGATAAAGAGATACTCTTTCTCCCCGACATGTTCCTCGGCGCGCATGTGCGGCGCATGACCGGGCGCACCAACATGCACGTGTGGATGGGTGAGTGTCATGTGCACGCGGGCATCGATCCGGAGCACATCAACCTCACGCGCGCACAGCATCCGGGCGCCGAATTTCTCATTCACCCCGAGTGCGGCTGCGCCACCCCGGTGGTGGAAGCAATTTCCGCCGGCGCGATCGCCACCGAGGGCGTGCATATTCTCTCTACCGAGGGAATGATCAAGCGCCCGTCGCAATCCACCAACGACACGTTCATTGTCGCCACGGAAATCGGCATTCTGCATCGCTTGCGGCGCGCCAATCCGGACAAACACTTCATCGCGGCCAACGACCGCGCGCAGTGCGCGTACATGAAGGTGACGACGCTCCCCAAAGTTCGCGACGCGTTGTTGCACCTGCAGCATCGCATCACCGTGCCGGTCGATGTTGCGGAACGCGCGCGCACGGCGATTGAACGCATGGTCGCCATTGGTGGCGGCTCGACTCCCAGCCCCTTCGGACCCGAGGATCCAGGCGAATGAGCGAATACCACCCGCCATTGCGCCCCACGCCACCCCGTGCGTGGGAGGTCATCAAGCCGCGGACCATCACGCCGCTCGATACGCCAGCTGTGCGCGCCCAAGCCAGCGCGTCGCTCGATTTTCCGCTCTCGGCCGATCAGGTGCGCACGCTCGTACGCGCCGCGCTGGATGAAGATCAAGCCTTCAACGATGTCTCGACGCTGGCCACCGTCGTCAGCACGCGTCATGTGCGCGCGTCGCTCGTCGCGCGGCGTGAAGGCGTCATTGCTGGCATCGCGCTCGCCGTCGACGCGTTCCGTCAACTCGATCAGTCCATCACCATTCGCGTCGACGCGGAGGATGGCATGCGCGTGCCACGCGGCGCATCCATTCTGCATCTCACCGGCCATGCGCGCGGCATGCTCTCGGCTGAACGGACGGCGCTCAATTTTCTGCAGCGCCTCTCCGGCATTGCCACGCTGACGTCGTCGTTCGTGTCCCTCGTAAAAGGGACGAACGCGAAAATCGTCGACACGCGAAAGACTACGCCGGGCTGGCGGGCGCTCGAGAAGTACGCCGTACGCGCCGGCGGCGGAACCAATCATCGACTCGATTTGAAAAGCGGTGTGCTGATCAAAGACAATCATCTTGCGGCCATCGGCGGCGATATGAACGCGGCCGTCGCCCGGGCGCGCGCACTCGCAGCGCCGGGAACGCCGGTGCAGATCGAGTGCGATTCGCTGGAGCAGGTCGATCAGGCGCTCTCGGCCGGCGCCGACTGGATTTTGCTCGACAATATGTCGACCGATCTGCTCAAGACCGCGGTGGCGCGTTGCAAAGGACGCGCAATCACCGAAGCGTCAGGCGGTATCACGCAGGACACCGTGCGTCAGATCGCCGAGCTTGGCGTTGATCGCATATCAGTGGGAGCGCTCACGCACTCAGCGCCAGCGCTCGATCTGGCGCTCGATTTCGACGGCATCTGACACGATCGGCGGCACCCGCTTTTCACTCTGTGAATCACCTCTCGCATCGCGCGCTGGACTCGTCTCGTTATGCCCGTTCGTCTTCCGCCTGTTACTGAACACGCCGCTCGCGTCCTCCTCGAAGGACTCGTCGACTATGCTGGACTGTTCCCGCCGGCGGCGCTCTCAATGCCGCCCGCCGTGCGCAACTACGCGCACTACCGCGCCGGCGGTACCGGATGGATGCTCGGCCGTTTTGTGTGTCCGGCCAATGCGCTGACGCTGTTTTCGCAACTGGCCGATCCGCTGCTCCCGCGCGATGCGGGTGCGATTCCGTGGCGACTCTCGGTCACGGGTAGCGGCGACGCGGCGGTCGACCTCGATGCCATCGCAGCATTCAATGAGCGACATCGCGTGTGCTTCGACGAATGCGGCGCGATCGTCGATGCGTACGAGGCCAAAGTGGGCTCGGTGGCCGACATCGATGCGTTGCACGCGACCATGCCGCGCGAATTGACGCTCTACCTCGAAGTGCCTTCGGCGTCGTCGCACGAACTGATTCCGCGCGTGGCCCAAACCGGACGACGCGCCAAGCTGCGCACCGGCGGAATCACTCCTGATGCGTTCCCATCGCCCGAAGCGATCATCACCTTTCTTCGCCTCTGCGCGCAGCACAATGTGGTCGCCAAAGCGACCGCGGGGCTACATCATCCGCTGCGGGGCGCCTACCGCCTCACGTACGACGCGGATGCGGTCGTTGGTCGCATGTACGGCTATCTGAACGTCTTTCTCGCTGCTGCGCTCGTGCTCGATGGTGGCGAACCGGGAGAGGCGGTACGACTGCTCGAGGAGAGCGATGCGTCCACACTCACGTTCGAGGAATCGTGCGTGCGATGGCGCGGCCCCGATCGCCTGGTCACACTCGGTCGCGGGTTACTGCAACGGGCGCGTGAGCAGTTGCTGGTCAGCTTTGGGTCGTGTTCGTTCACTGAACCCACCGACGAAATTCGTGCGTTGGGCTGGATTTGAAATCGTCCGGGACTGCTTTGATGCCTGATGCCACGACCGATCCAACTTTGCGCAGTTGGGTAACGAGCGCCAACGACGGCGTCACTGACTTTCCGATTCAGAATTTGCCGTACGGCGTGTTCCGCCGCGCCGGATCGCTCGAAGCGCCGCGTGTCGGCGTGGCCATCGGCGATTTCGTGCTCGATATCGCGGCCTGTCTCGCCGCTGGGCTTTTCGACCACGACGACGAACTTGCCCGTGTCGCGGCGCGCTGTTGTGCATCGCCCACGCTCAACATGCTCATGTCGCGCAGTCGTGACGCACAACTTGCGCTGCGTCTTGCCATCTCGCACCTGCTGGCCGAATCGGCCAGTACGCACGACCGCCAGATCGCGGAGTATGCGTTGGTGGCGCAGTCGGACGCGGAAATGTTCCTGCCTGTCGAGATCGGCGACTACACCGACTTCTACGCTTCCAAACATCACGCAACGAATATCGGATCGATGCTGCGGCCCGATAATCCGCTGCTCCCGAACTACACTTGGGTGCCAATCGGTTATCACGGACGCTCGTCGACCATCGTCGTTTCCGGCACGACGGTCAAACGACCGCACGGACAACGCAAAGGCCCCAATGATGCCGTGCCGAGCGTTGGTCCAAGCCGCGCACTCGACTATGAACTCGAACTGGGCGCATTTGTTGGTGCCGGCAATGCGATGGGTTCGAGCATTCCGCTCGCCGAAGCCGATGCACATCTGTTCGGACTCTGTCTGCTCAACGATTGGTCGGCGCGCGACCTGCAAGCGTGGGAGTATCAGCCACTCGGGCCGTTCCTCGCCAAGAATTTCGCCAGCAGTGTGAGCCCGTGGGTGGTGACACTCGACGCGCTGGCGCCCTTTCGCGCGCCACTCGCGCCGCGCGATGCCGCTGATCCGGCGCCGTTACCGTACCTCAGTGACGCTAACGATCAGGCGCGCGGCGGATATGCACTGACGCTCGAAGTGTCGCTGCGCACAGCGCGCATGCGGGCCGACAATGTCCCGGCGCACACGCTGTCACGCGGTAGTTCGCTCGACTTGTTCTGGAGCTTTGGGCAGATGCTCGCGCATCACACCGTCAACGGCTGCGCCATGCGGGCCGGCGACCTGCTCGGCAGTGGCACCGTTTCCGGGCCCGCCAAGGAGAGCAGAGGGTGTTTGATGGAACTCACGTGGCGCGGCACCGAGCCGCTGTCGCTCCCGAACGGCGAAACGCGCGGCTATCTCGAAGACGGCGACGAACTCATCATGACCGCCTTCGCCGAGCGGGAAGGCGCGACGCGCATCGGTTTCGGATCGTGTCGCGGAGTGATTACCGCGTAGTGAAGGCAGAGCAGGGCAACGACGGTTAACGCAGGGCACCAATGTCGGACCATGTTCGTTCACCAACGATATGACCGATCTGTTCGCGGCGCGCTCACAGATGGCAGTGTCGTTGGCATTCCACATCGTGTTTGCGGTGGTGGGGGTCGGCATGCCTGCCCTCATGCTGATCGCTGAATGGCAATGGATTCGTACGCGCGATCCGCTCCGGTTGGAACTCGCCAAGCGCTGGGCCAAGGGAACTGCCATTCTTTTCGCGGTCGGCGCCGTCAGCGGCACGGTGCTGTCGTTCGAACTCGGACTGCTCTGGCCGTCGTTCATGGAACGTGCCGGCGCCATTATCGGCATGCCGTTTTCGCTCGAAGGCTTTGCGTTCTTCACCGAAGCGATCTTCCTCGGCATTTATCTCTACGCGTGGAAGCGCATATCGCCTACTGCGCATTTCGCCGCCGGCGTGGTCGTCGCGGTGAGCGGCGCCTTGAGTGGCGCGTTCGTCGTGTGCGCTAACGCGTGGATGAACGCCCCGGCGGGTTTTGCGCTTCGCGACGGGCAGATCGTCGACGTCGATCCGCTCGCGGCAATGTTCAATGCTGCGGCGCCCGCCGAAGTGCTGCACATGACGCTGGCATCGTTCGCAGCAACCGGATTCGCCGTCGCGGGCGTTCACGCGTTCGCGCTGCTGCGTGGCACACCGCATCGTGCGTTTCATCGCGCAGCGCTGCAAATCGCGCTCATCGTCGGCGTGCCGGCAGCAATGCTGCAGCCACTCTCGGGCGATCTGTCGGCGCGCGACGTTGCCGAGCGACAACCGGTGAAGCTGGCGGCGATGGAAGGACATCTGCGCACGGGCCCCGCCGCGCTGGTTATTGGTGGGTGGCCCAACGAGCTGACGCTCACGCACAGCATGGCCGTTGAAATTCCCGGTGCGCTGTCGCTGCTCCTGCATGGTGATGCTCAGGCGTCGATCCCCGGTCTCGATGCCGTCGCACCCGCCGAACGACCGCCGGCCGCTGTTGTGCACGTTGCGTTTCAGGTGATGGTTGGTTGTGGCATGCTGATGGCCGCGCTGAGCGTTTGGACAATCGTGCGACGTTGGCGCCGTCAGCGTGGACGCGGCTCCGCGCTTCCCGACGATCGTCCGTTTCTGCGCGCGGTGTTGCTGGCGTCTCCGCTTGGTTTCATCGCCCTCGAAGCCGGATGGACCGTGACCGAGGTGGGACGGCAGCCGTGGATTATTCAAGGCGTGTTGCGCACCGCCGATGCAGTGACGCCTATGCCCGGACTCATTGTGCCGTTTCTGGCTTTTACCGCGCTCTACATCGGTCTCGCGGTCACGGTCGTGTTCTTGTTGCGTCGCCAAATATTGAAAACCGGCGTTCGCGGCGGGTTACCGCTCGGTCTCACCGGCGAAATGCCAATGCCGACACCGACCGGTTCGTACCCCGCGCTGGGTCAACAACGCGACGGCAAACCCACGGCGATGTACCCCATCAAGAAGCCGTGATCGATACGTTGCCGTTTTCGCTCCCGGAAATCGTTGCGGGCGTCATGGTGCTGTCGCTCAACGCCTATGTGCTCTTGGCAGGTGCCGATTTTGGCGGCGGCGTTTGGGATCTTCTTGCGCGCGGCGAGCGTCGCGAAGAGCAGCGCGGCGCGATCGCCGAAGCCATTGGTCCCATTTGGGAAGCAAACCACGTCTGGCTCATTCTCGTGGTCGTCCTGCTCTTCACCTGCTTTCCGAAGGCGTTCGCGCACCTCGCCACCGAACTGCACGTGCCGATCACGTTGATGCTCATTGGCATCGTGTTACGCGGATCGGCCTTCACCTTTCGTACCTACGACAGTTCGCGCGACGCGGTGCAGCACCGCTGGGGACGCATCTTCTCCATTGCGAGCATCGCCACACCGGTGCTGCTCGGACTCTGCCTCGGCGCCGTTGCGGCGGGACGCGTGCCCTCGCGTGGCGAACCGGCCAGCGCGGCGAGCATGACCTTCGCCGAGCGCTACCTCGATCCGTGGGCCGCCTCGCCGTTTGCTTGGGCAGTCGGATTTCTCACGCTCGCGCTCTTCGCATTTCTCGCCGCCACCTATCTCACGGTCGAGGCGCCCGATCGCGAACTGCGCGACACCTTTCGTCGACGCGCGCTCCAAACGCAGGCCGCGCTGCTTCTCGGAGCGGTCGCGACCATCGCGCTGTCTTCCGCGGACGCTCCACTTGTGTACGCGGGGCTCACCAAAGGGAGTACCGCGCTCAGGATGCATATCGTCACGGCCATCGCGGCAATCGCCTCGATCGTGGCACTCGTGCGGCGGAGCTATCGACTGGCGCGGCTCGCGGCCGCCGCGCAGGCCACCTTCATCCTCTGGGGTTGGGCCTGGTCGCAGTACCCGCTGCTTATTCCGCCAAACCTGTCCATCAGCGCGTTGGCGGCGCCGCATGCGACGCTCCGCATTGTGCTCACCGTGCTTGCCGTCGGCACGGTGATCCTCCTGCCTAGCTTCGTTTACCTCTTTCGCATCTTCAAGAGCGGCGGCACCGCGTTTGAGCAGGACGAGGGCCCGCCTCCGCTCGGCCCGTCACAGCACTGAGTTAACCGTGTACGCTAGTTGCCCTGCGCACGACCCATCAGCAAATTTGCCGGATGCGTCCCGACCTTATCCGCGTCGTGCTCGTTGACGACCACCAGATTGTTCGCGCCGGTCTCAAAGCGGTGCTGGCGACCGCGAAAGACATCACCGTGGTTGGAGAGGGCGGCAGCGGAAAGGACGCGCTGACGTTGGCCGATCGAGTCAATCCGCATGTCATCGTGATGGATCTCTCCATGCCCGATATGGATGGATTGAGCGCCACGCGAGAACTGCAGAAGATCAACGCCACGCGCCCACCAAATGCCGACGGCGAACTGACGAGGCGCGTGCTCGTGCTCACGATGCACACGGAAGACGAGCATCTGGTGGCGCTGCTGGAAGCGGGAGCCAGCGGATACTTGCTCAAGTCGGTGGCCGATCGTGAACTCGTCGATGCCGTGCGCACCGTTGCCGCTGGCGACGTGTATGTGCAACCAACAGCGGCACGCGCGCTGGCCCGTGGACTTGCGAAGCGCGATGGTGCCGCGGAAGAGCGCGGACGTTTCGAAAAGTTGACCGATCGTGAGCAGGTCGTGCTCAAGATGGTAGCCGAAGGCTACACCGCGCCGGAAATCGGTGAACAGCTCACCATCAGCCCGAAGACGGTCGATACGTACAAACAACGCATCGGCGAAAAGCTCGGGCTCACACACCGCACTGACTACGTGAAGTTCGCGCTACGGCTCGGACTGCTGAAGAACGAGAGCTAGTTCGCGTTTTCCTGAACGGCTTTGGTCAGGCTCCAGTTCGGCAACGGCGGCACCGGAACCGTCATCACGGCATCAACACTCGCGTAGCCGTGATCGTCGCGCACCGTCTGCGCGACGCGCCGTCGCAGTGTATCGATGGTATCCCCGGCGTCGCCATCGAGTTCGAGACGCGTCGCGCGGAAGCGGCGTCCCGACTGCACGCAAAACAACTCAGTCAGCGCGATCTCGCGCGCGCAGTGTTCAGCGCCGCGTTCTTCAATCAGCCGTTGTGTGCGCGAAATCGTTGCGAGTCGCGCATAGAGCTCGATCGCCATCTCCGCGAGTCGCTCCACCACGAGCTGCCGGTGCAGAATTTCCTTCTTGTGCCGCACGATGAGCTTCTGCGTGGCCGCTGCCAGTTCGGCCACGTGTTTCTCCACGTACGTGACATGCGGGCGAAGCGAGTCGTGAATCCGCGCCGCCACGCGATCACGACGTCCGAGAGCACTGCGCACGCGCTCTACAGCGTACTCTGACACCAATCCCCAGTTTTGAATCGGATTGCGCAGCGCGTCGGCTAGCTCTTTGAGCTCCTGGGCCGGCTCCTGAATGCCGTTCAATCCCACGAACAAGCGCAAGATTTCATTGGCGCCCTCGAAAATGCGATTGATGCGTGCATCGCGCAGATACCGCTCGTACGGCCACGGCTTTACAAAGCCACGCCCACCCGCGAGTTGCACCAGATCATCCGCCGTCCGCCACACCAACTCGCTGGCAAATACTTTGGCGCATGCCGCTTCGAGCGCGGCGTCGACGTGATCATCGTCGAGCGCGGCGGCCAACGCTCCTACCATCGCATCGGCCGCGTACGTCTCAGACGCAATGGTGGCCATCTTGCGCTGCGTGATCTCAAACGTCGCCAACGGCCCGCCAAACTGTGTACGCGCTTCGGCGTAACGCGTGAATTCGCCGAGCAACCGCTTGCACGCCTGCGTGCATCCGGACGCGAGCGATAAGCGCCCCGCGTTGAGGGCGTTCACCGCGACGCGAAATCCTTTTCCAACCTCACCCAACACGTGATCGTCGGGCACATACAAATCGGTGAACACGAGTTCGGCTTGCGTCGATCCGCGAATGCCGAGCTTGCGCACTGTGCCATCGAGGGAAAATCCCGGCATATCGGGCCGAATGATGAACGCCGTTGGCCGCTGCACGACTTTTCCGTCGCGCTCCACGGGCGTTTGAGCAAACGTCGCGATCACACCGGCGCGATGACCATTGCCAATCCAGTGCTTCCGGCCGTTCAGCAGCCACCCGCCGTTATCCGGTGCCCGACGCGCCGTCGTGACAATGTGCTGTGCGTCTGAGCCTGTTTCCGGTTCGGTGAGCGCGTACGCCGCCAGTGTTTCGCCGCGCGCGAGTGCCGGCAGATAACGCGCTTTCTGCTGGTCGTTGCCGAACAACACGATTGCTTTGCCGCCGAGCCCGCAGTGCACGCCAATCAGCACCGCGAGTGACGCATCGATCGACGCGACCGCACCGAACACGCGCGCATAGGCGGACGCCGAGAGCCCCTGTCCGCCGTATTGCTGCGGAATCGTCAGACCAAGCAGCCCAGCCTCGGCGAAGGCGCGAATCACGGGCTCCGGCACCGTCTCGCCCTCGTCGATCTCGCGCGGATTGATCAGTCCACTCGCCACCATTCCATTCACCGCATCGACGAGCGCGCGTACGCGCTGCGCCTCGTCCGGACGGCGTTCGTCGAGCGGCGCGGGATACGGAAAGAGCAGGGGCTCGTCGATTTCGCCGGCGAAGAGGCCGCGCAGCAACGACGGTTTCGGTGGTGTCGACTCGGCAGAAGAACTCATAGCTGCAATCTACCGCCGAATACCGCAGGTGTTCGGAAGCCTCCACAAACGACACGAACCGGGCGCGGGCCCGGTTCGTGTGTGTTGCAATGGTACGAAAAGTATTGCTGTCTGCGTCGCTACGGTGTCGCGGCCGTAATGGTCACGAGCACCGATGTCGCCTTGCCTTCCGGCTGTCCGTTCTGATTCAAGGCGCGGAGCGTAAACGTCGTCGTACCCACCACCGAGGCTGACACCGTTACGACCGTCGCGTTCTGGTTCGCCGTGCCAGTCGCCACACCCGGCGAACTGCTGGTAATGCTCACGGTGCGTCCAAAGAGCTGATTGCCGGCGGCATCCTTGAGCGTGATTGCGAAGGACTTGTTCGCCGTGTTGAGGGCCACCGAGTAGTCGCTGGCCACGATCGTATCGACCGGCACCTGCTGCACGGTGACCGTCGCCGTACCCTGTTTGGTCTCGCTGATCGCCGTGATGGTGACCGTACCCGGCGCGATGCTCGTCACGAGTCCCGTCGTGGACACGCTCGCTTTGGTCGGATCGCTGCTGCTCCAGTCGATCACGCGATCCGTCACGGTAACGCCGGTCGAGTCTTCAACCGTCGGGAACAGCTGAACCGTACCGCCCTGCACCACGCTCGATGACAGCGGCGACAAGCGCACCGTGGCCACCGGCACCTTGGTGACGAGGAAGCTCACGGAGTCCTTCACGCCCTCGGCGTTCACCACGATGCGCGCGGTGCCCAACGAGAGACCTGTCACCAGACCAGTCGCGGACACGGTCGCCACAGCAGGTGTTGAGCTGGACCAGGTGATAACCCGACCCGTACCGATCGCGCCACCCACGGAGTCGGCGAGCGCAACGCTCAACTGGCGCGGAATGCCAATGCGTAGCGAACCGTTTCGCGGTGAAATAGTGGCCGACACGATGCGCGGATCAACCGCTTCGAAATTGGTCTGGCAGCTGATGTTTGGATACTCAACACTCGACGCGGTGATTTTGGCGGTGCCAGCCTTTCGCGCCGTAATGACACCGGTGCTCGATACCGTAGCCACGACCTCGTTGTCGCTCACCCAATTGAGTGCGCGACCAGCGGTCGGCAGTGAATTGTTTGCGGTGTCCCGCAGCGCGATCGTCGGCTGAGCCTGCTGCGTCACCGTCACCTTCTGTGATGCTGGCGAAAGCGTGCAACTGCCAATCGGAATGTTCGTCACCGTCACCGACGAGTTGCCAATCACGCCATCCGCGTCCGCCGCGATAACAATGGAGCCCGGCGAGAGCGCGATGACGTTGCCGTTCTGATCGACCGACGCCACCGACGAATTGCTCGACGACCAGCGGAATGTGCGTCCGGCGATCTGCGTGCCGGCTGCGTTCTTCGCGATGGCCGAGAACTGTTTCTGGTTGGTGAGGCGCAACGTGATGTTGGCCGGCGAAACAGTCACCGATGTCGCCACTTCGGGCGTCACCGTCACCTGCGCCGTGCCCGTCTTCCCGTTCGCCACCGCCGACACGGTCGTCGTACCGACCGCGACGCCAATCACCTGACCCGTGACGGTCACGGTCGCGATCGCGGTATTGGCCGACGAATAGTTGATGGTCTTGTTCTTGATCGACGCGCCTTTACAGTCGAAGGCGGTTCCGGTGATGTTCACCGCACCGTTCACTGGCAACGAAATCGTCGACGGCGCGATCGTGACGCTGCACGCCGTTACGTTGGGATTCAGGTCGCAGTTGGCGAGCGCCGCGGCGGCGAGAGCCACGACCGCCATCCTGGCGGTGGCTCGGGCCGTTACTGGGGAGAACGAAGGCACAATCGATGCGAAGACCCGCATGCAGGTCCGTCCTGTCGGCAATATGTGAAGTTCAGCGCCCTCGAGGAGCTTCGGGGCACACCCCTGAGACGCACAGTCGTGGCGAGCCGTAACCGTTACACCGCGGGAATCTGAATGGCTCAGGGGCAGAAATTCTACTCCCATCGCGGAATGACACCGTCACACCCCACGCCACATCTTTCTCGCCAGTGACCGACCCCGTCCACCCTGCCGCGACCACGCGCCCCGATTCGCCGCCTCTGGTCGAGCGCCCCACGACATGGATGACCGTGTGGCTCTGGATCGGGGGGGCGGCGCTCCTTCGTACCCTCCTGTCGGGCCTCGTTCCGCTTCTCCCAGACGAGACGTACTACTGGACGTGGACTCGGCACCTCCAGGGCGGATACTTCGACCACCCGCCCGGCATCGCCCTGCTCATCACGCTTGGCGTTCGCCTCGTCGGGGACACGCACGCGGGAGTCCGCGCGGGCCCCGCGATCGCGGCGGTCTTGGCGGCATCGTTCGCGGCGCTCGCCGCCTACCACTTGAGCGCCGCTTCCTCGCCCGCCAACGGCCGCCGAGCCGCCAAACGGGCGGCGATGCTGTTCGTCCTGCTCCCTGTTGCCACGCTCGGGCTTGTGCTGGCCACCCCCGATGCCGCGCTCTTCGCAACCGTCATGCTGGCGCTCCTCGCCACGGAGCGCGCGTTGGCCTCGCCCATCAAGTCCAATTCGGCCCTCGCCTGGTGGACGCTCGCCGGCCTCGCGCTCGGCGCCGCCTTTGTCGCGAAGTACACCGCCGTACTGCTCCCTTTCGCGCTCGTCGTGGCCTGCCTCGTGCACCCCGCCTTGCGTCAACGGTTCAAAGAGCCGGGACCATGGTGGGCATCGGTCATCGCACTCGCGCTGTTCTCACCAGTGGTCGTTTGGAACGCGGCGAACAACTGGATCTCGTTTCGCTTTCAACTCGGTCACGGCTTCGGCAACGCGGCACGCGGCACCGTCCTTTCTCGCGAGTTGGAGCTGGTCGGCGCGCAGGCCGGACTCGCGTCGCCCATTCTTTTCGCGCTTCTTGCTGGCGCCGTCTACGTGAGCCTTCGCAACGGCTGGCGCACGCGTCATCACGCGCTACCAACCGACGCCTCGGCGCGTCGCTTCGCGTTCGGACTCATCTCGCTCGTGCCGCTCCTGTTCTTTGCGGTCAGCGCCACGCGTCGTCCCGTCGAGGCAAACTGGCCAGCGCTCATGTACCCCTCCGCCATTTTGCTGCTCGCCACCGAATCGGCCGAGTGGGCCCGTGGACGTTGGTGGCGCTACGGCGCTGGTCTCGCCGCAGTGTTGCTGCTGATCGTCTCGCTGCAAGCCTGGAAGCCTTTGTTGCCCCTCGCCCCGCGCAAGGACCCGATCGCGCGTGCCCACGGATGGCAGTCGCTGGCCGACTCCGTCGATCGCGCGCGACATGAAGCGTTCTTCAGTAAGAGCGGCACGTTGTGGTTCGCCGCCGATCGCTATCAGGAGGCGTCGGAGCTGCAGTTTCATCTCACCGGGCATCCCGACGTCTTTTCGCTCAATCTCGGTGGACGCACGAATCAGTACGATCTCTGGCCAACTGCGCACGACCGCGTGAAACCGGGCGATGACATGATTGCTGTCTTCGATGACAACGAAGCTGGCGACTCGCTCGGGGTTCGTGTGGGGCACTGGTTCAACTCGATGCAGCGTGGCGCGCAGGTTGTGCTCACGCGCGAGGATGGCGCGATCGGTCATCGACGTCTGTGGCTGTACCGAAACGCGACATCGGTTCCGCCTGGCCCTGGCGAGCGCTCCATGCTGTCGGCTCCGCGGTGAACGCCGTATCGTTCTCCATGCTTTGGGCTATCGCACTCGGCGGAGCGACCGGCACCGTGTCGCGCTACCTCGTCTCACAATGGCTGACGCGTGAGCACGGCGCGTTCCCACTAGGCACGTTTGTCATCAACGTCGTCGGCTCGTTTCTGATCGCGCTGTTCGCGCGATTCTTCAGCACGCCCGACAGCAATCACACCGTGCGCGCGGCGCTCACCGTTGGTTTTTGCGGCGGATTCACGACCTTCAGCACCTTCAGCGCCGAATTCGTGACGCTCGTGCAGGAAGGACGCACCACTCGTGCGGTACTCTACGCCAGTATCAGTGTCGTCGCTGGAATTCTTGCAGTGGTCGCCGGATTGTCGCTCGGCGACAAGCTCATTTCCGCTCGTCCGTAGTCTCTCACTTCCGCCGTCATGTCCTCACCTGTCATACCTGCCGATCTCGCCGCGTGGTTCTCTGCCAATGACGCGCGCGCACAAGACGAACTCTTCGCCTTTTTGCGCATTCCGAGCGTCAGCGCGAAATCGGAACATCAGAGCGACTGCATCGCCGCGGCGCAGTTTGTTTCCGACGCACTCACGCGCATCGGGTTCAGCGCGCGCCTCGAGCCGACAGCCGGTCATCCCATCGTCGTCGGCGAATGGCGCAAGGCCGCGCCGGGCGCGCCCACGCTCCTCGTATATGGCCACTACGACGTGCAGCCACCCGAGCCGCTCGACCTCTGGACGACGCCCGCGTTTGAACCAACGCTGCGCGATGGTCGCATTTACGCGCGTGGCAGCGTCGATGACAAAGGCCAGTTGTATCTGCATATCAAGGCGCTCGAGGCGCATCTCGCCGTGCGCGGCACGCTGCCTGTGAATGTCATCGTCATCGCCGAAGGCGAAGAAGAAGTTGGCAGCGTGAATCTCGAAGAGTTTCTCGAGCGCGAAAAGTCGAAGCTCGCCTGCGATGCGGTGGTGATTTCCGATTCAACGATGTTTGCTCCGGGCATTCCGAGCATTCTCTCGTCACTGCGCGGACTCGCGTACGTGCAGATCGATGTGCGCGGCGCGAGCGGCGACCTGCACTCAGGCATGTACGGCGGCGCGGTGGTAAACCCGGCCATGGCACTCGCGCGCATCCTCGCCACCATGCACGACGCCGAGGGACGCATCGCGATCCCGGGGTTCTACGACAATGTGCGACCGTTCCCCGAACACGTGCGCACCGCCATGCGCGCACTACCGTTCAGCGACGACAACCTGATGCACGAAGTGGGTGTGTCCGCGCTGGCCGGCGAACCCGGCTACACCACGCTCGAGCGCCTGTGGACGCGCCCCACCTGCGAAGTGAACGGACTGTTGAGCGGCTACACCGGTGAAGGTGCGAAAACAGTGCTGCCCGCCATCTCGATGGCGAAGGTCAGCTTCCGCCTCGTGCCCGATCAAGATCCGCGTACCATCGAGCGCCTCGTGACGGAACACGTGGCGCGCGTCACCCCACCCGGTGTAACGGCCACGGTCACCGCGCTGCACGGCGGTCGCCCGTGGCGCGCCGATTTGCAGGGGCCAATTATCGAAGCCGGCAAACGCGCACTCGCCGCAGCATTCGGTCGTGAACCGGTCATCACAGGTGAAGGCGGTTCAATTCCCGTCGTCGGCGACTTCGAACGCATACTCGGCGCGCCCGTGCTGCTCATGGGCTTTGGCTTGCCCGGCGAAAACGCGCACGCGCCCGACGAATGGATCAGCGCCGAGAACTACCAACTCGGCATGCGCGCTGCCGCGACCCTCCTGGATGAGTTTGCGGCGGCATCGCGTCGTTGACGCAATGCCGCCGCTGTACTGATCGATGATCAGTGTGCTTGGGTCAGTCTAGTTTAGAACTGACCCAGCACGTCATCTCCGCCCACATCATCATCGTCGAACGGAATCGCCGCGGCCGCGCTCATCGGAAACACATCATCCGATGCCGCGCTCGACGAGCCCGATGACGCGCGAGCCTTGCCCGCGACCGGACGGCGCGAACGCGCTGGCGCCGGAGCTGCTGCCGCCTTGACCTTGCGAGTCGAAGCCGACGGAGCCGACGGCGCCTTGCCCACCGGCGCCTTCTCACCAGCGCGGCCCACGTTGAACTGCGCCGCCATCTGATGCATCTCACCGGCCTGCGCCGACAGCTCGGCCGCTGCGCTCGCCGATTCCTCGGCGTTCGCGGCAGTGCGCTGCGTGAGTGAGCTGATCTGCACCATCGCGGACGTGACTTCGGCCAGTTCCTTCTCCTGCTCGCGCGCGCCTTCCGCGATGTTGGTCATCATCGTGGCCGCACGCTGCACACCGGCGCGGATCTCATCGAGACGGCGACGGACGCCATCGTTGAGCTTCACACCCGCTTCGGCCTTCTGCACCGACTCTTCGATCAGCACCGCCGTATTGCGCGACGCTTCCGAGGCGCGAATCGCCAGGCTGCGCACTTCATCAGCCACCACCGCGAAGCCCTTGCCGGCATCACCAGCGCGTGCGGCTTCGACTGCGGCGTTCAGCGCGAGCAGGTTCGTCTGGAAGGCGATTTCATCAATCGTCTTGACGATCTTGGCCGTCGCATCGGCCGACTTCTTGATATCGGCCACCGCTTCAGCGAGCGCCTGCATGCGCTCCACACCCTGTTCGGTCACCGTGCTGGCCTGCTCCATCGTCGCGCGGGCTTCGTGCGCGTCGGCCGCGTTCGCCTTCGTCCGATCATCGACCGTGCGAATACGATTCGACACCTGGTCGATCGAGCCGGCCTGATCGGCCGCACCACTCGCCAGATCCTGGCTGCCGGAACCGATCTCGCTGGCCGCCGAGTTCACCTGCGCAATCGCGGTCGTGAGTGACGCAAAGACTTCCGCGATGTTCTCAAGCGCTGTGTTAAGCGAATCCTTGATCGCCGCGTGTTGGCCATGATAGGTGCCCTGCACACGCGCTGTCAGATCGCGCTTGGCCACGCGCTGCAACACATCCTGTGCTTCCGAAATCGGCTGCACGACCGCGTCGAGCATCGAGTTCGTGCCTTCAATCAACTCCGCATACGCGCCCTGGAACTGCGACGGATCGCCACGCGTGCTCAGTTCACCATGCTGCGCGGCGTCGATGAGCTTCTTGGCTTCGCCAATGATCTTCTCGAGCGTGTCCGACGCACGATTCACGTTGCGCGAGAGCACGTCCTGCTCCGAGCGCGGCGTTACCTTGGCCGACAAATCGCCCACCGCAAGACGGTCCGCCGCGTGCGCGATACCGCCGACGTATTCCACCATCCCGCGGAACGCGTTGGCCAGTGCACCGATTTCGTCCTTGCTCTCGTGATCGATGCGCTGCTCGATGCGGCCGCGCGCAATTTCCGTCGCCGCTTCCGAGATCGAACGAATGGCGCCAACGACGCTGCGCAACGTGCCAAGCGCCAGGAAGCCCAGCGCGCAAAGCGACACGACCAGCACAAAAGTGGTGACCTTGAGCGACGTCGACTGGAGTTGCGCCGCCGAATCAAACGCGGCAGCAATCGCCGCATCGTTCGCGGCGGTCTGCTCCGCCAGCTTCTTCTGCAACGCCGCGTACTGCGACTTCATGGCCGACATGCCGCCCATCATGTCCGCGGCAGCGCCGGTGATCATCCCCATCGAGGTCGCGCGTGCGGCCTTCGTGTACTGCGTGAACGCGGCCGCGTTCGCCGACACCGCTGCCGAGTCCATCGTCTTGTTGTGCACCAACGAGTCGCTGACCGCAGCAAACTGACGCACGATCGAGTCCGCAGCGACCACCGCGCCGGTATCGCTGGCGCCGACGGCGTCGCGAACCGCGCGCTGGTACTGCTCCAGGCGATTCTCAAGCTTGCGGCTCTGCTCCAAAGCGGGCGAGTAGCCGTGCTGGATTCTCTCCAACTTTGCGGAGGCGGTACGGCCGAGAACCGTCGTGGTGCCGAGCGTCACGACGAAACCGAGCGCCGCAACAACGGGGAGAGCGAGGATCTTGGCCCGGAGGGTCAACGATCGAAACATGGGAGTCGAGAAGAATTTTGCAGTGACACAGATCCGCAAGCCTCATCGCCCGCGAGATCACTCGACATCATGGTATCGGACCGTTTCCGGGCAGGCTTTAGCGTTCCGGCCGAAATTCACGCCTCGTCGGAATTCCCGCCTCGCAAGCGTCGCACCGTCACACTGGCGGCACTTCGCGTCACGCCCTGCTACGCCGCGTCAGCGCGCGGGCCACTCCAAGTCGGCGATCACGGGCCGATGGTCGCTGCCATAGTCGCGGCCGAGCCACACGCCACGCGGTTGCGGTGCAAATTGGTTGCTCAGCACATGATCGATGCGAATGCGTAGCAGCGTGCCCTCCTGCTTCGACCAGCCGAATCCAGTTCCAACTCGCTCAAAGGCATCATTGAAGCCGCGCCAGTGGCGCTGAAAGATTTCGCTCTCGACCGGCAGGTTAAAGTCGCCGACGATGATGGTGGGCATCGTGCGATCGCCATGCTCCGCCCACACCGATGCGCGCTCCGATTCGCGATCGCGGATGGTGGTGTTCAACATCAATCGCCTGTCGGCGCGGAGCTCCTCATTCGCCGTTGTCACGGTGTCCGATGCGTTGACATCCGAGTCGGCATACCGGGTGAACACGGTGGACTCGAGACCTTTTCGCGCTGTTTCGAGGTGAAGGTTGACCACTCGCAGTGCACCATGTGGCGTGGCCAGCGTGTAGCGAATCACCATCGCCGCGCCTCCTGCGCCAAACTGTCGTAGGCGCGCAAAGTCAGCGCGGGGCATCGAATCGACGTTCGTGATCGGCCACTTGCTGAGTGTGCAGAGTCCGGCGTAGTAGGAAAAATGCCACTGGGCTAACGCCGCGAGGGTATCGCGAATCATCTCGCCGCATTCCTGCACCGCTACGACGTCAGGATGCGTAGCGTCGAGCAGCTCGTCAAACCGGCCCACCGCAAGCATGCCACCATCGACATTGTACGTAACGATCCGCACCGTGTTCGCCGGTGGCCGTGCCGGCATGGCTTTGCCCAGCGTGCGAAAAGATACGCGTCCACCCATGACCGGCCCGATAATGATCAGGAGCGAAAGTGCCAAAGGCACGAGCATCACGCGCGCAAATGCGATCGCGAACGGAATGAGCGCCGCAAATGGCGTGAGCAAGAGAAAACGGGGGCCGTACGCCAGAAATATTGCCGGGATATACGACTCCGATTTCCAAGCGAGCAGTGCCCAGAGTGCGATACAGCTCGCGAGCCATCCCCAAACAACCTTTGATGTCCACCGCCGCCATTTCCGTGAACTCGTCGTCGCGCGCCACATTCCGAGAACCGCGCCAATCGCCGCGTGAGATAAGCCAACGCGAATCGAACGCCACCCATTACGGCGCCACTGCCGTCTTCGGACCTTCGCGGCGCGCTTTGCTTCGGCCTTCGCTGCCGCTTCCCGCGTCGCGCGCGATGCCGCTTCCGCTCCCACATACGCTTCCGCGTACTCTTCCTTCGGCCGAGCAATCGTCACCACCCGGCCGCATCGACACTTGATCTGCTTGCCGATGTGAGTGTCATCGGTGTTGTACTCAATGCCACACGCGCACCGAACCGAAAAATCGGCACGGTGCGCGATGCGAGCGCGACTCATGTTCGCGGCTCCTCGATGAGGAGAGCCTGAATCAGAGGCCGTCCAGCAGTGAATCGTTGTTGGAAGTGGCCGCGATGCGTTTGATCAGCCACTCCATACCAGCTTGCGGCGGCAACTGATGCAGGCCGCGACGCAGCAAATGCACCTTATCGAGCTGGTCCGGACGATAGAGCTTCTCCTCGCGACGCGTACCGCTCGTGGCGATATCGAACGCGGGATAGATCCGGCGATCAGCCAGGCCGCGATCGAGCTTGATTTCGCAGTTACCCGTGCCCTTGAACTCTTCGAAAATCACTTCATCCATGCGCGAACCCGTTTCGACGAGTGCCGTCGCAATGATGGTGAGCGATCCGCCACCGTGCATCGGCGCGATCATGCGCGCCGATCCGAAGAACGCTTTCGGCTTCTGCATGGCATTGCTGTCCAAGCCGCCGGACATCGTGCGCCCTGTGCCGCGTTCGACCGTGTTGTAGGCGCGCGCGAGACGGGTAATCGAGTCGAGCACGATGACGACGTCCTTACCCATTTCAACCAGGCGACGAGCGCGCTCGAGCGTCATCTCTGCCACTTCAACGTGACGCTTCGCCGGCATATCAAAACTCGATGCCACCACTTCGCCGTAGCCCCACGTCACCATCTCACTCACTTCTTCCGGGCGCTCGTCCACCAGCAGCACCAGCAACACCGCTTGCGGGTGATTCACCGCCACGCCCTCGACAATCGCCTGCAGCAACGTGGTCTTACCGGCGCGCGCAGGTGCCACGATCAACGCACGCTGACCATAACCTACGGGCGCGATGAGATCGATTGCTCGGCGCGTGAGCTCGGGCCCGGTCTTGGCCGGCCGACCAGTTTCGAGTGTGAGCTTTCGGTCGGGATATGACGCCGTAAGCGTATTAAAGTCAGGGCGCTTTTCCAGCACGACCGGTGAGCCGTCGTTGAGCGTGATGACTTCAATCACCACATGACGACCGCGATGGTCGCGACCATAGGAGACTTCCAGTCGGTCGCCGCGACGCAACTGATGGAGGCGAACAAGCGCTGGCGGAATAAATGGATCGGCCGGATCGGGCAGGTAGCTGTTCACCGCCCGCCGTAAAAATCCGCCGTCGCGTGACGAATCAAACCATCCGGTCAGCGTTCCTTCCGCCGCCGTGACTATTGAGGGAGCGCGATCGAATCCAGCATCCATGTTCGGATTCGGCCCGCGCTCACCGCGCTCACCGCGCTCGCCGCCGCGCTCGCCACCTCCGCCGCCACCGCCACGACGGAACCGATTCCGTCCGCGACGTCCGTTGCGTCGGAAATTGCGACCTTCGCCGCCGTCGCCGCGTTCTGGACGATCGCCGCGCTCAGGACGGTCAGCCGTCCGTTCGGCCATGTCTCCACCGCGCTCCCCGCCACGGTCGCCTCCCCGATCGCCACCGCGATCTTGGCCGCGATCTCCGCCACGGTCTCCCCGAGGACCTCGGTCGCCTCGATGGCGGTTCGGGCGCTCTGGGCGGTCCGGCCGCTCGGCACCGTCAGAACGTGGAGCGCCTTCCGCGCGCTGGGCGCGCTCCGCCCGCTCCAAGCGGTCCATCTGCTCCATTCGCTGAATGCGCTCGAGCTGATCGCCGGGCGTGCGCTCAATCGGCGCTATTTCAACTGGTGGCGCAGCCGGACGAGGCGGTGGAGCCGCTGCGGAGGGCGGGGGTGTCTCAACGGCGCTTCGAGACTCGGGCGCGTCGAGGTATGGATTGTCGTCTCCAGCGGAATCGGGAGACTGCTTCGACCGGGGACGGCCGCGGCGGGTGGGGCGTTTACGTTCGTTCATTCGGAAACTGCGTGTGATACGTGGGCTCGTACCCGGACGGGCAGAGCGCGACTCCATGGCATTCGACGCCATGGGCCAAAATCAACGAGCTCAATCGCAAGCTCGAAATGCGCGCGAACGCGCGGGAATTCTGAGAGTGTCAGGACGGGAATGGTGGTGCCGTCGCACGTTGAGCGATCGACCCTGAAGTACGCGCCGAGGGCGCGAGTCCTCTGGGAAAACGCACAGCCGGAAAGGCGCATATCGCCTACCGGTACCGCTTTGGGGGGTGCGCGCGAACCTCGCGCGACCTATCACAGGAAGGGGCTGTTGCCCGGGAGTTCCCAGGCACCCCGGTTGGCACTGATCGCGAAGTCCGGTGAATTGTGTCCGACGGCTTCCCGTCACGACTCCGGTTCGCTCACCAACCGTTCATGGTACTTGCTACGCTTTGAGTATTACGACCCAGCCCGATCTGCGCAACCCACGCCGCCCCATCGGGTCAGGAGTCGAGACAGATTCGCTACCTTTCCGGCCATGATTGCCCCACCCATCGATCTCCCAGCCGCGCTCGCCGAAGCGGTCGCGGAATACGAAGCTACGGCCAACGTTGGCGCACTTATGGAGCGCCTCCATCGCCTGCGCGACGGGGCCACCCCCGACGCGCTCGTCACTGCGGCCGAGGGCTATTTACACCTGCCCGAGGTCGCAGGCCCGCTCTACGAGCGCGTGGTCGACCTGCAACCCAACAACGCACGCGCGCTCGTCATCCTCGCCAACGCCTACTGGCTCTCCGGACGCGGTCCCGAAGTCGTTGGCGAACTGGCCAGCCGCGCCATCGCCGCCGATCCCGACAATCGCGGCGCCTGGCACATGTGGGCACTCACCGAAGGCAATCAACGCGATCGCACCGTCCGCTGGCTGCAGGTTTCTCAGCGTTTCCCCACAGATCCTCTCGCCAAGGCGGCCCTCGCCGACAACGCCGCGTCGCTCGCCACGGCCGAACACGATAAGGAAGCGCTCGCGCTCGCCATCTCGTCGTATGAAGACCTATGGGCGCTTTCCCCCAATGAACAGCAACGCGCCGCGCTCGAAACCGCGCTCAATACGTTGCGCAACTACTCCTTCTGATGACGGACTCCGCAAAAACTCCGCCGCACGACCACGTCGACTCAGACGCCGCTGCGGCCCTGGCTGAATTCCGCACGTTCCGAGAGCGCATGAACACGCGCATTCTCGGCGAAAACAATCTCGTCATCAATCGTTTTTTCAATCTCGACGGACGTGCCTACGAAGCCGGCGCTCTCGACGAAAAGACCAAGGAGTTGCTGGGCCTCGGACCATCGCACGGGGGGGGATGCGACGACAGCCACACCGACAACAACGTGCGCAGGGGCGCCCGGAGCGCCACGCGCGATGAAGTGTTCGAAACGATGAGCATCGGTCTCATCGTCGGCGGCAGTATTGTCATACCGCATTTGCGTCGAGCGGTCGACCGCTGGGATGAAGTCGAGCGCGTGCGCGCGGGCACTACGGCGCAGTAGCTGCCAGCGCGTGCGCTAGGGGGCCTTGCTCACCGTCGCCCACGTCGGACACTGTGGACCGGTCGGAGCCGGGCGACGCGGCGTCGAGTCGGCACGCGCGACAGGTGCCGGCGCGGTTGGCAACGTGTCCGCAAGCGCCATCAACTCGACGTCGAAAATCAGCTCCGATTTGGCGGGAATCAGCGGCGGCCGGCCCGCTTCACCGTAGGCCAGCTGATACGGAATCAGCAAGCGGCGCTGACCGCCAACGCGCATGCCATCAAAGCCGAGATCCCATCCGGAAATCACCCGACGCGCGCCGACCGGAAATGAGATTGGCTGTTTAGGACGCCCACCCGGCATCGTGTCGCGCGACGAGTCGAACTGTTTGCCGTCGGTCAGCCACCCCGTGTAGTGCGCGTACACGCACTGTCGACCGGTGAGCAACGCACCGGTACCCGGCTTGATGTCGATGTAGCGCAGCGCGAATGCCGTGCGCGCGTCGCCCGAGATGTGCGGAATGTTGGGTGGCGATTTCGCCGAGCGATTTAACAGGCAGCCGGTAGCCAAAAGCAGCGGAAGAGACACGCTCGCTTTCAGCACGAATCGAATGGTCGTGAGCATGCCCCGAAACTACGGCTTCGCCACCGTCTTCGGATCACCGTCCGAGACATAGCGCGCCATCGGTCCAGGCTTGTCCATCGCGTCGAGCGTGGGCGTCAACTTGGTGCCCCCTTGCAACGGGACGCGTGGCAGCGACTTCGGATTCCACTGCGGATCATGCGGACTGCGCGCCGGGCCGCCCGCCACTTCGAATACTGCTTCGTTCCGGTAGCTCACCTCTCGCTTCCCCTTCTTGTCGTACCACGCGCCGCTGAACGCCAGTGCGCGATTCTTTGGCCACAATCCATACGGCAACGCAAAGCCGCGGATCTTGTATCCCGGCACCGCCGAATCGATGGCCATTGCTCCGCGCGCGAGTTGCTCTTGCACCACGGCGTCGGAGTACTTGTTCAACATCGCGTGCCAGAGCGTGTGATTGCACAGCTCGAACCCCTGCTCCACGAGATACTTCAGCTTCTTGAACCGCCAGGCTGACTGCTGCCCGTCGATGCCCTTGTCGCCGAAGAACGCGTGGCCGGCCGCCGCCGCTGGCAGTACGCAAAACAGCCCGCGAGGCTTCCACTCGGGATGGGCCTTGATGAAGTCCAACAGGATTCCCATGCCGCTATTCGGATCGATCTGAAGCGCGCCGTTCTTCTCGACATAGCTGAATTGACTCGGGCTCGCATCGTCGAAAGTGAAGAGCACCGGTGACTTCCCGGCCGGGATGTCGATGTGCTTGTCGAGGTAGTCGGCGAGAGAAATCGGCACGTAGCCGCGATCATAGAGCTGCGTCAGCTCCGACTTGAACCGCTCCCGCGAAACCTTGTAGCTGCCGTCAGCCCCCACGATCTGGTGCCATTCGACGATCGGTACGCGGCCGAGTTCGTTGGGCTTTCGTGCTTGCGCTACGTGTCCTTTCGCCACACTCGAGACGGCCGAAATCGAACGAGCCCGGGATTTGGCACTTCCGGCGGACTTGGAACGTACGAGGGCGTGCGCCGACGGTGCGAATACGCAAAGCAGACCCGCGGCAACGGCGAAAGAGCGAAGGCGCGACATACCGGGTATCGAGCGAACCTGAGTGGAGTGTGACGGCGATGGACGCGAAAGCTAACAACGACCAAGCGGGCTCCAAGCCAATCCCGCCAGCATCGTCTTCACCCGCTGCTACCCCGCGCCGACGCTTCTGGCGCCCCTCAAAGCGCATGGTTTTGTGGGGCATGATCGCCGGCGCCACCGGTACGGTGATCGTCTCCAGTTGGTGGTTCAGCTGCGGCTTCGATGGGTGTCCATCGGCCACGCAACTTCAGGCATGGCGACCGACCGAAGGCGGAGCGCTGCTCGATCGAAATGGCGCCCTCATTGCTCCATTGCGTCCGGTCAAGCGTGTCAACGTGCCGATCTCCCGCATCCCGCGCCACGTGCAGGCGGCCTTTGTGGCGGTCGAAGATCGGCGCTTCTACACCCATCACGGTATCGATTGGCATGGCGTGGCGCGCGCGGCCGTCGAAAACGTGAAGGCGGGCGGCGTGCGCGAAGGGGCGAGCACCATCACCATGCAACTCGCGCGCAACGTCTTCCTCAGCCACCGCGCGAACGAACGCAGCTTCACCCGCAAACTGCTCGAGTGGCGCTACGCGATGTTGCTGGAGAAGGCGCTGGACAAACCCACGATTCTTGAGCGCTACCTCAACGCGATTTATCTCGGGAACGGCGTCTACGGCGTGGAAGGCGCCAGTCAGGATCTCTTCGGCAAATCGGTGCGCGAGGTCAATCTCGCCGAAGCGGCACTGTTGGCGGGGCTCCCAAAAGCGCCAAGCAATTACACGCCGCGCAGCGATCCGGCGCGAGCGCAAGAGCGCCGAAGCGTGGTGCTCGATGTGCTCGAACGCGAGCAGGTTGCTTCGGCAGCGGCTGTCGCGGCGGCGCGCAACACGCCTTTGCGCGCGCTGCCCGCTGAGTGGCAACCGCCGCGCCGCACCGATTCGTGGTCGGTGGAAGTCGTGCGTAGCGTGCTCGATTCGCTCCGGCGCATCGGCGCGATTCCCGCGTCGCTCAACGATGGGCAATTGCGGGTGCTCTCCACGTTCGATCGGCGCGCACAATTCGCGGCGGAACGCGCCGTCGCGCAGGGTGCCGCGCAAATCGACAACGAACGCGGCGTCTGGGGCGACGACGCCTCTGATCGCACGCAGGGCGCCCTGGTGGCGCTTGATCCCGGTACCGGCGCGCTGCGCGCGATGGTCGGCGGACGACGAATCGAACGAAAGGGATTCAACCGCGCACTGCGCGCGCATCGGCAGCCCGGCTCGGCGTTCAAACCGTTTGTCTATCTCACGGCACTGCAACGCGGCTTCACCACCGCGACGATGGTTGACGACGAACCGATTTCCATTGAGATCGGACACGATGAGTGGACGCCGGCCAACTTCAACGACTCATACGCGGGTCGCGTGACGCTACGCGATGCCCTCATGCGCTCCGCCAACGCGGCCACGGTGCGCGTCAGCCGCGATATCGGAATACCGCGCGTTATTGAGACCGCGCACAACCTCGGCATCGTCAGCACGCTACCCAACGTTCCTGCGCTGGCCCTCGGTGCGGGCGCCGTCACGCCCGCCGAACTCACCGCCGCGTATGCCCCATTCGGCAACGGTGGCGCACGCGTAACGCCCTACGCCGTCGAGCGCGTGGAAGATATTTTCGGTCGCGTGCTCTGGTCGCACCCGGCTGCACCCACACCGCGTGTCGTCGATGCGCGCGACGCATTTCTGGTGACATCATTGCTGCGCAGTGTGGTCGATGAAGGCACCGGGCGAAGTGTGCGCAGTATGGGTGTACGCGGTGCGGTGGCGGGAAAGACCGGTACAACCAACGATGGCACCGACGTCTGGTTTGTCGGATACACACCAACTCTCGTGGCAAGCGTCTGGTTCGGCGCCGACGATCCCACACCGTTGGGCGGCGATGCCTCGGGCGGCCGACTCGCGGCGCCGGTGTGGGCGCGCTTCATTCGCGATGGATGGCACTCGCCCGAGCAGGACATGCCGTGGATGCCGCCTACCGGCATCGTCTCGAAATCGATCGACATCCAAACTGGCAAACTCGCCAGCTTCGCGTGCGGGGAAGCGCGGCGCGAATGGTTCCGAGATGGCACCGCGCCAACGGAATCGTGCGAATCGGAAGCGCGCATCGCGATGATCGACAACGGCGACAATGCGTTTGAAGGACCGCAACCGCCCGAGCCGCCTGAGCCGGCGATGGTCATGCCACCGATGCCGCGCACACCGCGACTCTCTGCCCGCGATCGGGCGGCGATTGAACGCGCGGTGCGTGATCGGGACGTGCACCTGCGCGATCTGAGCGCAATCGTCGATGCGGCCATCAATTCCATTGATGATCGCCGTTCACGTGACGCCGCGCGGCGCGTGATGAACAAACTGCGACGCGCCGCCGAAGCGGATGCGCGACGCCAACACTGAGCGTCGCGCGCGCCGCTGCTCAGAGAATTCCGAGCCAGTGTGACTGCGGTTTCGCAAAACCCGGGAAGATCCGGTCGAGCGAATCGGCACCGAGGTGTTTCGACGCCAACTCGCTGAACACACTGCGAAAATCCGTGGTGAGCGCGAGGTCGCGTCCTTCGTGCAACTGTTCCGGTGCGAGACCGGGCCACGTGCCCAACACCTTGCGCGGCGCGGCCAGCGAGCCGCCAATCACGAACATCGCGCCGGCGTGACCGTGATCGGTTCCACCGGTGCCGTTCTGTCGCACCGTGCGACCGAATTCGGACATGGTGAGAATCACGACGTCGTCCATACGATCGCCAAGGTCAGACACCAACGCGGCAATGCTGGTGGAGAAATCGGTCAGGCGACCGGCCAGCTGACCTTGAGCGCCACCTTGATTCACGTGCGTGTCCCAACCGCCGATGTCAGCGAATGCGACTTCGAGTCCGACGCCCGCCTTGATCAACTGCGCAATGGCAAGCAACCGCTGGCCAAACTGCGTCTTGGGATACTCGATGCCCGCCGCTGGCTTGTACTGCTGCGGATTCGCGGCCCGCAACACCTTCAGCGCTTCAAACATCTCGGCGCCGCTGCCATGTACCAGATCGGCGGAGCCGGTCCGATACAAGGCTTCGAGTCGCCGTTCCGCATCACCGCCGTTGGTGCGAATTGAAAATTCGTCGATCGAATTCATCGCCACCGCAGGCGACGCACCCTCGAGAATCCGCGGTGTTTGCGATGCCATCGCCACCGCGCGAAACGGCGTTGCGACGCTGTTCGAAGTGGTGCCGTCATGCGTCGCACAGGCTTCGCAGGTGCCCTTGACCGCGAGATAGCGATTGAGCCAGCCATCGGTCGTACCCTTGTTGTCGGGTGTGCCGGTTTCCATGTAATCCTGCGCATCAAAGTGCGAGCGCGTGGAACTCGGGCTGCCGACCGCGTGAATCGGCGACAAGAGCCCCCGATCCCATAGTGGCTTGAACGACGAGAGCGCCGGATGCAGACCGAAGAATCCGTCGAGGTCGATTGCGCCGGCGGTCGCGTTGGCGCGCGCGGCTGACGCAATCGCCAGCTGCGGACGCGCGGCGTAGTAGTTGCGATCGCCAAATGGCACGACAACGTTCAGCGCGTCGGCCGCACCACGCTGAAACAGTACAATCAGAGTCTTGCCACGCGCGGCGCGCGGCAACTCCATTGCGACGGCGGTGCGGCGAAGAAAACTCGGCGACAATCCGAGCGTAACGAGCGACAAGGCGCCGGCCTTGAGAAATACGCGGCGTTGCATGCGATGCTCCTGAATGGTCGACTTAGCGACGCTGAAATTCCGGCGCACCAAGCGCCAGACCGACGATCTGAACGAGTCCCTGCGGCGACGGCATAGTCCCGCCAATCGCCTGCGTGAGTGTGCCGGCGCGATTGGGCCGCGCCGTCTCACGCCCCGCCTGCTGCTGTTGTTGTTGCATCGGCGGCTGTCGCGGCGGCCGGTTGGCACGCCGCGCACCAGCGCCCGCGCCGTTCATGTCGCTCGTCGCAGTTGAATCATCCGTCATCGACATCGTATCCGACGCCGCTCGCGCCGCGAGAAACGGATTCGTGCCAGTGAGCAGCACTTCGCGTGTATCGCTGGACGCCGACCCGCCCAGCAATTCATGAATCACCCCGTCGACCTGCGCTTCGCGCGAGAGCGACGCGAGTGATTTGGACGCGGGCCAGTCAGCGAGCTTGACGCCCGGCACGCGTCCGGTTGCGATCGCGAGACCAAAGTTGATGCGATTGAGAATCGCGCCGGTGTTCATCCACGCATCACCAGTTTCGGGATAGCCGTTCGGCGCCTGATGTCCGAAAATCGGCTGACCCAGTCGATTGATGAGTTGGGTGGTGCGCGGCGTCGCGTCGGGCTTCGCATTGAGCGCACGCATCGCGCTGGCCACGAGCTCGAACGGCGATTTCACCTTGGCCCGATACGCCGCGGTCGAGAAAAACTCCTGGCTCGACACAATCGTGCGTACCACCTCGCGCATGTCGCCGTCGGTACGGCGGAACGTTTCGGCCGCCCGCTCTACCAACGCGGCGGGGGGCGTATCGCTCACCAGGCGACGGGCCAACTTGGTGGCAATGAACTTGGCGGTCGCCGGATGACGCGCCAAGAGATCCAACACGGCCTCGCCTTCGTCTTCGCCGCGTCCCGCCGGAAATTTGTGGCCGAGAATAACCTTCGCTTCGGCATCGTGGACTTCGGGCCGGAAGAGGAACGTACCGCCGTTGGCGCCCTTCGAGAGCGTCCAACCGGTGAGCGCGCGTGCCACTTCAATCACGTCTTTCTGCGTGTATCCGCCGTCGACGCCAAGCGTATGCAGTTCCATCAACTCACGGGCGTAGTTCTCGTTGAGACCGCGACGCCGCTGCGCGAGCGCGGCCAGCGCCGGCCGGTTTTGCGCGACGACGGCGAGTCGTCGCTGGGCCACGCGCCGACGCGCGGAGAAATCGCGCAACGTCGTACGCCCGCTGTCAGCAACGCTCTGCCAGTTGTCCAGGTAGTAGAGCATCGCCGGACTCTTCGCGACCGCACCCAGCAAGTCGCGGAATTTGCCGAGCGCATACGGCCGGATGGTTTGTGCATCGTATTCGGGCAGGAAGTAACGCGTGCGATCCTTGCCGGCGAAGACGTTGAAGTGATTCTCCCAGAAGTCGACCATCACTTCGTTCAACTGGCGCTCTGTGCTCACGGCGCGCGCGATGCGCGTGGTGGCGATTTCGCCCACGAACGCGTACGACTGCTGCCCTTGTTGACGAATCCGCGCAGAATCATCCGCGCTGATTTTGCCACCGTTTTTGCGCGCGGCCTGCGCGAGCGCAACGCCGGGTGGCGGATACAACGCCAAGAGATCTTCCCCCGACTTGCTGAGCGTTGTGAACTGCGACACGAACTGCTCCGTGGCCGCATCGCTGATCTTCTCGGGCTCAAGCTGGCGCGCGATCCACGCATCGACACCCATCGCGCGCACGGCCTCTGCGTCACCTGGGCGCGCGCCGAACGCGAGTCGGTTGAGCACGTGTTGCACTTGCTGATCGGCCGTCTGCTCACGCGCGGCCACCGACGCGGCGCTAGGAAGTCGATCGACGCCGTTCGCGCCGTGCGGTGCGCCCGCGCATCGCGCGAGCGCAATAACGGCGAGTCCGACGAGTAGCGTCTGCGTCGAGGCCGAGGAGAGCGCGCCGAGTACGTGCGGGCGGCGGCGAGAAGGGAACGGCTGCGGCATACGGCAACTCCGGGCGAAAGCGGTCTTCTGAGACATACGTGGCGTTGGACGCCATGTCGCGTGCGCCGTTAACAAAGAGGGACCAGAGGCCTTGAGCCACGCGGCTGCGGTCGGTTCCTTTCCCGGATGACAGACGACGCGGAGAACCCGCCAACTCGCTCGCTGCTCGATGAAGCCTTGGCTGCCGGCTCACTGGCCACAATCGCCACGGGTGGTGCGCTGATCGGACTGGGTATGCGAGACGGGGAGTCGAGCCGCGTTTTTCGATTGGCCGGCCGGAGTGTGCTCGAACAGTTGGGAATCGCATCAAACCTCGCGCCACTGACATCCGTCGGCATCGGCTACCTGCACCATCTCGTGGTCGCCACGCTGTGGGGCACCGCGCTCTCGCTGTTCATCATTCCGCTGCGTGGCGTTCGTCGCATCGTCTCGGCAATCATCGCCGCCGCCATCTACGCGTGGCTTTCCGTCGGTTTTGTACCGTCTGCATTACGAATTGGTTACTCGGTGACGTCGAACGTCGCCAGCGCGGTTCCCATTGGTGTAGCATTGGCTGTGGCACTGCTCGGCGGGATCTGGTTAGCCGCTTCGGAGTCGGCCGGGTAATACCACGGTGTAGGACAAACGGAACGAAAACGCGTCTGCAGCATGTCGGCTCTGGCCAACAATCGACGCCGTTTCGCCTGTTTGGTTGCTGGCTGGCAGGGTCAAACGTCATTCCCGTGAACGGCGCACGGAATCCCGTTGCCCATGCCTTGAGCGTCCCTTAACCCGGAGGTACCCCATGGACGTCCTCGTACGACTGGAGGCTCGTCCGAACGATTCGCCGGTGCTCGCGCACGTCAACTCGATTCCTGTGCTTCCCTTCGGTACTCGCTCGCGGCGTGAAGTAGTCACGCTCTACGGCGACGCCGATGCCCGCTCACTCGCGATGGCCCTCGCGGCCACTTTCGAAAGCGAACGATTGGAAGCCCCGCAGTCTGGTGTCGTGCGACATCTCGGCGTGTGGCCGGACCGCGGTGCGGTCGGCGACGCGGCTTGGCGTGATGCCTCGACCGGTCGATTGGTCACGCGCGATCTCGACATTCCGTTCAACACCCTCGAGGCGCGTGCCTCGGAGCTGCTGGGGGAATGTGGCTCGACCTTGCGTCGGGTCGCCGCAGGTCTGGCAATGCCAGACTGGCCGGAAGGCTCAGAACGCGCCTTGAGCTTCTCGCTCACGGACACCGCTGAAGTTGGCGGTGGTGCCAGTGGTTCACTGGGCGATGAAGTTGGCGTCGAGAACTGGTTGGATTCGCTTCGGCAGGCCGATGCGTTCACTTTTGACACGGAGAGCGAGTAACGCCGCTGATTTGTCCGTTCTGAAGTTGTGGGGGGGGGGGGGGTAGGGGGGGCGGGCGCCCAGGTTTTTTAGGGCAAAAGATGGGTGAGGGGGGGGGG
>CBHTUR010000015.1:0-105901 GCA_966096095.1 uncultured Gemmatimonadaceae bacterium | reverse complement strand
TCACTGCGAAGCTGACCGACGAGGAGATCGCGCGTCTTCGAGCGGCCACGATTGAGACACTGACGGCGTGGACAGCCCGCTTGCGGGGAGAAGCGGGGAACGAGTTTCCGGAAACGGTGACGGCATTTCATGAGGCCATGGCCGTCCACGGCCGCTTCGGGAAGCCATGTCCGATGTGCCAGGCGCCAGTACAGCGTATCCGGTATGCAGACAACGAGACCAACTACTGCGCCCGCTGTCAGACGGGCGGCCGGATCCTTGCCGATCGGGCGCTGTCTCGGCTCCTCAAGAGCGATTTTCCGCGCAGTTTGGAAGAATTGGAGGGGTGAGCTGATTATTTTTGGCGCATGACTGACGCTGTCGCGGCATCCGCCGAATCGACCCTCGCCCGAGAAATCACCCGACGTCGCACGTTTGCGATCATCTCGCATCCCGACGCCGGTAAAACGACCCTTACTGAAAAGCTGCTGCTATACGGCGGAGCCATTCACCTGGCCGGATCGGTGAAAGCGCGGCGAGCTACGCGGCACGCCACCTCGGACTGGATGAAGCTCGAGCAGGAGCGCGGTATCTCGGTGACAAGCTCGGTGCTCCAGTTCGAGTACCTTGGCTATCAGCTCAATCTGCTGGACACGCCGGGGCACGAAGACTTCTCCGAAGACACCTATCGCACGCTCGTCGCAGCCGACAGCGCCATCATGCTGCTGGACAATCGTCGCGGGGTAGAAGAGCGCACGCGACAGTTGTTCGATGTGTGCAAGCTGCGACGCACGCCGATTTTCACGCTGGTGAACAAGTGTGATCGGCACGGAGAAGATCCGCTCAAACTCATTCAGGATGTCGAAGCCGACCTGGGCATCGATTGCTATGCCGCGACCTGGCCGGTGTTTGAGAACGACATCTTCGTCGGCGTCTACGATCGTCTAAAGCGCGAAGTACATCTGTTCGAGCGCAGCGGCGATCGCGGCGCCACGCGCGCCGACGACACGATTGTCAGCATCGACGATCCCAAGCTGATCAACGCTATGGGAGAAGGCGCGTTCTCCCGCCTGATGGGTGACATCGAGCTGCTTGATGCGGCGGGCCACGAATACGAGCATCAGCGCGTGATCGACGGTTCGCTGACACCGGTGTTCTTTGGTTCGGCACTCACGAACTTCGGCATTGAACCGTTCCTGCGGGAGTTTCTCGAGCTCGCACCGTCACCGGGGCCGCGCGATTCCAGCGTTGGTCCCGTGCTCCCCGATCGCACCGATTTCACCGGCTTCGTGTTCAAGATTCAGGCGAACATGGATCCCAAGCATCGCGACCGCGTGGCGTTTGTGCGAGTCGTGTCGGGCCGTTTCGAAGCCAACATGCAGGTTGTGCATCAGCGAAGCGGCAAGCCCATTCGTCTGGCCGCGCCTCAGCAGTTCATGGCGCGCGATCGCGTTGCGATCGAGGAAGCGTGGCCGGGAGACGTCATCGGGATAATGGATCGAGGCAACCTGCGCATCGGCGATACGCTGGGTGGCGATGGCACGATGGAGTTTCAGGGCATCCCGCGATTTGCGCCAGAACATTTCGCGCGGGCGATTCCGGCGGACCCACTTAAGCGCAAACAGTTCGACAGCGGGCTACGTCAGCTCACTGAGGAAGGCGCGGCCCAGGTGTTCTTCGCGGAAACATCGGCGGGTTCGCAGCCGATTGTCGGAGCCGTAGGGCAGCTGCAATTCGACGTGATGGCGTTTCGACTCGAGCACGAATACGCCGCACCGTGCAAGTTCGAGAAGATGACATACCGGTGGCCCCGCTGGGTGACCGGGCCCAAGGCCGATGTCGAACGCGTCTGCAACGGACTTGGGCGCCTTCAGCTGTTCGATCACAAGGGCAACGTCGTCGTACTCTTTCAGGATCAGTGGGCGCTGCGGCGCGCACTACAGCAGGCCCGGTCTGTGCCATTCCACCAACCTCTGCTTGCGGGGGGTTCGCCGTTTCAGGCTGTGTTTTCAATCAAAGGGGGGCGCGGCTAATACCCCAGCGCCCCGTTCTGTCGATTGCCTTGCTACCTCAGACCTGTTTCGCAATCTCGATCTGACGTCCCACGTGGCCGATGACAAACCCGCCATCGTCGGAACTCGAGAAGTAGATGCGCAATCCGGTGTCTGGATTGCTGCCACGACGCAACTGGTCGGGGCATTCGATTTCTGACGAACCGTCGGGGAAGACATACGGCGTTTTGTACGCCGAATCGGTGGATCCCGGCGTGTAGTCGACACCAAGATCAGCGAAGACTTCCGACAGCGGACGGCTGAGCGCGCGGTCCTGACGCCGACGTCCCACTTCGCCCAGCGACTTGAGATACTTCCACGCCGTCTCGGGGTCGGGGAATTCCGATTCACGAGCGGACGAGAAGGCCGAGGGCAGCAGGCGCAACGCGTCGGCGTACATCGCCTGCGCACGTTCGACCGCTTCAAGCACCGATTCCGGCACATCGCTGGCCGGCTTGGAAATTGGCTGGCGCTCCTTGATCGCGGCCAGCGTGGTGCGAAGCGAGCGTGTCATCGAGCGTTCGTGCTCGAGCGCCGTGCGCGCTTCGTGCAACCGTTCGCGCACGCGCATCAACTCGCCTTCCGACTGTTTGAGCGCTTCTTCGAAATCACGCACCAGCGCCACGAGCTGTCCGCGATCGAGTTCTGATCCCGACTCCGCCGCGGCGAGCGCTTCGGCCGCGTCGGGGCGCTTGCTGTACGCATTGGAGCGTTCATCGCGCAGCTTCTCGATGACGGCGGCATCCGACATCGGACGCTGCACCGACACTTCCGCGAGACGCTGCACGAGACGGCGACGTTCGCCTGGCAGCGCCAGCGCGCGCGCGAGCACGAGCGGATGCTGAAACGGATCGGCTTCGAGATGGAAGCCGGGCAAGTACGCACGTGCCGAGCCGAGGAACACGGAGCGTGCGTGTCCGCCAACGGCATCGGACAGCGCAAACGTATCCGCGTGCCGAAGCATGAAGCAGAGGCCAAGTCCGAAGACCTCACTCGCAAATTGCTCGGGCGGCAGAACGTATCCGCCGTCGGGCAATTCGGTGAGCAGCAACACCGGCATCGTGCGCGCCGGATCGCAAAGCACGAAGCGCACGAACGCGTCGAGCGTTCCGGCCTCAAGCTGCGTCGGAACGCGCTGCAGCGGTCCGTCGCTCGAGACGAGCGTGAACGGCACGTCCAACTCGGAGAGCAAACGCGGCGGCCGCACCGGCGGTGGTGCGCCATTACCGGCGCCGCCTTCCGTGCCGACGCGGATGTAGAGCTGACGATGCACGGTGCCGTTCGCGGCCGTTGTCATCACGTAGGTAACGTGCGTCGACCACTGCAAACCGCGATCGAGTGGATCCGGTGCGTGCACGACGATGTCGGCCAACGCGGCGCCAGTCGTGCGGTACGGTGCCCAGCGCAAAATGCGGCCACCGTCCAACGTATGATTTGAAGGTGCGTCCCAGCTGAGCTGCTGACTCGAGTCGAGTCCGAGCCACGCGACACACGCGTCGAGAAACGCGTGGTCTGCATTGGTCGCACTGCTGCGGGGTACTAGATCGAAGTGAAGCGCAAGTCTTGGTTGCACGGCTGTGTTGATTGGCATTGATCCTGATCTTCCGTCGAAGACAAAAGATAGCGACTTTGGGCCGATGCGAATCTTACTGCAGAGAGTGTCCCGGGCAGAAGTGCGTATTCATCCGGAGGTACCCGGGGACGCCATTCGTGTCGCAGGACGCATCGGCATCGGTTTCGTCGTACTGGTGGGGATAACCCACACCGATACGACACAGGAACTGGAGTGGATGGTTGAAAAGATCGTGGGGCTGCGTGTGTTCGCCGATCCTGACGGAAAGATGAACAGGGATGTGCGAGAGCAAGGCGGAGCATTGCTTGTTGTCTCGCAGTTTACGCTCTACGGCGATGCAAGGAAGGGTCGCCGTCCCAGCTTCGTCGATGCGGCGCCGGCCGCGACGGCCAAAACGCTATATGATCATTTCGTTGAGTTGTTGCGCGCGCAAGGTGTGCCGATCGAAACCGGTGAATTCGGCGCCATGATGGATGTGGAATTGGTAAACGATGGGCCAGTCACGCTTTGGCTTGAAAGAGAGGCTCCAATCGTCGGCTGACTGCAACACTTCTGAACCTGTCGCGCGGCCGAAACAGACTTGCGTCCCCTCTCATTGCGACACGCAGCACTCCATCAACCCGATGTGCGCTCCGCACGAGCGTGATGCGCATCACGAGCCCGCAGTGATCGTATCATGAAATCGATCGCGCGATGCGCCGAAGCCCGCGCCGCGCAACGCGCTTCGAGAAACTGGTACACCGGCGCACAGATCAGAACGTCTGTACCAACTGAGCCGCACCGGAGTTCGCAGTAGCACAATCTACGCGGACGACCTCAACACCCGATGAATCGCGAAGTGCTGCTTGTGCCTCGTGCCGCGAGCGACCGGCTTTCGCGTGACGAAGCAAGTGGCTAACGACGATCGAGCGCCTGCTCCAAGTCCGCGATCACATCATCGACGTGCTCCAGCCCAACGCTCACACGAACGAGTCCGTCGGTGATGCCAACGGCTGTCCGCTCCGCTGCCGTGAGCTTGCTGTGCGTGGTCGATGCCGGATGCGTGACAATTGTTCGCGTGTCACCAAGGTTCGCGGAGTGCGAGCAGAGTCGAATACGGTCGAGAAAACGCCGTCCAGCCTCCAGTCCGCCTCGTACGGTCAGCGCCACGATGCCACCGCCTTGTGACATCTGTCGCTGCGCGAGTGCGAACTGCGGATGCGACGGCAGCATCGGATAGCGCACCGATTCGAGCTGAGCGTGCCCCTCGAAGTGGCGAGCGAGCGTCAGCGCGTTACTGCAGTGCCGATCCATGCGCACAGCAAGCGTCTCCAGCGACTTGGAGAGCACCCAGGCGTTGAAGGCACTCATTGCTGGTCCGGTATGACGCGCGAAAAACCGACAGTCGGCCGTATACGATTTGGTGCCCACGATCGCGCCTCCCAGCACACGACCCTGGCCGTCCATGTACTTGGTGGCCGAGTGTACGACGGCCGTGGCGCCGAGTGAGAGCGGCCGTTGCAGATACGGCGTGGCAAAGCAGTTGTCGACGACCAGATCGATTCCACGTTCGCGCGCGAGATCGCCCAGGAACGCGAGATCAACCAGCTCGAGTCCGGGATTGGACGGCGTTTCGACGAAGATCAACTTTGTCTCCGGCCGCACTCCCGCGCGCCATCCGGCAGCATCGGTTGCATCGACGTAGTCGCTGGTCACACCCCACTTGGGCAAAATCCGCGTGAAAATCTGGTGCGTTGACCCGAACAGGGCTCGCGACGCCAGCACGTGATCGCCGCTTGAGAGGCGTGCTGCCAGCGCGGTAAACACGGCCGCCATGCCCGACGCCGTGGCGATGCCATCCTCAGCGCCCTCGAGCAGGCACAGCTTCCCCACGAACTCGTCGGTGTTGGGGTTGGCGTAGCGACTGTACACGTTGCCGCTGACCTCTTCCGTAAAGAGAGCGCGCGCGTGCTCGGCGTCGTCGAACCGAAAGCTCGAGGTCAGATACAGCGGTACCGAGTGCTCGCGTTCCTGCGAGATTGGTGCCTGAGCGCGAATGGCCAGGGTCTCGAAGTGCGAGGCGTCGTTGCGGGCGCCGCTGCGGACGTCGGGCGTATTGTCGGACATGGTGTGAAGGGCAGGGTGCAGAGCCAACCAGCGTGTTGGTAACTTAGTGCATCATGACTGAGACATCGCATCTGGAACCCGACGGCATCCGCGTGGTGTTGGCTTCTCAATCGCCGCGCCGACGAGAGTTGCTCTCTCTGATCGGAATTCCACACGAGGTGCAGCCGGCCGACGTCGACGAGTCGGTGCATCCGGATGAAGCCCCAGTGCCCCATTGCGAACGCTTGGCGCGATCGAAAGCCGCGGTGGTTGCGGCGCGGGAGCCGGCGGCGTTAGTGATCGGTTCCGATACCATCGTGGTGATTGACGGCCAAATTCTTGGCAAGCCTCGCGACGCGACCGAAGCCTCTCGCATGCTGCTCCAGCTGCAAGGTCGCACCCACACGGTCTTCACTGCGGTGGCGGTCGCCTTCAACGGCGAGATGCACTCCGGCGTCGAGTCTGTCTCGGTCACCTTCCGACCACTCGGCCAGCGTCAGATCGATGCCTACATCGCAACGGGCGAACCAATGGATAAAGCGGGCGCCTACGGCATTCAGGGATTTGGTGCCACAATCGTCGAGCGAATCGACGGCGACTACTTCGCCGTCATGGGACTCGCGATTGGCCGCTTGATCGAGCTCTGTGCTGACGCCGGAGCGCGTTATCTCTTTGGTCCGTTGTCGCGCACCCGGGGGTAATTCGCGCGCCAACGCGCAAGCTTATCGGCGACCATGTCGACCGTGATGCGCTCCATTCGTCCGGTCCGATACGTCATATCGAGCGGATAGTCTTCGCCGGGATCGCCGTACGCGTCGATGAGCAGGTCATGCGCGTAGTCGTAGGGCCCCACGCGTTTCGGATTGGTATAACCCATCAATCCGACCACCGGCGTTCGCAGTGCCACAGCCAGATGTAGTGGACCGGTGTCCGGAGACAGCGCCACCGCAGCGCCGTCGAGGATCGCGGCAAGCTTTCGGAGTCCACTTCCTAGCGCCGAATGTGCCATCGGCGCGTCGCGCAGGATCACGGCCTCGGCCGCGAGCTCTCGCGGCGAGCGGCCGCCGACCAGCACGGGTTGCAGGCCGTGCTCGTTCCACAACACGTGGCATACCTGTGCCCAGCGCTCGGGCGCCCAGTCCTTCTCCGGCTTGCTGGTCGCAACCACAATTGGCGCGATCGGACGATTGAACGAACCGAGAAATTCGCGCTGCCACGCGCGCTCGGATTCATCAAACGGTCCAAGTGACCATTGCGGCGCGCCGTGGGGAACGTGCAGCGCATCGAGAAACTCGAAGTACTGATCTTGCACATGTTGCCCCACATGCGGCGCTATGCGATGCGTGGTGAACAGCCAATTCGCATCACGCGCGCGCGCACGATCGAACCCGAGTTTGACGTTGGCCGGTGCGAAGGCGGTGACCAACCCTGCCTTGAAGTACACCTGCAAGCCAAGCACGACGTCAAAGCGCCGGCGGGCCAGTTCGCGACGCACGTCAAGAAATGCCCGCCAGCCACGGCTCCGGTCGAACAGCACAATGTCATCGACCAGCGGATGACCGCGCACAAGCGACGCGGGCCCAGGCTGCAGGACCCACGTGATATGACAACCGGGTCGGTGTGCCTTGAGCGCGTGAATAATCGGCATCACATGCACGGCATCACCGACAGCGCTCATCATCACGATGCAAACGCGCTCGAGACGGAGCGTTGATGGCAACGGCGGCGTAGTGCTCGCGTTCACGCCGTCGCGCCGCCGTGCATGGGTGTCGCACCAACCGCGTCGCGCATGAACTGCTGCAGCATTTGCTCGGTCACATCGCAGCCGAAATGCGTGCGCCACTTACGCATGGAACGAGCGAGGCGCGCGACGTTGGCCTGCATCGTCTCGGCCGGCGATCGGGCCGGGTCCCATCTGATGACGTCGACGTCAATGACCATTGCCGTCAGCGCGCGATCGGGCCCGCGCGTGAGCAGAATGTTCTTGACGTTGAGGTCAGGATGTACCACGCCGGCCGCGGCGAGTCGAACCAGCAGCGTCCGCGTCGCGGTCAGCGCCTCGGCGCATTCCATTTCCGGTACCAGCCCCGCCGCGACGGCACCGAGATCGTTGGCGTCCGGCACAAATGCCGACACCACATCAACGCGGCAGAGACCCCAAAGCGCATCGTAGCGCGCAAACCCGAGCACGCTAGTCGTGGGAATGCCCGCCGCACGCAACTTCGCCGACATGGCGAATTCATGAGGTGCTCTTGTGGGGCGAATGAATCGATCGCCAGTCAGCGGCGCCAACAGTCCGCCGTGCCATCCGTGGCGCACGACCACCGTCTGCGGCCGATCGGGCAGCGTTGCGACGTACACGGGTGCGCGGCCACGCATCGCTCGCGGTTGTGTTTGCCCCGCGGCCCATTCGTAGAGCGAATCGTGCTGCGCCACCAACGCCGCAAATGAGTCCACGAACTCTGAACTCGCGCTGACGTCAGCGTGCGGCAGGCGTCGAGTTTCCAATGCGAAAGCGGACGACGAACTCACGACGGCAACGCCCACACGCGCACGGCGGCGCCCGCGCGAGCCGGCACGACGTCGGTGCGCTCCTGAAGGAGCGGCACGGACGCGAGTTCTCGACGCACCGCTTCGGTGAGCAGCACTTCGTCCGCCTGCGCCAGTGCGCACAGCTTGCTGGTCAGGTTGACGGTGTCGCCAATCAGCGTGAACTCCAGTCGCCTCGGCGAACCGATGTTGCCGAAGAACGCTTCACCCGCGTGAATCGCGATCCCGGCGTGCAGTTCCGGTCGTCCTTCGTCACGCCAACGCGCGTTCAACGCGTCGAGCGCCTCGCGCATGGCTTGCGCGGCACGCACAGCTCGCCCTGCGTCGTCGTCGCTGGCGTGCGGCGCGCCCCAGTACGCCAGCAAAGCGTCGCCGATGAACTTGTCGAGCGCTCCGTCGTGCGCGAATACGCACTCGACCATGGCGCCAAAGTACTCGTTGAGCTGCGCCGCCATTTGCATTGGGGGTAGCGACTCAGCGATAGAAGTGAAGCCGCGAATGTCGCTGAACAGCACTACGACGTGTTGCCGATGCCCGCCGAGCTCGATGACTTCCGTGCTCGCTGAAATTCGCTCGGCCAGATGCGGGGTGAAGTAGCGCTCAAAATTCTCACGCACATGCGCCGCATGCCGCAGTCGGATGGCGGCCGATTCTCGCTCGACCGCCGCGGCCGCGATGCCGGCGAAGGCGACGAGAAAGTGCAAATCGTCGTCGGTGAACGCGCGCGCGGAATGCAGATTGTCAACGTACAGCACGCCGATAGTTGCCTGTCCCTCGCCCAAGAGTGGTGCGGCCATCGCGCTCCGTACCTCCTGCTGCAGCACCGACTCACCGGCCGTCCGCAGATCGTCCAGTGCGTCGTGCGTCAGCAGGGCAACTTTCCGCTCGGCCACACCGTTCGCGATGGTGCGTGGCACAGCACGCAGCACGTTCGCACCGTCGCGATCCCGGGCAATCCGCAGTTCCAACTCACCGGCGTCGCTCCGCAATAACACTGCTACCCGGTCGGCCGTGAACGCGGTGAACAATGTGTTCACAATGATCGCGAGCAAGTCGTCGACACTGGCCTGTCCGCCGAGCCGTTGCGCCAGCGTCACCAAGGATGAAAGCCGCGAACCGGCCAACTCGGTGACGGCGTCGTCGCGCGACGATATCGCGCGCTCGCGAATAACCGTCGACGTGCCGTCTAGTCCCGTCGTGACAATCGACGGTTTTGGCGCCGAGTCGGCCTCATCGCGCAAGGTGAACATCACGGTGCCGAGCGCGATCGAATCGCCAACGACGGCGCGCGCTTGCTGCACCCGCGCGCCATTTACCCAGGTGCCGTTCCGTGACCCGAGATCTTCCAGCGTCAGGCCACCCGCGTCGGCTGAGAGGCGGGCATGACGACGCGAGACTGCAGGATCGAGAATCGGCACGTCGCAGCCGAGGTCGCGTCCGGCCACGAGGGTGGCCCCGATTGCGAGACGGAACCGGCGATCACCGCTCACCGACGCGAGAAGGAAAGACATGGCGGCGACGCTTTAAGAAGACGCCGACGGTGATTGCGCGGCGCGAACGCGACCAATCGCGGTCAGCATCGCGCGCGCTTTGTTCTCGGTTTCCGCCCATTCGAGCGCGGGCACCGAGTCGTGTACGATGCCACCACCGGCCTGCACGCTCGCCACGCCGTTCGCAATTACACAAGTGCGAATCGTGATTGCGAGATCCATGCGCAGATCGCCGGCGCCGATGTAACCGAGAGCACCAGCGTAGGGGCCGCGACGCTCAGGCTCCAGTTCGTCGATGATTTCCATCGCGCGCACTTTCGGGGCGCCCGTCATCGTGCCAGCAGGAAACACGGCGCGAAAGGCGTCGAGGGCACTCGATCCGTCCGAAAGTTCACCCTCGACCTGACTCACGATGTGAAACACGTGGCTGTACCGCTCAACCGTCATGAGGTCGGTGACCTCCACGGTGCCGTACTTTGCCAGGCGTCCCACGTCATTGCGACCGAGGTCCACCAGCATCACGTGCTCCGCCCGCTCTTTCTCATCGGCGATGAGCTCTGCGGCAAGCGCGTGGTCTTCCTCGGCTGTCTTGCCGCGTGGGCGCGTGCCGGCAATCGGGCGTACGGTGATGCGCCCATCGGCCACGCGTACGAGCAATTCGGGCGAACTTCCGACGAGTTCGAGCCCATCAAGCACGAGGTGGTACATGTACGGCGACGGGTTGATGGCCCGCAGCGCGCGATACAGCGAGGTCGGTTCGAAATCGAGCGGCAGCGTCATGCGTCGCGCGAGCAGCGCCTGGAAGACATCGCCGGCGAGGATGTATTCCTTAATGCGCCCCACATCGCGCTCGTACGCCTCGCGCGAATAAAGCGACGTCGGGACGGCTGGCGGCGCGTTGCTGTCCAACGCGAGCGGTTGCAGCACATCGGGTCCCAACAAGCGCGCAATGGTATCGTCGAGCGTGGCCATGGCGCGCGCATGAAGCGTGCGCAGCCTTTCTTCGCTGGCGCCCGCTGGAATTGGCACGGACACGATGACGCGCGCCTGCCCCCGCCAGTTGTCGATCATGACCAGCGCGTCAGTGAAGACGAAGCACGCATCGGGCGCATCAAGTGTGCGTGGCGGCGCGTGAGGCAGCCGCTCAATGTGGCGCACGACATCGTAGGCGAAGAAGCCAACGGCGCCGCTCCAGAAAGGCCCCAGCTCCGGCGCATCGACCGGACGCATTGCGCGCACGATGTCTCGCAAGTCCGCGATCGGGTCGTGCGGCGTCCGCGCACCGGTCCAGCCTCGCTCCGGCGTCCAATCTTCGACCACGCCGTCCCGCAAGCGCCACGCGCCTCTCGGTTCGGTTCCGAGATACGTGTAGCGCGCCCACGTTTCGCCGCCGGCCGGCGCCGACTCCAACAAGAATCCGAACGGCCCGCGCCGGAGTTTCGCGTACGCTGCCACCGGCGTGCACTGGTCCAACAGGCAGTCGCGCCAGACCGGAACCAGTCCGCCGTTGGCGGTACAGGCTGCGGCGCGGGCACGAAAGTCAGTGAAGGCAGTCACGGGAGCAGGGAAGTTGAAGTAGGTGTCGGCATCGTAACGGCGCGAATTGCGCGATCGACGACGACGGAAGTTCGCAGGGCTACTCGCACCGAGGCAAGCGAGCCGATAGCATTGGCGGGTGCCTTCGTCCGCGCCCACCCCGCGTCACTCATCGTTGAGCCAGACCACGCGCATCGAGGTCGGCGTCGTGGATGTTGTGGTTCTCACGCCCGCGCCGCGTACCAGAGGCGGCAACGCGTCGTGGCGAGTACTAACCCTGCGCCGGGCCGCCGGGGTTCGCTGTACGGGGGCGTGGGAGCTGGTTCACGGCAGCATTGAGCCTGGCGAGCGACCGGCCGAGGCAGCGCGGCGCGAAGTCGCCGAAGAAACCGGCCTCGCGGTCGATCGCCTCTACAACATCACGGTTAATCCGTTTTACCTGCATCGAACCGATACGGTGCAGATGGCGATCGTGTTCGCTGCGGTGGTCGCGCCGCAGGCGCGCGTGACCCTGGGAATCGAACACGATGCCCTGCAATGGCGCTCGCCAGCCGCCGCGATCAAAGCGCTGGCGTGGCCGCGGGAGCACGACGCGATACGGTACGCCATGCAATTGTTGCGCAGCGGCGACGCGGGGCCCGCAGAAGACGTCCTGCGCGTTTTTTAGTTCGTCGGCGACTTCTTCGCGGCAGAATTCGCGCGGCTCCGAACAAGCGCCCGCTCGCGTTCGATCACCTGCATCACGCGCGTCCAGTCGGTGGCACTCTGCGTGCCTTCGAGCAGCGCGGTCGTGGGCTGATTGATGTCGATGGCACCGTCGAACACGAACAGAGCCGATTGGACCTCGCGCTGGCGCAATCGATACTCGCCGAAGCCAGCGCTGAGCGGCAGGATCTCGATTGGGCGAAAATCGCGGCCCGTGTTGTTGATGATCAGTTCCTGCGGCGAGAATCGCGTCTCACCCTGTTCGAGCGCGTAGAAGCTGACATACCAGAGCGAATACGACGGCAGTCGGTTGCGCTCGCGCACCGTGTTGATGGCGGCCGCCTTGCTGACCGCGAGTTCGTGCAGCGCGCGATACGAATCGGGCGAGAGCAGACGAATGAAACGCTCATCGATTGGAATCGCCCGCACCTGCAGGCCCGTCGACGGCGCCACTTTGAGCGCGATGTCGTCCTGCTTGAGTGACCCGAAACCGACCGGCACAAAGTTCGGATCGAGCGTATCGATCTGCGCCGGCGGAGGCAGTTGCGCGGCCGCGCTCGCGCTCGGACGCAGCAGCGGGAGCGCAACAGCTAACAGGACTAGCCGCACGAGATGAGAAGTCTGCATGGTCGATTCTCAGTGGCACCACGGGGAGATCAGCATTCTACCCCAAGATACCCGACTCGGTTACGCCGGCGAGTCCTCGACCGGTGCGCGCCAGTCTGGCTGTGCCAGCAACTCCTCGAGCGCCTGGGCGAGTTCGTCGCGACCGCGGCCGTTGGTGGCACTGAACGGCACGATCTGATCGGTATCGACACCAATCGCCTTCGCCAGCGCTTCCAGGCGTACCGGCACCTCGGCATTCCGCAGCTTATCCACCTTGGTTGCGACAAAAATCGTCGGTACCCCGAGATCGGCGAGAAAATCGAGCATCGTCAGATCGTCGTTCGTGGGATCGTGACGCACATCCAACAGCTGCACGACCCCGCGTAACGTCCGGCTTTCGCCGAGAAAACCTTCAATGAGTGGGCGCCACTCGGCCTTGCGCTCCTTGGAAATGCGCGCGTAGCCGTAGCCCGGAAGGTCGGCCAAGACGAACTGGTGATTCACGTCGAAGAAGTGAATTTCGCGCGTCCGCCCGGGCGTGTTGCTGACGCGCGCAAACGCCTTGCGCTTCATCAGCCGATTCAAGAGCGATGATTTGCCGACGTTGGAGCGACCGACAAACGCGAGTGCCGGCAATGAAAACTCTGGTCGCCAACCGTCCTTCGTCGCCATCGGCCCCAGATATTCGAGGTGCCGAATGACGAGTGGATCCGCACTCACGTCGGTCGCTCCATCGCTTCGGCCATCCGAATCGCACTCTTCTTCTCATCTGCGGCACTGATCGCGATAGGCGTTCGCAAAGCGAGGGCCAACACCTCGTCCATCGAGCGCACGCTATGAAACGTGATGGCCGAACGGACTTCTTCAGGCAACTCCGCGAGATCCTTCATGTTCGCCCGTGGTACCAGCACGTGGGCGATGCGATTACGATGTGCCGCTACCGCCTTTTCGCGCAGTCCGCCGATCTGCAGCACGCGCCCACGGAGTGTGACTTCACCCGTCATCGCGACGTCGCCGCGCACGGGAATTCCTGTCAGCGCACTGGTTAGCGCGGTGGCCAACGCGATACCGGCGGAAGGTCCGTCTTTCGGTGTCGCGCCCGACGGCAGATGCACGTGGATGTCGCGCGTGCGATGGAACTCGGGCGACAATCCGAGTTGTGGCGCACGCGATCGGACGTAGCTCAACGCAGCCGCAGCCGACTCCTTGATCATGTCGCCCAACGTGCCGGTGAGCTGCAGTCGCCCGCGACCCGGCACCACGCTAACCTCGATTTCCAGCAACTCGCCGCCAACCGACGTGTACGCGAGCCCTGCTGCCACACCAACCTGATCGGCCAGCACGACGTCGTCCGGATCGTGTTGCGCCGGCCCAAGCAACTTGGGCAAGTCCTCGCGACTGATGGTCGTCACGCCTTTGACCACCGTCCCGATTCGCTCGCCGCCGCCCGCAACACTGTTCCGCGCGATCTTGCGTGCTACGCGAGCGAGTCGACGCTCCAGATCGCGAACGCCCGCCTCACGCGTCCAGCCGCGGATGACCGCCGTGAGCACCTCCACCGGCAGGTTGACGAGCTCCGGCGAAATGCCGTGTGTCGTGAGCTGACGCGGCAAGAGAAATCGTCGTGCGATCGACAGCTTTTCCGGCTCGAGATATCCCGGCAGCCGAATGATTTCCATCCGGTCGCGCAACGCTTCCGGGATCGAACTGAGCGAGTTCGCGGTCGTAATGAAGAGCACTTTCGACAAGTCGTAGTCGACTTCGAGAAAGTGATCGTTGAATGCGTGATGCTGTTCCGGATCGAGCACTTCAAGCAACGCCGACGCCGGGTCGCCGCGCCAGTCGCTGCCAAGCTTATCGACTTCGTCGAGTAGAATGACCGGATTGATGGTGTCGGCGCGCCGGATCGCCTGAATGATGCGCCCCGGCATCGCACCGATATACGTGCGCCGATGTCCGCGGATTTCCGCTTCGTCGCGCACTCCTCCGAGCGCCATGCGGACAAATCGGCGACCTAACGCATGCGCGATCGATCGACCGAGTGAGGTCTTGCCAACGCCCGGCGGTCCGACGAGGCACAGAATCGGACCACGGATTTCACCGACTTTTCCGAGCACGGCGATGTAATCGAGAATTCGCTCTTTGACCTCTTCGAGGCCGAAGTGATCGCCGTCGAGCACCGCACGGGCATGCGCGAGATCGATCGTGTCGTCGCTGCGCGTGGTCCACGGAAGGCCGAGCACCCAATCGAGCCATCCGCGGGCCACGGCCGCATCGGGCGACATGGGCGAGCTCTTTCGCAGCTTGCGCAGCTCGCGCTGTGCGCGGGCCGCAATCGGTTCGGGAAGTCCGCGATCGACAATGAGGCGCGCCATCTCGTCGCTGTCGTCGCCGTCTTCCTGTCCGAGCTCTTTGTGAATGGCGCGCAGCTGCTCCTGCAGAAAAAACTCGCGCTGATTCTGAAAGAGGGATCCTCGAACCTGCTCGTCAATTTTGCGCTCAAGCTTGAGCAGCTCGAGTTCGCTGCCGAGCAGCTGGACGAGTCGTTCGCCGAGGGTGTGAAGCGTCGGCGCATCGAGCAGGTGTTGCCGCTGTTCGATCGTGACGTGCAGGTGCGCGGCAATTCCGAAGGCGACGCGCTCTTCATCGTCGAGCCCTTGCAACAGGCCAACGACTTCGGGCGGCAGGCGACGCTGAAGTCCGGCGTACTCTTCGAACAAAGTCAGCGCATGTCGAATGCGCGCCGTCGTCGTTTCGTCGCGCGACTGGCGCAGCGGAAACGGCTTCACCTGCGCTTCGAAGAGCGGGCTGCCTTTGGTCGTCGTGAAGCGCTGCACTTTCACGCGGGTCAGCCCTTCGACGAGAATCTTGGTCGTGCCACCGGTGAGTCGCGTTACTTGCTGCAGTCGTCCGATGACGCCGACCCGATGCAGGTCCGCGGCGGCCGGCGTGTGCACGTCGGCCGAGCGCTGCGTGACGATCAACAGCTCCTTGTTGCCGTCGGTGGCTTCGGCCACGGCGGCCAACGATCCGGCGCGGCCGATTAACAGCGGCATCGCGACGTGAGGGAAGAGCACCACATCACGCAGCGGCAGGACGGGCAGCTGGCGGAGATCGCTCGCGGCGACGATTTCGGGCTCGACTACGGCGCCAGAACGCGACGGCGACCGTCCGCGCGAGGGCGCAGACGGTCGCTGTTTTCCGGCCTTGGTTGGCTGACGGGGACTCAGGCTTCCTTCTTCTGTCGCTTGGGCGCGATTTCGAGAAGCGGCGGACCGCCGTTGACCACGGCGGCCTCGGTGACGCGCACTTCCACGACGTCATCGCGCGTGGGGAGGTCAAACATAGTATCGAGCAGCGTCTCTTCGAGAATCGCGCGCAGTCCGCGGGCGCCCGTGCCGCGCTTGAGCGCCTTCGAGGCGACCGCGCGCAGTGCCGTCTCTTCGAACGTGATCTTGACCTCTTCGAGGTCGAAGAGCCGCTGATACTGCTTGGTGAGCGCGTTCTTGGGCTCTTTGAGGATTTGCACGAGCGAATCTTCGTCGAGCGCTTCAAGTGGCACGCACACTGGCAGACGGCCGACCAGTTCGGGGATGATGCCGAAACGGAGCAAGTCGTCCGGCTCGACCTCAGCGAATGGCGTCTTTGGCGTAGTCTTGTTGATCGGCGTGATCTTCTTTTCGTCGGCCTTTTCCTCGCCGAATCCGATCTGACGACGACCCGTGCGCGCTTCGATGATCTTCTCCAGACCGTCGAAAGCACCACCGCAGATGAACAGAATGTCCTTCGTGTTGATCTGGATGTATTCCTGCTGCGGATGCTTGCGGCCACCCTGCGGAGGCACGCTGGCGACGGTGCCTTCGAGAATCTTGAGCAACGCCTGCTGCACGCCTTCACCCGACACGTCGCGCGTGATGGACGGGTTTTCCGACTTACGCGCGATTTTGTCGATTTCGTCGATGTACACGATGCCGCGTTCGCATTCGGCAACATTGAAGTCACCGGCCTGCAGCAGCCGCACCAAAATGTTTTCGACGTCCTCGCCGACATAGCCCGCTTCCGTCAGCGTCGTCGCATCGGCAATCGTGAACGGCACATCGAGAATGCGCGCCAGCGTCTGCGCCAGGAGAGTCTTGCCGACGCCCGTGGGGCCGATGAGCAGGATGTTTGACTTGTCGAGCTCAACGTCATCTTCACGCGCGTTGCCCGAGGCGTTGATGCGCTTGTAGTGGTTGTACACCGCCACTGAGAGTGCCTTCTTGGCCACGTCCTGCCCGATCACGTACTGATCGAGAATGCCCTTGATCTCACGCGGGGTGGGGACCTGCGTGATTGCTTCCGCAACCTCGCGTTCCTCATCCTCCGCCAAAATCTCGTTGCAGAGCGCGATGCATTCGTTGCAGATGTAGACCGACGGTCCGGAAATGAACTTCCGGACCGCGTCTTTGGACTTTCCGCAAAATGAGCAGCGCAGATGCTTGTCGTGGGACATGTCGATCCAAGCGGGTGGGCGACGGAAGTCCCAGACGGACTTCCCTCTCCGTAGTTAACCCACCCAAGCGGGCAGGGTCAAGCGAAAAACGCTGGCCGCCATCCGTGACTGCCAGCTCCGGAATGTAAGTGTCGGCAGCTCGCGGCTGTTTCGACACCGGTTGAACTGGCGGGTCCACCCGGAAGGCCGTAGCGTACCGCGACAGGACGTTCGGGGCTGTCTCCCTCGAGTTCGAGTATATGTGGCCATTTATCGGGTTTCTCGCAGTCCATGTCACAACGGGCGCCATCGGGCTGGCCCTCTTCTGGGTCCCGATCGTTGGACGAAAGGGCGGTCAAAATCACCGGAAATTCGGGACGATTTTCGCCTACTTGATGCTGATTACCGCCACCATGGCGTTCAGCATGGGCACGAACACGCTGCTCGATCCGCTGCCCACGCACCCGCGCCAGGTTGCCCTGGGCTGGCCCGCCTGGCGAATCCAGGGAATTTTCGGCTGGATGATGATGTATCTGGCGATCCTGACGCTGCATCTCGTGTGGCACGGCATCAATACGATCCGCAACAAGAAGCAGCATGTAGCGAATCGACGCTGGCCCAATGTGACACTCAACGTGCTCGCGATCGCCGCGGCACTGGTCTGCGCCTGGCGCGGGTGGCTGATCGACGAGACGCTGATGATGGGCATCGCGATCGTCGGCGTTGCGTCCGGCGTGACGAATCTCTTGTTCATCTACACGGACACGCCGGGAAAGGTTGCCTACCAGTTGGAGCACGTGAAGAGCATTGTCGGCGCCGGCATCTCGGTGTACACCGCGTTCATGGCCTTCGGATTCGTGCGGCTGATGCCTGATCACGCGCTCAATCCCGCGATGTGGTCGATTCCGCTCACGATCGGCCTCGCGCTCATCATCTACCATCAGTCGCGCATTCGCTGGAGCGCACGACGCGTGCTGATGGCCGGAGCGGTGCGTGTCAGAGAGTGATACGGTCCCGGTCGCGGGACGTCGCGAGTCCAGCGCGCGTTACAGTGCGGGCTCGGTGAGTTATCGCCCGCCCGCACCGCGACCGCGCGCGCCGGTGCCTAGTTTGTTACGCGTGGTCTGGAGAGGCGAGAAAGACTTGCTCAGTTTGCTCCCCGATCTCGCGTACCGCACGATGATTAGTCCGTTGGGCTACTCACGGCGCGGCATTGTGCTGGTGAACGATCCGGCGCTCGTGAACGAGATCATGACCGACGCCAACGATCGATTCCCGAAGAACGATCTGTTCGTGGGCGCGCTCGAAGGACTCGTCGGCAATTCGATGTTCGTGACCAGCGGAGCCACGTGGCGCCGCCAACGTCGCATGGTCGATCCCGCGTTCTCGCACATGCGGATCAACAAGGCCTTCGACTTCATGCAGGCGGCCGTCGACGACTACGAGCGTCGTCTCGACGAGTTAAGCAGCAATGGAGACCACTTTTCGCTCGACGCGGCGATGAGTCATCTCACGGCCGACGTGATCACGCGAACGATTTTCTCCACTCCGCTCGAATCTGGTACGTCGCGCGAAGTCTTCGAAGATTTTTCCGCGTTCGAGCGGCGCGTCGCGAGTATCGACGTGCGACGCTTGCTGATGGACAAGCCCTGGGCGCCGATTCCGCAGCCCGTCGACGTCCAGCGCGCTTGCCAGCGCATTCGACAGCATCTCGCCGCGATGCTCGACAAGCGGCTCGCCACCGAGGGACTCGACGACATTGCCGGTGCGGTGATCGACGCGAAGGACACGGACACCGGAGTCGGCTTCACGCGTGAAGAAATCATCGATCAACTCGGCGTGTTCTTTCTCGCGGGACACGAAACCACCGCCAGTTCGCTCACCTGGGCGTTCTTTCTGCTCTCACAGCAACCCGGCGTCGTGACGCGCATGCGCGAGGAAATCGACCGCGTGGTCGGTGACGGCCCCGTGCTCTTGGAGCATACGAAACGTCTGCTCTATGTTCGCAACATGTTTCGCGAAACGCTGCGACTGTATCCGCCAATCACCTTCATTCCGCGGGTGGCACTCGAGGATACGACGATTGGCGGGCGTCGCGTGAAGCGTGGCACGATGATCATGATTGCCCCGTGGTCAATGCACCGCCACGAAAAGCTCTGGAAGAACCCCGATCGATTCGACCCAGACCGCTTCCTCCCTGAACGTGAGGGAGAGATGACGCCCGGCGCCTACATCCCCTTTGGTCTCGGCCCGCGAATCTGCGTGGGCGCTGCGTTCGCGACCATTGAAACGGCGCTCATTCTCGCCCGCCTCGTGCGCCGCTACGATTTCCACGCGATCGACGCCGACAAGGTGCGTCCGTTTGCCCGACTTACGACGAGGCCCGCAGTAGAAATCCAGATGAAAGTGCGTCGGACGTAGCCTCCCCGTACACGGCAAATGGGTTCACGCAGAGACGCGGAGGACGCGGAGAGATGTTCATCTCCGCGCCCTCCGCGTCTCCGCGTGAACCCCGATCGACCCGCTCGATCGGTTGCCGTTAGCGGCCGGCGGTGGTGAGCTCCGCCTGCTGCACCACGACGTTGTCGACGAGGCCGTAGACGCGCGCCTCTTCCGCCGACATGAAGCGATCACGATCCGTGTCACGCTCAACCTGCTCGACCGGACGACCCGAGTGCTTGGCCATCAGTTCGTTCATTTTCGAGCGAAGATACAGGATTTCGCGCGCCTGGATTTCGATGTCCGACGCCGAGCCGCCGCCGCCGTTCTGCGACGGCTGGTGGATCATGATACGTGAATGCGGCAATGCACTGCGGTGACCCGCCGCGCCAGCGCAGAGCAGGAAGGCGCCCATGCTGGCCGCCATGCCCATGCAGGTGGTGTAAACCGGCGCCTTGATGAACTGCATGGTGTCGTACATCGCCAAGCCGGCCGAGACGCTGCCGCCCGGCGAGTTGATGTACAGATGGATGGGCTTCTCGGGATTGTCCGCCTCGAGAAAGAGCATCTGCGCAATGATGATGTTCGCCACGTCGTCGTTGATCGGCGACCCGAGGAACACGATGCGATCCATCAGCAAACGCGAGAAGATGTCGTACGTACGCTCGCCGCGGCTGGACCGCTCGATGATGTACGGCATGTAAATCGATGCCATGTAACGCCTCAACGGTTCGGAATGGGTGTGTACAGAATCGGACGCCGGTGCAATCAGGTCGTCACTGGATTGCGCTCGAACAGCCACGCGAACACGCGCTCTTCCGTGAGTTCACGTTCGATCTCCTGCAAACGTCCCGCTTTCTGGAGCTGCGAGTACACCTGGCCCGGATCGACGTTCCGCGCCTTCGCCATCTCTTCAATGCGACCGTCCACGTCGGCCTCACTGGCCGTCAATGACTCCTTCTCGGCGATCGCGTCGATGATCAAATCGCGCCGGACCTGACGCTGTGCCATCGGCTCAAATTCCTGCGCAAACCGCTGCTTTTCCGCGTCCGGTACGCCGTACATCTGCATGTAGCCTTCGATGAGCTGATTGACCCACGCGCGCGGCACGTCAAACGGGTTCGCTTCGACGAGCTTCTCGATGATCTGACCGCGCACGTCGGCATCCGCATCACGCTTGGCATGCTCGCCCATATCGGTCCGCACGGCGGCGCGCAGCGCATCGACGGTGTCGAAATCACCGATTTCACGCGCGAACGCGTCGTCAAGCACGGGCAGCGACTTCCGTTTCACGTCTTTCACGACAACGCGCACGTTCTTCGTGGCACCGCGCTGCGACTCATCGGGGAAATCATCGGGCCAGCGCACGGCACGTTCGACGGTTTGTCCCGCCGTGCCCTCCATGATGAGCTCCTCAATGCCCGGAATCGCCTGACCACCACCGATCACGATGCGATACTCGCGGCCTTCCGGCATCGAGCCGTCGGCTTCCGCCGTCGACAGCAGAACCGTGACCATGTCACCCGGTGCCGGCTTCTCGTCAACGGGAGACCATTCGGCCTTCTGATCACGCAGTCGCTCGATCTGCTCATCCAGCATCTCGTCGGAGACAACCGACTCGCGTCGCGTGATGGCGAAACCATCGATCGTGTTGAGGGAAATTTCCGGACGCACTTCACAGTGCAGCTCGAACTCAAGTGGCTCGCCCGGCACGGCCTTGAGATCGTGCACATGCGGCTGCGTGGCCAGCTTCAGGTTTTCGCGCTCGACGGCTTCTTTGAAGGCCTCGTTGATGACGAGTTCGATCGCTTCCTGGCGAATGGCTTCGGCAAACCGTTTGCGAACCATCGACGGCGGCGCTTTCCCCGGGCGAAATCCGGGGATGCGAGCCTGCGTCGCGTATTTCTTTGCGGCTTGATCTTCGTAGGACGCGACCGTCTCGGTCGGCACCGAGATCTGGAGACGGCGAGAGACGCCGGTCTTTTCGGTCGGAGTGATGGTGATGTTCATCCATCAAACCTAAAACTCCGCGATCCGGCGGGGCACCCGCCCCGGGTCGGAAACGGCGCTAAACGCTTCCGGCGGGTTGCAGGCGCTCCGGTGTGACACCCACCCGCCGCGTCGGTCCCGCCCCGATCAGCTCGGCCACAATCTTGCCGCTGGCGATGACGCCCGGCACGCCAGCCCCGGGATGCGTGCCGGCGCCACAGAAGTAGAGGTTGCCGATGTCCGGGCTGCGATTGTGAGGGCGCATGTACGCCGACTGCATCAGGATCGGCGCCGCACCGAAGGCGCTGCCGTGATAGCTGTTCAGTGTACGCTCGAAGTAGCGCGGATCGATGCGTCGTTCGGTGACGATGTGCTTGGAGAGATCCGGAAGATACCGCTCTTCGAGATATTCCATGATTCGATCGCGATAGCGCTGACCGACCGCCTCCCAGTCGACGTTTCCGCCCAGGTGCGGCACCGGAGAGAGCACGTACCAACAATCGTGGCCTGTCGGGGCCAGCGAGCGGTCGGTTGCCGTCGGCCGATGCAGGTACAGCGAGAAATCCTCGGACAGCAACTTCCGGTCGAAAATGTCTTCAAGCAGCTCCTTGTAGCGCTTGCCCATGATGATCTCATGGTGCGCGATGTTCTCGTAACGTCGGTTCGTCCCGAAGTAGATCACGAACAACGACATCGAGTACTTGTAACGCGCAATGCGCGCGTTCGACATCGACGGTCGCTTCGCTTCAGGGAGCAAGCTGCGATACGACTGCGCGAGATCGCCGTTGCATACCACGGCGTCGGCTGTCAGCTGCTCACCGCTCACCAACCTTACGCCAGTCGCTCGCGCCGTTTCCGGCGCGAGCGTGATTTCGGCAACTTCCGACTCGTATCGAATAGTGCCGCCAATGTCTTCGAACGCTTTGACCAAACCTGCCACCAGCGCGCCGGTGCCTCCCATCGCGAACAGTACGCCCCATTGCTGTTCGAGCTTGTGGATTAGCGCATAGACCGAGGAGGTCTGGTACGGATTGCCGCCCACCAAGAGTGGATGGAAGGAGAACACCTGACGCAGACGCGGGTCCTGCAGGTATTTGTCGGCGAGTGCCGCGACTGAACGGTCGGCGCGTAGCCGGATCAGGTCCGGCAACACCTTTACCATCGATCCGGCCGTGAGAAACGGCTTGTCGATGAGGGGCATGCCGACGTTGAAAATCTTCCACGCCTCTTCGCGAAAACGTTCGTAGCCAGCCACATCGGCAGCGTTGAACTCGCGCACCTGACGGATTAACGATTCGCGATCACCGTTGTAGTGAAAGACGGTGCCGTCTTCGAAGCGGATGTTATAAAACGGATCGAGAGGGACGAGCTTGACGTAGTCGGACGTCTTGTGTCCGGTCAGCGAAAACAATTCGTCAATGAGCCACGGCGCGGTGACAATCGTCGGGCCCGCATCGAATGTGAATCCATCCTGCTGAAACACATACGCACGACCGCCTGGCTTGTCGAGCTTTTCGACAATCGTGACGTCATGTCCTTGAGCCTGCAGGCGTATGGCCGCTGAGATACCGCCGAAGCCGCTGCCGATAACAACGATGCGCATGAGTCGGGAGAAAGAGCGTTCCGCAGAACAGCAAGCTGCGGGTGAGCGTTCCGCTCCGCGGCCGATCAGCGACGAAGCAGTACCGCGATATGCCAAAGGTGAAGCACCAGCGCCGCCAGCATCGCGAGCGCGAATGCTTCGGGAGATGGTTCAGCGCGCCGATGAAAGATCATGGCCGCCACCAGCGATCCGCCCGCCCCGAGAAAGGTGACGATGCGAGCCGTGTTCGGTGCGCCCAGCGCTGAATGTGGGTGCCGTCGCTGCCACAGCACCAGCCCTGCTGCCTCGACGAAGATGAGTGCCAGAATGCCGATCGGCAGCGCATCCGAGTTGAAAGCCGCGTTCAACGTTTCCATCAACGCGTCCATCAGCGGCACCCGCCATCTTGGAAGGGTAACGCGCGGCGGCGGTTGGAAGTGCCCGCGCGCATAGCAGCTAACGGCCGGAGATCGCGACCGTCGGCATCGCCGTCGCCGAGGACGCGCGCCGTCCCCGTGCAGGCGCCCGCATCGCGGCGAGAAGCGGGATGCCCATGGCAATGGCCCCCAGTACGCCCGCGAGCGCCATGTTCTGCGCAAAGCAGATCGCTAACGGGAGGAGCCCATTCACCGCGTAGAGCCAGAGTGGCAATCGCTCTGGCGAGACGACGCGAACCCAGGTTGAAGGAGGAACGATTGCCAGCATCGCCCGAGCCACCAGAATTCCGGTGAGCAGCCACCCCAACCAATTCGTTAATGGCATGCCGAAGAAGAACGGCGTGCCGATGAAACGTGACAGTGCGGAAGCGCGCGACAGGTCCGGCACAGACCAGAGCCAGTGCGTTGTCTTCACCATCGCGGGATCCATCGACACATCCCACGCGGTCAGTACGAGACCGCCAACGAATGCCCACCACCACTTTGAGGTCGCGTCATCTTTGGCCGGCAAGAAGCGCCCGCAAATCGCGAGAGATGCCACCAGCATGTAGAACCACGACGTCGGGATGTTGAAGGGCACCAATCCGGCGATTTTATAACCGAGTTGGTCCGTGTAGCCGTACACGCCGAACGGCAATCCCGTGCTCGTGCCGGTCAGCTCGGAGGCGAGCGACAGCACGAACGCGACGCCGAACACGAGCCAGGTGCGCGACATGCCGATGCAGGCGGCGAGAAATGCGAAGCCGGCCACTGCTCCGAGTACCACCGTTGTCTGACCGCCGTAGGTGTATCCGACCCGCATGACCGCCTGATTCGACGGCGTCTGCAGCCACGCCGGATACGGCGGAATCAGAAATGTCGAGAACGCAAACGCCGAGAACGCGGAGAATGCGGCGTGCGCCATCAGCGCAAAGAACGCTACGCGCAACAGCGTTTCGCGCGCGGCGACGGGGTCGCTCACGATCGCGTTGGTGTCCGAAGCAAAGGTCGTGGACGCGGAGGCAGCCATACGACGCGTTACGCTTGGGTCAGAAGACGGTCGGCGCTCGTGTGTGGCAATGGTTCCCATACCACACGCGGTCCGTGCCCGAGCGCTGACAGATCCGGACGCTCCGCGCGATAGCGCCAGGCGTTCCAGAGAATGCCGACCCGAGCCAGTTTGCCGAGCCGCGCACGCGTGGTGATCGTGTCGTAGTCTTGCGCTTCGATGGCCGTGAGAATTCCAGCGTAACCCGTTGCGCAGGCGGCCGCGCAGCGTTGGGCATCGGGTGCGAGCAACGCGATGCCCGGCAGTGCCGCGTCGTACAACGCGCGCGCACGCCCGACTTCGTATTGCATCATCGGCCGCCAGCCGCGAAGCGTCAGCGCGCGGTTCGACAGCACGTCCTCGGGCGAGAGGCCGAAGCGAGCCAAATCTTCGGCGGGGAGGTAGCAACGGCCGCGCAGTGCGTCCTCGCCGACATCGCGCAGAATGTTGGTCAGTTGCATGGCCGTGCCGAGCGTGCGCGCGTACTTGATGGCGTGCGTTCGCATGGTGGGTCCCGCCGGCACACCAAACACATACGTGCACATCTCGCCGACCGAACTGGCGACACCCTCGCAGTATCGCTCCAGCTCGTGCCAGTTCTGATACGTGGTTGCCACCAGATCACGCGCGACGCCGTCGAGCAGTTCAAACAGCGGAGCGGGAGACACTTGATAGGTCTCGGCAACCCACGCCACTTCGCGAAAGATCGGGCCGCTCGGGCGCCCATCGAGCGCCGACTGCAGTTGCGCGCGGTACGCGTCGAGTTGCTCGGCCAACGCCGGTGCACGTCCACTGCCAGCATCGGCTTGGTCGACCAGATCATCCGCGATGCGGCAGAACGCGTAGAGCGCGTAAGCAGCGCGCCGCTTGTCTGTCGGCAGCAGTTTGCTGGCCAGGGAGAAGGTGCGCGCGTGCGAATGCGTGATCCGCTCGCATTCGCGCGCATCGTTCTCCCGCGCGGCGTTATCACGCCCGCTGACAGACGACTCAGCCTCGGTAGCGCGAAGGATCATGCAGAGGTTGGGAGGGGCGAGAAGGCGACCATCTTGCAGCACCTGAGCAAAATGACGGACGAAGGCAGACACGCCTCGCCGTCACACCGTGAACGGAATCGAGTTTGGTCCGCGCCGATAAAGTCAGCGCAAACCTCCTCGGCCTCAACGCCATCACCTGCCACGGGTTCCAAGAATCTGCGCCCGCGGCCCCGCATTCCGCGCCATCGCGCTGCGCCCGCATCTACAGCCAGCGTGATCGTCTGAGCTATAGTGGCGCGCGGTGCCGAAACTGTCAACTAGTCATTACACAACATGTGTAAAGAAAACGTGACACATGCCGCAAGGCTCACCACAATGCGAACGCCCGGACTCGAACCGGGATGGGTTACCCCACCAGCTCCTAAGGCTGGCGCGTCTACCAATTTCGCCACGTCCGCCTGACCTGCTAACCCTGGGCGCAAGATAGGTCGCTCGTGCGCCGTCACCAATGATAAAACGCAATCGGCGGAGGCCGGACCGAAATCCGACCTCCGCCGAGGAGACGTTGCGAGCCCGTCTGATTATTCGCCGATTCGAATGTTGACCACGCGACTGCCACCGTTCTGGCCGATGTTGTAGACCATCAGGCTGACGTAGTCACCAGTCTTGAGTCCCTTCACGACCGCCTCGAGATCGGCCACGCTCTTGATAGCGCGACGCGGGGCAGGGTAGAGCACGTCCGTGATCACGTCGGAACCCGGAATCAGCTTGTCCTTGGCCGGTCCGTCCTGATTCACTTCGCCTACTCGGACACCGCCCTTCTCGGCGGGGAGTCCCAGTCGCTTGACGAGATCGGCGGTGATCGGCTCGACGCCGATGCCCAGTTTACCGGCACTCGGCACTTCCTTCGGCGCGACCGGCGACGCGGCGGCGACACGACTCAAGGCCTCGGCTTCAGTGAGCTTCACCTTGAAGGTCTTCTTGCTGCCGTAACGCATCACGTCGACAGTGACCTGATCACCGATCTGGTGTCCGCGTACGATGCGCTGCAGCGAGCTGACGCGCTCGACCGGTTTCCCATCGATGGCCACAATGACGTCGCCGACTTCCATCCCAGCGCCGCGCGCGGGGCCGCCGTCGGGCGGCGTGAACGCGCCGATTTTCACGCCAGCGACTTTGGCCAAACCGTTGATGCCCGCGTCTTCTGGATCGAGCGGCGCCACTTGCACACCCATGACCGGCAGACGCACGCGTCCGTCCTTAATGAGCATGTCGGCCACGTTCTTCACGAGCGTGACCGGAATGGCGAATCCGTAACCCGAGTAAAAGCCAGTCTGTGACGCGATCGCGCTGTTGAGACCGATCACCTCACCGCGCAGGTTCACCAGCGGACCACCCGAGTTGCCTGGATTAATGGCGGCGTCGGTCTGGATGAAATCGCTGATGGTGAAGCCGCCTGAGTTAGGCAAATCGATTTCGCGGCCGCGACCTTTGGCCGAGATGATGCCGGCCGTGACGGTGAAATCGAGACCGAGCGGATTGCCGATTGCGAGCACCCAATCGCCGATGCGCGTGGTTTCGTCGTTACCAACCGGCAGCGTGGGCAGACCCTTCGCGTCGATCTTCACGACCGCCACGTCGGTGGTGGAATCCGTGCCAACCACTTTGGCTTTGAACGAGCGGCCGTCGCTGAGCACGATCTGCACCTGATCGGCTTCGGCAACGACATGGTTGTTGGTGACGATGTAGCCGTCGCTGGTGAGAATGAAACCCGAACCTTCACCGCGCTGCTGACGCGGCTGCGCGTCGCCGCCAAACTGATTGAGAAAATCTTCCATGCCCTGCGGCACGCGCCCGCGAATGCGCGCCTGCGGACGCGCGTTGCGAGTGGTGTTCACCGCAACGACGGCGGGCGTGACGCGTTCGGCAATGTCCGCGAATGACGCGCCATCAGAAAAGCCAGGACCTCGCACGGTCACCTGCTTGGTGGCTGGCGAATTCTGCGCCCAGCTCAATTTGGTCCAGTCCATGCTGGAGGCGAAAAACACTCCGAGGACGAAGCTCAGGCCCGCGGCCGTGGCGAAGCGAAAACGAGAGAATCGTACAGACATGTTGATGCACCGTTGGAGCAGAGGTCGTACAGGAATGCGGGAGTGACGGGACCACCCACTGGGAACGAACGGAGGCCGACCTAATCTCGCCGGTCGGCCTCCGTTTTGTCAGACACCGAAGAGGCCTCCGGTGTTTCCTTTCGATCGTCGCAACTTCACAGTGCGCCCTTGCGAGGCGTCCTACTTCTTGTCGTCGACGATTTCGTAGTCAGCTTCGGCCACTTCTTCGGCCTTGGCGCCGCCCGAGGCCGGGGCTTCCGCCGACTCGCCACCAGCCGGTGCGCTTTCGCTCGCCGACTGCTGCTGTTGATAGAACGCCTGACCCGCTTCGCTGTACGCCTTGCTCAACTCTTCCTGAGCCGCGCGGATCTCGTTCATGTCGTCACCGCGAAGCGCCTTGCGTGACCGTTCGATCGACGCGTCGATGCGCGTCTTGAGATCGGCCGACACCTTGTCGCCCCACTCCTTGACGTTCTTTTCGACTTCGTAGGTCTGCGAATCGAGTCGATTGCGAATTTCGATCTCTTCGCGACGCTTCTTGTCTTCGGCCGCGTTCTTCTCGGCATCCTTGACCATCTTGTCGATCTCGGAATCCGACAAGCCGCTCGACGCTTCGATACGGATCTTCTGCTCCTTGCCCGACGCCTTATCGCGCGCGGTCACGTGGAGAATGCCGTTCGCATCGATGTCGAAGGTGACTTCCACTTGCGGCATGCCTCGCGGAGCGGGCGGAATACCGGTGAGCTGGAATTTGCCGATCGTGCGATTGTAGATCGCGAGATCGCGCTCACCCTGCAGCACGTGAATTTCGACCGTCGTCTGATTGTCGTCGGCGGTGGAGAAGGTCTCGGCTTTCTTGGTCGGAATCGTAGTGTTGCGCGGAATGAGCACCGTCATCACGCCGCCCAACGTTTCGATACCGAGTGACAGCGGTGTGACATCGAGCAACAGGACGTCCTTCTGCTCGCCGGTGAGCACGGCACCCTGAATCGCCGCGCCAACGGCCACGACTTCGTCTGGGTTCACACCCTTGTTGGGTTCCTTGCCGAAGTACTCCTTCACGACCTGCTGAATCTTCGGAATACGCGTTGAGCCGCCGACGAGAATGACTTCGTCGACTTCGCTCGGCTGCATGCCCGCGTCCTTGAGCGCCTGCTTCATCGGTTCAAGCGTGCGCTGAATGAGATCATCAACGAGTTGCTCGAACTTGGCGCGTGTCAGCGAGTAGTTGAGGTGCTTGGGCCCCGACTGATCGGCGGTAATGAACGGCAGGTTGATGTCGGTGCTGTTCGCGCTCGACAGCTCCATCTTCGCCTTTTCCGCGGCTTCCTTGAGGCGCTGAATCGCCATCGGATCTTTCGAAAGGTCGATGGCCTGATCGCGCTTGAACTCGGCGACGAGCCAATCCATCACGCGCTGGTCGAAGTCATCGCCGCCCAAGTGCGTATCACCGTTGGTCGACTTCACTTCGAACTGGCGCGTGCCGTCAACGTCGTACAGCTCGAGAATCGAGATGTCGTACGTGCCGCCGCCGAGGTCGAATACCGCGACCTTTTCGTCTTTCTTCTTGTTCTTGTCGAGGCCGTAGGCGAGCGCGGCGGCCGTAGGCTCGTTGATGATGCGGAGCACCTCGAGGCCGGCGATCTTGCCCGCGTCCTTGGTGGCCTGCCGCTGCGCGTCGTTGAAGTACGCGGGAACGGTGATAACCGCCTTGGTCACCGTGTGGCCGAGGTAGTCTTCCGCGGTCTGCTTCATCTTTTGGAGAATCATCGCGGAGACTTCGGGGGGCGTGTACCGCTTACCGCCCACTTCAACGGCGGCCACGTCGTTCGGGCCAGCGACAATCTTGTATGGAACGCGCGACTGCTCGCTCTGCGCTTCGGCTACGCGACGGCCCATAAAGCGCTTGATCGAGAAGATCGTGTTTTGCGGATTGGTGACGGCCTGGCGCTTGGCGATCTGGCCGACCAGACGCTCACCGTCCTTGGTAAAGCCGACCACGGACGGCGTCGTCCGGCCGCCCTCGGCGTTGGGGATTACGACTGGGTCGCCGCCCTCCAGCACCGAAACCACGGAGTTGGTGGTGCCCAGGTCGATCCCGATAACTTTCTCAGCCATTGCTGTCTCGTTGGGTATGGAGATCCGCGTCGGCGCCCAACGGCCATCCAGCCGGAGGGCAGGCAAACCCTATTGCGACCGCCGCATGGATCGTGCATATGGCAAGGGGTGGGCCGAAAATGTGCTGCCGGAGCGGCGCAATTCGGCACAATCTCTGCCGGGAATCGGCTGTCGTGATGACAGTCTGCCTTTTCGGCACCGTATGGCTGTCATGGATGCCCTCTCACCGAGCGCCTGATGTTTCCAATCGCTGACGACAATCCGACGCTGCGAACGCCGGTGATGACCATCGCGATTCTTGTGGTCACCTGGGCGGTTTGGATTCTGGTACAGGGGGCTGGTAACCCGAACGCGGTGGCGATTAGCGTCTGCAACCTTGGCCTCGTGCCGGGTGAGCTGACGCACCTGGCGCCCCTCGGCCAAGGGGTGCCTTTGGGTCTGATCAACGGGCAGGCCGCATCCTGCATCGTGGACAACGAGCCGATCAACTGGCTCACGCCGGTGCTTTCGATTTTTCTGCACGGCAGTTGGAGCCACATCATCGGCAACTCACTCTATCTCTGGGTCTTCGGCAATAACGTCGAAGACAGCATGGGGCGCAGCCGGTTTCTCGCCTTCTACCTGCTCACCGGTGTGATCGCGGCGGCAGCGCACATTGCTGTTTCTCCGGCCTCTCCGGTGCCGACGGTGGGGGCATCGGGCGCGATTTCCGGAATCATGGGCGCGTACCTCCTGCTGTACCCGCGAGTGAGCGTGCGTACCTACTTTCCCCCGATCTTCATCTTCCGCGTGCCCGCCTGGGCCATTCTGATTTTGTGGTTCGGATCGCAGCTGCTGACCGGGCTCCCACAGTTGCGTCCGTTTGACCGGGATGTGGGAGGCGGCGTGGCGGTGTGGGCGCACATCGGCGGCTTTGTCGCCGGTTTGTTGCTCGTGCGGGTCTTCCGCAATCCCGAATATCTGCGGCGGCGGCGACTCGGCTCCGATGCGAAAATGGTTTGGTCCTGAACCGTTCGCGAGCGATCTGCGCCATCCGGATTTCGCGAGGTTGGCCTTCGTGCATGATGCTGTCGCCAATTCGCCACATTCGCGTGCCGTCTTCGTGATCGTTACCTTCGTCTCCGTTCGGTAACGAGCGGTGGAGCTGATGACCAAGCGCACTCGCCAGCGTAGCCGAACACGTGCTTGCATCACTTTCCCTCAGCCAACCGAACCGTGAAGCTGTTTTCGAAAGACGAGACCTTTTTTGATCACTTTCGCCAACTGGCCGAGTACATCGGTGAGTCGGCGCGGCTGCTGAAGACGCTGCTCGAGAACCCTCAGGATGCCGGCCGCATTGCGGTCAGCATCAAGAAGGTTGAGACCGACGGCGATCACATTGTGCACCTGATCAATCAACGCATCGACACCAGCTTCGTGACGCCGCTTGATCGCGAAGACATTCATGCGCTGGCGAAGCGGCTCGATAACGTGATTGATATCGTGAACGGCGCGGCGCGGCGCGTGGTGATGTTCCGCGTGACCGACGTGCGCCAGGGCGGCATCCAGATGGCCGATGTCATCCAGCGCGCGAGCCTGGAGATTCTTGAGGCGGTGATCGACGTGCAGAAGCCGAAGAAGATGGCCGAGCACAGCCGCAAGATCAAAGCGCTGGAAGAGGAAGGCGACGCGCTCTACGCAGACTGTGTGGGCAATCTGTTCACCGTCGAGCAACCGGCGATCGAAGTGCTGAAGTGGAAGGAAATCTTCGATGCGCTGGAGCACGCCATCGACGAGTGCGACGATGTGTCAAACGTCCTCGAGAGTATTGCTCTCAAGAACAGCTGACGACTCGTGGTCACCTTCATTCTGTGCATCATCGTGGTGGCGTTGGCGTTCGATTTCATCAACGGCTTCCACGATTCCGCCAACTCGATTGCGACAATCGTTGGCACCCGAGTGCTGAGCCCGCTGGCCGCTGTTGTGTGGGCCGCGTTCTTCAACTTTGCGGCGCTCTTCGTGGTCGGAAACTCGGTAGCAAAAGCGGTTGGTGGCGGATTCATCGACGTGAAAGTCGTCGACCCGCTCGTGATTCTTGGCGGGCTGGTTGGTGCCATTACGTGGAACCTCATCACGTGGTGGTTCGGCATTCCGTCGAGTTCTTCGCACGCCCTGATCGGCGGCTATGCGGGCGCGGCGGTGTCGAAGGCCGGGCTGGTTGCGTTGCTGTGGGGCAAGAAGTGGATCGAAACGCTGACGGCGATCGTGGTTTCGCCGTCGCTCGGCATGCTCGTGGGCTTTCTGCTCATGGTGCTGGTGATGACACTGTTTCGTAAAGCTTCGCACACAGGTACGTCACGATTCTTCCGTGTGGCTCAGATGACCAGCTCGGCGCTGTTATCATTGGCGCACGGCGGCAACGACGCGCAGAAGACGATGGGTATCATCGTAGGCCTGCTCGTGGCGTCGCAAAGCCTGTTCGCCAACGCGACCGGGTGGCAGAGTCAACTCTACGTGAAGTCATTCGACACGATCCCCGTGTGGGTCGAGCTTGGAGCGTACACCTGCATTTCCCTGGGCACGTTGTTCGGCGGCTGGCGGATTGTTCACACGATGGGCACGCGCATCACGAAGCTGCGCCCCGTCGGTGGTTTCTGCGCAGAAACCGGTGGTGCGCTCGTTATCCTGACGGCCACGAAGTTGGGAATTCCCGTCAGCACGACGCACACGATTACCGGAGCGATCGTCGGCGTTGGCGCAACGAATCGGTTGTCCGCGGTTCGTTGGGGATTGGCGAGTCGCATTGTGTGGGCGTGGCTCATCACGATTCCGGCTTCGGCGCTGATGGCGGCCGTGGTCTACCGCGTGCTGGCCGCCTTCGTCACGCTCTGATGTGACTCACTGCCGTCGGCGCCCGTCGCCGACGGCACTCCCGGCGCAATCGTGACATCGCTTCCATTTCCATATCTGAATCGCGAGCTCAGTTGGCTTGAGTTCAACGCGAGAGTGCTTGCCGAGGCGCTCGATGAGCGAGTGCCGCTGCTGGAGCGGCTCAAGTTTCTGGCCATCTTCAGCACGAATCTCGACGAGTTCTACATGGTGCGAGTGGCGGGCTTGCGGCGTAAGGTGGCTGCGGGCGCGCCGCAGTATGCTCCCGATCCGCTCTCGCCGTCGGAACAGCTGGTTGCCATTCGCGAGCGCGTGTCGGAACTGCTTGAACGTCGACGCACCGTGCTGCGCGAACAGTTGTGGCCCGCGCTGGCGACGCGTGGTATTCAGGTATTGTCGATGTCGGAGCTGAGTGACGCTGAACGGCAGGCCGTCACCGCGTACTTCGAGTCGCAGGTGTTTCCGGTGCTCACGCCACTGGCGGTCGATCCGGGGCATCCGTTCCCCTATATCTCGAACCTGTCGCTCTCGTTGGCGGTAGAGATTCGCGACCCCCAGACCAACGTGGAGCACTTCGCGCGAGTGAAGGTTCCGCGATCGCTGCCGCGCTGGGTCAACGCAGGGCGCGAGAACCGGTTCGTTCCACTCGAAGAAGTGATTGGTGCGCATCTGGATGCGCTGTTCCCGGGGCTCACGGTTGCCCGCTGGCACACGTTCCGCATTACACGGTACTCCGATCTCGATCTCGGACAGATCGATCAGCCGGAGGATCTGCTCGAGACCATCGAACAGCAGGTGTTTCAGCGTCGGTTCGGCGAAGTGGTTCGACTGGAGGTCTCGCGCGACATGCCGACGTCGATGCGCGACCTGCTGTTAGACGAATTGGGCGCGAGCGAAACGCAAGCGGTGGCACCGCTGACGGCCGGCGATGTTCACGCGGTCGACGATTTGATGGAGTTGGGCGACCTGATGGCGCTGTGCAGCATTGATGCGCCGGAACTGCACGACCCACCGTTCAAGCCGACGGTGCCTCCCGCGCTGCGCGACGGAAAGAATCTCTTTGATGCCATCCGCGAGCGCGACCTGCTCGTGCATCACCCGTACGAGTCGTTCAGTGCGTCGGTGGAGGCGTTTCTCGAGCTGGCCGCGCACGACCCGCAGGTGCTGGCGATCAAACTCACGCTGTATCGGACGTCTGGTGACACCGCAATTGTTCGCGCGCTGACGGAGGCGGCTGAGCAGGGCAAGCAGGTGGCAGTGCTGATCGAACTGCAGGCGCGTTTCGATGAACAGAACAACATCACGTTCGCGCGCACGATGGAAAGCTATGGCATTCACGTAGCGTACGGCTTGCCTGGGCTCAAAACCCACGCCAAGACTGCGCTGGTGGTGCGTCGCGATGCGGACGGCATTCGTCGATACGTGCATATCGGCACCGGGAACTACAATTCGCAAACCGCGCGCGTTTATACCGACCTGGGTCTGTTCACGTGCAACCCCGAAATCGGTGCCGACCTGACCGATTTGTTCAATTCGCTCACGGGAGTTTCGCGTCTTAAGCGCTATCGAAAATTGCTGGTCGCGCCCGGTAATCTCCGCGAGCGCACGCTGGATCTCATAGAGCGTGAGACCGCGCACGCGAAGGCCGGGCGAGGCGGCAAGATCATCGCGAAGATGAATGCGCTGGTCGATCCGGAGATCATCGCGGCGTTGTATCGTGCTTCGCAGGCGGGCGTGGAAATCGATCTGATTATTCGCGGCATTTGCTGCCTCGTGCCCGGAGTGCCGCAAGTGAGCGAGCGTATTCGCGTGATCTCGATCATTGGTCGGTTCCTCGAGCACTCGCGCGTTCAGTACTTCGCCAACGGTGGTACGCCCGAGTACTACTTTGGCTCGGCGGACTGGATGCCACGTAATCTGGACCGGCGCGTGGAGGCCATGGCGCCGGTCGAAGACGCGCAGTGGCATCGCCGGCTGCAATCGCTGTTAGAAACCTGCCTGTCGGACAATCGACAGTCGTGGGAGTTGCAGTCCGATGGGCGGTATTGTCGCCGCGAACCGGGTACGGCAACGGTTCGTGCCACGCAGTTGACGTTCATGCGCGAGCCGTGGGGTTTGGTTGCCGAGTCGCGTGCTGGCACGTCGCCGCGGCGGCAGCCGCGTAAGCCGCGCGGCCACGCTCGCACCGAAGGGAAAGGGCGGACGAATCCGGTGGTCGACGGCAGCTGACGCGCGCGTTGTCGGAACTGCGCGCGCGTCAGCGCGTCAGCGCGTGGAGTGTAATGGGATTAGAAATTGACCTGGGTTTGCAAACGCAGCAGGTGCCCGCGCTGGCGATTCAGCGGACGTAGCTTGTCTTCAAATCGACGGTCACCGCGATAAAACTCGGCAACAAACTCGAGACTTGAGTTGGGCTGCCACTCCACGCCGGCCTCGAAGTCCTTCACCGAGTAGCTGCGCGCGTCGCGCTCGTGTTTCTTGCCACCCTCGTACACCTGATAGCGCGCGAACGGGAAGAGCACGTGGCGCCCCTTCCTCACCTGATACGTCGCGGTTAGAAACCCGCCGTGCAGCGGCTTGAGATCGATGCGATCTGTGACAGGATCGTACTCCGGCCCGCGCCCGATGTTGTACTCCGCCAGCAGACCGAAGGGCTTCGGAGCGAGCGACACCGACGCGACTGCGCGCTCGTCGCGATAACTCCAATCGCTGGCGCCTTTCACGCCCGCCGTGCGTTGATCGGACGTTACGACATATCGGCCGCTGTATCCGGCGATGCCCGGTTCAACTATCTGACTGCCGACAGCGATTGGATACGACGCGCGCGCCACCACGTGCAGTGAGTTGTTCGATTCCGGGCGATTGGCCGTTTGACCATTGAACGCGCCAATGGCGAAGACGCCGTAGTCGCCGCTGCCTTTCAGGTTGTCGTTGACCAGCGCGCTGAAACGGTCGCGGATGTGCTTGGGCGCCCACAACAGAAACGCACCGATGTCGCGCTCGTTGGCGTGCGCGCTGTTGGTTGCGTCGGCGCGATCGAGCGGCAGCCGATTTTGACTGCTCTGCAAGTTCTCGAAGCTGAATGGAATTTTGCTTTGGCCGACGCGCAGGCGATACTCATTCTTGGCGTCGAGACCGACGTCGATGTACAGGTCGCGCAGCTGCACCACATTGCCCGTTGTGCCGGCGGTGCTGGAGAAGTCTGGCTGCACGTAGACGAACACGCGCGGATGCACTTGCCCCTGAAGCACGACGCGGGCCCGACGGATGAAGACGCCGCCATTCTCGCCCCAGCTGCGATCGCACTGCTCGCACTGCAGCGAGTCGTTGGATTCGAGGAGCCGATTGTAGCGGATTTGGGCGTATCCGCGAATGCGGAGTTTCTCGTACCAGGCAGAGCCGGCCGAGGACTGCGCGCGAAGCGCGCTTGGAGCTAAAGCAGACAGTAGAACGCCGACAATGAAGCGAACGCGGGATGGACGATTCATGTGTAAAGGCTCGGAAACGCGTTGGTATCGGGAGGGTCGCAACACGACGCGTGATTTTACAATCTCAGCCCACCATTCTGTGTTTTGGTGACAATACGTTTACCGTTGTTACAAATCAGTTACGACTGCGGCGATGTTGAGCGCCGCGCGGGCGCTACTCTCCGTCGCCCTCATCGAACGTGACGACCGTGCCATCAGGGGCGACAACCACGATTTCGCGGCCGAGCACGTGTTCGAGCAGGCCGCGCTTTCGGGCTCCGCCCCAGCATTCGAGACGCACGTTGGTGGCCCCCTCGGCTTCAGAAACCGTGACGCGCACCGCGTCGGCGGTCCAGCGAACCCGGAGGCGCCCGACGGCACCGACGTGACCACGATCGAGTCCATCGGCAAATCGGAGCAACGCCGACAGTTTTACGATGCGCTCACGAAGCACGCGATCGAGCTGCGCAAAGCCACGATGCTTGCGCTTGGGGGCCGCGCCGCGGTGATAGCGCGCGACATGCGCGATGGCAATCTGCTCCGCCGGGGTCATGCCGAGCAGCTCCGCGTGTGAAATCAGGTGGAACGAGTGCTTGTGGTGATTCTCGTAGTTGATGTGGTAACCGACGTCATGCAGTAGCGCGGCGTCGCTCAGAATGCGGCGGTCTACCGCGCCAAGTCCGAGGCGCGGTGCCAAGGAATCGAAGAGCTGAAGCGACAGCATCTGCACCTGCCGCGCGTGTGGCTCTTCGTAGTGGCAGCGCTCAGCGAACTCGCGAACTGATCGTTCGCGCGCGGCACCCGGATCGGCCACCACCGGAGTGACCCGCGCCGATTCGAGGAGCAAGCCTTCGCGAATGCCGTATCCCGAGCTGACGACGTCGCGCGCATCGAATCGAGCGAGCACTTCGGCTGCCGTCGCCAGTCCAGCCACGATGATGTCCGATCGCGCTGGGTTCAGGCCAGGCACCTGAGCGCGCTCGTCCGGATCGAGCCGTTGCAGCCAATCGAGCACATGCTCAAGCTCCACGCGCGAAACTTTGGTGCCGTGCGGCGAGCTGGTGGTCAATCCTTGTCGGGAAAGCAGGATGCCGGCGAGGTTGGTAAACGTGCCGCCCGACCCGATGACGTGGGCACCGCGCCAGTCTTTCACCGGCGACGCCTTTTTCAGTCCTTCGCGGACATGTTCGCGCAGTTGGCGTACGGCACGCGGTTTGACGATAGGGGTCAGGAATCGTTCGGTCAGTCGCACCGCGCCAAAGGGCAGAGATGCGACACGCTCGATTAGTCCGTCTTTCGCGAGGACGATTTCGAGTGAACCACCGCCGATATCCATGACCAGATGTCGACCGGCACCGAGTTCGAAGTGCGCCAGCGCGCTGCGATAACAGAGCAGCGCTTCCTGATCGCCGCTGAGCACGCGCACCTCAATGCCCGTGAGCGACTGCACTCGTGAGGTGAACTCCAAACCATTGCTGGCGTCGCGCACCGCGCTTGTGGCGACGATCTCCACGCGAACGGCGCCAAGCTGTCGCGCCAACATCACCATTCGCTGAACGGCCGCCAAGGCCGTGTCGAACGCGGTTTGGCCGAGGGCGCCTGTTCGCTCAAGCCCTTCGCCGAGTCGCGGCATGGCCTTCATTTCATCGACCACGCGGATCTGTCCGGTGGGCGACACATCGGCCACGATCTGTCGAACGGAGTTCGAGCCGATATCGATGGCCGCGATGCGCTGGTCCGCGACCTGCGGGCTGCCGAAGGCGGGCGAGAGCGTCCGGGAGGTCATGTCGGTGGTTGGTCCGACGAGCGAACGGGATGGTCCGAAGGCGCTTCGTCGTGCTCGTCATACCGGTGGCGAATCTGTTTGCCCTCGGCCAGGTAGACCGCGTCCTCACCGATGTTGGTTGCCAGATCAGCGACTCGTTCGAGATTGCGGCTCACCAGCAACAACTCCAGCGAAGGCGAGATCATTCGCGGATCGCCCATCATGTAGGTGAGCAGCAGACGAAAGACGCCTTCGTGCATCGAGTCGACCAGCGAATCGGCTTTGCCGACCGCGCGTCCGAGCGCACCGTCGACGCGAATAAAGGCGTCGAGCGAATCACTGAGCATACTGCGCGCACGACGGGCCATTTCGCTGAGCGCCGGCACCGGCGGCAGCGCATGTCCGCCGTCGATCAGTCGCAGGGTGCACTGCGCGATGTTGACGGCATGGTCGCCGACGCGTTCGAGATCGCTGGTGATTTTGATAGCGCCGATGAGGAAGCGCAGGTCACGCGCCATCGGCTGCTGCAGCGCTAGCTGCGAGATGGCCAGATTCTCCGTCTCGACTTCGAGAATGTCGAGCGCGCGATCCCCTTCGATCACCGCATTGGCCTTTTCCCGGTCGCGCTCGTTCAGCGACTGCACCGCCAGGTCGACCAGCGACTCGGCGCGCTCAGACATCTCCAGCAACTGGCGCGTCAGCGTCGCCAGTTCTTCATGAAAATGTCGGTGGCCGCGAGCACCGTCTGCCATCAATCGGAAGCGTGAAGTGTGGCGGGGGTAACTGATCCCCCGCAACATATGCGCGGCGAGTGGGTTCGTCAGCTACCGGCGGCGCGTCCGTTGGTCAGACGCGTCCGCCGCGGTGTTCGGCGTGATGTTTGATCTGGGTGCCTTCGGCCAGGAACACGGCATCCTCGGCGATGTTCGTGGCGAGATCCGCCACCCGCTCGAGGTTGCGGCTGACCAGGAGAAACTCGATGGCGGGCGTGATGGTACGCGGATCTTCCATCATGTGCGTCAGCAAGACGCGAAAGACCGCGCCATTGAGCGCATCGACTGCATCGTCGGCCTGACAGACCGCGCGGCCGAGCGCACCGTCGGCGCGCACGAACGCATCGAGCCCTTCACTGAGCATCCGACGGGCCCGCACGGCCATGTCGTCGAGCTGCGGTTGGGTGGGAAGGTCCGCGCGCATTTCCGAGAGGCGTCGTGCCGACTGCGCGATGTTCACCGCGTGATCGCCAACGCGTTCCAGATCGCTCGAGATTTTGATGACGCTGACGAGGAAGCGCAGGTCGCGCGCCATTGGCTGCTGCAAGGCGAGCAGAGAGATGGCGAGTTGCTCGACCTCGAGCTCCAGATCGTCGATGTCCGCGTCGCCGCGCAGAACGAGTTCCGCCATCGACGCGTCGCGTCGGCGCAGTGCGGTGACGGCCAGTTCGACCGCCGCCTCGGCGCGCTCCGACATCGTCGACAAACGCGCCTTGAGATCGTTCAGTTGATCGTGAAAGTGGCGAAAGCCACTCGGTGAGGCCGTCTGGTCGGGCGACTCGTCTTGGCTTGGGCGCTCGGTTTCGTTGGTCATCCGAATCTCCCCGTCACGTACGCCTCAGTACGTTCCTGTTGCGGACTGGTGAAGAGCTGCGTGGTGGGCGCGCACTCGATGAGCTTACCCATGTAGAAGAACGCGGTCCGATCGGACACGCGGGCGGCTTGTTGCAGGTTGTGCGTCACGATCACGACGGTCAGATCCTTCTTCAGCTCAACCAGGAGCTCTTCGATGCGCTGGGTGGCGATTGGGTCGAGTGCCGAGCACGGCTCGTCGAGCAACAAGACTTCCGGGTTATTGGCGAGCGCGCGGGCAATGCACAGGCGCTGCTGCTGGCCGCCAGACAGCGACGTTGCGCTTTGCCGCAACCGATCTTTGACCTCATCCCAGAGTGCGGCGCGCCGCAGCGCACTCTGCACGATGTCGTCGAGCGCCGCGCGGTCGCTCTCGCCGTTGATGCGCGGGCCGAAGGCGACGTTATCGTAAATCGACTTGGGAAAGCAATTCCAGCGTTGAAACACCATGCCAGCCCGTTGCCGCAGCGCGACGACGTCGCGCCCGGCATCGTAGATGTCAACGCCGTCCAGCAGAATCTCACCTTCGTGGCGCGTGCCGATGATGGTGTCGTTGAGCCGGTTGATGGAGCGCAAAAACGTTGACTTGCCGCAGCCGGACGGACCGATGAAGGCCGTGATCGACTTGGCATGAATGTCGAGATCCACGTTGAACAGCGCTTGCTTCTGCCCGTACCAGAACGAGTAGTCGCGGGCGGACAACATTGACGTTGGTGGGGCCGCGGTGGTCGTCATCCAAAACGTCCCGTGATATACGCTTCGGTTCGTTCATCGCGCGGCGTGGTGAAGATCTTGTCCGTGGGTGAGAACTCGATCATCTCCCCGTGAAGGAAGAACGCCGTGGTATCGGAGACGCGCGCGGCCTGCTGCATGTTGTGCGTAACGATGACCACCGTCATGTCCGCTCTGAGCTCCCACACCAGCTCTTCGATGCGCTGAGTGCTGATGGGATCGAGAGAAGCGGTGGGCTCGTCGAGCAGCAACACGTCGGGCTCGGTGGCCAGCGCACGTGCGACGCAGAGGCGCTGCTGCTGGCCGCCCGACAGGCCAATGGCGCTGGCATCGAGACGATCTTTCACTTCTTCCCAGAGTGCAGAGCGGCGCAGCGCGCGCTCCACAATCACGTCGATATCGGCCCGCGACAGCGCTTGCTCGTTGGCCACGCGAACGCCGGCCGAGACGTTGTCACGAATGGACATCGTTGGAAACGGCGTCGGCTTCTGGAATACCATGCCGATATGTTTGCGCACCGACGCGGGGTTCGTGCCCGAAGCGTAGATGTCGTGCCCATCGAGTCGAACGCGGCCGCGAACCGATGCGGTGCCGACGGTTTCGTGCATGCGATTCAGGCAACGCAGGAACGTCGACTTGCCGCAGCCCGATGGTCCGATGATCGCAGTCACTCGGCGGTCGAGCAGTGTCATCGACACGTTCTTGACGGCAACCGTGCGTCCGAAGAGGGCCGAGAGTTGCTCGATTTCCACGCGTGGACGCGCGGATGGCTCGGGCGTCTGCTCGGTGCGTCGAGGACGCAGATAGGCCGTCGCGCCAGACGCGCGTCGCGACTCAGTCACCGCCGACATCGATTCGACCTCTGGTGGCGGCGCGAGCGGCGAGGCTGATGAGTAGGACGAGAGTAATGAGTACGAGGGCGCCAGCCCACGCTTGGGAGTGCCAGTCGTCATACGGACTCACGGCGTAGGTGAAGATTTGCAGCGGCAGAGCGGCAATCGGCTTCGACAGCGAAAACGACGTGAACTGATTGCCGAGCGCGGTGAAAAGCAGGGGAGCGGTTTCGCCGGCGATGCGCGCCACGGCAACCAAGGCGCCGGTGACGATACCGGCCGTGGCCGTGCGCAGGACAACCGTCAGCGACGTGCGCGCGCGTGAGTAACCGAGCGCCAACGCGGCTTCGCGAAGTGACGTCGGCACGAGCGATACCATTTCTTCCGTGGTTCGCGTGACCATGGGAATCATCATCGCGGCGAGCGCAATCGATCCGGCCATGCCGGAGAAATGGCCAAACGGTTTGACGAGGAACTGCCACGCGAAGATGCCCATTACGATCGACGGCAATCCGTTCAGCACGTCGGCCAGGAAGCGCACGGTATTCGCGAGTTTGGTGCCGCGACGTTCCACGAGATAGAGTCCCGCGCCGACGCCGACTGGCAGACCGATCACGCTTGCCATGGCCACCACGAGCAGTGTGCCGACGATGGCGTTGTACATGCCGCCACCGGGCGTTCCCACCGACGTCGGCTCGTGGGTGAAGAAAGACAGTGTGACCGACGACGCGCCGGAGGCGAGCAAATGCCAGAGAATGAGCACGAGCGGCACGGTGGCAATCAGCGCGGAGAGGCTGAGTAAGCCAAGCATGACGACGTTGACGAAGCGCCGGCGGCGCAGTTTGCGGGTGCTCATCGGGTGCGCTTCGCTTGGGCGGCAGTGCGCCAGACGAGCCAACGCGCGATGGCGTTGATGATCAGCGTGATGAGGAACAACACAAAGCCGATCGCCATCAACGCGGAGAGGTGCAAGTCACCGGACGCCTCCGCGAACTCGTTCGCGATTAGCGATGCGATGGTGTAGCCGGGTGCAAAGAGCGACGCGGCCAACTCATGCCGATTACCAATCACCATCGTGACGGCCATCGTCTCACCGAGTGCGCGACCGAGTCCGAGAATAATGCCGCCAATGATGCCTGACTTGGCGAACGGGAGCACCGCCCCACGAATCGCTTCCCACTTCGTCGCGCCGAGCGCCAGAGCCGCTTCGCGTTGCGACCGCGGCACGGCCATCAGCACTTCTCGCGACACCGATGAGATGTAGGGCAGGATCATGATCGAGAGCACGACGCCGGCGGCGAGCATGCTCGGTCCGTAGGCGGGCCCGCTAAAAAGCGGTGTGGCTCCCAGATGCAGCGTGTCGCGCAGGAACGGCATGACATACTCGCGGAGAGCGGGCACCAGAACGAAGATGCCCCACAGTCCATACACAACGCTGGGAATCGCGGCGAGCAAGTCGACAAAGAATCCGACCGGACGCCGAAGCCACGGCGGAGCGAGTTCGGCGATGAAGATGGCGACGCCCAACGCGAGCGGCGTGGCGATCAGCAGGGCCACGAACGACGACACGAGCGTGCCGTAGATAGCGGGCAATGCGCCGAACTTGAGGTTGACGGGATCCCAGTCGCTCGTAAAGAGAAATCCGAGACCGAACTTCGCAAACGCCGGCCACCCGGCGCGCGCCACTTCAAAGAGCAGCACGAGCAACAGGATTGGCACGCACAACGCGAAGAACGTCGTGACGCCGTCGTAGATGCGGTCCACGATGGCGCCACCACGCAAGCCTTCACCATCGATCAACGCGGACGAATCCAGGTCGGACGCGTCGTCGTCGATCGATGGCTCGAGTACTGGTTGATTCACGTCAGAATTCATCCACCGTTACGTGACACGCGTTAGCCGATTTTGATTTCAGCGATTCGCGCCTGAACCTGCTTCACCACGGCCGACGGCAGCGGTGCGTAGTCGAGCGCGGGCGCCGACTTCTGGCCGTCGGTGATCATCCACTTGAGGAAGTCCACGAGTTGCTTGCCCTTGGTGGCATTCGGCTGGTTCTTGTAGACCAGCAACCACGTCATCGACGCAATCGGATAGGCGTTCTTGCCCGGCGCGTTCACGATCGACACGCGGAAGTCCGTGTTCTTCGGCAAACCCTTTGCCACACCTGCGGCCGCTTCCGTGATGCTCGCAATCGTGGCATCGACAAACGTGCCCGACGCGTTACGGATTGAGGCGTACGGAATCTTGTTCTGGCGGGCGTAAATGAGTTCGACGTATCCGATGGAGCCGGCGAGCTGCTTCACCTGTCCGGCGACCCCTTCGTTGCCTTTGCCACCCAGACCGACGGGCCACTTCACGTCCTTGCCGCGTCCGGGGCCGGCCGCCCACGCTGGGCTCACGGCAGAGAGGTAATCGGTCCAGATGTAGGTCGTGCCCGATCCATCGCTGCGATGCACAACCAGAATATCCTGGTTCGGCAACTTCTCGCCGGCATTCAGCGCGGTGATACGCGCATCATTCCACTTGGTGATCTTGCCGAGAAAGATGTCGGCGATGACGTCGCCGCTGAGCTTCAACGTGCCTTTGAGACCGGGCACATTGTAGACCACGACATCCGCACCCATGACGGTCGGAATGTGCAACAGCGGACCACCTTTGGCCTTCGACAATTCTTCATCGGTCATCGGGCCGTCACTGGCGCCAAAGTCAACGGTCTGCTCGGAGATCTGGCGAATTCCGCCACCCGATCCGATCGACTGATAGTTGATCCGGACTTTGCTGGTGGCGGCGTAGTCGATGAACCACTTCGAGTACATCGGATACGGGAATGTGGCACCCGCACCAGTGAGTTCCTGCGCCGCGAGCGGTCGAACGGCGAGGCCCAAGATGGCCGTGCCGAGTACGGCGAGCGAGAGTCGTGCAAATCGAGTGCGCATACGTCGATTCGTCGTGAGATGGGTGAGTAGCGTGATTACGGCAGGATGTAGCGGAACGACGCGAACACCATGTTGTCAGTTGCCTTCGGTTGTACGGCGAGCCCACTCCACGTGTCGCGGCTTGTGTACGTGTATTGAAGGCCCCACTGCACTGTGCCTGACGCGCCTTTGTAGAAGCGATACCAAAACCCGAGCGCGGCTTGCGAAATCGCGCGTGTGTCCGCGTTGCAGGTGCCCGAGTTTGGTGTGGTTTGGTTCGTCGGCGCCGCTTCCGTATCGCAGCCGACATTGTTGTTGAGTGGCGAGCCGTATCCGACGCCCTTTCCGGTGCTGTTGATGAAGGCGGTCCGGTCGGCGTACTCGACACCGGCGTAGCCGTACACATCGAGCTTCGCCGTTGGATGCGACTCGAGCGACAGCAACGCGTGGCCGGCTTTGATTGGCTTGAGCGATCCTTCCGCGTCGACCGTCGCGTCCGGCAGTTGCGCGGAGCCGTAACGACCAATGCCGTGACCAACCAGCCCGTTGAGTCCAATGTCGAGTACGTCGCGCGAACCACGCATCACGGGCACGTAGGCACCGAAACCGACGCCGAATGCCGACTTCGTGACGTTGCGCGACCCGCCGGTGGCATTGGTGGGGTCAACGATGCGGTCACGCATTTCGCGGCCGATGGCCTTGAGCTCCCAGTGCCCCATTCGCTTGGTGTCGATGGCGAACTTGGCGATGATATCGGGCGCGGCATCCGTCGAGTAGTTGGTCGTCGCATTGAGCAGACTGCCCCCCGGCTGCCCGAGCACGAACGTCGCCGGCGCGTTACGCGCGCCAAAGGTCGTTTGCGATTCTTCGACCGCGACACCGAACGACGCGACGCTGTTGACGTTCTTCACCGCGCGGAACCCGAATTGCCGCGCCCAATTGAACCCCGGCACGTATTGTGCTTCGATCGTGACCGGAACCGCTTCCGAGCGATTCGCGAGGCCCTTCTTGTTCGACGTGGCCAACGACCACATCTGGCCTGCGGTCAACGTCCATCCATTCGCGAGCGACGCGGCGCCGTAGAACTGGCGGAGTCGCAACACATAGCTGTTGCTCTCGTTGCTGTTGGAGGCCGTGCCGACACCGAGGAAGTCGGACTCCCAGAAGCCGTTAACCTTGGCGGAGTTGACCTTGGCATCGAGCCCGACGGCCAATCGAGACTGACGACCCGTGAGGCGCATTTCACTGAGATGGCCGTTGGTCGTGCCGGAGAACGGGATGGCATTGTACGACGAGCCGATGTCGGCCGTGATGTTACGTTGCCGCCACACGCCTTCGGCGGCGACGAAGCCACCCGGGGTAATGGTGACGCCTTTGTAACGGAGCGACGCGGTGGAGTCCTGCGCGTCCGCCTGAATCGGGGAGATGCCGACAGCTAGCGAACCAAGCGCGGCCAGCCGTACAACCGTGAGCTGGACAACGGAGAAACGCTGGAGAGTGGTCATCGAGATGGTCGTGATTTGAGAGAGGTCCCGACGCGCCTGCGAGCAGACCAGGCAGTGCCGTCGACCACAAATCACCACCAACTCCGTCACGGATCTCCCGTGACTTTGTAACGGGACGGTAACGTCGCCGCCCGTCCCACCGAAAAACTGGATCAGAATTCGTTCCGGTAGCTCATGAACTTGAACTGCCCCTCCCGCTCGATGATGCTCCCGAAGAAGCGGTGCTTCGATGAGTCACCCTGCGGACTCACGAGCACGAGCTCGCAGTTGCGCCAAAAACGGTTTCGCCCTTCGCGAGCGGGCGTCGCGTCGCAGCGATAGCTCGAGAGGCGCATGGGCATGCCGCCGGCGCGTCGAATCAGGCGCGTCAGACCAGACGCGCTGGGGTTTTGAATGGTCCGCCATACCAGCGACGGATCTTGGCTATACGGCGGTTTGGTGTTGGGCGACTCGGGATAGACCACGTCGATGAACTCGCGCGCGTCGACGGCCATCGCGAGCAACGATGCCGAATCGTTGGCGACGAGCGCGCGCATGAAACGGGCGACCAGCGCGTCGCGAGAGCCGCTGCCGTGACGGAGGCCGCTCACACGTTCGCCGCCAACGACGAGACGAAAGCGGCGAATGGCTTCGTCGACGGGGAGAATCGAATCGACGACATAGCCGGGCAAGGTCCGGTTGATCGAATCCTGCCGCGCGCGCGCCAACGAATCGGCGGTCCGCGAATTCGCCGTCAGCGAATCGGTGCGCGCGAGTTGTGCCGACGACTCGCTGCCGGCATGGCGGCCACGAGGAGCATTGGCGTCGGTGTTCGACTGGCACGCCGCGATAAGGGTACCGACGCCCATCACCATTGCGAGGCGTATCACCGGGAGTTGCTTCACGCGCATCGACGACATCCGAGGAACAGTGTGAACGTGCATCACGCGAGACAGCGGTTCGCCGGCAGGGCGTTGAGCCGCACCGCCGACGAACCGCTGCGTTGAACTAGTTGCGAGCGTAAGTGGTCCAGCCCTGCCACCACTTCGCGCCGCCCGGCGCGACCGCGCCCTGATACGCGGTTGGCGTTACCACGGTGCCAGCCTTCGTGAGAATCTTGCCAGCGAAGGTCGCCATACCGCCGGTCGCAATTGGCGAGCCCGCCGCCGGTGAGAAGTCGAACGCGGCCAATCCGCTCGGCGGAGTTCCCGTCGCCGGCAGTGCGGCGAAGATCGTGTTTGCAAGCGCGGCCGACAGCGTGAGACTGTTGCCCGCGAGATCGAACGCATTCTGCTGAACCGCAGCGCCCGGTGCCGTGACCGCCTGAAACACTGCTGGCGTTTCCGCGAAGAAGTTGTTGCGCACCACGAGATCGGCGGTATTGACGTCCGGAGTCGCCACTGAGCCAGCGCGCACGAAGGTCAAGCTGTCGCGCAGCGAAACGCCCGCTCGCGGCCAACGTGCCAGCACGCCGTTCACGTAGTACCCGCCAGTGCCGCGGCGCAGCATCATGCCGTATCCACCGCCCGTGCCCGAGCATGCCACGTCGCCGCAACCGATCAAGGTAAAGTTGGCAACGAGCGGTACCGTGAACGGCGTTGAGTTGAAGCCGAGATCGCAGCCGGTGCCGTTGCAGCCGTCGTTTTCAATGCCTTCGATGTCGACGGAGTAGAAACCAGCGCCGGTGCGGGGCGTGAGCTGCACCGAGTTGTAGCCGATAAGGTACTGCATCCGGCCGCTCCAGCCTTCCGACATGTCGAACATGTCATCGGCCGTTTCGAACGCGACCGCGTGATCGAAGTCAAACCCGCCACCGAAGAACTCGAAAGAGTCGTCGAGCCCGGCCAACGCTTCGACGTACGACACGCGCGTGCCGGAACCGATGGCGGCGAAAGTGAAGGCGTTGAACTCTTGGTCGATCAGCGTCGCGTAGCCGGCGAACTCGACGCGCACATACTGCAGAGTGCCCGAGTTGTCAGTTGCGACCGTGCCGCCGTTGTACTGCACGAAGTAGTTCTTGCCACCAACAATCGTCGATCCGTCAACGCCCGAGCCTTCGATGAACACCGTGCCGCTGCGGTTGTCGGGCGCATTGCCGACGAGCAGCAGTCCGCCCCAATCGCCGGGCTGGCGCACACCAGCGGCGCGTGATGACGTGAAGACAATGGGCAAGTCGGCGGTGCCGACGGCCTGAATCTTCGCGCCTCGCAGAATCCAGAGCGACGAACCAACCGTGTTGAAGTCGCCCTGAATCTTCGTGCCCGGCTGAATGGTGAGCGTGGCGCCGTTCGCGACGTGAATGAATCCCTTCAGCGTGTAGACCGTGTCTGCGAAGAGCGTGCGATTGGCCGTGATGTCGGTCGTGATATCCGCCGCCGCCGACCCAGGCAGGAGCGTGGTGCCTGCCGCTTCACCCGACGGAATGCTCTTGAGCGTGCCCTTGGTGGTGATTACGCGAAAGCGATACATCGTGTTCACCTTGAGCCCCGTGCGCGTTACCGAGATCGGCGTCGCGCTCGACGGAGCGGTGATGACCGAGTCGGTTGCGAACGCACCGCTCGCACCCTCGGCGCGTTGCACCTCGTAGCTGGCGTCGCCGGCCACTGAGGTGAAGTCGTACTGGATCGTCGACGAGCCTTTAACGGTCACGCTGAATCCGAGCACGGGGTTCGGCGCCACAGGCTCCGTGGTGCCATCGCTGCATCCGACGAGCGCCGCGCTCGCTGCGGCAACGGCGAGCCAAAGCATCCGACGAGTGGACATCATGAATTGCCTCGAAACGTGGAGAGGGTCGATAGCTCAGCGCGACCCGCGCGCAACGTGTGGAGTGTCCAGACGGCGCGCGCCAACGTCGCGCGGGGCGAGTGAGCCTGACTCGCTCACTCGCCCCGCAAAGGAAATCCGCGTCTGTCCGTGTTCCGTGTTGATTGCGTCACGTCGATGTCACAACCGCAATCCCGCAGCGTTGCCTAGGGGCGCAGCTGTACACCTGCCTGGAACGTGCGACCTGTCTGATAGAATTCGCGAATGACCGTGCCCTGTGTGGACTGATACGGCGCGTCCAGCAGATTGCGTGCGTCGAGGCGCACCGTCAGTGCGCGCATCACGCCGATACGAAGCGAGAGATCGAGCACGTTGCGCGGGGTGAGCACGACATCGGGGAGCGGCGATTCACCCGCCACGTCGATGCGTTCACCCACGCGATTGAAGAGCAGACTGGCCGACGTGCCGCCGCTCAGGGTCGTGTACGACAGGCCGGCGTTGATGACGTAAGGCGCCTGACCCACCATGCGGCGCTTGTCGTTCGTAAGGCTCGACGCCGCGACGGACGAAAGATGAATCTGACTATGCATGACTGTCAGATTGCTGAACACGGAGAACGGACGCAGGGCCGACGCGACGAAGCTCAGGTCTTTGCGCAGTTCGACTTCCACGCCGACGTTGTCCGCCCGATCGGCGTTGGCGTAGTAAACCTGACGCGCGCTCGATGACGCCCGATAGACGCGCTCGATCGGATTGCGGAACTGTTTGGCAAACGCGCCGATGCTGATGAGCTCACCGGCGTTCGGATAGTACTCCCATCGTACGTCAGCGTTGGTCACGTTGGTGCGCAACAAGTTCTCATTACCCGCCAGGTCGTCGCCGCCAACGACGTCGCGGGAAATAATCGGCGAGAGCTCGCGATATTCGGGGCGCGCGAGGGTGCGCGACGCCGAGACGCGAAGCTGTTGTGTTTCGCTCATGTTCACGTTGACCGAGAGCGACGGCAGCAGGTCGCCCCACGCCTTGTTGGTCTCGACCGCGCGACCGAGGCTCGACATCGCGCGGACCGCAAGATGATCGAGTTCGTAGCGTGCTCCCGTGATCACTCGCAGCCGCGAACCCAGCGGAATGTCGGCCATCGCGAAGCTGGCGGAGAGCTGATCGTTGGCGGAGTACGCGCCGCCCTGCGAGAGCGGGCCAATGTCGAGATACTGCGAACCCTGAGCCGTGAGGCGGCCGTCGAAGAGCTGTTCCGCCGGCAGTTCGCGAATCGTATTGCTCAATCCGCGCCCGCTGATGTTGAACGCTCGATTGTCGGTGTGGCGATCGGTGCGGCGCAACAGCCCACCAACCTTGATGGTGCTGCGACGACCTGGCTCACCAAACGAGAAGGCGTATTTGGCGTTCGCCTCGCGGCTGTTCTCAGCCAGTTGGGCAAACGTGCGCACCGCGCCACCGTTGCCGCTGCCGAACCAGCGATACACTCCCGCCGCGTCGGGCGTGTCGTGCTCAAGAATCTGAACGAATTCGGATTTATCGGGTTCATCGCGCGTCACGCCACTGACGGTGCCAAACCATTCGATGCGGTGCGCGTCGGTGAACTGATGCTCACCGGCGAGCTGAAAGGAATGGACGGAGCGCTCGACATACTGTTGTCGCGTAATTTTCGCGCTCGTCTGATCGCTAGAAAAGATTCCCGTTTCGATGCGTGCCGTGTTGTCGGCCGTACGATTGTACAGGCCGTTGAACGAGAGCCGGCTGCTCGCGCCGAGCATGGTGCTCAAGTTCGCGAGGCCGCCCCAGAGCACACTCTGCTGCGCGCTCGTGCCGGTGAACTTGTCTGTTTCAATCGTCGATCCCTTTTGAGGGCCGCGATCCGCGAGCGCGCGCACCTGATTGCTCTTGATATCCGTTCCCGACGAGAGTGTGCCGGAGAGGAGATATCCAACGCGGTGACCGAACAGAATGGGATCGTTTCCGCCCACTGACATCGAGCCATTCATCAATGGCGCACCGGTGGTAACGCTGGGCGTCCACGAGTTTCGGAATTGGCTGATGAGCAAATTCTTGTCGCCCTGCGACAAGTTGATGTTCACCATGTTGCCGGCGAGACGCACCAACGACGGCAGCGTGCGATTGGCGTTCACCATCGCCAGGCGCTCACCGCCCGTGGTGCCCGCGGCGAGGACGTCGGATCCCGTCGCTCCCGACTCGAAACCGCTGCCGAGCGCCAGCGTGGCGCCTCGACGCGCGGGAAATTCGCGCGTCTTGATGTCGACCAGCGCGCCGGAGAAATCGCCTTGCTGTTCCGGCGTGAACGTCTTGATGGTCGTGACACTCTGCAACAGCCCTGACGGGAACATGTCGAGCGGCACGACACGCTTCTCTGGTTCGGGGCTCGGGACACGAGCTCCGTTGAGCGAACTGGTGGTGTAGCGCTCGCCCAGTCCGCGCACGAATACATATTTGTTGTCTTGCACGGTTACACCGCTCACGCGCTGCACCGCCTGCGCCGCGTTGCCATCCGGGCTCTTGGCGATCTGTTCGGCAGTGATGGAATTCACGACACCGGTGGCGGATCGCTGCGCGTTAAGCGCTTCGCTCACGGTGCCCCGTTCAACCGACGCGGAGACGACGGCGGTGGCGAGCTTGAGCGTCGCGACGCTCAGCGAGATGTTCAGCTCGAGCGTCGAATTCGCCTCGAGAAACACGCCGGTAACCGTCTTTTGGGCGTAACCGATGCGCCGAACGGAGAGCGTCACCGTACCGGCAGGGACGCCGGTAATGGTGTAGCGCCCATCAACACCCGACTGAGCGCCGATGCTCGTGCCGGTGCTCATGCCGACGATCTGCACACCCGCGCCGACGAGTCCTTGCCCGTTCTCGACATCGAGTACGCGTCCGACGATTCGGCCCGTTGGTACGGGAGTCTGCGACTGTGCAGTTGAAGCCACTGCCGCCAGGGCGAGGCACGCCGAGGCCAGCACGGTCACACGGCGCGACGCCGCGAGCGGGCGTGATAACATCGTCACGATTGCGTTTCGGGCTGCCTTGGAGATCGGCATAGAGATCATCGGGGAAGTCGGAGGTACGATTGGGTCTGCACGACGGCACGCGCGCAGATATGCCCACCAACTTCCGTGACGCAGATGTCGATTTCCCCACGGATCGGAAACGAACCTGTCACAGGATCGGCCCCGGGCAGGTCCTGATCAGGGCATCAGAGCCCGTCAAAACCGGGCAAAATCGGGTAGGGTGGTGGTTGCCGAGAGCACCCGCTTCGTATATTCTCGCCCCGCCATGTCATCGCACTCTCCGTCCAATGGTCTGGCGGCGCACGTCCGACGCGTCGCCTCCCCTCCCACAACCGACCCGCAGACGCGCGCCGAGGCCCTCTCGGTGGCCGCCAAGGCTCTGCGGTCTGCCGAACACGTTTGCATCCTGACGGGTGCAGGAACGTCGGCGGAAAGCGGAATTCCGACCTTCCGGGATGCGCTGACGGGCCATTGGGCGCGCTTTACTCCGCAAGAACTGGCCACCCCCGATGCGTTCGCGAAGCATCCCAAGCGGGTATGGCAGTGGTACGCGGCACGTCGGGCCGTGGTGCGTGCGGCGGAGCCGAATCCCGGTCACAAGGCGCTCGCCACGCTGGCAACGCGTGTATCGCATTGTACGCTCGTCACGCAGAACGTCGACGATCTGCACCAGCGCGCTGGCAGCCGGGATGTGGTCACGCTGCACGGGTCACTCATGCGCGCGCGGTGCAGCCAAGGATGTGCCGGTACGATCGAGCCCGGCCCGGAGGCGGCCGAGGCACCACCGCTCTGCACTCAGTGTGGTGCGTTGATGCGCCCGGACGTGGTTTGGTTTGGCGAACCGCTGCCGATGGACCAGTACGAACTCGCGCGGAACGCCGCTGTGGCGTGTGATGTGTTTCTCTCTGTAGGAACGTCGAACGTGGTCGAGCCGGCCGCCTCGCTCCCGTGGATTGCCGCCGCGCATGGCGCCACCGTGATCGTGGTGAATCCCGTGATGGACGGCCAACGCCGCGGTCCCAGCGTGTTGGCGGTGGAGGGGCCATCCGGCGTCATGTTGCCGCGGCTTATTGCCGAAGCGTTTGCCGGCAAACGTCCACGCCGTGTCGACTCCGGCGCGGCGTCAGCGCTGGCCGCGCACGAAGCGGCGGCCTCCCACGCGGGCACGTCCGATGCGACGGCCGAAAACGAGTCGGCCGACATCAAGGAACCGATGTCAGACGCGCCAACCGAGGTCGGCGGCGACGCGACGAATCCGGACTCCTCGCGCGCGAGCGACCTCGGTGAAGCGTAGGCTTGCACGCTCGCTAGCACGCTCGCTAGCACGCTCGCTTGCGCGCTCGGGCGACACAGTTCGCCGGAATCGTCGCCAGCGTTAACTCTCGGTCGCTTCGGCGCGCGGGAAGAACGCCGCGATCGTTGTGCCGACACCGGGTTCGCTTTCGGCGCGAATGCGCCCGCCGTGCGCCTCGGCCAAGTGACGGACGATCGCCAGACCGAGCCCTGTTCCGCCGGCCTCGCGTGATCGACCCGGATCGGCGCGGTAGAAACGCTCGAATATGCGCGGCAGATGTTCCGCGCTCATGCCCACTCCCGTGTCGCGTACACCCAGCCAGTTACCGCCGTCGGCAGCTTCGGTAAACAGCACCACCTCACCGGTCACGGTATGCCGCAGAGCGTTCTCGGTCAGATTGCTGAGAATCTGGCGAGTCGCGGTGGAGTCGGCGTAAATCGTTTCCGCGTTGGGATCGATTTCGATGCGCAATGCCACGCGCTTTTCTTCCGCCGTTCGTGCCAGCGGCGACACAATCTCCGCCGCAATAACGGCGATGTCTTGTTGGACCGGATTCGGAATCCATCCGCCCGACTCGATACGCGACAGGTCGAGCAGATCATCGACGATGCGCTGCATGCGACGCACGTTGCCGGTTGCCATTGCGAGAAACTGGCGGCGCAACTCGGGCGGTAGCTCCTCGTCCTGCAGCGTTTCAACAAATCCCGTGATCACCGTGAGCGGCGTCCGCAACTCGTGCGACACGTTGGCAACGAAGTCGCGTCGCACCGCCTCGAGTCGGCGGAATGGCGTCAGGTCGTAGAGAGCAAGAACGGCTCCGCCGTTGGGCAGCGGACGAGCGGCGAGGGCGAGCGTCCGATCGTCGACGTGGACCTCGCTGGGGAGCGCCTCTTGTCCTTGCAGCACCGCAGTCAATGCTTCGCGCAGCGACCGATCACGCGGCAAGAAATCCGCCGGAAAGGGTACGGCTTCGCGAATGCGCAGCAGTTGGCGCGCCGTTTCGTTGATGCGCACTACCTGTTGCCGCGCGTCGACTGCGACCACGCCTTCGTTGAGCGATTCGGTCAGCGCAACGAGCGTGCCTTGCTCAGACTGCAGTGCGAGTTCGCGCGCTTCGAGTTGTTCGGCCAGCGATCGAATGGCTACCGCGAGCTCGCCCACCTCGCCGGCGCCCGCCAAGGACGGACGCTTGGACAGATCTCCCGCCGCGAGCGCTCGGGTCACATCGCGTAATTCCTCGATCGGTCGGGCTACGCCGCGCGCCAGAACGCGCGAGACGCCAAGTCCGACGATGAGCACGGCTAGTCCCGCGAGGAGAATGTCGCGACGCACACGCCACAGCTGATCGTCGCTTGAGACCGCGGACGCCGAAGCGGCCTCGGCGCGAACGCGCTGACTGACGCGGCGTTCGACGGCAAAGAGCACCATCGCAACCAAGAGCGTTGCGACGAGAACGGTGTGTACAACGAGTCGTTGGGAAAGGCGCACGCGAATGAAAGTAACGCGCGCGCGAAGCGGCTACGCGCCGCGCGCGGTCGCCGCGCGCAAGCGATAGCCGAAGCCGCGGACCGTTTCGATCAATTCGCCCGCCGCGCCTAGCTTGGTGCGCAGTCGCTGCACGTGCATGTCGACCGTGCGCGTCTGAATGTCCGGTGCCGCCTCCCACACCGTCTCAAGGAGGTGACCGCGTCCTTGCACGCGGCCGCGACGTTCGGCCAAGGTCAGGAGCAGCTTGAACTCCGTCGGTGTCAGATCGATCAAGCGCCCGTCGACCACCACGGTCATTGCGGCCCGATCGATGTGCATCGGACCGATCACGAGTCCGTCAATGCTCGCCGTGGAGGGCGATCCGGTACGCCGGATAATCGCGCTTACGCGCAGCACGAGTTCGGCGGGGCTGAACGGTTTCGTCAGGTAGTCGTCGGCGCCGAGCGAGAGTCCGCGAATTCGATCGGGCTCTTCGCGGCGCGCGGTCAGCATGAGTACGGCCACATCACGTGTGGCTTCGTCCGTGCGCAGCGCTTCCAGCACGTCGAAGCCAGACATGCCGGGGAGCATGAGGTCGAGCACGATGAGCGAGAAGCGCTCGCGACGAGCGGCTTCCAGCGCATCCTGTCCGGTCGACGCAGTCGTCAGACGATACCCGGCTTTGCCCAGATGATATGCCACCAGGGCGACAATTTCGGGTTCGTCGTCAACAACCAGAATGCGTTCGGCGGACGGTGGGGCTTGGGTCATGCGGATTGAATTTCGGTTGGCGCGACCGGCACGAACGCCGGGGTCGGTTGAGCGGCGCGCTCAGCATGTCGTGCGCCCAACCGTCGCTGGATCTTCGCCACGATCATTTCGATTGCGACGGTGTTGCTGCCACCACGCGGAACGATGACGTCAGCGTAGCGTTTGCTCGGCTCAACGAACTGCAGGTGCATTGGCTGCACCGTGGTCAGATATTGTTCGAGCACCGACTCCAGCGTGCGACCGCGCACGGCTGTATCACGGCGAATGCGGCGAATCAATCGGATGTCGGGATCGGCATCCACGAACACTTTCACGTCGCAGAGGTCACGCACCGACGGGTCCGACAGCAAGAGGATGCCGTCAATGACAACGACGTCGGCCGGCTCGATGGGCTTCGTGCGCGTGCTGCGCGAGTGCGAGGCAAACTCGTACACGGGCATTTCCACGCGTTCGCCGCGCGAGAGTGAGGCCAGATGACTTGTCAGCAACTCGACGTCGAATGCATCGGGGTGATCCCAGTTGACATGGTGCAACTGCTGCAGCGTGAGATGCCGGAAATCCCGGTAGTACGCGTCCATTTCCAGAAACGCGACCGATGCTTCCGGAAGTGCCTCAGCGACCTTGCGGGCCACTGTCGATTTCCCTGATCCGGTGCCACCCGCGATGCCGATGATGAGCGGCTTCATGAGCGGAATCCTGCGGAATTGCCCTGCGGTTGCCACGGCACGATGAATAGCCTGCCTCGGGGTCGTGAACGGCCTGCCACGACGGTGTAACGGATGTGTATCAGCGACCGGGCCGACGGGTCGCCGCGGGAACCTCGCGGGCTCCAGTTCTCACGGAAGTTCGCGGGGAACGGAGGGCTCGGGGAGGGGGAGAAGCCGGCTGAACCCTCCCGATTTGCCCCCAGCGCCCCTAGTGTTCGCCCATGGAACGGTCATGGAAGCGACTGGCCAAAAAGGCCGCCGCCGGACGATGGATTGGCGCGTTGGGCGCTTTGGGCGCGACTCTCTTGGTGGTCTGCCCGGCCGCATCGCCGGTCGCGGCGCAGGGCGGCACCCAGTTTGACCTGGTCGTGGCCGCGACGACCGATGTGCACGGACGAGTGCGCGGATGGGATTACTACGCGAACGCGGCCGACCCCGCTCGTTCGTTGGCCGGCGCGGCCACGATTGTGGACTCCGTGCGAAAGGCCAATCCTGGCCGGGTGTTGCTCGTTGACAGCGGTGATCTGTTGCAGGGCAATCCGCTGCTGTTCGTCGCCGCCAAAGTGAACCAGACGCCGGTGCATCCGGTGATCGCGGCGATGAATGTGATGCAGTACGACGCGGCCGCGCTGGGTAATCACGAGTTCAATTATGGCGTGCCGTTTTTACGGGAGGCGTTGTCACACGCCAGCTTCCCGTTTCTGGCCGCGAACCTGCGCGATGGAGCGACCAAGCCACTGGCCGCTCCGTTCACGATCGTCACGCGGGAGATGCCGCGCGGCGGCTCGGTACGTATTGGAATCATCGGTGGTACGACGCCCGGCTCGATGGTGTGGGACGCGGACAACTTGCGCGCGGCGCGCATCACCGTCGGTGACATTGTTCCCGCGGTGCGTTCCGCGGTGTCCGAAGTGCGCAAGCGCGGCGCCGATGTGGTTGTGGTGCTGCTTCACTCGGGGCTCAGCGAAAGCGCGACCTATGATACCGTCGCCACGGGTTTGCCATCGGAGAATGTTGCGGCCCGTGTGCCGCGCGAAATCGACGGCATCGATCTGGTGGTGTACGGGCACTCACACAAGGAACTGATCGATTCGACGATCAACCAGGCGTTGCTGGTGCAGCCACGCAATTGGGCGGCCTCGGTCGCGCTGGCAACGCTGACGCTCGAGAAGCAGCGCGGACGTTGGGCGGTGGTGCGGCGCCGCGGCGAATCGGTGAAGGTGATTGGACACGCGGAGTCGCCGGCGGTATTGAGTGCGACGACCAACTCGCATCGTTCGACCGTGGCGTGGGTGACCGCACCGGTTGGTCGCACCGCGGTGGCCTGGCGAGCGGACAGTTCGCGAGTTGCCGATATGCCGGTCACCGATCTTGTGAACGAAGTCATGCGGCGAGTCTCCGGGGCACAATTGTCGGCGACGGCCTCGTTCTCTCTCGACGCCTCGCTCGACTCTGGTGCCATTACCCAGGCGGCGCTGAGCAAGCTGTATCCGTACGAGAACACGCTGCGCGTACTCCGCTTGAGCGGGGCACAGGTGAAAGCGTTCCTCGAACACTCCGCCAAGTACTACCGATCACTCGACGCCGCCGGACACGTGCCAGCCGGTGGCATCGTAGACCCCACGATTCCCGGCTTCAATTTCGACGTGCTCTCCGGTGCAGAGTATGTCATTGATCTCTCAAAGCCCGTAGGGTCGCGCATCACCTCGCTCACGTATCAGGGGCGCGCAATCGCCTCAACGGACACGTTCACGGTTGCGCTCAACAACTATCGCGCCGGCGGCGGTGGCGGATATGCGATGCTCTCCGGCGCGCCGGTGGTCTATCAGAAAGACGGCGACGTACGGCAGTTGCTGATTGACGAAGTCAGGCGCGTCACGGCCGCCGGCAAGTTGCTCGATCCGCGCGACTACGCTACACGCAATTGGCGCATTGTGCCCGCGGCCGCGGTGACCGCGGCCCTCGCCGAGCAGACGCAAGGTCGCGCGGCCGAGTCGGGCGGGAGCGCCCCCGCGCTCGCGCCAAGTCGTGCGGTCAACGAGGCCACTCGCCCACCGCGCGGCCGTACGGTACGGGTCATTGCGTTCTCCGATTTTCATGCGGCGTTGCGCGCACGACCCGACGAATCCGGTAAAGTCATGGGCGGTGCCGTCGCACTCTCCGCGGCAATTCGTCGAGCCGAACGTGAATGCACTGGCGCATGCGTGAGCGTGGTGGTGCACGCGGGCGATTTGTTCACCGGCACGCCGGCCAGCGATTGGCACGCCGGGAAGCCAACCGTGGCGGTGATGAATCAACTGCACGTCGCGGCAGGCGCGTTGGGCAACCACGAGTTTGATTTTGGACAGGACACGCTCCGACAGCGGGCGGGGGAACTGCGCCATCGGCTGTTGGCGGCGAACGTTCGCGATCGCCGTGGCAACGTGCCGGCTTATCTGGCCGCCGATACGGTGGTAATGCGCGATGGCATCAAGATTGGCCTCGTTGGTGCAGCGGGGCTTGTAACCCCGAAAGCGACACGCCGGCGCAACGTGGCCAACCTCACGTTCCTCGAGCCGGCGCCAATTATGAGCGATCGCATCAAAGCGCTGCGCGCTGCCGGTGCACAAGTCGTGGTGGGAATGATTCACGACGGTGGGCGCTGCGAGCGAGATCGGCCGACGGTCTGTACCGGAGACGGCATCAAGGTGGCACAAGCGCTCACTGTGCGCCCGGATGCGTTTGTGATCGGCCACTCGCACGTCAATGTGAATATGATGGTGCGAGACTTTCCGGTCGTTGAGCCGGCGTCGAGCGGTCGAGCGTTACAGATCATCGACATCCCGCTCGATGGCGGTCGTGCCACGACAACGCTGCGCGAGGTGACGGGCGCCGACACCGTCGGCGCCGATCCGGTCGTCGACTCGATTGTGCGAGCGGCTGTCGCTGCGGTGGCCCAGCAGGTCGCGCGTCCCGTGGGCACGATGGCCGAAGCGATGCCGCGTGAGGGGAGTCAGTATGCGCTGGGCAACCTGATTGCCGATGTCGCGCGGGTGATGGGCAACGGCGACTTCGGTGTCTGGAACAACGGTGGCATTCGGACCGACGTGCCGGCCGGACCAATCACCTTTGGCGGCGTGCACGAGATCACGCCGTTCGGCAACATGCTGGTGCGTCTGCGCATGCGCGGTGCCCAGATCCGCGCGCTCATCGAGCGCAACCTCGTGCGTGGTCGCCCCGACCTGCACGTGAGTGGGCTGCTGGTCGACTTCGATCCGTCGCGTCCGCCACGACAACGCATCGTGAAGCTGACTCGAGCCGACGGAACACCAATCGATGATGCAAAAGTGTACACGATGGTAATCAACGATTTTATGTTGGACGACCCGGACAGTGATCGCGAAATTGACGCTGTCGGTGTCGAAATTCTGACGGTGCGCGACATCGATGCGATGTCGGGTTACATATCACGTTTGCCGCAGCCGGTTCGCGGCGACAAAGCGCCGCGCATTCGAGACATCTCCGCGCCGACCAAAACACCGAGCAAGACGCCGTCCAACACGGCGGCCAAACCATGACTGAACCGATCGACATCCGGGTGTATGTGAACGAACGCGGGGTGTCGCTGCCGCCGGGCAGCGTGGCCCTGGATGCAGCACGCGCCTTGTTTCCGGATCAGGCGAACGCGATCGAACAGGGCACCATGCGTTTGACAGATAGCCGCGGATTGCCGGTGGATTCGTCCGTGCCGCTCGCCGGCGGCGCAATTTTCCGCATCGTACCCGTGCGCGAACGCGCGGACGTCGATCAGGCGGAGAGTCATTAGATGAGTGATCCAATGATGAGCGTGCGCGAAACGTTTACGGAGATCGTGCAGCGCTTGCCGAAAGCGGAGTTGCACTGTCATCTCGATGGATCACTCCGTCCGGCCACGTTGCTCGAACTGTCCGCGGCGGCCGGTCACTCGCTTCCGGTGCAGACCGCGCGTGAGCTTGGCGGCTGGATGCGGGTGCACGATGCGGCCAACCTCGAAGACTATCTCGCGCGCTTCGAAATCACGCTGGCGGTGATGCAAGACGCGCTGTCGATCGAGCGCGTCGCGCATGAACTGGTACTCGACGCGGCGCTCGATGGTGTCCGTTACATCGAGGTGCGATTCTGCCCGCAACTGAACACGCTGGGCGGGCTCTCGATCGACGATGTGATGAACGCGACGCTGCACGGACTCGCCCGCGGCGAACGGGAGACGGGTACCGTGGCGCGCGTCATCGTCTGCGCGCTGCGGAGCCTGCCGTGGCCGCACGCCATGGAGATGGCCGAAGTCGCCGTGGCCTTTCGACCGCGTGGTGTCGTCGCCTTCGATCTGGCGGGCGGCGAGCACGGCAATCCGGCGCATGTCCACGCGCAGGCGTTCGATTTTGCACGCGCCAACGATTTGTGGGTCACCGTGCACGCCGGCGAAGGCGACGGCGCGCATTCGATTCGCGAAGCGGTGCATCGTTGCGCGGCCGATCGCATCGGCCACGGCACGCGCCTGTTCGAAGACGCCGCGCTCGAACAGTATGTCATCGATCACGGCATCGCCCTTGAAGTCTGTCCAACCAGCAACGTGCAAACGCGCGTGGTGAAAACGCTGCGCGAGCATCCGCTGGCGCGTTTTCGCGAGCTCGGCGGCATCGTCACGATTAACACCGACAATCGCCTGATGAGCGGTGTGTCGCTCACCGACGAATTCGTCAACTGCGCCGATGCGTTTGGATACACGATGGCCGATCTCGGACAAATCGCACTCGACGCGTTTGATGCGGCCTTCCTGCCGCGCGATCAGCGCCTCAAAATGCGTGCCGCCGCCGAGCGAGAGATCGCACAATTGCTGAGCGATCCTTCGACGCGCGATCTGCGCGTGGAGGCGTAAGGTGGTGCCCTTCGCGACCGCGAGCTTTCAGGCCACACGACAGGGGCCGGGCGCACCGGAGGCACGCATTGCGGCCGACTACGTGCGACAGCGCGTGGGGGCCGCGTTTGCCACGCCCGTTTGCGGCATCGTGCTCGGCTCGGGCCTCGGCGGGTTGGCACATCACGTGAGCAATGCAACCCGCATCCCGTTCTCGCACGTGCCGGGGTTTCCGACGGCGACCGTCGCCGGTCACGCCGGGCAACTTATCATCGGCACGCTGGCCGATCGACCCGTGGCACTGATGGCCGGGCGCTTTCACATGTACGAAGGGCACGATGCGTCGTTGGCCGCGTTCCCCGCGCGCGTGCTGCACGCGCTGGGCGCGCCGGTCTATTTCGCCTCGAATGCCGCCGGCGGCGTGCGTCGCACTTTCGCACCGGGCGATTTGATGATGATCGCTGATCACATCAATCTCATGTTTCGCAATCCGCTGCTCGGACCCGTCGAATCGGGTGACATTCGATTTCCGGATATGTCCGAGCCGTATGATGCGGCGTTGCAAGAGACGCTGCGTGCGTCGGCGCAGGCGATCGGCGTGTCTCTGCAAGTCGGCGTGTACTGCGGGCTGCTTGGGCCCACGTATGAGACACCGTCTGAAGTGCGGATGCTTGAGCGGCTCGGAGTGGATGCCGTCGGCATGTCGACCGTTCCCGAGGTGATCGTTGCGCGCGCCATCGGGATGCGTGTTGCTGCCGTATCGTGCATTACCAACAAGGCGGCTGGTCTTTCGCACGAAACACTCGATCACAGCGAAGTGGTGGATGTCGGCAAACGTGTGGCTGTGCACTTCGAGGGGTTGGTGACCGAATTCGTTCGACGGCTGTAAGCGGCGGCGACGGTGAAACTCCTGACGATGGCTCGAGACCTGCAGCGCCGAAAAGCACGGGAGCGCTCAGGGTGTTTCGTCGCTGAGGGCGTGCGCTCGGTTGAGGCGCTGCTGGCGTCCTCGCTGGTGGTGGAAGGCCTGCTGGTCACCGACGAACTGGCCGACGACCCGCGTGGTGACGCGTTGCTCTCGGCGGCCGAGCGAAAGGCCGTAAGCGTCCGGTCGGTGAGCCGGAGCGAATTTGAAAGCGCGGCCAGTACGGAATCCCCCCAGGGCGTGCTGGCGGTCGCCCAGATTCCCAGAGTGGAGCTCACCCCTCCGGGGGAGATCGCCCGCTACCTTCTGCTCGATGCCCTGCAAGATCCCGGCAATGTGGGCACGATTATCCGGACCGCGACGGCGCTGGGGGTAACGTGCACGGTGGCCTTACCGGGAACCGTTGACCTCTGGAACGCCAAGGTCGTCCGTAGCTCGATGGGGGCGCTGTTCGTGCACCCCGTCTTGGCCACGAGTTGGGAGTCGGTCGTGTCGTTCCTGGACACGCACGGCATCGTGTGCTGGGCGGCGGACGCGGACGGTCTCGTACTCGATTCCTCGGACATCACCCGTCGTGACTTACTGCCGCGTCGACTCGCGTTGGCGGTCAGCAACGAAGGGGCGGGGCTCTCCGCATCGGTCGCCGCGCGTGCAGCGCAGCGTATCGCGATCGGTATGACGCCCGGAGTGGAATCGCTGAACGTGGCTGTCGCCACCGGCATACTTTTGCACGCTTTGCGGCCGGCCTGACGTCGGTCCCGGAGGTGCAGGACTCCACGCTCATGATGCTGCCACTCACTGCCGATTTCGCTCTCATGGTGTTGCTGCCGATCTTCGCGGTTGGCGCCTCCATTGGCTCATTCCTGAACGTGTGTATTGCCCGTTGGCCGGCCGATCTCAGCGTGGTACGCCCGCGCTCTCGTTGCCCGAAATGCGAACGGCAGATTGCCTGGCACGAAAACATTCCCTTGCTCAGTTGGCTGTTGCTGCGCGGCAAATGTCGCGGCTGCGGACTGCCGATCTCGATGCAGTATCCGCTCGTGGAACTCCTGGTCGCGCTGGGTTGGGTTGCGAGCGTGATGGTGTATGGCGTCACGCTTGAAGCGCTGCGCGTTTCGGTGTTTGGAACCATCCTGTTCGGAATCGCGGTGACCGACGCGAAGCACTACCTCATCCCCGACGGCTTCACCATCACGGGGCTCGTGTTTGTGCTGGGTGCGGCAATCGCCAACTTTTTTCTCGGCGAGTCAACCAACTTCGCGACGCCTTGGCCAGCGATACTTGGGGCCTGCGTGGGTGCGGGTGCGATCACCATCATTGGCTGGCTGGCCGAAGTAGCGATGAAGCGCGAAGCGATGGGCTTCGGCGATACGACACTGATGGCGGTTGTGGGCGCCGCGCTTGGACCTGAACGCGCCCTCTTAACCATTGTCGGCGGCGCGTTTGTCGGCGCGGTGTTCTTCCTGCTGTTTGTGGCACCCGTCGTGTGGCTGCGCAGCAAGCGATCGGGAACCGAGTTCGAATTTCCGGACGTCCCGTTCGGTGTCTTCCTTGCGCCTGCCGCGATGCTGGCCTTGCTTTGGGGAGATCGCCTTATCGCTTGGTACGTGCAGCGCGCCTTCCCGACTCCGTGATTACTTCGTTCTCGACAACTCAACGCGTGTATTCCTCGAATCGCCACCTGCGCCCGATGCGCCGTGGGCGTCGAGTATTACCGATTCTCGCGCTGAGCGGCGTGCTGTTCGCCGCCTGCGGTGAGAAGAAAGCCGCGGCCACCGGCCCATATGCGGAGCTGGTGTCGACAGCGGTCCCCAAGATCGAAGCGCAACTCGGTCTGACGTACAAGACACCGCCGAAGCTCGAGAATCGCTCCAAGGCCGATGTCGCGAAATTCGTGATGACGCAACTCACGAGTGCGCGGGGGAAGGCACAGATCGACGGACAAGGCGGAGTCTATCGTGTGCTGGGCTTGATACCGGACTCGCTCAATCTTGGGGCGCTGCTGCAGCGCCTGTTGGAAGAGCAGATCATCGGCTACTACGACCCCGCAACGAAGGTGCTGTACGTGGTGGAGGGTGCGCCGAAGGCGCTGCTGACGCAGACGGTGACGCACGAACTGGTCCACGCGCTGCAGGATCAATACGTCAACATCGATTCTATTCAGGGCAGCACCGAGAACTCCGATCGTCAAGCCGCAGCACAGGCGATTCTCGAAGGGCAGGCCGTCTGGACGCAATTGCTGGCCGATCCGAATGCCGGTCCGATGCTCAAGATGCCCGGCGGCTGGGATCGAATTCGCGATGCGATGCGTGATGCGCAAACGAGTATGCCGGTCTTCGCAAACGCGCCGCGTGCGATTCGCGAAGGACTACTGTTTCCGTACCTCGGCGGCGCCGATTTCGTGCGTCGTTTTACCGAGAAGCGGCCGATCAAGGAACTGCTGACCGATCTGCCCATCTCCACGGCGCAGATTCTGAACGACAACGCCTATTTCACCGAGAAGGGCAAGCGTGCCGTTCCGTTGGTCGTCACGATTCCGGCGCCATCGAATGGCGCGGTCGTCTTCACCAACACGTTTGGTGAGTTCGAGACGCGTCTCGTGTTGGTGCAGTCTCTGAAAGATGAGGTGTTGGCGCGTCGCGGCGCCGGCGGCATTGTGGGCGATCAGTATGCGTTAGTGCGTGTGTCGCAGGGTGATGCGCTCGTTTGGGCGTCGGTGTGGGACACGAGCGTCGATGGTGCCGATTTCCTCGACCTCGTTGCGGAAGCCACACGCAAACGCTACGAGCTTGGGAAGCAGAACTGGGCCTCCGGAGCGACCACGCGTCACATTGACGTCCCCGCGTCGAAGACACACGCCGCGCGTACCGTGCATATCACGCTGGAACAGCGCGGCGGCCGACCCGTAGTACTCTTTATGGACCTGCCAGCCGGCGTTTCGCCCTCGCTGATCGACCCCTCGCGCATCACCATCGGCCAGTAGCCGATGACTGCGGCGAATACGCCTGCATCCGCGGCGGCTTCCGTCACCGATCCATCGCAGGCCTCGCTGCCGGCGGCGTTGCGCATTACGCCCGACGATGAACTGAAGCGCGTGCGGCTGGTCCGCATGAAGCGGGTGGCCACCATCATGCTGGTCGCCGTCGCGGCGTTGTTCGTGGTCACGCGCCTGTACGAAGCACGGTATCCCTGGCTCGGGTATTTGCGCGCGTTTGCCGAAGCGGCAATGGTCGGTGGTATCGCCGACTGGTTCGCGGTGACCGCTCTCTTCCGGCATCCGCTCGGCATTCCGATTCCGCACACCGCCATTGTGCCCGCGCGCAAAGATCGCATAGGCACCGCGCTCGGAAATTTCGTGCAGCGCAATTTCCTGACGCGCGAAGTGCTGGCCAGCAAGTTGACCACCATGCGTCTTGGCGAACGCGCGGCCGCGTGGGTGGCGCGGCCGGAGAATAGTCGCAAACTCTCGCGCATGGTCGCGCGTGGCTTGTCGGGCGCGGCCAACGTCATGCGCGACGAAGACGTGCAGTCCGTCGTCGACCGCGGCATCGTGTCGCGATTGCGCACGCTGCAGGCGGCACCGCTCTTGTCGAAGCTCTTCGGACTGCTCACGGCAGGCGGACGACATCAGGCGCTGCTCGACGACGCGCTGCGATTGGCCGCTCGCTTTCTTGAAGAAAACGAAGACGTCATTCGCGATCGCATCAAGGCGGAAAGCCCGTGGTGGGTGCCGGGTGCCGTTGAAATCAAGCTGGGCGATCGCGTCGTCAGCGGCGTCGAAAAAACTCTCGTTGCCGTCGCGGCCGATCCGGCACATCCATTGCGCCACCGATACGACGAAGCGGTGGAGAAGTTTGTCGTATCGCTGCGCGAGAATCCCGAGGTCATCGCGAAAGCGGAGCAGATCAAACTCGATCTGTTGGCTCACCCCTCGGTGACCGAATTCTCACGCGAGATTTGGGGAGACGTGAAGGCACGCCTCGCGGCGTACGCCGACCGGATGGCGGACACCGTTGAGAGCGAACCCGATCAGGTGGAGCGCTGGCTCACGAACCTCGGCGAAAAGGTGTTGACCGATCCGGAACTCGCCGCGAAGGTGAACGGCTGGATCGTCGAACTCCTCACGACCGCAGTGGAGCAGGCACGCGAAGAAGTGGCCAAACTAATTGCCACGACGGTCGCAGCGTGGGACGCGACGGCAACGTCACGGAAAATTGAACTGCAAATCGGACGCGATCTGCAGTTCATTCGCATCAACGGCACGCTCGTTGGCGGTATGGTGGGCGTCTTGCTCTACATCGTCAGCAAGTACGTCTGACCATCGGCGCTTAGCGCTTCTCGTTCAGCGCGTCCCCGCGACGCGCCGGTCGAACATCCGCCGCCTCGTCGACCACCGAGATCACATCCGCGTGGACTGCATCGGGAAGTGGCAGCAGGGCCAGATGGAACACCTCGTCCATCGTCGCGGCAAACGTGAACGCCATCTTGTCGCGCACTTCCTGCGGGACGTCGCGCACGTCTTTTTCGTTCCCCTTGGGGATGATGACTTCGCGCAGCCCGGCACGATACGCGGCCAACACTTTCTCCTTCACGCCGCCGATTTCCAGCACCTTGCCGCGCAGTGTGACTTCGCCGGTGAGCGCGAGATCGCGTCGTACCGGGCGACGTGACAGCGCGCTCGCGAGCGCGAGCGTCACCGCGATACCCGCTGATGGCCCGTCTTTCGGAATTGAGCCCGCCGGAAAGTGCAGATGCAAATCGGTTTCGCGAAATTCGCCGTCGGCAATTCCCAACGGAATCGCACGCGAGCGGACGAACGAATAGGCCGCGTCGACCGATTCGCGCATCACTTCTCCCAGCTGGCCGGTGACGGTCAGTTTACCGGTGCCGGGCATGCGCAGCGCTTCAATCGTCAGTAAATCGCCGCCGGTGCTGGTCCACGCCAAGCCCGTCACCGCGCCAATCTCGGGCTCCATCTCTGCCGCTTCATTCGTGAAGCGGGGAGCGCCGAGAATCTCTTCTACCCGGGCCACATCGAGCTCCCAACGCGCGTCGTCGCCGTCGGCTTTCGCGCGAGCACGTTTGCGCAGCAGCATTGCCAGGGAGCGCTCGAAGGTGCGGAGTCCCGCTTCGCGCGAATAGCGGCTGGTTACAAAGCTCAGCACTTCTTCCGGCACGGCGACGTCGTCCGCGGTGAGCCCATGATCGGCCAGTAAGCGCGGCATGAGGTAACGCTGGGCGATTTCAACCTTCTCTTCGATGGTGTATCCGGCGATTCGAATGACTTCGAGTCGATCGCGCAAAGGGCCCGGAATTTCGAAGAGGTTGTTGGCCGTGCAGATGAAGAGCACGCTCGACAGATCAAACGGCAGATTCAGATAGTGGTCGACGAACGTCGAATTCTGCGACGGGTCGAGCACCTCAAGCATCGCGGCCGTCGGGTCTCCCGAATTGCCGCCGTTGGACATTTTGTCGATCTCGTCAATCATGATGACGGGATCTTTGACGTTGACGCGGCGCAGGGCTTGCAACAACAACCCCGGCATCGCGCCCACGTACGTACGCCGATGTCCGCGAATCTCGGCTTCGTCGCGCACGCCGCCAACCGAAATGCGATAGAACTCGCGCCCGATGGCTTTGGCAATCGCTTCGCCAAGCGACGTCTTGCCCGTACCCGGTGGACCAACGAAGCAGAGGATGGGGCCACTGGGATCGCCACCGCGCAATTTCCGAACCGCGAGGTATTCGATGATGCGCTCTTTCGCTTCGTCGAGACCGTAGTGTCGATCTTCGAGCGCTTCCTCGACTCGCGAGAGCGTGATTTCCTGATCGTCGGCGGTCCGAGCGTGCCACGGCAACGCGAGCACCCAATCGAGATACGTGCGCAGCACCTGATACTCACTCGATGCAGGCGAGAGCATGCGCAGTCGCTCGGTTTCCCGGCGCGCCTCAACCGCCACCTTCTCGGGCAGCTGGGCTTCTTCGATGCGGCGCAGCAGGTCGACCGATTCCTTTTCGTTCGGATCGGCCTCACCAAGTTCGCTTTGAATCGCGCGCAATTGCTGACGCAAATAGAACTCGCGCTGGTGCTGCTCGATCTTGATCTCGGTCTGCTTCTTCACGTCTTCCATCACGCGCGCCTTCGCCACTTCACGCTCAAGCCGCGACAGGATGAATCGAATGCGCTGCTCGATGTCGAGCCGCTGCAGCACCTCTTCTTTGTCGGCGATTCGCAGATTCATGTTCGTGGCCGCGAGATCGGCGAACCGCCCCGGGTCGGACACGTTCATTTTGAGAATCTGCGGCACCTCGCTCGGGATGCGGTCCACCAGCTCGGCGAGCGTTTCGGCCGCAGTTACGGTGCGTGCAACCAGTTCATCGAGCGCGGCCGGATCGGCGGGCGTTTCCTTGGCGCCCTGTACCTGGGCCACGGCATACGGCAGCACCTGATCGATGGCGTCGATGGTGATGCGTCGCAGTCCCTGCAAGGTGATCTGAATCGTTTCGCCGGGCAGATTGATGCGCTCGTGAACGCGTGCCGCGACGCCGACGCGACCCACAAACTTGTGCGGGTCGATAGCGTCATCGCCCTCGCCCGAGGCCACCACGAGCGCGACCACCAATCCCGATTCTTCGTGCGCTCGCAGCAACGCGAGGTTCTCCGGCGCTCCCATCTGCACCGCAATCGTGCCGAGTGGATACACGATGGTCGATCGCAGCGCCATGAGCGGCAGCGTCGGTGGCAGCTCGGCGCGCAGAATTTCTTCTTTGCGCTGGCCACGCGGCATCGAGATGGCCGGGAATCGGGGGTTCACAGGCGACACGGGCGGGCGTGGGTGGGAGGTCCGCTGGTACCAGAGGTATCGGGCAATCTATGGTGCCCGGAATTACGGGAAACGCGTGATTCCGACGCAAGTTGCGCACATGGTGGCCCTTTTCGTCACCCCCCAGGCACGATTCCGGGCTAGCCTGTGGCGAGCCGCCCCCGGGTCGCGAAAGCTTGGTCCGGTTGTACCAACCGGAAGCCCCCGTTAGCCTTTCTCCTATGTTCGACGAACTCTCAGACAAACTCGGCAACGTCTTCGCCAAGCTTCGCGGCCGTGGCGTCCTGACCGAGTCCGATATCAAAGAAGGGCTGCGCGAAGTCCGTCGCGTGTTGCTCGAAGCCGACGTGAATTTCGCACTAACGCGAGAGTTTCTCGAACGCGTTGAGAAGAAGGCTGTCGGTGTCCTGCAGATCAAGTCGATTCAGCCTGCACAACAGCTCGTCAAGATTGTCCACGACGAACTGACGACGATGCTCGGCGAGCGCCGCGAGGCGCTCAAGATGAGCACCGTTCCACCGACCATCGTGATGATGGTTGGCTTGCAGGGCTCCGGCAAAACCACGACCGCCGGTAAGCTCGCGCGAAAGCTGATGGCCGAAGGGCGCACCACGCGTCTCGTGGCAGCAGACGTCTATCGCCCCGCCGCCATCGATCAGCTCGAAACACTGGGCAAGTCGTTGAATGTGCCCGTCTACGCCGATCGCGACACGAAGGACGTGGTCAAGATTGCGAAGGCCGGTATCGATCAAGGCGTGCGCGCGCGAGAGCGCGTTGTGATTGTCGACACCGCCGGTCGTTTGCAGATCGATGCCGAGATGATGGACGAGCTCAAGCGGCTCAAGGCGGCGATCAAGCCAGACGAGATTCTCTTCGTCGCCGACGGCATGACGGGTCAGGAGGCAGTGAAGATTGCGCAGGGCTTCGACGAAGCGCTGAACGTGACCGGCGTCATTCTGACCAAGCTCGATGGCGACGCACGCGGCGGCGCGGCCCTGTCGATCTATGGTGTGCTGAAGAAGCCCATCAAGTACATCGGTGTCGGCGAAAAGAGCGACGCGCTCGAAGAGTTCCATCCGGAGCGCATGGCCGGTCGCATTCTGCAAATGGGCGACATCGTTTCGCTCGTTGAGAAGGCTCAGGAATCGTTCGACGCGGCCGAAGCGAAGAAGCTCGAAAAGAAGGTCCGCAAGGAAGGCATGGACCTCGAAGATTTTCTTTCGGCAATGCGCCAGATGCAGAAGCTCGGCCCGATGGAAAACCTGCTCAAGATGTTGCCGGGCGTGAACACGAAAATGCTCAAGGATGCCAAGATGGATCCGAAGCGCATGAAGCACATCGAAGCTATTGTGCTGTCGATGACGCCCGCCGAACGCAAGAAGCCGGACGTGCTCAACGGCTCACGCCGCGCGCGTATCGCGAAAGGATCTGGCCGTCCGGTGAGCGAAGTGAACCGCTTGCTTGAGCAGTTCCGCGAAATGCAGAAGATGATGAAGAAGTTCGGTGGTGGAGCGGGAGGCAAAGGCGGCATGCCACGACTGCCGTTTGGCGGCGGTGGCATGTTTGGCATGCGCTAACTGACGGAGGCGCCGATGTCCGGCTCGACGATTCGGCAGCAGGAACAAGAGGCCGCGCGCGTGATGGAAAGTTTGTCGCCGGAAGCGCTCGGCGATCGCCTGCGGCGCGCGCGTACGCGTCAGGGACGCTCGATTCGCGATCTCGCCGACGCGGCGGGGCTGAGCAAGTCGTCGATCGTGCGGTTGGAGCAGGGAGGCGGCACCTACCCGATGACGGTCGTGAAGGTGTGCGCGGCGCTCGGACTGCATGTGGCGCGATTGCGCGACTCCGAGAATGCTGGCGACGATCGATTCGCCGTGCATCGCCTGACCGACGATCGTTGGTACGATCTCGTTGACTTTGGCGCGGGTCCGCTCGGCGGCGTTGATCGACCCTTATCGGCCGAGGAGCGCGCCACGTTCGCGGCAAATGGGGCGACGATGCCGATTGTCGTGCTGGGTTCCCGACTCGCCGACGGCCAACTGCTCTCGAACGTGGGCGAGGTATACGCCAAGAGTGAAACGCGCGAACATCCCGGCGAAGAGTTCGTCTACGTGCTCAATGGCACGTTGCGCATTACCATCGGCGGCACGGCCATCGACCTCGCCGCCGGCGAAAGTCTTGTCTTTCGCAGCGCGGAGCCACACACCTACGAGCCGGCCGAGGGCTCGACGTTACCGGTGCGACTCCTGATGGTGCGTTTCGACGAAAAGGTGCAGGCACCGTAACGCGCCGAGTTGAAGCCCTCGGCGAGTGCTGACGTTACGCCTCGATGGCGCGATCGAGGCCCGGCCACGCGACGAGATTGTATCGCACCAGGACGCGCAGATAGTGCAATCCTTCGTCGCCGTGCGCTGACAGCACCGCAGCTGCTCCAGCCGCCACTTTATCCTCGCTGGCGTAGGGAGGCTCCAAGCCCTCCGGAATCACGCCGTTTTCATGCGCGACTCCCGCCGCGTCCAGAAACGTGATCTGAATGGCCGGCTCCATGTCGACGTACAGCAGTTGCAGTAACTCGAGTTCGTCCTGGGCCGACTCGGCGTTGAGTCGCACAATTTCCTTTGCCAGCCGATCGGCCGGCCAGGTCATGAGCGTGGCCGCACGGAAGCCACCGCCTCGTGAGACAAGGCGCGAGGCATAGAGCGCACGAGCGCCCTTATGGTTCGTAATGGCATGCAACACGAGCGCGGTGCGACGCGTAGCCGGCAGCGCGCGATAGAGTGACGTCTTGGACATGGCGACGAAAGTAATACAGCGGCCCTCGCGATGGAGCGAGCGCGCCGAATTAGCCCGCCGCGACCTGCTGGCGCGTCGCACCAGCGCCGGTCAGCACCGACGGGATGTACACCGTGAAGATGGCGCCCTGACCCGGCGTGCTCTCGACGCAGATGCCGCCCGATGCCTGCGAGATGATACCGTGTACCGTCGCCAGACCGAGTCCTGATCCACCCTCGTCGTGGCGCGTGGTAAAGAACGGTTCGAAGAGATTGGCCATCACGTCGGGCGCGATGCCGGTGCCCGTGTCGGAGACGGTGAGACAGGCGTATCGACCGGCCGGCAATTCGGTTTCGCGAAAGGATCGTGGAATGGCAAGCTGCTGCAGGCTCGTGCTCACTATCACGCGGCCGCCGGTCGGTAGGGCATCACGCGCGTTCGCCACCAGGTTCAGCACGACCTGCTCAAATCGTACCGGATCCATTTCAACCATCGTGCACTGCGGATGCACAACGACGCTGAGCGTGATTTGCGGGCCAACGAGTCGCTCAAGCAACGACGACATCAGTTGCACGCGCTCACCCATGTCAAAGTGCGCGATGCTCTGCGGTTGCCGTCGCGCAAACGCGAGCAGTTGTTGGGTCAGATCGGCACCACGCGCGGCCGCCTTTTCGATTTCGCGCAACTCCTCCACGAGGTGTTTGCTGCCCAGCGGCGCTTGACGGGCCAATTCCGCACTGCTGCTGATCACCGTCAGCAGATTGTTGAAGTCGTGCGCAACACCGCTTGCCAGCCGTCCAATGCTTTCAAATCGATGCGAGCGTTCCAGCCGTAACTCGGCGTCGCGTAGCTGGCGCCCGGTGGCGAGCATCGTTTCGCGTTCTTCGGCAAGCGCCAACAAGACACACGCCACGCCGAACATCGTTCCGGCAAACACATGAAATCCGATGAACGCAATCGCGGCCGGTGTTTCGAGTGAGATACTGGCGTCAATCGGCTGGCCGCGAAAAAGCAGTAGCACGAGGAGTGGACGCAGCGCCTGCACGAGCGTAGCGCAGGCGAAGATGGCGAGAACACCTGTAAAGCGTGCGCCAGCGGTACGGCGCGACGCGAGCACGTGAAAGGTGAGTCGCACATACAACACCACGATGAACACCCGACCCACCAACCCGACGAATCGCTCGACCGCTTCGAATGGACCATTGGCGAGGCCGACGAGCAGCGCGGCGGTCAGCAGTCCGATGAAGGACCAGCCAAGCGAACGCCGGAGCAGGGCGCGAAGGGAGAGCGGATCGCGAACACCGCTGAGTGCATCGACGGACGCTTCGAATGCGGGAATCGACCCACCGATGCCGGCCAACGTGAGCCCTCCGAAAATCAGCGTCGGCCACGGGCGCGCACCGGTGCTGTCGACGAAGGACTCAACAGCGACCGCGCTGAGGCCGAGTGTGGTCCAAGCCCAGGCCACGGCAAGGCCGCTGGTTCCAGGGCGTTTCAAATGGACGGCCAAACCGGCGAGCGCGACGGCGAAGGTGACCGCGATCGCGCTTTGCAGCGTCCAGCTGATTTCTGTTGCGAGCGCGAAAGAATTCACGCGCTAAGTAGGTCGAAGACTTCGCCGGTGGCGTCGTCGTCATCGACGAGGCGTACGTTGGCGCCAGAAGCGAGCGCACTTCTGGAGATGGTATACTTCGCTGCGGCCCCGCAGGCCGTCCCGCCCCTGTTCGGGTTCTGTGGCCGAAAGCCAACCCGTCCAGTTCATCTAACGCATCAGACTACCATGATGTTGTCACGTTTTGCACCGCTGTTCGCAGCCATTGTAGTGACCACTGTCCTTTCCCCGCGCAACGTAGCCGCACAAGCGGGGACGAGCGGCATGAACATGCCGGCCGCCGGCGCGAAGCAACCGCCTCTGTCGCCCCGCGACTCGGTGAAAGCTTCTATCGGAGGCGCCGAAGTCTCGGTGAATTACGGGAGGCCGTCGAAGCGCGGTCGAGAGATCTTCGGCGGCCTGAACGACATGAAGTGGGGCATGGTCTGGCGCATGGGTGCCAACGAGGCCACCGCCTTTACGACGAGCAAGGCGCTACAGTTTGGCGCCGCGACCGTTCCGGCAGGCAGCTATACGCTCTGGGTCAAACTGGAGCAGAGTGGCAAATGGGAGCTGATCGTGAACAGACAGACCGGCCAGTGGGGAACGGCCTACGACGGCAACCAGGATCTGGTCCACATCCCGATGACCGTCACGGCGTTGCCCGCTGTGGTGGAGAAGATGGAGATCACCCTGAAGCCGGCCACCAAGGGCGGCGAGCTGGCGGTCGCTTGGGACAAGACGCGCGCAGCGGTGAATTTTTCCGTCAAGTAACGTGTTGGTCTGACGTGGTTTAGGCCAAAGCAACGGGGGTTGGGGTGGCGCGAAGCCCCGGCCCCGTCTATTTTGAAAGGCTGTCCCGTGCCCGCCTTCGCGGTGGGCACCGAGTGCGCACCGGAGACGCCGGAAGCGCGAAGAGCTCGGTCTGCGGGTTGAATCCATCGCACAAAGGAAGAGAGATGGCCGTTCGCATTCGTTTGCGTCGTGAAGGACGCAAGAAGACCCCGATGTACCGCATTGTTGTGGCTGACTCAACCAGCCCGCGCGATGGTCGCTTCATCGAAATCATCGGTCAGTATCAGCCGCGTGGTGGCGAGAATGCGCTCAACCTGAAGGCCGAGCGCGTTCACCACTGGCTCGACCATGGTGCACTCCCGACGGACACCGTTCGCTCGCTGCTCCGCCGCGCTGGTCTGTTGAAGGCGCGTCACGAAGCGCGGCTTGCTGCCAAGTTGCAGGCGAAGGCCGTCGCGTTGCCCGGCGAGGCCTAAGCTGGACGAGTACGTCGTCGTAGGTCGGGTGCGTCGCGCGCATGGTGTGCGCGGCGCATGGTCGATCGAACCGATGACCGATGCGCCGGACGTGATCTTCGCGTCCGGCGCTGTCATTTTTGCGGGCGATCGTGAAGGCGCGCTGACGCGAGTTGAAGGAAAGCCGCTGTCGCTAAGCGTTGAAGACGGTCGCCCCATGAACAAAGAATGGCTTGTGCGCGTGCGCGAAGTCGTCGATCGCGATGACGCCGATCTCTGGCGCGGGCGCTATCTGTTGGCCGAATCGAGCCGCATTCCCGAGCCCGACGAGGACGAAGTGTACGTCTTCTCACTGGTCGGTATGCGTGTCGACGTCGAAGGGCGGGGTACTGTGGGCACGGTGCGCGATGTCTATGACGCACCACAAGGAGTGCTGCTGGAAGTGGAGACCGAGACCGGCCATCCGCTCGTGCCGTGGCATCCGGAGATCGTCGCTGAACTCGACGAAGACGCGCGAGTCATCGTTCTGCGCGCGCTCGACGGATTGTTGGACTCTTAAGACGCGACGACCATGTTGCGCATCAACATCGTCACGATCTTTCCCGAGTTTTTCGCGGCGCCGCTGTCGCTCAGCATTCCCGCGCGGGCCGCAGCGGCGGGCGGAGTGAGCTATCGACTCGTGGATCTGCGCGACTTCACGCACGACAAGCATCGCTCGGTCGACGACGCGCCGTTTGGCGGCGGCCCCGGAATGGTGATGAAACCGCAGCCGTTCTTCGAGGCGGTAAGCGCGCTCAACGCGACGGCGCCCATCGTGATGCTCTCCCCTCGCGGACGTCGCTTCGCGCACGCCGATGCTGTGCGCTTCGCCGCCGGCTCGGAGCTCACGCTGTTGTGTGGTCACTACAAAGACGTCGACGAACGAGTCGCGCAGCACTTGGCGACCGAGGAGCTTTCACTGGGCGACTTCGTGCTCAGCGGCGGCGAACCGGCCGCCCTCGCTATCGTCGATGCGGTGGTCAGACTACTGCCTGGTGCGATGAGTGACCTCGAGAGTGCGCGCACCGATTCGTTTTTCGACCGTGGCATCAGCGCGCCGAGCTACACGCGTCCGGCCGAGTATGCGGGTCACCAGGTGCCCGATGTGTTGCTGGGTGGCGATCACGCGAAAGTGCAGGCGTGGCGCGACGCGGAGAGCTTGCGTCGAACGCGCGAGGCCGAAGCGCGGGACCGCGCGGAGTTCGTGGCGCGAGAGGCGATCATCAATGAGCGAGAGACGCGCCTCGCGGAGGTCGAGCGAATACGGTCGGAGAAAGCCGCCGCGAAGGCGGCGAAGAACGCTCGAAAGCGCCATCGCCGCCCGCCCGCGAACGACGCGTAACAGTTACGACTTCGCGCGCGTGCCTTTGACCGACGACGGCTCAGGTTCGGCCGCCATGTTCGGAAATCGTTGCGTCATGGAGCCGCTCAGGGTGTCACCCGACGATTTGAGCGTCCACGTTAACGTGAGCTCGCGCACGCTTTCCTCACCGTTTTCATTGAGACGGACCTGACGCTTCGACGTGAGCACCGCACCGCCGTCGCGAAGTTTGCCGGTGAGCGTGCTCGGTGGAGTTGGCGAACCGTCGGGTCGCGGACCGCCTTGTAAAACGGCCGTCACCGAGTCTCCGGAAATCGAAACCGTGAGCGTACCCTTGCCCATGATTGGCGTGACCGTGCCGTTCTCCACCTGGCGTCCTCGTTCGTACTCAACGTCCCACTTGCCGGCCAGCGACGAAGTGGATTGAGCATCGAGCTGGGTGGCGCTGGCAATGAGCGCTGGCGCGGTGAAGGCAGTCGCGAGGGCGAAAATGCGAAGAAGTCGCATGGATTGGCGAGTGTGGGTCGGAGAGCGAAAGGAAGGGGAACGAGCGGTTCGAGGGATTAGTCACCGCGCTTCGGTTGAGGGTTTCCCGAGGCCAGCCCACGCATAGCTTACGCGGCATGACGCAAACGTTTAGCCCCGACGTTCTGATCTGCGGCGCCGGTATTGCCGGGATTGCCGCCGCGCACGCGCTTGCAACGCAGCATGGCGTACGCGTGCTCGTAGTGGACGAACGGCCTCCGCTCACGCTCACCAGCGACAAGTCGACCGAGGCGTACCGGAATTGGTGGCCCGGGCCAGACGACGCGATGGTGCGACTGATGAATCGGAGCATCGATCTGCTCGAGCAGTGGAGTGCGGCGAGCGACGACCGATTTCTCCTGAATCGCCGCGGTTATGTGTACGCCACTGCTCGACCGGAGGCCGCTGACCGTTTGGTTGCGGACGCCGAGCAGGCCAGCGCACAAGGCGCCGGCTCCGTGCGGCGGTATGAATCGTTAGCGTCGACGTCGACGTACCAGCCGAGCGCGCACCGTGGCTTCGTCGGACACCCCGACGGTGCTGACGTTTTTCTTGATGCGGCGGCTATCCGCCGACATTTCCCATTTCTTGCGCCGAACGTGCGGGCGGTCGTTCACGCACGGCGCTGCGGATGGATGAGCGGTCAGCAGTTGGGGATGCATCTCCTCGACGAAGCGAAGCGCGGGAGCGCAGAGTTGCTGAGCGGTCGCGTGCGCTCCATTGAAACGCGCGGCGGGGCGATTTGTGGAGCGATCGTGCAAGACGAGGGAGGTCGCGAAGTGCGCGTGGAAACGTCGGCGGTCGTTGATGCTGCAGGACCCTTCGCCGCGGACGTTGCGCAGTTGGCGGGCGTTCGGCTGCCGCTCTTCTCAGAGCTGCATCTCAAGCTCGCCTTCGAAGACACGATGGGCGTGATCGATCGCAATACGGGATTGGTGATTCTTGACGATCCGCAATCGTTGTCGTGGGGCGATGACGTTCGCGATGAACTCGCGGCCGATGAGTCGACGCGTTGGATGACGGAGACAATGCCCGCCGGTATCCATCTGCGTCCCGAAGGATACGGTGCGAATCAGACGGTGCTGATGTTGTGGGATTATCACAGCACGCATCGATATGACGTGCCGGAGTTGCCGTTGCCGGAGGATCCGTATTATCCAGAGGTGGTCATGCGCGGCATGGTCGCACTCGCGCCGGGACTTGCGCCGTATGTGGAGCGATTGCCGCGGATGTACACCGACGGCGGATACTACACAAAGACCGAGGAAAACCGGCCGCTCGTTGGACCGACCCCTGTGCCGGGCTTCTATGTGAACTGCGCCTTCTCAGGCTACGGCCTGATGGCGGCGCCCGCGGCCGGCGAACTGCTGGCCGCGCACATCGTCGGCACAGCGTTACCGTCGCACTCGGCGGCCTTCACACTCGATCGCTACGAGCGCGCGGACTACCGCGCGCGACTCGCCGCATGGGGAAGCACGGGTCAGCTCTGACGCGTCTCGGTGGACACATCGCGGCGGACGCATTGCGGCAGTCGGTTCGGACTGCTTACCACGGATTTGACGGATTCGACGGATGAACACGGATTGCTTCGATCGTGCGACGAATTTCCGATTCGAAGCCGGGAAGAGCTCTTTGAAAAAAGAAAATGTTTGCGTTCCCCGTCTAAGCTCGAGACCCGTGAATTACGCACGGAAAATCCGTGTTCATCTGCATCATCCGTTTGATCCGTGTTGAGCAGTCCGACCGGCGTGCCCAGAAGCTAGTAACGCCCGCAAATGAGTCACGCGGCGAGTTCGGTGATCGCGCGCACCAGGACGTCGAGTTCTTGCGTAGTGGTGAAGAGTTGCGGGCAGATACGCACGCCCTGTACGCCCGCGGAATCGATCGCCACCGTCCAGACTTTGTACTTGTCGAACAACGTCGTGGCGAGGTCCGAGGGCTTCATGCCCGCGATTCCGACGTTGGCGATGGCGCCGGTGCGCTTGGGGTCGGATGGCGTGAAGAGTCGCACGTTCTTGCGGCCGCGCACCTTCGTGGTCCAATACTGCTGCAACCACCGCAGGCGCGCTTCTTTTCGGGCGATGCCGATGCTCTCGTGGAACTCGATCGCGTCGAGGATGCCGAGGTCCGTGTGCACCGGATGCGTGCCGGTGTGATTGAGTTTGCGAATGTCATCGACCGGCACACTCATGTCGCCAAAAATTGGCCAGAGTGACGCGATGCGGTCTTTGCGAACGTAGAGAATGCCGGCGCCGAGCGGTGTGCCAAGCCACTTGTGGAGGCTGGCGCCGTAGTAATCGCAGTGGAGATCCGGGATCTTGAAATCGAACTGCGCGAACGCGTGCGCGCCGTCGACCATCACTGGAACGCCCTTGGCCTGCGCCATGTCGCAGATCTTGCGAACAGGCAACAGGTGTCCGGTGATGTTGATTTGATGGCAGACCATCAGCAGCCGCGTGCGTGGCGTGATGGCATTGGCGTAGACCTGGACAACCTCGTCGTCGCTCGACGGATCGAACGGAACCGTGACGACGTTGTTGCGCACGCCGTACCGCTTGCCCATCAGCGCGAATTGGTCGAGCATCGCACCGTAGTCGTGCACGGCCATCACCGCTTCGTCGCCGGCCTTCCAGTCGAATCCTGAGACGACGGTGTCGAGCGATTCGGTGGTGTTGCGCGTGATGATCAGCTCATCCGCAGAGCAGCCGGCCATCTGAGCGAGACGCTCCTGCGCCTTGCGCTTGTTGTCGTATTGCACCGTGCGCATATAGCGCGCAGCGAGCACGTTCACGTCGCGCACATGTCCGATAAACTTTTCCAGCACCGGCTCGGCCTGCATGCTGTAGTAGCCGTTCTCGAGATTGATGTATGCCGGGGTCAGCTTGTAGCTGGCGCGAATCGTGTCCCAGAAATCGGCACGTGCTGCCAACTCGACCGGTGGCAGTGTGTTGAACGCGCGCAGCCGATCGGGCGAGAATAGCAGTCCGAGCGACGCGCCACCGAGTGTCTGGAGAAATTCGCGCTTGTTCATCGGCTCCGCCTCACGGTTGGACTTTGGGGCGACGTTTCATGAGCGCTTCGATTTCGTCGATTTCCCGCGGCACCAGCGAAATGCGTTCCGTGCCTTTGCTGGTGATGATGTAGTCGTCTTCGATGCGAACACCGGTGTTCTGATACTTGAGCACTGCTGCGCGCACCTTCGCAATAAAGGCACGGTTGCGCGGCGTATCGGGGAGCACGTCGAGCGCGCGCGTGCTGATGTAGATACCGGGCTCGATGGTAAAGGCATCGCCTTCCATGAACGTCGCGTTCGGTCCGCCGCCCTGCATCGGATCATGAACGGCCAGGCCGAGTCCGTGCGAGATCCCGTGGATCATCCACAAGTTGGACTGACGGCATGGCGCCGGGTTGGCCGCACAGTTCACCGGCCAGGGGGGATCGAACATTGCGTCGACGCTCTCCACGAGCCCGAGCGCGGCCAGCCCGCGCGCGCGCACCGCTACCGACGAGTCGGACGCGGCACGCACACTTAACCCCGGCTTCGACATGCGTTCGGCAATGTCCTGGGCGTCCCGTACGAGCTGATAGATCTGCTTCTGTGCAGCGGTGAATGTGCCACTCGATGGAATCGTGCGCGTGATGTCGGCCGCGTAACCGTGCAACTCGGCGGCGGCGTCCATCACGACCAGCTCGCCGGGTTTTACCGGATCAGTGTCCTTCATGTAGTGCAGCTGCGTTCCGTTCACGCCGGATCCCACAATGGAACCGTAGGCCGGGCGCTCGGCGCCGCGGCGTGTGAATTCGTATTCCAGCGCAGCGCGCAGTTCGTACTCGTGCAACGGATTGGCTGTCAGCATCGCCGCCCGATGTCCCTCGGCGCTGATTTGCGCCGCCTGCCGAATCAGCGCCTGCTCGGCTTCCGATTTTTTGGCGCGCAACTGCAGGACCATCGGCATCGCGTTCTTTACCACGAGAGACGGAAACTTCTTGCCCAGCGCTTTAAAGGTCTCCTGCCCGCGCGTGAGTGAGTCCTGCCGGGCAAAGTCCATCGTCTCCACATCGGGAATCTGATAGAACGGCAACCCTGTCTGCGCGAGCGAATCGATCACGGATGACATCGCGGCGAATGAGCGCGCGGGCAGTCCGTAGCGAGGCATGCTATTGGTGGAATCGGTGCGTCGGCCGTAGTAGAACGCCGTGCGCCCGTCGAGGGCCGTCAGGAAGAGCGTGGACTGCGCGTGCTTATTGCGTACCACCATCAGCAGCGCGGCGTCGGGTTCGTTCAATTCGGTGAGGTACCGAAACGCCGGGAGCTGATAGAACGTGCTGAAGTCATGCACCAGTTCGCGGCCACCGAAGGCAATGATCACACCGCTGTCGACGCGCGCCGCCAGCGCATCGCGCCGCGCAGCGACTTCGGCCAAAGAAACGGACGGAGCCTGTGCAGCCGCCGCAGCGGGCAGCATCGCCATTATGGTCAGCGTGCGCAGCTGACGAAGGGAGAGAGGGGAGCGCATAGCCATGGATGGAGGAGGCGCCAAAACTGAAGACTGTTGGAAAGTACAGTCTGCACCTGCCGCTGGTACGTCCGATCCGCTCTTCCCGCATGCGGGACCGCGTGTAGGTTGCGGGGCATGACTGCCCCTTCAGTTCAACTGGACGACAGCGGCCTGTTTGGCTGGTGGCGCGTCGCCTCCCCGACTTCGCGCCGTGCCCTGATCGCGGCCTCGCTCGGGTGGGCGCTTGATGCGTTCGATGTGATGCTGTTTTCGCTCACGCTTTCGGCGGTCATCGCCGAGCTCGGGCTGACGAAGGGGCAGGCGGGCGCTCTGGGTTCGATCACCTTGCTCGGCGGGGCTGCGGGTGGCCTGATCTTCGGCCATGTCGCCGACCGGTTCGGACGAACGAAGGCGATGATGGCGAGCGTGCTGCTTTACAGCGTGGTCACCGCGCTGTGTGGTTTCTCGCAGACCTTTTGGCAGTTTGCGTTCTTTCGAGCGTTGCTCGGTCTTGGTATGGGCGGCGAGTGGGCCAGCGGCGCGGCGCTCGTCTCTGAAACGTGGGCCGCGAAGTATCGGGGACGCGCGCTCGGATACATGCAGAGCTCGTGGGCCATCGGTTTCGCCGCCGCCGCCGTGGTCGTGGGAATCGTGCTGCCTCGGTACGGATGGCGCGCGGTGTTCTTTGTCGGTGTGTTGCCGGCACTGTTCACCGTCTGGATCCGTCGCAGTGTCGAGGAGCCCGAAGCATGGCGCACCATGCAGCACCTACGCGTGACCGGTCAATTTCCGGCGGGTGCGCGCACGAGTGTGTTCGACATTTTCCGCGGCAAGATGCTCGGTCTCACGCTGGTCGTGACGCTGATGAACGCGTGCGCGCTCTTTGGTTGGTGGGGGCTGAACGGCTGGGTGCCGGCGTACCTCTCTTTGCCGACGGCGCAGGGCGGCATCGGTCTCAGTACGCAGACGATGTCGTCGCTCATCGTGTTCATGCAGCTCGGCATGTGGCTGGGGTACGTCACGTTCGGATACGTCACCGACGTCGTGAGCCGCAAGCGGGTGTACATCTTCTACCTGCTCATGGCGAGCGTCCTGCTCCCGCTCTACGGCTCGATGAGCAATCCGACCGTGCTGCTGTTCCTTGGCCCGTTCGTCGCGTTCTTCGGCACGGGATTCTTCAGCGGCTTTGGTGCGGTGACGGCCGAGATCTATCCGACGGCCATTCGCGCGTCATCGCAAGGCTTCACCTACAACATTGGCCGCATCGCGAGTGCCGCCGCGCCGTTTACCGTTGGCACGCTCGCGACGTCACGTGGTTTTCAGTACGCGTTCGCGGTCGCAGGAGCGGCGTACCTGCTGTCCGCAATGTCGTGGATCGGCATTCCGGAAACGCGCGGCAAGGCGCTGGACTGACCGCATGCGATTTTCGTCTGGTCGCGAATTCCTCGCGCAAGCGAAGCACGCCGTCACGGTCTTTGGCATGTCCGGGGTCGGGAAGACGACCCTGGCCGGCTTGTTGCAGCGCGCGGACTGGTTTCAATACTCGGTGGACTACCGCATCGGCACGCGGTACATGGACGAGCACATCGTCGACAACTTCAAACGCGAAGCGGCGAAGGTGCCGCTACTTCGACAGCTGCTGCGATCGGACTCGATCTACATTCGATCGAACCTGACGTTCGAGAATTTGAGTCCGCTGTCAACGTATCTGGGTAAGCCGGGCAATCCGGCGCTCGGCGGTATTCCTATCGCGGAATATCGACGTCGGCAGGCGCAGCATCGTGAAGCCGAACAGCATGCGTTGCTCGATGTGCCAGAGTTTATCTATCGCTCGCGCGATGTGTACGGTTATGCGCACTTCGTCTGCGATTCGGGCGGCAGCATATGCGAAGTAGCGGATCCGTACGATCCCGGTGATCGCGTGCTCAATTGCCTCGCGCAGAATTCGGTGCTGGTGTACATCCGCGGCAGCGACGCGCACACGCGAACGTTGGTGGACCGATTCAGGAAACATCCCAAGCCGATGTACTACCAGCCAGCGTTTCTCGACGCGAAGTGGGAAGAGTACAAGGCGCTGCGTGGTGTAACGGACGACGACGCGGTCGACCCGGACGATTTTGTCGTGTGGGGCTTTGAGCAGCTGATTTCACACCGCGTGCCGTTGTACGAAGCGATCGCTCGCGGGCATGGCTACACGATACACATGGATGACGTTCCGGCGATTCGCACCGAGGCCGACTTTCTGCAACTGGTCGCGCGAACGATCGATTCGGCCGCGTCGTAGTCATGCTCGGATTGCAGGATGTGAGTCTGGCCTTCGGCGGTCCGCCGGTGTTGTCGCACGCGTCGCTGACAATCAATCGTGGCGATCGGGTGTGTCTGTTGGGGCGCAACGGCGCTGGCAAGAGCACCATTCTCAAGTTGCTCGACGGCACCATGCTCCCCGACGACGGAGCGATCGTGCGCCAGGGCGGCGTGACCGTTGCCCGGTTGGAGCAGGATATCCCGACCGACGTGAGTGGCAGCATCTTTGATGTGGTCGCGGCGGGCGTTGGACCGGCGGGAACTTTGCTCGCGCAGTACCACCAGGCCAGTCATCGAGTGGCCGCCACGCACGACGATGCGGCGCTGCGTGAACTCGATCGATTACATCGCGCGCTCGATGCGGCCGATGCGTGGCAAATCCACACGCGAGTTGAGACGGTGCTGCAGCATCTCTCACTTGATGCGGACGCCGAGTTCGCGGCGGCGTCAGGCGGGCGTAAACGTCAGACGCTGTTGGCCCGTGCGCTCGCGCGTCAGCCCGACGTGCTGCTGTTGGACGAGCCCACCAACCACCTCGATATCGAAGCGGTGGAGTGGATGGAGCAGTACCTGGTCGATCGCGGCATCACGCTCGTGTTCGTGACGCACGATCGCGCATTTCTGCGCCGCGTCGCGACGCGCATCGTTGAGCTGGATCGCGGGGCGCTCGCCGACTGGGGTGCGGACTACGATCTGTATCTCGAACGCAAGGCAGCCGCGTTGGATGCCGAAGCAAAGGAGTGGGCGGAGTTCGATCGAAAGCTGGCGAAAGAGGAGGTTTGGATTCGCACCGGAATTCAGGCCCGACGCACGCGCAACGAGGGACGTGTGCGTGCCCTCGAAGCGCTGCGCGTTGAACGGGCGGGTCGCCGTGAGCGAATCGACACCGCGCGCATGGCGGTGCAGGAGGCCGAGCGATCGGGTCGGCTGGTCATCGAAGCGCGCGGCGTCAGCTTTGCGCGCGGGGAGCGCGCCATTATCCGGGAATGCAGCACGATTGTCGCGCGCGGTGATCGCGTTGGCGTGATTGGCCCCAACGGATCGGGCAAAACCACGCTGCTGCAACTCCTGCTCGGCGAGCTGGCGCCAAACAGTGGATCGGTCCGACATGGCACCAATCTCGAAATCGCGTACTTCGATCAATTGCGTGCGCAACTCGATCCGGAGCAGTCGGTGTTTGACAGTATCGCCGACGGCGCCGATTTCGTACAGATCGGCGGGTCGCGTCGCCACGTGAATGGCTACCTGCAGGATTTTCTGTTCCCACCGGAGCGCGCACGCACGCCCATTCGCGCGCTCTCAGGCGGCGAACGCAACCGACTCCTGCTGGCTCGCCTCTTTACGCGATCCTTCAATGTGCTGGTGCTCGACGAGCCGACCAATGATCTCGACATGGAGACGCTTGATCTGCTCGAGGAGAAGTTGCTGGAGTACGAGGGCACGCTACTGGTGGTGAGCCATGACCGAGCGTTTCTCGACAATGTGGTAACCAGCACGCTCGTATTTGAGGGAAATGCCAAGGTGGCCGAATACGTCGGTGGCTACTCCGACTGGGTCCGTCAACGGCCGTCGCTTCCCAGCGAGCGGAAGGCGGTAGCGGTCGCGGCGTCGAAAGCCGTGAGCAGTCCGGTCGCGAAGCCGGCGACGGAGAAGAAACGAAAGCTGACGTTTAAAGAAGCGGCGGAACTGGCGCAGCTGCCGACGCAGATCGAAGCGTTGGAGTTGGAGCGCGAAACCGTCGCTTCGTCGCTCAGTGATCCGGTCGTGTCGCGCGACGGCGCCGCAGTACGTGCCGCCACTGAGCGGTTACAGCAGATCGAGACACAATTGAGCAGCGCAATGGAGCGCTGGGAACTGCTGGAAACGATCGCCGCCGGACAGTAGGCGCGTTGAGTCGCGTACTGGCCGGCGGCGATGGAGAGTAAGCGACGCGCGAGCGTCGCGTTGGAGCTGTGGCTTACGCCATCTTGGCCTGCAAGCGTCGATCGATCGCGTCGAGGAACGCTTCGGTGGTGAGGAACGGCGCATCCTTGCTGATGAGGAGCGCGAGATCCTTCGTCATTTCGCCCGCCTCGACCGACTCGATGCAAACCGCTTCGAGAGCTTCAGCGAACTTGGTCACCGCCGGCGTGCCATCGAGCTTGCCGCGATGCGCCAATCCGCGCGTCCAGGCGAAGATTGAAGCGATCGGGTTCGTGGAAGTCGCGCGCCCCTTCTGGTGCTCGCGGTAGTGGCGCGTGACTGTGCCGTGCGCCGCCTCGGCCTCCATCGTCTTGCCGTCGGGCGTCAGCAACACGCTCGTCATGAGGCCAAGTGATCCGAAGCCCTGTGCCACGATGTCCGACTGAACGTCGCCATCGTAGTTCTTGCACGCCCATACGTAGCCGCCTTCCCACTTGAGCGCGGATGCGACCATGTCGTCGATCAGGCGGTGTTCGTAGGTGAGCTTGCGCGCCTCGAATTCTGCCTTGAACTCCGTGTTGTAGACGTGTTCAAAGATGTCCTTGAAAGCGCCGTCGTACGACTTGAGAATCGTGTTCTTGGTGCTCAGATACACGGGGTAGTTGCGCTGCAGTCCGTAAGTCAGGCTGGCGCGCGCAAAGTCGCGGATGGAGTCGTTGAAGTTGTACATCCCCATCGCGACACCACCGTCGGCGCCGAACTTCGCCACCTGCATTTCCATCGGCGCGCTGCCGTCGGCCGGCGTGTACGTGATCGTCACTGTACCCGGACCCGCCACCTTGAAGTCGCTCGCCTTGTACTGATCGCCGTGCGCATGACGGCCCACCACGATCGGCTTCGTCCAGTGCGGCACGAGGCGCGGAATATTCGAAATGATGATCGGCTCGCGGAAAATCACGCCGCCCAGAATGTTGCGGATCGTGCCGTTCGGGCTCTTCCACATCTTCTTGAGCTTGAACTCTTCGACGCGTGCCTCGTCGGGCGTGATCGTGGCGCACTTCACCGCCACGCCGTGTTTCTTCGTGGCCTCGGCCGAGTCGATCGTGACTTGATCGTTGGTCGCGTCGCGGTGCTCGATACCCAAGTCGTAGTAGTCAAGCTGTACGTCGAGATACGGGAGAATCAACTTGTCTTTGATGAACTGCCAGATAATGCGCGTCATCTCATCGCCGTCCATCTCGACGACGGGGTTCACTACTTTGATCTTGGGCATGGCGGTGCGTTGCGCGAGCCACCGCCGCGCCGCAGAAGGCGGTCCGGGGTGGACTGCTGTTAGAGAAAATGCGAGGGACTGCGTCCGCGAATGATACCGTGTGGTCCCGCCACGGCACGAGGGGCGCCGTCGGCCCGGTTTTCGGGCGCCTACCGAAACCTCTCCGACTGACTAGCGTACAACGGCTGACACCTCAATCCGCACCTTCCGCCCACCAGATCGCTTCCGTTGCGCGTTTCACCCGTTCGGCGCCTTCGTCTCACCCGCATCTGGGTTGTTTCAGCGATCTGCCTGCTGACGCAACTGGGCATGAGCGCGTGTGCCGCCCGACGCACCGCCGGTTTGGCCGTGGCCGCGCCGCCGAGCGTCGATTCGCTCATCTATCCGTCTCGATTGGTCCTCGCGCTCGACGGGATCGATTACCGAGACATCGTTACCGCCAGAGAACACGGGCTGTTTTCCGCCTTTCGCGCGCCGTCGCGCGTCATCTCCACGTTCCCCTCAATCAGTGACATTTCCTGGCACGAGATGTTTGGCGTGCTGCCGCCGCCGGGATATCAACGCATTTACTACAGCAATGCCCAGCGCGAGATGGTCGGCGTCGCGTTCGACCAACTCAAGCCCATCGAGTTCGAGGAACGGATGGATCTCGCGTTTGACGCCAAGTTCCATCATGTCGGCGCATACCTCATCTCGAATACCATTGCGAGGCGCGAGATCGATACCGACCTGCGAGAATTTTTCGCTCTCAAAGGTCGACGCACCGCGTACTTCTACAATGTCGGTCCTGACGCACTGCAGCACACGCAGGGTGACCTTGACGCATATCTGCGATATCTCGATCGGCAACTCGACACGCTGCTGACGGTCTATCGTCGTCGCACGGGCCGGGAGTTGGAAGTGGTGCTGATCTCAGACCACGGCAACAACCACGTGAACAACGCGCGATTCGTGCCGATCGAAAAGACGCTGCGGGCGCAGGGCTTTCGTATCGCCGAGGCGTTGCAATCGCCGATGGATGTGGCGTTCAGTGTCGATGGACTGACCACGGGATTCGGCGTGTTTTGCGACCCGTCGGCCATTGTGAGAGTGTCGACCGCATTGGTGAACATGGAGGGCGTCGAACTCGTCAGCCGCCGCGTGAACGATTCGACTTTTGCCGTGATGAGCGGTACATCGCTCGGCTACATCGATGTCCGCCCGGGCACGGCGCGAACGCCGGAGTCGACGCGCTATCGCTACCGGATGATCGATGGCGACCCGCTGCGCTACTCCGCGATCGTCGCCCGCATGCGCGAAGAGAGATCGCTCGACGACGACGGCTTCGCGAACATCGGCGCCTGGACCGCGGCGACCGTCACGGCGCACTTTCCGGTGGCGGTGGTGCGGTTGCCGCGTGGGCATAGCGACGTGACGCTCAACCCCGCGCCCATTCTGGTCTCGCTGTTGCCGACCCATCGCATCGGCATGGGCCTCGCGTCAATCAGCGACCGCATTTTGTCGTTCGGTGGAACGCACGGATCGTTAAGCACCGCCAGTTCGCTCGGGATGCTGATGACCAACTTTCGCGATACCCACGACGATATCGGCACCACCGTGCGCGCTCAGCTCGATGGTTTTGCGGATCTCGGTGAGTCGCGATTCAAGAAGTCGGGCGGTGAACTCACGAGCGACTGGCTGCTGGCGCGAGACCCGCGCCGCACTTTCGCGGCACCGCTCACTGCGCCCGCCGCTCCGACTCCGGCCACCGCGCTCGAAGTGTGGATTACGGCCGATCAGCTCAAGTGGATGGGTGACGCAGGGGCCCTCTATGTCGAACTTCGCCGACCGTCCCCGGATGATCAATTCGGCGACGTGCTCGCGTCGAGTTACTTGACCGCACACGCCGACGAGTCGGCGGCAGCGAGCGCGGTTGGATGGCGCGTGTCCGCCGACAAGCGCCGCTACGTGCTCCCGCTTGGACAGATGAGCATTCCGCCGCTCGATCCGTATACGGGCTATGAATTCCGCGTCTCGATTGACCGGCGCATTCAGCGGGCCGGACAGCGCCCGCGCAGCGGCACGAAAGACGTGGTGATCTTCTCGGCCCGCACCGACGCCAACGGGCAGCTCTGGCCATACTGACGGGAAGTGCGTAGCATGGCGGTGCCCGTCGGCCAAGTTCATGCGCCGCGCGTGGTCTGTCCCGCACCCTCATCCGCTCCGACCGGATTCCGTCAATGCGTCGAAAGTCCTCTCTACTCCGTTGGCCCACACGGCTCGCGCTGGTCGCGTTCCCTGGCCTTGCCGTAACCGTTGCCGCGCAAGGCGGCACGCGCCTGCTGCGCACCCCATCGGTGAGTGCCCAGCACATCGCCTTTGCCTACGCGAACAACATTTGGGTTGTCGAGCGCGCCGGTGGTGCGGCACGCCGCGTGACCAGCTTTCAGGGACAAACACAAAACCCGAAGCTGTCGCCCGACGGAAAATTGATTGCATTCAGCGCCGAGTACGCCGGCAACACCGACGTCTATGTCGTACCGGTCGAAGGCGGACAGCCCACCCGTTTAACGTGGCATCCTGGCGCCGATCTCGTGCAAGGTTGGACACCGGACGGCAAGAACGTGGTGTTCAACTCGGGGCGCGCCACGTGGGCCGCGAACGGTGTACCGCGCTTTTGGACCGTGCCGGTTGGCGGTGGAGTGGAGACGGCCATGCCGATGCCGCGCGCCAATCAGGGCAAGATCTCGCCCGACGGGAACAAGGTGGCGTATCGGATGCCGTCGTCGTGGGATGAAGAACGGCGCAACTATCGCGGCGGACAGAATCGCCCCATCTGGATCATGGATCTCAAGACGTTTGCCGTTGACACGACACCGTTTGCCGGCAGCAAGGAAATGGATCCGGCGTGGCTCGGCGATGTCGTGTATTTCCTGTCTGATCGCGACGGGGTGTCGAACGTCTTCGCGTACGACACGAAGGCCAAGAAGCTCACGCAAGTCACGCACTTCACCGATTTCGACGTGAAGTCGCTCGACGCCGGCGCGGGCGTGGTGGTCTTCGAGCAGGCGGGTTACATCCACGAGTACGATCCGAAAGCGAACAAAGAGAAGACCGTCAGCATTACCGCGGCCGGTGACTTTCCGTGGATGATGCCGGGGTGGAAGGATGTCTCCGCGCGCATCACGAGTCTCGCGCTCTCGTCGACGGGCAAGCGCGCCGCCGTCGAGGCGCGCGGTGAAATCTTTACAATTCCCGCCGAGAAGGGCGACGTACGCAATCTGAGCAACTCGAGCGGATCGGCGGAGATTGCGCCGGTCTGGTCGCCAGACGGCCGCAGCGTGGCGTACTTCAGCGACAAATCGGGCGAGTATCGACTGTACATCGCGCCGCAGGATGGGATCGCGGCACCGCGCGAAATTGTTTTGCCTGAGCCAAGCCGTCCGTATTCGCCGGCGTGGGCGCCGAACGGTTCCAAGATCGCGTTTCAGGATACGCACTTCCGCATCTGGCTCGTGGATGTTGCGACCGGCGCGGCCAAGGTGGCCGATACTGATCCGTACTTCATGGCCGATCGTTCGATTGTGCCCGTGTGGAGTCCCGATTCCAAGTGGCTCGCGTATCCAAAGCGTCTCAAGTCGCTGTTCCGCGCGATCTACGTGTACAACGTGGAATCGGGCGCAGTCAAACAGATGACCGACGGACTCGCTGACGCGACGTCGCCGGCGTGGGATGCGAGCGGCAAGTATCTCTGGTTCTTCGCGTCGACAAACTTCGGTTTGAATTCGTCGTTGCTGGACATGTCCAAGTACGATCGCCCCGATACGCGTTCGATTTATCTGGCCGTGCTCGGCAAGAGTGAGATGTCGCCGTTGATGCCGGAGAGCGATGATGAAGCGGCCGCGCGCGTTCGAAACGACAGCACGCGTGCGCCTGGTGACAGTGCGCGCACCGGTGGTGCTCGCCAGGGGCCGGTCAACGTCACGATTGAATTCGACGGCATTCAACAGCGCATCATTCCGGTGCCGGGCGTTGTCGACCGCGACTACAGCCAACTGCGCGCTGGTGTTGCCGGCTCGGTGTTCTTCGTTGAACCCACGCCGGCAACGGGTACCGGCGGCGGTGGCGGAGCAGGTGGCGGCGCGTCGGGCACCTTGCATCGCTACCAACTGAGCACGCGTCGCGCCGCGCCGTTCGCGCAGGGCGTGGCGCAGTTCGTCATCAGTGGTGACGGACGCAAGCTCCTGTATCGCTCCGGTGGTGCGCAGGGCGGATTGTTCCTGGTCGACGCCGATCGCGCCGCGCCGCAGCCGGGCACTGGCCGACTCAACGCGACGCTGCGCGCGTATATCGATCCGCGCGAAGAGTTCAAGCAGATCTTCAACGAGGGATGGCGCAACGAGCGCAATAACCTCTACGTGAAGAACATGCACGGCTCCGACTGGCCGGCGATGAAGAAGATGTACGAGCCGTTGTTGTCTTCAGTGATGCATCGCGCCGATCTCAACTACCTGATGGACATGATGGGCGCGGAAATCGCGATCGGTCACTCGTACGTGCGCGGTGGCGATATGCCCGACGTGCCGAACGCGACGGGTGGATTGCTGGGTGCCGACTTCACCGTCGATCAAGGCCGCTATCGTTTGGCCAAGATCTACGACGGCGAAAGCTGGAACCCGGAACTGCGCGCGCCGCTCGCAACGCCGGGACTCGGCGTGAACACGGGCGACTACATCATTGCCATCAACGGCGTCGACCTGCGTGCGCCGGACAACATTTATCGTTTGCTCGATGGCACGGCGAATCGGCAAACGGTGCTGACCATCAACTCACGTCCCGACGCGCAGGGCGCGCGTCAGGTGACAGTGCTGCCGATTAACAGCGAGCAAGGTTTGCGCACGCGCGCCTGGGTGGAGCGCAATCGCCGCGTGGTCGATTCGTTGTCGGGTGGCAAGATCGCGTATGTGTATCTGCCCAACACGGGGCAGCCGGGCTACACCAGCTTCAATCGCTACTACTTCGCGCAGCAGGATCGTCAGGGAGTGGTGGTCGACGAGCGGTACAATGGCGGCGGTTCGGCCGCGGATTACATCGTCGATCTGCTCGGCCGGGACTATGACGGCTACTTCAACAATCCGGTGGGCGATCGCTATCCGTACACGAGTCCCGCGAACGGCATTTGGGGACCCAAGGTCATGATCGTGAACGAAATGGCCGGCTCGGGCGGCGACCTCATGCCCTACATGTTCAAGCGCCGCAAACTCGGCACGCTCGTCGGTATGCGCACGTGGGGCGGTCTTGTTGCGACCACCGACACGCCGCCGTTTGTTGACGGCGGATCGATGATCGCGCCGCGCTTCGGCTTCTTCTCACGCGAAGGCAAGTTCGCCGTCGAAAACGAAGGTGTCGCGCCAGACATCGAAGTCGAGAACTGGCCGAAGGACGCGATCGCCGGTCGCGACATGCAACTCGAGCGCGCCGTGCAGGAAGCATTGCGCATGCTGAACGCGAAGCCGAGCGATCGTCGCATCGCCGAGCCAGCACCGCCCACCTGGGGCAAGCGCGGCGGTCGGTAAAGTGTGAACGACGTTTCTCCGCGCACTCCGCGCCTCCGCGTGAACCTCGACAGACTCGTTGGATTCACGCGGAGGCGCGGAGGACGCGGAGTGCACGAACGGCAACGCGGAGCACCACGTTTGTATTGTGGTGCTCCGCGTTTCTCATAGTGCTCTCTGCGTCCTCTGCGCTTCGGAGTGGCGGTTCCCGCACTTCCTGCCGTTAGCGCGGCGTCTGCACCGCCTCATACTCCTCTTTCGGCAGTTTGAACAGCGCCGCGATCTTGGGATCGCCTTCAATGCCGAGTACACGTTGGGCCACGTATTCGCCCACCACCGGGCCGAACTTGAAGCCCTCGGCTTGACCGACACCCGCGATCCACGCGTTGGTGTTGCCGGGCACGTGGTCGATAATGAAGTTCGCGTTCACGCTCGACTCATAGTGACAGGCGCGTGTTTCGAGCAGCGGTGCGTTGGCGAGCAGCGGGAAGCGCGCCTGCAAGAAGCGACGCGAACCATCGATGCGCTCTTGTGTGGCCCAACGCGAACTCGTGTCCGGATCCTGTTGCAACGGATCGGCTGGCGGCGTTGGGGTTGCCGCCGGCCGCGTAGCGCCAGCCGCGCCAGCGGCGCCAGCGGCTCCGGTTGTTGGCGGTGCGCCTGCAATCGGCGGTGACGCATTCGCGCCGGGTGCCGCCGGCGGCGCGATGGCGCCGCGCACGCGAAAACCGCGACTGTCTACCGGCAACATCGGCCAGCCGGTGACGCCCGGAAAATTGAAACTGGGCAAGTTCGGATACGTGAAGCGGGTGTCCGCGACCGGTACGCCGAAATAGCACACATATCCCAGTGGCACACGCATGCGGTTCTCGAGATACGGGAACAGTTTGCGCAACCACGGTCCACAGGCAAACACATACGCATCGCCGCGCACGACCGAGCCGTCTTGCAGAATCACGCCCTGCAATTCGCCGTTCCGCGTTTCGCCAAGTCGCACGCGGTCGACAATGAGCTTCACTCCCATCTTCTGTCCGATGGCGGCAATCGCTTGCGTGGACGCACGCGCGCGCACGACGCCCGCATCGGGTTCGGTAATGGCGATCGTGATGTCATCCGCTTTGATCACGGGCCAGCGCTTGCGGGCCTCGTCACCGGTGATGACTTCGTGCTTCACATTATTGGCCTTCCAGTACTCGACCGTCTTTTTGATGAACGGTTCTTCCGTGGCACGCATGATGACGTCGCCCGTCTGATGGAAGAACTTCGTGCGAAAAACGGGACCCCACTCCTGTTCGAAGAGGGCCCAGCGCTCGATCGCCGAGCGCGCCCACGGGGTCCAGAGTTCACCGGCGGCTCGATCGCCGTACGAGGAGCGCACGCCGCGGGTCTCATCGCCGCTGGTCGACCGCGAATTGCCCGGACCGTACGCGTCGATGAGCGTGACCCGCGCGCCACGCTGACGCAGGTGGTAGGCCGTGAAGCCGCCCCAGATACCGGCGCCAATGACCACGACATGACCAACGCCCTTGTCTCGCGGGCCTGAGGCAAATCCTCGAACGGGCGACGCCTTGGCAAAGGTGCCGCCACTGGCGCATCCGGTCGTGACGCCCGACGCGAGCATCGCGCCCGCCCCGGCAATTTTGAGAAAGTCTCGGCGCGGCATCGCGTCGAGCGACTGCGTGGAAAGCGTATCAGTTGATCCGGAGACGGGATCAGCTGCATCTGGAACGAAATCGAAAGGAGGAACGTCCGCCATTAGTCGTTGGGGTGGGAGGTGCCGCGAAAATGCGATCATGAGCGGCGACTGGCAAATCCGCGCGTAATCGCGGATCTTTGCCAGCGAAATCGAGTGCGTCCACGTTTTACTCCCCATGATGCCACGCTCAACTTTCCCGCTTTTCGCGCTCGGCGCATTTGTGGTGCTCGCGGCAGCCAACGCTCCGTTGGCGGGTTCGACGGACGATCAGGCCGGTCGCCATGTGTTGACGACCCGCGTTGGCTTCGACCGTGCGGTGACGCGGCGGGACTCAACGCCGTTGTATACGGAAGAGCAGGCGACCGCCGGAGCGGCGCTGTTCACGAAGGTCTGCGCGGAGTGCCACGAGAAAAAGGACATCGCCGGCGCCGACTTCCGCGCGAAGTGGAATGGACGCACGCTGTACGACCTCTACGAGCTGGTTCGCACCACGATGCCGGACAGCGATCCGGGAAAGTTTTCGCGCGATGAGTACGCCGGCGCGCTCGCGTACATCCTGAAGCAGAACGGTTTGCCGTCGGGAACGACGGCCGTGATGCCCGACTCCGCCGCGATGTCGGGAGTAAAGCTGGACCTGTCGGGGCAAGCGCCACCATCCGATCGCTAGAACGTTTCGGCACTCAGCCAGCATATAGCACGGTTGAGCACGCCTGAGGATTTTGAAGTCGAGGAATCCGTTGCCTCAGTATTGACAGGTTCGCTTGCGACTCGTACGATGGCGACTTGTCCGGTTAGTCCCTACCTCGTTGTCCTGCCTGTCCCCGATCGTTCGTTCCCGCGCCAACGGTCGCCCGCCTGTTGTTTGCCGTCGTTCGCCGCCGCTTGGTCGTTCGCACCAGTTCGCGCTCGCTAAAACCAGAAATAGCAATCGAGTACGCTCGCCGCACGCTTGGCGTCGGCAACTCGATTTCATAGAACGTTTCATGTCCACGGTCTCGGCTCGCCTCTTCACGAGGCGGGCTTTGGCTTGGGCATGTACGAGACCGATCACACCCCCGTGGTTGGTCGTGGATCCTGCTCAGGGGAGACGCCAGATGCACGTGTTTCGAGGTGCTGGACACTCTGTCCGTGCGCACAAGGGCTCTGTAGACGCGAGCCCACCGCGCAGACCGTTCGCCGTTCTACGCCGCGTTCTTGGTGCGGCGGTCGCACTCACGCTCGCTGGCTCGCCTCTGGCCGCCCAAGGCGGAGGCATCGTTTCGGGTCGCGTGTCCGACCTGGCCACGGGTCAGCCGGTTGGCCAGGCCCGCGTGATTGTGTCAGGCACCACCAACGGTACGCTGACCGGTGACAATGGTCGCTACACGCTGCGTGGGCTGACCCCGGGCCCCAACGTGCTCGAGATCAATCGCATCGGTTACGAAGCGAAGAAGATCACGGTCACCGTGCTCGCCAACGCGCCGGCCGTTGCCGACGTGCAAATCACACAGGCGGCCTTCTCGCTTGCCGCCGTCGTGACCACGGTGAGCGGTCAGCAGCGCAAGGTCGAACTGGCCAACTCCACCACGCAGATCGGCGTGGCCGATAAGCTGGCGGAGTTGCCAGTCAACAACATGGGCGGACTTCTCTCGGGTCGCGCGTCGAGCGTGCAGGTTGTGCAGACCGGTGCAACGGGCACCGGCTCGCGCATTCGTATCCGCGGTCAGAACTCCTTCTCGCTCTCCAACGACCCCATCGTCGTCATCGACGGTGTGCGCGCGACGGCGACCACGAATAACGGCATCGGCGTCGGTGGTTCCGGCCCGTCGCGCCTCGACGACATTAACCCGGCCGAAATCGAAACGATCGAAGTCGTGAAGGGCCCGTCGGCGGCAACGCTGTACGGCACCGAAGCGGCCAACGGCGTGGTCGTCATCACGACCAAGCGCGGCAAGTCGGGCAAGACCAAGTACAGCCTGACGGCCGAAAACGGCAAAATCGAAAACACGCGCGACTACCCCGACCTCTGGTCGCTGTGGGGCAAGAAGTCGAGCGCGCCGACGGTGTCCACCATCTGCTTGCTCGCGGATATCGCGGCCAAGACCTGCACGATGGACTCGCTGTCGCACGGCAACGTGCTGAACAACCCGACGCAGACGCCGCTCTCCACGGGCGATCGTCAGCAGTACAACTTCCAGGCCTCGGGCGGTTCCGATCAGGTGCAGTTCTTCGTCTCCGGTCAGACGGAAGGCGAAACCGGCATTTATAAGATGCCGACCAGCGAAGTTTCGCGTCTCACGGCGCGTCGCGGTGTCGGCGCGTTGCCGTCCGACATCATGCGGCCGAACGCACTGCTCCGAAACAGCCTGCGCGCCAACCTCTCGGCGCGTCTGGCCTCAAACCTGTTCGTGCAAGTCTCGTCGGGCTATGTAAACTCCGACACGCGTCTGCCGCAGAACGAAGACAATGGCAACGGCCTGATGGTCGACGCCCTTGGCGGTCCGTGGCGCGGCGATCTGGTCGACGCGCAAGGTGACTCGCTGCACGGCTATCGCTCGTTCATGATGGGCGACGTGCTGGCGCAGACCACCAAGCTCGGCATCAATCGCTTCATCAACAGCGCGACCGCGCAATTCAATCCGTTCTCGTGGTTGAACACGCGCGCCGCGATCGGTTCCGACTACACCGACCGCAACGAACTCTTCATCTCGAAGGTTGGTGAAGGTCCGAATACGGGCACCGTGCGCACCGGCAACATCACGAGCCTTCGCGCCGACATCAATCAGCAAACGGTTGACCTTGGCGGCACGGGCACGTTCCAGCTGCTGTCGTGGCTCAACTCCAAGACGTCGGTTGGTATGCAGTACATCCGCAACGCCATCAGCAGCACGCAAGGCACGGGCATCGGTCTGCCGCCGGGCGGTGTGACGGTGTCGGCCGCGGCGACGCGCTCCAGCACGCAGACGCGTTCAGAAAAGCGCACGCTTGGCTACTACCTCGAACAGCAGTTGGCGGTGGCCGACAAGTTCTTCCTCACGGCTGGTGTGCGTCGTGACGCCGCCTCCGCGTTCGGTCAGAAGTTCAACGCCGTGTACTATCCGAAGCTGGGCGCGTCGTGGATGATCTCCGAGCAGGAGTGGTTCCATAAGCCCGACTTCATCACGTCGCTGCGCTTGCGCGGCACGTACGGCGCCTCGGGACAAATTCCCGGCGCAACGGACGCCGTGCGTTTCTATAACGCTGGTCCGACCACGTTGGCTTCGGGCGATACTCCGGGCGCGTCACTCGGCTCGCTGGGCAACTCCAACCTCAAGCCCGAATACTCGGCCGAGAAGGAAGCTGGCTTCGATCTGACCATGTTTGGTGGCTCGTCGAACATCGAACTCACGTCATATAACAAGAAGACGACCGACGCGCTCATCAGCCGTCTGATTGCGCCGTCGCTCTCGGGTCTCACCAACCAGTTCGTGAACATCGGTTCCATCCAGAATACCGGTATCGAACTGACGTACAATCAGAAGGTGCTTGACACGAAGAACGTCGCGCTCGACTTCACGCTCACGGGCTCGACCAACAAGAACCGCATGCTCAAGCTCGGCGACGGCATCTCGCCGATCGCGTCGGGTAATCGCAATACGCAGCGCAACCTGCCGAACTACCCGCTGTACGGTCTCTGGGACAAGAGCATCTCGTGGAACGACGCCAATGGCGACGGCATCCTCGTGCAGAGCGAAATCACGTACAGCGATACGGCGGTGTATCAGGGCAACACGTTCCCGACCCGCGAAATCGCGTTCACGCCGAGCGCTGAATTCCTCAACCACAAGCTGCGTATCTCGACCCAGATCGACAGCAAGTGGGGCTTCAAGAAGTTCAACAACACGCTGCGTCACCAGTGCATGAATGGCGTCACCTGCCGCGGTCGTTATGATCAGACCGTGTCGCTGCAGGAACAGGCGTACGCGCTGTCGACGTCGCAGTCGGTGTTCACGGGCATGTTCGAAGACGGCGCCTTTACGCGCCTCCGCGAGTTGTCGGTGTCGTACGAAATGCCGACCAAGTGGGCGAACGCGATGCGCGCGCAGCGGTGGAACGTCGTGTTCACGGGCCGCAATCTTGGCGTGAAGACGAACTACAAGGGCGTTGATCCAGAAGCAGCGCAGTCCAACAGTGACCAGCGCGGTAACGAGGAATACTTCTCCACGCCGCCGCTCCGCTACATGACGCTGCGCATGAACTTCACCTTCTGAGGCGACCAGACACATGAGCTTTACATCAGTCGCCCGCCGGGTCGTTCGCCCGGTTGGCACCCTCGCCGCTGCGATCGCCTTTGTGGGGTGCAGCTCCGATATCCTGAACGTCGATACGCCCGACGTGCTTTCCGAGTCTGCACTCGGAGGCACGTTGGGGGCCACGACGCTGCGCAACGGATCGTTTCAGGATTTCGTAGTTGGCTTCTCCGGCACGCAGGACGGCTTCCTGGTTTCGACGGGCAACATGGCCGACGAAATTCAGACGACCGATACATTCGCCGATCGCTACTTCACCGACGGCCGTTCGCAAACAGAAGTGTTGGGTGGCGCGACCAACACCATGTACAACGGTCTCCACTTGGCGCGAGCCGGTCTGACGTCAGCTATCGTCGCTTGGGCGAAGGTCAAGCCCAGCACGGCGGCGGCGAAGGATTCGCTGGCGGAGATGTACACGCTGCGTGGCTACGCGGAAGATTTCTTCGCCGAAGCCTACTGCGCGGGCGTGCCGTTCAGCTCGACCACGTCCGACGGTTCTTTCGTCTATGGACAGCCGTTGACGACCGCGCAGATGTTGGCGGTGGCCTCAAGCTCGGTCGACAGCGCGCTCGCCTTAGCCACCGGCGCGACATACAAGAACCTCGCGTCGGTCGCGAAGGGACGCATTTTGCTAAATCAGGGCAACTTTGCGCAGGCGGCCACCGCCGTGGCGAGTGTGCCGACGACGTTCAAGTACCAGATGCTGCACTCAGCGGCCACCGGGCGTCAGCAGAACGGAATGTTCAACGCCTCGTATCAGGCTGGCACGCGCTACACAATCGGCACGAGCGAAGGCGTGAACGGTATCAACTACCTGACGACGCCGAACGATCCGCGCGTGATCTGGACGGCCACGACGCGCACGGGCTTCGACGGCACGAGCCGCAACCTGCCGCGTGAGGAGAAGTACAATTCGCAGGCCTCGCCGGTTACCCTGGCTGACGGTATTGAAGCGCGCCTCATCGAAGCTGAAGCGCGACTCAACGCCACGACCGGTGGTTCGCAGGCGGATCGCGACGCCGTGTTTGCGCAGCTCAACGTTTTGCGCGCCACGGGACTCGCGACGGCCATCACGCCGCTTGCGGCATCGCCGACTACGCAAGACGCGGCTGTCGACATGCTCTTTAAGGAGCGCGCGCTTTGGATGTGGTTGACGGGCCATCGCTTGGGCGATATGCGCCGACTGCTTCGTCAATACGGCCGCACCGCGGCGACGGTGTTTCCGACTGGGCAGATGCAGTACCGCTCTAACACCTACGGCACGGACGTGAACTTCGTGGTGCCGTTCGCGGAGCGGAACAACCCGAACTTCAACGGGTGCTTGAACCGCAACCCGTAAGCGAGCGACCGTCGTAATGAAAAGCGGGCGCGCCACAGAGGCTCGCCCGCTTTTCTTTTGTGAACTTCTCGCTCGCCACCTGGCGGCCGCGTCACGCGAGTGCGGCCGCAGCGTCGCGTCTGTCTATCGACCCGCCGCCTTCTTGCCGATATCGACGGCTTTGAAGCCCGCATCACCCCAGTTGATGATGAACACGCTGAAGCCCTGCTTCATGCGCATCTCGATGTCGTTCGCCGTCGCCGGATAGCCGCACGGCACGTTGAACTCCTTGCACGCCGCGAGCACCTGCTGAATGGCGGCTTCCCACGCCGCCTCATCCAATTTGCGCTGACCGTTCGCGTCGGTCGTGCTGAAGACACCGCGCAGCGTACCAGCGCCCGGGAACAAGACGCCAATGCCTTTCACCGCGGCAATCTCACGAACGTGCGCGAGCCCTTCCTTGCTCTCTACGATCGTGAAGTTCACCAGCTCGCCCTTGGGGTTGAGCGGCCACACATCGGCCTTGGCTTGATACTCTTTCTCGCTCAGTCCCCAGCGGGCGGCGGCGTCGCCCACGTTGTCGGGGCGCACGCCACCCTGTGACTTGAAGCGCATCATCGCGAGACCGTCTTTCACTTCCTGCGCGCTTTCAACGCCAACAAACGTGATATTCGCCGCACCCGTGTTGAGCTGCGCCGCAATGCGCTCGGCCGCTTTGTTCTTATCCGGGGCGATTTCGGGCGTCTTGATGTAGAGCGGGTGCGTAAAGCGCTTGTTCTGCACCATGCCCGCGGAGGCCATGCCCTTCGCAAACTCGTTCCAGGTTGCGAAATAGCCGTCGTAGTTGCCTTCCATGCCGCCGTCGAAGATGAAATCCGCGTTCTTGTACGCGACGGCGTCAACCGCCAGCTGCGCCGGCGTCTTCATCGAATCGGCCGGCGGGGCCGGTTGACCGGGGCGCACGCGTCGATTGGACGGAGCGTACACGCCGAACACTGGCTTCTTCGACGCCAGCAGATCGATCACCGGGTTCTGATGTTGCTGTGCCGATGCAGCCCGTGGTTCGAACATCACAGAGACGGCAGTTGCCGCCAACATCCAACGCATGCGCACGTGAGACTTCCTCCAGGCGGTGAGTCACCCTCGTCCGATTCGCTCGGCGAATGGGGCGGGGCATCCAACGGAGCGCGGGATTGCTCCGTAGGTACAGCAGAGAATACGTCGCGACGACCTCGCTTCATGTACGCGTCGGGCAGAGTACGTGCAAGCGATACGTACATGCTCATGCAGAGGTTGATGTTTCGAGGTCGGTGTTCCGTGCGTGGATGTTCGCCGTTCGTCAGGGGAAACTCCCTTGCCGAGCGGAACTGTAGTACCCACCTTTGAGGGTCAGTCTCCTGCCGACCCCCGCCCAGCCCCTGAGGACCGGGTATGAAGTCACACGTTGCCGCTGGTGGCAGCTTTGCTCTGCTGCTGGCCGCTTTGGCGCTCACCGACAAAACCCCCGCCCCCAGCGCCGAGAAGTACGCGTTGGCGCCGACGGTTCCGGTGGTGCGTCTCACTCCTCCGACCGCGCCGGTCAGGCGAACGGCCACCTACGCCGCTCACGCCTCGACCACTGCGCTGCCGCTCGCGCCAGCCGCCCTCACGGAAGTCGTCAAGAAGACGTGCACCGGGTGCCACAGCGACGCGCGCAAGCTAGGCAATCTGACGCTTGCCAACTTCGACGTGATGGCCGCCACGGCCACTCCGGAGATCACCGAAAAGGTGATCGGCAAGCTGCGCACGGGCATGATGCCGCCCCCGGGGCGCGCGCGCCCTGCGGGTGACACACTCTCGCTCGTGGCGGAAACGCTGGAGCGACTCATGGACGCGGCCGCGCTCAAGAATCCCAATCCGGGCACGCGCGCGTTTCAGCGCTTGAATCGCGCCGAGTACGAGCGCTCCGTGCATGACTTGCTCGACATCGATGTGAACGCCGATAGTTGGCTGCCGCTCGATACCAAGAGCGCCAACTTCGACAACATCGCCGACGTGCAATTGCCGTCGGCGACGACGCTCGATGCATATCTCGATGCGGCGAGCGATATCGCGCGCCTCGCCGTGGGCGATCCGAAGGCCAGTGCGACGACGGCGACGTATAAGATTGCGCGGCTTGCCTCGCAGCTCGAGACCGTCGACGGTGCGCCCCGCGGTACGCGCGGTGGCGTGTCGGCCATGCACAATTTCCCGGCCGACGGCGAGTACGTGTTCACCGTGACGTTGCACGCCATTCCGACGGGCCAGTTGTACGGTTCGACGGCGCCGTTCGACGAAAAGATCGAAGTCTCGGTGAACGGCGAACGCGTCGCCGTGCTCGATGTCGATCGTGGCATGTCGCAAGCCGATCCGAATGGCATGGAGATGAAGACCAAGCCGATTCCGATCAAGGCCGGACCGAATCGCATCACGGCGGCGTATCTGCGCACGTTTGAAGGACCGGTGAACGACAACATCGCGCCCATCGGCCACAGCATCGCCGATACGCAGATCGGTTCGCAGGCCGGCGTGACGATTGTGTCGCACATTCAGAACTTTGCTGTGACGGGGCCGTTCAATCCGACTGGCGTTTCGGAAACGCCCAGCCGTCGTCGCATCTTCACGTGCCGCCCGACGTCGCCCACGGAAGCGCGCCCGTGCGCTGAGCGCATTGTTAACCGCCTCGGTGCCGCCGCCTATCGCCGTCCGCTGACCGTGAACGACAGCAAAGCGTTGATGACGTTCTACGATACCGGCGCCAAGGAAGGCGGGTTTGAACTCGGTATCCGCACCGCGATCGAAGCGGTTCTGGCCAGCCCGCATTTCATCTTCCGCGCGGAAGAAGTGCCGGCCACCGCCAAGGCGGGAGATCGCGTGCCGGTCAACGGCCTCGACCTCGCGTCGCGTCTGTCGTTCTTTGTCTGGGGCGCGCCGCCCGATTCGGCACTGGTCTCGCTGGGCCGTCGCGGGTTGCTGAACGACACCACGATCTTGTTGGCGCAGACCAAGCGCCTGTTGGCGGATCCGCGCTCGGAAGCGCTGGCGACGCGTTTTGCCGCGCAGTGGTTGCGGTTGCAGGACATCGACAAGGTGCATCCCGACGCGCTGCAGTATCCCGATTTCCACGAGCAGCTCGCGCTCGACATGCGCCGAGAGACGGAGCTCTTCTTCTACCACATGGTGAAGGAGAACCGCCCGATGACGGAGCTGTACACGGCGAACTACTCGTACATGAATGAACGCCTCGCCAAGCACTATGGCATCAAAGGCGTAACCGGCGACGATTTCCGTCGCGTGAATTATCCCGACAGCACGCGCGTCGGGTTGCTCGGTCATGGTTCGATCCTCACGCTGACGTCGCACGCCAATCGCACCTCGCCGGTGTTGCGCGGCAAGTACGTCATGGAGGTCATCATGGGATCGCCGCCGCCAGCACCGCCACCCAACGTGCCCGATCTCGATAAGACCGGCGAAGCCAAGGAAGGGCGCATGCTCACCACGCGCGAGCGCATGGAGCAGCATCGACAGAACGCGTCGTGCCGGTCGTGCCACCAGGTGATCGATCCGATCGGTCTCGCGCTGGATAACTTCGACGTCAACGGCCAGTGGCGCATTCGCGAGAACGGGGCGCCGTTGGACACACGCGGCGATTTCTACGACGGCACCAAGATTTCGAGCCCGCTCGAACTGCAGCATGTGCTGCTCAAACGCCCCTCACCGCTGGTCCGCAACTTCGCGGCCAATTTGATGGCGTACGCGTTGGGACGTCGTATTGAGTACTACGATCAGCCGGCGATTCGAAAAATCGAAGCGCAGGTGAAGCCGAACAACTATCGCGTCGATGACTTCATCGTCGCGGTAGTGAAGAGCGATGCCTTCCGTATGCGCCGGTTGCCCGTGGCGCAGAACACGAACACGTCAACGACCTCGGCCACCGGCCGCGGCCAGTGATCGCCCCTCTCTAAATTCACGGAGACACCACCATGCATTTTCTGAGCGGAAAAGCGATCCCGCGCCGTCAGTTTGTTCAGGGGTTGAGCGCGACGTTCGCGCTGCCGTATCTCGACGCGATGCTACCAACGGGTCGCGGGGCTTGGCGCGCCGCGAACAAAGCGCCGCGTCTCGTCGCCATTGAAATGGTGCACGGCGCGGCCGGCTGCAACGAGTGGGGCGCCAAGCAGAATCTCTGGTCGCCGGCTGCGGCCGGAAAGAACTTCGACTTGAGCCCCACGGCGCTGCATTCGCTGGAATCGTATCGCGATTACCTCACGATTATCAGCAACACCGATGTGCGCGAAGCGGAACCCACATCGCCCAATGAAATTGGCGGCGACCACTTCCGCTCGAGCGCTGTGTTTCTCACGCACATGCATCCGAAGCAGACGGAAGGTTCGGATGTGCACGTGGGCACATCGCTCGATCAGATGTACGCCAAGCGCTTCGGGCAGGATACGCCGATTCCGTCGATGCAGCTCTGCATTGAAAACGTCGATCAGGCGGGCGGCTGTGCGTACGGGTACGCGTGCGTGTACACTGACTCCATTTCGTGGTCGTCGCCGACCGATCCGTTGCCGGTGATCCGTGATCCGCGCGTGGCGTTCGAGAAACTGTTCGGTGTTGGTGGCTCGAGCGCCGAGCGCGCTGAACGTCGCCGCACGCGCCGCAGCATTCTCGACTTCGTCTCGGGCGAAATGTCGTCGCTCAAAGGCACGCTCGGCCCCGACGACAAAGTGCGCTTGGATCGCTACCTCGAAGATATTCGCGAGGTGGAGCGTCGCATTCAGCGCGTCGAAGCGCGCAACACGAGCGGCGAAGAACGCGCGTTGCCGGAAGCGCCGGCCGGCGTGCCCGATTCATTCGCGGAGCATGTGCGCCTGATGTTCGACATTCAGGCCTTGGCGTTCGCGGCCGACATCACCCGCGTGTTCTCATTCAAGATGGGTCGCGACGGCTCAAGCCGCACGTACCCGGAAAGCGGTACCGACAAGCCGTTCCATCCGGCGTCACATCATGGCGGCACCGAGAAGGGTGTGAGCGATTTCCACCTCATCAACAAGTATCACGTGGCGCAGTTGCCGTACTTCCTCGACAAGCTCAAGAGCATCAACGAGGGTGAGGGCAACATGCTCGATGACACGATGATCATTTATGGGTCGCCGATGGGCGATTCGAACTTGCACAACCATCGTCGCTGCCCGCTCATTCTGCTCGGTCATGCCGGCGGACGCTTGGGCGGCAATCAGCACATCAAGGCGCCGGACGGCACGCCGATGGCGAACGCGATGCTCAGCATGATTCACACGCTCGGCATGGAAGACGTGAAGCAGTTTGGTGACAGCACCGACGCGCTGGCGTTGCGCTCCAATGTCTAACGCGCTCGCGGTCCGAATGTCGCGTCGCCGCCGCGTTCTTGCGGCGACGCTCGCGACGGGCGCCATTGTGCTGCTCGGCGCGGCACGGTTGGCGCCTCCTAGCAGTTCGTCGGTCGCTGATGCGGTCATGCGAGGCGATACCGCCAGCGTTCGTTTACTGCTCAAGCAGGGCGCAGATGTCAACGCCGCTCAGGCCGACGGTATGACGGCGTTGCACTGGGCCGCGCAGCGCGGTGATGCCGAGTTGACCAAGATGCTGGTGTTCGCCGGGGCTCGCGTCGATGCGTTGACGCGTAATGGCAATTACACGCCGTTGCATCTCGCGGCGCGCGTCGGTCGTGCGGGCAGCGTGAAAGCGCTGGTCGCGGCCGGTGCCGATGTGAAGGCCGCGACGAGTTCTGGTGGCGCCACGCCACTGCACTTCGCGGCCGCCAACGGCGATGCGGAAACGGTCACCGCGTTGCTCGACAAGGGCGCGCCGGTCGATATCCGCGAGCAGGCGTGGTCGCAGACGCCCCTGATGTGGGCCGCGTCGTACAACCGCGTGAAGGCCATCGAGGTGCTGCTCAAGCGTGGTGCCGACATCGAGGCCACGTCGAAGCTCGAAGATATTTCGGCCAAGGAAAAGGCCGATCGCGCGATGCTGACGGCGCGCGCGCGTCGTGTGGCCGCGATGAAAGCGGCCGATGCCACGCCGGCGGCGCCCGGTGGCCTGGCTGGCGGTGCGAACGGGCCGGCTCGTGCGGGTGCAGTGGCGCTAGGAGCCGCTCCGACGGTCGGTGCACCGTCTGCGGCCAGGTCTGCCGACGCCAAGCCGATGGAGGCAAAGGCGACCGACGCGAAGAAGCCGGATGACAACAAGAAGGCGGACGCCAAGAAGGACGACGCCAAAAAATCCGACGCGAAGCCGTCTGACGCGAAGCCGGTGCCCGCAGCGCGCGGCGAGAGCGGCCCACTCATCGGAGGAACGCAGGGGCAGCCGGGCGACACAACGCGTGCCGCAACGGGCTTCAACAATCGCGGCCCGAGCTACGGCGACCTGATTGGCAACAAGGGTGGTCTTACGCCGTTGTTGTTCGCGGTGCGCGATGGCAACGACGAGGCGGTGGATGTGCTGCTCAAGGCTGGCGCCAAGATCAATCATGTCAGCGACGGCGATCATACGAGCCCGCTGCTTATGGCGACGATTAACGGTCGATTCGACATGGCGAAGATGCTCATGTCGAAGGGCGCGGACGTGAAGCTGATGTCCGATGCCGGCGCCACGCCGCTCTACGCGACGATCAACATTCAGTGGGCGGCCAAGTCGCTCTATCCGCAGCCCACGGCGCAGTTGCAACAGCAGACCACACACCTCGAGCTCATGGAAATGATGCTCAAGGCTGGTGCCGATCCGAACGTGCGTCTCAAGAAGCACCTCTGGTATATGTCGTTCAACTTCGACTTGCTCGGCGTCAACACGACGGGCGCGACGCCGTTCTGGCGTGCCGCCTACGGCACCGACGTCGACGCGATGAAGTTGCTCGTCAAGTACGGCGCTGATCCGAACATCCCGACCATCAAGCCAACGGGCCGCTTGCCGGGCGACGATTCGCAGGACGACGCGGCCACAGGCGGCAAGGATCCGTCGGGGCTCGCGCCGATTCCTGATGGCGGCCCGGGTGTATATCCGTTGCACGCGGCGTCGGGCGTGGGCTACGGCGAAGGATTCGCCGCGAACTCGCATCGTCACGCGCCAGACGGATGGTTGCCGAGTGTGAAGTACTTGATCGAAGAGTTGCACGCCGATGTGAATCTGCGCGATCACAACGGCTACAATGCCATCCATCATGCGGCGGCTCGTGGCGACAACGAACTGATCAAGTATCTCGCCAGCAAGGGCGGCGATATCATGGCCATCAGTCGCCGCGGCCAGACCACGGTCGATATGGCGAACGGTCCGGTGCAGCGCATTCCGCCCTTCCTCGAGACGGTCGATTTGTTGGTCAAGATGGGCGCGAAGAACAGCAACAAGTGCAAGTCGTGCTGAGCTAATACGACGGACCGGAAGGCAAAAGCGGGCCGCCCAAACAACGTGGGCGGGCGGTTGGGGTGGGGTTTTTGGCCGTGGCGGTTTTGTGGTGGGGGTTGAGTTAGTGATAACCCGGG
>CBHTUR010000014.1:0-107236 GCA_966096095.1 uncultured Gemmatimonadaceae bacterium | reverse complement strand
CAGAGCGCCCATAGCTCAATTGGATAGAGCATCTGACTACGGATCAGAAGGTTGGAGGTTCGAGTCCTTCTGGGCGCGTTGAAGCAAGTGGTTGCAGGACCCATGCTGCGGACAATCGGGGCGTAGCTTAGCCCGGTAGAGCGCCTGCTTCGGGAGCAGGAGGTCGCTGGTTCAAATCCAGTCGCCCCGACTGATACAGAACGTGTAAAAGGCACCGACTTTGGTCGGTGCCTTTTGCGTTTGGCGGGTCAGTGCGCCGCAAACGCACGGAGGGTGCGCCGCTATTTGCGGAACACGCTGAACACATAGCCCGACGCCCGCTGCTTCTCGTGACAGGAATAGCACGCGGTGACAGCGCGCGAACCCACCACACGTGTGGTTGGACTGTCGCCCGCAAAACGCTCGAAGCCCCACCCTCCGGTGCTCGCGTACTTCAGCGAATCGCGCACCATCACATCGACGTTCGCGCGCGCGCCTTCGCTGTATGCGCCCGCTGTTTCGTTTGCCGCGAGGCGATCGAAGACGAGTACCGCACCGTCTTTGAACGTTCCCGTTGCATACCCCTCGATTGCAGCGGCGTTTGCATAGATGTGATGAAACCCGCCGTTGATGGCGAAGCTGACGTGCGATGACGCAATGAGACCGGTCTTGACGTGCGTCCATCGACGATAGCCATCCGGATATGGGACGTCGTCGATCCTCGCTCGCGTGAGGGGCACTGCGCTAACGGTTCCGGCAATGAGAGCGACGATCGCGAGCAGCGCGCGCGCGTCACGGCGCCGCGCCTGCGACTGAGACTGCGAGTTCGACTGCGACTGCGAGTGCGACCGCCATGAGATGAGTGTGATGGGCATGTGCTTTCAACATCTCGCGGCTCACGCGTGTCACATCACCGCTCTCCGCCTTACGCGATCGGTCCCAAAAGATCGCCGGTCGTCGTGCTCCCGATCACCAAACCGGAAGAACCGACGCCCGTTGGCGCGCGTATCAGTGCACGAACCTGATCACGGAGGGCTTCTGTGTCCAACGCGTTCGCAACCGGTGACAAACGCCGACGACCGACATCGCCGTGGGCGAGGTCGAACGCGCATTGTCGCGCTGCACTGGTGCTGACCTTGAGCATCGGTGTGCCGCTACGCGCGCAACCGACCACGAGCCTCGCGATCTCCAGCGGCGCGGTCACGGATCAGCGCGGCGTGCGCTCGAATGCGACGACGCTGACACCGAGCGTAAGTGGTCTCGCATCGCCATGGCTCCGCTACTCACTGAATGGCTCGGCGACACGGTACGGACCATCCGTGAACGCGCTCGGTGCCGGCGCGAGTTTGCTCGCGCGCACTCCGAGTGCGGGCGGATTTGCGATCAGCGCCAGCGGCTCCGGCACCTTCTCTCGCACGTCGTACGACGCGCGCTTTGCGAGTGTTAATGCGACCCCAGCACTCGAGTGGTCTAACCGCAACCTCTCGACATCCGCCGGTTGGCAGATCGCGTCCGGTTCGCTTTCGGCCCGCAACGACGGCTCGTTTCCCAGCACGCCGTTACTGCCGTTGCCTGGCGCGACGTCAACATCGAATCGGATTGGCGTAACGCGCCGCGCAGATGGACCCACGGCGTCGGTGCTGTGGCAACCGTTTCTGACATCGCCGACGCGTGTACTGCAGTTCACCGCGCGCGTTGCCGAGTGGCGACTACGAGAACCCGTCAGCACTGGCAGTGCAACGGGGCTACCGCTGTCCTCGCCTCCGGCCACCAGCACGGCGACGCGAACGGTGAACTTCCGTGACACCGAACTAGGCGGAGTGGCCGTCCTGAACGCGCTGACGCTACAGCTGATTGCGGGCCAGCGACATGCCACGGATGAAGAGCGTGGTTATTTGGCAGCGGGCGCTTCGTATGCGTTCACGCCGCAACTCGCGGTCACATTCGGAGGCGGAACCTATCCGAGTGATCGCCTCACAGGCACCAGCGGCGGTCGATACGTGACGGCGGGTGTGAATGTGTCGATCGGGCGATCGGGCGCCGCGAGATCCGGCGCGGCGGCACGCTTACCGGCGGCGCGTGGCGTTGACGGCCCCGCAGTGGGCACGACGCGACTGACTATTGCAGCGCCGCATGCGACGCGCGTTGAGCTCGCGGGCGACTGGAACAACTGGCAGCGCGTGACGGCGCAACGCGCGCGCGACGATGTCTGGTACGTCGATGTGCCGCTCGCCCCAGGCGAGTATCGCTACGCCTTTGTGATCGACGGTACTTCGTGGCGCGTTCCCGAAGGTGCAGTCTCTGCCGACGACGGATTCGGCAGTAAGGTGGCGTGGGTAACGGTGCGTTCGCGCGCCGAGTAGCTCCACGTCGTGGGTTGATGTTCACTCGTTCGAAGGAGAGATCATGCGACATCTCACGAAAGCGATGGCACTCGCCATCACAGTTATCCCAATGACGATTCGCGCGCAGGCTCAAACCGGCGCACAAGCGACAGCGCAGTCGCAGTCGCAGGCACAGGCACAGGCTCAGGCGCAGCTGCAGGCGCAGGGCCAGGCTACGCTGCAGATTCCGGCGTCATTTTCGGCCGAGCACAAGTCGCAGCTCTCGGCCATGTACACGGATGCACGTACGCACGGCATGTCTGATGTGGCCATTTCGAATCGTGTGGCCGAGGGTCTCGCCAAAGGCGCAAGCGAGTCGTCGATCATGACGTCCGCGACGACCTATCACTCGCAGTTGCAGGTGACACAGCAAGCGTTGATCCACGCCGGTCGCGCGAATCCGCAAAGCGATGAAGTTGAGCGCGGCGCGAATGCGATGGCGCGCGGCCTAACGAGCGTGCAGATCGAAGGGATTGCCAAGAAAGCGCCGAGCGATCGGTCGCTGGTGGTGGCGTTTGAAGTACTGACCGACCTCGCGGCACGCGGCGTGCCCGTGGCGAACGCGGTAGCGCAGATTCAGACGAAGATCGAACAGCGCGCGACCGACGCGTCATTGCGCGAGTTCGGTGCATCGCTAGGCGCGTCGCTCGGCGTTCGGGCCGGCGGAGCGCGCGGTAATCCTCCGCCAGCGATGCCGGCTGCCGCGTCACCAGCATCCTCACCAGCATCGTCACCGACCGCCGGCGCGAAGGGCGCAGGGGTGGGTGCCATCGTTGGCGCGACCGTCGGCGGCGTAATACGCCGACCGTAAACACGCGCGCTCATTCTGGCGGCTGATAGACAAACGGGGCACCGACCATTGGTCGGTGCCCCGTTTGACCGTCAAAGCACAATCTTAGCGATTGGCCGTGTTGTCGAGAAACGGTCGGTTCGTCGCTGTTGTCGAGACCACGGTGATGTCACCGCGTGCGCTGATGGTATAGACCTTACCGGCAACAAACGAAACGCCGGTGCGAACGATGACGTTGGTCGATGATCCACTTGTGCGTGTGCTCAGATCATAGACCGCGTTGGCGAGCGGAGCAAACGCGCCAGCACCCTTGTACGCAACGAGGCCACCCACGGCCACTTCAACGCCCGTGGTCGTGTTTTTTGCGTACATCGTCATCGGCGACGAGTTGGAAATCGCGTTGACGAAACGTACGTACGCCTGCGAGAAATCGATCGTCGCATCCAACGGATCTTCGACGATAAATCCCTCGACCGTTTTTGCCGTGGCGTCGTAGAAGCCGCTCATGTAGTAGGAATACGACTTGCCATCGGCAATGGTCGCCGAGACTGACGAGATCGCGAGATCTTTGTCAGTGGTCGCGGCGATTTTGCCCGTGAAGGCGTACTGCCCCGGCGCGATGGCCGAGTAAAATCCGCCTGCGCCGGCGCCACCGTAGACGGTGCCGGTGGTGGATTCGGCACCGGTCGTCGACGAAATGGCGGTCATCTTGGTGGTATTCGCATAGAAGTTCACCCCCGGCGCGTTGACGCCGAAGTTGAAAAACCGAATGCGCGAACCCGGATCGGATCCGGTGATGTCCTGTACCGCGTTCTTATCACACGAAGCGAGTGCGGCGACGGCGCACAGCAGCATCGCGATCGAACGGAAAGTCGATGTTTGTGTGGTCATCGCTGATTACGGTTGAGTGATCCAGAGAGGCTTCGTGTGATAATCGAGAGCAAGTCCGCCAATGGCGTCGAGCCCTGGACGATTCCACACATACTCCGAGTTGAAGCGCGGGCGAATGCGCTGCACAATCTTGCCGCCGTTGTCGGCGAACAGCGATGTGGGCGGCGTAAACCCGGGGTACACCTGCTTCGTGCCGGACGGATCGAGGTCTGTGTAGTGGTATCGACGCAGATCCATCCAGATCTCGTTGTGCCCCCAGCCCCAGAGCGCGATGTACTTCTGCGTCATGATCTGCGAGAGCGTCAGTCCGGCCGGCGTGGCCGGAATGATGGCCGTGCTGGCGAGGAACGCGGTCTTTTCCGCCGCGCTGATCTGCGTCGGCGACTGCCCGTCGTCGCTATTGCGCGCGTTCACGAAATCGATGTGCGTTGAGACGCCGCTCGTGTACGCGGCCAACGCCGTGGAGAGGTCGCCCATTTTGAACGCGGCCTCCGCCTTGATGAACTGCAGCTCCGAATAGGTCATCACCGGGAACTTCGACTTGTCGGAGAACATGTACCGTGACGGCGTTGCCGCGCCGGTGGTTCCTGTGTACCCCATGAAGTTGTTCGGTTGCTGCGACGCCGTAAGCGCGCCGAAGCCGACGACATTGATGTCGAGGCCGCGGTACACGCCGTCCGGCGACGGCGACAGCATTCGGGTCATGCGCGGATCGACCACACCCCCAAACACGGTGCCGTTCATCAGCCCGAGTACGAACTGCGTCTGGCGGTACGAGCGAATGTTATTGCGCGTCCACCCGAGGAAGTTCATGTCGTCGTTCTGCGTGCCCGGATACGCCAGAATGGCGTCATCCGCGCTGCTCGCAAACGACTTGTTGACGGCAGCGATGACGTCAGCAGGCTTGTACGTCGACTTGTTGGAGTAGTGGTTGAGATTCAACGCCAACATGCCGTACGCCAACTTGAGCCACTTGGCGCGGTCGCCGCCGTAAATGCGGTCCGTGCGCGCGATGTACGACTGATCGACCGCGCCATCACTCCGCTGCAACAACTCGATGGCTTTGTTCAGCAGACGCTGGATTTCCGTGTAGGCAAACTCCTGCGTGTCGTAATTGAAGCTGAACTTGCTCTGGTCGATCGCTTCCTTGATGATGATTTCACCGTGCAGATCGGTGAGCACCTGCCAGCCCCACGCTTTGAGCACGTACCCGATGCCGAGCAAATCCCACCGTTGCTCCGCTTCGGCCTTTGTCATCATGTCCACCAAATTCTGCCCGAGCGACCAATACACGTCGCGCCACTGCTGCGCGCCGTTGTCGCTGGAGGCGTCGTAGCCCATGCGGTCCCAGGTGGAGAGTGCCGTTCCCGGCAGCGTCCACTCTTGGTTGTAGCGTCCGACGAAGCGGGCATCAAACTGCGGCGACGTCACCATCCAATGCAGCATCGGCGGCAGGTAGAGATTGGCCGATACGGCCTGCGGCGCGTTGGGGTTGTCGTTGACGTCGAGGAAGTTCTTGCAACCGGCAATGAGGACTAAGGCGCCGCCGAGCAGCGCACCACGAACGAGTTTCATGGATTAGTACCCCACCTTGAAGCCGAACGCGAAACCACGCGGCATCGGGAAGTTGCCGTAGTCGATACCGGCAGCGCCGGAGCCGCCGACGGCGGCCGTGTTGCCGTTCACGATCGGATCGAGACCTGAGTAGTTGGTGAACAGGAAGAGATCGGTGCCCGTGATGTACGCGCTCGCCGCACGCGCCTGGAGCCACTTGCCCGGCAGCGTGTAGCTCAACGTCACGTCACGCAGACGCACCCAGTTGATGTTCTTCTCGATAAAGAGTTCTTCGCTGATGCTGCTGTAGTACGTCGTCTGCACGGCCGGAATGACGACAATGTTGTTGGGCGTCGGCGTGGCGCTGTTTTCCTTGCCGTCGCGCAACACGCCGTCGATAACGCGCGGCTTGTCGCGATCGAGTGTGCGCTTGCTGAGTCCGCGCGCCGTGAGGAACTGCTCGGTCGCGTTGAAGACATCGCCGCCTTTGCGGATGTCGACAAGGAACGACAGGCGCGCCCGCTTGTAGCGAATCGTGTTGGAGAGGCCGATGGTGAAGTCGGGCTGACGATCGTAGCCGGCATCGATGAAGTTGGCGCTGCGCAGCGGCAGGCCGGTGGTCGGATCGATGAGCAGCTTGCCCTGATTATTGCGCAGATAGAACAGACCCGTCAGCGAACGCGTCGAGAGGCCCGGCGCCGTACCGTTGCGCACGTTACCGAAGAGCCACGTATCGGAGACGTACGATTCCGGGAGGGCGTTCGGCAGTGCGAGCACCTTACCACGCGCGCTTTCGAAGTTCACAACGAAATCCCAGCCGGCGTCGCGCTTCATCCACGGCGTTCCGCGCAGGGTGACTTCGGTACCCTGATTGCGCGTGACGGCGCCGTTCAGGTTGAAGAGAATGAAGCCGGTGGCGTAGCTGCCGCGAATGTCGTTGACGATCTGATCCTTCGTCTGCTTGCGATACCACGTGACATCGAGACCGAGCCGATTGTCGAAGAAGCCCAGCTCAGTGCCGAACTCATACGACTTCGCGAATTCCGGCTTGAGATCGAGGTTGGGGCCGGTGAAGCCGTAGCCGTAACCGCCGTTCGTGGTCGTCTTGAACTCCAGCGACGGACGGAACGCATACGGCCGCGCGTCCTTACCCACCTCGGCGTACGCCGCGCGCAACTTGCCTTGCACGTGGCGACCGATGGACGGGAACGCGTCGGAGAAGATGAAGCTCGACGACACCGACGGATAGAAGAACGAATTGCGTTCCACGGGAATCGTCGACGTCCAGTCGTTACGGCCCGTGACGTTCACAAACAGGTAGTCGCGATAGTCGACGGTGGCGCTGCCGAACATGCTGACGAGGCGGCGCTGCGACAGCGTGGTACGATTGGTGCGGAGATTCGTGTTGTTGATCGACACGAAGTTCGGATCGAGGAAATCCTGACCCTTCAACGCATCCGTCTGCGAGCGCGCGTCCGAGATCTGATTGCCAACGAGCCCGGTAATACCGATGTCCTTCGTGATCGCATGGCGATTCACGTTGAAGATCGTCTGCGCGTTGATGTTGCGCGTGATATCGTCGGCCAGGTCGAGAATGCCGTTGTTCGAATTGCCGTAGGCGCTCTCGGGGTGCCGCAGAATCAAGTTCTGGTTCGTGTAGTTGTCCGAGCCGATGTTGGTCTTGAGATAGCCCCAGTTGAACGGCGTCAGAATCAGACCGACGTTCGCAATCAGTCGACCGTTCTTGGAGTTGATGCGGTTCTTGTCGGTGTTGAAGTAGGGATTATCCACTTCGCCCGACGCCGCGAGCGCCGTGACGCGGCGACGCGTTCCGGCCGCGGTGAGGTAGTTCTTCGCGTCATCCGTTTGCGGCCACAGCAACAAACCGATGAGCGGACCGTTGTCACCCTTGTACGCCTGATCGTTGTCGGCCTGCGCGTACTGCAGCGACAGATCCGTCTTGAGCCACTTCGTGACCTGCGCCTGCGACGAGCCGGTGAGGTTCACGCGGTTGTAGTCGGAGCCCGGCACCACACCTTCCTGCCGATCGGCCGAGACGGCCAACCGATAGCCGATGCGGTTATCGTTCGAACCGCCGCTGAAGGCGAGGTTGTGGTGCTGCGTTACCGCCTGACGGAAGAACCCGGCGACGTTGTCGTAGAATTGCGTGCCCGAACCGTACGGCGCGCCGAAATACGAGAACGAACCAAGCGTCGAGCCGGCGACCGAAGTCGGACCGTACACCCGCTGCATTTCGGGACGTGCCCGCGTGTTGTCGAAACGGAACGAGTTGCTGTATTCGAAGCCGCCCGTGCCCGCCTGACCACGCTTGGTGGTGATGACGATGGCGCCGTTCGCGGCGTCGATACCGTACAAGGCCGACGCTTCCGGGCCCTTGAGCACCACCATGCTCTCGATGTCTTCCGGGTTGATGTCGGCCGCGCGGTTCGTGAAGTCGACGCCGCGATTGCTGAACGCGGTGGTCGAGCCCGGCGCATCAGAGGCCAAAACGCCCGTGTTAAGCGTCTTGTTGTCGAGCGGCAAGCCGTCAATGATCATCAGCGGCTGATTGCTGCTCGAGATCGAGCTGACGCCGCGAATCGTGATCGACGACGACGCACCCGGCACACCCGAGCTGCTGGTGACTTCAACACCAGCCACGCGCCCTTGCAGGCCGTTGACAAAGTTTTCGCGTCCCGTGGCTGCGACATCCGCGCCGACCACGGTTTGCTGCGACGTGCCGAGGCTTCGCTGCACCGTCTGCTGTCCGAGCGCCGTTACGACGACCGCGTCGAGATTCGCCGCGTTCTTTTCGAGCGACACGTTAATGACGTTGCCCGAACCCACGGTGCGTTCTTGCGGCGTATAACCGATGATGCGGAACTGCAGAACGGCGCCCGAGGCGGCGCGAATGGTGTAGTCGCCGTTGTTGTTCGATTGCGTCGCGGTCGAGGTGCCCTTGACGATGACGGAGACGCCAGAGAGTGGAACTCCAACGTCACGAGTCACTTTGCCGGTGATGGTGCGCTCCTGCTGCGCCAGCGCCTGCGACGCCAGTAAGCAGGTGCCGACCAGCACCGTGAAGAGTCGTCTATGCATGAAGTGTGCCGGGTTGTGGTGATCAAAGGAGGGCCGGGCTTCGCCAAGTCGCGAAACGCGGGTTGACCACGAAGGCCTAGGTTATTCCCTACCACAGTCTGTGTCAATCAAATCACGAGCTATCGAGCACGCTGCTGACGCGTCTCAACCACGCCGTCTCACTGGTGAGCGGTGTACTCGTCCATGGATCACGCATCGAGGCGTTCCTCGCGTCGACAGAATCGTGCCTGGAAAAAACGGAGGTAGCGCGGCTCGTACACCATCGTGAGCCCCGCAACGCTTGCTCGACGTTCCAACACTCGAGCCACGGACTCGGTCACCACGTCCATGTGGGCCTGGGTGTAGACCCGCCGGGGAATGGTGAGCCGCACCAACTCCAACGGTGGATAGATGTGATCGCCCGTACGCTTGTCCCGGCCCGCCGAGACAATGCCGCGCTCCATCGCGCGCACACCGGCGTCAAGGTACAGCTCCGCCGCCAACGACTGCGCAGGAAACGCATCTTGCGGCAGATGCGGAAGAAACGCCTTCGCATCGAGAAAGACGCCGTGCGTCCCGATCGGGCGCACCACGGGCACGCCTGCCGCAATGAGTTGATCTCCCAGGTAGAAGACCTGGCCAACGCGCGCATGCATGTGGTCGTCGTCGAGCGACTCTTCGATGCCGATCGCCATCGCTTCCATGTCGCGTCCTGCCAGCCCGCCGTACGTGTGCAGTCCCTCGTAGATCACGACGAGGTTGCGCGCTTCCTCGAACACGTCAAGGTCATTCGTGGCCAGAAATCCGCCGATGTTCACCAGGGCATCTTTCTTGGCGCTCATCGTTGCACCGTCGGTCAGGGAACAAATTTCGCGGGTGATATCGCGGATGCTCCGATGTCCCTGCCCGTGTTCATTCAGCTTGATCATGTACGCGTTTTCGGCCACGCGCGTCATGTCGTGAATGATCTTGATGCCGTGTTGTTGCGTGAGCGCGCGTACGGCGCGGAGGTTCTCGAGCGATACGGGCTGACCACCGGCCATGTTCACTGTCGTCGCCAAGGCAAGGTACGGAATCCGCGATGCACCGCACTCGGCGATCACCCGTTCCAGCTTGCTGAGATCGACGTTGCCCTTGAACGGATGCACGCTGTGAGGATCGTGCGCTTCGTCGATGATCACATCGACGAACGTGCCACCCGCCAGCTCCTGATGCACCTTCGTGGTCGTGAAATACATGTTGCCGGGAATCACGTCGCCCGGCTTGATGAGAATCTTGGAGATCAGATTTTCGGCGCCGCGTCCCTGGTGGGTTGGCACGACGTAGCGATAGCCGTAGCAACGCTGAATCACCTCTTCGAGATGAAAGAAATTGCGACTGCCGGCGTACGCTTCATCTCCTAACATCAGGCCGGCCCACTGGCGATCGCTCATCGCGCTGGTGCCTGAGTCGGTCAGGAGATCGATGTACACGTCCTGAGATCGCAGCAGGAAGGTGTTGTAGCCGGCGGCCTCAATTGCCCGCTCCCGCTCGGCGCGTGTCGTCAGCGTGAGCGGCTCAACCATCTTGATTTTGTAGGGCTCAGCCCACGACGCGCGGCGCGCGGCGGGGATCGACGTAGTAGTCATGACGCGCAAGCTGATCTGCGCGACGCCCCGTGGTGTCGGGAAATGTCCTACGACAACGTCCGACTACGCGAACACGCCGCGCTAGGCGGCTCGCGGTGTCGCTTTTCGCAGTGACTTGCGGATGTATTGCGCCGCGTCTGCCTGCCGCAGCAGCGAGTCGATGTCGGTCACGTCTCCGGGCTCGGCAAACGCCACGCCGAGGCTCACCCCGAGCGTCCACGCGGTGGCGGGATTGCTCGCGCGCGCCGCGTTTTGCGTGGCGACGGCCTCGTCGAGACGCTGCATGATGCGATCGAGCTCTTCACGCCCCACATCGCACACCAGAACCGTAAACTCGTCGCCGCCAAGTCGTGCGATGAGATCGGTTGAGCGGAAGGTGCTCGACAGCAACTTGCCCACTTCCTGCAAAGCCTGATCGCCAACCGGATGGCCGAACTTGTCGTTGATGAGCTTGAACGAATCCAAGTCGCCGTACAGCAGCGCGCAGGTGCGCCCGGACTGTCGAGCCTCGCGGATAACGGCGTGCGCGGCATGCATGAAGCCGCGCCGGTTGAGCAGGCCCGTGAGTTCGTCGCGCGTTGAAAGGAACTTGAGCCGGTCTTCGGCGGCTTTGCGCTCGGAAATGTCGCGCACCACCGCCACCATCCCGCCCTGTGGCAGCAGCGTGAGCGAGACTTCTTGGGGGAAGGTTTCGCCGCTGAGTTTTTTGCCGTGCACTTCGCCGTGCCAGAAGCCCAGTGACGTGAGTTCGGCGCTGCCATCGCGGGAGATGAAGCGCGCTTCGTCTTCGTTGAAGAGGGTTGAAAGCCAGACGCGACCGACAAGATCTTCGGGTGGACCACCGGCCTGTCGCGCGAAGGCCTGATTGACAAACTCGAGCGTTCCCATCGAATCGACAATCGCCACGCCATCGGCGGCGACGGCGAGCGCGGCGGCCAAAGTCTGACGTTCACGATCGGCCTTGCGGCGCGCGGTGATATCGCGCGACATACCAACGAATCCGGTGAGCACACCGGCTGCATCGTGCAGCGGCGTAATGGTGAGCTCGACCCAGTACGGCGTGCCGTCCTTGCGATAATTCAGCATTTCGGCGTGAGAGCCTTCTTCGTTTTCGATGTGCCCGCGAATGCGCGCCACGGTTTCCGGCGAACTGTGCACGCCCTGCAGCAGGCGTCCCGGGCGATGTCCAATCGCTTCGGCGGCCGAATAGCCCGTGAGCTGTTCGAACGCACTATTCACCCACGTGATGGCCGTCGTGGCGTCGGTCATGATCACGGCGTAGTCGCTCTGTCGCACGACGATGGAGAGCGTCTCCATTTCGCGATGCAGCGCGCGTTGCGCTGTCACGTCGGTAAACGTCGCGACGGCGGCCGGTGTGTCGTCCAGATCGTTCAGGAACATCGGTCGCACGTTGACCGACAACTCGCGCGGCGCTCCGCCATCAACTTCCAGCCGAATGAGCTGTCCATCGACACGCTCGCCATGCCGCCGCGCGTGCGTGACGGGGTGATCGGACGGAGGGAGCGGCACGCCGTCGATGGTGGAGATGCGCCAGCGCTCGTCGTTCTCGGAACGCTCAAGCAACTGCTCTGCGGTGACACCCAGCACGCGCGTCGCACTCTCGTTGTACGCAATCACGCGTCCGTCGCGATCCTGCACCACGACAGCTTCCGCGAGCGAATCGATGACGGTGCGATGCAGCGCCTCGCGCTCGGCGAGCGAATTCGTCAGGCGGCGCTCTTCGCGCAAGTCGTGTGCGACCGCGACGAAGACTTCGGGAAATCCATAGCGATCGCGCTGCGCGATGAGCGTTAACTGAACAGGGAACGGCTCGTCACCGCTCGCGCGCAACATCAGTTCACCGTGCCAGATGCCGCGTTCCATCACGAGCGGCAAGACATCCGATCGCAACACGCGCGCCGAATCCTTGGCGAGGCACCGCAAGAGCCGCAGACCGCGGTGACGATCGATGCCGGGAATCGCCGTGGCAGCGGCTGGGTTGTGATACAGTAATCGTCCGTCGATGCCCACCATGATCACGAGATCGGGCATCGCGTCCAGGGTCATGCCAAAGCGGCTCAGATCGCGCGCATGTTCTTCGAGCAGCGAGCGCTGACTCATGAGCGTTTCGCTCGTGGCTAACAGCTTGCTCTGGCTGTCCATCAATTCACTGCGCTGCGCATCGAGTCGCTCGTTCTGCGCTTCAAGCACATGAGCGTTCGTTTCGAGCGTTGCAGCCTGCTCGCGAAGCGTGGCCGCCTGCTCGCGCAGTGTGACGCTATCCGCATGCTGCGTGCGAATGAGTTGTCCGACGGCGCGAATCGCGGGGCGCATCGCAAACCGAGTCAGCACCACGAGCAGCACCAGCAAGAGCAGCGTGAACGCGACCTGGAGCGCACGCAACTGAATGCGATCGAGCCGTTCTTCGGCCACCAATTCGTTGACTACGCTGTCGATTTCGCGGACCAGCGAATCGCTGGCCACCGATACCGAGTCGAGCCGCGCCGCCGCAGCATCACTGCTGATCGGCGAGGCGCCAATCAGATCGCGCACGCGGCGTGTGAGCGGCGCGAGGCGCAGCAGTCGCTCGCGCTGCGTTGCATCCGGCGCGACCTCGCTGTGCGCCGGATCGTCTCCAGCGAGCGCTTTCCACCCGGCGTCCCAGTTGTTCAGTGCGGCGAGGGTCGACGCGCCACCGTCGGGGTGGCGGGCCGATCGCTCGACGGAAAGCGCCAAGGCCTGCGTGAGCGCACGCTGCCGTCCGGTCAGGTTGATGCGCGAGGCATCGCCCATCATCGCTCCCGTCGCGTACAACACATAACCACCCTTCACGACCGCCAGCGCGCCGATAAGCGACAGGCAGGCTACGAACGTGCGGGTAAGCCGCCGAGTGCTGGGCGGGCGTTGCGAGACGGGGGTGTCCGCTGACATCGACGTCGATGGGCCGGATGGAGTACAGATGTGCCGCGATGGTGCATCTGTCCGACGTGCTTCGTCGCACGCGCTGCCCAGAGGATCGGCAACCCGCCGTCTGAACTGGAGTCCGGGGTGCCAATAACGGCAATTGGGGGGCGACCGCCGTGGCGATCGCCCCCCGAGTTGTCCGTTTTCCGGAAGCTCTGCCTGCCAGCCGACTTACTTGTGCACCGGCCCCATGATGTTGCGGGCGAAGAGTCCGATGATGACCGCGATGCAGAGGATGTTGCCGATCGGCCCCATGAGGAAGATCGCCTTGAAAACCAGGGAGATCAGCGTCAGGGGAATTTTGACGACGGACAGCAGCCAATCGGCGTTGGCCGGATGGTCAAAGAACGGCATGAAGGAGCCTCACGGGTGGTCGGACAGGATGGGACGCACGGGTATTGTAGCCGAGTTTCGGGGGCGGGGGTAGCGCCGACCCACGAGCAGGAGAGGCAGAATGAAGAGCGCCCCCACCGTGCCCGCAACCGTCCCGCCCGCCGTGGCCAGAGCGATGGCACCGAACAGACTGCCGGGCTCCGTACCGGCCGACAACGGAATGAGTGAGGCCAGCGACGCGAGCGTGATGAGGACAATCATGCCGCCACGATCGAGCGACGCGCGCAGCACCTGACCGGCATCGAGTCGCGGCCGCTGTCCTATGGCCGTAAGGCGACGGCGCGCGGTGAGCGCTGCATCGATGAGCAAAATGCCTTGGTGCACCGCGAGCCCCACCACCAGAATGACGCCCACCGCGGCTTCACGGGTGAACGCCGAATGCGTGACCCAGAACGCGGCCGCCACACCCGCCATCGCGAGCGGCAGGCTCACGAACACCATGATCGACGCCCACACACTGTCGAACACGAGCGCGACGGCGAGCACGACCAGCAGCACGCCCACCGCGAAGACGAGCCACAGCCCTTGTTCGCTCTCATCGCGCTCGAAGGTGCCGTCGGTCACATCGATGAGTTGGTACCCCGCCGGCGCCGCCAACGATTTCATGAACGCCGTATGCGTGCGTCGCGCGAGTTTGTTGGGGCCGCGAAAATCGTACGATACCTGCCGCAGATATTGCTGATCTTCGCGCACCACGGAGCTCAACGCCTCACGCGCGTCCACGCGAGCGACATCGCGAATGCGCACCGGTGCGTTCGCGCCATTGGGAATGCGCGCGTCCTGCAGTTCGTCGAGTGACCGCTCACGGGCGCCCGCCGACTTGAGCGAGACCGCCATTTCCTCGCCGCCAATCTCGACGCGCTGACTGCCCACGGGTCCGCGCACCTCGCGCGCCACGGCCTGGGCAAGTTGTCCGGCAACAATACCGTAACGCGCCAGCGCCGCACGATCGGGTTCGAGCGTAACCTGCGATCCGCGATCGCCGCTGAAGTATCCGCCAGAGGTAATGCGCACATCGCGCACGCGCGTGATGCGTTCGAGGCGCGATTTGAGATCGTCGGCGATGCGTGCCACGCCATCGTACGAGTAGCCCATGACGCGAATGCGAAACGACGCAAAGCTCCCACCGCTGCCACCCGACGAAAAACCGGGGCCGTCGCCAAACACGCTCACCTGTGCGCCGCCGATGAGCACCGCGCGTTGCGTGAGCTCCTCCTGCATGGCAAGCGGCGTCGCCGTGTAACCGCCGCTGCGCGTGAAGACGACCTGCATCTGCGCGCTCGTCGTGCCGCCCGCAAAGGTGCGCACCTGCTCAACATCGGCGTTATGCACCGCAATCTGTTCGAACTCGCGCATGGAGTGATCGAGCGTCGCCGGATCAGACCCGCGCGGAAAATTGAGGCTCACCGTGAGGGTCGTGCGACGTTCACCGAAGACTGAGAACGACGAACGCGGCACCTTGGTGACAAAACCCCACGCGAGCACGCCCAGTATGACCGCGAAACACACGAGTGACACAGCGCGCCACCGCAGCAGCCGGCCCAGCACCCGTGCATAACCACGTTCGACGCGTCGCCAAGCCGGTCGCGCGCGCGACGTGGCGTGCCCCAACGCCGGCACCACAAGCAACGCCGTGAAGAGACTCCACGCGAGCGCGACGACGAACGCGATGGCGAACGGCGCGAACGCACTGCGCGCATTGCCCTGCAAATAGAGAAACGGCACCAGCACCACCGCCGTGGTGAGCGTGCTGCCAATCACCGCTGGCGCAATGCGCTGTGCAACCGTCGCACGCCCGTCGGGTGTGTCGTTAACCGTGCCAATACCCGTGAGCCGGTTCACCACGATGAGCGCATCCTGCACCAGAATGCCGACACCCATGCCCAGTCCGGCGAGTGTGAGCAAATTGGCCGGCACGTCAAACACGTACAGCGTGAGGGCGGTCGCGCCAATCGCGACCAGCGTGCTGCCCATGACCAACGCCACCGCGCGCCACTGCCGCAACGCCACGGCAAGGACCAGCAGTACCGCAGCGAAGGCGATGCCACCGCGCTGCAGCAAATCGTTGAGCTCACGCTCAAGCGCCTCGCTCTCATCGCCTGACACGCGCAGCCGAACGCCAGCGGGAAGTTGCGGCGTGATTTGCGCAATCACGGCGCGCAGTGCGGCCGCCGTTTTGATCGCATCGGCACCCGCGTGGCGCGTGACCTCGATGGCCACCGCAGGCTCACCATCGATGCGAAAGAACCGGCCGCGCGCATCTTCTTCGACGCGGATGCTCGCGAGCTCGCCAAGTGGAAACACCCGACCGCCGGCGCCGCGCACCGGCAGCGACGCCAGCGCCTCGAGACTCCCCGGCTGATCGCGCAGCACCACATTGCGCACCGTCGCGCCGGCCTGCTGTTGGCCCAACGCGTTCACGATGCGCGCGGCGCGCAACGCGTCGCCCAACTGCTGCGGCGCGATGCCCATGCTGGCGAGCTTCGCGCGATCGTACGTGACCGACACACCGGCGTCTGTGCCGCCGCGAACCGACACCCCCGCCACGCCGGGGACCGACGACAGCCGCGGACTCACGCGCTCATCGAGCAATCGTTGCAACGTGCCCGGCGTGTATGGTCCAAACACGCTGAGCGACATGAGCGGCGGTTCTTCCAACCCCAGCGGTACGTAGTTCGCCACCGTTGGAGGCGACGCGCCCGGCGGCCAATCGCGCCGCAACAATTCCAATCGCTCGAGAATGCCCAGACGTGTCATCTGTACGTCGGCGTTGGCCTGCAGCTCGATGGTGAGCGTCGCGTAGTCGTCGTAGCTGGTGCTCGACACGCGCTTCACGCCGCGGACACCCTGCACCGCCGCTTCAATCGGCGAGGTGAGATACGTCTCAATGACCTCGGGCGCAGCACCGGGCCACGACACCATCGCCTGCAGTCGCGGCAGCTCCACGGTCGTGCGTGTGGCCAGCGGCAATCGGGTAAAGGCAATCGCACCGGCGATCACGAGCGCCACACACGCGGCCCACATCACGGCCGGCCGATGCGCGGCCGCGCGAATCATACTCGGCTCCTCGCGCGACGCTCGGCACGACGCTCCGACACACGCTCCGCCCGACGCTCCAACGTGGCGTACGCCGTCGGCAACAAGAAAAACGTCACCAGTAGCGCACTGACCGACCCGCCGATAATTCCCGCCGCCAACGGTTGATACAACGCACCGCCGCTGCCCCAGCCAAAGAGCAACGGCAACACACCGGTCACGGTCGTGATGCTCGTCATCGCGATCGCGCGCAATCGCTGATGCCCGCCCAACACAATCGATTCGTCGATGCCGTGCCCCTCTTCGCGGAATTTGCGAATGGCATCGAGCTTAACGACCGCTTCGTTGTCGGCCATGCCGATCATCACCACAATGCCAATGAGCGACACCGCGTTGAGCGACTGCCCGGTGAGCCAGAGAAAGATCACCGCACCCGCACCCGCCAACGGCACGGTGAGCATGACCACGAGCGGAATCGAGAAGCTCGCGAATTCGCCTGCCAACACGAGAAACATGAGCAGCGCCGCCAGCACCAGCACCAACGTCAACTCGCGACTTGTGCGCTGACGCTCGGCGTCGGCGCCCGCCACTTGCCACGATACACTGCTCGGCAGTGTGAGTCGCTGCATACGCGCCAGCACATGCTCAGTGGCCTTCGCGGTGCCGCCTTGCTCCACCAGCCCTTCCACAATCGTCACGGGTCGTTGACCCACGCGAATCACTTCCAACGGCGCGCGCGTTTCGCGTACCTGCACCAGTTGCCCCAGTGGCACGCCGCGCACCGTGGTTTGCAGCGCCGTCGTCAGGTCTTCGTTGCGCACACCGGCGTAGCGCACCGCGATCGGCGTACGCCGGTCTGTCTCGCGCAATTCGCTCGCACGCACACCGCCTAACGCGCCCGACAACGCCCCCGCAATCTGCTCGGGCGCAATGCCGCGTTCGGCCAAACGCGTGCGCTCCAGTGTGATCTCGACAATCGGCTGCGACTCGGCGTACGCGTCCCGCACATCGCTCAAGGTGGTTTCGCCGCGCAGCGCCGCACGCACGGTATCCGCCCACCGCTGTGACTCCGCGATCGTTGGCGCCGAGAGCTCGACACGCACCAGTCGTCCTTCGCGACCAATGAGCGACCCGAATTCCGACTGTCCGGCCAAATCGATCGCCAGCGCGCCGTTGGCCAGGTCGGGCAGCGCCGAGCGCAGACGCTGCGCGAACGCCGCCGCATTGCCACCATCTGGTATCGGCACGATGAGCTGCGCCGACGCGCTCGATCCCGGATCGGCACCGCCCAGAATTTCCTCGTCGGTTGCGTTGCCAATGCGCGCGTAGATGCCTCGCGCGCCTAGCGTGCGAGACGCGGCTTCAATGCGCGCCGCCTGCGCCGCGGTGGCTTCGATACTCGTGCCTTCGGGTAACTGCAACTGCGCCACCAACACGCCCTCGTCAACCCGCGGCAACACTTCTTTGGGAAGCACCCACACGAGATAGGCCGTGAGCACCATCAGCGCTGCTGACGACGCAAACACCGTGCGCGGATGCGACAACGCCCAGCGCATGCCGTGCTCGTACCAATGCGTGAGAGATTCGCCCCATCGGTCGAGCCCGCGCGACAGCGCACCAGCGCGCGGAGCGGGCTGCATGACGCGCTTGGTCTCTTCGCCTTGCGCCCGTCGACGACCGACCATCATCACCGGCATGAGCGTGAGCGCCAGCAACAGCGACGCTGCGACCGTAGTCACGACGCTGAGCGACAGATCACGAAACAGCGCCGCCGCCAACCCGCGCACGAAGATGATAGGCCCGAACACCAGAATCGTGGTGAGTGTCCCGGCGAACAGCGGCGCGGCGACTTCATCGGTGCCCGCAATCGCGGCATCGGCCAACGACATGCCTTCATCACGCCGACGGCCCACCGCCTCGGCCACGACAATCGCCGTATCAACGAGCAAGCCGGTGCCCAAGGCCAACCCACCGAGCGAAAGCACGTTGATCGTAACGTTCATCGCTTGCAGCGCGACCAGCGACACGAGCACCGAGAGCGGCACGACGAGCGTGATGGCGAGCGACATGCGCCAGTCGCGCAGAAAGAGCAGAATGACCAGCAGCGACAAGATGCCGCCGGCCACAATTTCCTGACCAAGATTGGACAGCGCGTCAACGACAAAGTCGGCCTGCGCGGCGACCATCGTGATGCGCACGCCGGGAAATTCCTGCTGCAATTGCGGAATCGCGTCGGTCATGCGCTGTGTCACGCTGACCGTATTGGCGCCTGCATCTTTGTAGACGACCAGCCCAATGGCCTGCGCATCGTCGAGTCGCGTGAGCGTATGCGGATCGGCCAAGCCGACCTTCACCGTACCCACATCGCGCAACGTCACGTGCGATTGCGGCGGCCCGACGGGCGTATCGAGCAACTCGGCCGGCGTGCGATACTCGGTCAGTGCGCGCACGGAAAAGCGAAACTGCCCTTTGCGAATCGTGCCACCACCACCGGTGACATTCTGCGCGCGAATCGCCGCGGCAACGTCTTCAGGTGTGAGATCGAGCGCGCGCAGTTTATCGGGATCGACATCCACGCGAATCTCGTCGTCCGGCGCACCGACCACCGCGACGCTGGCGACGCCTTCAATTTGCTCCAGTCGTCGCGCGTGCACCTCGCGCGCAACGCGAGCCAAATTGCGCAAATCACCGCCGCCCTTGGCCGCATCGCTTTTGACGGCGATCACGGCAATCGGGCGTTCGCCCGGATCACTGGTGAGCAGCGTGGGGCGCTCCGCGCGCTCGGGCAGCCGACCGCGCGCCGCATCGAGCCGCTCGCGCACCGTCAGCACCGTGCCGCGCATATCACTACCCCACGCGAATCGTGCTGTAGTCGTGGCCTCGCCGTTCCGACTGACGGATCGCAGCTCGACCAGCCCCGGCGTGGCGGCGATCGCCTCTTCAATCGGCTCGGCGATAAACCGCGACACTTCGGTCGCGGCGGCGCCCGGGTACGCCGTGCGAATCGTGAGCACGGGCAGCGACACATCGGGGAGCAGTGAGACCGGCAGTCGCGTGAGCGACACCGCGCCCAGCAACACCACCGCGAGCACGGCGGCCACCGTCGCGACGGGGCGACGGACTGAAAACGCGGCGATGGACACGGCGTGCGGCCGCTCTGAGCGTGCGCGCGTTACGGCTTGCGCGGCGACGGTGCCGCAGTGGCGGGCGTCGCAGTGGCAGTCGACGTCACGCGTACCGGTGCATCGTGGGTGAGCGTGAGATGTCCTTCGACAATCACCTCATCACCGGCGTGCACGGGAATTTCATTGGTCACCGAGTCGGGGAGCACTTCGGTCTCGATGCCGTTCGTGCGACCGGGTACGATGTACGTCCATTGCGCGCGACCGTCTTTCACCACAAACACCAGCGGCCGCCCATCGCGTTCAATCACCGCGCGCGATGGCACGAGCCGACGTTTTGTCAGACGCGCCGATTCGAGTTGCACATCGGCGAACATGCCGGGGCGCAGTGTTCCATCGCCGGTGACGCGCACGATGGCGCGTCCGGCGCGGGTGCTCGAGTCGACCATGGGCAACACCGCATCAATGCGTCCGTGCAGCGTGCGTCCGGCGGCGCCCGCCGAGGTGATGCGGGCATCGCCACCGGCGTGCACGAACGGCAGATCGTGCTCCAGCACCTGCGCTTCGATGCGCAGGTTGCGTGTGTCGACGACGGTCAGCAACTGTTGCCCGCTCCCTACGCGTTCGGCTGTAGCGATGTCGACGCCATCAACGACCCCGTCGACGGGGCTCGTGATAACACTCTTCGATTGTTCAAAGCGCGCGCGTTCCACGCGCAGACGGGCGGCCGCGAGTCCGGCGCGATTGATGAGCGCTTTTCGCTGTTCGGGGGTGGGTCCGCGTCCGGTGATGATGCTTTCGGGGGCAAAGCTTTCGAGATAACGCTGCTCGCTTTCGTCGGCAGCGGCCTGCGCTTCGCGAACGGCCAGGTCAAACGGATATGGATCGAGTTTGACCAAGGGTTGGTTCTTTTGCACCACCGTACCCGGCTTCACGAGTAGTTCCGCGACCGTGCCAGCGACTTCCGAGCGCAGTTTGATCGTGGCGTCGGAGCGGATTTGCCCGGTGGTGGTGACGAGCAGTACTAAGTCGCCATCGCGCGCGGGTTGGGCGACGACGGGGAGGGCGAGTTGTGATGGCTGCGCGGAGTCGACAAGTGCGGCTGAGGAATTGACCGCCGTGTTTGAATCTCGCGGACGATCACCCGCCTCGCCGCAGGCGGAAACAGCGACGAGCACGAGCACTGCGAAGGCAGCGAGAGGACAGTTAGCCATTAGGAGCCCGATGCGGTGACCGCATAATTTGCCAAGAGGTGAATAGTGCTTTCACTTGCGTTCATTGAATGTGGGCCACTGTTCTTCGGATCGCGACCACCAAAACGACTGCAGCGCGTATCACTTCCACCGCGTCGGGTGCCCCATCTGGCGACGCCCAAAGGCTGAGGAATCCGTTCGGGCGACTGCCTTCACCCGCTAACTCAATGGATCCTGCCTTCCCTACCGCAACGGCCAATCATATCGCACCAGTTGCAACAGATCATCCTCAAGTTGCTCGGAGACATATACCGAGCGCCTTCCAAATCCGACAACTCGCTGATGCGCAGGAAGGGCAAGCCGAGCGGAACGACCGTCCCGCGTAAATACCTCATAGGCTCTCGCCGCGCCTGGTCGAACGGAGAGCTCCACCAAGGCTTCTCCACGAGGGCCGCATCGTAGACCGTCTCGCTCGAACGGAGGTAGCACGGTTGGCCAGTTCGGAACATCTTCTGGTCGAAACATCGTTGCACGCTCCCTCCCAACATGCGCCTCGATCAGCGCGACCTTCAGAGCGTCGTCCAACCGAACGGGTGTACTGCTGATGTGGGCGGATGTCCGAATCCGTGCGTTCTGATCGAACCAGGTAACCTGTGCGGCCTCGACCCGTGCAATCACAATCCAGCCATCGGCGCACACCGCCGCCTGATCGTTTGTGAAAGGCATGGGAAAGAGCTGGTACGTAATCGGCATACCTTTGAAGCTACGCTGCACCAACCGCTGGCCTCGCCATCCTCCGCGGATTCGCGCGATGGTGTCGACGGTCGCTGAAGACAGTGAAAAACGGAGCACCAACAGCGAGTCCGCACCTTCCACCGAGCTTGGGTACCGGAGAGGCTCGCGTGATGCGCCGTTGAGCGCGAATCCGCGATAGGCCAGATGTCTTCCTGAACTATCCGAGTCCGTCAAACTTGCGTAGGCATCTGCGAGTCGAGAAATGTCCGCGGCGGCCATCCGCGAAATGCTTGCGCCGTGAAGGAACAGGTAGCGGCGCGCCTGTCCGTCAACAGCGATCGCGTCTTCTCCGGCGGCGCGAACAATCGAAGAAATCGTTCGATACTCTCCTGGACCGTCGCCATCGCGGCCGATCTGGCGATTGGGCGCTCTTGTCGCCACCAGCACGATCTGTTTTGCCTTAGGATCTGCGACGAGAACCGATCCGTCCGCGAGCTCACGAATCCCAACTACACTCTCGATCGGTGTGCCGATCCTTTCGCCCGCGCTGAGCGTTAGTTGAGCTTGCGAACTCTTCGTCGCCTGCGCCGTCCCGCTGCTCGGGCCAACCACGACTGCCGAGAAGACTAAAATCGAACGCCTAAGGTGACGCACAGTAGTCTCTAGGATTTGGGTTTTCCGCTCGCGCTAATCGCGATGCTGTCCAGTTCCGCTTCATCGTCAATCGTCAGCAACGCGGCATCTCCATTGTTCATTGTGACTGTCCCGCTGCGCACGCCAAACATTTGTCGCGCACAGCCAAATGCTTCGCGAACGCATCAATATCTCCTCCCCCGGCACGCGCACTGTCAACCGCCGCAGGGACGAACTCCCAAACTCATTGCCCACCGTGCGCGGTCATTGCCCACCGTGCGCGGTTGCGTTCCGCGAAACCGGTGTACAGTGCTTCCATGTCAGTCACCGAGGTGCTCCGCACCGCCCTGCGCACGCTGCAACTCGCGCACGATATGGCGCCCGATGTCGTCACCGACTCGCTGCTGCGCGAAGCGCGCGTCGCCGAAGCCGATGCGAAGGCCGCCCTCGATGACTGGCGCACGGCCGCCGATGAAGACGTCCGGCGACGAGCCCGCATTCGCATGAACCGCAGCGTGGCCTGGCTCGGCGTCATCGTCACCAGCACGTCGTCCAACCTCAATCGCAATGAAGATCCATGAATTCACTCCGATTCACCCCGAATCGCGCGCACGCCGCGCATCGACACGCCTTTCGTCAACCGACACCAATGATTTCATTCAATGAAATGGCAGTATTGCCCGCTGACCCACCGGACCATGCGTAAACCCCTCGCACCCCTTCAGGCCTTTGCCGAAGACGCTCGGCTCGCCGCCGAGCGCGGGTCGGATGTGCGCGATGAGCTCGTCGAGTGGTTGGCAGTCGCGCAGGCGGTCGAATTCTTAGCGAGCGCCCCCGCGCAGGAGCGGGAAGCGCAACTGCCGGAAGTGCGTCGGACGCTCGCCAAGTTCGTGGGGCGACGGCCGGTCATCGTGCATGACGTGCTGTCCGCCCCAACCGCGCCGCTCGACGTACTGATCGAAGAGATACGCGTCGCCGCCGAAGCCATGGAAGTCGGCGGTTGCTTTGAATTGGCGCTCTCGGTCGTCTCCTCGGCGTGTCGCCTGAGCGCCGGTGGCAACTATGTGAGTACGATGCTCGCCACCACGCACTTGGGACGCGTCGCGCGACAAATGAACGAGTTATCGTTTGCCGACGATTGCTACACGAACGTGATCAACACCTGCGCCCGCGAACGTGACGGACCGCTTGAAGCGCGGGGGCACATCGGCCTCGCCCTCCTGCACGATATGCGCGGCAATCTTCCGGCCTGCGAGGCGGAATATCGCCGCGTGTTGGCTATTGCGGCCCCCAACAAGGCATGCGCCATCGGCGCATGGCAGGGCTTGATGTCCATCGCGATGACGCGCGGCGATCTGGGTGATGCATTGCAGTATGGCTGGCGCATCTACGACGCCAGCGATGACAATCCAGACGGCAAGATCGCCGCGTTGAGCGATCTGTCGATTGTGTCCACGCAGGCCGGCTTTCCTCGACCCGCGTTGAACGGCTTTCGTCAGGCGTTGTCGCTCTGCACGGTGGAACGTCATCGACTCCCCGTGCTCGGCGGCGCTATTCGCGCCGCCGCGGCGCTTGGAGAACGGGAACTGGCCGCCACCTTCGATCGGCAGGCCTTGAAGGGCATCGCGCGCGCCAATCAGCCGTACACGGCGACGATGACCCTGCTCAATCTCGCAGATGGTTGGATTACACTGCGAGAGTTCGACACCGCCGCGCGACGAGTTGAAGCGGCGCGCGAGATCGCCGAACAATTTCGCTATGCGGAGTACATCTTTCGGGCCGATGTGCTCAGCGATCGCATCCATCACGAACGTCGGCAGTCCGATGCCCAGCCGTCGTCGATGCCTCGGGCGCTCAACACGTCGGCCGAACCGACGGTCGACAACGTGTCGGTCTCGGATGGGCTTCGGCGGTTGGCCACGGTGCGTGCATAAACGCATGCGACCCGTTTATCCCCAGACCTTCGAGTCTTTAAATGCCGTCGAGTCGCTCGGCGGCGGCGGCGGCGGCGGATCATCGTTGCCCGTGATATTGCCGCACGCGGCGATAGCAGGTGCGATGGCGAGGACAGCAACGAGAAACAGGCGGCGGCGATCGAACACGATGAGCTCCTTGTGAAGGGGAGCCCATTAATCGCGCTGTATTGCGATTCGTACCTCATCACCGTGGGCAATGACCGCGCACGGTGGGCAACGAATTGGACGAGCCCATCCGTGTCGTCCCCCGGCGCGTCGATTTGACGGTGCATTCGCCGCTGCCGCGCGCCGCAGGCACTCAGCAGATCGCCTGGGTACCGTCGCATTCGTCGACGATTTCCCGCTTGCGCGAAATCGTGCCGAAGCATTGCCGCGTCGTCGCGTTCGCCGATGCGAGTGACCTGATCGCCGCGCTCACTGGCGGGCACTTAGCGCTGACCATCGTCGAGGCCGGCGGTCCGCACCAGGAACTCGCGCTCCAGGTGTTGCGACGCGTGCACGAGGCCTTTCCGCAGCACCCTCTCGTGGCGTGGTGCAACCTCAAGAGCCTTACCACCCATGAGCTGCTCGACGTCGCGCGCACCGGCGTGCAGGAAATCGTGCGGCAGGATCTCGACGAACTGCGTCATGCGTTTTTGCGCATCATGGCGTTGGCCACGCAGCGCGCCATGAGCGTCGGCATCGCCGAGTCGTTGCACGATGTCACACCGCCGCGCCTGCGCGATGCAATGGTGTACGCGCTCGAACGCGCCAATGAGTCGCTCGACCGTGACGCATTTGCTGCTGTGTTTGGCGTCTCGCGGCGCACCATGCACGACCGACTCGCCGAAGCCGGGCTCCCCGCGCCTCGGGAATTCTTGACGTGGTGCCGGGTCTTGGTCGCCTGCGCCTTGCTCGATCAGCCGGGGCACACCCTCGAATCGGTTGCCGGGCAGTTGCAAGTGAGCGGCGGCGGGCACGTGCTGCGCACCACCTTACGGCGCTATGTCGGTGCGGGCATCAACCGGTTGCGTGACGATGGCGTTCTGTCGACGGCACTCATGGCCTACCGCGCGAGCATCCAGACGCCAGCCGCGCCCGCGCATTCCCTGCCCTCGGTGCTCGGTTCCTTGCCCGCAACCTCCTCAGCGGATTAGCTTCACCAAGCTGGGCCGTACTCCGAAACGAGTACTCCGTGCCCTGCGCGTCCCGACTTCGGGTCGCCTTTGCGCGTGTAGCTCAGTTGGATAGAGCGTCTGCCTCCGGAGCAGAAGGTCGCAGGTTCGAGTCCTGCCATGCGCGTTGAATCCCCTGCTTCACTCCTGACCCCGCGTCGTGCACGTCGCTGAGCTCAAGCGAAAGTCCGTGCCGGACCTGCTGGCGCTTGCCGCCTCCCTGCAGGTCACCAGCACGTCGGGCTTACGAAAGCAGGAACTCATTTTCCGCATCGAACAGGCCCTGCTCGACGCGGAAGAAGTGTTGTACGGCGAAGGCGTGCTGGAAGTATTGCCCGAAGGCTACGGCTTTCTGCGCTCGCAGGACTTCAACTACCTGCACGGCCCCGACGACATCTATGTCTCGCCCTCCCAGGTCAAGCGGTTCGATCTCCGCACCGGTGACACGGTCATGGGTGAGGTCCGACCGCCCAAGGAATGGGAACGGTATCTCGCGCTCCTCAAAGTGGAGCGCATCAACGGTGGTGACCCCGAGCAGTCGAAATTGCGCAGCGCCTTCGACAACCTGACCCCCAAATATCCCGACGAACGCATCCACCTCGAACGCAAGAACGGGGAAGTCGCGACGCGTATCTGCGATCTCATCGCACCGCTCGGGAAAGGACAACGTGCCCTGATCGTGGCCCCGCCCAAAGGCGGCAAAACGATCCTCATGCAGCAGATGGCCAACGCGATCATCGAGAATCATCCCGAGATCACGCTCATCATTCTGCTCATCGATGAACGGCCGGAAGAAGTCACCGACATGCAGGCCAGTTGCCCGCAGGCCGAAGTCATCTGCTCCACCTTCGACGAATCGGCCGATCGCCACGTGCAGGTCGCCGACATGGTCATCGAAAAGGCCAAGCGCCTCGTCGAAACCGGCAAGGACGTCGTCATTCTGCTCGACTCCATCACGCGCCTCGCGCGCGCCCACAACGCCGTCGCACCGCAAGGCGGTCGGATCATGTCGGGCGGTATGGAAGTGACGGCGATGCAAAAGCCCAAAGCCTTCTTCGGTGCCGCCCGCAAGCTCGCCGAGGGGGGCTCACTCACAATCGTCGCCACGGCGCTCATCGAAACGAACTCGCGCATGGACGAGCTCATCTTCGAAGAGTTCAAAGGCACCGGCAACATGGAGCTGGTGCTCGATCGCAAACTGTCCGACAAGCGCATTTTCCCGGCCATCGACATTCAGAAATCGGGCACGCGGCGCGAAGAGCTGCTCTTCACGCAATTCGAGCAGCAACGCGTCTTTCTCATGCGCGCATTTCTCGCCGACATGCCCTCGGAGGAAGCGCTCATGTTCCTGCTCAAGCGGATGGAACGCGCGAAGAACAACAAGGAATTTTTCGAGCAGATGGCCGAGGCCTGATGTCGCCTGAGGTATCAGTAGTGCCGCCGGCTGCCGCTCGGCTCCTCGCGGTCGACTGGGGCGACAAGCGCATCGGCTTGGCAGTGAGCGACGAGCTTGGCATGCTGGCCTCTCCCGCCGGCGTCATTATGCGACGAGCGGGCAAGCGCCCCCCGATTGCGGAACTGATGCGTCGCGCCGATGAATTGCAGGCGTCCGGATACATCTTTGGCTTGCCGCTCGATCCATCCGGCAGCGAAACGCCCCGCTCGCAGGAAGTCCGCGACGTCGCCGCGAAACTTGCTACGCGACAGTCACTCCCCATTCGCCTGGTCGATGAACGCTTCACGACGTCGGCGGCATTGCGCAGCATTAAAGCGCAGGGCGGAAGCACCCGTGGACGCAAAGACGACGTCGACGCATTGGCCGCGGCCGTTTTACTCGAAGGCGTCATTCGCGCCGCCGGTCAAGGGGTGCTGCTCGGCGAAGAGGTGACCGCATGATGGCGCGCCGCCGTCGACGCGCACCGCGCGTGGTGCTCGCGGTATTGATCGGATGCGCGCTTTTCTGGCTCTGGCGCGAAACCGGCGGCACCGCATCGAGCACCGACCCGTTGCAGCGCGTGATGATTCCCAAAGGCAGCACCGTCCGCGCCGCCGCCGAGTCGCTGGCGCGTGCCAACGTTATTGGATCGACGCGGGCGTTTCGTGTCTACGCGTCGACGACGGGACAGTCGCGCGCTATCAAGCCGGGCACCTATCAGTTTGCCGCGCACACGAGCTATTCACGCATTCTCGACGCACTGGTCAACGGCAAAGGGATCGTGCACGCCGTCACGATTCCCGAAGGCTACGACATTCGCGATATCGCGCCGTTGCTCGCTAAAGCACTGTCGGTGCCGGAAGACTCCGTTCGTGCCGCCGTCACCGACACCGCGTGGAAACGTCGGCTGAACGTGCCCGCGCCGTCGCTCGAAGGCTATTTGTTTCCTGCGACCTACGCGTTCGCCGACGGCACGTCGGCGCGTGACGCGGTGGTGGAAATGCTCGAACGATTCGAAGCGGCGTGGAAGCCCGAGTGGAATCAGACGCTGCAAGGATTGGCGATCTCGCGACACGACGCCATCACGATGGCATCGATTGTCGAGAAGGAAGCGAAGAAGCCCGAGGAGCGCGCGATTATCTCGGCGGTGTACTGGAACCGCGTAAAAAAAGGCATGAAGCTGCAGGCGGATCCGACGGTGCAGTACGCGCTGCCAACGCATGTGGATCGCGTGCTCTTCAAAGATCTGACCATCGAATCGAAGTACAACACGTACAAGTACGCCGGTCTGCCACCCGGACCGATTGCGTCGCCGGGAGAAGCGTCGATCATTGCTGCGATTATGCCCGCCAAAGTGCCGTACCTGTATTTCGTCGCGGCGGCGGACGGGCATCACGAGTTTCGTACGTCGTTCGAAGAACACGAGAAGGCCATCGCCGCCATCAAGCGCGCCAAGCGTCAGCAACTCACACCGAAATGAGTAGCGTTTCATTGACCGTGAGCGGCGAAAGCGCGCTGGCAACGATTTCGCCGCGCGGCACCAAGCGTCTCAAAGGCGGTCATCCGTGGATCTTCCGGAGTGACATCATCGATCGCCCCAACGCGCCGGCTGGCATCGTGCGCGTCGAGTCCGCACGCTCGGAACCGCTGGGGTGGGCGCTCTGGAGTCCGTCGTCGGAGATTTCGCTGCGGTTGCTCGAGTCGCACCCCGCGCGCCAGCCAACTGCCGACTGGTGGCATCGCACACTCGCGCGCGTGCTGGCGCGACGCGCACCACTCGCGCAACACAGCAACGCCTATCGCCTCGTTCACGGCGAAGGCGACGGCGTGCCATCGCTCGTCGTCGACAAATACGGCGATTATCTCGTGGTGCAACTGCTCTCGGCAGGACTCGATGCACACACCGACCTGATTGTCGAGGTGTTGCGCGATCTCACCGGCTGCGCTGGAATATTGGCGCGCAACGATCCGGCCGCGCGCGGCCGAGAGGGCTTGGCGCGCGAAGTGAAGCTGTTGTTTGGCGACGTGCCGCGCACACTCGAGGTGCATGAGCATGGCGTGCGCTTCATCGCCGCGCCGTGGGATGGACAAAAGACGGGCGCGTTTCTCGATCAGCGGGAAAATCGCGTGCTTATTGGCACGCACGCGCGCGGCGAGGCGCTTGATTGCTTTGCGTATCATGGCTCGTTCGCGCTGCACATGGCCGCGCGCGCGGATCGGGTTACCGCGCTTGACGTCTCCGCACCGGCGCTGGCGCGTGTGAGCGAGCATGCCGCGCTCAACGGATTCAGCAACATTGTGCCGCGCGAGGGCGACGCGTTTGACGTGATGCGCGAATGGGTGCGCGAAGGGCGGCGCTTCGATACGATCGTGGTCGATCCACCGGCGTTTGCCAAGAACAAAGCCTCGCTCGACGGCGCGATTCGTGGCTACAAGGACATCAACCTGCAGGCCATGCGGCTGCTGGCGCCCGGCGGTCTGCTCTTCACGGCCAGTTGTAGCTATCACCTGAGTCGGGCGCTGTTCTCCGAAGTGCTCACCGACGCCGCGAGCGATAGCGGTCGGCGCTTGGTATTGCGGCAGCTCACCGCGCAGCCGCTCGATCATCCCGAGCTGCTGACCGTGCCGGAAACGGGTTACCTCAAGGGCGCGCTGTTGGACGCGCTCGACTGACGAGCGTTTCGGCCGCACCAGACCGACGGCCTCGTGGCGCTGCCTAAGCGCTCGGATTGTGACCCGGCCTCTTGATTGCGGGAACGGTTGGTGGTTGCGTAGGGTTTGGGACGAATGGTGTGTTGAGCGGGCGAAGCCGTGGCTTCCCGCCGATGCGATTCACCCGCGTCAAATCGTATCTCTCTTGCTTGGTCCGGATGCCCGCTCGCGCCAGCGCACACGCACAACACATTGGGTTTGAAGCCACGCGCCTGCTCCGCGAGCGCCGCGGGATCGGCCGGTACGTCCGCAATGTGCTGCGGTGGCTGCCCACTCATCGGCCCGACGTGCGCTATACGCTGTACGTGAAGCGCGAGCGCGATATCGCGCCACTGCGCGAGCAGCTGCAGAGCATTGAGGTATCGTTGCCGGACCGCGCGCGAATTGAACCCGTTTCAGCGCTGCGCGACACTACGGCCGATGTCGTCTGGTACGCGTGGAACTATCTCAATCCGCCAACAAAGCAGTCCGCGATGGTCGCCACGATCAACGATCTCGCGCCGATGCTGCAGTTCGATCATCGCTGGTGGAAGGTGCTCAAGCGACGCAAGCATAAACGACGCGCGCTGCAAACGATCGATCGCGCCGACCTCGTGCTGACGATTTCCGAGTACACCGCGAGTGAGTTGCGCGGTCTGTTGCACGCCGATCCCACGAAGCTGCGCGTGACGTTGCTCGCGACCGACGATATGACAACGGCCGTCTGTGATCACTCCGATGCGCTCGAGCGACTCGGCGTGGATGGGCCGTTCTTTTTGACCGTCGGGGCGCACGATGCGCGCAAGAATCTCGTCACGGTCTACAAGGCCATGGAACTGCTGCGCGCGCGCGGCGTTGACGTGCCGCTTGTGCAGTGCGGCCCCAACGAATCGCAGGAGCGGTATCCGTTCATTCGGGCCGCCGGCTACGTCAGTGACGCCGAGCTGGCCACGTTGTACAAACGTGCGACGGCGCTCGTGTTTCCTTCGCGCTACGAAGGATTTGGACTGCCGGTGGCGGAAGCGATGTCGGCTGGCGGTCGCGTGATCTGTGCCAACGCGAGTTCGCTACCGGAAGTTGTCGGCGACGCCGGACTACTGTTCGAGTGGAACGACGCCGGTGCGTTGGCCGACCAAATGTCGCGCCTGCTCAATGACGGCGCGCTCCGTGAACAACTCACGTTAGCGGGGCGTGCGCAGGCCAAGAAATTTTCGTGGAGCGAAACCGCGAGACAAACGCTTGCGGTTTTCGATGAAGCCGTAGCCATGCGCGCCGCTCGCTCGCGTTAACACCGCTCTCTCATCGCTGACACCCGCCGCAGTAGAATGTGCTGCGCCCGGCCTGCTCCAGACGACGAATTGTTTTGCCGCAACGCGGGCACGCTTGGTCTTCTTTGCCGTACACTCGCCACGCGTCTTCGCGCGTGCGCCCCGCGTCGTCAACTGCGAAATACCGACCGGTCGGCGCTTCGCGCAGCACCAATTGAATAGCATCGCGCAGCACCTTCACACGTGCTCGCGAGAGCGAACTCGCGACACGCGTCGGATGAATCTTGGCGACCCATAACGCTTCGGCCGCGTAGATGTTGCCGACACCCGCGACGAGTTTCTGATCGAGCAACGCCGGTTTGATCGGACCGCGACGCGTCGCAAGCGCTGCGAAAAATTGCTCGACGGTGAAGTCGTCACTCAACGGTTCGGGGCCGAGCGGTGGCAAGCGCAGTGCGCCTCTCGCATGCACGCGCATGACCGCGAACGCGCGACTGTCGGTAAGCGAAATGCGCGTGCCATCAGTGAGTGCAATTCGCGCGCGTTCAAAGCGCGGTGCGTCATCGGAATCACGCGTGAATTCCCAATCACCGGTCATGCGAAAATGCACCTCAATCACTTGCCCGTCGTCGAGCGTGATGAGTTGAATCTTTGCGCGGCGCGTGACGTCCACGATGGTGCGCTGCGCGAGCCGCTTGGCTGCCGAAGCCGTGAGCGAGCGCTGAAGCGCCGGGTGCAACGCGTGTGCGCGGGCGATCGTGCGTCCCAATGCCGCTTCGCGCAGTCGGCGCGCGGCCAGTTCGACCTCGGGCAATTCAGGCATGGCGGAGCATAACCGGGAGGGCCAGAAACGGGGCATTCAGCCCCCTAGAACCGACATACCGACGCCACAAAGATGACACCTTAACTGTGACCCGCCGGCGCCTGCCGGTGCCGCAACTTCAAAAATTGCTTCGCATTACACGAAGGCTGGTCACATTTGACACTTGCGGTTTGGCGCCCCGAAGGTACTTTATCCACAATCTTCCACACGGGGCACCCCGATCCTTTCTCCCCGGTCACTAAAGCACGAATACGAGCTGTACGTCGAACGCGAGATCGAGGACTACAAAGACTCGGTCTCACGGAGCTCGTTGCTGAAAATCGGCGATGAAGCGGTCGCCTCGTTGCGGAACGAGGCGCAGATCGCGTTGACCGAGATTCTCGTGTGGCAGGAAGTTGACCGGATTATCGCGCGTCGCTTGCGGCTGCCGGTGTACGCCACGTGGAAGCGCCGCCGGCTCAAGATGCTTGAGCAGTACAGCAAGCCGGAGCACTGGGGCATCGACCCTGACGCGGCCCTCGTCCGCGCCCTCAAAGACTCGTCCGACCGGAACGTTCTCGTGGCCGGAGCGCTACGCGAAGGCCCGGCGCTTTTCCTAGCCGCCCGCGGCTGCGCGGTAACCGCGGTCGAGCCTGAGGCAGACGCGGTTGAGCGCGTGGTGCGAGCGGCGGAAGCCGCCGGCCTGGGCGAGCGTGTTCGGAGCTACTGCGCAGATCTGGGCGCGTGGGCGCCCGATGTTGAACTGCACGCGGTCGTGTGCTCTCCGGCGGCGCTCTCGGGCCTCTCGCCCCAGGACCGTGCGCGCGTAATCGAGGTGCTGCAGTCGGCGACGGTCGACGGCGGTGTCCACCTCGTGGAAACGATCGCGGCCGGTACCGACGCCACGGGCGCCGAGGGTGCGGTGCTCGAAGAGCTAACCTCGCGCTATCGCGGCTGGACGATCTCGGTTGATCGGGGAGCTGGACGTCCCGACACGTTTCTTGCCCGCAAGCAGGCAGCGGTCGCGTAGGAACTCTTTCGGAGCCGTGTCGTGTAGACACGAAATGCAACGTTCGTGACGTGTCGGCCGGACACATCACCGTCGCTCCCCTCCGCATACTATCTACTTAAGTCATTTTTTGACAATGGTTTACGGATTATGAATCCGTGGCACCAGATGTGCCGTAGCCGCCAGTGTCAGCGACGTCCGATGTGACGTCCAGTGGAACTCCACCGGCCATGTTCGGGGAGGCCACCAGGTTTGCTCATTCTTCGGGTGGAGGATCACCCATGCGCCTCGCTCGTTTACAGCTCGATACGCAGGAACCGATTGGCATCGTCATCGCCGACGGTGGCCGTGGCGACTCGCTGCCGCGTTTTTCCGCGTTTGTTTGGGGCCCCGTGCCCGAGGAAAATGAACCGGTGCGCGAGGAAGAGCCGGAACTCGTGGCGGCCCACTAGCTCGCCACGCTGTGAAACGTGAAAGGCGCCGGCAGACATGCCGGCGCCTTCGCGTTTATGGACCTACGATACCGCTCTGACGAGCAGATTACGCCGCGGCCGGAGCCGGAGCAGCGGCCTTCTTGGCGCGCTTGGTCGCTTTGCGCTTCTTGGTAGCCTTCTTAGCGCCCTTCTTTGCGGCCTTCTTGGTCGCCTTACGCGCGCCCTTCTTGGCGGCCTTACGCGCGCCCTTCTTGGCGGCCTTGCGAGCGCCCTTCTTCGCGCCCTTCTTCGTGGCCTTACGCGCGCCCTTCTTCGCGCCCTTCTTTGCAGCCTTGCGGCCACCCTTCTTCGCCGCCTTCTTCGCGGCCTTCTTGGCAGGAGCCATGATACAACTCTCCTATACAGGAGGTTCGGACGCTCCCTTTCCCCCGGTGGAAAGGTGAGCTCACGCGACGCGATTCGTGCCGAAGCACGTGCCGCCGCGCGCTACACGGCCTCCAAGAGGCGCATGCAGGTGGAGACCCACGCACGATGCGGCGCGGGCAACAGGTGGGAGAATCGCGCACGCGCGTGACGCGCGACGATTCGTTCGGAGGTGGCGCCAGCACGAAGGCGGCGCGGAACTGAGGTCGCTCGGGCGCGGCCGCTGGCAGTGGAGGAACCCACGCCGCGTGCGCTCACTGAGACGACGACAAGACTCACCGTCGCAGCCGCCGACGATGAGAGAGCCGAGACCGGCGAACCGGTGCCATCGGCAACTGCGTGCATCGCTAGGGCGATGCGAGGTTTTCGGTGGAACTCGTGTCGGTTTATCGCCACGCGATTCCAGTGAGGCCTGCGTGCCCCGCGGTCCCGAAATTCATGAACTTCCTGAACCCGTTTTGCGAGGATGTGGATAGCACACGCAAGTCGTTGAATTACCGCGAATATACGCGTGGATAATTCCATCGCGCAATAGCGCGTATAAAGAACGCGCGCGACTACATAAAGGCAACATTTCCAAAACGACCCAAAACCGACCTACCACGGGGCCGGGCGCGGTGTCAGCTTAGTCGCTCGCGCAGACGCGCGGCGATCTCGCGTTTTCCCATGGAGCGACCGTGAAAGCGTTGGTGAAAACGTCGGCCGGCAAAGGGCTGACGCTGAAGGAAGTGCCGGAACCATCAATCCGGGACAACGAAGTTTTGATTCGCGTGCGGGCCGCCGGTGTGTGCGGAACTGACGTGCACATCTACGAGTGGGACGCGTGGGCCGCCGGACGCTGCAAGCCACCATTCGTCGTCGGTCACGAGTTTGCCGGCGACGTGGTCGCCGTGGGCTCACTCGTCGATACGGTGAAAGTGGGCGACCGTGTGACCGCTGAAGGGCACATCGTCGACGAGCATTCGCTCTTCAGTCGCACGGGCAACGCTCACGCCGATCCGGGCACCAAGATCATTGGCGTCGATCGCGACGGCTGCTTCGCCGAGTACATCGCGATGCCGTCGTCGAACGTCTGGCATCTGGATCCGGCCATCAGCTATGACATCGGCGGCATTCACGATCCGATGGGCAACGCGTTTCACACGGCTCTCACCGCCGACATTCCCGGCGCGGTCGTGCTCATCACCGGCTGCGGCCCGATTGGTGCATTCGCGGTCGGGATCTGCAAAGCCGCTGGGGCTGCGCACATTGTCGCGACGGACGTGAATCCCAAGCGCCTCGAGCTCGCGCGCCAAATGGGCGCCAACGATGCCGTGCACCCCGACGACGCGGCCGCCGCCGTTAAGCGCGCGAGCGACGGACACGGTGCCGACGTGGTGCTCGAAATGTCTGGCGTCCCCTCCGCCGTGCACCAGGCCTTTGCGCTCGCACGGCCGGCCGGACGCGTGAACATGCTGGGCATTCCTTCGAAAACGATCGACATCGATTTCGCCACGGAGATCATCTTCAAGGGTCTCACAATCTACGGCGTGGTCGGTCGACGCATGTACGACACCTGGCATCAGATGTCGCGCTTCATCCGCTCCGGGCATTTCGACCCCACACCTGTCATCACGCATCGCCTCCCGCTCGAAGCCGCCGACGAAGCAATGCACCTCATCAAGAGCGGCGAAGCGGGCAAGATCATCTTTCAGATCTAGGCGCGGCTTTGGTACGCCTCCGCGTGAACGGTTGCTGTTTGCTGTCGTAGCTGCTCCGTCCCGTGCGGTTTCGGGGACTTACTCCAACGTCCTTTCGCTCGTGTCTTCTCTCGCCTCCGAACTCCAATCCGAACTCGACGCGCTCAAGAGCGCGGGCACCTACAAGCAGCTCAATCATCTGGAGTCGCCGCAGGGGGCGCATGTGCGCATGGAAGGGCGCGGCGATGTCATCGTGCTCTCGTCCAACAACTATCTCGGACTGGCCAACGAACCCTCGGTGGTTGAAGCCGGTGTCGACGCCCTGCATCGATATGGCGCGGGCACCGCGTCGGTGCGCTTCATTTGCGGCACGTTCACGGTGCACCGTGAACTCGAAACCGCGATTGCCCGCTTTGTCGGTACCGAAGCGGCGCTCTCATACGTCTCCGCCTGGAATGCCAACGAAGCGCTGACGCCGACGATTGCGCGCGAGGGCGATTTTGTCGTGTCGGACGCCCTGAACCACGCTTCAATCATCGATTCGGTGCGGCTGGCAAAAGCCATCACCAAGTGCACCACGGCGGTCTACAAACACGCCGACATGGATGATCTGCGCGAGAAGCTGCGCGGCGCCAAAGACGCCAAGCGTCGTATCATCTGGACCGATGGCGTGTTTTCGATGGAGGGCGCGATTGCCAAATTGCCAGATATTCTGCAAATCGCGCGCGAGCATGATGCGATTGTCGTGATGGACGACTCGCACGCCACGGGCGCGCTCGGCAAGACCGGGCGCGGTACGGCCGAGCATTTTGGGGTGCTAGGCGAAGTCGACATCATCACGTCGACTCTGGGCAAGGCCCTCGGCGGCGCGGCGGGGGGATTCATCGCCGGTCCGGCGGCGCTGTGCGACATGATGACCCAGCGATCGCGACCGCAGCTTTTTTCCAACGCGTTGCCGCCAACCGTTGCCGCCAGCTCACTCGCGGCCGTTCGCTACACCGAGGCGCATCCGGAGCTGGTCACGCGGTTGCATGAGAACGCGAGGTACTTTCGCGCGGCAATCGAAGCAGCGGGATTCAGTCCGCTGGCTGGCGAAACGCCGATTGTACCGATCATCGTGGGTGAGACGGCGTTGGCCATCAAGATGAGCGAGATGCTGCTCGATCGCGGTGTGTTCGTGACCGGCTTCGGATTTCCCGTAGTGCCGCAGGGACAGGCCCGCCTTCGCTGCCAGATTTCGGCCGCGCACTCCCGCGACGATCTCGACGCCGTCGTCGCCGCCTTTAAAGACGTGCGAGCGAAGATCGGTACGGTGTAAGATCGGTACGGTGTAAGATCGGTACGGTGTAGGGCTCGCCGGTCGCTGAGTCTATGCCGCGCGAAAGCCCACAAATCCAGAGCGCGGCCGCGGCAGACTATCGCCACGGCCGCGCTCTTTTTCCAGATTCCGGTTTCCCGGAGCTGGTTACCGCTTTGGCGTCTTCGCTGCGGCCTTCTTTGCCACCTTTGCCGGAGCCTTGGCAGGTGCTTTCGCCGCCGGCTTAGCCGCCTTCTTGGCCGCCGATTTTGCGGCCGCCTTAGCCGGAGCCTTGGCCGCGGGCTTCCCGGCCGCCTTAGCCGTCTTGGCGGCCCGCCCGGCCCCCTTCGACGGGGCATCGGCCACCGCGTCTGAGCTGCTGGTCGCGTCTGCCGTCGAGCTCGTGGCCGCCTCGGCGGCAGCCGGCGTGGCGACGACGGTAGGCAGGGGCGCGGAGCCACCCGACGGGGCCACGACACCAACCATCAGCAGGGCGGGTGGCGGTCCCGCCGCCTTGCCTCGGCCCCCGATGCCGCGCGCACCCATTCCTCGGGGAGCCGGCGGTTGACTCGCGGCGAGCGCCGCGGCCGCCGCCTTGTGCGCGTCGTCGACCGACTTGAGCTGCTCCACGATCGACGCGGCATCGGCCGCGCGGCCCAGCTCGAAATCGTGTCCGCGACGACGGAGATCGATCATGTTCGCATCGTGCGAATCCTGCAGGATGCGCTCGAAATTGCGCGCGCTCAGTGATTCGCTATTGCGACCGAGCAATTCAAACGCGCGCTGACGGGCAGCGCTGGCGCTGGTCGTGTCGTCGCCTGAAACGAGCGACTCCACGGCTCGACGCACAAGATCGAAGGCTTCGCTGCGCGTGAGTCGTTCGCCACTCGTGCCGATGGAGTCGGCCACCTGGACGCCGAACGCCGGCACCGCACTGGGCGCCGCAACCACGGACGACGTCGCCGAAGCTGTTGCGCCGCTCGTTGCGGCCATCGGCTGAACGGGCGGAGTCATGAACTCCGCGGTCTCGCTCATCGGGAGCGGCAGTTCGTCCGTCAGGCTGAGTGCGCGGTCGCCAGTGTCAGCAGTCGCACCATCACGCGCGCCACCATCGCGATCACGATCGCGATCTCGGCCACGCCCACGACGACCCCGACGACCCCGACGGTCATCGCGATCACGTTCACCGCGCTCACTACGCTCGCTACTGTCGCGGCGCGGCTCGACATCAGCCGCATCGGCGACTGGTGACGTCGCCGAAGTCGCCACCACTACGCCGCCGGCCGGCACATCGATTTCAAGCTGGCCACTTTCGAGCTTGGTGACGCTCAACAAACCGCGATGCGACGCTTCCTGCACGAAGCGCGAGAACTTCGGCATGCCGAGGTTCTTTTCGTCGAACGACGCATCGATTTCCTGCATGACTTGTTTCAAGCGATCGGAGCGCATGACGTCGCCATTGCGCTTCATGCGCGTGACGGCTTCGGTGACGAGTTCCCACGGATCCCAGCGCGTGGTTTCATCATCGCCCGTTTTCACGAGTCCGGCGAGGGCGTTGTACGAGTAGTACTCGTCGCAATTCATGACGAGCAGATCGCTGCTCGATTCACGAATGCCGACGCCGATGACGTACTTACCGTATTCCTTGAGCTTGATGACCATGCTCGAGAAATCGGAGTCGCCGGAGAGGAGTACGAATGTGCCGATTTCGGGACGCGTGAAGACGAGTTCGAGCGCGTCGATGGCGAGGCGAATGTCGGTCGCGTTCTTCTTGGCCGACCCGTAGGCAGGCGCGAAGATGAGATCGATCGACGATTCGGTGAGCGGCACGATGTACTGCGGATAGCGGCGCCAGTCCGCGTAGGCGCGACGCACCGCGACCTTGCCCTTGATGATGTCTGACGAGAGGAGATTCTTGAGCTCCTCTTGCAGATCGGAGCGAATGCCCATCGTGACGTTGTCGAAGTCGATGAGCAGCGCGGCATTGGGCGCGTGCACCGGCGGTGCGGATGTCGGTGACGCAGGTGCCGTGGCAATGGCGGCGGGGCCGCGATGGAACGGGGCTACGGTGCGGGAGGGTGCGGGCGCGCCCGACCGGGAAAGATGTCGACTCATGTCCTAACCTGAATGCGAAACTGTGTGATCGAGCGCGATCGCGCGCGCGAGTTCTCGTCTTCGGACCTTGCCGCTGCCCGTCATGGGAAACGCATCGAAGAACCGGACGAGATCGGGGACTTTGTAGGCCGCCATCGTCTCCTGCGCGAATCGTTTGATTTCGCTGCCGGTGATGACGGCGCCCTCAACGGGCACGATGCACGCGCAGATCTGTTCGCCCAGCACATCGTGGGGAACACCGATCACGCAGACATCGTCTACTGCCGGGTGCGCACGCAGTCGATCTTCGAGTTCGCGCGGGTAGAGCTGGGTGCCCCCCCGCACGATTGTCTCCTGCCGTCGCCCGAGAATCTTCACGTACCCGTCCTCATCGATGATGCCAAGATCGCCGGTGAGGAAGAACCCTTCCGGCGTGTGGACTTTGGCAGTCTCCGCCGGCATGCGCAGGTAACCGCGCATGAGTGAGGAACCGCGAACGGCGAGTTCGCCGACCGCTTCGGGGCCGTGCAACGCCCCCGTCATCAGATCGACCGCCATGATTTCTACGCCTGGGAGGGCGCAGCCCACGCTGCCGATGCGACGGTCGTCGCTATCGCCACGGCGCGTGATGGTCACGGTCGGACCGGTTTCCGTGAGACCGTAGGCCACGAGCACGTCGCACCAGCGACGCACGCGACGCACAAGCTCTTCGGACACCGAACTGCCGGCAATGATGCCGGTGCGCAGTGAGCGCAATCGAGACGGGTCAAACCCCTCCTCACGCATGAGGAGGTGAAACTGAGTGGGCACTCCATGCAGTACCGACACGTCGTGACTCGGGATGAGTCGAAGCGCCGAAGCCGCATCAAAGGTCGGTAGCAACACGAGGGTCGCGCCGGCCGTCATGGTTCCCACCATCATGCTGAAGCCAAAGACCGCGAAGAACGGGACCGCCGCCATCACGCGGTCCTCGGGTGCGAGCTCAAGGACCTCGGCGGTGCGCACCGCGTTCTCCACCAAGGCGCGCTGCGAGAGTCGCACACCCTTTGGCTTGCCCATCGTCCCCGAAGTGTAGACCACTGCGAGGTCCTGCTCGTCATCGCCAGCCACGTCGCGCTGAGCATCGCGATGCAACTCGCGACCGGAACCGCTGGACACGAGATCTTCGAACTGGAAGATCCGATCGTCGTACCAGAGGTCTTCTTCGCCGACGGTGATGACGTACTGCAGATCGGGCAGATCGCCCAGCAAATCTTCGAAGCGCTGGAGATAATCGACTCCGCCCCAGCGTTCGATGGTGACCACGACACTCGCTTCGGCGTGTCGCAGCTGATAGCGCAAATCGAGGCTGCTGAGCTGCGGACTGACCGGAACAACGATGGCGCCGAGTTTCGCCGCTGCAAGCAGGGCGATGATCCACTCGACACCGTTGGGCAGGTTGACGGCGACATGATCGCCGACTCCGATTCCCAGTTCCGCCAGAGCCACCGCGAGCGCAGTCGCTTTGGAATCAACGTGTCCGTAGCTGAACGTCTTGTCGCCAACCACAGCGAGCGGCCGATCGGGATGTTCCCGGGCGCGCTGCGCGATAAGTGGGGCGAGAGACCACGACGTTGCCATTCCGCTCCGAGATCGACGACACCGAAGTTTCCGGCGTCAATGATAACCCGCCGGAAACTTCGTAAATTATCGAGTATGAAGGAGATGCGAAAGCCAGCCCCCAACGGAACCGGGGCCGAGAGTGATGAGAAACCGATGCCGCGCGGGGAGCGTAAGGACCGCGCGTCACTGCGTTCACCGGTGCCCCCGCAGGCGCCGTTTCGATCACGGCTGTTCGCGATGCTGTTGCTGTTTGCCGTGGTGCCCACGATCGCGGTCACCGCGCTCTGGACTGGTACGGCGAGTCGTGCGCTTTCGCTGCTCTCGGCCTCGTCGGCATGGGAGCGGGTGGCGCGCAGCGGTGAAGACGCGCTGGCGGCGGTGCGCGCCACGCCGCTGACCAACGCACAGCGAACGCAGTTGGCGGCGCACGAAGCCGAGTTGCGACAGTCGGTTGAGTTGGCGAAGCGATTCGATTTCGTCGCCAGTCGCACGATGCGGCTGGTCGCGCTGGGCGCATTGGTGGTGGTGGGGCTGGTGGCGGTCGGTGCTTCACGCGTTGCCGGTCACTTAAGCCGGCAGCTCAGTCGACCGCTCGACGAACTGGTGGGCTGGACCCGTCTCATTCGAAGCGGTCGCACAATTCCCGACCACACCGACCGGCGCGGCGCGCCGGAATTCGAGGTTTTGAGAACGAGCATGCGAACGATGGCGCGCGAACTCGAAGTGGGACGGCAACGGGCGCTCGAAGCCGAGCGTGCCGAAGCGTTTCGCGAGTCGGCGCGTCGCTTCGCGCACGAGCTCAAGAATCCGCTGACACCAATTCGCTTCGCCGTCGAGCGATTGCGGCGTGCCGCGCCCGATGAATTGCGCGACACTGTTGAAGTGCTGGCCGAAGAATCGGCGCGGCTCGAGACGATGGCGAAGAGTTTTGCGCAGTTCGGTCGACTCCCCGACGGTCCGGCGGCGGAAATCGACGTGGGCGATCTCGTGACGCGGACCGTGCGCAACACCGTGCCCGACCGTCTGTCGGTCGAGTTGCAGATCGACGAGTCGCTGCCGCTCGTGCGCGGATATCACGAGTCACTCGTGCGGGCGGTCACCAACGTCCTGCTTAATGCGGTCGACGCCTGTGCGCAGGGCGGCGCACTCGCAGTGCGGGTGACGAACGACCGGCTGAACGACGCACCAGCGGTCAAGATTGCGGTACGTGATACGGGCGCGGGCATTGCGCCGGATGTGTTGGCGCGCGTGTTCGATCCGTACATCACGACCAAGCCGGGCGGCACGGGGCTCGGACTCGCGATTGCGCGACAGACGATGACTGCGCATCACGGCGAGATCACCGCGACCAGCACCGTGGGCGTTGGAACGGAGATGCAGCTGCGGCTACCCGTGAGTCGAGTGGAGCAGACCATATGAATCGAGCAACGATGCCGGTGGCGATGACTCAACAGAATTCGAACGCGGCGGAGATCCGCGCGGCCATTCAGGATGCGCAGCAAGCCGCGCAACAGGCCGCGCAGGAAGCGGGGCGAGCGGCGGCGCAGGCTGGACGCGAAGCGGCGTTACAGGCGCGAGACGCCGCGCGCCAGGCACGAGATGCCGCGCGCGAAGCGCGCGCGAATGCCGGCGATCAGGGCGGCCCGGCGCGCGACGGCAATGCGACCATCGTGATTCCGAGTGACAACGGCGGCGAGGATGTCAAAATCGACATTCGCGACGGCAACATCATCGTCACCCAGGGAACGAAGCACACGGAGATCCCGTGGCGCGAAGCGGTGCCGCGAGGCGCTGTGCAGATTACCTACGCCGTCTGTGCGATGCTGGTGGCGGTGGCATTTGTCGGACCGCTGCTGCGCTTTTTTCTGCGTCGACATGAACGACGTGCCGTCACCGCGCAGCTCTCCGCGGAAGTGGCGGCGCGCCTCGATGCGATGGACCGCAACATCGATACGGTTGCCGTAGAACTCGAGCGCGTGAGCGAAGGCCAGCGCTTTACGGCGAAGCTCCTCGAACAGCGACCCATGGAGCATGCCCAGCGTATTGATCGTTGACGACGAGCCGAACATCCGGCGGATGGTCGGCGCTCTTCTGAGCGCCGAAGGTTACGACGTGCGCGATGCCGCCGACGGCGCGACCGGCCTCGCGTTGGCCGAAGCGGTCGAGCCGGACGTTGCGTTGGTGGACTTGATGATGCCCGGTGATCTCGACGGACTCGCGTTGCTGGGAAAGCTGCGCGAGCGACGACCGGATCTGCCGGTCGTGATGATGAGTGGACGGGCAGCGCTGACTGATGCCGTGCGCGCGACAAAGCTTGGCGCGTTCACCTTCCTCGAGAAGCCGTTGACGCCCGAGGGCGTGTTGCTGGCACTCGCCTCGGCATTCGAACTGCGCCAGGCCCGACGGGCGGCGCAGGCACTCCGCGAAGATTTGGGTATCAGCGGGGAGATGATTGGCGATTCGCCCGTGATGCGAGAGGTGCGCGCGCTGATTGCGCGCGTTGGGCCAACGGACGCGCGCGTACTGATTACCGGAGAGTCGGGGACGGGCAAAGAACTCGTGGCGGCGGCGTTACATCTCGCCAGTCCTCGTCGCGATCGGCCGTTTGTGCGCGTCAACTGTGCGGCGATTCCGCGCGACCTCGTCGAGAGTGAAATGTTCGGACACGAGCGCGGCGCGTTTACCGGCGCGGTGGAGCGTCGCATTGGCCGATTCGAGTTGGCCCATACGGGCACTCTCTTTCTCGACGAAGTGGGTGATCTGCATGCGGAAGCGCAGGCCAAGCTGCTGCGCGCCATCGAGGCCCGGGAGATTGAGCGAGTTGGCGGTGGAAAGCCGATTTCGATCGACGTGCGGATCCTCGCCGCGACCAACAAGGACCTCACGCGCGCCGTCGCTGATGGCAGTTTTCGTGAAGATCTGTTCTTTCGGCTGAACGTCATTCCGATGTCATTGCCGCCATTGCGCGATCGGCCGGGCGACCTGCCGGCCCTCGTGCAGCACTTCGCCGATCGCCATCGCACCCGTACCGGACGACCGCTCGTGCGCTGGAGCAGCGACGCGTTGGCCGCTCTCGCATCGTATAGATGGCCGGGCAACGTGCGCGAACTGGCCAACATTGTCGAGCGGCTGGCGATCCTGCACGCCGGCACCGAGATCGGTGTGCGGGAAGTACGCAGCGTCCTGCCGACCACGCACGACGGCAACGCCGATGCACCGGCTGGTAACGCGCTGCCCGCGCCCGCACCGGGACTACCGCTCAGTGATGCGCTCGACGCGTACGAGAAGCAGCTGATTGCTGCTGCTCTGGCGCAGAGCGAGGGCAACGTCGCGGAGGCGGCGCGACGTCTGCAGACGGACCGACCCAACCTGTATCGCCGGATGCGTCGCCTCGGGCTCGCGAGCTAAGGGTTCGCGGGAGCCGCACCGACCCGAGTGCGGCTGGTCGTTCGGGGCGTCTCATCGGGACACGGTTGACGTATCTTCGTGGGGACACTGCAGGGTCCGCGTGTTGAATCCGATCGGCATGAGCGCAATCGAGCGCGGCCGAGTCACACGAGGCAACCTCCGCTGTCGTCACGACTTGCCCCTCACCTCCCCGCATTCGCTCGCATGCCTGACACGCGCATCACCAGCGGCACATACCCTGCCATGGGGGCCGACATACCTCACCTTCGCTGGGAGTTGTCGATGAGATCCCCACTGAGCAGAGCGGTCGCACTGACCGCCGCCATGATGGCCGTTTCGTTTCCTTCGATGTTGCAGGCGCAAGAGGCTCGCGGTCGACGCGTTGGCAGTGTGCCGCGCGAAGTCTCACGTGAGGCGATAGCTGTGTTTAACGCGAGCGGAACCAAGCGCGTTCGCGGCGACTACGTCATGGCAGCGACCGACACGGTGCGCGGCGACGTGGCGGTGCTGAACGGCCGGTCACGCATTGGCGGTGTGATTACGGGTCAGCTGGTCATCATCAATGGCGACGTCACGTTGGCACAGACGGCGCGCATCGACGGGTCGCTTACCGTGCTGGGCGGGGAGTTCGACTCGCCGGACCGACCAGTGATTGGCGGTGACATTCGCGTGTGGAGCGCACGACTGCGATATCACGAAGAAGCCGATTCACTGGTGGGCGAGCCCGATCGCGAACTGTTTACGCGATGGACACGGTGGCAGCGCGATGATCCGGATGGTACGCAAAGCCAGCTCTTTCTGACGTCCGCGCACACCTATAACCGAGTCGAAGGGCTGCCCATCTACCTCGGTCCTCGGGTTCGGGTTCGCAACGGCGACACACGATTGGAAACGGAAGTCTTTGGCATCTTTCGCACGGGTACGGGAATCGATTGGACGAAAGACAACCGCGGCTATCGGTTGCGTTCGGAACTGCGACAGGGCAAGCGCGCCGGCGCCATTCTTGGCGGTCGATTGTTCGACGAGGTTGACGCCGTCGAGCATTGGCAGTTGAAGGATTCGGAGGTCGGGCTCAATGCCTTCCTCTTTACGCGCGACTATCGGGACTACTGGCAGCGGCACGGCGCCACCGGCTACGTCGGTCTGTTCGGACCGGCCAACACCGAAATCCGCGCGTCGATCGGTACGGAACGCTGGAGCGGCCGCCGCGCACGCGACGTGACGTCGCTGTTTTCGAGCGACGTGCCGTGGCGCGCCAATCCGCCCGCCGATGAAGGGGTGATGCATTTGGCGACTATTTCCGCCAAGCTCGATACGCGCAACCGCGCCGATCGGCCACGGTCAGGGTGGTATCTGCAAGGCGAGATCGAACGCGGCAGTGGTGTGCTCGATCGGTATGGCATTTCGTCCAACGTGCTGCGCGACGAGTCGTCGAACAACATCACGTATACGCGGGCACTGGTCGACCTGCGACGCTACACACGACTCGGTCCCGGCGGACAACTGAACCTGCGAGTTGTCGCGGGCGGCTGGCTCAGTGGCGATCCTCTGCCGTTGCAGCGGCGTTTCTCGGTGAGCGGCATTGATGCGCTTCCCGGATTCGATTTCCGGCAGTTTGTCGGCACGTCTGATGTCGGAACGTGCAGCTCCGGTACGGAAGCCCTGTTCATCGCTCTCGGTCGACCGGCGTATTGCGAACGCATGGCGCTGCTGCAAGGTGAATGGAAAGGCGACTTCCGTATCGATCCGTTCGGCAAGGGGGACGAGTTTGGCGACCGGCGTTGGATTGCGGGTCTGCTCAAGGCCGATGGCGCCGTGGTGCTCTTCGCCAACACCGGTCGCGGTTGGCTCGTTGGGCCGGCGACTGGTGACACGCAGTATCCGAAGGGGAGCATTCCGCCAACGAGAACCTGGCACACCGATGTCGGCGGAGGGATCGACTTTGGTGACTTCGGTGTCTACGTCGCGCAGGCGGTGTCGCAAAGTTCATTGAGTCCCAACTTCTACGTTCGCCTGGGGCGTCGATTCTAAGCATGCGTTGGATTGGCCGGACCCTGCTGCCCGCGCTGTGCGCACTTGTCGTGTGCGCATCCGGGGCGTGGTCGCAGGGTCCGCCGCGGATTGACATTCAACCGCCGTCGGCCGCCACGGGAACGGCGGTCGCGGCGCGCGATGCGATCTCGGAAAACCCGTTCGATGGATTGATGCGCAACGGCTTTCCGACCAACCTGCATTTCCGCGTCGAAGCATGGACGACGGGCCGTTGGTTCGATGATGTGGTCGATCGAATCGAGTTCGACGTGCAGGTGCGCTACAACATCGTAGATCGGACCTACGAAGTTGTGCGTCGTGCCCCCGACGGAACGTTATCGTCGTTGGGTAGCTACGTCCGTTTCGCCGACGCACGCGCGGCGAGCGAGTTGGCGTACGCGCCGCCGCTTAAGCTTCCGGCTGGCAAACGCGGCTACATCTCGGTGCAAGTGGAAATTCAGTCGCTCCAAATCAGCGACTTGGCCGAGACGCAACGCTGGCTGGCTGGCGAAGCGCGGCCGGCCGTGACGGGTCGGCGCAATCCGGGCACCGCACTGACGCGCGGATTGCGCACGCTGGTGACCCGACTCTTGGGCGGCGAAGTGCGCCGCCTCGAAAAGCGATCAGCCGAGTTTCAGTTCTGAGCGCGGGCGCACGGCGCGCTCGATTTCTTCGAGCTGCCGGAGCGTGGCCTCGCCATAGAACACGCGAATGTAGCGCGCCTGAATGGGCGTCAAACGGCGCACGGCCCAGCTCAGGTGCACAAAGTGCGGCTCCACCGGCCGATGCAGCGGATGCATGCCGATTTCTTCGGGCATGCGATTGGCCTTTCGCGTGTTGCAGCTGCTGCACGCGGTGACGACGTTCGTCCACTCATTCAGACCGCCGCGCGACATCGGAATCAGGTGGTCGCGCGTCAGTGATTCACGCGGCTTGAGCTCACTCGATCGGCGACCACAGTACTGGCAGCAGTAATCGTCGCGGGCGAAGAGAAAGGTGTTGGTCACCTGTCGCCGGAAGCGGCGTGGCACGTGAACGAACTTGGTCAACCTGATGACGGCGGGCCGCGGAAACGCTTTGCGCTCGGAGCGCACCGGTTTCTCATGCTCGGCTTCGACGATTTCCGCTTTGCCATCAATGACCAATCGCAGCGCCCTTCGCAGGGGCACCATCGTCAGTGGCTCGTATGACGCATTCAACGCGAGACAACCGGCGATCATGCCCTTCCCTCTGTCAGGCGGGTAATCCAGCAAGGGGACATCTGAGCCGAGCGAGTCGAGCGAACCGCATGCCGTAGGATACACGGCCGACACCAGCGCACGCCACTGGCTACATGCTGCGTTCGACGAGATCAGTGGTGTATTTCGCGCGCCATGTACGCAATCGTTCTCCCAACGCCTCGATGCGCGACTGTCGTTCCGCGTCACGATGGGTAAGCGCACCGTCACGCAGTAACTCGCGACCGGCGACCACCGTGAGCACGGCGGGCGCCGCTCCGGCGAGTGCATGCACGAGCGTAACCGCAGGATCGTGCACCGGCTGCGCGTCGGGTGCCGACAATGCGAAGGCCGTCAGGTCGGCGGCTTTCCCGACGTCCAGGGTTCCGATCTCATCATCCATCGCCAGCGCCCGGGCACCGCCAATCGTCGCCATGGCGAGCGCATCGTGCGCGGAAAGCGCGTCGGGCGTGCCAGCTTGCGCGGCGTAGAGGAGTGCAGCGAGTCGCGCCTCGCCAAGGAGGTCAACGCGATCGTTGCTCGCTACCGAATCTGTGCCGAGACCGACCGCGACACCTGCGGCACGCAATGCGGCGATCGGCGCGATACCGTGTCCCAGTTTGAGATTCGATATCGGACAGTGCACCACGGTGGCGCCCGACCTCGCGATGCGCGCGATATCGGCAGCATCGAGTTGAATGGCGTGGATGAGTAACGGCCTCGTATCAAGTACGCCGCACTCGTCGATCAAGGCGATGGGCGAGCACGCGTGCGGCGTGACCGCAATGCCGCGAGCGCGATGTCCCTCAGCAAACGGTCCGGTGCCATCGCGCACGAACGCCGATTCGGCGGTGCTTTCGGCGATGTGCACCGCAACCGGCCACTGTCCCGCTCGCGCGAATTCGGCGACGGCCCGATAGAGCGGCGGAGAGACGGTGTATGGCGCGTGCGGCGACAACCCGGTGCGCACCAGCGCGGTGTCGTTCGCCCGTTGCAACTCCGCGGCTTTGATGAGGCCTTCCATCGATGCATCACACTGGGCCACATCCGGACCAAAGACTTCGATGTAGCCGACGCCGCGCACCCCAAGATCGCGCATGGCAGACAGCGGCGCTCCCGACTCGGTGGTGTCGGCCATGGTGGTGATACCGTTGCGCAACGCCTCCTCGATTCCGGCGCATGAGGCATCGTACATCGACCGGGTGTCGAAGCATTCACGGCGCGCTTTGGTCAACACGACGAGCCAATTGCGAAACGCGAGTCCCTCGAGGAACCCGCGCATGGCCGTCAACTCGAGATGGGTGTGCGCGTTGACCAACCCGGGAAGCAGCGCGGCGTTTCCCAAGTCCACGCGCCGAGCAGCTGCAAGACCAGCGGGGAGCGACGCTTCGAGGCCCACCCACGCAATGCGATCGCCCTCAGTGACAACGGCACCGTCGGCAATCGGCGCCGAGGAGATGGGCAGCACCCACCGCGCGGTGTAGACGGTGCGCGCGGTGCCGACGCTCATCGCGGCGGCACGGGTGGACGGCCGCTGTCTTTTACCGCTCCCGCACGCACGAGACTGTCCGCGCGCATCATCAGCGTGTTCGGCACGTTGTCCGAACAGCTCTTGGTGGGCTCGGTGCCGGTCACGAAGAATTCAGTCGTCACGTTGGCGAGACAGGAACTGTTCGCGAGCCGACCTGTGATCGCATCGATTTCGCGGACGACCACGCCGTCGGGACGGGGCCAATCCGGCGGCTCGGGTTTGCGACGGTACACTTCGGTCATGAATGCAGCCCACGCGGGTGCGGCCAACTCACCGCCCTGCGCGTTGGCTTTGATTTTTTGCGGCTTGTCGAAGCCCATCCAGACGCCGGCCACCAAGTCGGCGGTGTAGCCGATGAACCACACGTCGGCGCCATCGTTGGTGGTGCCGGTCTTCCCGCCGGCGGGCACGTGAAAGCCGTTGGCCCAAATGCGGGCGGCCGAACCTTTGACCACGACGTCTTTCATCATGCTCACCATCAGCCACGATTCCTCGGGCGACAGCACGGCTTCGCGTGAGACCGGCGGTTGCCACACCACTTTGCCCTGCGCGTTCTCGACTTTGATGATGGCGCTAGGCGTCGTGCGCACGCCGAGATTGGCGAAGGTCGAATATGCGCCAATGATTTCCAGCGGATAGACGTCGGCCGATCCGATGAATACCGACGGATACGGCGGGATGGGCGTGCTGAGACCAAAGCGGCGCGCCATCGCGATGACCGATGGCGCACCGACGGCGAGGCCAGTGCGAATGGCGGCAAGATTGCGCGACATGTAGAGCGCTTTCCGCAGCGGCATCTCGCCCATGAACTTCAGATCGTAGTTCTGGGGCGTCCACACTTCGCCTTCGAGCTGCTCGAGCGCGACCGGCGAATCATCCACGATTTGCGCTGGGCTTAAGCCTTCGTGAATGGCCGCCGCGTACACGATGGGCTTGAACGTTGAGCCGGGTTGACGCAACGCCTGTACAGCGCGATTGAACTTGGAATCGTCGAAGTCACGACCACCGACCATGGCGCGCACGCCGCCGGTGCGCGGATCGAGCGCAATGAACGCCCCCTGCAGATACGGCGAATTTGCTGCGGCCGTCTCGCCGCCTTCGGCCGAGCGCGCTGAGTACGCCTCGTAGGTCAGGTGCTTGTAGGCGCCGGCGCGCCCGGCTTCAATTGCTTTGAGTTGATTCTCCAACGCCCGCTCAGCGGCGCCTTGCAAGTCGACATCGAGCGACGTGTAGACTTTGAGCCCTTCGTCGTAGAGTCGCTTGCCGAAGTGCTCCTCAAGCTGCGCGCGCACCCACTCCATGTAATAGGGCGCGATGTCGCCAGCTTCCGTTCGCTGCGCCAGCTGCAGCGGGTAGGCCTTGGCGAGCGATGCGTCGCCCGCTGTGATGACGCCTTCGCGACGCATGACTTCAAGCACCGTGTTGCGTCGCAGGACGGCACGATCGGAAAAGCGTCGCGGATTATAACGCTCCGGACCTTTGGGCAATCCGGCGAGCATCGCGGCCTCGGCCAGCGAGACGTCGCGAATCGATTTGCCGAAGTAGCGCTGCGCCGCGGTTTCGACGCCGTAAGCACCGTTGCCGAGATAAATCTGATTGAGATACAGCTCGAGAATTTTTTCCTTCGAGTATTTCTGTTCAATGGCGCGCGCGACTCGCGCTTCCTTGAGCTTGCGCAGCAGCGTCTTCTCACGCGATATGCGGTCGGAGAAGACGTTGCGCGCCAGCTGCATCGTGATGGTCGAAAAGCCTTGCGCATAGCGACCTGCACGCACGTTGCGCGCGAATGCGCCGAGAATGCGGAAGTAATCGATGCCGTTGTGCTGATAGAACCGATGATCCTCGGTGTAGACGAACGCATCGCGCACCGACTTCGGAATCTGATCCAGCCCGACGAGCGTCCGACGTTCGAGCCCGAGCTCGGTGATGAATCGACCGTCAGCGGCGTAGACCTTGGACGTCTGTCGCGGCACGTAGGCTTCGAGCGACGCGATCGACGGGCAGCGACCGTCCTGACAGATGACGCTCCAGGCGCCCACGAGGAGCCCTGCGCCGAGCGCACCGCCGAAGAGCACGAGAACGGCGAGCCAGGTCAGCCGGGGGTGCCGGCGCACATAGGCAGACGGGGAGAATTTCATGGGAACCTGTACGGTACCGACGTCGACCCGGGGTCGCCACCTCCCTTATCTTTTGGCCATGACCGACTCGACCCATCCTGCCCCGCTCTTCGAACTCGCCTGGCGCGAGTTGCTCTTCCAGCACACCGACGGACTTGGTGCCGCATTCACGCGTGGCACCGTCAGCGGGTACTGCGGGTTTGACCCAACCGCGTCGAGCCTGCACGTGGGCAACTTGATCCCGGTGATGGGTCTTGTGCACTTGCAGCGTGCGGGGCACCGGCCCATCGCGCTGGTGGGCGGCGGCACGGGGATGATCGGCGATCCGAGTGGTCGGAGCAGCGAGCGGACATTGCAGACGCTCGAGACGATTGCCGCCAATGCCGAAGGCATTCGCGGACAACTCGCGCGCTTTCTCGACTTTGATGGTCCGCGCGGCGCGAAACTGATGAACAATGCCGAGTGGCTTACGTCGCTGTCGCTGCTGGAGTTTTTGCGCGATACCGGCAAGCACTTCTCGGTGAACTACATGTTGGCCAAGGACTCGGTCAAGTCGCGTCTCGACGGCGGCATTTCGTTTACCGAGTTCTCGTACATGCTGCTGCAGGCGCACGATTTTCTTGAGCTGCACAAGCGCGAAGGCGTGACGCTGCAAATCGGTGGCAGCGATCAGTGGGGAAACATCACGGCCGGATTGGAGCTGATTCGCAAAACGACGGGCGCCGAAGCGCACGCGCTGACGTTCCCGCTGATAACCAATGCCAACGGCAGCAAGTTTGGCAAAAGCGAGGCTGGCGCGGTGTGGCTCGATGCGGAGCGGACGTCGCCGTACCAGTTCTATCAATTCTGGATGGGCGCCGACGACCGCGATGTTTCGCGGTTCTTGCGGTTCTTCACGCTGCTTGAACGGGAAGCAATCGAAGCGCTCGATGCGGCGGTACGCAGTGCCCCTGAAAAACGGGAAGCGCAGCGTGCGCTCGCGGCCGACGTAACCACGCGGGTGCACGGCGAGGCGTCGGCGCGCGTGGCACGCGAAGTATCGGCCCTGCTCTTCGAGAAGGCCGATCCGGCCTCACTCTCTGACGAAGCATTGCACGCGTTGCGCGCCGAGATTCCGTTTGCCGAGTACGTCGCGCCCGCTGAAACGAGCGCGACCGCAGAAGAGCTCGATGTATTCGAGTGTCTGACCGCGATTGGCGTCGCGGCGTCTCGCGGTGCGGCGAAACGCCTCGTCGAGCAAGGCGGCGTGAGCGTCAACGGCACCAAGCTGTCGGGCAGTGATCGTGTCGTTTCGCGCGAGCGGCTCCTGCGCGGGCGTTACTTGCTCATCAAAAAAGGTGCGCGCGACTTCGGGTTGATCGAAGCCGCGCGCTGATCCCGGCAATCGGGCGGCTTACGAACCGCGCTGCGCGCTCTCTTCGGGAACGACGCGCAGCGTGAGCGAGCGCGCGAACGATACAAAGCCGACCCCGTTCGCGAGCGCCCGCGCGCCGACGTTCTTGGCGCCGAGTCGGCAGAACGGCAACAACCCTTCAACGATGAGCCGGTGCGCCAGCATGTGCAGCACCGTCGTGCCGAGGCCGCGACGACGATGCGACGGCGCCACGATCACGCGCAGGCGTGAGAGTCGTCCAACGGGTTCTTCCGCGGTCGCGAGCGCGACGAGCACACCGCCCGCGAGCGCGCCAATCCGATGCTTGTAGAGCGCGGAATCGCCGCCACCGTCGCTCCACTCCGACGGTGTGACGGCTCCGCGCAGCATATCGAGCACCATGGGCGACGGATTGTGCACGAACGCTGCCGGCGCCGCGCGCAACTTGAGCAACGTTTGCTCGTCGGCCATCGCCAACGTCGCCGGCTCTGGCTCAATCTCAACGGTGGTCTGATTCACACAGACCCGCGCGGCCGGATCGACATCGGCGCGAGTGAGCGCAATCAAATCGTCGAGATCTTCCCACGGCATCGACGTCACGGCATCGAGACCACCCGGGAGCGAAACGATTTCAACGTCGCCACGCGTGAACGTGTGAATCGACTCGTCGGTCGAAGCCCGACGAAGGTGTCGCTTAACGCGTGGTTGCTCGAGATACGCGACCGGACAGCCGAACGACAACGCGTACGAACGCAGCGCGTCGGAAACGCTGCGATCGAGCAAAGAGGGCGTGGCAGTCAGATCGGTTCGGGAGTCCATCGGGTCGTGGGCTAGAAAACGCCGTGCGTCACGACCTCAACATGGCGAATTAGGACCGCCGGTCCAAGTCCCCCTATCGGTCCAATTGGTCCAAAACTGTCCGGATTTCGTCGCTGGTGTTGTAGACGTGGGGGGAGAAGCGGACGGCGCCCTCCCGTACCGTATGGACGATCTTGGCGGCCCGAAGGCGATCAACCAGTGGCGAGAGGTTTTGAGGGGCGAACGAAACCACGCCTGCCCGCCGTCGTTTCTCCGCTGGCGAGACCAGCCGGACGTCGGACCGGCTTTGTACCCAATCGATGACCTGCTCGACCAACCCGTCGATGTGCGCCGCCACGTTGTCGACACCAAGCTTGAGCAGCATGGCCGTGGAAGCGTTTGCCACCGCGAAGTCGTGATACGCGAGGGTCACGACTTCGAATCGTCGCGCATCGGGGAAAAAATCGAACTCGTAATCAGTGAGGCGCGTGTAGTCGGTGGACGCATTCATGCACGCCCAGCCGACGTCGATCGGCTCGATCTGCTGAATGAGCTCGCGCCGCACGTACACAAACCCGGTGCCCCACGGCGACAATTGCCACTTTTGCGCGCCACTCGCGAACATGTCGATCGGGAGCGCGTGCACGTCGATTGGCTTTACACCGCATCCCTGAATGCCGTCGACGATGAAGAACACGCCGTGCTCTCGGCAGGCGTTGCCGATGCGCTCCAGATCGGCCACGAAGCCGTTGGCGAACTGAACCCACGAAACGACAACTGCCACGACATCGGGGCGCGCGATCGCGGCGACCAGTGTGTCCTCGTCGGGAAGTCCGTCTTTCTTCGGCACCAGCTCCAGCGTAATGCCGCGCGAGCTCAGCGCCTGAAACGGATACACGCAGCTCGGAAATTCTCCGTCGAACGTGAGGATGACGCCCGGACGGAGCGGGAGCGCGCGCGCCGCGAGGTTAAGGCCGTACGTGGTGTTCGGCATCAGCGCGATTTCTTCGGCATCGGCACCGATGAGCGCCGCGAATTGTTGCCGCGACTTCTGCACGGTGTCGAACATCAGCGCGAGCGGAATGTGGTGCGGTTGCGAGCGCAACTGCGTCCATTCGTCGGCGGCAGCGACGGCACTGGCCGGCATCGGCCCGGTGGAAGCGGCGTTCAGGTAGATGGCCGGATCGTTGGCCATCCACGCGTATTCAGCGCGGCGAATCTCGTTCATATCACGACGGGTTGAAGAACTGCGGTCGAGAGCGTCAGCGAACCACTGCTCAGTCGGTGCGGAGCTTTGGATCGAGGGCGTCACGCAACGCGTCGCCCAGGAGATTGAAGCCAAGCACCGCTGCACCAATGGCCAGTCCGGGCGCGAGCGATGTCCACACGGCTCCGCGCAACTGCGATAGATCGCGACCATCGGCAATCATCGCGCCCCAGCTCGGTGTGGGCGGCTGCACCCCGAGCCCGAGAAACGACAACGCGGCTTCGGCCATGATGGCTCCGGCGATGCCGAGCGTCGCGGCAATGACGACCGGCGCGACGATGTTGGGCACAACGTGGCGCCAGACAATACGCAAATCGCCCGCGCCGAGGGCGCGCATGGCTTGCACGTATTCAAGCTCGCGCACGACCAGTACCTGACCGCGAACCAGTCGCGCCATGCCGGCCCATCCGACCACGCCAATCACCACGCACACCACGGTGAGCGACGGCTCAAATGCGGCGGCCATTGCGATCAGAAGCAGCAGCGACGGAAAGGCGAGCGTGACATCGGCGAGTCGCATGATCACGTCGTCGGTCCACTTCCCGCGATAGCCCGAGAGCAGCCCGAGCACCATGCCGAGCGAGAGCGCGAGTCCTTGCGAGGCGAGTCCGACCAGTAGCGAGACCCGCGCGCCAAAGAGCAGTCGCGCGAACACATCTCGGCCTTGCGCATCGGTGCCAATCCAGTGGGCCGACGACGGTGCTTCGAGCGCGTGGGACAGATCGATGCGGGTGGGATCTCCACTCAGCAGGGGAGCGGCGATGGCGAACAGCACGAGCGACGTGACGACGGTCATGCCGAACCACGCGCGACGATCGGCGCGGAAGCGCGAGCCGGCGGAGCGCACGGACGAGGCCATGACGTTCATGAAACCGACGCGACCTCATCGACCGATGGCCGACGATCGAACTGCATGGCGTGCAAGCGCGCGTACGGGCCGCCCGCAGCGAGCAGTGCGTCGTGACGTCCCTCTTCGACCAGTTGTCCGTGGTCGAACACCAAAATGCGGTCGGCGTGCTGAATGGTGGCGAGACGATGCGCGATGACGAACACGGTGCGACCCATCAAGAGGCGATCAATCGCTTCCTGCACGAGGCGCTCACTCTCCGCATCGAGCGCCGACGTGGCCTCATCGAGAATGAGAATCGGCGGATCGGACAAGAGCGCGCGGGCAATCGCGAGCCGCTGCCGTTGTCCGCCAGACAATCGGGTACCGCGCTCCCCCAGGTTCGTCTCCCACCGTTCCGGCAGCGCGTCGATAAACGTGAGCGCATTCGCCGCCGCGGCCGCCGCGTCGAGTTGCGCTTGCGTGGCGTTCGCGCGACCGAAAGCCACGTTGGCGCGTACGGTGTCGTTGAAGAGCACCGTGTCCTGGCTGACAATGCCGGTAAGCGACCGCAGCGCGTCGATCCGGATCTCCCGCAGATCGACGCCATCCATCGTGATGCGGCCGCTCGTTGGTTCGATGAATCGGGGCAGCAGATCGACCAGCGTCGACTTGCCTGCGCCGCTCGCACCGACGAGCGCGACGATCTCGCCCTTGCGCGCGGAAAAGGACACGTTGCGCAGCGCTGCGCCGTTCTCGTCGTACGCGAACGTGACGTCCTCGAATCGAATTTCCGAGTGAAACGTTGGCGCAACGATGGTGCCGCGATCGGTGGCGGTCTCGGTGGTGGCGTCGAGAATCTCGAAGATGCGTTCCGCGCTGGCCAGCGATTGTTGTGCGGCCGGTGGCACCTGTGACAGTTGCTTGAGCGGTTGCAGCAGGCGCATGACCAGCACGAGGAACATGATCAGTTCTGACGCCTGCAACGCGTTTTCGGAGAGCACGAGCAGCGCGCCAAACCAGAGAATAGCGACTGCGGTGAACGCGCCCAGCGTTTCCGTGACCGGTCCTGAAAGCATGGCGAGGCGACCGATGCGCACATAGCCCTTGGCGAAGTCGGCATTGCGCCGCACGAAGCGCTGTTCCTCCATGCCCTCGGCGCCGTACGATTTGATGAGCCGCACGCCGCTCACGACTTCCTGGACGAGACTCGTGATCTCGCCCTGATCGTTACCCAAACGCTTGTAGCCTTTGCGCAGCTTGCGCAGCACGGGCTGCAACGCACCAATCGTCAGCGGGGCGACTACGAGCGCCGCCAGCGACAGCTTCCACGACGTGACGAACATGCTCACCAGGCTGGCCAGCACCTGGGCGCTGGACCAGATCGAACGCGTCACCAATTCCGTAGCGACGACTTTGGCGTTGTTGGTGTCGTTGAGAATGCGCGAAAGAATCTGCCCCACTTTGTTGCGCGTGAACCACGGCAACGGCAGGCGCAGCAGATGGGCGTAGACCTTGTCGCGCAGATCGCGCACCACGAATTCCTGCAGCTTGACGCCGACCTGCCCGCTGAGCCACACGAGCACGTTTTTCACCGTAACGGCGACGAGAATCAGCAGGATGACGTTGCGCAGCGACGCCATCTTGTCGCCATCGACAATCAGCGCGCCGATCGTTGCCTGCAGCACGCGCGTGAGCAGTTTGCCCGATGAGGGCAGAATCTGTTCCAGCCCGAAGAGCGCGTTGAGAAACGGAATGAGCAGCGTGAACGAGAAGACGTCGGCGATGGCAGCAACGATATTCAACGCCACCACGCCGACCAATTTCCCACGGTGCGGACGCACAAATGCCCACAGCCGAGACCACACCTGTGGCGCCGGTACCCGATGCGTGTCGGTGCTCATCACCGCGTCACGGCTTGGGCGTCAGTAACGCCACGGGCAAGATGCACTCCTCCGGCGTGACGCCGCCGTGCAGGAACGACCCCCGATAGCGGCTCTGATATTCACGCAGCTTGGTCGGGTACACGAAGAACGTATCGCCGGCCGCGAGCAGCGTGTTCGTGCCTGGGGTGCGATGCGGGAGACGCAGGTCATCGGGGTTCGTGAACAACAAGGCGTGATCGGCGCGTTCGGCGCGCAGATCTTCGCCGAATTTGTAGCGTAGATTCGCGGTCGCGTCGCGCTTCGCGAACACTGTTGTTGGCGTGTTGCAGTGCAGCGCTCCGTGATCGCTGGTGATCACCACGGAAATCTTCCGCCGCGACGCTTCCTTGAGCAGCGTGAGCAGCGCCGACCGCTCGAACCACTGCTTCGTGAGTGCCCGCAACGCGATTTCATCGCGCGCGACTTCAAACAGGATCATCGATTCGCTGCGACCGTGCGTCAGCAGGTCAACGAAGTTGAACACGAACGAGTGCAGCCCCTCTCCGGTAATCGCGCCGGGCAGGTGCCGCTCCAGATCGTCGCTGTCGCTGGCGGTGGTGATCTTCTGATAGCGCACGGGTCCCGCCGCCTGCATCTCCGCGAGATGCGCCTGCAGCAGATCCTTTTCGTGCGCGTTCAGCGTTTCATCGTCGCGTTCCTTCCACCAGTCGGGGAAGCGGGCCGCGATTTCGCCGGGAAAGAGCCCGCTGAAGAGCGCGTTGCGCGCGTACGGCGTGGCCGTCGGCAGAATCGAGTAGTAGTGCGTTGTTTCCACGTCGTACAGCGAGGCGAGCAGCGGCTCAAGAACACGCCACTGATCGACGCGCAAACAGTCGATGACGATGAAGATCGCCTTCTTGTCGCGCGCGAGCACGGGCAGCACGAATTCGGTGACGACGTCAACCGACAGCGGTGGCCGATCGCCGTCCAACTCACGCAACCAGCGCGGATACTCGGTGCGCATGAAGGTGGCGAACTCGCGATGCATATCGGGATAGAGCCCCTTGAGCGACTCGTGCAAGCCGAGTTCACCGGCATCGGCGAGATCCACATCCCACTGCATCAGCTCCGCGAAACGTTCGATCCAGCCGCGCCAGTCGAGTCCCTGATATCGCGCCGCTTCGATGGCGCGGAATCGCTCGACAAAGGCGCGCGCGAGTGCTTGCGAGCGGATCAGCGGGCCTTCGAGAATGCGGGTGACGACCGTGAGCACCTGACGAGGCGTCACGGGCTTCACCAGGTAATCGCGGATGTTGGCGCCGATCGCCTCTTTGAGCGTCGCATCTTCCTCGCTCTTGGTCACCATGACCACCGGCATCGCGGGCGCGATCTCGCGAATATCGCGATAGGCATCGAGACCGCGGGTACCCGGCATCTGTTCGTCGAGCAGCACGAGGTCGTACGGCTTGCGACGCAGCAGCTCGAGCGCGTCGTCGGCGTTGGTAGCGGTCTGCACCGCGTACCCGCGATCGCCCAGCATCAACCGGTGCGGCTCAAGTAGCTCCGCTTCGTCGTCCACCCAGAGAATCGTTTTTGCCGGTTGCGCCATATCCGGACAAAGTTACCCGGATCGCAGGGGCGGGGTCCAGTTCGGCACCGCTTCGCGCGCCGCTGAGATTGTGGCGTGCTCGATTCGACGTAGATTCGGCGCGTGCATACTGAACCACTGCCGTATAGTCTCGAACCACTCGCGTTCCCGTTCCCGGCCCTCGCCTCGCTGGCAGGCCGACTCCCGCTCGGCGGCGGTCGCGAAGTCGCGCTGGCCGCGCTGCTGGTGGCGCGCCTGGCCCACGGACTGCGCGGCCCAGAGCCAGTGAGCGCACCCGACCGCGTTGCGCGGGCTGCGTCGGCCAAGGTGTGGCTCGCGTCGCTGGCGTTGCCAGCCTCCACGCGTGTGCCGTTTGCCCGTTGCGTTGAAGCCACGGCTGGCACCGCGCTGCAAGTCGCCGGCGCCCTGCGCGGACTCGTCGCAGCAGCGAGCGGAAATCTTGACGCCGCCTCGGTGCACGAACTCGAGCGACTCATTCGACAGCTTGCCGGCTGATTCCGAGTGACACCGCACGACATTTCACCGCTCACGCGGGTCGTCTCGCGAGTGGATCGTTTGCGCGATGGGACGGTCGACGCGTCGATCATCCAGACTGGATTTCCGTCGATCGATCGTGCGCTCGGCGGTGGTATTCGCCGCGGCGACCTCGTAGTGCTGGGCGGCGACGACGGGGTGGGCGCGAGCGCGCTGGCGCTGGCCATCGCGTTACGCATGCAGGCTCGCGTGCTGTTTCTCACGAGTGAAATGCAGCCGGAGCGCGTCTACGAGCGCGCGCTCGCTCTGAGTGCCCGGGTGCCGCTCGACGCGCTGCGTCTGGGAGTCGTGGACGAAGAGGAGCGCACGCGTCTCGCTGCCGCCGCGGTGGCATTGCGCGATCGCGCACCGATTGTCGACGCCTTGGGCAGCGAAGGGACGCGCGGCGTCGCGCGCGCACTCGAGGGCGAACCGGGGCCAGACGTGGTGATAGTCGATGGTCTCGAATCGCTGATCGACGCGCAACACGCGAACACTCAGCACCGCGACGAGGCGCTCGCATATGCCGTCCTCGCCCTCAAGCAACTCGCGACCGCACGCAACACGGCGGTGCTGCTGCTTTCGCATCTGCCTGCGCTCGACCGATCGCGGCACGATCGCCGCCCGCGGCTGACGGATTTCGGCGCGCGCGGTGCGATTGGGACTCACGCCGATCTGGTACTCGGTCTCTATCGCGAGGAGATGTACGACGGCGACGTTGGCGTGCAGGGAGCGACGGAGCTCACGCTGCTCAAATACCGCGACGGCGCGCTCGGGTACGTCGACCTCTACTTCTACGCGAAGTGGATGCGATTCGAGGACGTCCTCGAGGGGTAGCTGGCGGCCACAATGGGCGGATACGACGGCCTGCGACGATCGGCGGGACGGTCTACAGTCTGCCCTGACGCCTCGCCATATTTGGTGGCTGAACCATAAGGGAGACTCGATGGCTGGTCACAGTAAATGGAAGAACATCCGCAACGCCAAAGCGGCCACCGATAAGAAGCGCGGTGTCCTCTTCACGCGTTTGATTCGTGAAATCACCATGGCCGCGAAACTTGGCGGCGGTGACTCGTCGGCCAATCCGCGGCTGCGCACGGCCATCGATAACGCGAAAGCGGTGTCGATGCCGAAGGACAACATTGAACGCGCCATCAAGAAGGGCACGGGCGAGTTGGAAGGCGTCGATTACGTGGACGTCTTGTACGAGGCCTACGGACCGGGCGGTGTGGCGCTGATGATTCAGGCTGTGAGCGACAACCCAACCCGCACGGTGGCCGATGTGCGACACAAGCTGTCGCGCAACAACGGCAACATGGGCTCGACCAATTCGGTGGCCTACATGTTCGACCGCAAAGGGCAGATGGGCGTCGATGCCGAAGGCGTCAACGAAGACACCCTGATCGAAGTGGCGCTTGAGGCCGGCGCGGAAGACGTGGTGCGTGACGACGACACGTTTGTTGTCACGACCGACCCTGGATCACTGCATGCTGTGAAAGAGGCGCTCGAAGCCAAGAAGTACAAGGTCTCCGACGCGGAGCTCGCGTGGGTGCCCAAAAACACCGTGCGCGTCGAAGGCGCCGCGGCCGAACAGCTGCTCAAACTGCTGGAAGCACTTGAGGAGTTGGACGACGTGCAGAAGGTCGACGCGAACTTCGAGATGGACGAAGACGCGATGGCGCAGGCGTAATGCGCAGCGTCATTCCGGCGACGCGCGTGCTTGGAATCGACCCGGGCACTGCCGTCACCGGATATGGCGTCGTGTCGTCGGACGGACGGACCGCGTCGCTGGTGGAATGTGGCGTCATTCGCACGTCGGCCAAAGCACCGCTCGCGTCGCGACTGCTCGAGATTCACGCCGGCGTTCAGGAACTCATCGCGCGACACGAGCCGACAGCGCTCGCGGTTGAAGCGGTCTTCTACGCCCGCAACGTGCGAACGACCATCGTACTCGGCCACGCGCGCGGCGTCATTCTGCTGGCGGGAGAACAGGCCCAGCTGCCCATTCATGAGTTTCCGCCCGCCGAAATTAAGAAGGCAATCACCGGCACCGGCGCGGCCACGAAGCAGCAGGTGCAGTTTATGGTGGCGAAGTTGCTCCGACTCAAGTCACCGCCGCAACCCGCCGACGCCGCCGATGGTGTCGCGGCGGCGCTCTGCGCGGTGCTCAGCGCCGCCGTGTCACGAATTCCCTCGCCCTTCAGTCGCGCCACCACGTGATTTCTCAGATCGCCGGCCAGCTCGTCACGAAAGAACTCGACCGCGTGGAGATCATGACGGCCGGCGGCGTGGCGTACGAATGTCACATTCCACTTTCAGTCTACGAATCGCTGCCTGCCGTGAACAAGCCGGTGACGCTGTTCACGCATCTGTCGGTACGCGAAGACGGCTGGCAGTTGTTCGGATTCGAGACGGCGTACGAACGCAGCGTGTTTCAGCGATTGTTGATCGCGAAGGGCGTGGGTCCCGCGCTCGCGTTGGGTATCTTGTCGTCGCTTACGGCGGAACGCGTGGTGCGCGCGCTGAGGGAAAAGGACATTACCACGCTCATGCGCGTGCCGCGCGTAGGCCGCAAGAAGGCCGAGCAGATCGTGCTCGATCTGGCCGACAAGATCGACGCCGTTGGTTCGGCGCCATCGGCGAGCGGCACGGGCGCGTCGAGCCCGGCGTCCGACGATGCCGTGCGCGCGCTGGTGGCACTGGGCTACGCACAAACCGACGCGGATCGTGCGGTGCGGGCCCAAATCGAGCGCGACGGCGCAGGTGACGTGCCGACGCTCGTGAGAGGGGCGCTGGCAAAACTCACGGCGCGGTGAACGGCGGGAACGGCGAACTGCGAGCTACCAACTGCGAACTGCGACTGCTAACTGCAACTGCTTTAAGTTGTCGGTTGTCAGTTTGAGTTTTCAGTGGTCGGGATTTGAGAAGCGCGGTTGTGATCACTGACAACTCGAACTGACAACTGAACACTGAGCAGTTGTTTCCGCGGTCTCGGCGGCTCTCCTACGCTCGCGGGCTCAGACCGTCCACCAGCGACGTGCGATAGGCTTTGAGCGCGGGCACAAAGCCGATGACGATTCCGGCCACGAGTACCGTTGCGATGTAGCCCCATTCGGTGGCGCCGAGTGGACGAATGGCCAAGTGCAAGCCGAAACGCTGTTCGATTGGCGTTTGGCCCAGCAACTCGAGCGCGTACACGAACGCGACTCCAATGGCGCATCCCATCAACGAGAGCACGCCCGACTCAAGCACGAGGAGTGACACAATCGTACGCGGGCCTGCGCCGATGGCTCGAATGATTGCCATCTCCCGACGACGCGACTCGAGTGACGAGTAAAGCGCCACCAGCATACCGGTTAAGCCGATTGCGACGGCAAAGATCGCGACAACACGCAAACCAACTTCAGCGCTGCCGATATTCTGCCACAGCTCCGCCAACGCAACGCCGGGAATGACCGCCGTGAGTGGCTCGGTCAGATCGGTGTTCATCTGGCGTTGCAGCATCAGCGCTTCGAATCGATTCTTCGTGCCGACCAGAAATGACGTCAACGGAAAATCGGTTTCGAGCGACGGGAACAGTGCCGAATGCTGCGGCAATGCTGTCACTCGTGCTGACAATGGCACCGAGGCGTTTGACTGCGGCTTCGGCGCGACTTTGGTTGTCGTGGCCGCAGTCGGCGGCGGTTCGGCGCCGGGCATCACCGTCGGTGTGCCTGGCGGTGGAGTTGCGCCAGGCATCACCATCGGCGTTCCCGGCGGCGGTGACGCGCCCGGCATGACCATCGGCGTTCCTGGGGGCGGTGTCGCACCCGGCATCGCACTTGGCGTAACGGTGTCTTTTCGCGCTGGCTTTGGTTTGACACGCGCAGCATGAGCGCCGTCGGCCGATTGCGTCACCACCGTCACCGTCGTCGTGGCGGGTGCTTCGGACGCATGCATGGCCTCAATGCCTTCCAGCGTCACATACACCGAACGGTCGATCGGCGTGAATGTGCGTGCCAGAATCCCGACCACGTGAAACGGATGCGCATCGTGATTGCTGGTGCCGATGTCTTGCAATCCATGGACCACGACAACGGGCGTGCCGATCGCGTAGTGCAGTCGTGCCACGACATCGCTGCCGATGGCCACCTCATCGTTCGCGCGTGGCGCGCGTCCTTCGGCGAACGTGACATGTCCGTCGGTGCGAAACCGATAGCGCTGATAGAACTCTTCCGTGGTGCCGATCACGCGGAATCCGCGATGACTGTCGCCCAGTGCAAATGGCACGGCCCATTTCACAGCAGGATGCGCGCGCCAGCGTTCGAACGTCTCGAGCTTTACGCCGCCGTTCGGGCTGCCAATGCCGAACACGGTGCTGAGCATCACTTGCAGCGTGCCGCCTCGCGCGCCGACAATGAGATCCACGCCGCGTATCGTACCGGCAAAACTTTCGCGAACGCCGGCGCGCACGTGTTCGATCCCGACCAGCAGCGTCACGCTTAGCGCGATCGACGCGACGGTCAGTGAGGTCGTTAAGGCCCGACTGCGCAGCGAGCGCAGAGCCAGTCGCGGAATCAGCATGAGCCGCGCGAGGTCGAATCAGTCACGCGCACCTCGCTTCGCCGACGTATTGATGTCGGCCAGTTCCACGGTGCGGGAGAACAGGGGCATCAACGTGTGATCGTGACTGACGAAAATCAGCGTCGCCCCGGCGTGCTGGCACGACGCAAACAGGAGTTGCAGGAACTGCTCGCGCCGGTCGGTATCGAGTGCCGAGGTCGGTTCGTCTGCGATAATGACCTCGGGCGCGCCAATCAGTGCGCGCGCGGCGGCCACTCGTTGCTGCTGCCCAACGCTCAGCTCCCCGATTGGCGAGTCGAGCAAGTCGAGTATGTCCAGCTCACGCGCAATGTCGCATACCGCCTCCGCAAACGACTTCTCACCCAATCGCGCGCGACGGTGTGCGTCGAGGCGAATTGGCAGCAGGATGTTCTCTCGCACCGGCAGATACGGAATGAGATTGAACATCTGGAACACGTAGCCCAGATGACGCGCGCGAAACGCATCGCGGGCACCGTTCGACATCTTCGCGAAATCCTGCCCCAACACGCGCACGTGTCCGCTCGACGCCTGAAGCACGCCGGCGAGTAGCCCGAGCAGCGTAGTCTTTCCGCTTCCGCTGGGGCCGTGCAAGAAGACCGTCTCCCCGCGATGGATGCGCAATGCATCGATCGACAACACGTCGCGCCCCGCGCGATAGGCGAACCGCAGCGACTCGATTTCGACGGCCGGCGTGCTGGCCGGCGGCAACGTCATAGCTGCGTCACTTCGCCGAGTATGGCTCGACCTTCATTCCTTCGAGCTGATAGCCGACCGTACCGTAGGGACTTTCGACGCTCGCAATCTTCAGTCGGCCCGAAATCCATACCGCGTCGAACAGTCCAAGCTTGATCGACTTCTTGCCCGTCATCCCGACCATCACGATCTGATTCGGCGGCGGTGGCGGCGTGTGCACGCACGCACCGTAGTACGGCACGAGCAGAAATTCCGCGCCCTCCTCCTGGAAGTCGTCGAGCGGCACGACGAATCCCGGAATCCGGACCATTTTGCCCTCGAGCTTCTTGAGGGTGTCGGTCTGCTTGCCGTTCGTGTAGTCGAGGCCGGCCAGAACCTTCCAATCGATGTTCACTGCCTCTTCAACCAGTGCGCTGGGCGCAGACGCACCTGCCGGGCGCGCGGTCTTGTGTGTCACGGCCGGTGTGGCCGCAGTCGTCAGGCTGACGACAGCCGCGAGGCCGAAGATCGAGGCAAGGGTGATGGTGCGGCGGTTCATGGTCGGGCTCACAGGTGTTGGTGAGGCGGGTTCGTGCAATCTACGCGCCGAGCGGCCAAATGCTGGAGAGCCCGGCGGCACCGATCACCATAATCGTTCGGCGCGATGGGGCTCCCGTCGAAAGACGCATATCGGAAGCGGCCGCCACCAAGGGCACGCTGTCGTATATTCCACGTCCGTCAACATCGACCGTCAGCCCCACATGAGCCGCGCCGAAATCACCACGCCCGAATCGCTGTCCGAGGAGAGCGTCGTCGAGCTTTCACTGCGACCGCAGCGTCTGGCCGAATTCATCGGTCAGAGCCGCATCCGCGAGAGCCTGGCGATCGCGATCGACGCCGCGCGGGCACGTCGGGAGCCGCTCGATCACACGCTTTTCTTCGGGCCGCCCGGACTCGGCAAAACAACGCTGGCCGACCTGATTGCGCGCGAGATGGGAGTCAACGTGTACCTCACCTCGGGGCCCGCGCTTGAAAAGCCCGGCGATCTGGTGGGTCCGCTCACCAACCTCCGCGAAGGTGACGTGCTGTTCATCGACGAGATTCACCGGCTGCGCCCGGTGATTGAGGAGTTCCTCTATCCGGCGATGGAAGACTTCCGCATCGACATCCGCCTGTCCGAAGGACCGAAGGCGCAGACGGTGACGATGAACATCGAGAAGTTCACGCTTGTTGGCTCGACCACGCGCCTGGGGATGCTCACCGCTCCGCTCCGCGCGCGATTTGGTCTGGTACATCAGCTCTCCCTGTACCCGGTCAACGAGCTCGAGATCATCGTGCGTCGCACCGCAGCCGTGCTGAACGTCGAGATTGACGACGGGGGCGCGGAGGAAATAGCCAAGCGTTCACGCGGAACACCGCGCGTTGCCAACCGGCTCCTGCGGCGCGTACGCGACTACGCCCAGGTACGCGCCAACGGCAAAATCACGCGTGAAGTGGCGCAGGCACAGCTGGCATTGTTGGAAGTAGACCACTTCGGTCTCGACGACATGGACGGACGACTACTGCGCACGATCATCGAGAAGTTCGATGGCGGCCCAGTCGGACTCGGCACCATCGCCGCCGCGATCGGCGAAGACGCCGGAACGATCGAAGAAGTGTACGAACCGTACCTGGTTCAGCACGGCTTTCTGCAGCGCACTCCGCGGGGACGAATGGCAACCGCACACGCGTACCGGCATCTCGGCTTCACGCCGCCGACCAGCCTGACGGAACAACCGGGGCTGTTCTGACGTCTCACCTCGGTCGGCCGGTGAGCGCATTTCAACCGTTCCTCGACTTGTCCGTACCTTCAATCGCAATGTCTCCAAAAATCTCCCCCGCCCCACTCCTCGGTCTTCGGCGCGCCTCGTGGCAGCGCGATAGAGTCTTCGGGCGTTTTCTCGTGGCTCTCGGGGCGATCGGCCTGACGCTCGCCCCGAACTCGATCCAGGCACAATCGGCGCCGTCGGCAACGACGACATCACAAGCCCAGATCAGCTCCATCGCCGCACTGGCCGACTCGATCGCGGCGGTCGGTGATTCGGCGCGCGCGTACGCGCTGCTCGACTCGGCGCTGCACGCGAACAAGAAGGACGCGGCGGCGTGGCATCAATTCGGCCTGCTCAATTGGAATCTGGCGCGCAGCAAACGAAGTGGGTCGTTCATCAACAGCCCGCGCGCCATCGCGCAGCTCCGCGCGGCGGATTCCGCGCTGCGCCTCGCCACGCAATTCGCGCCCGACAGCGCGCGATATTGGATTTCGCTCGCCCATTTCAATCTCGGTTCCGGCGTCGCGTCAATGCGATTCGCTGCCAGCAGCGAAGTGGGCAATGCACTCGACGCCGCAACGCGGATGGGCGATTCGCTGATGATCGCGACCTCGGCGGACGAAGTGGGCCTCGCTGTTTGGCGTCGCTACGAGCCCGTGGCGAATCGCGCGTTTTTGGCCGACGGACAGCAGAAAATTCAGCTGTCGATGTTCAATTCATTTTCCCGAGATAAAGCGCGCGACTTTGTGGACAGCTACATCCACAAGATTGAGCCGCCCACCGGTGACGCGGACTATCAGCAGTCACTGGAACACTTCCGCCGAGCGGTCAACGCGGAGCCCACGAACCAGCGCTTCAGTCGCCATTTGTTCATGGCGCTCGGTGAGCGTGGTCGCTGGAACGAGCTGCGCGATCTCGCCCTGCGACGCGCGCGTGAATATCCGCTGGACTATCAGGCGCAGCTCGCCCGCGGGCGCGCCCCACAACCACGCGGCCCACACAAGGCGGCGCCGGCCGCCGACGCCAGCGCCCTTGCATTGGTGGTAGAAGCGGATCAATCGCGCATCACGCGCTTTACCCGCATTCTGCGCCCGGCGCCGACGAAGGAAACCAAGGGGACGGTTGGCGACACGCTCTCGTTTTCCAAATTGCCGGCGGCGCAGCAGCGCGGCCTCGAGCAGATGTACTGGTTCATGAACGACCCGTTGTCGCTCACCACGGAAAACGAGTATCGCGTCGAGTTTATCTCGCGTGTGGTGTGGTCGGATTTTCGCTGGACCAATGAAGACATCAACATGCGCGGCGCCGACACAGACCGCGGCGACATTTTCGTGCGCTACGGCCCACCGGATCTCGAGCTCACCGTGCCCGGCAATTCGAGCTTTCAAGCTTCGAACACCGACGGCAGCGTCACGCTGGTGTGGGCGTACAAAATCGGTCTGGTGTTCTTCTTCGATATGCCGCCGGGATTCTCGTCGGCGCGATTTGCCTTCATCGACAAGGACAACGTCGAACAGATGAAGAGCAACTTTCCGGTGTCCTGGGCCAACATTCCCTCGACGCGCATGATCGATACTATTCCGGTTCGCATCGTCCGCTTCCGCGCGGGCGCCGACTCGTCCGATGTAGTCATCGCGTCGAGCATTCCGGTCGACTCGCTGGTTCGTGGCCTGGAAGTGACCAGCGCGCCGGTTGACATCGACTTCCGCATCTTCGACCAGTACGTGCGCGTGAAGGGCGTCGAGTCGTCGCAGCAATCGGTGCGTCCTGACTCCGCGCGGACGCCGATGAGCCGCTTGTGGCGTCGCCGATTGGGTCCGGGTATCAACGTCGTGCGCATCGAGGCCTTGCAAGCCGACAGTCGACGCGCGGCCCGCGCGATGGCGCGTATCAATCCCGACGTCAACGCCGGATTTGGCGTGAGCGACATTCTGCTCGGCTCGAAGCCAGTGCCGAAGGATGGCGCGACCAAGCGTTGGTCCGACGTCACGATGGAGCCGAATCTGGGCGTGTTCTCGCGTGGCTCGTCGATTGGCATGCTCTGGGAGATGTACGAACTCGCCGCGCGCGAGGGTGCGAGCAAGTATCGCGTGGCGATCGTAGTCGAACGCAGCGACCGTTCGGCGCTGGGCGGCTTCGCCGCGCGTCTGGTGGATGGTCTGGGACGCGCGGTCGGGCGCGAGCAGGCGTCGCGCGACAAACTCACCATCGCCTTCGATCGCACCGCACCTACGGCGCCGACATTGGTCGAATTCCTGTCGCTCGACCTCTCCGAGTCGTCCGCGGGTACCTATCGTCTGCGCATCGAGATCACCGATCAGGTGAGCGGCAAGAAGGTCGCACGTCAAACGGAATTTGTGATTCGCTGAGCCGTTGACACGTCAGAAACGGTTGTGTTTTCCCGTGGGATGGGTTGTCTTTCGCGGCTACGATGGACGCCGAAATTCCTTCCCCGGCGGAGTCGGCTGTTCTGCCTGCAGGCAGTCGCACATCCGACTTCGATTATGAGCTTCCCGATGATCGCATCGCGCAACGGCCCGTCGAGCCGCGCGATGCGAGTCGGCTACTCGTGGTCGACCGCGCGTCAGGACAGCTCACGCACCACACGTTTCGCGATATCGCGGAATTCATTCCGGCGGGTGACACGCTCGTTCTGAACACCACCAAGGTGTTCCGTGCCCGACTGCTGGGACATCGCGAGAGTGGCGGGCCGGCCGAGATCTTGCTGCTGCGTCCGCTCGACGCGGTGCACTTCGAAGCGATGATTCATCCCGGCGGCAAATTGCGTCCCGGTCGCGTGGTGACGATCGCGCCTGAATTCAAAGTTGAAATCGTCGAGGCGACGCCGCGCCACACGCGCATCGTGAAGCTGCACACACCGGGCGACCCGCAGGACGCGATCGAACGGCACGGTCACATTCCGTTGCCGCCGTATATCGAGCGGGCCGACGAGAGCGCGGACGCGGCGCGCTATCAGACGGTTTACGCGGCCGAATCAGGATCCGTCGCCGCACCGACCGCCGGATTGCACTTCACCCCCGAGCTGTTGTCGACGCTCGCCGCCAACGGAGTGCTCCGCAACGATGTGTTGCTGCACGTCGGCGCCGGTACGTTTCGCCCTGTGTCCGATGAAGATCCGTCACATCACCTGATGCACGAAGAGTGGTGCGAACTGAGCGCCAGCACGGCGCAATCACTCAATGCGGTGCGCGCCGCGGGTGGGAAGGTGTGGGCGGTTGGCACGACCAGCGTGCGCACGCTCGAGACAGCAGTCGACGACGCGCGCGTGTTTCACGAAACCAGTCGTGACACGAATCTCTTTCTGCGACCGCCGTACGCATTTCGCGGCCCGGATCGACTGATCACCAATTTTCATTTGCCGAAATCGACGCTGATCATGCTCGTCGCCGCTTTCGCGGGCTATGAGCTGACCATGCACGCGTACCGCACTGCCGTGGCTGCCGGGTACCGCTTTTACAGTTACGGCGACGCCATGCTCGTGCTCTGAGACCGCGATGTCTTTTCGTTTTTCGGTCGCGCCGACGCACCCGGACCAGCAGTCATTTGCGCGCACAGGCGTCTTCAGCACTCCGCACGGCGACATCGAGACGCCGCAGTTCATGCCGGTGGGCACGCTCGCGTCGGTCAAGGCACTCGACCCGGATGATCTGACACGACTTGGCGCGACTATGATTCTCGCCAACGCGTATCACCTCGAGTTGCGTCCCGGTGCAGCGCAGGTGCGCCTCATGGGTGGGCTGCATCGATTCATGCAATGGCACGGTCCGATTCTGACCGACTCGGGCGGCTTTCAAGTGTTCTCGCTCGAAGGACTGCGCACGATCAGCGAATCGGGGGTCGAATTTCGCAGCCACTTCGACGGATCGTTGCATCAGTTCACGCCGGAAGCCGTCATGCGCATCGAGCGCGATCTGGGTGCAGATGTGATCATGCAGTTCGACCACGTCGTACCCGGTCAGTCAGACGCGACGCTCGCTCGTGAAGCGATGGAGCGCAGCGTGCGGTGGCTCGAACGATGCCGCGTAGAATTCCAGCGACTGCGCGACATCGATCAAGACGCGCCGACGCCTGAGCAGGCGTTGTTTCCGATTGTGCAGGGCGGTATTCACGCCGATTTGCGCCGCGAGTCGGCGAGCGCCATTCGCGACAGCGCGGAGTGGGTTGGGTACGGCATTGGCGGGCTCTCGGTTGGAGAGGCCAAGCCGGACATGTACGCCATGCTGGATGTGGTGAACGAGGCCTTACCAACAGATCGTCCGAGGTACCTCATGGGGGTCGGATTTCCCGAGGATCTCGTTGAGGGGGTTGCGCGCGGCGTCGATCTGTTCGACTGCGTCGCCCCGACGCGGATGGGGCGGACGGGGGCATTCTTCACGCGGGACGGCCGCCGCAGCATCAAGAACGCCGTCTGGCGCCTGGATCCGACGCCCCTCGACGCCGAGTGCGACTGTGCCGCCTGCACCCGGTTTTCCAAGGCGTACATCCGCCATTTGTTCGTGACCGAGGAGATTCTTGGCCTCCGCCTCCTCTCGCTCCACAATGTACATTTCCTCGTCGCGCTGATGCGCGAAGCCCGGTCGGCCATCACCAACGGGCGCTTCGACGGCTGGAGCCGAGCCTGGCTCGCCCGCTACCTCCATCGTACGACCGAGTCGTTCGTTACCCAGACTGGTTCCGACAACCCATGACTGTTCCGATTTCAGCGAGCCTGCTCGCGTTGCAGGGCGGCACACAGCCGGTCGCGCAGATGATTTTCATGTACGGCGCGATTTTCGCGATTTTCTATTTCGTGCTCATTCGTCCGCAGCAGCAGCAACGCAAGAAGCACGAAGCCAGCCTGCAAGTCATCAAGAAGGGCGACGAAATCGTCACGGCGGGAGGCATCGTCGGCGAAGTGCTGCACATCGCGCAGCAGATGAAAGACGGAAGCCCGGTGACGTCGATGGAAGATCGCGTGACGATCAAGTCGGCGGAGTCTCGCCTGATCGTCGAACGCGGCCGCATTGCGCGGGTGATTTCCGGATCGACCACCGCCTGAGCGTCACATGTCGTTGCTCGACATTCACGTGCTCGGCTCGCCCATTCTGCGTCAGGAAACGGAGCGCGTCGACGGCATCACCCCCGAATTGCGTCGCCTCGTCGATGACATGTTCGACACCATGCACGCCGCCAAGGGCGTTGGCCTCGCGGCGCCGCAGGTCGGTCGTCGTGAGCGCTTGGCGGTCGTCGAAGTCGACGAGCAGCGGCTCGTGGTGATCAATCCCGAAATCATTCTGCTGGAAGGGAAAGTCAAAGGCGAAGAAGGCTGCCTGAGCATTCCCGAGGTGTACGCCGACGTGGAACGCGCCGCGCGGGTAGTCGTGCGCGCGCAAGACATCGACGGTAACTGGTACGAGGTTGAAGGCAGCGAGTTGCTGGGGCGCTGCTTGCAACATGAAATCGATCACCTGCACGGCAAGCTGTTCACCGACCGGCTCAGTTTGCTCAAACGCCGCAGCGCGATGCGTGACTGGGAAGAAGAGAAGCTCAAGTATCCCAAGTTGTTGCGGGTGTTGCCCGTTGGTGATTTGCCCCCCGAGCGCGACAAGGACTCCGACTAACCGTCACCCCGTCACCGATGCGCATACTGTTTTGGGGCACTCCGGATTTTGCGGTGCCGCCGTTGCGCGCGCTGATCGGAGAAGGACATGAGGTAGTCGGCGTCGTTACCCAACCGGACAAGCCGCGCGGCCGTTCGCGCTCGCAGCTCGATCCATCGCCGGTCAAGCAGGTCGCGCTGCAGGAATCGATTCCGGTGCTGCAACCGGTCAAACCGCGCGGCGAGGAGTTCATCGCCAGCGTGCAAGCGTTGGCGCCCGATGTTTCCGTCGTGGTGGCGTACGGTTGCATCCTCCCCAAAGCGGTCATCGATCTGCCGCCATTGGGTACGCTCAACATTCACGGCTCGATCCTGCCGGTATTGCGTGGTGCCGCCCCGATCCAGGCGGCCATACTCGCGGGCTTCGACGAAACCGGTATCACGATCATGCAGATGGTGCCGGCCCTCGATGCCGGTGACATGCTGCACATACTGCGTACACCCATTGCCAGCGACGAAACCTATGGCGAGCTGCACGACCGGCTGTCAGAGCTTGGCGCGCAGGCCATCGTCCAGGCGTTGGCGTTGATCGACGCAGGTGTATCACAACCAATCAAGCAAGACGACGCGCAGAGCACGTATGCCCCGAAAATCGAACGCGAGATGGGGCGGCTCGATTTCGCGCAGTCGGCGGTTCAAGTCGCGCGCGTGACGCGAGCATTCGATCCGCGGCCCGGCGCGTTTGCCCCACTCAACGGCGTGGACGTGAAGTGCTTCGGTGCACAGGTCGTTGGTGACGGCGGCGACGATGCGCTGGACGAGCCCACGCGCGCGGCGCCGCCCGGCACAGTGCGCCTCGCCGACGACCTCGGTCTGCTGGTCCGCTGCGGCATCGGCGCCGTGCGCTTTCGCGAAGTGCAGCCCAGTGGCAAGCCGCGGCTCCAACCGGCGGCATGGGCGCGAGGGCGCGGGGTGGCCGTTGGCGACCGGTTTGCGCCGGCCGACTGACCCCGCGAACCATGGCCGCGACTGACTATCTTCCGGTCATGCCCCCAGTCGACGGCTCGGAAAAACGTCCGCGTACGATACGCAACGCCGCCAGTTCGGTCGCGGGCGTGACCGACGCGCGCGTGGCTGGGGCCAACGTGCTGACCGACATGCGTCAGGGCGACTTACTTGATGCCGCCTTTGATCGACGCACTGGTGCGCTCGACGCGCGGGATCGACGCTGGTTGCACGAGCTCCTCTGGGGCATGCTGCGCCGGCGCGGTTGGCTGGATGCGGTGTTAGCGACGCGCGTGAAGGGCGGCTTAGCGAAGCTCGACGCCGACGTGGTCGACTTGCTGCGATTGGGCAGCTACCAATTGCTCTTCATGGGCAGTGTGCCCGCCTACGCCGCGATTGCTCAGACGGTCGAACTGACCAAACGGCGCGACGGCATTGGGGCGAGCAAACTGGTGAACGCGGTTTTGCGTCGGGTTGATCGTGAACGCGACGCGCTCGAACCCGCGGCCACGCGCGATCCCGTCGAGTCGCTCGCCATTCGTGGTTCGCATCCACAGTGGATCGTTGCGCGCTGGGTTGAACGTTGGGGACTCGAGGCCACCGCAAAGCTGTTGGCCGCGAACAACGATGAAGCGCCAATTTCGGTGCGTCCCTACGGCATCTCACGCGACGAACTGCGCAACATGCTTGAGGGCGCCGGCGTCGATTGCACCGAGATACCGCTCGTTCCTGATTCGCTGCAGTTGCCCGGCGGCGTGGCGCTCACCGAACTCGGTGCGTTCAAGCAGGGACTGATGTTCGTGCAGGACCCCGCAGCCACGCTGGTTGTGCAGTACGCTGATATTCCACAAGGCGCGACGGTGGCCGATCTCTGTGCGGCGCCGGGCGGCAAGGCGTTGGAATTGTCGCGTCGCGCCGCCGTGGTTGTCGCTGCAGACCGCAGCATGACACGCACCGAACGCATGGCGATCGGACTCGGCCGCGTGAACGCCGAGAATTTGGCCATCGTCGTCGCCGATGCGACCGCACCCGCGATTTCGCCGGTGGACGTGGTGCTGATCGACGTGCCCTGCACCGGAACCGGGACATTTCGCCGACACCCCGATGCGCGCTGGCGACTGCGCATTTCCGATTTCGCAGTGATGGCGGCGACGCAGCGCGCGATGTTGCGCGCCGCCGCCACCGTCGTGAAACCCGGCGGTCTGCTCATCTACAGCACGTGTTCGCTGGAACTCGACGAGAACGACGATCCCGTACAGTCGTTCCTCGCTGCAAATAGCGACTTTGTGCTTGAACCGCCATCAACCAGTGCCGTGCCCGCGGCCGTGCTTGATAACGGATTGCTGCGCGTGCTGCCGCAGCTGCACCACACGGACGGCGCGTTCGCGGCGCGCCTGCGTCGCGTCCGATAGATGGCCACGACACAGCCGTCAATGCGCACGTGGCTCGTTCGTGCCCTGCTCGCCGTCGTGCTCGGCGCCTCGATCGGAGCGGGCGCCGGAGTGTTCGGCGTGCGCAAGCTTGAGCCTGGTCATCCGGGTCAGGCCGACTCACTGCAGCTCATGCTCGACTCGCTCGCCAAGGCTAAAGCGAGTGATCCGCGCGAACAGCGGCGAGCATCTGATAGCGCCGATGCGTCGCGCCGCGCCAAGCGATACGCCGACAGCGTCGCCCTGGAAAACGACTCAACCGCTCCGCGTGTGCCGGTGGTCGTTGATCTCGCCGAGGGCGCGGCGCGCGAAGCACTCGAAACAGCGGGACTTGTTGTCGGTGCCGTGGAGTTTCGCGCCAATGCGTCGGCGGCTGGCACCGTATTAAGCAGCACGCCGGCCAGTGGTGTTCGCGTGCGCGCCGGAACGGCCGTCAATCTCGTGCTCAGTGACGGCCGACCGCCGACCACCGACACCGCTCATCTCCCGAACTCGAACCACGTTCTTTTGCCATGACAGTGCGTATCGCCCCATCGGTGCTCAGTGCCGACTTCCGCCGCCTCGGCGAAGAGATCGCTATGTGTGACGCCGGCGGCGCCGACTGGATTCATATCGATGTCATGGATGGACGCTTCGTGCCAAACTTGTCGTACGGTGCGAAGGTCATCGAAGCGACGCGCCGTTCGACGGCGAAAGTCGTTGACGTGCATCTGATGGTCGTCGAACCCGAACGGTATTTCGACGACTACGTGAAGGCCGGGGCCGACGTGCTCACAATCCACGCTGAGGCCGCGCCGCATCTCGATCGGCAGCTGATGCGCATCAAAGAGCTCGGCTGCAAGGCGGGCGTAGCGCTCAATCCTGCCACTCCGCTTTCCGCGATCGAGGAGATCGTGCACCTGCTCGACTTGCTGCTCATCATGAGTGTCAATCCGGGATACGGTGGTCAAAAGTTCATCGAGTACTCAATCGACAAGATTGAGCGGGCGCGCTTTCTGCTTGATCAGGCCGGCAGCGACGCTGCGCTGGAAGTGGACGGCGGCATCGGACGCGATACCATCGCCCGATGCTGGCAAGCGGGCGCTGACACGTTCGTGGCGGGCAACGCAATTTTTGGCGCAGCCGATCCGCAAGCGGAGATCGCGTATTTGCGCGGCCTCTGCACCGAGAACGTCTGACCGAAGAGAGAGAGAGGAGATTCTCGCATGACCAGCAAGCAGCAGTGGCTTCTTGTAGGCGGTGTCGTTGCCCTCTTGGGCGGCGGCGCGTTTGCGGCCACGCACGCGCTGAAAGACGAACTGGTCACCGTTGGCGTCGGCACTGACGCACCCGGATTCTCCGCCAAGACGGTCGACGTGACGCCGAAGTTGAAATCACTCTCCGATTATCGCGGACAGGTCGTGCTGCTCAACCTGTGGGCGACTTACTGCATTCCCTGTCGCACCGAAATGCCCAGCATTGAAAAGGTGTATCAGGACCTCGGCCCCAAGGGACTGAAAGTGGTGGCAATCAGTGTCGACCAGGCAGGCCTCGAGCAAGAGATTCGCGACTTCGTGAAGGAGTACAAGCTTTCGTTTGAGATCCTGTACGACGACACGGGCGCAGTACAGACGATTTATCGCACCACGGGCGTACCGGAAACCTTCGTCATCGCCCGCGACGGCGTGATTCGGAAGAAGTGGCTCGGCGCGGAAGACTGGAATTCGCCGAGCAACCGCAAACTGCTCGAGTCACTGCTGGCTGAACCGAAGTCGTGAGTTGCTGCGCGTGACGTTATGGGCGTGACTTCGTGGCCCGGACGCTGTGTCTTGGGCATCGAGACATCGTGCGATGAGACCTCAGCGTCGGTTGTTAGCGGAGACGCACACTCGCCGACGCTGCGTTCGCTCGTCATCCTGTCGCAAGACGTGCATCGAATTTTTGGTGGCGTCGTGCCGGAGATCGCGAGTCGTCAGCATCTAGTTGGTATCGTTCCAACCGTGCAGGCTGCGCTCGATCAGGCGTCTATTTCGCTGCGCGACGTCGATGCGATCGCCGTGACACATGCGCCCGGCCTCGTCGGTGCATTGCTGGTCGGCACGAGTTACGCCAAGGCCCTTGGCTTTGCCAGCGACGTTCCGGTGGTGCCCGTGCATCATCTGGAAGGACACCTCTTTGCTACGCTGCTCGAGCATCCGCATGCAGCGCCGCCGTTCACCGCATTGTTGGTGAGCGGTGGACATACGTTGCTGCTGGATGTGCCGGAGTGGGGAACCTACCGGTTGCTCGGCCAGACGCGCGATGATGCAGCGGGCGAAGCGTTCGACAAGGTCGCGAAGCTACTCGGGCTGCCATACCCTGGCGGTCGACCGATTGAACAGCTGGCCGCGACAGTGAACGCAACCTCGTATCGCTTTGCGCCACCGATGGTGCGCAAGAACGCCGAGCCAACGGACGACGACTACTTCGATTTGTCGTTCAGCGGTCTGAAGACGGCGGTATTGCTTGCCGTGCGTGCCGCCGAGAAGAGCGGAACACTGGACACGGCACGAGCATCGATTGCCCGCGGTTTTCAGGATGCCGCCATTGGCGCGCTGGTCACCAAGGTTGAGCGGGCCGTCAGAAAATACCGGCGCACCCGAGTGATCTTGGGCGGCGGCGTGGCGTGCAATGTCGCGCTGCAGCGAGCGATTGCGGATCGATTGCAGCAGCGCGGGGTGGAAGTGTTCGCTCCATCGCCACGGCTGGCCACCGACAACGCGGCGATGATTGCGGCCGCAGGCCTGTTTCGATTCGACCACGGCGACCGTATCGACCCGGCGCTTACGGCCCAAGCGTCGGTGCCAATTCCCGGACTCATTTCCGCCTAGCCAATGGGCTTTGCGGCGCTCCGCGACCAATTTTCTCCGATGAACCCCAACGGCATCATCCATCATCCGACCGCGTTCCACCTTGGCCCGCTCGAACTCACGGGCTTCGGTCTCGCGGTGCTGGCTGCTTTCGCAATCTCGCAAATCATTTGTCAGCGAGAGCTCACGCGACGCGGTCACGTGAAGGAATCCGACGCGATGCCCGATGTGGTCATGGCCGCACTGATCGGGACACTGGTTGGGGCAAAGACGTATTACGTCGTGCTCTCGGGGGATCCCTCCGCGTTCTTCAGCCGCGGCGGCTTCGTGTTCTGGGGCGGCTTCATCGGCGCCGTCGCACTCTGTTGGGCCACCATCCGCTACAAGAAGCTCCAATTCTTGCGCATCGCCGACGTTGCTGGCATTGCGATCGCGGCCGGGTATTCGGTCGGCCGTTCGGGCTGTTGGGCTGTTGGCGACGATTATGGCCGTCCGTGGAGCGGACCATTCTCCGTCCAATTTCCAGAGGGCGCGCCGCCATCGACCGTAGCGGTAATGCGATCGCAGTTCGGGGTGACACTGCCCGCCGACCTGCCGGCGAACAGCGTCGTGAGCGTGTATCCAACGCAGTTGTTCGAAGTCGTGATGGGCTTCGCGATGTTCGCAGTGCTCTGGCGGCTGCGTAAGCACACCAACAAGGACGGATGGCTCTTCGGGTGGTACTGCGTGCTGGCCGGCATTGAGCGCTTCATTGTGGAGTTCTTCCGCGCCAAGGACGACCGCCACTTCGCTGGCATGACCGCGGCCCAGCTAATTGGCATCGCCATCTTCTCGGTCGGCGTGGCGCTGTTGGCGACGCGTCGGGCAACGCCTGACAGCCAAGTAAGGCCTTTTCCGAGATAGTTTCTCCCTATTGCATTCGGCCGTCTTTGTCGTGTATACTCCATCACACGCTTTGAGAACCATTCTCATCTAACTCCGTGGCCGCTCAGCTCCCCACACTCGACCTTCAGCCGCAGTCCGTTGTGCGCCGCACGTGCGCGCTGGCGGCCTGTAGCGCGGGTAGCCGGGCCACGGTGGTCGACATTGGGTGTTCGGCCGACGAAGCGTGTCGCCTGCGTGCACTGGGCCTCTGTGAGGGCACCGACGTCAGCGTCATCGATGCGCGTCATGCGATGCTGCTCGACGTGCGAGGCACTCGTCTCGCGTTGGGCTCTGCCCTGACCGCGGGCATCACCGTTCAGCCGCTCAACGCGCGCGACTGAGTGATTTCACCGGAGCGAGTTGCGCTCCGAACCCGCTCGCTGTCGCCCACTGGTCGTGAGTACGCTGCAATCGCCACACTCCCCTTCCGGTAAGGCCGCCAGCAGCGACCGCGGAACAGACGGGTCTGTCACTCCATCGCGCGATGTGCTGCGCGTTGCGATCATCGGCAACCCCAACACGGGCAAGACCACACTCTTCAACGCGCTGACCGGTCTGCGGCAGCGTGTCGGCAACTTTGCCGGGGTGACCGTCGAGCGAGTGGAAGGCGCGTTCAAAGGTCCCGATGGACGTCGCATCGCCGTGCTCGATTTGCCCGGTTCGTACTCGCTTTCGGCCGGCTCGCCCGACGAGCGTATTGCACTCGAAGTACTGCTCGGACGCGATGCCGATCGATGGCGACCCGACGTGGTCCTCGTTGTCGTCGACTCCGTGCACCTGGAGCGCAACCTCTTCCTGACCAGCCAAGTGCTGGAGCTCGGAATTCCGGTTGTCGTTGCGCTCAATCAGTTCGATGCGGCTGAAGAAGCCGGCATTGAGATCGACGTTCCGGAGCTCATTCACGAGCTGGGCGTGCCAATCGTGCCGACGGTTGCGAAGCGCGGCGAAGGACTTGAACCACTTAAGCGCGCGCTGATCACCGCCGCGTCGCTCCCGGCGCCGTCGCGTCACTTCACGTTGCCTGCGGCCGCCACCGAAGCGCTGGCACCGATTGTCAACGCGTTGATCGGCGACGGACTCTCGCCTGTGGCCGCGCACATGGAAGCACTGCGGCTCCTGGGCGTGCGCGATGTCGAGGTGCATCTCGCGCACATCCCACAGCTGCGCAGTCACATCGATTCCGCGGCGCGCGCCCTCGAGGCCGCCGGATTCGCCTTCGGACGCTTCGAGGCCGAAACGCGATATGCGTGGATTGCGCGCGTCGTCGCCGCGACGGTGAAGCGGCGCACAGCAATTGCTCGCACCTTGAGCGATCGCATCGACGCCATCGCGCTCCATCGTGTCTGGGGTCCAATTCTTTTTCTTGCGCTCATGGCGCTGGTGTTTCAGGCCGTGTTCTCGTGGGCCACACCACTGATGGATGGCATCGAAGCGGCCATCGCCTGGACCGGCGGTGAAGTCGGCGCGCGAATGGCTCCCGGTGATCTGCGAAGCCTCGTGGTTGATGGCGTCTTCGCCGGCGTGGGTTCGGTGCTCGTCTTTCTGCCACAAATCGCAATTCTCTTTGCGTTCATTGGGCTGCTCGAACACTCGGGCTACATGGCGCGCGCCGCGTTTCTGATGGATCGCGTCATGCGACGTGTGGGGCTTCACGGCAAGAGCTTTATTCCGATGCTCTCCGGCTATGCATGCGCCGTACCGGGTATCATGGCCACGCGCACCATCGAAGATCCCAAAGATCGACTCGCCACGATCATGGTGGTGCCCTTGATGTCCTGCTCAGCGCGCCTGCCCGTGTACACGCTGTTGATCGGCGCGTTTGTGCCGCCAACCTCGGTCGCGCTCGGTATGACAATGCAAGGCGTGACGATGCTGACGATGTATCTGCTCGGCACCGTGGTGGCGTTATTGGTCGCGGCGATATTCAAACGGACGCTGCTGAAAGGCCCGGTGCGGCCGATGATTCTTGAGCTGCCAACTTATCGGTGGCCAAGCCCGAAGTCGCTCGCTGTGAGCGTCGCGCAGCGATGCCAGATGTTTTTGCGGCGGGCGGGAACGGTCATCTTGTCGCTGTCGATCGTGCTGTGGGCGCTTGCCACGTATCCCAAGAGCGCGGTCAATCCTGCGTTGTCGCCAGCCGCGCAGCAGGAAGAGCAGCTCGCGCATTCGGTGCTCGGCCGAGTCGGGCGAGGCATCGAACCGCTGGTGCGTCCCTTGGGCTACGACTGGAAGATCGGCGTTTCCATCGCGTCCAGCTTCGCCGCACGCGAAGTGTTTGTTTCGACGATGGGTACCATTTACGGAGTCGGTGACGCGACGGATGCTGAGCACGCGTTGCAGGGTCGCCTGCGTGATGAGCGCGACGCCGTGACCGGCAAACCGGTGTATACAACATTGACCGCCGTCGGACTGATGGTGTTTTACGTGTTCGCGCTCATGTGTATGAGTACGATCGCGGTCACCGTTCGCGAAGCGGGCGGCGGACGACTGGGTTGGCGCTGGGCAGGGCTGCAGTTCGGCTACATGCTGGTGCTGGCGTATGGCGCGGCGTGGATTGTCTATGCCGGCGGTACGGCACTGGGACTAGGAGGCTGAGATGATGGCGATATCGACCGACTCACTGATCGTCATTTCGATCGTAACCGTCGCAGCGGCGTTCATCCTGCGACGAGTCTGGCGCTCGATTCGGAGTGCCCGCAACGCGTCCGCGTCGTGTGGCGCCGAGTGTGGTTGCAGCACGGCGTCGGCCGCGCCGATTGTGCCGTCGACGACGCATCGCACACGTCGCTGAGCGCGCGGTTACGCGCCCACGCGTTCTAACTGCGCGGCACAATCGCGCCACGCCGCATCGGCCGCTTTAAACACCTCGCGTAACGCGGCCACCCACTTTCGCCAATCAGCGAGACGGGTATCCAGTGCGCTCCCGCGTAACGAGTCGGCCGAGAGCGCAAGACGCGTGAGAGCCTGAAAGAGCGGCACGGCAGCCTCCTCGAGACGTGCTTCGATCGCACGCTGCATCGCCTGATCGGTTGGGGCCTTGACCGCCGCCAACTGCGCAATCACACCCTCAAATGCGCGTTCAAGCTGCGCGGCGTCGACGAGTGTCAACTGCCGCAACGGATCGCTGACGCCCTCTACTGAGCGACGCGCGGTCAGCAACGGCGCGAACCACGAATCGTGTGAAGCGCCCGGACTTCCGCGCAGCGATCCTAAGGCGACAAGTCCGCGCGTGAGTTCGGGCATGGCGCACGCCTGATCGATGAGCTGCGATCCGAACGCCTGCATTGATCCGTCACCCGCGCAATCAAGCACGTCGCCGCTCGCGAGATACAGCGTCAAATGCGAACCGCTGAGGGCGAGGCCGTCGATTGCTTCAAGAGCGAGGCGCCACGGCGTCGCACCGGTCCATTGGAGCTCTAACACGCTGCCGGCGAGGGAAATCGTCGCGGCCGCATCGATCTCGCGACCGCGAACTATGCCCACGATGCGTCCGTGAACGCCGGCCGTGGTCGGGTTGCTCACGCCAGAATACTCGCCATCACCGCGTCGGTATCAGCGAGCGACGCAAAGACGGCCGCCGGTTCGTGCGCGGCGAGGTCGTCGACCGAGAACCGACCGGTAGCGACTCCGATGGCGCGCACGCCGAGCGAGCGGCCGCAATGGATGTCGGCTGGCGTGTCGCCGATAATCACCATCTGGTGGCCGGCAAGCGGCGAGCCAAGCAGTCGCTCAGCGCGCTGCTGCGCAATCGCCGGCAACGCGGGGCGATGCTCATGATCGCTGCCGAAAGCGTTGATCAGGAATCGCTCGAAAGCGATGCCCACCGCCTGCAATTTTCTCCGCGCGCCGAATTCGATGTTGCCGGTAAGCAGTCCCAACGTCACCTCGCGATGCTGCTCGACGGCGTCGAGTAACGCGGGCACGCCAGGGCAGAGGTGCGCGGCTGTCGAGTCGCCAGCGAGTTCCTCTTCGAGGCGCCGGGAATACGAGGCGAAGACGCGGTCGATCTGTGCGTCGATCTCCGCCGCCGACAACCCGGAAGCACCCATCTGCTCGCGCGCAATCTGCCGATCGGTTTTTCCGTCGTACCGGTAGGCCGGATCACCGCGAAGACCAAACACCTCGAAGAGCGCGCCTTCCATTGCGCGCCGTCCGGCGCCGTCCGTGCGCAACAACGTGCCGTCAATATCAAACAGAACCAGTTTCACGATCGCGCGGCGTTGGAAGTGACATGAGCAGCATCGTTCGACATCAGTGACCGGCCCGATACCGATTCGGCGTTCGATTTGGTGGTGCGTGATACCAGCAAGCCACCCATGATGAACGCAGCGCCGAGGAGTTGCCAGCCCGTTGGTCGCTCGTTGATCACCAACCACGCGACGGTGAGTGCGATGAGCGGTTGCAGATTGCTGTACATCGCGGTGCGCGTCGGCCCAAGCACGCGAATACCACGATAGAACAGTAAGTACGCCACGACGAGCGCACCGATCCCGGCGTAAACGACCGAGCCCCAGGCAGACAACGGAATCTCCGGCACGTTCAGGCGAAGAAGCGCCGGTGATGCGACGACAACGAGAAACGTTGCACCTGTTGCCATCGTGATCGCCGACAAGTGAATCGGATGCGACCGGGCCGTGTACGGCTGCAGCAGCACACTGAAGATCGCCCAGACGAGACTCGCACCAGCGATGAACGCCGCGCCAATCATCGCGTCAGGACCGGCATCGACACCGTGAGTGCTCCCGACCACGCAAGCGACACCCACGAGTTGCATCACGATGCCCAGCCAACCACGCGCGGGTAATCGTTCCCGCCCGAGCGCACGGGAGATGAGCGCGATGTACGCAGGTCCCGCGGCGACGATCAGCGCTGCGACGCCGGCACGCGTTCGCGCGAGTCCGAGAATGAAGAAGAGCTGATACACGCCGTTGCCCAGCAGTCCGAGCGCCGCCAGATGTCGTGCGTCGCGCGGCGAGGGCCAACGCTCCTTACGCAGCGCGTAGGACACGACGGCCAACACTACAGCCGCCAGCATCACGCGAATGCCATTGAAGGCAAACGGCTCGAGCACGCGCAATCCCGCCTTTACCACACTGTAGTTCACGCCCCAAATCACGGCCATCAGCAGCAAGCCGATGTCGGTCGGGCCGAAAGACTGGCGGGAGGGCATCCTGAAAAGTAGGCGCGGGCGGCGATGTCGTGTACCTTTGCCGCATGCAAGTTTCCTTCGCGCTCTTTGCCGACGCCGCCAATCTTTCCCAAGAGGGAAAGCTCAATATCCTGGGCGTCTTTGATGCCGTGCATGTGGGGCAGTTCCCTGCCCTGCATCCCCGGGCCACCCTCGTGGTTCGATTGCAGGGCACCGCGAGTGATGTCGGGGTGCACGAACTGTCGTTGCGTTGGGTGAATCCGCGCGGAAACGTACTCTGGTCATCGTCGGCCGAACTGGCGATTCAAGCACCTCCGCACCAGGGGGGTGAGTTGGATATGCCGGTGCTCGTGCAAATCGACTTGCCCCTCGATGTCATCGGTGACTACACGATGGCCATTGAGCTCGACGGCAACGCGCGCGGGGCAGCGGTTCTGCATGTGCGCGGTGGCGCTCCAGTAGCGATGCCCGCGTCGTCAATGCTCTCGTGAACGAGACCGGTTGAACGCTACACCACGCGTCGGACACCAACGCACTGCGCGCGCAGACGCGCGGTGTAGTCGTCGCCGAGGGGCATCGATTCGATCGCCACGCCGCCGCGGGCCAACGAACTGTGCACCATTCGCGCTCCGTCGAGCGCGACCCCAACGTGCGTGACGCGCTGATCTTCGCGGTCGGAAAAAAACAGCAAGTCGGAGGCGCAGTGCGCGTCGGCCGCCGCGAGTGAGGTTGGAGTGCCCACCAGCGCCTGCTGCCAGGCGTCGCGCGGCAACGGCACACCATGCAACGCGAACACGCGTTGGACCAAGCCGCTGCAGTCCACGCCCCACGGACTGACGCCGCCCCACTGATAAGGAGCGCCTGCGAAGAGGCGTTCCGCGCTTGAGGCAATAGCCTCAGCGGTTTTGGGAAACCGTGTCGACCGATCGTGTGCGTCCATCGCCTCACCCTCGACGACCTCCGCGGCGGGCTCAACGCGCGCGCCAAGAGGTAATGCGCGGAGTACACCGTCGGCGCGACGCACGCGACACCCTAACGACCAGCGCCACGTGCCCTCTGAGCCGGTCGTGATTGTGACGTATCCGCTATGCACCCATCCCTCGTAATTGTCGACGCTTCGGACACGCAGCCAAAGGCCGTTCTCTTCGAGGACAGTTACGACGTCACCCGCCAACAATTGCGACGTGAGCGCCGTCGAGATGCGGGGCTCCCCGAGCATCGGGGCGGCCGCACTTCGAATCGTAGCGAATCGCGAAACTGGCATACGCGAAAGATAGTCGCGCGACTCCTAGTCGGCGCTCTGTCGACGGCGTACCGCGATTACCTGTTCGATCAACGCCAGCAGTTCGGTGAGCTGGAACGGCTTGGCGATCACCGGGCGGGCGCTGGCGTGCACGAAATCGGCGCGGCCGGGTCCATTGAGGTCGCCGGTCATGAAGACGACGCGCGCTGCCATGGCGGGAGCGTCCACTTCGAGCGCCCGGAACACCTCATCGCCGGGCATATCCTGCAGTCGAATGTCGAGCAAAATGAGATCAAACGCGCCGCGGCTGGCGATACCAAGCGCTTCGCTACCCGATTCCACCGCCTCAATTTCGTAACCCTGCCGCCGCAGATAGCGACTGATTGCGGTGCGCAACGTGCGCTCGTCCTCAACAACCAGAAGTCGCCCGCGCGACGGCTTGATATCTGCCCCCTCGTCAATCACGGGCACGGGCTGCGACGGTGTCGGCGGCACACTGCGCGGCGTCGGCAGTGAGACGGTGAACGTCGATCCCTGTCCCAGCACCGAGCGCACAGTCAGCGTGCCACCGTGGTCCTGCACGATCTGGCGTGCGATCGAAAGGCCGTAGCCTTTGTGATGATCGTGCGCGTGCGTGGTGTACATCGGCTCGAACACCCGTGCCAAATCGGCCGGCGCGATGCCGTGCCCGGTGTCCGACACCTCGATTAACACACGGGAGCGATCACGCTGTGTCGACACGTGAATATCCCGCCGATCACGGGAGTGCGCGACGGCGTCATCAGCATTCGCGAGCAGATTGAGCAACACCTGCTGCAGTCGTCGCATATCGCCTTCGATGATCGGCAGATCGCCCTTCAGCGAAGTGCTGACGGTCACGCCCGGCGAACGGCGTCCGAAGGTGTGCAACTCCACGGCACCCTGCACAGTGCGATCGATGTCGATTGCCGCAACGGTTCCCGGCGCGCCGCCCGTGCTATCGATGAGATGCGCCAGAATCCGTGAAACGCGCTCGGCTTCGGCAGCGATCTGCGACATCACTTCGCGCTGAGCATCGCTGGCTGTTGTTTCGCGCTCGACCGCGGTGAGCGCCAGCAAGCTCGTGAGCGGATTGTTGAGTTCATTGGCGACGCCCTGCAGCAGCGCGCCGGCCGTGGCGAGCTGAGACTGCTGCGCGCTCGACTCGCGCAGGAGCTCTTCGTCGGTCACGTCGTGCATGATTCCAAGACCGCCGACAACCACTCCATGCTCGTGGATGGGCGCGGTCGTGAGCTTACCCACGCGCGGTACACCATGCGCGTCCAAATAGCGCAGCTCGACGCGCTGACGATCACCGGCGAGCGTGCGCTGCAGTAGCGTGTCCGCCCGCGAATGATCGCGCGGATCGACCACCACACGATACGGCCGCCCCAGCAACTCGTGCTTCGGTCGCCCTGCCGCCAGCAGCAACCCGCGATTCACCGATGTAAATCGACCCTCGGTATCGACGGTGAAAATCGCGTCCGTCGCCGATTCGACCAACCGCTCATAGTTCGCCTCGGAGCGGGCCAACGCCTGCGCGTCGGCGCGTTGGTCAGTCACATCGCGCAAGCACGCAACGGTGCCCGTGACCTGTCCGACTTCAAACAACGGCGCGCTGCTGACCGACACGAGTCGGCGTTCGCCGGTCGCACACAACAGCTGGCACTCGTAGCGCTGCTGCGCGCCCTCGCGAGCGGCACGCTCGTGACGCGCCACATCCGCCAACGACTCTGGTGCGGTGAGATCAGCCGCGTTCCGCCCAATCAGTTGCTCCGTGCGGAAGAGCGCCTGCGCGGCGGCGTTCGCAAACGAAATGCGTCCGTCGAGGCCCGTGATGACAATCGCGTCGGTCACCGTCTCGAGTACACGTCGATGCCGCTCAGCCAAGCGGTGCACCGACGTGACGTCGTCGAACGTCACGACGCAGCCGCCGTCAGGATGCGGAGCAACCAAAAACTCGTACAGTTTGGCGCCAGGCTCATCACGCACCACATCGCGCACGGGCACCCCTTCGGCGAGCGATCGCTGCACGAGCGAAGCCACCATCGCGATCTCGGCCGATCCGGGTCCGAGCAGCGCGGGACCGAACGGGCGACTGAGCAGCTCCGGAATAGTCTGACTGCACAATTCGGCCGCGCGCGCGTTACAGCGCTTTACAATCATCGCGTCGTCGAGCACCACCAGTCCACTCGCGATGGCATCAAACGCGACCTTCCACTCGCGTGTGGCGCGCTCAACTTCTTCGAACAGGCGCGCATTCACGATCGCCACGGCCACGTGATCGGCCAGCCGCTGCAACACGCGCGCGTCGTCGTCGGTAAACGGCGTGTCGCGGTTGAGCACCGCGATGGCGCCAATCGTTCCCTGCGCCGACATCAGCGGGGCGATGGCCGTGCGCTGAATCTGCGCCAGGCGCTGCACGGTGCGCGACGAGTAGGGATCGTTCCCGAAGTCGTTCGAGACCACCAATTCGTTTGAAGTCACCGCGCGGCCGAGGAGACTGGCCCCAACGGGCACGTGAACGCCGGCCAGCACGTCGGCGGCGCCAACTGCCGCCACGATGTGCATGTACTCGTCGTTGCGCAGCGCAATGCACGCGCCTTCCACGCCCAGCAGCGAAACTGAGTGTCGCAGAATCAGGCGCAGCACTTCGCCGAGCCGGAGCGATTCGCCCACCGCGCGCGCGACGTCGGCCAGCGCTTCGGTCTGGCGACGCTCGCGCTCACTTTCGGCGTAGCGACGGGCATTCGCGATCGCGGTCGCTGCCTGTGATCCCATCGTCGCCAGCACTTCTTCGTCTTCGGCGCTGAACACTTCCGTCGACGCCGCATGCACCGCCAGCACACCCACAAGCTGGATGCCGGCCAACAAGGGCACGGCCAGCAGCGACGCGGCAGGTCCGGCATCGCCAACAACGTCGTACGTACTGAGTGGCGTTGCGACCCCGCGTTTCTCACGCGCCCGATCGGCCTCTCGATCGCCCACGCGCACGGGCAAGCCCGTCCGCGCGACTTCCGCAATCACGCCATCGCCCAAGCGCACAACGCCGCGCGGACGCTCCACCCCGCGCATGCTGCGAAGCGCCGTCACCAGCAAGTCTTGATCGAGATCGGGCACCCCGATCGTCACGCCCTCTGCGCGCGTGGCACGCATGGCCTGTCGCGCGAGTTCACGCATGATCTCGTGCTCGTCGAGCGAACGCGCCATTGCCGCACCGGCCTCTTGCAGCCGCTGCAGTCGTTCGGCACGGCGTTGGGCGAGCGTACGCAGCGCGTCGAACGCGAGACGTGCACCGAGATGACGAATCAGGCTCGCGACATCACGCCGGCGCGTTTCGGTTGGTCGACGTCCATCGCGCGGCGACGTGAGCTTCACAATGCCAAGCAACTCGCGCTCGGCCCCGTATAGCACACCGATCATCAGGTCGGTGGGCAACCACGACAGGCCGTCGCCACGCGGCGATGGTTCGGCGGCAAAGAACTCTCGAGCCACCCACGCGTCACCGCCGTCCAGCAGGTACAGATCGCCGACGCGAAAGCGTTCGAGCTGCGAGAACCGACGACGCCACACCGCTCCGGGCAGTGCTTGCAACGCATGGCCCGTGCGATCGGCCGGATCGACGCCACCTTCGGAGACCGCCATCGTGATGTTCAACGACGCGTCGCGAAGGGTAATCATGACGCGACCAAATCCCATCGCATGCAACGCCGCCGCCGCCGCCCGAACGCGCGCAGCCGACGAATCGGCGCGATCGATCGCGTCGAGAACGTCCGTCAGGGCGGGGCTGGTGGAAATGGGAGGCGCGTCGAGTGAATGGGACATGAGATCACGATAGACGAGCGTCGGTCGTCTGGGGAAACGCATCGGGAGCGGGGACGCGGGCCTCGCGGGGCCCTCTACACTGTGCCCCAGCGCAGAGCGAAGCTAGAAGGTCCAGACCCGGAAGAAGTCGAATCCGATCTGTGGCGGTGTTTGCTGGAACGTCCGTGAGACGCCCAGACGCCCGCAGGACTGCGCGCTGGACGCAGGCTCGAGACCGAGTGAGATCGAAATTCCACGCTCGAATCGCCGTTCGAGCTTAACGCCTATACCCTGCGCGAAGAGCGACAATGCGTCGCCGCTACCGGTCGACTGCGGCGCCAATCCGCAGAGTCCCGTCGTAAAACTGTAGTACGTGTTCCGCGCCAGCTGGCCGCCAACGCCAACGCGAGTGGAAGCAAGAATTCCGACGCCCCGCTCGCGGAGATTCGCCGCGTCGCCAGGCGCGAGCGCCGTCGGTTCAACCTGCACCACGTCGAAGCGACCACCGGCAAGACGACTCGACAGATAGCTGCCAGCCAATCGGAGAGCGAGTGTGGCGCCTTGCTCAGCGTACGGCGTGCCGAGCAGTGAGTACGCCGGCTCGCCCGTGACGAGATAACTGAGCAAATCGCTCTCAGGTAGCGGCGGGTTATCGGCGCTGGACAAGCCCAGTGTCGGTCGATCCAGCGTACCACCGATGCTCACACGAATGCGAACGTCCTGCCGATTAGAATTCGCGCGCAACTCGCGCACCGTGTGGAGCGCGGTGATGTCGAGCGCTGGCTCAAGATCAGGGTCGCCGAAGAAGCGCACGACTCCGCGATCGACTTCGAAACCCGGACGCGCGATGCCAAGATTGAGCTGGTACGTACCGCGCTCAACCACCAATGAGTCGGCCAGCGCGAGCCGCGGCCGGCGCCCTCCGCGCCCGAGTGCGCTCGTGACTCGCAGCGCTCCGCCCAGTTTGAGGTTCGCTTCGGGCGATCGCAGCCACACATCGTTGCCGATTTCGACCTTCACGTTATCCAACACCAGATTCTGCATGATCGCGTTCGGCGCGTTGGGCAGCAGCGCGTTCACGCCGAGGAACGTGGTATCAATGACGTCGGTATTGTCGCTCAGATCGAGTCCGCGGCGCTGTGCGAGCGCGTTAATGAAGACGCGTCCGCGATCGATCCGCACGGCGCCACGAACTCGCGCCGACGCGGTGCTTCCGGTCAGCGCCAGCGGCGACGTTGTGGTCAATACAAGTGTGGCGGTGCGCGGCTTTTCGATCGCCAGAAAATTGTTCGCCGCGAGACGCAGATCGAACGAGGGGGTCTTCGCGTCCGTCAGGCTGATCACGCCACTGATGCCCAATGAATCGGTCGGCGCGCCGCTGGTGGCACCAAATCGACGGATCACGATCGTGTCTTCGGCCAGTCCGATATCGGCGGTCGCGTGCTCCAGTCGAATGCCCAGATTCTCAAGACTGAGCGCGGCACTGTCCATCAACACCTGACCACGCAACCGGGGACGCTCCCAGGTGCCGGTGAGCTGCACATCGGTGCTGAACCGCCCACGTGCCGAGGTCACGTCGGGGAAAAGCGATTCGAGCAGCGCCAAGTCGGCGCGGTTACTCACAATGCGACCCGACAGCGGTGCATCGAGTTGACGTGTGCGCCCCGGCAACAGCGCAAGATCGAGCGGGAGTGACGCATTCGCTTCCAACGCGGTGCGCCCGCCAACGCCGAGCGACGCTTCGAGCGCCACGCGCAGCGAGTCGTAGTGCAGCGTAGCGTCGAGCGCACCAAGCCGTACGCGCCCTGCCACGGCTTCGCGAAGCGCGAGCCGTCCATCAAATCGAGGACGCTCACGCGTGCCAGTCAGTTGTGCACTTGCTGAAGCAGTGCCTCCGCGAAGCCCGCTCGTCTGTAACAAGCGACCGATGTCCGCCAGCGGAATGCGATCGATATCGAGCTGTCCACTCAAGACGCCCGAATCGCCCATCGCGGCGCGCAGTGCGAGACGACCCGTGTCCGTGTGGACCAGAACCAGCGAATCGAGTACCCCGGTTCGATTGCGCGCCAGATGCAGCAATGCGGGCGCCTCGAGTTCGAATCCGCGACGCGTTGCGAAGCCGCTGTCAACGCGCACTGACAGCGTGTCGATCCGCACGGTCGTCGTGTCTTCGCGCCGAGTCACGCCGCCGGTAATGGCAATCCGCGATTCGGATGGTGTCCGCATCTCGAGCGCGAAACGATCGGCCAAACCACGTTGGAGCGTGGAGCGCCCAGCGGCCGATGCGATATCGATGCCAGCAACGCGCGCCGAATCAAGATTCAGTCGCACGTCGCCGTTGCCGCCGTGCAGCACATCACGTACGCGCAGCGACACGTTAGTGCGCTCGGCGCGCGACGCGCCAAACACCAGCCCAGACGCGTCGGCGCGCGCTTCGAGGGCCAGTCCTTGGGTGTCGGTGCTGTCAATCGTGCCCGACACGACGCCGCGCAAATCGATCGTCCCGCGCAGAGTGTCTGACGGACTGACGAGTCGTTTGGTGGAATCGCCAGCCTGCAACCACGGTCGCAACCCGCCGAGCGAATCGATTGTCGCGGTGAAGTTGAGCGAATCACTCCGACCAGCCGCCAGCCCAACTCCGCCGCGTGCCGTCAAGCGCAAGGCCGAGCTCTCGATCGACAGTGTATCGAAGTGCACCAGTCCGGAATCGAACACCGCGTGTGCCGAGCCACCGAACACGCGTACATCGGCAACTCGCGAAAACTGGTCGATCGAGGCGCGAATGGGACCTCGCATTGACGCGAGGTCGGCGCCGCTCATCGCCACGTCACCGGCGAGCGACAGATTCGACTGCGGAAAACGGGTATCTCCGAACAGCGACTGCAAATTCGCGCCGCGTAACCGCCACTGTCCTGCGGCGCCAAACACGGGTTCTAATCCGTCAGCGCGTCCGTTGAACTGCACCTCGCCGCCTTCCCCCGCCAGAGTCAGGTCGAGCGCGTAGTCTTCCGCCATGCCCGCCGCACGAATGCGGCCCACCGCCGTGCCTCGCAGCGGCATGTTCGGATACGAACGCGACATCGTCGTGTAGGACAGCGGCGACGCTTGCACGTCGACGTCGAACTTCACGCCTTCCGGCAGCAGCGTGTAGCGACCGCCGCCAGTGAAGTGCGACGGCAACCCGGGGCCATCCACGTGTTCCAGATCGGCGTCGGAGAATCGTGCATCGTACCACAGCGAGTCGAGCCGCATCTGTCCGCGCACGAAGCCGTTGATCTCCGGAAAGAGCGGATTCACGAATCGCGGCGTGCGCAGATCCAGCTGGTCGATGTGGAGCGTGACGCTATCGAGAATCGCTTCCGACGGCGTGTAAATGTTCATCAGGCCATTCAGTCGACCGCTGCTGCGCGCGCCGGGCACGTGTGCGTCGTCGAACGACAGCGTGGCGTCATCGAGTTGGAACTTGTGAATCGGCCCACCGCGCGCGAGCACACGGCCGCGCACCTGCCCTTGCCAGTCGTACGGGAACGGCTCGCCATTAAACTGGCGAAGCAAGTCGGTATGCGCTGGTTGCAGATCGAGCGCCACATCGGTCACTCGCAATACTTCGCCGCCGACGCCAAATGTCATGCGCCCCGTCAAACGCGACTTGAGCGAGCGCGCGTCCATGTTGCGCAATCCGTATTCGAGGATCGAGAGATTGCGCGCGTCGTTGCGAATGGTCAGGTCAGTACTGCCGCCGCCCGTCTGCGGAAGCGATGGATGAATCCACGCGACATCCGCCATGGCGACCGTGTCACCGTGCAAACGGATATCGTAACGCACCGGCAGCCCGCTCCCCCACCAGACTTTCGCGTCGCCCTTCGCGACAGAGTTGGCGAGGCGAAACTGCACGGTGTCCGCCCACACGGAATCACCGAGCACACGAATCGCGCCGTGAAATCGGTTGAACCAGAACGGCGGATACACCCACACAACGTCGAGATTCCGGACGCCGAACTGCGCGCCTGCGCTGTCGGGGTCGGCGATGCGAGTTTTGCCGAGGGCGATGTTCCCGCGCACAAAGCGCCAGGTACGGGTGTATCGGCCACCCTCGAATCGAATCTCGCCGTCCAGTCGATGCAGGTTGTACGCCAGCGCGCTATCGCGTTTAGCGCCCTTCAGCGTATCGGAGAGCGTCCACGCCTGCTTCCAGGTCAGTGTCACTTCGCGCAGTGTCGCGGTGTCGAGCGAGATGTAGCGACCAAAACTTCCAGGGCGCTTTGGCAGCTTGGGGCCCTTTCGCGTTAGCGCCCGCCGCCAATTCCAATCGTCGTTGCCATAGTCAACCAACAAGACGCGCGGCCGCGTGATCTCGAGCGCTTTGATCACAATCCGTCCGTCCAGCAAGTCACGCGGATCGTACGACGCACGCACTGGACCGGTCACGATGAACGGCGCGCCGTTCGGTTCGCGAATTTCCACCGAATCGATGGTGATGTCGGTGAAGATGTTGCCGCCAACGCGACCGACGTACAACTGGCCCGGCAACACCGTGCGGAGCGTGGGTACGATCGCGCTCATGATCCACGCGCGGCCCAATGCTGTTTGCGTGAGCCACACAACGGATCCGGCACCAACGGCCACGAATCCCAGCAACACGGCCGCGGTGGCCAGCACGACGGTGCGCCGACGCGATGCCACTAGAACGCCTGCCCGATCCAGATACTTGGATTCAACCGACGCAAGAATCCCGGCGCCCGCAGCGGACGAAAGCTCGCCGGGCAGGCACCTGATTCTTGCGCCGGTGGCGCGCCGTCCGTCGTACCGAGCACGCGCAGCGCGTTGCCGGGGCTCACGCAGTAGAGCGGTGCGACGCCAGCCTGCAGTGGCGCGTTGTAGTACGCCGCACCCGCGGGCAACTGATACGGGTTGTAGCCAAGGTCGATGCGAATCGCGCCAAAGGGCGAGACGATCCGAACCCCGACGCCCGGCGTGATCTTCACTAACGGACCGTCATCGACGAGCGACCGCGCGGCCGCGCCCGACCCGCGGTTCCACAAGCGGCCAGCATCGGCGAACGCCGCCACCTGCAACAGACGCGGCGCGATCGGACTGGGCGCTTGCAGCTCGAGGTTGCCGACGATCAACGTGTTGCCACCCGTCGGCACGACGCGCTCGGCGATACTGCCGCTGTCGGCGCGATAATACAGCGCGCCGTTCTCGGCGACACGTCGGTACGTATCCACGATGTAGACCGCCGGACCGAGCTCGTTCTGGCGATAGCCCCGCACCGTGGTGGGGCCGCCCGCATACAGTCGTTCCTGTGGCGGAATGAACCGCTCAAGCGAGAGCGACGTGCCGCCTCCGTACACGAGACCACCGCGCATATGCGCCGTCAGCGTCGTGCCGTTCGCCGATAACGCGTGATACCACGTGGCATCGCCCGTGACGCGATTGAACTGCTGCGTCGCGTCCGACCCGATGAGCGTCGATGCGTGCCGCACGTTCAGGCGCAGCGATGTACCACCGCTCGGCCGCAGCGGGTTGTTGACCCGTTCACGCGTCACGGCGAATTCGACCGCCGCCAGTCGGTTGTTGCGCTGCAGAAAACTGCGCGCATCCGGATCGCAGGCGTTGAATACGGCACAGAAGAACGCGGGCTCTGCTTCGGTGCGCCCCAATTCGATTGAGTACGACAGCGTGTTCGGCAGACGTGTCGTGAACGGGTTGGAGACCGATACGGCTCCGCCGATCGGAGTGCGTCGCAGATACGCCTTGTACTCGGACAACGTCGAGCTGAAGAGCGTCAGCGTCGGCACCCGCGTTTGATTGGCACGCACCGGCTGCCGCACCGTCATCGCCGTGTAGTAGTTCATCGTGCGGCTATACGGATCAGACTTCGCCTGGCCCTGACACAGATTCGGCGCTCCGTCGAGCGGGGCGCCGATGCCGATCTTGCTGATACGGGCCGTCAGCTCCATGCGCTGCGCGTATGGCAAGAAATCGCGATCGGTGAGTGCCCCCTGCATGCGAAAGCAGTCGAGGGTGGCCCAACCGAATCCACTCCGCGCCACCCAGCGATCGCTCTCAATCAAGTACGCGACCAGATTCACGATCGAATCGCCGGGCGGCTGTAAGCTGTCAGGCTGGAGATCCACCCGCTCGAACGCGTCGGTTTGATAGAGATTCCGCTGCGCATCGATAATCGCGCGCGCTGAGTACCAGTCGCCGCTGTGCAGCGACATCGTGCGCCGAATCGTCGCGTCCGACACGCGCCGTTCCCGCCCCACCGTATCGACTCGCAGCGCAATCTGGCCAATGCGCGCCCGCGTGCCCGGAACGACCGTCACTTCGACATCGGCCGTGTGCTTCGGAATGTCGGTCGTATACGCGATGAGCGCCTCGGCCTGCGGCCAGCCGCGATTGCGCAAACGGCGCACCAGCGAGTCGCGCCCTGCCTCGAGGGCGCTGCGATCAAACACGCCGCCGACTTGCAGAGGAAAATCGCGCGACACCTGCTCAACGTCCGGATGAACGTCCGTTCCACGCAAGGCGAACGCGTGGACCCGCATCGGCTGTCCTTCCTGAATGACGAACGTGATCTCGATCACACCCGGCCGACGCGTCGTCACGACGGTGTCCACCTTCACGTCCGGAAACCCGCGTCGGCGATAGAGCGTGCCAATGCGCTGCAGATCGCGTACGAATTCGATCGGATCGAGGCACCGTTTTTTGCCGATGGCCGGCAGCCCCGAAAACGAGGACGGCAGCGTCGCGACGGTGGCTGCGAGCGTGGCAGCGGTGAACTCCTGATTCCCCGCGAAACGAAGGGCGCGCACTTCGCGGTCACCACGGTCACAGGACAAATCCTGTGCGGCTGCCGGCATGGCAACCGAAGCGGCGACGATGGCGAGGAGGCTGTAGACGAGAGCGCTGGCTCGGCGCACGCGGTGGGGGAATTTTCCGAGTAGTTTCAGAGGAGAAAGGTCTCCTTCGTCACGCTCTCAGTCAACACCGCTATGCGACGTATTTCTCTCTGGTCTGTCGGCGCAATTTCCCTCGTAGTTGCCAGCGGCGCGTGTCGCCGCGCGGAGCCCGCTGCCGAGCGCCATACGCTGGTCGACTCTCGCGACTGGTATGACCCGAGATCGCTCGACCCTGCGCACGCGACCGACGTGCCCACCGGACGCGCCGTGGCCTATCTCTTCGACGGCCTCACTCGCTTCACACCCGATGCGCGCATCGAACCGGGCCTCGCCCGTGCGTGGGAGGTGAGTGCCGACGGATTGCAGTACACGTTTCACCTGCGCCGCGGCGTGACGTTTCACGACGGCACGCCGTTCGAAGCACGACACGTCGTGCACGCGTTTACTCGCGTGCTTACGCCCGCGACCAAGGCCGGTTCAGTGTGGCCGCTATATCCGATCAAGGGCGCGCGCGCGTTTGCCGACGGCAAGGGCACCGCTCTCGGAATTTCGGCGCCCGACGACTCGACGGTGTTGATCACCCTCGAAGAACCATTCGCCATTTTTCCCAAGCTCCTCGCCATGCCGATCGCGTCGATTGTACCCGACTCGGTCGACGCCAACTTCAGCGAGCACCCCGTAGGGACCGGGCCGTGGCGGCTGGTTGAGTGGAAGCACGACGATTATCTCAAGTTCGCCAAGAACGCGAAGTACTTTGACGGCGCACCGTCCATCGACACGTTAGTCGCGCGCATCATTCCGGAGCCGTCGACGGCAGTTGCCGAGTTCGAAAGTGGTACCGTCGACCTGCTCTACGTGCCGGAGGATCAGACGCGTGCCTGGGAAGACACGGACACCCGTTCGGCACGGCTCACGAGTGCGCCCGCGCTGCGCCTGTGGTACATCGGCGTCAACACAACGCGAGGTCCGCTCAAAGACGCGCGCGTACGTCAGGCCATTGCCAGCGCGATCGATGTGCCGACGCTGCTCAAGCAGTTACTGGCCGGTCGGGGGCGCGTCGCGGCGGGCGTCATTCCGCCCTCGCTCGAAGGCGCCGACACGACGCGTCGCATCATGCCGTTCGACGCCGGCGTTGCGCGCGCGCTTCTGCACGAGGCAGGAATCAACAACGGCGTCGATCTCGAACTCTGGTGTTCGCAGACAGCGCCGTTCCCACGTCTCGCGCAAAGCATTCAGGCATATCTCGCCGCCGCCGACATTCGCGTGAAGATCGTACAGCGCGACGCGAGCAGCATGCGCGCGGCCGCGCGTGCCGGTCAAACCGATCTCGTGCTGAAGGACTGGTACGCCGACTATCCGGACGCCGAAAACTTTCTCTATCCCTTGTTGCACAGCGCAAATCGCGGCGCCGGTGGCAATGTGTCCTTCTTCAGCGACCCCGAGTTCGACAAGCTCGTCGATGCATCACGCCGCGAACCAGACGCGACCAAGCGCGCAACGCTCTATCGTCAGGCCGATGCAATCGCGTACAAGCAGATGGGGCTCGTGCCGTTGTTCTTCTACAACGAGTTGTACGCCGTGCAACCCTGGGTGCAGGGCTTTGAAGTGCCGGTGATTTTCAATGGGCAGAGGTGGACGAAGGTGAAGCTGGGAGTGCGGTAGAAGCGAACCACGCCAAACGAATAAGGTGAAGGTTGTCAGTCAACGATTGGCATCCAACTTTCACGTTGTCGTTTGACGTAGCGTGCTCGCCGCTCACCCCGCCCTCACCCTCGGATCCACCTTCCCATACACCACATCCGTCAACGCATTCACCGCCACGAACACCACGCTCAAGAACAACACCGCGCCCTGAACCGCCGGCAAATCGCGTCGCGAAATCGCCATCACGACATAGCGACCAATCCCCGGCCAGCTGAAAATCGTCTCGGTCAGAATGCTGCCCGTCAGATACGCGCCGAAGTCGAGGCCGATCACCGTGACGACGGGAATCAGGGCGTTGCGTAGTGCGTGCCCAGCGATCACCCGCGACTCAGCTAATCCCTTCGCGCGCGCGGTGCGGACAAAATCGGCACCGAGTACCTCGAGCATCGCGCCGCGCGAGACACGTGCGAGATACGCAATCGATCGCGATCCGAGCGCCAGCGTTGGCAGAATCAGAAACTCGATGCGTCCGTATCCTGAAGCGGGCAGCCAACGTAGCATGACGGCGAAAAGCACAATGAGCAGCAAGCCAATCCAGTAGACAGGAAAGGAGATGCCCACGTACGTGACGGCGAGGGCGAGGCGATCAAACCATCCACCCGGTTTGAGCGCCGCCAGCACCCCAATCGTGACCCCAGTCAACGTCGCGAGGAGCATCGCGCACGAAGCCAACAACAAGGTGCGAGGGAATCGCTCCGCGATGTCCTCGACGATGGGCCGATTGGTGATGTACGAGCGTCCAAAATCGCCGCGCAACACACCGCCCGCGTAGTGCGCGAACTGCAGCGGCAGCGGATCGTCGAGCCGAAGCTCCGCGCGCAACCGGCTAATCGTCTGAGCATCCGCCCGCTCACCGACCATCGCCTGCACCGGATCGCCCGGCGCGACGTAGAGGAGCAAGAAGACCACCACCAGCACGCCAAAGAGTGTCGGGATGGAGAGCAGGATTCTGCGACCGAGGAGCGAAAGCATGCGGGGGAATGTACGTGGGCGCGAGGAATTGGTGACGGGCTACCAAGGCCGAGCCCTTACACTCGGGCATGCCAGATCACCGAAAACTGCGAGTCTTCCACGCGTCGCAGGAACTGAGCGAGCGGGTTCACGAACTAATTCCGCTTCTTCCCGCACGCCGAGCCCCTGGGCTTCGGGGGCAGCTGAGCCGATCGATTTCATCGGTACCCGCCAACATTGCCGAAGGAGCGGTGCAAGATTCGCCCGGCCTGTTCATTCGACACCTGAGAATTGCAGCCGGATCGGCCCTTGAGTCCTCGGTTCACCTTCGCCTCGCATCTAAACTCTCGCCCTCGCGCGCACTTGAGTTTGGGCGCTGCGAAGAGACGGCGACAATCATTGCGGCGATGATTGTGAAGTTGATCGTACGAGTTCAAGAAGCCGAGGCGCGTCGGGCGAACGACCGTCAGAGTTGAAGCCGCGGGGAACCACGCCAAAGCGTGAAGGCGAAGGCAAACGGTAAACGTTCGCGCTTCGCGTTCACCTTGGCACGTTGACGTAGTTATCCGTCATTTAGCCGCTCGCCAACCACAGCTCAGAACTCGCGCCGTTTCGCTCGCCTCGATTAACTTTCCGCCAATGAAGATCTACACCCGCTCCGGCGACGAAGGCGCCACCGCACTCTTTGGCGGCGGCCGCGTCGACAAGGATCATCCGCGCGTCGAGGCCTACGGCGATGTCGATGAACTCAACGCCGCACTTGGCATGGCGCGCTCCATCGAAATGATGCCGCGCATCGACGAAGTCCTCGTGCCGATTCAGCGCGATCTCTTCGCCATTGGCGCGCTGCTCGCGACCCCCGACCACGACAAGATGCGCGAGCAACTCGTCAAGGCGCGCATCGACGAACAGCGCATCGCGGAATTGGAGCGCGCCATCGATGCGTGCGATCAGGAACTCGAGCCCTTGCGCTCCTTCATCATTCCGGGCGGCACACCAAAGGCGGCCGCACTGCACGTCGCGCGTACCGTCTGCCGTCGCGCGGAACGACGCGTGGTCCGACTCGCCCACGATATCGAGCTCCCGGCGCTGGTAGTGATCTACCTCAATCGACTGTCCGACCTGCTCTTCATGCTGGCGCGCGTCGCCAATCGTCGCGCGGGCGCAGGCGAAGTGACGTGGTAACGAACGCGACCGGTGAAGCCGCAGCCATCGGCACGATGTCGCCGCTGCCCGCGCCTCTCAGCTTACCGCTCGACTATCCCGTCTATTGTAGTCGCGGCGTTTCGAAGCAGGTTGCAGAGCTGGTGGCCCAACACGCGCCGGCACATCGCGTCGCGGTAATCAGCGATGAAACCGTCGCGAGCTTGCACGCTTCGGCGGTTCTGGCCCAGTTCCGCCCCGCGCAGGCGCGCCTCTTCACAATTCCCCCCGGCGAGCACGAGAAGACGCGCGATCGCTGGTCACAACTCACCGACGCGCTTTTCGAATGGGGCGCCGGGCGTGACACGACGATCGTGGCCCTGGGTGGCGGGGTTGTTGGCGACTTGGCCGGATTTGTCGCGGCTACCTTCATGCGCGGCATACCGGTCGTGCAGGTGCCGACGACGCTGCTGGCCATGGTCGACGCATCAGTCGGTGGGAAGACCGCGATCGATACGCCGTTTGGCAAAAACCTCGTCGGCGCCTTTCACAATCCGAGCGCGGTCATCATCGACCCGGCGCTCCTGACCACGCTGCCGCCGGATATTCTCCGCGCCGGCTTGGCCGAGATTCTCAAGCACGGCATCATTGCCGATGCGGCCTACTTTGACCAAGCGCTCAACGCGCTCCCCAAAATCTCGGAATTGGGTGGAGCCGCCGAATCGCTGGATCCGCTGATCGCCGGCAGCGTGCACATCAAAGCCGATGTCGTCGCGGAGGACACGCGCGAGGGCGGATTACGGCAGATTCTCAACTTCGGCCACACCATCGCCCATGCCATCGAGCGCGAGCTGGAATACCGACTTCCGCACGGCGACGCCGTCGCGATCGGTATGGTCGTAGAAGCCAGGATCTCGGAGGAGCTCGGCATCGCCCGGCCGGGCATGCATCTCGCCATTGTGGACGCGTTGAAGCGGGCCGGACTTCCGGTGTCCGTTCCCGGCGGACTCGACCTTGAGGCCGTCGTGGCGTCCACGGTTGGTGACAAAAAGTCCCGTTCGGGAAGCGCTCGCTACGCCCTTCCGCGGGCAATCGGCGAGATGGAACTGGCCGAAGGACGTTGGGCGGTGGCCGTTTCGGACGACCTGGTACTAAAAATTCTTAGGACTGGCCCATAACTGGTTCAAAACTGTTGCTATTGTGCCCGATCAGCGAAATGCACGAAGATTTTCATTGACCGCTCACCATCCCGCCATTATCGTGGCCGTCCCACCTAATCGGTCGGCCCAGCCCGGGTCGACTCCCGGTCCATTCGGCGAGGGCGTGTATGCAGGCAGCAGCCGCCGTGAAGAGCTCTGAGTCCCGTTCCACCAGGGGCTTTTTTCGATCCTCCCCCTCCACCGCCTTCGATCAATACCTACACGACATCCAGAAACTGCCCCTCATCACCGACGCAGCTGAAGAGCGGCGTCTGGCGCGTTTGGCACAGAAGGGTGACGAAGCCGCCGCGGAGCGACTCGTAACGGCCAACCTTCGGTTCGTGATCTCCTACGTCAAGAAATATCAGGGGCACGGACTCGACCTCTCGGAACTGGTTGCGATCGGCAACGAAGGGCTGCTCAAGGCGGTCCGCAAATTCGATCCCGATCAAGGCGTGAAGTTCATCTCATACGCCGTGTGGTGGGTGCGACAGGCGGTTCTCAAGGCCTTGGCTGAGCAAACGCGCAGCGTTCGCATCCCGCTCAACCAGAATTCGCAGCTCATTCGGATGGCGCGCGCCGAAATGGTGCTGTCGCAGGTGCTCAATCGCGAAGCCACCGACGAGGAAGTCGCCAAGCTCCTGCAGGAGCCGCTCGAACAAGTCCGTAACGCGCGCCAAATCACCAGCACGGAAGTCTCGCTCGACGCGCCAATCGATCGTCAGGATCGTGAAGCGTCCACCCTCGGTGAGCGCTTCGCCGGTGAAACGCACGCCGATATCGAAGACGGCACGGATTTCCGCCTCATGCGTGAGTTTATCGATCGCGTGTTCCGGAAATACCTCACGCCGCGTGAGCGCAAAATCCTGTATCTCTACTACGGGCTCGATGAAGGCGCCGAGGCGATGACCTTGGAGCGAATCGGGGCGCTGATGGGCGTTACCCGGGAACGCATCCGGCAGATTCGCGAACGTGCTTTTGAGAAGCTCCGTGAATCCCCCGACGGACGGGCGCTTGCCGGCTTTTGGGGTGCCGCCTAGTTGAGCTGCTGAACTGAAACGCGACGAGCGATTTCAGCGTCTTTTGAGTAGCAGACGGGCGTCCAGACAGCTAGGACGCCCGTTTTCACAACAGGTGCCAGTCGTTGTTTCACCGCCGCGCGACGACGCGCGGCTCCAACGGAGCGTCGCGTGGCTCGTGCGCTGATTGTTGACGACGAAGCCGGAATTCGGTTTGCGCTCAGACGGTGGTTTGAGCGTCAGAAATACGATGTGCTTGAGGCGGGCGATGGGAATGAAGCCATGCGCCAGATCGCGCAGCGTGGCAACGACCTGCAGATCATCGTCTGCGATTTGCACCTGCCTGGTCTGGATGGAGAAGCGCTCATTGCTCGACTTTCCAGCGAACATCCTGCATTGGTGCGGCGTGTAATTCTCACCACGGGCGATTCCATTGAAGACGCGCGGCCTGACAGCGTGCTCGCGTCGCATCCGTGGGTACTGCAGAAGCCCTTCGATCTGGCATCTCTCAAACAGATCGTCGAGCGCGTGATCGACGCGTAGGCGCGTACCGAACCAACTGTTGGCTTGGCGCCAATGCGCTACAATACGCGCATGGCCGATATCGCTCTCGCCAACTCCGAGTCCGCTGTGCTGGTCAAGGCGCTCGCCAATATCGTCGGCGAGCGCTGGGTCAAATTTCGACCCACCGAACTGCTCCCGTACGATGCCGACGGATTGCCGGGCTATCACGCGATGCCGCGATTGGCGGTCTTCCCAGCATCGCGCGACGAAGTGGTTGCCGTCGTGTCTCTGCTGGCCCAGCACGGCGTTTCGTTCGTCCCCCGTGGCGCCGCCACCGGTCTCTCGGGAGGTGCACTCGCCCGCGACGTAGTCTTGATCGGCCTGAATCGTCTCACCCAGATCGTCAGCATCGACGCACCTAATCGGATCGCTCACGTACAACCCGGTGTCGTGAACGCGCGTCTATCGCGTGCCGTCGCGCCGATGGGGTTGCAGTACGCACCCGACCCGTCGAGTCAGACGGTTTGCACGATCGGCGGCAACGTCGCCGAGAATGCAGGCGGACCGCATTGCCTCAAATATGGAGTCACGCTCAATCACGTGGTGGCGCTCGACGTAGTGTTGCCCAGCGGCGAGATGCGACGACTCGGCGATCCGTACGGCGAAACACCCGGATACGACTTGCTCGGGTTGTTCATCGGATCCGAAGGCTGCTTTGGCATCGCGACCGATGTGTGGGTGCGTCTCATTCCGCAACCGCAGGCCGTGCGCACGATCCTCGCCGATTTCGGCAGCATTGATGAAGCGGCCCGCGCCGTGTCACAGATTGTCGCCACCGGCATCGTGCCGGCGGCGCTGGAAATGATGGACAATCCAACGATTCGCGCGGTTGAAGCATCCATCTATGCGGCTGGCTATCCCATCGATGCCGGCGCCGTGCTGCTCTGCGAGGTCGACGGACTGGAGGCCGGTCTGGGCGAAGATGTGAGCGCGATCGAGTTGTGCTGTCGCGAATGCGGCGCACGCGACGTCCGCATTGCGTCAACCGAAGCCGAGCGCACCAAGCTCTGGCAGGGACGTAAGAAGGCCTTTGGTGCGATGGGTCGCATTGCACCGTCGCTCGTTGTACAGGACGCGGTTGTGCCTCGAACACGCTTACCCGATGTGCTCGCGTCCATCGCTGAGATCGGCGCGCGCCATCAGGTGCAGGTGTGCAACGTGTTTCACGCCGGCGACGGCAACCTGCATCCGAACATTCCGTATGACGCCAGCGATCGTGATGCATCGGCGCGTGTCCATCGCGCGATGAAAGAAATCATGCACGCCTGCATTGACGCCGGCGGCACCATCACTGGTGAACATGGCGTCGGACTGGACAAGCTCGATTACATGCCGAGTCTGTTCGACGACAACACGTTGGCGATGATGTGCTCGGTGCGCCACGCATTCGATCCAGACCGAAGGGCGAATCCCGGAAAGGTGGTTCCTGTCAAATCATGTCGCGAATGGCATGGCAGCACGGGCCACGCGCACGCCCACCACTCGACGCGCGCGCAGGATGCCTGACCACCCACACGCGCACGAGCCGACGTTCAAGGCACTCGCGTCTGCCGTCGCCGATGCGCACGCCGAGCGTAAGGCGATTCGAATCCACGGCGCCGGCACGTGGCTCCACGCCGGACGACCAATCCGCCACGCGACAGCTCTGTCGACGGAATCGCACAGCGGCGCAATCGAGTATGTGCCGGGCGATCTGGTGATCACCGTCCGCGCCGGAACGACACTGGCCGAAATTGCTGCGATCACCGCGACGCACGACCAGTGGCTGGCCCTCGACCCACTTGGCTCGCCAGCGTCACTCGATCGGATGACGATTGGCGCGTGCGTGGCCACCGCCTCGTCCGGACCGCTCGCCCACGGATTCGGACGCATACGCGATCTGGTGCTGGGTCTCTCGTTCATCGCGGGCGATGGCTCTTCGGTGCGCGCCGGAGGGCGCGTGGTGAAAAACGTCGCGGGGTTCGATCTTGTGCGATTGTCGACCGGCGCATGGGGAACGCTCGGCGTGATCACCGATGTCAGTCTGCGATTGCATGCCCGTCCGGCAGTCGATCGTACGTTTGTCATTGCGATCGACGCGGCGGCGAATGACTTGCAAGGGGATGCCGCGCGCACGGCGTTAATCAAGCGCCTCAACGATCCGCCGCTGCTCGCCACCACCAGCACGCTGTCATCGTTACTCGTGGTCGCAGGTGAGACACCCCTGCATCTTTCAGCCGTCCACGGAATTGAGTCTTCACCGGCACTGTTGGTGGCACGAGCAATGGGCAATAACACGCGCGTCGAGGCGCAATTCGACGCGCTGCGCGCGCTTGGCCGAGTCACGGAAGTCGACGCGTCGATCTGGCGCACGATTCGCTCGCTCGGTGAGGCACCAACATCGTACCGCGTGACCTCTGCGCCCATCGAGACGGCCGCGTCGTGGCATCGCGCCGAAGCGTGGTGCGTGCGACATGAGACGCGTGCGCATATGCTCATCGAGCCGCTGCGCGGTCTCGTGCGCGTAATGTCGTCGCTGGCGGGCGGCCATCAGCACGCGTTCGAATTGCCAGCGCGCGCGATCGCTGAACAACTGCCCGCAGGCGCGTGGAGTCTACAAAGCGCGCCGACCGACGATCCCATTTCGAGACATATCCGTCAAATTTTTGATCCATCGCACATTCTGAATCCGGGGATCTTCGGCGATGCGTGAATGCAGCCTCCCAGGATCGCCGCTGGCAGAAGCGTCCGCCGGGCTAGACGCGTGCGTGCATTGCGGGTTCTGCCTGCAGGCGTGCCCCACGTACGTCAATCTCGAAGACGAGAATGACAGTCCGCGCGGTCGGCTGGTGCTCATGCGGCGCATGCTCGAGGGCGATATCTCCCCGACCGATGACCTCGCGACGCAGCACTTCGATCGCTGTCTCGGCTGTCGCGCGTGCGAGACTGCGTGCCCGTCCGGCGTGCCGTATGGCGAGCTACTCGAAGCGACTCGCGCAACGTTGGCGCCGCTTCGTGGCATCCCATTCGTGGCGCGCATGGTCTTGGCGGTCTTTCAGCGCCAGGCGCTCCTGCACGCCGTGTTAACCTCGGCGCGCATCTTTCGCGCGACCGGACTGCCTCGACTGTTGGCGCGTATGCTGCCGCAGCGATTGGCGTTTCCAATGGCCATGCTGGCCTCAACGTCACCGTCGCCGATAGCGCGTGGTGCGGGGCAACGGACGTCGGACGCGCCAAGATCTGCCAAAACGACCATGCTCACGGGCTGCGTCATGCACGGGATTTTTGGCCACGTCAACAACGCAACAGCACGCGTGCTGCAGGACAATGGGTACGACATCGTCGCCGCGCCTGCACAAGTCTGCTGTGGCGCGCTGCACGCGCACGCTGGCGACCTGTCAGCCGCTCGCAGCTTGGCCAAACAGAACATTGTCGCCTTCGAGCAGGTGATCGCCCAGCGCGGCGTCACCACGTTGGCGATCAATTCCGCCGGATGTGGCGCGATGATCAAACAGTACGGGCATTTGCTGCAGCATGAACCCGAGTGGTGCGAACGCGCGGCGGCCGTTGCTTCCGTAGCTCGCGATGTGAGCGAGCTACTGGCCGATCATGGGCCCGCCAAGGGTGGCTGGTTGCCAGCGAGTGTGGCGCACGATCCTCCGTGTCACCAGATGCACGCGCAGCGCGTGGTGCAGCCACCGCGGGCCGTCCTGCAAGCCATTCCGGGACTCGATCTGCGGGCCCTCGAGGACGCGGAGCAGTGCTGTGGCAGTGCCGGCATTTACAACCTCGTCGAACCGGATACCTCCAACGCCGTTCTCGCTCCGAAGCTCGCGAGAATCGCGGCGACTGGCGCGGAATATGTTGCGACCGGCAATCCCGGTTGCATGATGCAACTCGGTGCAGGACTGATGTTGAGTGGCTCATCGGCGCGAGTTGTGCATCCGGTGGAGTTGCTGGATGCAAGCTACGCCGCGCGGGAACGCGCGATGGCTTCGGGCGCATCCGTCGCGAATGCGCCCTCGTCAAGCGCGCGAATGGAGAATGCATCGATGCCACACGCGTGAAAGAGCGAGAGGCGCGCGTGTGGATTGTCGCCGCCGACGGTCTCGTGTTTGATACACTCGCGCTACGCACCGACGCACTGTGTGCGGCGATGTCGCGAGAATCGCTGACCGTCGTGCGATGGGATGTACGGAACGAGCTTCCGGGGCGGCGACTGCGTGACGTGATCTACCGCGTGGCACCAGACGCCGACGAGACAACAGGCGATCTCGTTGCGCTGATGGCGCAGCGTGCGATTTCGGAGCGCATGAGTGACGGCATCGCGTTACAACCGCAGTTTCTCGCGTTTCGCAAGCGGTGTGACGCGAAGGGCGAACGTATCGTGCTTCGCGCGGACTCCATTCGACGCGACGTCGAGCGTCTCGTGAGATTTTCGGAGCTGAACCACCTGTTTTCCGCCATTTGGTGTGCCGACGATGCAATGGTGCCGGCGCATTCGATGATTTCCGCGGCCTACGAGCAACTGAGCGCGCGCCTGCGACGAACACGCGCCATCACGCTTTGTTCTCTCGAGGTGAGTCAGGAAGCACGTCTCGCGGCGATTCCCTACGTCGATGAGGCGTTCGCCGTCGATGCGTTGCCTTGATCGGCTGACCCTCCTCATGCGCACTCCGTAGAACTACCATTTCGTCCCGTGGTTGCGATTGATACATTGCGTGTATGACGCTCGACTCAGTGCCGCAGTTGATTGTGCCCCCGGAGCTCTCGGCGGACGAGATTGCGACGTATCACGCGTTGGACAGCGACGCTGCGTGGTGGGAATCACAGGGAAGCTGGTGTCGCGTGCACGGCCCGCAGGCTGCCGAAGCGCTCAATGGGCTAATCACGAACGACGTGCTGGTGCTTCCGGTCGGTGAAGGTTTGCATGCTGCGGCACTCTCACCAAAAGGAAAAATCGTCGCGGACATGCTTGTCGTGCGTATCGATGAGCAGAGCTTCATGCTCACGGTGTTGCGCACGACCGTCGCCGCCTGGCTTGCCCTCGCGAAGAAGTACATCAATCCGCGGCTCGCGCGGGTGACGGACGAGAGTGAGAGCTATCGCACCTGGATGGTGTACGGTCCACGTTCGAGCCACGTCATCGCGTCACTCGGCGGGGGCGACAACACCGCGGAGCGGTTGAGCGACGGCATGGTCAGTGTGCTCGAAGAATGGCCGACGTGGCGACATGCGCCGTGGAATCTCGGGCTCGTGTCGGTGCGTGTTGTTCGCGCTCCGCTGATGGGCTCTCGTCAGGGATTTCTCCTCGTGGCCGACGCCGACGCGGCGCCGACAGTGCAATCACGGCTCGAGGCAGCTCCGATTCACAAGGGTACGCGCAACGTTTGGAACGTCGCTCGCGTCGAATCGGGCCGCCCGGCCATGGGCATCGACATGGACGAGAACACCATTCCGCAGGAGGCGAACTTGGATTCGCTGGGCGCGATCTCGTTCACCAAAGGTTGCTACACGGGCCAGGAAACAGTGGCTCGAGTGCACTTCCGCGGCCACGTGAATCGCCAGCTTCGCGGGCTTGCCGCGGCCGCTCCACTGCCTGGGGGAGCGAGCGTTGTCGACGGGGCCGGCAAAGTCGTCGGAGACGTACGCAGCACAGTGCGCTCACCTCGGTTTGGCGACATCGCGATGGCCATGCTGCGTCGAGAAGTCGCCATCGGAGATACCGTGAGCGTGATGAGCACGAACGGCGCGATCGAGGCGCACGTCCGATCGCTGCCTTTCACGCCGGATCCATGAGAAAGGCATCTGTCCAAAACAAAGCGGGGGGCGGTCGATGGTCGCGCCCCCCGGGGGAGTCCGGGCCGCCGGCCGGCCCCGGGGTGCAGCGTAGTGGGTCTTGGGCGT
>CBHTUR010000013.1:0-111462 GCA_966096095.1 uncultured Gemmatimonadaceae bacterium | reverse complement strand
GGGGTTCTGTTTTTCACTATTTTGTGGTGTTATGGTTAGTGTTTTGGTTAACGGGGGCGGTGGTCTGGGGCTCGTCACCGCGTTCTGCTTCCTCTGACCTTAGTACCGTTACCAGTACCAGTTCTAGAAGTTGATACCAGTACCAAGTACCGGTACCAAGTACCAAGTACTGCAGTTCAGCCTTACCCGGTTGCCGCGATCTCCTCGCCCGGATTGATGAACTGATCCACTTCGAACTGATACTGCCGATTGTACAAATCGCGATATCGCCCACCGAGCGCGAGCAGCTCCGCGTGAGTGCCGCGTTCGACAATTTTGCCGGCTTCGAGGACGAGGATCTGATCCGCGCTCGTGATTGTCGAGAGTCGGTGTGCGATGACAAAGGTTGTGCGGCCGGCGCGCAGTCGACGTAGTCCTTCCTGAATCATCTGCTCGCTTTCGCTGTCCAGTGAGCTTGTGGCTTCGTCGAGAATCAGTACCCGTGGGTTGGCGAGAATCGCGCGTGCGATTGCCACGCGCTGACGCTGTCCGCCCGACAGCTTTACGCCGCGTTCGCCCACGATGGTGTCGTAGCCTTGCGGGAAGCCGGAGATGAATTCGTGCGCGTTGGCGATCTTGGCAACGTCTTCCACCTCGGCGTCGGTTGCGCCGGGTTTGGTGAAGGAGATGTTCTCTCTCACCGTGCCGTCGAAGAGGAAGTTGTCCTGCATCACCACGCCGAGGTGGCGGCGATAGTCGCGCATCTTGAGATCGGCGAGCGATTCCGTGTCGATGAGAATCCGCCCCTTCTGCGGCTGCGCGAATGCCATGATGAGCGAAATGAGCGTGCTCTTGCCGCTACCGCTTGAGCCCACGAGCGCGGTGGTCGTGCCCGCCGGTGCGGTGAACGTTACGCCCTTGAGCACCGGCACGTCCGTTTCGTATTCAAACCATACGTTGTCGAACTCAACGCGTCCGACGACCGCCGGCACCGGCAGTTTGCGCGTGTCTTCCTGATCTTCGGTGGCCATGTCGCGCAAATCGCGAATGCGATCGAGGCCGGCGAACGCTTCCGTCATCTGCGTGCCGATGCTCGCAATCTGGATGAGCGGCAACGTTACCATGGCCACGAACAGCGTATAGCTGATGAAATCGCCAATCGTCCAGCGCCCGGCGATCAAGTCTTTGCCGCCGATCACGAGCATCACCGTGCTGATGAGACCGACCACGGCGAGTGAGAGTGTGCCGGTGGCCGAAGTGCCCGTAATGGTCTTCGCGATGTTCTCGAACAGACGCTGCGCGCCGCGCCGAAACACTTCGCGTTCCCGTTCCTCGGCCGTGTACACCTTGATGAGACGGATACCGCCAATCGTTTCGGTAAGTCGGCCCGTCACATCGGCCGTGATCACGCTGCGCTCACGGAAAATTGGACGAAGCCGGCTGAAGGCGACCGACATCCCCACGCCGAAAATGACGAGGAAGAGTAAAATCGCGCCGGTGAGTCGCCAGTTGAGATAGAAGAGCACGCCGATGGCGCCGGTGGCACTGACCAAGCCGCCGACGAGTTGGATGATGCCCGTGCCCACGAGATTGCGAATGCCTTCGGGGTCGTTCATCACGCGCGACACCAGCACACCACTCTTGGTGCTATCGAAGAAGCGCACGGGCAGTCGGATCAGATGCGCCTGCACTTCTTCGCGCAGTGTGGCGATGGCTTGTTGCGCCGCGACACTCACGATTTGCGAGAGTCCGAACGACGTGGCGGCCTGAATGATGGTCGCCGCCAGGGCGGCCCAGGCAATCGGCCACAACAGGTCGTAGCGTTGCTTGCCGATGACGTCGTCCATCAGATACTTGGGCGCGGCCGGCAACACAAAACTTGCGGCGCGCGAGATCAACATCAGCAGCATGCCGGTGCCAACCGACTTGCGATGGGTCCAGATGAGCGCGCGGGCTTCGGCCCAGGCGCGCTTGGAGTTGTACTTCGGCTTTTTGGGAGTCGTTGAGGCCATGCCGGAAACTACATCCTCGCGCGTCACCCGCAGAGTCCGAAGGCCGCACCGTCACCCGCGAACGGTCCATAGTGCGGACCGCGCACTCATCCCTGCCCGATGGCCCGGCCGGTAACGCTCGCGCCGCGTCTGCGGCGGGCTTAGCTTGCCCGCATGTACATACCAACCGCGGAAGTCCTGGCCAAAGTCGAAGTGCTGGCCGATCTCGAGCCCGAAGTCGATGAACTCATGGCGGCGCACGAGGCCAAGCGCGTGCTGTGGTTCCCGAGCGAACTGCTGACACCCGAGCCGGACACCGATCCCGACGTGTTCGTCAAAACACTGCGCGAGCGCGCCCGCGGCATCAGCATGCCCGCGCGCGTGGCGTTGGCGCTCAACACGCTCACCGAAGAAGGACTCCCGCACTTCCATCGTCTCCTCGCCGTGTACCTCGGCAACGAATCGTTCTGGACCCGTTGGACGAATCTCTGGACGGCGGAAGAAGATCGGCACGGTGCGATTTTGCACGACTACGCGCGCGACAGTCGCATTCTCGACAATCCCGTGCTTGAGCGCATGCAGTTCGAGTACATGAAGGCGGGCTTCGCGCCGGAGTGGGATCGCGATCCGTATCGCGTGTTCGTGTACACCACGCTGCAGGAGCGCGCGACGCAGGTGAGTCACGCCAACACCGGGCGGATCGCGGCGGAACACGAACCGCTCATCGGCACGGTGCTGTCGAACGTGGCCAAGGAAGAAGCACGGCACTACGTGTTCTATCGCTCGATCTTCGAAAAGGCGCTCGCGCGCGATCCGAATAACGCGCTGCATTCGGCGTCGCTCGTCATGCCGTCGATCGAAATGCCGGGCGTCAACATGCCGCATTTCCGCGAGATGGCCGACGTGATTCGCCGAGCGGGAATCTACGGTCCGCGCGACTATCTGAAGATCGTCGAAGAGCAGATCAAGTACTGGGCGATCGATGCGATCGAAGGGCTCAATGAGATGGGTAAGAAGGCGCAGGAGAAGATTCTCGCCATTCCCGCCCGCCTCGAACGCGTGGCCGACATGATGGAGACGCGCAGCCGCGCAAAGACGTTCTCATTCGCGGTGGCGTTCGCCCGCGAATTTGCCATGGATTAGTCACACCCGACCGACGTCCGCTACTCGACGATGAGCAGCCGCGACGGAGCACCAACGGATTCGCTCCGACAGGAGCTGCGCGCCCGACTCGGCGATCGATACCACATCGATCGTGAGCTCGGGCGCGGTGGCATGGGCGCCGTCTTTCTGGCGCGCGATCGACAGCTCGATCGTCTCGTGGCGCTCAAAGTATTGCCGGCGGAATTCGCATTGCAGGCCACTCTGCGTGAACGATTTGTGCGCGAAACGCGCACCGCCGCGTCGTTCTCGCATCCGAACATCGTGCCGGTGTTCAGCGTCGAGGAACACGATTCGCTGTGCGCCTTCGCGATGGGCTTTGTTGAAGGCGAGAGCGTGGCGGATCTGGTGCGGCGCACCGGACCGATGTCGGTGCGCGATACGGTGCGCATGCTCCAGGATGTCAGCTACGCATTGGCGTACGCGCACGGGCGCGGTGTCGTGCATCGCGATATCAAGCCCGACAACATCATGATCGAGCGCGCCACCGGACGCGCGCTCGTGATGGACTTTGGCATTTCACGCGGCATCGATAATTCGGCGGTCGCCGGTCGCACCTCGGCCGGACTGACGCGCGTGGGCGAAGTGGTGGGCACGCCCGAGTTCATGAGCCCCGAACAGGCCTCGGGCGATGTCGTTGACGGACGCAGCGACCTCTACGCGCTGGGACTCGTCGCGTATTTCGCGCTCACCGGTTCGCTCGCGATCAGCGGCGAGAACACGCAGAAGGTACTGGTCAAGCAACTCACCGAGTTGCCGCCTCCCATTGCCCAATTGCGCGCGGACCTGCCGGCGGCGTTGTCATCACTGATCGATCAGTGCGTGCAGAAGGACGTCGCGGCGCGACCAGCCAGCGCCCAAGCGGTTGTTGAAGCGCTGGACAGCGCAGCGCTGCGAGGCGCAGACATTCCGCTGCCGATTCGACTGCTCGCCGACGACATTCGCCAGGCCAGCCTGATTGTGCTGGCTTCGACGCTCGTCGGCCCGCTGCTCTTCTATTACCTGCGCGGCACCACGCGATTCGATCTCGACTACGTGCTGCCGATGGTGATGTTCGGCGCCGTGGTGTGGGCTCGCATGAGTCAGTCGCTACGCCACGTGCGTCGACTCGCCGAGCGAGGCTTTGGCGCACGGGAGATCGGCGAGGGGTTTCGGCATATCGTCGAGGAACGTGAAGCCGATCGCGCGCAGTTGCGCGCGAATCCGGGCGAGGTGGCCAGACGCCGCCGCGAACTCGTCGGCTGGGTGTTCTTTCTGCTGCTGTCGTTCGGCATCATCGCGTTTGTGAGTGCGTTCATGCGAACACTCATTGCGCCGGGCATTCATCGGGTTTCGCGACCGGGCGTGTGGTTGCTGTATGTCGCGTATGTGCTGCGCGGGTTGTCGATCGTGGGGCTGTTGCGCAGTCCGTTCCGGCGACCGCCTGGCGAGTGGCTGTTCCGGTGGTTCTGGATGGGGTGGCCCGGACGGACGCTCATTCGATTTGCCGGGCGCTATGTGGGCGGACCTTCGGCGACGCGATCGTTCGTTGGCATTACGCCCGTGCCAACCGGCAGCCCGGCCGCAGTGCCCGCGCCGGCTGTCTCAGTGTCGGCCGGATCGCCCTCGCTCGACGCACGCGTCGCGGCACTGGAGCGCTGGCGCGACGAAATACAGGCGCGCGAACGGCCGTAACGACGATCGCGGAAAACAGGGAACCTTTCGCCGTGACAGTTGTGTAGGCTGCAGCGCCTTTTCTGGCGCCCGGATGGCCAACACGGCCGCCGTTCGCCAACTTGCGTTCAATGAGCGACGCCGCTTCCGATCTCCCGACCCGCCTTAATGGCGCGCTGGCCGGCCAGTACCGCATCGACCGCCAGTTGGGTCAGGGCGGCATGGGTACGGTTTTTCTCGCGCATGACGTGACGCTCGATCGTCCGGTGGCCATCAAGGTCATTTCGCCCGACGTCACTACCAGCAGCGAGATTCGCGAGCGGTTCGTGCAGGAAGCGAAAACCGTCGCACGGTTGCGGCATCCGAACATCGTGGCGGTGTACGCCGCGGGTGAGGCGGATGGGCTGCTGTACTTCGTGATGGAGTACGTGCCGGGCGAATCGTTGCGCGACCGGCTGACGCGCGAAGGCAGCGTGAAGGGTGACGAAGCCACAGCGATTCTGCACGATATGGCGCTCGCGCTCGACTATGCGCACGCCGCCGGCATCGTGCATCGCGACGTAAAGCCCGAGAACGTGTTGCTCGATCGGGAAACCGGGCGCGCGATGCTGACCGACTTTGGTGTCGCGCGGGCATTTGAGCGCGACAGTCAGTTGACTGGCGCGGGTTTCGTCCTTGGATCGCCGCGCTACATGAGTCCGGAGCAAGCATCGGGTGAAGCGACACTCGACGGCCGGAGTGACCTGTATTCACTCGGACTCGTGGGCTACGAAATGCTGGCCGGTGTGCCGGCAATCGATGCCCCCTCGGCGGCGGCCGTGCTGGTCAAGCAAATCACCGACACCCCGGCGCCACTGTCGCAGCGCGTTCCGTCCATTTCGCGCGACCTCGCGCAGACGATCGATCGGCTGTTGCTTAAGTCGCCCGACGCTCGCTTTCAACGTGGTGCGGCGGCGGCCGCCGCCTTGATTGGCGAAACGTTCGACGACAAAACGCCGACCGGTGCGATGAGTCGCAGCAGTGGGGCGCGCGCAAAGATGAAGTCGCGCTCACGCACACCGCTGGTGGCCGCAGTGGCGGTAGCGATCGCCGCGATGGTTGGCGGTCTCTTCTGGTTTCGCGGGCGCGACAGCGGCGTGAGCAACAAGGCGTGGCTGGTGGCGCCCTTTGAAGTGCAAGGGGCCGATCGGTCACTCGATTGGTTGCGCGACGGCAGTCTCAACATGTTGACGCTGTCGCTGGCGCAGTGGACCGACCTGCACGTTGTCGAATACGAGCGCACACTCGACCTGCTGCGCGACGCGAAACTCGAATCGAGTGCGCGCGTTGGCCTGGAGGCGGCTCGCAATCTGGCGCGTAAGGTCGGCGCCGGCCGCGTCGTCATGGGTCAGGTCACGGCGATCGGCGATTCTCTGATTGTGACCGCGAGTCTGTATGATGTCGGCACCGGTACCAGCCAGGATCGCGCGCGCATCGCTGCGGTCAAGGGCGCCGACCCGCGGCCGCTGTTTGAATCGATCGCAACGCAGTTGCTCGATCTGATGGGAGCACCGCGCATCACGTTCGAGCTCGCCAAGCAAACGACCACCTCGGTGGCGGCGTATCGCGAGTACCTCGAGGGTTTGCATCATCTCAACTCGTGGCGTCTGCGCGCGGCGGACAGCGCGTTCGCACGCGCGATAGAACTCGACAGCACGTTTGCGCTGGCTTACTACAAGCGATCGGTGGCGCTTGGCTGGCAGCTCAACAGCGACAGCACCAAAGGCATCATGGCGGAGAAGGCGGTGGCGCATGCCGATCGATTGCCGCCACGCTTGCAAGAGTTGGTGCGCGGACACGCCGAGCTCAATCGCGGCTTTTCAGCGATGGAGCACAACGACATGACCAACACAGTCGCCGGCTTTCTCGCCGCCCGAAGCCGATTGGCCAAGCTCGTCTCGACCGACTCCACCGATGCGGAAGCGTGGTATGCATTGGCCGACGCAGACTACCATCTCATCTGGGGTACATCGTATGGACGTTCAGCCGACAGCACGTCGAAGTATCTGACAGAGTCTTTGCACGGATTTTCGCGCACGATTCAACTCGACTCGACCTTCCATCTGGCGTACGAGCATCTCGTTCAGATGTACAATCAGGCGGCGGAGTCGAACTCCTTTCTGGTGCTCGTGAATGACAGCATCAAGCCGGGTGGCTTGCCGGAAGCCGAGCGCCGAATCGGAACGGTCGAACAAGTCGCGCAGTTGCGCCAGCGCGCCCGTACGCGTGGGCGCGCCGCGGCGTTGAGCTGGGTCAGCACCGATCCCGATGCCGTCGATGCGCGCCGAGTGTTGGCGGAGAGTTATGCGGCGTCGGGTCAGACCGATTCGGCAATCACCGTTTTTCGCGAAGCGCTCAATCGACCAACCACGGCCGACGCGTCGTTCCAGTGGCAAATCCCGATCATCAAGGCGCGCGCGGGGATGCCGTCGGCAGGTCCGGAACTCAAAGCGGTGCAAGCGCGATTTCCGGCCGACTCAATGCGAACCTTTGGTGTCGGCCAGCGACTGACGCTGCTGCTCAACGCGATGTCGGTTGGCGCGCAGACCGGCATGCCCTCCATCATCGATGATGCGTCGAGCGTGCTGGTGAAAACCACACCGATGTTCCCCGGTGGCACGCCAATTCCCAGTAAGTACATCGCCGACTGGTACGCGACCGGCTTCAAGGTTGGCATGGGCGTCGCAATGACGCCGGCCGCGCGCACCGGCATGTTGCAAGCCGTTCGCGGTCTGGAATCGATGCCTCCTGAGCGACGCGACCCATCAGTGCCCTATGCCATCTTCTTGTCAACGCGCGATACCGCATTCGGTTCGGCCGCGCTGCGTTGGCAAGCGCAGCCGGGGAATCTGCCAGAACTCGATGCCCTAATGGCGCTGACGCGCGGTGACTCGGCGACAGCGTTGCGCATCGCGCGCACCTTTCCATCGCCGGATTCCCTACGCAAGTCGCGCATCGGACTGAATGGCATGCGTTCCGTGGCACGGGCCGAGGTGCTGGCGCAGTTGGGCAACACGCGCCAGGCCGCCGAGACGTACGAAAGCATCGACGTCGCGCGCATGTCGCGCCTGAATCCCGAAGTCGGGTGGCCGCTCTACGTGCGCAGCTACATGGCGCGCGGCAAATTATTTGAAAGCCTTGGCGAACGCGATCGCGCGATCAAATCGTACGAGCGTTTCCTTGCCCTCTGGGCCGATGGCGAAGCGCCCGTGCAAGCGCAACTGCGCGAAGCGCGGGCAAGTATTGCCCGACTGAAGGATGCCAGCAACAATCTCAACACCGTTCCAGTGAAGGGCGCCGCGGGGAACACCAAGGGAGCGCGTTGATGCTGACACGAGCAAGTGATGTAGTCATCGATGCTATTCGAGCGCGCGACGCCGACGCGCTCGCGGCACTGATCGCGCAGAATCCGGAGGTGCGCACGCAGGGCGGACCCGCCGGCGAGACGCTGGTGCTTTTCTGCGTCTACGCGTCGGCCGCTGAGCTCGCGCCGCTCGTGCGAGGCGACCGACCCTACGACGCATGCGAAGCGGCGGCACTTGGCGATCGCACGGCGCTCAACGAAGCGCTCGATCGGGATGCCGATCTGATTTCGCGCCGCAGCAGCGATGGCTGGACTCCACTGCATCTTGCCGCGTTCTTCGGGCGTGACGAGTGCGCCGCGTATCTCATCGATAACGGCGCACCGCTCGACGCCATGTCAACCAACGCCACGCGCAATACGCCGCTGCACGCCGCGCTTGCCGGTGCCACGAACGCCACGCTCGTTCGTCGACTCGTGTTCGCCGGCGCCGACGTCTCCGCTCGTGGCGAAACCGGCATCCAACCGCTCCACCTCGCGGCCTCGCGCGGCGACACGGTGCTATGCGAACTTCTCCTCTCGCGCGGCGCCGATCCGCAGGCCTACATGGATGACGGCACCACTCCCAGCGAACTCGCCACGAAACGAGGGCATGTGGAAGTGGGGGAGATGCTGGCGAAGAGGAAGATTGTGGAGTTGGACTAACTAGGACGGCGAAGTTCGCGTCGAGAGCTGTCAGCGATTAGACGTCAGTTGTCAGCTTCAGAGTTTCGAAGCCTCTGAAACTGACCGCTGGCGTCTGCCGTCTGACAACTGCCGCACGCCGTCCGTCTCAGTGTGCCGGCGCCAACGCCCCCACTACCACAACCTCTCGCTCAGCTCTCTCCTCCCTCTCCGGCGCCAGCATTTTGTACAGCACTGGCGTGACCAGGCGCGCGATGAGCGTACTGGAGATAAGGCCACCGATAATGACCCAGGCGAGCGGTGAGTACAGCCCCGATCCCTGTAGCGCGAGCGGCAGCAGACCACCGATCGCGGTGAGGGTGGTGAGTACGATCGGGAGAAAGCGAATTTCGCCCGCCTTCTGAATTGCGTCGTCGAGCGAGAAGCCCTGCGCGCGCAGCTGGTCGGTGAAATCGACGAGGAGAATGCTCGTTTTGATTTCAATGCCCACGAGCGCGACAAAGCCGATCATCGCGGTGAAGCTGAGCGTGTAGCCGCTCGCGAGCAGCGCCACGATACCGCCGACGATGCCGAGTGGGATGACGGAGGCAACCACGAGCGTGGTGCGGAAATCGCGGAACTCGAGTACGAGAATGGCGAGAATGGCAAAGACCGCCACGATGATGGCGCCACCGATGCCACCAAAACTCTCCTGTCGACTCTCGATTTCGCCGGCGGGTCGCATCACATACCCGGGCGGAAGCGGGATGCTGTCGAGCGAGGCCATCACGGCCTTGGTAACCGCATCGGTGTTGTAGCCCGACTGCACATACGCCGTGACGGTGACCGCGCGCTGACGATCGCGATGGTCGATGACCGTTGGCGTCGCGTTGAAGCCCACCTGTGCAATCTGTGCGAGTGGAATCATCGCGCCCGAGACGCTGCTCACCTGAATGCGATCGAGCGCCTCCGGCGACGGATGGCCGTTGTGCGCAATTCGCACCACGAGCGGATACTCGTCGCCGTTGCTGGCGCGAATCTTCCCGGCTTCGAGTCCGGCGATGCCAAGGCGCAGGGTACGTTCCACCTCCGCACTCGGCACACCCAACAGTCCGGCCTTCTGCTTGTCCACCGTGAGTCGTAAATCGGAACGGCGTAGCCGCAGCGGGTTGTTCACGTACTGCGTGCCCTCCGTGCTGCTGAACACCTGCTCGTAGCGCGCCGCGAGTTGGGCCAACGTATCGAGGTTCGTGCCTTCGATGCGCATCGCCACCGGCGCATCAATGGGCGGACCATTCTCGAATTCCTTGAGCTCAATGCGCGCGCCCGGATATTGCGCGAGCGCCGCGCGCAGCGAGTCGAGACTGCGCGGCGTCTTGATGTTGTCGTAGTGATTGAGCAGCACCAGCAACTGCCCGCGGTTGGGCGATTCCGCTCGCTGAAAGACGTTGTAGTACACCTGCGGATTGTCTTTGCCGATATCGGCGAAGATGGCTTTCGTCTCCGGATGGGTGCCGATCACCCGCTCGGCGAATCGCACCGCGCGATCCGTCTCGGCGAGCGACGTGCCTTCGGGCGTCTCAATGTCGACGTGGTATTGTGGCGTGCCCGCCTTCGGGAAGAGCGAGAAGCCTACCACGGGCACGAGCCCTAACGCGCCCACGACCAATGCACCGGCAATGAGCAACGTACGGCGTGGCGCAGCCAACGCACGGTGCAAGAGCGGCGCGTAGGTGCGCTGGATGCCACCGTCGAGCCACTGCAGCACCTTGTTGCCGTGCGCCGACTCTTCGCGCGGCATGATGCGACTCGCCAGCCAGGGAATGATGGTGAGCGATACGAGCAGCGATGCGACCACTGCGTATACCACGGCAATTGGCAGCGAGCGAATGTACTTGCCGGACAGGCCCGGCAGGAACAACAGCGGCACAAACGCGAAGATGAGAGTAGCCGTCGCTCCCATGACCGCGACACCGATTTGCTTCGTGGCTTCGACCGCCGCCTCAACGCGCGTCGCACCGTTACGGAGGAATCGCGTGATGTTCTCAACGACTACAATCGAATCGTCGACCAATAGTCCGAGCGCAATGACGAAGCCGACAATTGAGAGCTGATTGAGACTGAACCCGGTGGCGTTCAACAGCACGATCGCCAGCGCGAGCGAAAGCGGGATGGAGATCATCACCACAATTGACGCGCGCGTTCCCAGTGGCAGCAGGGTGACCAGCACGAGTGCAATGGCAATCGCAAAGTCCTCGCCCAACCGGGCAAGCCGCGCATCAACATTGCGGCTCTGATCAAACCCACGCGCCAGCGTGATGCCCTGGGGCAGCTGCTTTTCCAGCAGATCCAGTTCTTCCCACACCGCATCGCGCACGGCCGTCACGTTGCGCCCCTTCTGCACGGCCACCGTGACAAACATGGCGCGCTGTCCGTTGTAGCGACCAAGATGGACGGCGTCGCCGTCGCCCCACGCCACAGTCGCGACGTCGCTAACCCGAATCACCGCGCCATTTCCGCCGCCGATAACCGTGCGCATAACTTCTTCGGCCGACCGATAGCGACCGGCCGTAGCGACATTGTATCGACGCGTGCCGACATCGACTGATCCGCCGGGAATCTGCGTATTGTCGCTGCCAAGGGCATTGAGCACCTGCGCCGGTGTGAGATTGCGCGCGGCGAGTTTGCCAAGATCGAGTGTGACTTGCATTTCGCGTGGCGGCGCCGCGTGCCGATCGGCGTGTTTGACGCCGTTCACCCGCGCCAACGCATCGGCGAACCGTTTGGCAACGTCGTCAAGCTGCGCGTACGGCGTGGCAGGAGCCACCAACGCGAGCTGAAACATGGTGAGGTCGGAATTTTCGTTGCGCTTTACCTCCAATCGCTGCAGCGACTGCGGCAGGTCGGGACGCAGCGCTGTGACTTCGCGTTGCACTTCGTCGAATTTGCGATCGACGTCGACATCCGAGTTGAATTCAACCCGCACCACACTCAATCCGTCGGAGCTCGTCGACGTGAGCTTCTTCACGTCGGTCAACGCCTTGAAGCGCTTTTCGACGGGCTCGGTTACGAGCTGCTCCATATCTTCTGGCGTCGCGCCCGGATAGACGGCAATTGTGGTGAAGATCGGCACCGGAAAGTCGGGATCTTCGGCACGCGGAATCGCCATCCAACTCGTCACGCCAAGTGCGGCGAACATGAGAAACATCAGCACCGTGAATTGCCAGCGGCGCACGGCGAACGAGACCAAGCCACTGAGCGCGTTCATCGCGGAGCGCCTCCAACTTTCGCAATCGGCGCGTCCGCCCCGACCACGCGGACACGGGCACCTGGCGTCACGTATGGCGCGCCGCGTGTGATGACGCGTGTGCCGTCTGCCAAACCAGTTACAGCGGCCTTGTCGCCAACCAATTGCGTAATGCGCACGGCGTGCGGCGTTGCGACCGCGATCTGCCCACCATTCGCGTTATGCGGCGACTCGCTGCCCACGGTGTACACCGTCGCCGAATCGGCGTTGGCCTCGAGCAGCGCGTCGACCGGCAGATAGAGCGCGTTCGATGCGGCGCGGACGGTGATGTTGGCGTGACCAACCAGGCCGTTCGGAAGTGCGTCGATGTTCGCGTCTTTGGTACTGCGCAGTGCGATCTCCACCGTGTACGTGCCGGTGCGGGTGTCGGCCGCTTTGCCGAGCAGCGTTACCGTGCCATGAAAGCGCACGTTGGGAAGCGCGTCGAAGCTGACCGAGGCGCTGTCGCCGACGCGCGTGCGCAATGCGTCGCGATCGGCAAGCCCACCGCGCAGCACCCGCCCACGATTCGTCGCGCCAAGCGTGAGTACGGTTGCGCCAGCGTTGATGGTAGTGCCGGCGACGACCGGTCGCTGCAAGATCACCCCGTTGTCTGGGGCCGTGATGATGGCGTATTCGCGATTGACCCGCGCCGTTGCGTAGTCCGCGCGAGCGGCATCAAGCGCGGACTGGGCGTCCTGCGCCTGCGTGAGGGTCGCGACGCTGTCCGTTGCCAGACGCTTCACGCGGGCGGCGTCACGTTCGGCTTTGTCGACACCGACGCGCGCTTTGTCGACGAGTGCGTCGATCTCGCGCAGGTCGAGCGCGGCGAGCACCTGCCCCTTGTGGACCGTCGCTCCTTGATCGACCAGGACGCGAGCAACAACGCCACCAATCTTGAAGGCCAGCGGAATTTCGTCGCGCGAGCCGTACGTGCCGGTCACGGTAACCGGCTGCGCGATGGCATCGGTGGACACCTCCTCCACCGCGACGGTGATGGGCGCGGCGCCTTTGTCGGGTGCTTTGGCGTCGGCGTCGCCACCGCACGCGGAGAGAGAAGCGAGCAGTGGAGTGGCGACGGCGACAATGATGGCGAAACGAGCGGGCGTCATGATTACTCCGGAAGCGAGCGCAGCGCGGCCGCGCGTTCGAGCTCCACCACGCGTGAGGCGAAGGTGTAGCGGGTGAGGATTTGATTGATGGCGGCCGCCGTGAACGACGAACGCGCGCTGATGAACTCCACCTGATTGGCCAGACCTTCGGCGAAGCGGCGCTGCACCAGCACAAACGCGCGCTGCGCTGAGGCGTAGCGATCGTTGGCCGTGACCAACGCGTTGCGCGTCGATTCGACGGCGTCGTACGCATTGGCGACTTGCAGGCGCACGGCGCGTTCCGCTTCGCGAACGCGCAACGACGATTCGGTGCGCAGGGCCAGAGCGGCTTCACGACGCGCGGTGGTCTGGCCGCCGCTGAACAGATTCCACGAGAGCACGAGGTTCACGAGACCAACGTCGTCGCGATTGCTGAGGCGATACTGATTGCCTTGAATGCCATAGCTGGCCGAAAGCGCGAGCGACGGGAGATAGCCCGCCGTGGCGGCGCGTCGCTGCGCATCGGCGAGCCGAATGCCGGTCTGCGCTTGCTGCAGTTCCTCACGATGCGTGATGGCGAAGGCCACGAGCGCGTCGCGCGACTGCGTGGGCGCGGCGAGCAAGCTGCTGTCTGCGCTCAGCGTTACGACGTCATCGCCATCTCGGTCGCGCAGCAGGTTGAAGGCTCGGCGGGCCGCGTTGCGTTGGCGACGCGTATCGTCGAGTTGTTGCGCGATGTCGCTGCGCTCAGCCCGTGCGCGCAGCAGCGCGTCGGGGGTCGCTTGACCGGCATCGATGAGCCGTTGACTGACGCGCAGGTTCTCGTCGAGCACCGGCAACGTGGCTTCCAGTGTCTGCACGGCTTGATCGAGGCTGGCATAGCCGAGCCACGCCTGCTGGACATCGGCGGCGAGTTGGCGCATCGCGACCCGTCGCGACGCGCCGACGAGATCACGCTGCGCACGGGCCGCGACGGCAGCCGCGTTGAGCCCGTCGTTGAAGAGCGGTAACGTGAGCTCGACCTTCGACTCCTGCTTGAAGGGGAGCGTGGCGTTGACGTTGGTCGGGAACCGCGGCTGTCCGATGAGCTGATTGAGCGCGGTGTAGGCGGGGTTGATGAAGTCCCCGATGTTGACCACTCCGCTCGTCTGTGAGTAGCGCGCGTTGATGTCCACCGACGGCAGGTACCGTGCGCGCGTCTCGCGTTCGGCGGCGTGAGCTCGGTCGACCTCGGCGCGCTGCTGGGCGAGCGCGAGATTGGCGCGCAGCGCTTCCGCGACGTAGCCATCGAGGACCGATCGCGCCGGCGGTGCGGCGCCGCCCGCCCACGTGTTGGCCGATGCCGCTGCCTGGGCGTTGACGGCGCGCGTTGGTGCGAGCGCGACGAACGCGAGGGTGACGGTAAGCAGGCGTGCGGTTGGAGGGAGCGTTTTGCGTAACATCGGTTTGTGTGGCAACGGTGATTTGCAAACTAACAGCGTTAAGTAACGAGGCCTTTTTAAGGGCGCCGAGGCGCCCTGGTTGCTGCGTGAGGTTGTGGGGGATGAGACTGGGTACGGTCGGTCAGTCTGGCGGGTTTCGCAGCGCGCCGCGGATCATCGAAGCGCACATCGTGCGAACCGTTTCACGCGGCTCGCGGAGGGCGATGTTGGGGTCTTTGCAGTGCGTAAACCAAAGCGAGATGACGCCGTGGATGGCGCCCCAGAACATCTGGGCGAGCTCGGGGGCATCGGTGAGCTCGGGCCGAAAGAGCTGCTTTTCGATGCCTTCGTTGACGGTGGTGAGCAGAAAGTCGTAGGCGTCTTCGTCGGGTTTTTTGAACGGCACTCCGTTCGAGTCTTCGCCGAAGTGTTGCATTTGTGTCATGAACATGAACCGATACTGGCTTTGATTATCAAGCGCAAAGTCGGTGTATGCCATGCCCATCCGCCGCAGCCGCTCCACCGGATCCTCGATCCGGCCAATCTTGAGCATCGCCTGCGCCAGGGCGCGGAAGTCGCTCAGGCACAACTCAATGAGCAACGCGTCCTTGTCCTGGAAATGGTGGTAGATCGCCGTCGGGGTGTACCCGATCTTGGCCGCGATCGCCCGCATAGTGGTGGCCTCCACCCCCTCCGCTACGAACAGCTCCCGCGCCGCGTCCAGGATGGCCTGGCGCGTTTCGGCTTTCTGTCGTTCCCGGCGGGCGAGACTGCCGGAGCGGATGGAGGAAGTGGTCATGGGGGGAGTATGGGGGGTTCACTTAACGGTGTCAAGTGAGTGGGGTGGGAGCGTTTCGGGGGCGGTCACTCAGGGGCGGTCCTTCGGGGGTGGTCAGAGGCCAGTCGACAGTCGGAGTTGGAGAGGTTCGGACCTCTCGAACTCGCGCTCGCGTCTGACCACTGGCCGCCCCCGGAGGACCGCGCTCCCACCTCTCGCCCTCAACTCTGCGCCCTGAACATGAAGTACAGCGCCCCCATCACACACAAGCACGCCCACAGATAATCCAACTTGATGGGCTGCTTCATGTACAGCAGCGCAAACGGCACGAAGACCGCCAGCGCGATGGCTTCCTGCAGGATCTTGAGCTGCGGCAGCGAGAGGGCGGTGTAACCAATGCGATTGGCCGGGACCTGCAACAGGTACTCAAATAACGCCACTCCCCAGCTGAGCAGCGCCGCGATGTACCAGGGTTTCGCGCTCAGATCCTTGAGGTGTGCGTACCAGGCGAAGGTCATGAAGCAATTGGAGAGCGCGAGCAGCAACGCGGTGCGCAACAGAACGGAAGTCATGGCAGAGTTGGGGGAAGAGCCCACGCAGAAAAGCCCACGGGGTATCGTGCGATGAAGGTCTGGAGCCTTCTCTCACGATACCCCGTGGTGCACTGCTTCGCGGAGTGCTGTGGCGCGCGAAGGGGCTTGCTGAGGCCTTATTGCGGGATGAACTGTTTGATCTGGCGAACAGCGTAATTGACCTTGTTCTCGAAGGCCATTTTGCCGAGTTCGCGCGATGATTTGCGGGCGTCGCCGGTGATGCCGTTATTGACGCGCGGCACATTGGGATCGCGCGCGGCACCGCGCGGCAGCGTATCACCGACGGCCGTGGGAATGAGTTCCTCGCGGGTCCACTCCTGTCCGCCGAGGTAGAGCATTTCCGAGGTGTCGGGAATGCCCGCGTGCGAGCTCACTGGCAGCCCCTTGTCGGCGAGCATCTTGTCGAAGTCACCCTGCGCCTTGGCGTACACTTCGTCGCAGAAATAGACGTGAATGCCCTGCGGGCCGTACTTGGCTTCGAGTTTATCGGCGACGCTCTTGTAGGCGTTGGGCTGCCCACCACCGTGATCGCCCATCAGCACCACGTTCTTGAAGCCGGTGACAATCGCCTGTTCGGCCAGACGCTCGAGCGTGAGGCTCAACAGTTCCGGCGTCAATCCAATCGTGCCGGGCAGTGTCGCACTCGCGTTGTTCGGTGTGTAGGGCAACACCGGCATCGCGATCGCGTTGCCGAGTCGGAGCGCGATTTCCTTGACGGTGGCCTTGCCCATGAGGGTGTGACCACCGTTCACGTTTTGCGGTCCGCGCTGTTCGGTGCCGCCGGTATAGAAGAGCGCGGTCGTCTTGCCGGCTTCGAGCGCGGCTTTCACTTCGGGCCACGTCATCATTTCGAACTCAACCAACGGCTCTTTCTTTTTCGGCGCTTCTTTGGTGGTCTTTGGTGCGGCCTTCTTGGCCGGAGCAGCTTGGGCCTGCAACGAGAGCGGCAGGGCCAGCGCGGCCAAGGCCAGAGTGGCGGCGTGACGGACGATGCGGCGCATGGGCGGAATGGGGCAGCGGTGGGAAGCTCGACCGGGAGGGTGGGCCGAGCCGCGAAAAACCGATCGACGGATCGCGGAGGGATCGTAAGATGAGAACGAGCGGCGGGCTAGATCGTTGAGGTGACCGCAGCAGCTTCATAGGGCGGCGCGCTCGCCTACCCGCGCGTACATTCGCCATATGTCTCGATTCCGGCTCCGCCTCCCGCGGTGGGTCTTGATCGCCTGGTGGCTCGCGTGGTGGTTCGCGTGGCCTCGCTCGTCCGCGCTCGCACAGACGACGACTGCTCCCACCGCTGTCGCGCCGGGTGTTGTTACCCAAGGCGTGTTGAACGGCACGATTGTGCAGGTCGACGGCGTGACGCCGGCCAATGGCGTGATTGTGCTGCTGTTGTCAGAGCAGCGCGATTCGGTGTTGGCGCGCGCGACGACGCTGGGCGATGGTCGGTTTGCGCTGCGCGCCTCCACGACACGTCCAGTGTGGCTGCAGGTACTGCGCATGGGGCAGCGGCCGCAACTCGATGGTCCGCACCGACTGGCCGCCGGCACTGACGCGCCGATTCGTGTAACGCTCGTCAATGCACCGGTGCAGTTGGCGGCCATCGACGTCACCGATCGCAACGCGTGCACCGTGCGCCCGGACAGCGGCTTGCTGGTCGCGCAACTCTACGAGGAAGCCCGCAAAGCGCTGCTGGCCAGCAGCATCGCGGCCGATGCCACGAATCTCTCGGCGCGCTTCTCGACGTTTACGCGAGTCGAAGATGTGCGCGGGCGGCAGCTGGCACCGATCGAGCGCATGACAATCGAACGCGAAACCTCGCGGCCGTTTACGAGCGTATCGCCCGACTCACTCGCCCGCGGCGGTTACGTCTACACCGTTGACGATGGCACGATCTATCGTGCGCCCGACGCCAATGTATTGCTCTCGGAATCGTTCGTGCGCACGCACTGCTTCAAGCTGATCAACGGCTCGCACGATCGCGCGGACTACGTTGGCGTGGGATTCGAACCGGTGCGCGCCACCAAGGATCGCGCGACGAACGATCGCACGTTGAAGTCGCGCGTCGATATTCGCGGCGTGATGTGGTTGCACCGCACCAGGCATGTGCTGGAATCGGTGGAATTCGGCTACGAGCCGATTGCCAGCGAGATGTCGCGCGTGCGCGTCGGCGGGACGGTCGAATTCGCCCAAACGCCGACATCGCTGTGGTTTGTAAAGCGGTGGGAGCTGCGCATGCCGCGTATGGTGAAGAAGCGCGTTTCGGCCGGACTGACGGGACCCATTCCGAGTGACGCGACCACGCTCGCGCTCGACGGTCTCGATGTCACCGGCGGCGAAGTGGAAGCGTTGCGCGCCGGCAGCTCGCTGCTGTACGCCAGTGATCCAAAGGTGACCGTGGCGACGTCGGTATTGGCGGCGGATTCGGCGGGTGCGACACCGGACCCGAGCGCATCAGTGGCCGCACCCGCGATGTCGGCATCGGGGATGTGCGTCGCGAAGATCGACACCGCGGGGAGCATCCGCGGCCGCGTGACCGATCAGACCAACTTTGGCGTCGGCGACGTGCGCGTCACCGCAAGCTGGAGAGAACAGTTTCGTGCGATCGGGAGCGAGGGCTTCGCCTGGCGCAATCGAACGTTGGTCACTGAAAGCGCGTTGGGTGGAACGTACTCGTTCTGCGGAGTGCCGCTCGCGACGACGGTCACGATCGAAGCCACGCCGTCGAACTCGCGAAGCGCCGCCGGGAAGCAGACGGTGATGCTCACGCCTGAGCTGCGCGACATCGAGCGCGATGTACGTGTGACGATTGTGACGGCCGAAGCGACCTTCGGCGGCGCAACTGCCGTGGGTAGCGGGGCCGATACGATGTTCGTCGATGCGCTGCCCGCGCGATTGCGCGAGTTCGACAAACGCGCGGCATCGGGGGCATCTGGCACCTTCATCACGCGCCCCGAGATCATTCGACGCTCGTCGAGCTCCGTGCTGCAGATCATCCGCGGGATCGGCGGCATTTCGATCGTCGATTCCGCCGGGGTGCGTCGCGCCGTCTCGACGCGCGGTCGCGTCATGACGCGCGGGGCGGTGAAGCAGTGCGTGTTTCCGGTGGTGATGGACAACGTGGCGATGAACGGGCTTGAGAGCCTCGACGCGATTCAGACGCGCAATGTGTACGGTATTGAGGTGTACTTTGGACCGGCGACGATTCCGCACACGCTGGCGTCGCTGACGCGCGAATCGTGGTGCGGGTTGATTGCGATCTGGACGATTGATACATACTGAGTACTGCGGAACAGCAGTACTTGGTACTTGGTACTTGGTACGCGGTACTTGGTACTGGTATTAACTGCTAGTACTGGTACTGGTATGAGCGCGTGTTATTTGCCGTTCGCTTTCAAGAAGTTTGTCGTGAGAGTGCGCGCCCAGTAGCGCGGCACATTGTGTTCATCCTGCAGGTGTTTCACCACATCATTCGACTTGCGCGATGTTGCGTCGAACGCGGAGAGCACCTTCTTCCAGTGCGAGAGTGGGTGTCCGGTTTTCTCGATGACCTGATCGTCGTCGACATTCCAGTAGTCAGACTTCATGGGCGTGTGTCTCTCGAATACCTTTTCTGAATAGTTCTCATGGTCGAAGGCGTGATTGAAGTGGTTGCGGCGGTGGCTGAATTTGCGCTCGAACTTGGTATCGAGGGAACTGTCGCTTTGCTCGATGCATGGTTCGACCGGCGTGTCGAGCGGGAGCGTTTGCAAGCGGGCATCTCAACGGGCACCTGAACGGGCACCTCAACAGGCGTTTCTTCGCGCGCGCCGTCGGGCGAGCGGAGTCGCGCGGGCGCGTTGCTCAAATATGCGGCGATCGGCGGTGCGCTCGGGGCATGCAGTCTGCTGGTGTTGCCCGGTCGCGTGCATCAGTACGGAATGGGCGTGCGTGTCGTGTTGCCGGTGGTCGGCGCGGTGCTGAGCGGGTGGGCGATGTCGGCGCTCGGGGCGTGGCGCGCGAGACATGCCCGCACGTCCACGCCACTCGCGACATTTTGGGTTGGTGCTGTGTTTGCACTCGCCTTCGCCGCCGCGCGTGCCATTGGACACGCGCTGTGATTTGCTGACCGGCGGCCGCTACTTCGATTTTCCGGGCACGAACCACTCGCCGCGAATCCAGTCCACTACCATCGCGATTTCCTTGTCGCTCAGGCTCTTCTCGGGACCGAAGCGCGGCATACGATCGTTGTCGCGACCGAAGAAGCGTTGGTGCGCCGGATCGGTGACGAAGTCGATCATCCACTGACGCGATCCGTAGCCAGTCAACTCCGGATTGTCCTTGCCGGCTTCGTAGAATTTGTGGCATTCCGCGCAGCCGCTCTTCTCGTTGCTCAGAAACGCCTTCCCCATCGCAATCTGTGCGCTGTCCTTTTTGTCGATCGCGTTCTGCGATTTGAGTTGAGCTTCAGCGGAAAGCGCGAGCACGACGTTGTTGCGCATCGCTTTCTCTTCATCCGACTCCGGCGCATGATCGGACAACCACAGCGCCATGTCGCCGTCCTTGTGCACCGTGCCGCCCCAGTACTTGCGCGTCAGCACTTTATCGGCGTCGAGCATGCCGGCCACCCACGCACGAGTGCCGAAGTCTTTGAGATCGGACGCGGAGATGGAATCCTTGGGCAACGCGTTGCCCATGCCATCGTGTCCGTCGTAGCGGTGACACGATGAGCAATTGCGTGAAAAGATGCGCGGACCCTGGGTGTACGCATCGCCGCGCATGAGCGACATCGCGCCGGTGATCGGCACGCCCACGTTTGCAAGTTCCACCGCACGCGCGGCATCGCGCTCGGCGCTCACACGCGCTGCCTGATAGTCGGCGTCATGCTTGTCGGCCTGCACGGCCTGCCATGACAACAGCGCAACGCCGAACAGCATGACACCGATGAAGCCCAGGTTGAAGCGATGTCCAAGCTTCCACTTGCCGATGATCGGGATCGCGACCAGCACGAGCATCGTGATCGTCGGCAGAATGATGGCGCCGATGATTTCCGTTTTGCCCGGGAAGTACTTGAGCAGCTGATACAGAAACAGGAAGTACCACTCCGGTCGCGCGGCCGAGAACTGCTCGGATGGATCGGCGGGCGCACCGAGCGGCGCGCCATGTTCGCGCACAATGAAGAACATCACCACCGCGAGCACGGCGAGGCACGCGACCGCGTCCTTCAACACCTGGTCAGGCCAGAAGCCTTCGTCCTGTTTCTTGAGCGGCTGCTTGGGCGTGATGCCGTGTTTGCGGAACAAATACACGTGTCCGACGATGAACACGATGATGAGTCCCGGAATGAGTCCGGCGTGCAGCGCAAAGAATCGCGTGAGCGTGTGATGACCGTAGCTCGCGCCGCCGACGACCACTTCTTGCAAGTCTTGTCCAACGAGTGGGCTCATGCCCACGATGTTCGTGCTGACGGCCGTCGCCCAGAATCCGTTCTGATCCCACGGCAACAGGTAGCCGGTGAGCGACAACGCGAGCGTGAGCAACAACAGTACCACACCAAACCAGTAGTTCACCTCGCGCGGCGCCTTGTACGCACCGTCGATGATGATCTGCATGAGGTGCAGCACCAGCAGCACCGTCATCGCCTGTGCGACAAAGTGATGGAGGCCGCGCAGGAACCAGCCGCCCCACATCTGGTGCTGAATGAAGTAGACGCTTTCCCACGCCGTTTGTGAGCTCGGGCTGTAGGACATCCACAGGAAGAGTCCCGTGATGACCTGCACGGCGAAGAAGAACGTGAGCGTGCTGCCCCACACGTAGCGCCAGCGGGCACCGCCGGGAACGTTCTCGAACAGCGCTTCGTGGACGAGCGATTTGTAGCCGGTGCGCTCGTCGAGCCAGTTGGAATTGCCGGACATCAGACCGGAATCTTTTCGGGAGAGCCCTTACGGAAGTTCTGGAACTTCACCCAGACCTCACCGTTGCGCACTTCGGCCACGAGTTCGTCCATGCCGCGTGGGCTTGGACTTTTCGGATCGAGAATTTTCCCGTCGACCGCGAAGCTGCTTTTGTGACACGGACAGAAGTAGCCCTTGCTGGTGGCGTTGTAGCCGACCGAGCAGCCGAGGTGCGGGCAGACTGCGTTTAATACGCGCACGGCGTCTTTGCCCGTTTTCTGCACGTAAACGGAGCCGACGGGGACGTTGTCGGTCTTGTTCCACGCATCGACGAGCGTGTCGAGCACGGGGAGTTTGCGTGGCTCGCCGTTCTCGGGGAGGGATGCCAGTGACGCCACGCGCACCATTCCGCGCGTATCGGACTTGCGACGCAGCGGGTCGAAGAGCGTGAAGAGCCCGGCCACGGGCGCGACGACGGTAATGAGTCCGCCGATGGCAAGCGCCGCGACTTTGGTGAGGAAATTGCGCCGGTCGGGCGCGGGTCCCGTAGGATTCCCAGTGTCGTTCATGGAGCGCGGAGGGGGGGCGTTCGGTCGGAACTACTTGGCCGAGGCGTCCGACGCGGGAGTCGGAGGAGCTAACGCATTTTACGCGGGGACGCGCGAGTTCGCTGCCCGTCCCCGCCACCCCTTTGGTGGCTCTTCAGGTCCTCAGTCGATCCGGAACCGTGTTTCGCGGTTCGTGATCTTGTTGGTTTGCAGATCGGTGATGGTCAGGACGAGCCGGTACTCGCCGCGCGCGTCGCCCTGCCAGTCGAGCGCCAGGTAGTCGACCTGGATCGGCCTGGCCGCCACGGTCCGATCAAACGTCAAGGTGAGTTGGTCACTCGTGGCGCGCTCCTGCTTGAGCAGGGCGCCCAGTTGATCGACGAGGCGAATGGCGAGCCCCGCCGCACCGGTGCGCTTGAGGCGTTCGACATGCAGCGCGATGCGGTATTTGTTGTTGCCGCCTGTTTCGGTGAGATCGTACGTCTCCCACGCGAGGCCGATTTTGTCGCCGGCGCGGTACGTGCCGATCGATGGCGTGACGTTGAGATCGCGCCAACGCGCGGCGTTGCCGGTCGGCGTGCTCGCGGCCGTCACGAGCAGCACATCGCTGAGCGCGAAGCCGCTCGGTCGCGGCGCATCCACCGCAGTCGTCGCCATCGCTGCCCGCTGTTCGTCGCTGTGCGCGGCCACGAGCGTCGCATCGACGCGAACAAACGCGGCACCGGTGCCCACGCGGCGCGTCCACGTGCGCGTGGTGCTGTGGCTGAAGTTCTGGCGAGTGAGATTGGCTTTCGTGCTGTCGCGTGACACCACACGTGCCGCCCCGTCGATAGTGGCCACGTCGACGCGCAAGGTGCCATCGATACTCGTGGAGTCGAGTGCGCTGAGCGTGTCGGCCACGAGCGAACGCAGCGGAATGCGCGACACGATGACGACGTCGGTGGAATCACCGGGGCCACGGAAGCGGACCGTGCGCAGCGGCAATGAGTCTACGCGACGCGGCGCAGCGACATTGGTCCACGCCGCCGGTTTCACGGAACCGACTTCGGCGACGTACTTCTGATCGGTGAGCGGTGTGCGCGCCGTGCCAAAACCGGGCGCCACGTCGAAGAAGAACACTTCGCCCGAGTTGTAGATCCAGGCGATAGTCGATCCGACGTCCTGGCTGCTGGAGCTGCCGCCGCTCTCCTGAAAGACACCGATATCCTGTTGCACGCTCGAGATGCCGTTCAGCGTCATCTCGTCATCGGGCGGGCCATAGCGCACGAAAATGTCGCCGCGATCGGTGTCGACACCGCGCAAGCCCTGAATCGCATCGGACCACTGCCAATCGGCCTGCACGATGCGCGCCATGAACTCGAGATACGCTTCATTTTCCGGTGTGGCCGGATTGGGATCGTTGAGCGTCCAAAAGAGCGCGCTCATCGTCGTGCGTTGACCAGCGGGCAGCGTCGCAAACGACTTCTGATCCATGCCGCGCGCACCAGTCAGCACGTTGGCCCCCGTCGGCAGAATACGATCGATGCGAAAAAGATTGCCGCTCTCGTTCTCATCCATCATCACCAGCGCGCTGTCGAAGGCGGCCTTCGCTTCAGGTGCGCGACGCAACCGCTGCAGCGCTAATCCGCGCGCGAGTCGCGCATCGGCATCGAACGCACTGGCCGTGGCACGCGATGATGCCAGCGTCAGCAACGCTTCCCACTGTTTGCCAACGGCGAGCCCCATGTACATGTGGCGGCTGTATTGCAGCGCGTTCGGTCGCGCGCGCATCGCCGTGCGGAACTGCTCCAGTGCGCTCGCGTAGTCGGCGTCACCGGTGGGCGGTTGAATTTTCTTGGCAAAGGTTTCGAGGTAGTCTTTGCCGTGTGCACGACTCCACCGGCCATCGGTCTGCAATTGCGCGTGCTGCCCCGCCCCAACGAGGGCCCGGTTGCGCGTCGATTCAAAACGGCGCCACACGGCCATCCCCAATTCATCCGCGCTCTCGGCCAGGCGAACCGAATCGGCCACGCGCGTCGCCGCTTCAACCGCGTTTGACATCTGTGATTGCGCCGCGAAGCGCATCGTCGACACACCGCTCTGCAAATTGAAATGTGCTAGCGACAGCCAGTATTCGGCGCTATCGCGGGCAAATTGTGTGGCGAGTCGCAGCGCACTATCGGCGCGCTGCAGCGCCTTAATCGTCTTTGGGTCGGCAATCGACCCCGCCCTGCGATTCGCCGCGGCCAGTCGCCATTGCAGCAATCCATACCGCTGCCACGCCGCCGCGTTGGTGGAGTGCGGAAAAAGTTTCGACTCGAGAAAGCTGACCGCACCCGCAACATCACCCTGTGCTGCAAGAGTGTCCGCGCGCGCCGCCACCGGATCGTTGGTGGGCGAACTGGTGGTCATGACCACGGGAACCGTCGACGTCGCGCCGAGAATCGCGCTTGTTTTGGTTTGCTGCGCGTGAGACGTGGCCGCGGTCGCCGCGACGAGAAGAGACAGCATGAGCACTTGGGCGCGAGTCATTGATCATTCCGTGTGAAGAGAGGTCGGCGAGGCCGCGACGGCAATATCAAAGTGCAACACATCTTCCCGACTGCCAAGCTTGGTGTAGAGCGCAATGGCGGGCTCGTCGTCGGCCTCGGTGTCGGCCTGCACGAAGATTACCCACGCGCCCCGCTCGGCACCGATCTCCTGCAGGCGGCGAATCAACGCTGTCGCGACGCCGCGCCGACGGTGCGTTTCGGCCACGGCCAAATCGTAGATGTAGATCTCGCTTCGCTCCCGCTCGAACTTGTGCAGTTCATAGGCGGCCAGCGCGCCAACGACGATGTCGGCGTCGAGCGCGGCCAGTGCGACGAAAGAATCGCTGGCGAGCAGCCGACGCAGATACACATCGGAGGGTCGCTGGGCACGATACGACTCATCGTCGTGGAACGCGTCCGCGAACAGTTCACTGACGGCGCGCATGAGCGGCAGGTCGCTCGGCGCGAGCTGACGAACTGACTCTGGTGACATGGACAATCAGAGAGAGGACTTTATGACGGTCGCGAGACGGCGCTGACTTGTCCGCCCACGATTCGCCAGCGTTCAGGATGCTCGGCATCACGCTGCCAGACTCGCGTGTAGCGAAAGTCGCCAGTCACCGAGGATCCGTGGATTTGAACCGTAAGGCGCGCGAGGAGGCTCACCAGCGCGACATCGTCGCTCACGGCACGCCATGCCATCGCGAGCGGTTCGTGCGAATTAAAGCGAACCACACCACTGCGGTGCGCTGCGAGATCGTCGGCCTTACTGGCCAGTGCGCCGTCGGGCCCCGCAAAGAGCAGAGCGTCGTCGATCAGACGGTCCAGCGCGTCGACGTCGGCGTTCAATTGCGCTTGGCGCAGCTCCGCTTCGAGCTGTTCTATGCGTTGTTGGTTCACCTGACCTCCTTGTGTAGCGCGCGCCGAAGGGTGGTGCCCAGTACTTCTAACGTCGCGCGGTCGGGGAGTTCCGGCGCGGTCGGATACACCCGCAGCACGTCATCACCCACGTAACGCGGATGCACGTGGAAGTGCAGATGTGGCACCTCCTGATGCGCGCCGGGGCCGGCCGAATGCCAGATACTCAGACCGTCGCCGGGAAAGCGTTCTGACACGGCACGCGTCACGCGCACCAGCATGCGCATGACGGCCACGGCGGTGTGGTCGGTCGCGCTGCGCAGATCCGCGACATGCGCGCGCGGGATGACCAACACGTGGCCGTCGTGAAACTGCCGCAGATCGATGAACGCGATGCACTCCGCGTCTTCGGCGATCACCGTCGCGGGCAGCCGACCGGCGAGAATGTCGCAGAAGGCGCAGTCGGTTTGACGGCCGGACCCGTGCTCCGCGTCCGGCTCCGTTTCCTGCTTCGCGCCGAGCAAATCCCATCGATTGCCGAAGGGATCGCGAAACACCACCAAGCGCCCATAGGACTCGTGGCGAACGGTACCCTCAATCTCTATCCCGGCTGTTCGCAGCGTCTCGAGCATCTCGTCGAAATTTTCGACGCGGAGAAAGAGACCGACGCGTCCCGCCCACTGCGCGCCGACGACTGCTCGCTGTGTCTCGCCGTCGGCTTGTGCGAGCAGAATGCCCGTTACTGCCCCGGGTGGACGAACGACGACCCAACGCTTGGCGCGACCATCGGTCGTCAGCGACGGAACGTCTTCGACCAGATCGAACTGCAACACATCGACGAAGAAGCGGATCGCCGAATCGTAGTCGGGAACGACGAGCGCAATCAATTCGAGTTGTGACACGGACACTCGCAGGCAGGTGACGTTGGTCGCTACCGGAATCCGTGATATACTCGCGAGCGCTCAGTAGCGATAGCGAAGTGCGAGCTGCATTTGATATGGCGCACCGGCCTTCTGCAGAACGCCAAAGTTCTCGTTCACGGTGTACGTATACTGACGAGTACTCTGATTGAAGCCAACCACATTGAGCAACGGGACGCGTTGCACGACCGGATTCTGATTGGAGATACCCACCGGCAACTGATACTCGCCGCCCCAACTCGAATTGAGCAAGTTGGCCACGTTGAAAATGTCGAGCGAAAGCGCCAACGACTGTCCGCGACGCGTGGCGAAGTCGCGTTCGAATCGCACATCGGCGCGTCCGCTCCACGGCACCACAGCGCCATTTCGCGTCGCGATGCGGCCGAGGTTTGCGCGAAGATACTCGCGCGCGACGTTGTGCGGATTGTCGAGCACCTTACGCATCGAGGCGGCCACGGCGGCCGGGGTCGATGGGTTGTCAGGATCGAAGATGAACGCGAGATCGTTGCTGGTCGCTTCATCGCCATTGATGTCACCGTTGACGATCGCGGAGAACGGGCGACCGCTGCTCGCGACGTAGCGCGCGCCGACGCGAATACCCCAGACGCGAGGCAGGACGGTGCTAATGACGAGCTTGTGGCGGAAATCGAGATCCGACGGCCCCCAAGAAGTGTTGAGACTACGCGGATCGCCGGTAATCGCGGTGAAGGTGGTGGCGGTGCGTCCGAGACAGCAGCCGAACGTGCTGTTGTCGCGCGCCGAGTTTCGTGTATACGAGACGTCAAACGATGCGTCGGCCGTCATACGCCAGGCCGCGTCAATGATGGCGGTGCGCGACGTCGCGCGCCCGGTTGAGGTCAACTCCAGAACGCGACCGAGACGCGCATCGGCGAGCGCGTTCGTGTTGAGAGTGCGTCCGGCCGCGTCGATCGTTGTCGCGGGTACGAAGACCGGTCGCGCGTCTTCATTGTCGAGCGTGAACGCGGCGGTCGATCGCAGATTGCGATCGAGATACATGTAGTTGGACGTAGTGCGTGTCGCGAGCAACGTGCCCGTGAGTGAGAGGTGCGAACCGATGCGGTGTCGCCAGGTGGCGTTCGCCTTCCACACAGAGGGCGTTTCGAATTGCTCGCCTACCAGATTCACGTACGGTGCCGGCGCGCTCGCGCCGCCAATCCCGGGCACCACGGCAGTGCCCGTGCGATAGCCGATAAAGTCTGGCACCGGCACAGCGGACCCGGTGCGCGTGATATCCGCGATGCGTCGACCGTCGTTGAGGAGCTGGTTGTGCTGCAGGTAAAAGATCGGTTCCGCGGCGAACCGACCGGCACCGATTCGGACGAGATCGCGCCCATCACGATCACGGTTGTCTCGTGACTCCCACGTGAGCTGGACGCGCGGCTGCGCCTTTTTCCAGTCGGACGGCGCGCGATCGGTGCGCTCGTTCAGGACCTGCTCCACGAGCGGGTTGCGCGGCGCTGCCGTGAGAAAGTCTATCGCGTCCCAGCGCAGCCCGGCTTGCAAGGACAACGCGCGGTTCACTCGCCAGTCGGCCTGTGCATACGCGGCGAGTTCGATAACCTGTTGATGGGTTGTCGGCGCTGACTCGATCAGCGGTACCGTGCGCGAATATCGAAACGCTCGCCGCGCTTCGAGATCGGCGATTGACTGAAACTCAAACAGCCCACCCTGCGACTCGGCGATGTACGTGTTGAGCGACGTCAGGGCATTGTCGGTTCCCACTGCGTACACCACGTTGCCGCGCGGCATCGTGAGGCGATCGCTCCACTGCCACTGCGTTTCGCGCGAATCGTCTGGCGCCAGACGGTTGCCACCGAACTGAACGCGCGTGTCGCCAGCGCTGCCGTCACTCAGGCGCGACTGAATGCGCAGAAAACCGCGTGGCAGGTTGCTGACCGGATCGAGCGTCCGCTCCGAGTGCGAAAACGTGAGACTCGCCTCGTTCTGCAATCCGCTGAGCGCGGTGCTCCGCAATCGAAGGGTGGCCTGCTGCTCAAGACTTTCGTAGTCAGAGCGCGCTTCAAACAAAGCGACCGGCAGGTCCACGCCACCACTCAGCGGACTATGCCACGCGTTGAGGTTGTGCGTGAGCGTGAGCGCGTGCGTGGCCGACGGTTTCCAGTCGACACGAGTAAACGCCGTATTGGCCCACGGCCGCCGGTCGAGCCGGCCAACCTGCGCGCGCGACGTATCGAGCCCGTAGACGCGCGATAGCACCTGCAGCGCGCGCGCGAGTGAATCGGGCGCAATGCCGATCGAGCGCTCATCGGCTGGCGTTTGGATGAGGCCGGTGAACACCGGCTCGTTCGAATCCTGTCGATCGAGCGCGAAGAAGACGTGCAGCTTGTCGCGCACGAGCGGACCGCCAATGCTCGCACCCCATTGGACCGCGTTGAACTCGCGTTGCGCTCGCGTACGTGATTGAAAGTCACTCGGTGCCGACAGCGTGCTGCCGCGATAGTAGGAGAAGACCGAGCCGCTCCAATCGTTGGTGCCCGCGCGTGTGACCGCGCGAATCGCTCCGCCGCCTTGGCGCCCCTGCGCGACATCGAACACCGCGGTTGAAATGTCGAACTCGCGAATGGCTTCGAGCGACAGCGTAAACGGTCCCGCGCCAAACTCACCGGCCCGCAGCATGTTTCGCGCTTGCGCGCCGTCGATGCGAATGTCGGTGGATGTCCATCGCTGTCCGAAAAGCGACAGCTGCGGTCCTGACGTCGACGAGAGCGCGGCGAGATCGGTGAAGTTGCGACCCAACGCCGGCACCGCGGCCAAGGTGGTGGCATCGATGCGGCGATTGGCGCCGGTGGCGGCGTCGCGAACCGGCGCCTCGGCGTCCACGCGAACGGCCGAGAGCTGTTGGCTCGTTCGCTGCAACCGCAGATGCACGGCTGCGCGCACACCAAGCCGCAACGTGATCGCGCGTTGTGCGCCTGGTTCATAGCCAAGCGCGCGCGCTTCGACGGTATACGGACCGCCGAGTGGCAGCTGAACGAGTGTGAATCGGCCGGTCGCGTTTGCGCGCACGCGCCAGCTGTTGCCGGTCGACTCGTTGCGGACGGTGACCGTAGCATCAAGCACCGCGGCTCCCGCTTCGTCGCGCACGTCACCGTCAATGCCCGATTCGGCCACCTGCGCTTTCAACACGCCAGTCGCAACGAGAGATAGGGCACAACACAGCAACCGCCAGCGCATACGAAGGGCGTGAACGACGGAGGGCGTGAACGACGGAGGGCGTGAACGAACGAGGGTGACCGATGTACCGAGTCGAATATATCGGACAACGCACGATTCGGCACCAGTCGCTCCGAATTCGTCAGATGCTGCCGCGGTTCACGCGCGTCAGCGAGATTTTTCGCGCCTTCAATTCGCCTTCAATTCGGCTTTAATAGGGGACGAAACGCGCGTTCAGCCTGGGCCTGCAGCGCGTCGTAGGCAACGAGCACACGTTTGCCGAGGGTGGTCAGCGTCGTGCCGCCGTGTTCGTTTCCGCCTTTTTCCGCGTGGACCAGCGGTTCGCGAAACGCACTGTTCATCGTGGTCACCAACAGCCAGGCGCGCCGATAACTCATGCTCATGCTGCGTGCGGCGCCAGCGATGCTGCCGTGTTCAGCGATCGCGCGCAGCAGCTCGGCCTTACCTGGGCCCATGGCGACCACGGACTCCGCGAGCACCCTGACGCGGAGTCGCGGAGGCGCCGCCGTGCCACCAGCGTGGTGTCCGTTGGCGCGTAGGGAGTCCGAGCGCGTGCGTTTTGCCTTGGGTTTGGTCATCGATTATCGCAGACGGCACCGACGCGAGAATGGGAATGGCGGGCTCTATCGAGACACGCCGAACAGGGGTAGCGATTGCAACCCGAATTTAATCCTCGCCTCATACTGCCGCCTTGCGATGCCAGGCGTCGGGTCCGACTCTCTCCCCATGAGAATTCGTCGAGCGATGTGGTGGGTGCGCATGGGAGCGTGCGCCGCATTTTGTGCGGCGCTCACCGCCTGCCGAGATCACGCGTCGGACGCGGTTCCGCCAACGCCGCTCGGTGCGTACGCGAAAGGTTGGATCTTTGCGCACAATCGCGGCGATGGGCACGCGATGGTGCATTTCACGATGCGCAACCGGGGCACGGTCACGATGAACGGCGCGCAAATCGACAGCACCGTGTTCGATGGCGTGCAGTTTTCCAAGACGGTCGGACGCCTGGTCGCTGATTCAATCGTAGAATCGAGCGATTCGGTGCTCACGCTCTCTCTTCGCTCGGCAAACGGTGCAATCTGGCTGGCGCGATTTACTGCTGCCGAGCAACCGAGTACGGTGCAGGTGCGCGTTTCGGTACGGCCGCTCGCTCAACGCTGACCTTCGCGGTGCCCCCATTCCGTACCGTCAGGTAGCTGAAACCAATCCGGCAGTTCGCTACGTCTGATCGATATGAGATCGCTCAACGTAGTCCGCGCCGTCCGCTCGGGCATCACATCCGTCGTGGCCTGTGCCTTGGTTGCGGGTGTGCTCAGCTGTCACGATCCGGTGTCGCCTTCGCGCGCGTTTCCTCGTACGCCGGCCGAGGCGCAATTCCTGACCGACGACGTGAATCGATTCTGGAGCGCCTATGCGCAAGGCGGTTCCGCGTACCAGTCGGTATACCTCGATCAGGCGTCGGCGGCCCTGAAGACGTTCGCCAACTCGCGCAGCATCTCCGCCGCAAGCTTGCAGCAGATGGTCGGCGCGTATCCGCAATATTTCGCCGCCATCAACTCGTGGTGGCGCACCGTTGGTACCGATGATGCCGTATTTGCCACGATCCGCAGTAACTATGCGCGCCTCGGCGCGCTGCTTCCGGAGGCGTTCTATCCGCCAGTGATTTTCGTTGTCGGACGCTTCTCCACGGGCGGCACCGTAAACAATGATGGCATCATCATCGGCACCGAATTCTATGGTGTCGATGCGCAGGCGCCGACGCGTGAACTCAACGCGTTTTCGCTCAACAACCAGAAATCGTGGCGGAACGATCTACCGCTGTTGGTTGCACACGAGCACACGCACCTCCTGCAGATCGCCGCCGGAACGCGCAGCAGCAACAGTGGCGCCACGCTGCTCGCGCGGTCGCTCAACGAAGGCGGCGCGGAATTTGTCGGGTCGCTCGCATCGGGCGCGCCGTCGTACTTTCAGTTTTATACCGTGTGGCAAACGCGCGAAAAGGAGTTCTTCGCGGCATTTGCCGCGGAGCGAAGCGGCACGAGTGTTGAGCGCTGGCTATACAATCAGGGCGGTATTACCGACAACGCGAATGCGCAGTGGCCCGGCGATCTGGGATACTTCATGGGCTACCGAATCGCGCAGGCGTATTACGCCCGCGCGACCGACAAGACTCAGGCACTTCGTGATCTGCTGGCGATCAGAGATCCTGAGGCGATCCTGCTCGCGAGTGGCTACAACGGCAGCGGACCACCGATCGGCGCGCCCAACTGACTGGTTGACGCGAGCCGTTTTTGCTCGGCTTCCTGGAGTTTCCCGTGGCGACGCCCAAGCCAGAGGGCCACAAACAACCACACCGCGCTCATCGGCGCCGCGATCCACGAGATGGCGGCGATACCGAGCCCGGAGCTCGTGATCCATCTGGATGTCCACGCGCCAATCTGGTCGCCAGTGCGATACACCCCGGTGTCGATGAGGTTCTTGGCTTTGTATTTGTCCTCAGCCGACACCACTGTGAACAGCACTTCACGTCCGGGACTCGAGAACGCGTAGTTGCCTGCGCGGCGTAACACGTTGAAGGTGACAAACACCACGAGCACGGGCCACATGCCGATGGCCGTGAAGCCGACAATGCTCATCACCGGCAGAATGGCGAGTGTCACGGCGACGCCGAGGCGCTTAATGACCTGCCCGGTGATGAAAAATTGCGCCAGCAGCGTGAGCGCTTGCACCGTGAAGTCGATACGCGCCAAGAACGCCGTCTGCGACGCACGATCGTGAAATGCTTCTTTCACGATGACGGCCTGCTGGAAGTAGAGCAGCGTCGTGCCGATCGTGAACAGCAGCATGAAGAGACAGATCATGAGCTGATACGGCGAGCGCGCGACATGCTGGAAGGCGCTCCATGCGCTGCCGCCAATGGGTTCTCGCCGTTCTTCACGCAGGCGTGTATCGGTGCGGAAACTCGGAGGGAAAACACGCACGCACTGCACCGCGATTTCGAGCATCACGGCGGACACAAGCACGAGTTCGGCCATGCCAATGCGCTTGGCCAGCAACGCCGTGATGCCAGAGCCCGCGAGCGCGCCCAACGTGCCGCCGACGGAAATGAAACCGTACATGCGTTTGCTCTGTTCGCTGGTGAAGTTGTCGGAGATGAAGCCCCAGAACACCGACACGACGAACAGGTTGAACACACTCGTCCACACGAAGAACACTGGTGCCAGCCACTTCTCGCTGTGCGGCCACCAACTGATGCTGGCCGAGAAGAACAGCAGGCACAGCAGAAACGCCCGATAGACCGTGCGAATGAACTTCCGCACGGGGAGCCGTTTCACCAGCGCACCTGCAACGGGCTGCAGCACAAGGGTCGACACCAGCGTGCCGGTAAACAGCCACGGCAGCGCGCCAACACCGGCCTGCACGCCGAGGGTATCGCGGATGCTGCGCAGCACGAAGTAGCTGGCGAGCAGGAAGAAGAAGAACGTGAACGCCAGAAGCGTCGCGCGCCACTCACCGTCTTCGATGGTGACGAGTCGCTCGATGCGTACACGAATCCATACGACGAAAACTCCGCTCACTCGCCCCCGCCCTGTTGTGCGCGCCACGCCGTCAGCACTTCCTTCTCACGCTCGGGCGAAATCCCGGCGCGCAACTTTTCCTGCTCCGCCGCCGGTTTCGAGTGATACCACGCGAGGGCCGCGCGCACGGTGTCTTCCAATGGTCTGAACGTCAGTCCCGCTGCCTTTGCCTTGTCGATCACGCTGGTACAGAACGCGACAGTGCTCGCGCCCGTGTAACTCCACACAGGCATCTCGGCCCACGAGCGGATTTTTTGTTGGGTGAGAAATTGCTGCGGTACCCACGTGAAGTGCGCGTCGTTGCTGAAGCAGCCCTTGATACCATAGAGCAATTCGCCGATACCGCAGACGGTGCGGGGACCAACGGCGTTGAACGTGCCACCCGTTTTGTTTTCACCAAGGCGAATGAGCCACTCGGTGAGATCGCGCACGTCGATCCACTGTGCCGGATCGTCGAGATTGCCCGGTGCGAGAATTTCGCCGCCCTTCTCGATGCGCACCGGCCAGTAGGTGAAGCGGTCGGTAAGATCGCCCGGGCCCACAATGAGTCCGCAACGGGAAATGGTCGCGATCGGATAATTCTCACGGACGAGCATCTCGCACCGCACTTTGCGCGGGCCGTATTGCGCGGCAGCGGCTTCGGGACCGTCAATGGGAGACGGATCCTGGGCCGGCGACTCTTCGGTGGGAAACGAGGCCGTAAAATCTTTGTACGCCGCCGTGCTCGAGATGAAGACGTACTGACCGACGTTGCCTTTGAGTACAGCGGCTGCGTCGACAATCCACTTCGGTTTCCCCGTCGGCAGATCGTATACCACGTCCCACGTGCGTCCCTTGAGCGCTGCGTGTCCGTCAGGTTGATCACGATCGCCGATGAGCTTCTCGGTGTTCGGAAACAGCCCGGGCGCGGTCTTGCCACGATTGAACAAGGTCACGGTATGACCTTTGTCGAGCGCATGCTGCACAAGGTGCGGACCGATGTAACCGGTACCGCCGAGGACGAGAATCTTCATGTTATGACCCGACCTTGGAGTGCCATGCGGTGAGCACTTGCTTCTCGCGCTCGGGCGTGAGGCCCGCTTTGAGCGCCGCCTGTCGCTCGGGCGTTTGCGCGTGATAGTAGGTGAGCGTGTCGCGCGCGGTATCGGCGAGCGGACGAAAGGTGAGTCCCGCGTTCCGCGCCTTGGTGGTATCCATGCGCGCCCAGCCTTCGCTTTCGCCGCGCGGCGGCACCCACACGGGCAAGTCGGTGTACGGGCGCAACTTGTTTGCGAGCACGAAATCGGCGTCGACCCACGTGAAGCGCGCATCGCTCGTGGTCACGGCTTTGCAGCCGTACAGCATCTCAGCAATCGAAAGCGTGACGCGCGGACCAACCACGTTGTAGGTGCCGCTGGCCTGCGCTTCGCAGAGACGAATCATGAACTCGGTGAGGTCGCGCTGATCGATGAACGCCACCGGATCGTCTGGCGTACCCGGTGCGAGAATTTCGCCGCCCTGCTCGACGCGAATGGGCCAGTACGAAAAGCGATCGGTGAGATCACCGGGTCCGACGATCAGTCCGGGACGCACGATGAGCGCGCGGTCGCCCCACACTGCCTTGGCATCGTTCTCGCACCGCACCTTGAGCTGTCCGTAGGTCGCCTTCGGCGGCTCGGCGTCAGCGGGTGCGGGCTCGTTGAGCATCGCGTCGTCGCGTTCGCTCATGCCGATCTTCGCGCGCGACTTGTACGTCGAGAGCGTACTCACAAACACATAGCGCTGCGCGTTGTCCTTCAGCACGGCACCGGCTTCGCGCACCCAGCGCGGAATCTGCGTGGGGTTGTCGATGACGACATCCCACGTGCGACCCTTGAGACTCGCGTACCCTTCCCCGTTGGGTGCGTTGCGATCGCCGACAAGCTTCTCGACGTTCGGAAACAACCCGGGATTGGTTTGCCCGCGATTAAACAGCGTGACGGTGTGCCCGCGCGACAGCGCATACTCCACTTGATGCGGCCCGATAAAACCGGTGCCGCCGAGTATGAGAATCTTCACGCGCTACTTGCCCATCTTGGCGTGCCACGCCGCAAGCACGGCCTGCTCGCGATCGGGCGCGAGTCCCGCACGCGCCTTTTCCTGCTCCGCGGCCGGCCGCGAGTGGTACCAGGTGAGCGTGTCCTTCGCCGTGTCGGCGAGCGGACGGAAGGTGAGCCCTGCGGCATACGCCTTCTGGCAGTTCACGCGCATGAAGCCCGCGGTCGCGCCGGTTGCTGGCACCCATACGGGCATATCGCTCCACGCGCGCACTTTGTTTTCCGCGAGGAAATCGGCCGGCACCCACGTGAAGTGCGCATCGCTCGTCGTCACGGCTTTGATGCCGTACAACATTTCGGCGATGGTGGTCGGCGTCTTCGGCCCTGTGGCGTTGAAGGTGCCGAGCGTGTGCGCTTCGGCGAGTCGAACAATCCATGAGCTCAGATCCTGCGCGTCGACGTACTGCGCGGGATCGTTGGGTGTGCCCGGCGCGAGAATCTCGCCGCCCTTGTCGATACGCACCGGCCAGTAGCTGAAGCGATCGCTCAAATCACCGGGGCCAACGATGAGTCCAGGCCGCACGATGGTGACGTTGTCACCGAACTGCGTTTTCGCTTCCTGCTCGCAACGCACTTTGTTGCTGCCGTACGCCTGCGCATTGTACGGCGCGTCGATATCGCTCGGCTTGTTGAGCGGTCCGTTTTCGTCGACGGGCTTGGAGTTGTCGCTAAAGACGGAGATGGTGCTGACGAAAATGTACTGGCCAACTCGTCCTTTGAGTGCTTGTCCGGCACCACGCACCCACGTTGGGTTGGCCGTTGGATTGTCGATGACGACATCCCACGTTCCCTTCTTCAGCGCATCGTGTCCGTCGGGCAAATTGCGATCGCCGATGAGACGCGGGACGTCGGGAAACAGATCGGCGTTGGTTTTGCCGCGATTGAAGAGCGTGATCTTGTGTTTACGCTCAAGCGCGTATTTCACCTGATACGGCCCGATAAAGCCGGTGCCGCCGAGAATCAGAATACGCAAAGGCTTTGGTTGCGCCGATCCAGCTTCCGGTCGCGTGAAATGCGGTCGCACGCCGTCCGCACCAAACGCGGGAAGCGCACCGATACTCATGGCACCAGTGAGCACGGCTGACGTTTTGAGAAACGTGCGGCGATCGACGGTCATAACATCACTCCGAGTGTGAGCACGGCTGCTGGTCTACGGCGGGAGGACTGCGGGGAACTGCGGGAACTGCGGGAACTGCGGGAACTGCGGGAACTGCAATTGAAACACAGAGGAAACAGAGGAAGCGGAGGAACTGCAAATTTTTATTTGGGCGTTTCCTCTGTGTGCTCTGTGTCCTCTGCGGTGAAAATCAGTTCCTGCAGTTGCCGAATTTACGGCTGCGGTGAAAATCAGTTCCTGCAGTTGTCGAATTTACGGCTGCGGTGAAATGCAGTTCCTGCAGTTGCCGAAACTACGGCTATTGATGCGCCGAGACGCGATCGAGTTGCTGAATAGTCTTGGTGCTGGCCGGTCTTGTCTTACGGAGTCGGGCCGACACGATTTCGGCTTGGGACAGAGCGCGTAATACGTTTTCACCGGCCACGCCGCGGATCTCCTTGTCGGTCCAGCCGCGCTTGATCAATTCGGCCAGCAGGTCGGGATACTTCGACACGTCTTCCAGGCCGACGACCGTTTCTGTGATCCCATCGTAGTCGCCGCCCATGCCGATGTGTTCGGGGCCGGCGACCTTTTTGATGTGATCCATGTGGTCGGCAACGTCCTTGATGGTCGACTTGGGGCTCGGGTGTGACTCGCGCCACGCGGCAACGGCTTTGAATTGCGCGTCGTTGTCGTTGGGGTGGGCTTTCGCAATCGAATCGCGAATGGCCGTGACACGCGCGTCGTAGTCGGCCACGGCCTGCGAAGTGAAGCTGGGCACAAACGTCATCATCACTACGCCGCCATTCTTGGGCAGGCGGGCAAGAATGCTGTCGGGCACGTTGCGCGCCACATCTGTGATCGCCCGCGAAGCGGAGTGCGAGAAGATCACCGGCGCTTCGGTGACATCGAGCGCGTTGCTCATCACCCCGGGCGAGACGTGCGAGAGGTCGACCAGCATGCCCAGGCGATTCATCTCGCGCACGACTTCTTTGCCAAATGCGGTCAGTCCGCCGTGCTTCGGTTTGTCGAGCGCGGCGTCGGCCCAGTCGAGCGTGACGTTGTGCGTGAGCGTCATGTAACGCGCGCCAAGCTCGTAGTAGGCGCGCAGGGCGCCAAGGGAGTTCTCGATGGCGTGACCGCCTTCCATGCCGAGCAGCGAGCCTATCTTGCCCGCCTTATGTGCGGCGCGCACGTCGGCCGCGGTGAGCGACCACTTGAGATCTTTCGGATAACGCGCGATGACGCGGCGCGCGATATCGATCTGTTCGAGTTGCACGCGCGCGTACCCGGAATCGCGAATCTCGCCGGGGATGTACACCGACCAGAATTGTCCGCCCACCAAACCCTGACGCAGACGCTTGATGTCCGTCATGCCCTTGGTGGTCTTATTCAGATCGTACGCGTCGACGTCGAGTGGCGCGTTGGCGAACTCGCGCATAGCCCACGGCAAGTCGTTGTGCGAGTCGACGAGCGGTGTGGTTTTGAGTAGCGCCTTCACGTGCGCCAGGCGCGTGGCGAAATCGGCCGAGGCCAGCGGCTGCGTTGAGACGGCGGATTTTGCGGGCTGCGCATGGAGCGTGGCCGCGATCAGCAGCGTGAACGCTGAGCAGAGCGTGCGTCGCATCAAACTCCCAACCGTTCGAGGTAGTGTGGCAGCATCTTGCGCCACCAGGGCCAGTCGTGATTCACATCGTGGCCCCACAAATCAAAAGTGTGTCCGATCCCTTTGCGATCGAGCAGGTCGTGAAAGGTGCGCGTGGCATCGGGTGCTTCATAGGCGCCCTGACCCGCCACCAGCACGATCCGACTGTGATGACGCAGCGTGTCGAGCGCACCACCTTCCATGTTGGCCACGTACCACGCGGGATTGTTGAAGTAGCAGTTGTCGTCGCTGTAGCCCTTGAAATAACTGGGCGCGAGATCGTAGAAGCCGCTCATGCCAATGACGCCACCGAACAGATCGGGGCGACGGAAGAACGCGTTGGCGGCATGAAAGCAGCCGAAGCTGGCGCCCGTCGTGAGCGCGCGCGCACCGCCATCGCCAACGATGTGACGAATGAACGGTACGACTTCATCTTCGACGTAGCGCGAGTACAACGCCTGTCGGCGCGCCGATTCCTGGACGGGGATGTTGCGGTCCATCCAGGCGAGGCGATTGATGCTGTCGATGGAGAACAGCCGGAGACGTCCCTGAGCAATCAGAGGCTCAACGGCTTTGACGAGAAAGAAGCGCTCGTTTTCGAGAAAATCGGCCGCGGCGGTGGGAAATAGCAGGACCGGCTGGCCAGCGTGCCCATACGTGACGATGGGCATTTCGAGACCGAGTGCCGGACTGCGCCAGCGGTCGATCCGCTTGGGCATGCGGGGGTCGATGAATTGCATGCCGGGTAAGCTGGGGCGCTCGGGTGGCAGTGGAAAGGCCGGAAATCGGCCGACTTTCGGGACCGGCCGGGTCTCCATTTGCTGGGGGCGAGAGGCGGGTCCCAGCGCTTCGGCCCGGGTAGCCGTACAGTTTACCAGTAGTTCAGGCATGAGATGCATCCTTGGCACCCATGTCGGGGTACAGAGCGTTTCGATGGCCTGCAACACCCAGATCGCCGGCGCCTCGTCTGCGCCTATCACACCGCACTTTTCTGCAGAGCTCACACGACATGAAACTTCGTATTCGTCACCTCGGCGTTGTCGCGGCACTGTCGCTGTCCCTGACGCGCGTGGCGTATGGTCAGCAAGAAGAAGAGAAAACGCCGTTGGGCAAGAAGATGACGGCGATCAACACGGCGTTTAAGGCCGTGGGTCGTCAGATCGATGATCCGACGAAGAACGCGGACACGATGGAGCAGCTGAACATCATCGAGACGAACGCCAAGGCGGCGTTGACGCTCGAGCCGGCGAAGAAGGAAAAGGTGCCCGCGGCCGATCAGGCGAAGTTCATGGCCGACTACAAGGCCGGCATGAACAAGTTCATTGAGTCGGTGGGCAAGATGCGGGCTGCGCTCAAGGCCGGAAAGAACGCCGACGCCGCGGCGTGGGTCGATTCGCTCAAGACGCTGCAGCGCGACTCGCACAAGGACTTCCGTATCCGCAAGCCGGGCCAGCCTGGCGGCAACTAAGTCCGTCGCCGCGTTACTGCTCGAACCGCCGTCCGAAATTCGGGCGGCGGTTTTTTTTGCGCCGACGGTCGGTGCGCATCGCTGGCGACGGTGATCGATTGGATTTCGAATTGTTTGGGGGGATGAACACGGATGTGGACTACGGGATGTGAGATCGCGAACCGCACAGCCCTCGCGAGGCGATGAAGCGCGGTGATGGCGCAAGCCGTGGCGCGACCGTGACGGAGCCGTCGCTGAATGGGCATCGCGCTGCGACGCGCTGAGGGTTTCGTGTGGTGACCGGCGGTCGTTCGGTCTTCCTGCGAGGTGATGCGCGACCCACCTCCTATCACGAGACGCCTGACACGGAGCACGGATGCTTGCGCGTTCCTATTCCGCACTTGAGACCCCGTTTGTGCCGGCGATCACATTGGTCGATCCGGTGGTCTTTCCGCACCACGCCGACGCCATACCGCCGGGGTTGGTCGATGCCGGCAGTTACACGATGCGCTTTGCCTGGACGCGCGCCGACCTGACGGCGGTACAGGCGCTGCGTTACCGCGTCTTTTCTGAAGAGCATCCCGAGGCGCTGGCCGACAGCGACTCGCTCGATCAGGACGCGCGCGATCCGTGGTTCCATCATCTCATGATTTGCGAGCGGCGCACCGGCGACGTGGTCGGCACGTATCGTGTGCAAACGGCCGTGATGGCGGCGTCGCGTCACGGATTCTACAGCAGCGCGTTCTTTGAACTTGGCGGCGTGCCCGGTGCAATTTTGGCCGACGGAATTGAGGTCGGTCGCGCCTGCGTCGATCCGGCGCATCGCACGGGGCGCGTGCTGCGACTCCTGTGGCGGGGCATTGCGCGCTACGTGCAATGGAATGCGAAACGCTTCGTGTTTGGGTGCTGCTCGCTGCCGGGCACGGATGTGTCGGTGGCGCAGGAAGCGTGGCGCACGCTTCACGCGCGTGGCGTGATGCACGATCGCGTGCTCGTGCGTCCGCGCCCGGAGGTGCGCGCGTTGCCCGACGATGGACGCGCCCGTCCGCTCACGACGTCGGCCGCGCTGCAGGCCACGTTGACGCCGCTCATGGAAGGATATCTCTCCCTCGGCGCGCGCGTCTGCGGTGCGCCGGCGGTCGATCGCGAATTTGGCACGACGGATTTCCTCGTGCTGCTCGATATCGACGCGATGGATCCGCGCGTGTATCGGTCGCTGTTCGTGTGAGCCACGCCATGAGACACGCGTTCTTCGCCGGTCCATTGCGTATCGCCGCACTGGCCGTCGCCCTCCTCGTGACGACGGTGACGATGGTGCTCACCGTACTGGTGCCGCGTCGCCAGTGGCGGCGCGTGGTCGCGCCACTGGTTGCGCGCGGATGCGCCCAGGGGATCCTGCGCGCGTTGGGTGTGCGCGTCACCGTGGACGGGCACGCGAGCGTGGCGCGCGGATTGTTGGTGGCGAATCACCTGTCGTGGCTCGACATCGTGGTTACGCTCGCGACGTGGCGTTGCGCGTTCGTGGCCAAGCGCGAGGTGCGCGCATGGCCGGTGATCGGCACATTTGCCGACGCGCTGGGCGTGGTGTGGATCGACCGATCGCGATTGCGCGACGTTCGTCGTGTGCTGCCACTCCTCGAGCGCACGCTGCGTGAAGGCGCGACGGTCATGCTCTTTCCCGAAGGGACAACGACCGATGGACATCAGGTGCTGCCGTTCCGCTCGGCGCTCTTTCAGGCGGCACGCGCAGCCGATGTCCCGATCGTGCCGCTCGCGTTCTCGGCGCACAGCGACCACGGCGATGCGAGCGCTCTGAGCTGGGTGGGCAGCGAAACGCTCGTCGCCAACGTGCCGCGCGTGGCGGCCCTGCGCGGCGCCGCCATCCGCGTCGCGGTCGAGACTCCGCGACTCGCCCGCGCAGCCGATCGCAAGTATCTCGCGCGCACATCGCGTGACGCGATCGTCACTGCGCTCTCATCACGCGGTCGAATCGCGATGCACGGCGCGCTTGCAACGCGACTCGTGGCGCCCTAGCTCGCGGCTTTGCCGTGGATGCGGCGGTGTTTTGCGGTACGCTAGCTGCGGAGCGCGAGATGCGGTGCGCGTTAGACGGTTCGTCGCGGCGGCCGAATTGAGGCGTTTGGCGTGGGATGAACGCGGATCTTTGCCGCGAGATGAACACGGATCGTGAAGTATGAACGGGGCGATCCGCGTCATCTGCTTAATCCGTTCAATCCGTGGTGCGCTGTTCGACACTCCATCAAGACTTTGACAAAGCGAACTGCACGCCGCGGATTAGGCGGATCTGACGGACCAACGCGGATCCGTTCAATTTCATTCGCCGGATCTGTGTTCATCCGCTTCAATCGGTGTTCATCTTGTTCAAATCAGACTGAGTGCCAGCGCGCGCTGCACTCGCGAGGCGATAGGCTTGAGATGAACGCGCATCTTTGCGGCGAGATGAACACGGATTCCGAAGCACAAACGGAGCGATCCGCGTTATCGGCTTAATCCGTTCAATCCGTGGTGCGCTGTTCGACACTCCATCAAGACTTTGGCAAAGCGAACTGCACACCACGGATTGAGCGGATCTGACGGAGGAACACGGATCTGTTCGATGTCATTCGCCGGATCCGTGTTCATCCGTTTCAATCGGTGTTCATCTTGTTCAATTCTGACTGAGTACCAGCGCGCGCTGCACTCGCGAGGCAATAGGAGTGAGATGAACGCGCATCATTGCTGCGGGATGAGCACGGATTCCGAAGCACAAACGGAGCGATCCGCGTCATCTGCCTAATCCGTTCGATCCGTGGTGCGCTGTTCGACACTCCATCAAGACTTTGACAAAGCGAACTGCACACCGCGGATTGGGCGGATCTGACGGAGGAACACGGATCTGTTCGATGTCATTCGCCGGATCCGTGTTCATCCGTTTCAATCGGTGTTCATCTTGTTCAATTCTGACTGAGTACCAGCGCGCGCTGCACTCGCGAGGCAATAGGAGTGAGATGAACGCGCATCATTGCTGCGGGATGAGCACGGATTCCGAAGCACAAACGGAGCGATCCGCGTCATCTGCCTAATCCGTTCGATCCGTGGTGCGCTGTTCGACATTGGGTAGACGCTGTCAAACACTTGAACTGTGCACCGCGGATTGAGCGGATCTGACGGAGTGCCGGCTCGCGCCGCATTTGCGAGGCGATCGACGAGGGATGAACTGAGCCCGCTACCGCAGCTTCATCGAGAAACAGAATTTGCGACCGATGGACAACTCGGATCGCGAGATCGTGCGGTAGCGCGCGATCTTTTCGGGATACTCCACGATGCTCGACTCGCGAAAGCCCATGCGCAGAAAGAGCGAGTCGGCGAGCGAAATCGCGAAGAGCTCCGGATAGCCGCGCTCGCGCGCGAGATGGAGCGCGGCGGTGATGAGTCGCTGACCGATACCTTTGCCCTGCGCGTCGGGCGCGACCGCGAGCGACACCAATTCGACCAGCGACGGCGAGTATTCGTCGAGCGCGACCTGACCGAGGATGCTGCCGTCATCGTTGCGGATCACCTGGTAGTCGGCCAGGTGCGCCGTAACGAACGCTTCGCTGCGATGCAGCGTCAGTCCGTCGGGCGCATAGAGATTGTTGAGCGCGACAATGTTGGGGATATCGCGCTCTTCCGCGTGGTGCACGTACACATCCCCGATCTGAATCGGCGGCGGTGCGTGCGGTGTGTCGTCGGCCGGTTCGGAGTCGGGCGCGAGGCGCTGCACGAGTTCGCGCTCGTCGACCGCGCCGTCGCTCATCGCCATGGCACTCACTACCGTGGTACTCACTACCGTGGCACTCACCGCGAGGCGTACACGCGCGTTTTGCCGGACGCGTCGAAGAGGAGCACGTCGTACTTGTCCTTCTTGCCACCCTGCTCCATTCCCGGCGAGCCTTGCGGCATTCCCGGAACGGCGAGTCCACGACCAGCCGGCTGTTCGTCGACCAGCTTGGCGACGAGATCGGCGGGTACGTGCCCTTCTATTGAGTACTTACCGATGCGGCCGGTGTGACAGGACGCGAGCGACGCGGGCACGCCCATGCTCTGCTTCACCGAATCCATGTCGGTCATGTCGTGCACCGTCACCTTGAAGCCATTCGCGCGCATGTGCTTGACCCAATCGCCGCAACAGCCGCAGTTCGGGTTTTTGTAGACCACGATATCGCGAATGGGGGCTTTGCCGGTGCTGGCCGATACCGCTTTGGCCGGTTGGGCACCAAGCCGGGCGGAAACGAGCAGAGCGGCGGCCGTCGCGAGCATGTCGCGGCGTGAGAGAGCTTTATCGTCGTGGCGCATGAGCTAGGGCCTCGGGGAAACGAGAGGTACAAACATAGTCCGATCTGGCGCTGGATACACTCCAGACGCCCACTTGGACGGGGTTGGGGAAGTCGCTGCCATGTCGTGGTTTGCGAGTTTCTCAGAATCGGCTGCGTATTCGCACCCCGAGATCGGGGATTCCCCGACTCATAAACAAGTCCCGCCTGACGGGCTGGCGCTGTGCAGTTGCCCATACTCTCGGTTGCAGTACCCGGACCTTGAACCCGTCAGAGGATTCTGATGACCCCTGCACCCGGCCCCCAGCCGTCGCGCTCCACCACCGGAGCGCTCCTGGACCGTTTCTCGTACGACGACGACATCGTACGCAAGTTTTTGTTCGCGACCCTCCTCTGGGGTGTCGTGGGCATGCTCGTGGGATTGCTGATCGCGCTGCAGCTCGCGAATCCCATGTTCAACTTCAATACGCCTTGGCTGTCGTTTGGACGCCTGCGGCCGCTGCACACGAACGCGGTGATTTTTGCCTTCGCCGGCAACGCGTTCTTTACCGGCTGCTACTACTCGACCCAGCGACTGCTCAAGACACGGATGTTCTCCGATGGCTTGAGTCGTTTTCACTTCTGGGGGTGGCAGGCGATCATCGTGAGCGCCGCGCTCACGCTGCCGTTTGGCTTCACGCAAGCCAAGGAATACGCCGAACTCGAATGGCCGATCGACATCGCGATCGCCGTCGTGTGGGTGGCATTTGCGGTGAACTTCTTCGGTTCACTCGCCAAGCGTCGCGAGCGACACCTCTACGTCGCGCTCTGGTTCTACATCGCGTCGATCGTGACGGTCGCCGTGCTGCACATCTTCAACAACCTGTCGATTCCGGCCGGTGCGTTGAAGAGCTATAGCATTTACGCGGGTGTGCAGGACGCGTTCATGCAGTGGTGGTACGGACACAACGCCGTGGCGTTCTTCCTCACGACGCCGTTCCTCGGGCTCATGTACTACTTCATGCCCAAGGCGGCCGACGGCCCCGTGTTCTCGTACAAGCTGTCGATTCTGCACTTCTGGTCGCTCGTGTTCATGTACATCTGGGCCGGCCCGCACCACCTGCACTACACCGCGCTGCCCGAATGGGCGTCGACGCTGGGCATGCTCTTCTCGGTGATGCTCTGGGCGCCGAGCTGGGGCGGTATGATCAACGGCCTGCTCACGCTGCGTGGGGCGTGGCATAAGGTGGCGCAGGATCCGATTCTCAAATTCTTTGTCGTCGCCATTACCGCGTACGGCATGAGCACGTTTGAAGGCCCGATGCTCTCCATCAAGAGCGTCAACGCACTCGCGCACTACACCGACTGGATCATTGCGCACGTGCATACGGGCGCGCTGGGCTGGAACGGCTTCATGACGTTCGGCATGATCTACTGGTTGCTGCCGCGCATCTTCCAGACGGAGATCTACAGCAAGCGCGCGATGGAAGTGCACTTCTGGATCGCGTCCGTCGGCATCGTGCTCTACGTGGTCGCGATTTACAGTGCCGGCGTGACGCAGGGACTGATGTGGCGCGCGTTCGACGAAACCGGCCGGCTGCAGTATCCTGACTTCATCGAAACGGTGATGAAGCTGATGCCGATGTACTGGATGCGTGCGGTGGGTGGCACGATGTACATCATCGGCATTCTGATCTTCGGCTGGAACGTGCTGATGACGTGGGCCCGCCGTCCGGCCAAGTACGAAGTGCCGGTCTTCGAGGCCGCCCCGCTGTCGGGCAAGTACGTGCCGGATGCGCACGATGCTCCGAGCACGGGTGGCGTGTGGGCCGGAATTACGGGCGCGCGCTGGCACCGCGGTTGGGAACGGGCGCCGTTGCTGTTCACGGTGTTGACGGTGCTCGCGGTTGTCGTTGCCTCACTGTTCGAAATCATCCCCACGTTCCTCATCAAGTCGAACGTGCCGACGATTGCGTCGGTCAAGCCGTACACGCCGCTCGAACTGGCGGGTCGCGACCTCTACATCAGCGAAGGGTGCTTCAACTGCCACTCGCAAATGATTCGTCCGTTCCGCTACGAAACGGAACGCTTTGGCGAATACAGCAAGCCGGGTGAGTCGGTCTACGATCATCCGTTCCTGTGGGGTTCGCGTCGTATCGGCCCGGATCTCGCGCGCGAAGGCGGCAAGTATCCCGATCTCTGGCATGTGCGCCACTTCGACAACCCGCGCGCGGTCACGGCCAAGTCGATCATGCCGTCGTACTCGCAATTCCTCACCAACTCGCTCGATTTCAGCGTCATTCAGAAGCGCGTCGACGTGATGTCGATGCTGGGTGTGCCGTACGGCGACGCGGTGAACAAGGCCGAGCAGATGGCACGCGATCAGGCCAAGACGATTGCGGCCTCGATCGCCGAGCAAGGTGGCCCGAAGGGACTGGAAGACAAGCAGATCGTCGCGATCGTCGCGTACATGCAGCGACTGGGACGTGACATCAAAGCGGGCGGTGCGACGGCTTCGACCGGGAGTCGCGCGGTGACCGCTCCGGGAGGGTCGCACTGATGAAACTCTCCGACATCATGGCGGCCGCCGGGTTGTCGTTCTACGCCCAGGTCGCGCTCGTGATCTTCTTCGGTGTCTTCATTGCGGTGACCATCTACACCTGGAAACCGTCGCGGCGCGCGGAATTGCGCGACGCCGCGATGCTTCCGTTGAACGACGACCTTCAGGCGGTGCGCGTTGCGAGTGCCGCGACATCCACCGCTCGCGCGCAGGAGCGCTGACTCATGGCCGCCAAGAATTCAAACGATCCGAACGATCGCCTGATGGAGCACGAGTACGACGGCATTCGCGAGTACGACAATCCGATGCCGCGGTGGTGGCTGCTGACATTTGCCGGCACGGTGATCTTCTCGATCATCTACTACTTCAACGTCGGACCGATCGGGAACGGCAAAGGTCGGATTGCCGACTACGAAGACGACATGAAGGCGTTCGCCGCGGCGCATCCAGCGCCGGCGGCCGAAGTGTCGCCCGACAAACTGTTGGCGATCGTCGCGGACAAGGCGGCGGTCGAAGCAGGCCATGAAGTGTTCACCAAGAACTGCGCCGTCTGTCATCGTCCCGACGGCGGCGGCAACATCGGACCGAACCTGACGGATGATTACTGGCTCCACGGCGGCACGATCGGTGATGTCTACAAGACCGTGACGGCCGGAGTGCTGGACAAGGGCATGCCGGCGTGGGGCAAGTTGCTCAAGCCGGACGAGTTGGAACGGGTGGTGGCTTACGTGACGACGTTGCACGGCACCAATCCGGCCAATCCGAAAGCACCGCAGGGCACGCTGGCGCAGCCGTAAGACGTTGCGTTCGGCGCGTTCGCCTCAACCGCAGCACCTAAGAGTGAGCTCGTTGTGAGTACAGCCGCAGCACCGAAAGTGGGGGGACGTGTTCTCCCCACTCTCAACGAAGATGGAACGCGTCGTTGGATCCGCCCCAAGCCGTCGCACGGCAAGTGGTGGAACCGACGGCGCGCGGTGGCCTACGCGTTGATGGCGTTGTTCTTTGCGGCGCCGCATCTGCGCATCTTCGGCAAACCGATTTTTCTGATGGATCTGCCCCGGCGTCAGTTCACGCTGATGGGTTACACGTTCCTCCCCACCGACACGCTGCTGTTCATGTTCGTGCTGGGCAGCGGCGTGATCGGCATCTTTTTGCTGACCGCGTTCTTCGGCCGCGCGTGGTGCGGGTGGGCGTGCCCGCAAACGGTGTATCTCGAGTTCCTGTTCCGCCCCATCGGTCGGTGGTTTGATGGCGGCTACACGGGTTCGCGCAATCTCGACAAGCAGCACGCGTGGTTCACGCCCAAGCGCATTGCCAAGTACGTCACGTTCTTTTTGATGGCGCTGTTCGTGTCGCACACGTTTCTCGCCTTCTTTGTCGGCACGGACAACCTGTATCACTGGATGCTGAGCTCTCCGACGCAGCATCCGTCGGCGTTCTTCTTCGTGGTGCTCTTTACCGGCATCGTGTGGTTCAACTTCACGTACTTCCGCGAACAGACGTGCCTGATCGTGTGCCCCTACGGTCGCTGGCAGTCAGCGCTCATCGACCGGCAGAGCGTGATCGTGGCCTACGACTATCAGCGCGGAGAGCCGCGCGCGCACGCCACGAAAGACCGCAGCCCCAATGCGGGCGACTGCATCGACTGTGGCGCCTGCGTCCAGACGTGCCCGACCGGCATCGACATTCGCAACGGTCTCCAGATGGAGTGCGTGCACTGCACGCAGTGCATCGACGCGTGCGACGATGTCATGACCAAGGTTGGCAAGCCGAAGGGGCTCATTCGCTACTCGTCACAAGACGCGATTGCCGGCAAGCCACGCAAGCTGCTGCGCCTGCGCACCATTCTTTATCCGTTAGTGCTGGTCGCGCTGCTCGGCGGACTCTTCACGGCGATGTTCACCAAGGCGCCGGCCGACATTACGGTCATGCGCGGCCTGGAAGCGCCGTTCGTCGAACAGGCTGACGGGCACATCTCCAATCAGATTCGCATCAAGATTACCAACCGTCAGAGTACACCGCAGACGTACAGCATGACGGTGGAAGGACTCGTGAGCGGCGATCTGACGGCCGCCGACGTTTCGATTGTCGCGCCGGAAAACCCGATGACGATTGCGAGCGAAGCGTCACGCACCACCAGCATGTTCGTCGTGCTGCCCGCGCGCGCCTTCACTAACGGCGAACGCTTCATGAAGCTTGTCGTCAGCGACGGCAAAGGCTACAACGAAACGATCAACTACCGGCTGCTCGGCCCATCCGCCTCGGCCACTCCTTCACCGAACGGAGCAGCAAAATGAAGCGTGGGATCGGCTGGCCAATCGGCGTCACCGTGGTGCTCGGACTCACCGTTGCAGCCAACATCTGGGTTATGCGCGTCGCGAATGACGATCCGTCGTTCGCGATTGTCCCCGACTACTACCAAAAGGCCGTCGCATTTGACTCGACGATGGCCGCCGAACAACGCAGTGCGGCGCTGGGCTGGACCGCGTCCGCATCGCTGGTCATGATCGACACCAGCGGCGCGACGGTGACGGTGACGCTGCGCGACGCACAGGAACAACCGGTGCGCGGCGCGACCGTTCGCGTCGCCGCGCTGGCGAACGCGCGCGCCAACACGGTGCTCTCGGCCGATCTCACGGAGTCGGCGCCCGGACAGTACAGTGCGCGCTTGGCGGCGCAGCGCACCGGGCAGTGGGAAGTTCGCGTCGACGCCGTGCGCGGAAACGCACACTTCGTGTCCAGCACGCGCACCGACCTCGCGTCGGCGCGTGCTGGTGCGACGCCCACGGGCGTTGCGCACGGCTCGTTGTAAGCGCGATCACGCATCGGAGCCGATCGACCGCATGCTTGGCGCCACCCTCGGCATTCTTACGGCCAGCCTGCTTGGCAGCGTACACTGCGCCGCGATGTGCGGTGGGTTCGTGTGCCTCTACGCGGGCACAAGTCACGCCGATCGTGCGCCGCTCACGTCGCAGCTGTCATCGCACGCGTTGTATAACGTTGGTCGATTGGTGTCTTATCTGTTGCTCGGGGCAATTGCCGGATTCGTTGGCTCCGGCGTCACGACCCTCGGCGCATGGGCGGGACTTACGCATGCGGCAACGATCGTGGCGGGCGCGCTGATGATTGGGTGGGGCGTGAGTGCGATTGCCGCGCAGCGCGGTATTCGCCTTGGAGTGGCGACTACGGGAGTACCGCTGCGTTGGCAGCGCGCGTTGGGCAGCGTACTGAAGCGCGTGCGCGGTCAGCCCATCGGCGTGCGCGCGCTCTTCACCGGACTGGGCACTACGCTGTTGCCGTGTGGCTGGCTCTATGTCTTTGTCGCGACCGCCGGCGGTACCGGAAGCGTTCGCGACGGATTGCTGGTGATGTTCGTGTTCTGGCTGGGCACCGTGCCCGCACTGGTGGCCGTTGGTGTTGGCGCGCAGCGCGTGTTTGGTCCGTTCCGTCGGCGGTTGCCAACGCTCGGTGCGGTGACCGTGCTGCTGATGGGCGTTCTCGCGATCAGCGGGCGACTCAGCATGGCAACCGATGTGATGGCCGGCCACGACATGAATCGCGCCGCGAGCAGTGCGGCGATGCCCGATCATGCCGCGATGAGTTCGAAGCCCTGAGGACAGTCGACCGTTATGAGCACTGACGCGATACGATTTTCGGGAGCCGTTGCGAGCGCCGCCGACGTGGCGTGCGCACACTGCGGACTCCCGGTGCCAAGCGCGCTGATTGATGAATCGCTGGAGCGGCAATTCTGCTGCACCGGCTGCTCGACTGCATTCGCGATTTTGCACGAACACGGCCTCGACTCGTACTACGGCTTTGCGGAGCGCCGCGAGGCGCCGGTGCGCGCCAGCGGTCGCAGCTACGAAGAGTTCGATCACCCCGCGTTTGCCGAGCGATATATCGTGGCGCAGCCCAACGGGCTCGCGCGAGCCGAGCTGTACCTCGAAGGCGTCCATTGTGCGTCGTGCGTGTGGCTCGTGGAGCGCATGCCGATGGTCGTTCCGGGAGTGGCGCGCGCCGAGTTGGATGTACGGCGCTCACTCGCCGTGCTGGAATGGGATGTTACGACAGTGCCGTTGTCGCACGTGGCGCGCGCGCTCGACAGTCTTGGCTATCCGCCACATCCATTCCGTGGAGTAGCGCGCGATGCGATGCGCAAGCGCGAAGATCGCGCGATGCTGACGCGCATCGGTGTCGCGGGAGCGATCGCCATCAACGTGATGCTGGCGGCGCTCGCGCTCTACAGCGGAGAGGTGAACGGCATGAGTGCCGAGTTCACGCGCTTCTTCCGTTGGGTGAGTTTCGCGCTGATCGTGCCAACGTTCATCTGGCCGGGCCGCGTGTTCTTCACCGGTGCGTGGGCTTCGTGGCGCACGAAGTCGCTGCACATGGATCTGCCCATCGCCATCGCACTGGCGGCCGGTTTTGTGCGCGGCGCCATCAACACCGTGACCGATTCGGGCCCAGTGTATTTCGATGGGCTGGCCATTCTGATTTTCGCATTGTTGGTGGGGCGTTTCCTGCAGCAGCGTGGACAGCGGATGGCCACCGATGCGGCCGAGTTGCTACATGCCATTGCACCCGTCTCGGCGCGCATTATTGAGGCGGGCGAGTCGCGTGAGATTCCGACCGACGCGCTGCTGCCCGGCATGGTGCTCGATGTGCGCGCGGGTGAGAGTTTTGCGGCTGACGGTGTGGTGGTGGAAGGGCTCTCCAGCGTGAACGCCGCGTTGCTGACTGGCGAATCGCGCCCGGTGGCGGTGAGCGCCGGCGAGCGGGTGTACGCGGGCACGCACAACATCCAGTCGCCGTTGCGCGTGCGGGTGGAGGAGAGCGGCGAATCGAGTCGGATTGCCAAGTTGATGCGCCAGGTTGAAGAGAGCGCTCGCCGCCGCGCACCGGTGGTGCTGATGGCCAACCGCATGGCGGGAATCTTTGTCGCGATCGTGTTGACTGCGGCGGCGTTGACGTGGGCGATCAAGTTCCGCTTGCACTCGGCGACCGCGCTCGACGACGCTATCGCGTTGCTGATCGTCACCTGCCCGTGCGCCCTCGCGCTGGCGACGCCGCTGGCAATCACCGTTGCGGTGGGTCGCGCGGCTAAGCGAGGGATGCTTATCAAAGGTGGCGACGCGCTTGAACTGCTGTCGAAGCCGGCGACGCTGGTGCTCGACAAAACAGGCACCGTTACCGAAGGCACGACTGCACTGGTTTCGTGGATTGGCCCCGAGTGGGTGAAGCCGCTCGTGCTCGCGCTGGAAGAAGGAAGTTCACATCCGCTTGCCGACGGATTCCGTCGCGCGTGGAGCGGTCTGGCGATGCCCGTTGTGCAGGAATCGCGACACATCGCTGGCGGTGGACTGGAAGGCGTGGTCGATGGTCATTTCGTGCGCATTGGGTCGCCCAGGTTCGTGCGCGACGCGGTGGGTGTTTCGATCGACGCGAGCATGCAGTCGCAACTCGAGTCGATGGATCGCACGCTCACGCCGGTGTTCGTGTCGGTTGATGGCGCACTCGTGGCGGCGGCCGGATTGGGCGACAAGATTCGCGATGATGCCCGTGATTCGCTCGATACGCTACGGGCGAAAGGGTGGCGGACGGTGCTGCTGAGTGGCGATGCACCCGAAGTGGTGCGTGCTGTTGGTTCGACGCTGGGCTTTGCAAGCGACGACGCCATTGGTGCCGCATCACCGGAAGACAAACTCGCGTTCGTTGAACAACTCAAGCAGCGTGGACGTGTGGTGATGGTCGGCGACGGCGTTAACGACGCCGCCGCGATTGCGGCGGCGCACGTCGGAATCGGTGTGCATGGTGGCGCCGAAACGTGCCTGAGCACGGCCGACATTTATCTCACGCGTCCGGGGCTGTCGGCGCTGGTCGAGCTCACGCAGGGATCGCGCAGCACGATGCATGTCATTCGTCGGAACATCGGATTCTCGATCGGCTACAATCTCATTGGCGCGGGACTCGCGATGGTCGGATTGCTGAATCCGTTGATCGCCGCCATCCTGATGCCAACCAGTTCACTTACCGTGGTGTTGGGTTCGTGGTACGGCACCACTTTCTCCCGTGATCGCGTCGCGCCGACGCACGTATGAGGTCAGCATGAGCGTGATCTATCTGGTGTTGCCCCTTGCGCTGGTGATTGTCGCCGTCGCCGTGGTCGCGTTCGTTTGGTCTGCGCGCAGCGGCCAGTTCGATGACATGGAGACACCGGCCGTGCGCATGTTGCACGACGACACGAAGTAGCGACCGCACCACGTTACGGTCGAGGCCGCCATCCGCGCGAGTCGCGGCTCGCGGCCTCGCTCTTGTTTGGGCATGGCAAGGGTGGGACATTACGCGCCATGAGCCCTTCGTCTTCGCCCAACTCAGGTCCTAACGGCGTCGATCGCCGCCACAATCCGCGGCTTCGCGAGCTCGTGGATGAAATGCTCGCGTCGATTCGCGCCGCGCACAACGTCGATCTGTGGACGCCGGAAGAGCGCAGCCGCTGCGAAGCCGATATGGTGCGCATCATGGAATCGGTGCGGCAACAGGCCATCGATCACGGGCGCGACCGTCGTCAGTAGTTCTCGCACGATTCCGCGCACGATTCCGCGCACGAGGCGCGCGCGCTTACAAGAACTCTTCGCGTGCCTGGATGCTTGCGTGCTTCTTGACGGAGGCGTCGTCTTCTCCCGCGGCATGCAGCGCATCGCGCTTCTTCACCAGATCCCAGAAGCTCTCGCCTTGCTTGTTGTTGGGATCTTCCGGCGGCAGCAGCGCGTACATGGCCTTGTACATCAGTGAGAAGGCCCAGAAGAGCGCGAGCATGTCCGGCAAGACCAGGGCGACGCGCGTGATTGCATTCACGTTGGCCACCTGATCATTGAACTGCGGCGTGCCGAACGGTGCGACGACGATTTTGTAATTGATGAGAAAGTTCGCGATACCCGCCGCGACATTTGTACCCGCGATGATCAGCGCCGCCTGCCGAAGCGCGCGCACAACCGTGGGTTGCACCAACAGGTCTTCCAGAGCGCGTTCATCGTCCTTGGTTTCGGGCGCGAGCCCCTGAAACGCGATGCTGCGCGTGACGGGCTGCGCGAGCAGCGCGGAGCCACCAAAGACGACGAAGGCCACGATGTAGCTGGCCGTGTCTTTGAAGGCGAAGAGAATGCCGCTCACATACCAGAACGTGAGCGCGCCGCGCATAATCGCGCTCGCGCCGGCGTAGCTCGAGATGAAGTTGAACCGCCGCGTGATAACGAAGAGGTCCAGCAACACCCACACCACGGGCACCAGCGCCGAGATGATGTACGCCGGCAGGGTGCCGAGTGGCGCGGTTCCGTATTTGAGAATCAGCACCGGCGCCACGGCGCCGAGCAGGATATCGAAAATGAGTTTCAGCGACTTCGACATCCCGCGTAATCTCGCGACGCGCGAACGGCGCGTCTACCGCGCCGACACGGGTTTGAGCCCCACGGCGGTGTTCAACCAGCGAATGAGCGGCGTGAGCGCTTCGTAGTGTACCGCGAGAATGTCCACCAGCTTGTTGCTGCCGATATCGGCTTCGTTCAGTTCAGCACCAGCCGTGAACGACTGGTAGCGCAGCCACTCTGCTGCCGGGTGCGCGGGATCGAAGCCGCGCGGCGTGCGCGTCAGCATCGACTCCGTGCTGAGCGTGCCGAAGCGACGCACGAAGGCCTTGTGTTTGATAATCTCTTCGAAGCCTTCGTGATCGTCGCGAATCGACTCGCGAATCTTGTTCAGCGCCGGGCGCGGCGGCATCCAGATGCCGCCACCACAAAACACCTCGCCGGGCTGCATGTGGAAGTAGAAACCCGCACCGCCGTGCGCCGCTTCGCCGCCAACTCCTCCACCACCGTCGCGATGGTAGAACCAGCAGGCCACGTTGGTTTTGTACGGCGATTTGTCTTTGCTGAAACGCACGTCGCGATGAATGCGGAACATCGACTTCTTCGGCGAGCCGATGATTTCCGGTATGATGCGCGCCAACCGCACGTCGACTTCTTCAATCAGCAGCCGCATCGGAGTGCGCAGTGCGTCTTCGTACTGATCGCGATGCGCCTCGAACCATTCCTTGCGGTTGTTCTTCTTCAATCCGCGCAGGAAGGTCATCCCGCCTTTCGGGAAGCCGGTAAAGCTCGTTGGTGCGAGGGGCTTTACGGTGACGGCCTTCTTCGTCGCCGTCTTCGTGGCCTTCTTCGTGGCCGTCTTCGTGGACTTTTTCGTCGCCGATTTCTTCGTCGCCATCGTCAGCTCGCCGGAAACAGAAAGGAAAGAAACAAACCGGTGCGTTCCGCCCAGGCGCGTTCGTCATGCAGCGCGCCTTCGGCTTCCAAATAGTGCAAGTCGACGCCGTCTTGCCAGCCTTTGCGCACCAGCATGCGATGCAGCAATCGCGTGCCTTTGAGCATGCGCCGTTCGCCGGTACCGACGTCCAGCCAGATTTTGAGCGAGGAACGGCCGCCGGGCGCCGCGTTCAACTGGCGCACGATCCAGCGATCGTCCCACCACACCGACGGCGACAGCAAGCCGAGCTTGCCGAAGATGGCCGGGTGCGTGAGTCCCATATGCAACGACAGCAAGCCGCCCAGTGAGCTGCCGGCGACGGCGGTATCGCGCGCGGTACGGCGTGTGCGATAGCGGCGGTCGATGAACGGCTTGATTTCGTACACCAGCATTTGCCCGTACCGATCGGCCAGGCCGCCGGCATCGTGCGCGTTGTCGCGCGTTGGCGTGTACTCATCGATGCGATCACGTCCCGCGTTGCCGACCGCGACAATGATGACCGGTTCGATGATTCCCGCGTACGTGAGCGCGCGCGCCGTCGTGTCGACGCCCCACTGCACGCCAAAGGGGGACATCGGCAAATCGTCGAACACGTTTTGCCCGTCGTGCAAATACAACACGGGATAGCGCCGATCCGGCTCGTAGTCGTACTCGGGCGGCAGTGACACGATGATATCGTGCGACTGATCGAGGAAGCGCGAGCGTACATCGGGAAAGTGCAGCAGCGACCCGACGCGCCGCTCCGCCAGCGGCGTGTCGTCGGGTAATCCAGCGTGGATCATGGGTGCCGCGGTCAGAACTCGACGAGATCGGGCGGACGCTGCCCGCTCACAAACGCGTCGATATTCGCGAGGGCGCGCATTCCCATCGCCGTGCGCGTTTCGATCGTGCCGCTGCCCATGTGCGGCAGCAGCACGCAGTTCTCGAGTTCACGCAACTCAGCCACGACCGTTGGCTCCCACTCGTAGACATCGAGTCCGGCCCCGGCAATACGACGATCGCGCAGCGCGGCGGTGAGGGCGTACTCGTCGACGATGTCGCCGCGCGCCGTATTCACGAGATAGCCGTCCTCACCGATGAGTTTCAGACGCTCGGCGTTGATGAGGTGTCGCGTTTCCGGCGTTGACGGACAATGCAGCGAGACCACATCGGCTCGCGTGCAGAGTTCCTCGACCGTCGATACGCGCTCGGCATTTGTCGGACCGGCGGTGCGCGGATCGTCGATCACGACATCGCGCGGGGCGTAGTAGATGACGTGCATACCCAGCGCGCTGGCCGCCTGACGCGCGAGGGCACGTCCGATGCGTCCGTAGCCAATGACGCCCAGCGTCTTGCCGTGCGGACTGCGTCCCATGAGGTGCGTGGGACGCCAACCACTCCACGCGCCGGCGCGCAAGTGCCGTTCGCCTTCTCCGCAACGACGCATCGTCATCAGAATGAGTGCGAGCGCAATATCTGCGGTGTCGTCGGTAAGCACATCGGGCGTGTTCGAAATCATCACGCCCTGCGCGCGCGCGGCATCACGATTGATGTGATTGACACCGACGCCGAAGTTCGCCAGCAAACGTGTTTGCGTTTTGCTGTCGAACAAATCGGCCGTGAGCTTGTCGGTCACGGTGCACAGCACGATGTCGGTGGTTCGCAGCACGCTCTTGAGCTGTTCGGCGGTCAGCGCGATATCCGTCTTGTTGAGACGCACATCGTATTTGGCCGTTACTGCGGCTTCGACGCGCTCTGGCAGTTTGCGCGTAATGACAACTGAGGGTTTGGCACTCACGACATCACCCTCACGCGCTCACGCGCCAGGTGTTGAGCGCCGCCCCGACGCCGCTGCCGAGCGTGACGTTGACGCCCGCATCGACCAGCGCCATCTCGATGCCACCCAGCGCGCCGGCGAGCGTAAGTGCGTTTGTATCGCCCAAGTGTCCGATGCGGAACACCTTGCCCAACACTTCACCGAGCCCGGCGCCAAGCGACACGTCGTAGCGCTTGAACGCAATGTCGATGAGTTTGGCCGAGTCCATGCCGTCGGGCATGAGCACGGCCGTGAGCGTGTTCGATGCAATCTCCGGGCGTTTGGCGCACTCGCGCAGTCCCCACGCCTTTACTGCGGCGCGCACGCCGGTCGCCAAACGCTTGTGACGTGCGGTCACGTTTTCCATGCCCTCTTCGAGCAGCATATTGAGCGCTTCATCGAGTCCGAAGAGCAGCGACAAGGCCGGCGTGTACGGGAAGTAGCCGCGCGAGTTTTGGTCGCGCATCGGGCGCAAGTCGAAGTACGAGCGCGGCTGCGTGACGCTCGAAACGCGCGCGAGCGCTTTCTCGCTCATGCCGAGAATGCCGAGACCAGCCGGCAGCATGAAGCCCTTCTGCGAACCGGCAATCGAGCAGTCAACACCCCAGGCGTCGAACTGAAAATCGAGACTCGCGATCGAGCTCACACCGTCCACGTACAAGAGTGCGGGATGCTTGGCGCGATCCATCGCGGCCCGCACGGCCGCCATGTCGTTCGTGACACCGGTGGCGGTCTCGTTGTGCACGATCAAAACGCCCTGAATTTCGTGCGACGCATCGGCCGCGAGCGCAGCTTCGAGTTGATCGAGCGGCACCGTTTCACCCCACGGCGCTTCGATTACGTCCACGTGATACCCGAGATTGCGCGCGGTTTGAATGAACAGATGCGAGAACTGTCCGAACCGCACGGCCAGCAACTTCGCGCCGGGGTCTTGCGTGTTCACCAGCGCCGCTTCCCACATGCCGGTGCCGGACGACGGAAAGACGAAGTGCTCGCCTTTGGTCTGATGCACCACCTGTGGCAGTCGCGACAAAATCGACTTCGTCAGTGCCGGGAAAGCGGACGACCGATGATCCTCGCTCGCGCGATGCATCGCGCGCAGCAAGCGGTCGGGAATTGGCGTCGGACCAGGGATCTGGAGGAAGTGGCGACCGGACATGTTTTGAAGATCGGAGACTGAGGAGGGGCGACCAACGCGGGTGAAACACGCTGCACTGACAAACTGCGCTCAACGCATCGACAAACTTATCGACTAGCCGATCGACGCTGGGGGTGGCTCACTCACTGCGCCGTCGACCGAATCTGTCAGCAGATCGTCGACCTTGGGTTTGAGTGCGTCGTCGTCCGACAGCGTTTTGTCTTCGTGGGTTTTGAGCAGCCGACCACAGAGCTTGGAGAGGCGCACCTTCTGCTCACCGGACAGCTCGCTCATGAGTTCGACGATCGCGGCCGTGCGAGCCGGCGTTGCCTGCGTGAGTACCGCCGTGCCGGCGTCGGTAAGATGCACGGTCATAAAACGGCGATCGGTGGCATGGCGTTCGCGACGTACGAGCTGTCGGGCCTCCAACGCATCGATGATGGCCGTCATCTGCGCTTTGCTGCGCGCGAGCGCTTCGGCGAGTTCCTGCTGATGCACGGCCCCGCGTTCGGCGATCGTATCGAGCACGCCGAACTGTGACGCGGACAGTCCGAACGGATGCACCGAGGCCTCCACGCGTGCCGCGGCGAGGCTGGCTGCGCGTTGCAGCCTGCCGTACGCGTCGAGCGCGCGTCGTCGTTTCTTTTCGCCTTTGCCGCTCATACGCGAGATCCGTTGCTGCGAGTGCTCAAGAAGCGCTGCCGGGAGTTGTCTGTCGTCACACGTGCTGCATGCCAGCGTGCTGCGCGGCCCACCGTTCAGCGAGCACGCTGGCCAACGCCATGATCGTCTCCTGCGGATTGACCCCGGGAGCCGTGGGCAGCAGCGAGCCATCGGAAATGTACAGACCACGCACCGCGTGGCGCTCGCCATCGGGCGTAGCGCCTGAGGTCGACGGATCAGTGCCCATGCGGCAGGTGCCGTTCACGTGCGCCGAGAACATGCCTATACGGTTCGGCGCCAGCGAGGCTGCCGAGAGTAACGGAACGTCTCGCTCGGAACGCACCGTTACCGGCGTTGCGTGGAGCGAGAACACCTCGCGCGCGCCGGCGGCGAGATGGATGCGCGCGCCAGCCTCGAGGCCCGCGCGGACGCGCCGCTGATCTTCACGACCAAGGCGATACTGAATAGACGTGCGCCCCGCGCGATCGGTCGCCACGCGACCATTCGATTGCAGGCGATTGGCCCCGTCGCGCGTCAGCACCACAAACGCCCCGAGTTGGCGGAACTGTCGCATGCGCTGTGCATGGAGGTCACCAAATCCGGGCATGACCGCCGCCATCATCGACGGGTGCATCGGCGGACATTCGATCCAGAAACCGTAGTCCGTCCCATTCCAGCGCGAGTATTCGTCGCAAATGGTGGAGAGCGGAATACCGGTGTTGCTGAGAATGTCGCGATCGTAAACGCCGCTGACGACCGTCGTGGGATGCAGTCGAAGCCAAGAGCCCACACCGCCGCCACCCAGACCGGAGCGCTGAAGCAACGCGGGCGTTTCAATTGCACCGCCGGCGACGACCACAAGCGGCGCGTCGATAGTCAGCAGTCGCGGCGGGCGTCCGGCTTGTCGTCCTTCAACAATGGCGTGCACGCGCTTGAGGGCGGGCGTGCCGCGCCCCGACTCGCGCTCGATGCGTTCGATGCGCTGCACGTAGGTGTCGGTATGGAGCGTGGCGCCACGCGCGAGCGTTGTCGGTAGATACGATCGCACAACCGACTGCTTGGCATCGTGTCGGCAGCCAATACCGCAGAAGCCGCAGCGCACGCATTCGTTGGCGTTGATGCGCGCGGTCGCAGCGCGCCAGCCGAGTGTGCGTGCTCCGTCGAGAATGAGGCGATTGTTGGCCGAGTGTGCGTCGTCGGGAACATCGCGTGCCTGCGTTTCGCGTTCGATCCGGTCGAAGGCGGCGCGCAATTGCGAAGCCGACGCGTCGGTCAGTCCATGTTCACGCGTCCACTCTTCGAGAACATGCTCGGGTGTGCGCAGCATGATCATCCAGTTCACCGTCGACGATCCGCCCACGGTTTGTCCTTGCAACAATCCGAACGACGCGTCGTCGGTCGTGCGCAGCGCCCCGTCGGCGTAGAGCCGCTCCATGAGCAGCGGTTCGTCTTCAGTGAAATCGCTGCGAGCGTGATACGAGCCGCCTTCGAGCATGACCACGTCAAATCCGGCGCTCGAGAGCCGCTCGGCGGCCACCGCCCCTCCGGCGCCGCTACCGATCACCACCACGTCGGCCGAACGATGCGTATCGCGCTCGACCTGGCGTCCGGAGATGACTCCGGTCGGGTGAGGGTCCGCCGCGATAGCGGTTGGCAGCGACCGGGCGCCGCGAGCAATCGGTTCGTCGGCGCGCTGTTCGCCGGGGAGCGGTCCCTCGAATTCGGCCTGCGGCGCGCGTCCGGCCAAAGGACCGGCATAGCCGACGGCCGAGGAGACCTCGGTGCGCGCGTAGTGCACGCTCAGTACCAGCGAGCGGACCGATTGGTAGGCCGATCGCAGCGGCGGAAGCTTTGACCGTCCCCAGGCTCGGAGGCAGTCGGCCTGCATCTGCGCCGACAGATTGGTGTAGCGCCGTGGTTGCCCCGTGCCGATGGCAACGGCCGCGCGGCCGCCCATCGCATCGATCGCTTTGGCCAACATGGCGCGACGATGTGGCGGTACTGTTGCTATACGGGCGTCAATTCGATCCACCAGCACGTCGATCGACTCGTTCGACGCCGGAGCCCCGGAGACGATGGCGCGCGCCAACGCTTTGAGCGTCGCGCGTTGCGTGGGTGTGAAGTGGACGCCGGCGGCCATGACATCGGAACGCTAGCCCCGAAGGTGCGCCTGCGGGAGAGAGAATTCCCGGAGCCCGCCATACAGAAACGCCGGACCGACGATTCGTCGATCCGGCGTACGACCTGCGTGGCGAGGCTGGCCAAGCCAGCGGCGTTAGCCGATCTGGCTGTCGAAGATCGACCGGGTTTCGTCGTTCAGCAGTACCCAGAGCGAGTAAATCGCGAACACGGTGCCAAACGGCCAGCTGAGCAAACGCAGGACCGAAATGGCTACGATGGTCAGGCGCGACCACTGCTGGTTGTTGAGCAGTCCGAGACTCGCGATGATGCCGAAGAGCGAGAGGACGCCGAAGATGACCGCGAACACGGTGCTGGCGATGGTGCCAACGACCATGCCGACGAGGCTACCAGACACCACGGAACTGAGCACACCGCCGAACAGGAAGCCGACGGCTTTCAGCAACCCAAGGCCGCTCAGTAGCAGATTGACCAGGGCAACGACCTTGATGTGCGTGCGCATGAGGCAATGTCTCCGAGTGAAATGAGAACGACAGGCATTCGTACGGCGGGCGGCTGGCTCAGGATTCGCTGGGACGGTTTCGTGTCATTGCGAAACGCCAGGCCCGCCGAATCGCGCGTTATCGGCGACGAAATTGGCCGCCGAGACTGACCATCGCCACTCCACCGACGATCACGAGTGTCGCGACGACGGCCTGCGGCGGCAATTTCTCGCCGGCAAAGAGCACGCCGAGCAGTACAGCGACGACGGGATTCACATACGCGTAGGTGCCGACGGCCGTCGGGCTCGCGACCCGCAACAACCACATGTACGTGCTGAAGCCAACGAGCGAGCCGAAGATGATGAGGTAGAGCAACGACAGCAGGCTCTGCATCGTTGGCGGGTGGGTGACGAGCGCCGTGAACTGTCCCGTTGCGAGTGCGAGCACGGCGAGCATCGCGCCGCCGGCAATCATCTGCAGGCTAATGGCCATTGCGGGTGGTTTGGCGAGCTTGGCCGAACGCGAGAAGAGCGAGCCCACGGTCCACGAAAGTGAGCCCAGCGCCAACACCGCAGCACCGGCTGGATTGACCGCCGCATGCGACAGGTCGCCGTCTTTGGGCAGCACCAGCAGGCCTACGCCGACGAGACCAATGGCGACGCCGGCCCACTTGGCGAGTCCGGGCGTTTTGCCCATCGCCACTTCGCATAGTACAAGCCACAGTGGTACGGTGGCCACGATCAGCGAAGTCATTCCCGAACTCACGCGTTGCTCGGCCCAACTCACGGCGCCATTGCCTACGAAGAGCAGCAGCGCGCCGATGATGGCGGAGTTGCGCCATTCGAGCAGCGATGGATTGGGCGCACCGCGCACGCGCATGAAGAGAAACAACGCTCCGCCCGCCATGAGAAATCGCATCGCGCCCATCGCGAACGGCGGAATACTCTCAACGCCCCAGCGAATCGCGAGATAGGTCGATCCCCACACGATGTACACGCACAGAAATCCGAGCACCAGCTTCGTGCGCGTTGTGCGTTCCAAGGTGCCGTGGAGATTTTCGGTCATGAAGTACGCAGAGGGGATCCAGACGACAACCGAAGCACGATTGTCAAAGCGCGGCGGTCAGCGCGTTGCCTTCGTTGAATGATCGTCGGTACGCTGCAATGCGCGTAGCGCCGCGTCGCCGGCGGCGAGACCGCCGACGATGACGTAGAGATAGAAGGTGTAGAAGCGCCACCAGACGAGCGACGCCGCGAAGATGCCGACAGGTATCGCGGATCGCAGCGTCGCGGCAAACGCTCCCTCAATAAAACCTCCGCCACCGGGCGCAGGTACCACCACACCGCCGTAAAAAAGCGCGAGCGGCCAGAGCACGAGTGGCGCGAGCGAATCCATCGTCAACGCAAAGGTGCGGTCGCCGAGAAACACGAGCAGCGGCAACGCGGCCACTTTGCAAACCACGTGCAACACGGAACCAGCGAACGCCGCACTCATGCGCCACCCGTTGGCGTGGCGGAAGGCGTGGGTCGCATCGCGGAGCTGTCGCAGCGTGCGTTGAACCGCGCGCCAGCGCCCCGCGTGAAGACCGACCGTGCGCGCCCACGACGGCGGCGGCCCGTGTGCATTGCGTCGCGCCAATACAAGTCCAATAGCCCCCGCGCCGAGCACGGCGGTGCTGTAGCCGCCGACGAGCGCCAGCAAACCGCGTGTGCTCGCGCCGCGCCCGTGAAAGAGCAGTGCGAGCACCGTGCAAACGAGCGCCAGTGAGCACATCTCGAGAAACAATTCGAGAAACAGCACCAGCACGCGCCCCACGGCCGGCATGCCGCTCTCTCCGAGCACGAGAAAGCGCGCGGGCTCGGCACCAGAGCGGGCCGGTGTGATGGCGGCCGCGAAATCTCCCCCAAGGCACACGCGCAGCGCGGTGGAGTAGCGCAGCGGCAATCCCACGGCGCGCGCCGACGACTGAATTTTGAAGGCGCGCGTCGCGGTTTCGACGATCACGGCCGCAATCGCGCCCGCGTGTGCCTGCCAGGCCAGCCACGGCATGCCGCCAGGGGGCCAGTTGTGCGCGACCACCCACGCCGACGCGCCGAGCATGAGCGCGAACGACGTGAAAGTCAGAAGCCAGCGGGCGCGGGACATACGCTAAGATAGCGGGGAGGTTGTGTGTGTCAGTGAGGCGCGAACCAGAGCGGTCAGCGATCAGACTTTAGCTGGGAGTTGGAGTGGTGCGTGATGAGAGTGTTGGTGCAGCAGAGTACCGGTTGGCGGCGATCGATATCGACGACACGTTGCTGGGGCCCGATGCGGAGATTTCTCCGGAGAATCGAGAGGCCATTGCGCGGTTGCAGGAGCGCGGAATTCTCGTCGTGCTCGCGTCGGGAAGAAGTCATGCGAACATGCTGCCGTATCATCGCGCGCTCGCGTTGCCCGACGGGCCGATTGTGTCGGCGCAGGGCGCGGTGGTGCGCGAATCGTCGCGCGGCGAGGTTTGGCATTTGAGCGCGATGGAGTCGGCCGCGGTTACGGATGTCACGTTGCGGGGCCGCGAACTCGGATTTTCGGTGCTGCATTACACGCTCGATGCCATTCACATCGACGGTTACTCGGAGTGGCAGGCCATCGATCAACGGCGGAACGCGACACCGCACGAACTGGTACCCGACTTGCTCACGGGTCCCGTCGCGGCAATCACCAAGATCATCTGGATGGGGTCCGTCAGTCACATTGCGCGCATGGTGCCAGAGGCGCATCGCACGCTTGGTCACCGGGTCGCCGTCATTCCTACCGATCCCAATTATCTCGAGTTCGCCGCCTTTGGTTTGAACAAATCGGTCGGATTGTCCGCTCTCGCGACACGATTGGGCATTCCGCGAGAGTCGGTGCTGGCATTCGGTGACGGCATGAACGATGTCGAGATGCTGGGCTGGGCCGGGTGCGGCATCGCGATGAGTCACGCTCGCGACGCGGCCAAGGCCGCCGCCCGCTTCGTTGCGCCCGATGGGCCCCATGCCTCGTCGCTGGCGCGGGCTGTTGATCTGGCGCTAACGTAGACGGCGACGAGTCACTTTCGAACGAACTTCCGAGGCCCGCATGTCCGATTCCGAGATTCCTCCTGCGTTGAACCGTCGTGACTTGAACCGTCGTGAATGGTTGCGCAACGCTGGCCTCGCGGCCGGGTCGACCGTGTTGGCGCCGCGCGTGCTCTCGGCACTCGAAGCGACGCGCGTTGTTGGCGATGCGCCGATCAGCCGTTCGTACTACGACGTGCTCTTGCAGCACGAGCGCGATGTCACGGCGGCCCGGCGCGTCGGGGGTCCGATTCGCTTGTGCTACAACGAAAACCCGTACGGCATGTCGCCGAAGGCGAAAGAAGCGATCACGGCGGGCTGGGTCGATCACAGCCGCTATGAACCGCCGATGCTGGCGGTGACCGCCGCGAGCTTTGCCAAGCATCTGGGCGTCGATCCATCAAACGTGCTGGTGACGCAAGGATCGCAGGAAGTGCTGTCGATCGCCGCCATCGCCTACGGTGGTGCGGGCACCGATATCGTGATGCCGTGGCCGTCGTTTGAGGGCTTGCCCGACTACGCGGAAGCCATGGGCGCGAATGTGCACCGCGTGCCGCTCGACGCCAACTTGCAACACGATTTCGCCGCGATGGACACGCAGATCACCAACAGCGTGAAACTCGTGTACGTGTGCAACCCCAATAATCCCACGGGCACGCTGGCCGATCATCAAAAGTTGCGCGACTTCGTGAAGAGCGTCTCGCGCCGCGCGGTGGTGATCGTCGACGAAGCGTATCACGACTTCATCGACGATCCGGCGTACACGTCGATGACCGACTTTGTGCTGAAGGACGAGAACGTGATCGTGGCGCGCACGGCCTCAAAGATTCACGGTATGGCCGGCACACGCATCGGTTTTGCGGTGGCGCGTCCGGACATCATTGCGCGCTTCAAGAAGCTCGTCACGGGTAATCCGAATTCGCTCGGACTTCACGCCACGAACGCGTCCATTCTCGACTCGCAGTATCAGGCGTTTGTGAAGCAGCGCAATCGCGAAGGGCGTGAACTGCTGGTGAGCACGCTCAAGTCGATGGGCAAGCGCGTGGCGCCGTCGAGCACAAACTTCGTGTTCTTCCAGGCGGGCATGCCCGCCGAGCAGGTGCAACAGGCGATGCTCGCCAAGGGTTTGCGCATTGGCCGTACGTTCAAGCCATACGCCGACTGGTGCCGCATCAGCATCGGTACGCCGGAAGAAATGAAGATGTGCGTAGCGGCGTTGCCCGAAGCGTTGCGCGCCTGAGTTGATGCAAGACCGCTACGTGCCGCGCGGTTTGGCGCGGCGCGTGGGAGTTGCCGAGAGCGGATCTTCCGGCCACGGATGCCGCGGATAGCGTCCGCGCAAATCTTTGCGCACGTCGAAGTAGGACGTGCGCCAGAACCCGGCCAGATCGCGCGTGACCTGCACAGGCCGCTGTGCTGGTGAGAGCAAATGCAGCGTGAGCGGTACGCGACCGTCCATGACGGTGGGCGTGCTCGTCCACCCGAAGACCTCCTGCAGCTTCACGGCCAACACCGGCGCGTCGGCATCGCTGTAGTCGATGGCAATGCGCGACCCGCTCGGCACCTCGATGTGGGTCGGTGCAACGCGATCGAGTGCACGGCGCTGCTCCCATGTTGCTGTTGAAAGCAGCAGCTCGTTCCAGTCCAGCGCTTCGAGCTGACTCCACTTCGTCATGTCATCGAGTGCGGGCGCCAACCAAGTCGACATCGACTCGCGTAGCGCCTCGTCGCTGACGTCGGGCCAACTGTCTCCCAGATGACGACGCGCCGCGAGCAGTCGCGCGCGCACGCGAAGTCCGGCTTCGCTGATCGGTAGCGCGGAAATACCGTCGCGTTGCATCAGTTGCGCGAGGTACTGCAACACAGCGGCGTGAACCGCGCCGCGGATGCTGGCCAGCGCATTGGCGGGAACGTGTCCATCTTCGATCACGATGGCGCCGAGCGTGGTGCGCCGGCGCGCGCGCACGCTGCGCGACGGCTCGTGCCACTCCACGACATCCTGCACAACCAACTGCTCCCCCACGTCTTCGCGAATCTCCGCCAGCGTGATGGGCGCGCCGCGCGCGACTCGATACTCCGGCGGTTGTCCATCGAGTTCGGCAATCGCCAGATACTCGCTGTCCAACAGCGAGTCGCCGCGCAGCACCGACGCGCCGGTGCCGGCGCGCAGCAGAAACCGGCCGTCGTTGCCGCCTCGGCGCTGCGCGATCCGATCGGGAAACGCGAGCGCGATAAGTGCGCCCGCCTCGTCAATGTCGTTGCGCTCGACGAGTGTCGCGTTCGCGCGAATCGCCAAGCCACTGCTCGTGTGCCGAACGAGTTCGCGCACCAATTCGCGCACACGCCGCATGGCGTCGCGGTCGACGTATGCACCGTGGAGTGCAGTGTCGTCGCTCGAGCGCCGAAGCGCTTCGAGACGCAGGCGCATATCGGCTGGCGCGGGTCCCGTGTTGCCGCGCAAGACATCGCGTTCTTCCAGCAGCGCGACGAGTTCCGCCCCGAGTTGCGCGCGACCGCGTTGACGTGCCACGAGCAGCAGGTGTGCGAGGCGCGGAGCGAGTGGCAACGTGGCCATCGCTTGGCCGTGCGGCGTGATGCGTCCCTCAGCGCCGAGTGCGCCGAGTTGCACGAGTAGTTCACGCGCCTGGGCAAATGCGCCCGCTGGTGGCGTGTCGAGCCAACGCAGCGACGTGACATCGGCCACGCCGGCGTTGGCAAGCTCGAGCGCGAGCGACGTGAGATCGGCGTCGAGAATTTCAGGCTTCGTGCGAGGTACGAGCGCGTGATCGTCGGCGTGATGCCAGACCCGATAGCAGGTGCCGGGAGCCACGCGTCCGGCGCGACCGCGACGTTGATCGGCGGAGGCACGACTGACGCGCACCGTATCGAGGCGGGTGAGTCCGGCGCGCGCATCGTATCGCGGCAGGCGCGACAGCCCGGAATCGACCACCACGCGAACGCCCTCGATGGTGAGACTCGTCTCGGCGATGCTCGTGGCCAGCACGACCTTGCGGGATCCCGGTGGCGCAGGAGCGATGGCGGCATCCTGTTCGGCCAACGGTAACGTGCCGTGCAACACGTGCAGCGTGACGCGCTGCGCGCTCAACATCGCGTCGCCGTTGAGTCGATCGGCAACACGCCGTTGTTCGCTCATGCCGGGCAGAAAGACCAGCAGGTCGCCGTCGTTGCTCTCGACGGCCTCGCGAATCGTACGGGCCACGGCCGCCTCCAGCTTTTCTTCCGGGCGCGGTGGGCGGTGGTGCGTTTCCACCGGAAACTGCCGACCGTGACTGCGCACGACGGGGGCCGGTGTCGTTTCGTCGCCCAGCAATCGCGCCACGCCATCACCGTCGAGCGTGGCGGACATCACCAGAATACGAAGCGACGGACGCAGCACACTCTGTGTTTCGAGCGTGAGGGCAAGCCCCAAATCCGCGTGCAGTGAGCGCTCGTGAAATTCGTCGAACACGACCACGCCGTAGGCTTCGAGCGATTGATCGTCGGCGAGCAGTCGGGTCAGCACGCCCTCCGTGACCACTTCAATGCGCGTGCGCGACGAAACGGCCGTGTCGCCGCGCACGCGATAGCCGACGGTTTCACCGACCCGTTCGCCCAGCAGGCGCGCCATGTAGTGCGCCGCCGCGCGCGCCGCGAGCCGGCGGGGTTCGAGCATGACGATGCGTCGACCGTCCAGCCATGCCGCGTTCAACAGCGCCAGCGGCACGCGTGTGGTTTTGCCCGCCCCCGGTGGTGCCTCCAGAACGACATTCGAATGCGCGTCGAGCTCGGCGAGTAGAGCCGGGAGCGCCGCGTGGATGGGGAGCTCTTCGTCGAGGGAGCGCGTGTTCGGCACGCGCGCTACCGCCGCCGGCGCGCGGATTCCAACTGTTGCTGCAACCACTGCTGCGCGCGCGTCACCACTTCGTCGTCACCGGCTCGCAAGCCGCGAAAGGAAACGCGCACATCTACGGCGGGCGTCAATCCAACCCGTTGTACCTGACTGCCGTCGGCGCGTCGCAACTCGAAGGTTGGTATGCCCATCGTAACGCCGCCCGGGAGCGCCAGCGTCGTGGACGGTGTCAGTGCGCCTGCACTCGCACTGCCGACAAAGGTGACACTACTCATTTGCTCGAGCGTCAGAGCGAATCGTTCCATGGCGCCGCTGGTGCGTTCGTCAATCAGCGCCACCAGCCGAGCAGGAATGACGGCCGCAGTATCGATGCTGCGCGATAGTTGCATCGATTCGCGCACGTCGGCGCAATCGTTGGTGGCTTCACGCAGCGTGACGAGGCATGGTTGCGTGATCGTGCGCTGCACCACGCGGGCCACGACGGCGCTGGCGCGCGTGGCGAGCCGTCGCAACAGACGAGTGTCATCCATATTGAGTGTACCGCGCAGATCGAGCACTACCCCGCGTGCGCCGTTGGCCGACGACAAGACGGCATCGACCGAAGAATCGGTCAGCTGTTCGACGTCGACATACTCCACTCCGTCGCTCAGCGTACGCGAGGCCGGTGTCGTGGGGCGCTCGCGTGCGGGCAAGGTGGCGCGGTATGCAGCGCGACGCGGCACCGAGATCGCGCGTTCGCGATTGTTGGCGTCACGAACACGCAGCGGTACTTCACCAACGGGTCCGAGCGCCATCTGCCTGAGCAACGCCGCGGTGCGCGACCAGTCGTTGGTGGAGGGAACGGTGCGCGCGTGCTCGATGATCCAACCGCTGGGTGGATAGCCCTCGATCGAGATGAGCTCGGTGCCGTTCTGCAGATTGAGTCGCGTTGTGAGCGAATCCTTGACGACATCGCTCAGCACCGCGCGCCCTTCGGCCATACGGACGCGAAACGGGAACGCCGCGGTGCCCTGAGCTGCGACGACGGTTTCACCGCGCAATGCACCCGCGGGATCGTTGGTGGCGGCCGACAGTTCGCTCAATGCCAGCACATAATCGGTGGCCGATTTCGCGGCTTCGAGTCGCGGCACGACTCGTTCGAGCACCGCATCAATGTCGGCATCGAAGAGATCGCGATAGGCGTGGCGCGCGCGCATGGCGCTCCACATGCGAAATCCGGCCAGCAGCCGGGCGCCCATATACGGATACGCCGACGTATCGTAGAAAATCGGCGTGGCCGCGGGCAGAAAAAACCGGGGGAGCGGCCGATCGACGAGGGGTAGTTGCGCCGAACTGCGCAAGCGCGTGAGCGCGTACTGTTGCGCCGCGTCGCTACCGGTGAGCGGCGCGATGGTGGTGTCGGCGTACACATCGAGCGTGCCGTCGGCGTGCACGAGGTCGCCGGCGCGCACAACGGCATCTATTCCGCTGCCGAGCGAGAGGCGAACGCGCGGCACTGGCGGTGCTTCGCGCAGTCCGCCGTCGGCGATCAATGAGAGGCGCGCGGCGTCGTGCAGCGCGAGCAACGAGAGGGGGAGTGTGCTGCCGGAGTCGGCGAGGATCACGATGCGAGCACGCGGCGATCCGTGTCCGCGATAGATGTGATCGGCGGGTGACTGCCATCCGTCGCGAAACTCGCTGGCGTTGCTGCCACTGCTCCATGACGCCGTGGCGACGGCGGCCGGCATGGTACCGATTCGACGAGTGCGCACGAGCGGTGCCGCGACATCGACCGTGGCCAGGTGATCGATCGTGCCGGTGTTGACCAGAAATGCATCGAGACGTTCGGCGAAGCGTGCCGGATCACGCGACGGCGCGCCGCGCAGATCCAGCAGCACGCGAGGTGCGACACCATTGAGCGCCTGCACGACGACCGCCGAATCGTTGGCGTTGAGCGCTGCGGTGGGCGCGATACGCATCACCAGCACACTATCCGTGGTGCGATCGGCCTCAACCGCAATCGGCGCGACATTGTCGGCCGTGTGTTGCTCGAGCCGCGTGAGCGGATCGCGCAGCACCGACAAGAGACGCTGATAGGCAAAGCGGAACTTGTCGTCGGTCGGGTTGGCCGCGCGCACGCGTGTGACGGCAATGATGAGCGCTGAATCCCACGGCACGCCGCGCGTCGCGACCCACGGGTGATGCAACGAGACGGTGTGCCAGAGTTGGGCCAGGGTGAGTAAGCGCGCGATACCGGCGGAATCCGAGGCGGCGGCATCGGGCTCAATTTCCGGCGGATCGACCGGCAACGGTGCAAGCGCGCCCGACGCACGCGATGCGGACGGCGGCGCGGACACGGCAGCCGTCGCGGCGCGTGTGCGCGTGACCGGGCGCGTGGCGGCCGTTGGCTCCGGGGTGGGCGCCGCCGGCTTGGCGGGCTGCAACAACATGCAGCCGGCAAGGAATGCGGGGGTGATGAACGCGATGATCGCGATCGGTGCGCGCGTGCGCGTGACACGGCGCATATTGCGTGGCAGATCGGCATCATCGCCGCACGGCTTGGCCGGAAGCGTCATGGCGCCAAAGATACGACAACGTCGCGCCGTTTCACACGATGAGTTACGCCTGAATTATGACAGACCGGTTGTACTACACCGACTCCCGACTCGCTGAATTCACCGCGAGCGTGGTGGCCGTCGAGGCGGAGGGGAAACACGTGGTGCTTGACCGGACCGCGTTCTATCCGACGTCGGGCGGACAGCCCTTCGACACGGGCGTGCTCGAACGAAACGGGATCAGCGTTGGCGTACACGACGTCATCGACGAGGAGCATCGCATCGTGCACGTGTGCGACCGTGCGGCACCGTGGCAGGTCGGTGATGAAGTGAGCGGTCGTATTGACTGGGCACGTCGCTACGATCACATGCAGCAGCATACGGGGCAGCATTTGCTTTCGGCGCTCCTGGCGGATGCGTACGGGTGGCCCACGGTGAGCGTGCACTTCGGCGACGAAACGAATACGGTCGATGTGGCTGCACCAGCGGTCTCACTCGCGCAACTGACAGAAATTGAGCGACGAGCCAATGCGTTGGCGGTCGAAGATTTGCCGGTCCACGTCTCATTCGAAGAGGCGCACACGGCAACCGGACTGCGCAAGGCCAGCGATCGCGAGGGTGTGTTGCGCGTAGTCACGATCGAAGGCATCGATCGCAGCGCGTGCGGTGGCACGCACGTGCATCGCACCGGCGAGATCGGCGCACTGTTGTTACGTCGGGTCGAGAAAACCAAAGGCAACACGCGCCTTGAGTTCGTCTGCGGTCATCGCGCGGTCGCGCGCGCGCGCGCCGACTACCTGCTGCTTGGCACGGCGGCGCGCGCGTTCACAGCGGCGCCTGATGATTTGCCCCAACTCATTGAGGCGCAGCAGCAGAAGCTCTCGGAACTGGAACGCGAGCGGAAACGTCTGAACGGCGAGCTCGCGCAATTCCAGGCTTCCCGTCTCTGGGACGAGGCGACCGTTGGTGCCGACGGTGTGCGACGCATCGCGCTGCCGCCCCACGGCGGTCCGGTGAAGGAACTTGAAGCGTTGGTGCAGGCATTGGTGACCAACGGTGCCTGTGTGGTGTTGGCACTCAGCCCGGGTTCTGGCGGGGTGCTCCTGGGTGCAGGCGAGGGGAGCGGCGTCGATGCGGGTCAATCGCTTCGGGCCGCGCTCGGCACAGTGGGTGGCAAGGGCGGCGGTTCGCCCAAGTTGGCCCAAGGCAGTGTGCCCGATCCGCAACGGCTCTCGGCCGTCGCTCACGCGCTCGGTTTTATGCCCTGACGCCATGCGCGTCGCGGCGACGTGTGCCCAGCGCGCGCGTTTCTCGTTCGACCGACTGGAGGTCGGATATGTGGTTCGGGGCATGGCGGCGAAGCCGGCAGCGCGGTCATCGACACGCTGCGGTAATGGTTGCCGCCACCATCAGTGTGCTTGCGTCATTTGCCGGGCCCACGTCTGTGCGCGCGCAAACGCGCCAGACGTCTTTTGGCATTTTGCTCGGCGGCACCTCGAGCCGAGTCACCGATCTCAACACGACGTCGGCAGACTTGTTCAATGGTTCCGGCACGGTCGCCAGTCGTTACGGCTATCGCGGTGGACTGTTCGTGAATCGCGAGCTCTTCCCGCATCTCTCAGTTCAAGCCGAGGCGTATTACATCCAGAAGGGCACGCGACTCAATGCGACGCCCAAGCAGGACGGATCGCTGGATCTGTCGCTCGCGTACATCGAGCTGCCGTTTATGCTGCGCTACGACGTGGCACCGCATAGCGCGTGGCGCCCCTTCGTGACCGCGGGGCCGACGGCCGCGCTGCGTACGCACTGTCGCGGAACGCTGCGGATTGATGTGTACTCGATTGCCGCCACGTGCCGCGAACTCAACGACGATCCGGCCAAGGATCTGTTCGTTTCATCAGATGTCGGGATGACGGGTGGCGTGGGCATTGAGCACGTGTGGATGGGTCGGTCGGTGCTGCTGCAATTGCGCTATGGGCGCGGTCTGACGACGATCGTGAGCAATCCCTCGGCGGGGATCGCCCCCAAGAACTCCACGTTCTCGCTCGTCACGGGAATCGGGTTACACCGATAGGCAGCACTCGACGGCGACACGTGTCGGTAGACGAGCGACGCGACGGCTCCGATATTGAGACCACCCGATCTCACGGAGCATGCGAATGCGAGTTCTTTCGGTGATAGCGACCTGCGCGGCGATGAGTTTCCTCCCGTGTGCAGCGACGTTCGCGCAACGACCAGCGATATCGTTCGGCGCAACAGTTGGTGGCACCGTCTCGCGATTCACGGACGTCGATCTGAAGGCCGCCGATGTGCTCAACGGTGAGAGCACGATGGCCAATCGCGTTGGGCTGCAAGCCGGCGGCTATCTCACGGTGCCACTCACGCGACGTCTCGCGATTCAGCCCGAAGTCACGTACAGTCAGAACGGCGCCACGCTCAACGTCACCGGCAGCACGAGCGGTTCGTTGACGTTCGCGCTCAACTACGCGTCGGCCGCGGCGCTGCTGCGCGCCGACCTCGGCGAACCGAATGCGTGGCGACCCGTTCTGCTTGCGGGTCCGGGCTTTGCCGCGCGCATTCATTGTGAAGGCACGCTCAAGAGCGGGTCGACGTCGCTGAGCACGAGCTGCAAGGAGTTCGGCGACGCAACCGATCCGTTCAAATCGAGCGACATCACCGCGATTGGCGGCGTTGGGCTTGCCGGTCCGTTGATGCATCGCGTGGTATCGCTGCAGGCACGCTACACGCGCGGCTTCGTCACGGTCACGAAAGACGCGTCGTCGTCGCAGTCGCCGAAGAATTCGGCGTTTTCCTTTTTGCTCTCGTTTGGCTTTTAGCTCTCCACCCGATTCCACAGCTCATGACGAACCCGATCGATGTGATGCCGGCCGCGGAAGAACACGCGCCGTACTACAGCAAATACACGGGCGCAACGGCAGACGCGTTGCGGGCCGCGAACCTGACCAGCGTGCATGCGCTGCTGCAGCAACAAATGCCGGCGCTGCGAGCGCTCGTGAAAGAGGTGACGCCCGACGCCGCGACGCGCGGCTACGCGCCCGGGAAGTGGTCGCTCCTGGAATCGTTGCTCCACGTCGCCGACGCGGAACGGGTGTTCAGCTATCGCATGTTGCGGATTGCGCGCGGCGACAAGACCGCGCTCCCGGGCTTCGAGCAGGACGACTGGGTGCCCAATTCAGGGGCCAACCGCCGCTCGCTGGCGGACATCCTGACCGAACTGGAGTCGATTCGGAGCGCGACTTTGGCGTTGGTGGGCTCGATTGACGCCGACGCGGCCGTTCGCGTGGGTACAGCCAGCGGGAATCCGGTGTCCGTGCGCGCCCTGGCGTGGATTACGGCCGGGCATTTTGCGCATCACCTCGAACTCACGCGCACCAAGTACCTCGGCGCGGCCTGACGGGAGTATCTTTTACGGCTGTGCGCACCCACCTCCACAGGGTGCGCACATTGACCGTCCCGTCTGGAGCGTCCGTGTCCGCTGCACCCTCAGTGAGTTCGTCCGTGAGTTCGTCCGTGAGTTCGTCAGTCACGCCTGAGACCACGCGTCTCGCGATCGATACCATCCGCACCTTGGCCATGGACGCGGTGCAAGCCGCGGAATCCGGGCATCCCGGTACGCCCATGGCGCTCGCGCCGCTCGCGTACGCGCTGTACGCGAAGCATCTGCGTCACGATCCGCGCGCGCCGCACTGGGTCGATCGCGATCGCTTTGTGTTGTCGGTTGGCCACGCCTCAATGCTCCTCTATGGCTCGCTGCACATGGCGGGCTACGATCTCTCCCTCGACGACATCAAGCATTTTCGTCAGTGGGGGAGCAAGACACCGGGACATCCCGAGGTGCATCACACCGCAGGCGTCGAGACGACAACCGGTCCATTGGGCCAGGGTGTCGCGAACGCGGTTGGACTCGCGGTGGCCGAGGCACATTTGGCGGCCGAGTTCAATCGCGACGGCTTCAAGGTGGTGGACCACTACACGTACTTCATTGCCGGCGATGGATGCCTCATGGAAGGCATCTCGCACGAAGCGGCAAGCTTCGCGGGCCACTTCAAGCTCGGCAAGTTGATCGGCTTTTTCGACGACAATCGTATTACGATCGACGGCAGCACGGATATCACGTGCAGCGATGACGCGGCCGCGCGCTTTGCGTCGTACGGCTGGCAGGTACTGCACATCGCCGATGTGAACGATCTCGACGCCATCGATGCCGCAATCGCGGAGGCGAAGGCCGACACGCAGCGGCCCACGATGATCGTGACGCGCACGCACATTGGTTTCGGTTCGCCGAATCGGCAGGACACGGCGAAGGCGCACGGTGAGCCGTTGGGTAAGGACGAGATCGTACTGACGAAGCAGGCGTACGGCTGGATGTATCCCGAGCCGTTTACGGTGCCCGACGACGCGCGCGCGAATTGGGCGGAACAGGTTGCCGAGCGTGCGCGCGCGCATGCGTCGTGGAATGCGCTCTGGGCGCAGTACGCGGCCACGCATCCGACACTCGCTGCCGAGTTTGAACGTCGCATGAAAGGCGAGCGGATGCCGACGCTCGCGGCATCGTTGCCAACGTTCGACGCGAAGAGCGGCAATGTCGCCTCGCGCGCGTCGAGCGGAGTGGTGATTAACGCGATCGCGACGGCGGCGCCGGAGCTTCTCGGCGGTTCGGCCGATCTCACCGGCTCGAACCTCACGAACGTGAAGGGCGCGACGTCGTTCTCGCCAGCGAACTACGGTGGACGCAATTTCCACTTCGGCATTCGTGAGCACGGCATGGGCGGCATCATGAACGGCATGGCGCTGCACGGCGGCATTGTGCCGTATGGCGGCACGTTCCTTGTGTTTGCCGATTACATGCGACCGTCGATTCGCCTGGCAGCGTTGATGGGCATTCAGGTGATCTACGTGTTCACGCACGATTCGATCGGTCTGGGCGAAGACGGTCCAACGCACCAGCCGATTGAAACGCTTGCCGCACTGCGCTGCATTCCGAATTTGCTGGTGCTGCGCCCGGCCGACGCCGATGAAGTGAGTGAAGCGTGGCATGTGGCGTTGCAGCATAAGAGCGGACCGACCGCGTTGGTGCTGACGCGGCAGAAGCTACCGTATCTCGCGCAGGCCGATGCCATTCGGGCGGGGCTCAAGCATGGCGCGTATGTGTTGAGCGACGCAGCGACGCCGAGCGTGGTGCTGATGGCGACGGGCTCGGAAGTGGAAGTCGCGCTCGCGGCGCGCGACTTGCTCGCCCCGCAGGGCATTCAGGCGCGCGTGGTGAGTGCGCCGAGTTTGGAGTTGTTCGCCCAGCAGGATGCATCGTATCGCGACAGCGTGCTGCCGCGAGGGGTACCGCGTGTGGCGGTTGAGGCGGCGCATCCGGCGAGCTGGTATCGCTGGGTTGGCGATACGGGCGCGATTGTCGGCATCGACAAATTCGGCGCGAGCGCACCGGCGCCGGTGCTGTTCAAGCAGTACGGCATCACGGCGGAGAAGGTCGCGGCGGCGGCGCTCGGAGTGCTTGGCAAGTAACGGCTTTTGAGCGCAGAACCTGCTGAACGCAGAACCTGCTGAACGCAGGGTAGATGGAGACGAACGGATGACGCGGATTTGCCTGGTGCAAATCCGCGTTGTTCGTTTTCGCGGCCGGCGTTCGGGCCAAGAATTGCGGGCGAGCTCACAGAGAACGGCGAACAGCGTTCACCGCAGAGCGCGCGGGGCACGCAGAGCAGATTGGGGCGTGCGTCGAGCGACTCTGCGCGCTCTGCGTGCTCGGCGGTTCAGGCTTTTTTTAAGCAGCGTGGTGGCGCATGACCCGCTGATATACAGCAACGACCGCCGCGAACTCTTCGACGACGCGAATTTGCTCCGTTTGTTGGGGGATTACTGCGGGGTGTTTTTTTTTACCACAGAGGTCGCGGGGGACACAGAGAACGGCGAACAGCGTTTACCGCAGAGCGCGCGGGGCACGCAGAGCAGATTGGGGCGTGCGTCGAACGACTCTGCGCGCTCTGCGTGCTCGGCGGTTCAGGCTTTTTAGATACCGAAGCCGCGACGCACGGGCCTGTGAGCTCAGTGGTAGAAAACGCCGCAGTTATTTCGCCGCGACCGAGCGCCGTAGCGCTTTGCCGTTCATCACGCCGGTGAGTTTGCCGTCGGCAACCGCGGCTTTGCCGTTTACGAACACGTAGTGCATGCCCACCGCGAGTTTCGTCGGCTCAACGTACGTCGCGACGTCGCGGATGGTCTTGGGATCGAACACGATCACGTCCGCGAAGGCGCCTTTGCGCAGGACGCCGCGATCGGTGAGGCCGTAGGTTTCCGCCACCTGCCCTGCTGAGGCGCGCACCATGCGTTGCATCGTGATCACGGGCTTGTCGAGCACATAGCGGCGAATTTTGCGCGGATAAGTGCCGTACAAGCGTGGGTGTCCGTCGCTGCCGTCGGAGCTGGTCATGACGTTCGGATCTCTCATGAACGTTTCAATGTCCTTCTCCTGCATGTTGAACGACGCGACGCCCATGTCGAGGCCTTCCTTGATCATGTCGAACGCGGTTTGTACCGAGGTCTTACCGCGTTCGGCCGCGACTTCCTTAATCGTTTTGCCGATGTACGGTTTGGCATTGGCGCCACCGCTCGTGAGCAGGAGCGTGCTGTCGCCGCCACGACGACGCATGTTGTCGCGCATTTCGGTGAGAATCTGCTCACGCTGACTCACGTCGTTCATGCGCATGAGCATCGAGTCGCGACCGCCGGCCTGCACCCAGCGCGGCAACAAGGACGCACTCACGCCGGTGCCGCTTGCGGTCCACGGGTACTGATCGGCGGTGACTTTGCAGCCCTTCTTGCGCGCGTCGGCCATGATGCCGAGCACGCTGTCGGCCTTGCCCCACACGTCAACGCCGAGCGCTTTGATGTGACCGATGTTGGCGGTAAGTCCCGATTCGCAACCGATGCGAATCGACTCGCGCACCGACTCCAACAGCCCGATGGTGTACGAACTCTCATCACGTTGATGCGTGTCGTACACGCCGCCGAACGGTTTCGCCGCACTCACCACTGCAATGACTTCTTCGGTGTTGGCATAGCTCTGCGGCGCGTAGAACAGGCCGGAGCCCACGCCAAACGCCCCTTCCTTCATCGCCTGCGTAATGAGCGCGCGCATTGCGTCGATCTGCGCTTTGCTCGCGGCGGCCGAGCTTGCGCCCATCACCTTGCTGCGCACTGTGCCGAATCCGGTGAGGGCGTAGGTGTTGGTACCGAGCCCTGCCTTCTCCGATTCGTCCATCACGCGCGCCACATCCGTCGGTCCGCGTCCGTCGGCACCCAGCACGACGGTCGTGATGCCCTGCATAAGCGAGCTCGCATTCTGTCGACGCTCGGCGCTCAGCTTTGGCAGCCCTTCGTACGTGTGCGTGTGCGGGTCGATAAAGCCCGGCGACACGATGAGTCCCTTCGCGCCGATGCGCTGCGTGGCTTTGGTGCCAGCCGGTGTCGCGCCAACGAAGACAATGCGATCACCGCGAATACCGACGTCGACGGTGCGCGGTGCACCACCGGTGCCGTCGTAGACGGTGCCACCGGTGATAAGGATGTCGACATTCTGTTGTGCAGTGAGTGCGCGAGGTGACACCGCGAGTGTCGAACACAGAACGGCGATCGCAATCGAGGAATGACGCACGGGACACGGAGGCGAGAGGAGCGACGATGTGGTCGCCCGAATCTAGCGCGCGCGTGCAGTCGCCGAAACGCGATAGCGAACCAGACGTGGTACGTCGTCCTCTCCGGGCTCGCTCACGAGCACCCAGTCGCGAGCGCCATCCCAGACACGTGCGCCAAACGGCAAGTGTGCCTGCCCGATGGGGTCGCCGGAGTTCGTGAACACATCCCATCGCGCATAGCTGTATGGCCCGGCCGATGTGCGGATCCAGAGTGTTCCGTCTTTGAGCACTTTGATGAGGCTCACTGGTGGATGTGTGCGTCGGCTTGCGCTGTACGCGTCGCGCACGGGCGCGGGGAGCGCCGCGAGCGACGTCACGCGAAACCGCTTGAGGATCGCGGCCTGGGCTGAATCGCGTTCGGCGCTCGTGACCGAGCGTTCCGGCGCCGCGACCAGGAGTCGCCACGCAGCGGCGTTGTGTGGAAAGACAGCGACGTCGTACTCCTCGCCGTTGGAATGGGCCACGTCGCCGCTCGGTCCAACGTCGCTCACCACGCGCGGATCAAACGGCCCGGCCATCGGGCGCAAATCGGAGCCGGGGACCAGCACGGCTGGTGTGCGCACACGCGCGAGAACGCGTGGGGCGCCGTTGGCCGTGACGGTGCGATACGTCGCGTCGACCACGGTGCCTATGGTCGGCGAGGCGGGCACGTCGAGCACCACCAACTGCGTGTCGAGCATATACATGCCGGCCATCGTGTACGGTGGCATCACGGCCGTCGATGGTCCCGGCTTGTTGTCGAGCGACACCGATGCGATGCGCATCGCCGTCATATCGAACCAGCTGACGAAGCCGTTCGATGTCACCGAGGCGTCGACGATAAATCCGTACTCACCTGGCCCTTTGCCACGTCGGCCAAGCGCGCCGATGAACGTTCCGTCGGCGCCGAAGCGGTGAAGCGGTCCTTGTGCGTCGCTCGCGAGGACTCCTCCATCTGGTGTCGCGCGAACGGACGCCGGACCTTTGAACTCACACCCTGGCGAGTCGACCGACGCACACCAAGCCTGTGTCGCCGTGAGTGTGAGCGTCGCGATGCGTTCCCACTGCGCGCGCGTTTCTCGCACAACCCGCTGCGCACGAAGCGCGTGCGTCGAGAGCGACAGCGCACACACTAAACTCACTGCAATAGTTGTGAGTCGCTTACATTTCATCGTCACGATTGGTCTCCATCACAAGGACATGCCGAGACTGCGCTGCGCACAAACTTGTGACGTCGATCGGCGAGGTGCGAGCTCGGCACGCGAGAATTGCGTGAGGACTCAGTGAATGCCGGATGACGTTTTGATGATGCGACTAGTCCCCGCCGAGTCTGGCCAGCGCGCCCGCGAGGAATGCCGTTCGCCACTGTTCCAGTTGCTCCGCGTCGACACCGCCGCTCTGCGCGACCACTTCGACCGACTCACCACGCAACACGCGCAACACCAGTTCGCTCTTCTGTGCCGCGCTCAATCCAACCGGCGTTTCATCGACGGCGGGCACGATGGCAGCTGGCGCTTCGGGTGTCGCGACGGGCGGCGCAGGATGCGCATGCGCCGCGCGACGACGCGCTTCGATGGCGCGCACGATCACGTGACTGATGGACTTCACGTACTCCAGCGCAACGCGATCGGGCACTGGGTCTTTGCTGACGCGATCGACGTACACGCAGCCGACAATCGTGCCCGATACGATGATTGGGAGGACGCCAAACTGCGCGATGCCCATCTGCTGCGCCCAGCGGGATTCCTGCACCGTCGGTGCGCGATCGACCGGGATGTACAACGGTTGGCGTTGCTGCAACGCGTTGACCACCGCGCCGCCGCGCGACGACATCGGAAAGTCGAACTTGGTCATCAGCGCTTCCACGCCGTCTCCCAACCCCGAACGCGCCAAGAGCCGAGTGCGATCGCTGCTGAGCACGCACGTAATCACGCGGTCGAACGGTCCGCCGCGTAGCGCCGCCTCGAGTGCCAGCAACATTACCTCACTCAGTTCCGCGCCTGTGCTCGGATCGATGCGTGCTTCCACTTCCTGCCGCAGCTTGCGACGCAGGGTCGGTGAACCGGGTGCGTCGTCGTGCACCGACGCGTCCGTGCTGAACTCGTCGGTTGGTGTGGCGGAGAGCCCCATGGCTGAACGGGCCGCGTCGGAGAGCTGCTTGAGCTTGCGCGCTTCCATCGGCACGCGCGCGGTCGTGAAGAGCTCGCGCGCTTCGTTGAGCGCCGACTCGACGACATCGCGCACCATATCGCGCGAGAGTTTCAGATGCGCCGAGTGGCGATCGATCACGTCATGCACGGCGCGCTCGGCGTCGCCGTCGTTCTCGACTTCGCCGCTGCGACGGTAGATGGCGCGCGTGAGATCGTGGCTGAACGCCGTAATGGCACTCGCTTCCGACGTGACGGCGCCCGGACGCGCACGAATTCCGGCCACGACCGAATCGGGCATCCCCCAATGTCGCGAGACTTCGACCGCGAGATCTTCGTAGCGAAAGCCCAGCACCGCGTTGGCCGCGGCGATCGGGCTTTGCCCCAACTCCAGTACGCGCTCCTGAATACGCGCATAGTCGTCGGGGAAGTGACAGGCGATCAGCACTTCGCCGAGGTTACGAAACATGCCGCACAAATGCGCTTCTTCGGCGTCGGCGCGTTCGAGGCGCGTGGAGAGTTCGCGCGCATGATTGGCCGTAATAAGCGACTGCACCATTAACTCTTTCAGTACCGGTGAGCGCTTGCTGTAGTTCTCGAACAGCAACAAGCTGCTGGCCAGTGTGCGGACAGTGCGCGCGCCCAGCATCATCATGGCGTGCGTGGCGCTCTGAATTGGCCGGCCGGTGCGGCGGAAGTGTGCCGTGTTGGCGGTGCGGACGACGCTCAGGGTCAGGCTGTATTCGCGTAGCACCACGTTGGCCAAGCGCTGCAGTGAGCTGGCGCTGTCATCGAGCAACGAGATAGTGTCGATGATCTGTCGCGACAACGCCGGAAAGTCACTCGCCTCAAGAATGCGCGACATACGCGCCTGCAGAAATGCGCGTTCGTCGTTGTCGTCGGCAGCGTGCGGAGTTGTGGTGGCGCGGTCAGGCATGCGTGCGAGGTAGCGGGCGGACGGGTGCTGGTCCCAGCGGGCGGATATTCTTGAGGAGTATCGGCACCGATGGCCACTCGACTTTACTGCAGATTCGGCGTGGGCTGTGCAGCGTTACGCGCCCGGCCGGCCGACACCGCCGCTGGCGCCGCGCCGTAGAATGGTGCGATCCTCCGTGTGTCGTTCCCGAAGTACACTCCAATCGCCCCGCATGTCCACCGATCGTCGTTACAGCGAGCAGGAAGTCGCGTTCATCCTCGAGCGCGCGTCGAATGCCGAGGCCGCCAGCGCGGAGGCCCCGATGGAGGAGTCGCCCGCCCTGCCGACGACTCGTACCGCAACCGGATTGACGCTGACGCAGCTCACCGAAATTGCGGGTGAGGTGGGGCTCAGCGCGGCCTCGATTACCGAAGCGGCGCGTGCGGTTGATCGCGGGGATCTCGCACCGACGGCGCGTCAGACGATGCTGGGACTTCCGGTGGGTGTGGCGCGCACCATCAGCATCGACCGTCCGGTGAGCGATGCGGAGTGGGAGCGCATGGTGGTGCTCTTTCGGCAAACATTCAACACGCGTGGCACGACGGGCCGCGACGGCTCACTCCGCCACTGGAGCGTGGGCAATCTGCACGCGATGCTTGAGCCGACGGCAACCGGTCATCAGCTCCGATTGCAGACGCGCAAAGGCGATGTGCCCGCGACGTTGGGTGTGGGAGCCGCGGCCTCAGCCCTGGGGCTGTTCTCCACGTATGCGCTGTTGGCCAAGGACGTCATCCCCGTCGGTGCATGGATTGGTCCGGGCATTTTGCTGGGCGCCGGGGTCGTGTTGCTGTCGCGCACCGTGTTTGGCTTGGGCCCGTGGGCGCGCACGCGCGCGGCGCAGATGGAGCAACTGGCGACCGATGTCACGAAGATTCTCGATGAATCGGACGCCGCGCAGCGCTTGAAGTCGGGCAACGGCACCAGTTCATAGTCGATCCGCCCGCTCTCACGCATGTTGGTGCCATGAGCGACGCGCACCTTGACCCCTTAGGCGAGACCGGTAGCGAGCGTGTCGTTCTGAATACGGCACGCCCGTTCGTCATCGGCAGTGCGAGCGAGGCCGACCTCCTCGTTGCGGAACCTGGCGTCGAGGCACGACACTGCGTGCTTGAATTTCAGGGTCAGCGATGGGTGATCGTTGAGGCGGCCAGCTCAGTGCTCGTGAACGGGGCGCCGTTGGGCGGCGCAACGCTACTCTTCGATCGCGACAGGCTGGCGATCTCGGTGTCGGCCCAATGGGAGTTCGTGAGTGGTGAGGCGCGAACCGCCGAATTGCCAGTCGTCAATTCGGCGCATCGGGCGACGCAGATGCACAAGCGCCACCGGAATGAGGCCTTCGCGGCTGCTGGTGCGGCGCGACCGTGGCGCGTGTACGGTGTGGTGGCGGCCGCCGGTGTCTGCGTTTTGCTGGCCTTCGTCGCGATCTGGTACGCGCGGCACACGACTGCCGATACGTCGGGTATTCTTACCGATCAGCAGGCTGTGCGCTTCGATTCGTTATTGATCGTGGCGTACGATCATCTCGAACGCGGCAACTCGCTGCTGGAGTTGGGCATTCAAGACGACGCGGCGCAGGAGTTTGCACGCGGCATCAATACGCTGGCGCTGAGCGAGCTGCGCAATCATCCGCAGGTCAAGCCGCGCATCGAAGCACTCGAGAGTTCAGTGGCCGCGATCTATCGCGAGCGACGTCTGGCCGTTCCGGACGCCTATGCGGGTGCGCGCAGCACGCTGTCGCCTGAAAAGTTGCGCACGGCCACACTCTCCCGCGACCAATTTGCGCACGCGTTCGATTTGGTGTCGGCCGCATTTCGTTTGCGCTATCACGACGCCATCATCGTGGTGGGACGCGACCACGCCGAACATCTCGCGCTCTACGGCCCCGGTGGGGCGCTGGATCTGCGCAGCATGAGCATGTCAGCCGAACAAGTAGCCTACGTGATTGCCCAATGTCGTTCGTATGGCATTCGCGTGAAAGACTTCAGCCAAGACTCCATTCTGCAGCGACAGATCAAAGCCGCATTTTCCGCCGGCGTTGGCGAACGCGCCGGTACCGGTCTGCACTTGCACATCGATCGATTCGCTGACCGGCGCGATCAGTGGACCATCGGCGCGTTGCCTGAGCGCTCGCGGTCAGATTGGTTGTTGCGTCAGACGAGCAGGAACTTGAGGCGCGTCACGCCGGAGAGCGTGAACTCCGAGCCATCCTGGAGCAGCCGCGGCTCACCACGATCCAACGGCTCATCGTCGACCGACGTCCCGTTGAGGCTGGAGTCGATCAGGTAGTAGTTGCCGTCTTTCCGAATGATGGCGCAGTGATAGCGCGAGACGTACGACGCCTCGTCGCTCAATACCAGATCGTTCTTCTCCTCGGGTCGTTCTGACTCGGCTGAGCCCACGCGGAAGATCGGACCCTGCATGGTGTACATCTTCCCGCGACCGACGCCGTCGATAATTCGCACCATGGCCGTGCGTTGCGCTTGCTTCTCGCGTTCAACTTGCGCGGCGCGATGTTGTCGGACTGCAAGCACGCGGGCGGTCACCACCAGCACGAGCGCCGCCAGCAGCACGACCACCTCGACGGTGTACAGCGCCAGGCGCAACTGCTGGGCGCGACGCAATGCAACCACGCGCTCGCGAAACGCCAGCGCGCGTTGGTTTTGCGCCTGCACCGCGAGCACCGCGCCAGCGATGGAGTCGGCAGCGATGAGGTCGCGCTGAGCGATGGCGCGCTGCACGAGCGTCAGTTGTTGGCCGATTTGCGCCTCGCGCGCTTCCGCCGCGCGCCGTAAAGAGTCGGCCGCGAGGGCGTTGTCGAAGTCTCGCACCGCGGCGCGATAGCGCTCTTCAACCAATGCGCTGTTGAGCCCTTCGAGCTGCACGCGCTTCCAGCAGTCGGTGCGATCGCGAATGCCGGCCAGCGTCGGCGACGACACGGAGTCGATGTGATCGCAGTATTTGAGCAACGCCGCGCGATCGGTTTGCGGCTGACGGGCCGCCGCAGTACTGAACGGTGTGCTCACGCCGAGCATTGCCACGTTGGCGAGAAGCAGCGCGAAGGGCAACACGATGCGCCAGCGCATGCGCGCGCTCATCGCGACCTTGGCAGAATTGCCGTTTCCTGGGTCGGCTCTTCGGGCTTGCGCGGGCGCGCTTCCTTCGGGGCTTTGCCGCGCAACTGCTCCAGTTCTTGTGTTGATAAGAGAGCGCGCGCGGCGGCCAGCTGTCGCGCGAGATCTTCTTCGTTCTGTCGATGATCGACCCACGCGAATCGCGGTACGAACGTCGCAAGCAGCAAACCGGTGAGCGCCATCAACAGCACAAGCGGGAGTCGAATGCCGGCCGGTTCGATGCCGACGGCCATCGCCTCGCGCACGGCCGCCGGAAGCGCGTTCGCCGTCGCCGTGCCGGTGAACGCGGGCAGTGTCAGCAACGGCGGCCGCCACGTTGCCAACGCGCGTGCCGCAACGCGGTCGCGCGACATGAGCGTGAGCGATCCGCGCAACGTCGTGCGTCCCAGACTCGACGTCGGTAGGACTGGCGCCGCGAATACCGGCGCGACCTCTACCGGCACGATGCCGCCCGGCGACGCGCCGGACGGTGTGAGATACTCGGGGCCAACCATGCCGATGTTCATCAGGCGACCAACCCAACGCGCATCCGGTGGTGTCGCGGCAGTCACGATAGCGCGTGTCGCGAGACAGGCTGCGGCCCGCCGGGGACCGCAGCGCACCAGGCGAAAATGCGCGACCGGAGTGGTGCTGGCGTCGCTCGACGTCGACTGTGCCCGCGCGATCTGAGATGGCGCCAGTAGCGCGTGCAACGCCAGCAGCGAGAAGACGACCGTCGTGTTGACCGCGCGCGTTCTGGCGTGGATACCGCAGCGCACGAGCACGAAGCCCCTGATCACCGGCGCCGCCGGAGCATAACGCGCGCATGCGTGCGGCCAACCGCCAACACGACATCGCGCGCAATCGGCACCGCACGATACAGCGGATAACCGTCCAATACCGCGCCGGCTGGTGGCGGATAAACGAAGACGGTGCCATCGACATTCGCGACCTGCCCGTCGGCCACGTGAATGGACCAACCGTCTTCGAGCGCGCGTTCGTGCAGCGACCACAACGTATGTCGCTGATCGCGCGGCGACATGACATGCACCACGGCGGCCGCGCGCCACATCGCCGGGCCAACCACCGCGAAACCAACGGCGGCGCCGGCCGTCGTCATCGCGATTGGCAACCATACTTCAGCTGGACCAGGCAACGTGAAGATCGCGCCGGCCCCGGCGCCTCCAATTACTCCAATCACCGCGCTCTCGGCGATCGTCACGCGATTGGGAGCCCGCGAGTAGCAGGCGAGCGCTGCGGAAGTGAGTCCGGTCATCAACGCCCACGCTCCCACGCGCTGAATGACAAAGGCGAGTGGTGCATCACCGAGCGGCAGCAAGAGACCGATTGTGACCGCCAGCAACGCACTCACAGCGCCAAGGAGGGTGCCGGCGCCGATTGCCGGCATCACTGGATCTCGACGATGTCGCGCATGCAGGCCAAGGATGCACGCTCCAGCGAACGCGCCAAAGCACGCACCGACCCATTGGTCGAGACGCGCGTAGGTCGGAATCATCGACGAGAGATCAGTCCAACCGCTGCTGATTGTCCAAGCGATTGCCGCACCAATCCATCCCGCCACGACTGCCGACGTGGTCGCGGCGTGGAGAGTGAGCGCGTGACGCGGAACCGTCGACGCGTGCGCGGAACCCGGTGCGGTCATTTCGAAAGATCTTTCACTTTGTTGGCCGCGTCGCTGTAGTCCTGCGCCGCCGCCTTGCGGTACCATTCGAGCGCGGCGCGCTTGTCTTTGCTCGCACCGAGTTTGCCCTTCTCGTACGCTTGCGCAACAGCGTACTGTGCTGCGGCGTGACCCCCGTCGCCCGCTCTCGTGTACCAGCGCAACGCCGTCTCCTGATCCTTCTTGGTGCCGCGACCCTTTTCGAGCGCGACCGCAAACTGATACATCGATTCGACGTCGCCGTTGTTGGCCGCGCGTGAAAACCAATGCGTCGCTTCCGAATCGTCGCGACCCGTGCCGCGGCCTTGTAGGTAAAGTGTCGCCAATCGTCGCATGGCGAGTGTCACTCCACGCTCCGCTTCGGCCGTGCACGGCGTGAGCGCGTCGCTCCACGATTCCGATGACACCGCGGCTTCACACGCCGATACTTTGGCCTCCGTTTTGGCTTTGGTGTCGGCCTTCTTTTCCGGTTTGGCGATCGTCTTCGCGACCACCTTCTTCTCGGACGTCGGCTCGACTTTGGGCGGTGCCTTCGGCGCGACCTTCGCGACCACTTTCGGAGCGGCGACGGTGTCGTGCGCGCTTGTGTCCACCATTGCCGGCGCGACGGGAGGCGCGATGACTGGAGCCGCGACCACCGTCAGCGACGGAACACGCGCATCGTCGCCGCTTCCCGGTGCAGGGAGCGTGAAGAGCGCAACCGCGAGCGCAACGAGTCCGACAAGCGCGCCGATGATCACAACGCGCTCGTGCGCGTCCAATGGTCGGCGCGATGGCGGTGGCACTGGCGGCGGCGTTGGAGGGCTGGCCATGGCAAGTCCGGAGACGTGAGCGTCGCGTGGTCGGTCGTGCAAACCCGACCGAGTATGCAGGTCTCGATCCCGCTTCGGCAATGGGACATCGCTAGGACCGCCTTCCGACGGCATCGGTTTCGATACTCGCCGCGTCTTGCTGGTTCATGGCGTCAGTCCACAAGTTCTGCCCATGTCCACAACGTCCGAACGGCCCACGCTCGCACTACGCATAGGTATTACCGGCCACCGGTGGCGCGAAGCGCACCATCGCGACGACGAACGGTTGGACCCCGCGAACGCGTCGGCGGTGCGCGCATCGCTTCAACGCGTTCTCGAGTGTATTCGAACGGTGACCACGAGCGTGCACACCGCGCACGGCGAGCTCTTCTCCACGCACACGCCAATTCTTTCGCTCGTCAGCGCGCTCGCAGAAGGCGCCGATGAGCTCGCCGCAGAAGCCGCGCTCGCGCCGGAGAGCGGCTTCGTGCTGGATGTGGTCGCCCCGTACGACCTCGCCACATATGCGACACGTTGCGCGCCTGGCACGAAGATTCGATCGCTATGGGATCGTGCACGCGCCCGACTGATTCTTGACGGCGCACCGTTGGCCGACGAACCGCGTGGCGACACCATGAGTGCCCGTGATGAGCAGTCCCTGAGCGAGACCAATCGACGGTTGGTCTGGAACAGCGACCTCATTATCGCCGTGTGGGATGGCTATCCGGCGCGCGGCGAGGCGGGCACCGCGAATGTCATCGAGCGCGCGCGCGCCGAAGGACTCCCCGTCGTGCATATCCACTCGGTCGACCCATCACAGGTACGCGTGCTCGATGCGGCAGGTAGTGATCTGCGGGAACCCGACGCGTGGAAGGCCATCGGCGAAGTGGTGGAGCGATTGCTGATGCCGCCGGAGCCGCCGCGCGTCGAAGGACACGCCGCGCAAGCAGGCGCGAGTCGCATCAAGGCGATTCAGCGTGCGATTCGCGAATACTCGGCGGAGTCTCCACCGGGGATCATCATTCGTCATCTGGCGGTTCGCGTCTATCAACTGGCGCAGTTTGTGCTCACCGGTCACGGCTCGCTGCAGGCGTTGGCCGCGACATCGGCCGACATCACGCCTCCGTGGCACACTATCGATACCGCCCATCTCATGTCGGCTCGACGACACGCGGTGATCGATCCGGCCTTTCAACGCGCCGACTATTTCGCGACCGCCTACGGTCTCCGTCACCGCTCGACGTTTACCACCATCGCATTCTTCGCGCCCTTTGCCGTGGTGTGCGCCTGGTTCGGAAGCTCCGCCGCGGAATCGCTCAAGTTACCGTACGCGCTGACCGAGCTGCTGCTGCTGTCGGTGCTCGTGTTGTTCTATGCGCGAAGTCGAATGCTGCGCTTTCATCAGAAGTGGCTCGACTACCGCTTGCTCGCCGAGCGCATTCGTCATCTCGGATTTTTATGGCCGCTCGGGCGCAGCTCGCCGGTCATTCGCGTGCCGACGCACGCGCTCTATACCGATCCGCGACCGGGGTGGGTGAATTGGTGGTATCGCACCGTCGCGCGCGAGGCCGGGCTGGCGTCGGTCGAACTTGATCCGCCAACGGTGCGTGCGCTCGCGAAGCAGATTGAACTCGCGCTGGTCGACGCGCAGCTCCGCTACAACCGGCACGCCAACCATATTGCGCACCGCGCCGAACATCGGTTGCACTTCGTGCCGTGGATTCCGCTCTCGCTCGCGCTGGTGGCGGCGCTGCTGCATGTCCTCGAACAACTTCACCTGCTTCATATGTCGGAATCCGTCGCCCACGCGTTGACCAGCGTGAGCATCATCGGACCGGCCGTGGGTGCCGCGCTGCATGGTTTTGCGAGTCAGGCCGGATTTCAAGAAGCGAGCATCCGTACGGACGCGAGCGCGCAGCAGCTCGAGCGATTTCAGCAACGCCTGACCGCGATAGATCTCGGGGCTCCGCTGGCGAGTCAGGCGCTGGGAGATCTCGCTCTTTCGGTAGCCGATGTGTTGGGCGAAGATCTCGCAGGGTGGCAAGTTGACTACCTGTCACGACCCGTCAACCCGCCGGGCTAACGAACCGCAATGAATCGTCGCAAGAAAATTTTCCTCAGCTACCGACGCGGTGACACCGCGGGACACACCGGCCGCCTGCACGAAGATCTGGTGCGTGTGTTCGGCAGTGAGCGCGTGTTCTTCGATGTTGAAGGGTTGCATCCGGGCGACGACTTCGACGCGGTGCTGCGACAGCGACTCGCCGAATCGCTGATCGTTCTCGTGGCCATCGGTCCGCGATGGATGGGCATCCTGGAGGGGGGCAAGCGTCGTATTGACGAACCTGACGACTACGTTCGCCTCGAAGTGGCAACGGCCCTCGCTGACGACAAAACGCGCGTGATTCCGGTGCTCTGCGAAGGTGCGGCGCTTCCTACAGCGGCGGCACTGCCCGATAACATGGCTTCGCTGGTGTCGCGTCAGGCATTTGCGCTCAGTGATCAACGCTGGCGGCACGATGTGGAGCAACTGTTCGCGGCGATCACGCCCTACGTGCCCGTCAAAGATCGCGCGAAGCGGCTCGCCATTCGATACACCACGCGCGCAGTCGCGGCGTTGCTGTTGCTCGGCGCAACGGCCTTTGGCGGCCTTTATGTGTTCAAGCGCGCGCAAGTCGCGTGGAACGGTCTGCTCGCGTCCGACTCTCGCGCGGCCGGCGGAGACGCGAATCGCCGCAATGACCGATCGGCCACTCGTAACGAGCGGCCGTCCGACGCGTCGATTCCAACTGCACCGGCGCGTCGCGTGTTGCCAGCGCGTGCGGTAACACTGGCCGCCGAGCAACTGTCTCGCGCCCGTCGCGAGTGGGCGGATGATGCGGTCATGACATCGATCGAAGTGTCGTGCAACAACTCGCGTCTGCTCGACTGTCCCATCAAGCTCCGGCTGTCGTCCGCCAGTCGCGTGTCCAATCTCGAAGCCACGCGCGTCGCACCCGACTCCACGTGGCGCTATCGACAGAATGACGGCGTGGAGCGCTCGCCCGCGCTGTCACTCGAGATTGCTGAGTTCGAGCGGGTGGTGGCCACGGCGCGCAACGAAGGCGTGACAAGTGATTTCGACCGGATCACGTTGCAGTCGATTTCTCTGCAGAACGGCACGCCGGCACCGCGGTGGACGCTCTACCCGCGCAATCGCGAGCAGGCCGGACGCGAAGGTCGGATTTGCATTGAACCACAAAGCGCAGCGCGTGTCGATTGCCGAACCGGCCGATAAGGTCGCCGGTTCGACAATCCACTGCACGTCTGTTCAGTCACGCAACCAGTGACACGTGTACCCGTTGGGATTCTTCTGCAGATAATCCTGATGGTACTCCTCACCGCGATACCACTTCGCTTCCGGCGCGACTTCGGTCGTAATGGGCTTGGCCCACTTGCCCGAAGCGTCGACGCGCGCAATCACCCGCTCGGCGATGTCCTTCTGCTCAGGTGACGTGTAGAAGATGGCCGAGCGATACTGTGTGCCGATGTCGTTGCCCTGACGATTCTTCGTGGTCGGATCGTGCAACCGGAAGAACCAATCTTCCAGCAGCGACTCGTAGCTGAGCACATCGGGATTGAAGGTGATGCGCACTGCTTCCGCATGCCCCGACTTACTGTCGTGCGTGTCGTGATACGTCGGGTTCTCCAACCATCCGCCGGTGTAACCAACATCGGTTTCAAGCACGCCCGGCACCTCGCGCAGAATTTCCTCGACCCCCCAGAAGCAGCCGCCCGCGAGAATGGCCACTTCGGTGCGCGTCGGTGCATCGACCGCGGCGGGCTCGTTAAAGAGCGAACGAAACTCGCCGTAGCCCTCGCGTTCGAGATCGGCCACCGGAATGAAGCGCAGTGACGCCGAGTTGATGCAGTAGCGCATGCCGCCCGCCTCACGCGGCCCATCGGGGAACACGTGTCCGAGGTGTGAATCGCCATGCTTCGAACGCACCTCGATGCGCCGCATGCCATGCGACGTGTCGCTGTGTTCCGTCACGTTGGCCGTGACCGGTCGCGTAAAGCTCGGCCATCCGCTTCCCGAATCGAACTTGTCGGTTGAAGCGAAGAGTGGCTCTCCGCTCACCACGTCCACGTACAGCCCCGCGTCATGGTTATCCCAGTACGCGTTGCGAAAGGGCGGCTCCGTTCCACACTGCTGCGTCACGGCGTACTGCTCGGGGGTCAACGACTTCGCGAGCTCCTCGCTGGAAGGCTTCGCGTAGCTCTTGCTTGTATCCGTCATCAGATGTCCTCAGATCTTCATCGATCTCGAAAGGTCCGCGATCAGGTTCGCGATCAGGTCTGCGATTGGTTCCGCACTTCTTGTACCCGGACGGGTTCCATCCTCGGGACGCGTGTGGCGCCCGCCAAACTTATCCGCGAAGCGCCGGACAAGTTCGCACCGAGAGTTGCCCGCGCCACGGCGGCCACACGATCTTGTAGGCATGACTTCCAGCAACGAGGCGACCACTGGTGTCGCGGGTGAAACGCTCAACGCGACGATCGCGTTTCTGGGCACCGGACTGTTGGGCTCGGGACTGGCCGAAGCGGCGGTGAAGCGCGGCGACCGGCTGACTGTCTGGAACCGCACGCAAGCCAAGGCCCAGGCGCTTGAAGCATTTGGAGCGCGGGTCGCCGAATCGCCGGCCGAGGCCGTGCGGGGCGCGTCGCGGGTGCATCTGGTGCTCAAGGATGACGCGGTGGTCGAGGAGGTGATCGCCGCGCTTCGTCCCGGACTGTCGCCCGACGCGATTATCTGTGATCACACCACAACTCAGCCGGCGCTCACGGCCGAGCGCGCGAATCGATTGAACGCAGCTGGTGTGCGCTATCTCCACTGCCCCGTGTTCATCGGTCCCGCTGCTGCGCGGCGTGGTGAGGGAGCGATTCTCGCGAGCGGACCGCAGGCGCTGTTCAACGCTGTCCAGCCGGCGCTCGCGCGCATGGCGGCCAAGGTGCAGTACTACGGCGAACGACCCGATCTCGCGGCGTCGTACAAGCTCTTCGGCAACGCGTTCATCATCGGCTTGAGTGCGTTGTGCGCCGATGTGTTCAGCATTGCGAAGGGGAGCGGTATTTCGGCAGACGATTCGCTCAAGGTGTTGGATGTGTTGAATCCAGCCACCACGCTTGCGGTGCGGGGACGCAATATGGCGCGCGGCGATTTCACCACGAGCTTCGAACTGTTCATGGCACGCAAAGACGTGCGACTGATGATCGAAACCGCGGGCGATTTGCCGTTGGCGGCCCTGGGCGGTATTGCAACGCGTATGGACGCGCTCATCGCCGACGGACGCGGCGATGACGATCTCGCCGTCCTCGGCACGGCCGCGGTTTCGTAATGCGCACGCGGCGCGCATGGTTGCTCGGCATCGCGTTCGTGTGCAGCTCGGTGACGACGGCCGCATTCGCGCGCGCGCAATCGTCGGACGACGGCATGCGCAAAGACTTAGGCGTCGTCGATCTCAAGCCCGGCACCGGTTCCCGCGCCGCCCGCGGTTATTGCTTGTACGTGCACTACAGCGGCGCGTTGCCCAACGGACAGACATTTGAAACCTCGCGCACGACGTCTGGCGACGGGCGCGAAGCTGATCCGATTTCGTTCGAACTCGGCGCCGGCGCGGTGATGGCGGGCTGGGAGAAAGGGCTCGGTGGTATGCGCGTGGGCGGCATCCGTCAGCTGTGGATTCCCTTCAAGCTCGCGTATGGTGCCAACGGGCGCCCGCCGGCCATTCCGCCACGCACCGACTTGGTGTTCGACATCGAATTGCTGGCTGCGGTCCCAGCTTTACCCAATTCCAGCAATGCGGTGCGGGCCGAATCGGCCAAGACGTGCCCAGCCTGGAGCACGCTCAGTCGTTCGAAGTGACTCGATCGAGGTAGACCGATCGCGGAAGACCGACCGCGCAGAGTCTTGCGCGCGAGTACGCGAAGTTGTCCGATGCGATATTCCCCCGCTCGTGTACGCACTGCATGTTCGTAGGACCTTTGCGATGGGCCGGCGCGCAAAGGACGGCTCACCCGGCACCACCAATTCTCTGACTGCATCTTGCTATGACTGACACCTCGTTGCGCCCGCGTTCCATTTCTGAGATTGTCGACGCGGCGTTCACCATTTATCGACGCAACTTCGTGCCGCTGATCGTGGTCACGGCGCTGATGTACTCGCCGTACATGATTCTGGCGACTTTCCGTTCGGGCTCGGTGACATCCACGAGTGGCACGCTCAGCGCCTCAACGGCAGCCGCGATGACCTCGGGAGTTCTCGCCACCATTGCGATGATGGTGTTGTACGTCGTGTGCTACTCGCTCGTGACCGGCGCGGTTACGCAGTTGGGCTCGCAGGCTTATCTCGAAGGCGGACGCGCCGACATCGAGCGCGCCGTTCGCGCCACGATTCCTCGCATTCCTTCGTTGATCGTGAGCGGGTTTCTGCTCGGCGTCTCCCTCTTCGTTGGTTTTCTCTGCTTTATCGTCGGCGCGTTTTACGTTGCGGCGCGGTTCTTCGCCGTCTCACCGGTGGTTGCGCTTGAAGGCGTGGGGGCGCTGGACGCGTTTTCGCGCAGCTCCAAGCTGTCGTCCGGTCGCAAATGGATGATTCTCGGCACCCTCGCGCTCGTCTATGGCATCTACTTTCTGATCTCCATGGGTATTTCGCTGTTCGCGGTGCTTCCGGCCGCGCTCACCGGCAACACCTGGATTGCCGTGGTGGTGAGCCTGACGTTTAGTGTGCTCGCGCACCCCGTCACGAGTTTGGTCACGATGGTGCTGTACTACGACACGCGCATTCGCGCAGAGGGCTTTGACGTCGAGCATCTCTCATCGCAGCTCGACGCATCGATGGCGCCGGCGGCGACGATCTGAGTGGCGCGTTGATCGCTCCTCGCTTGGCCCAGGCGTCTCAACCCACGGCGGTGGACACCGCCGCCGTGCATCACACCATGCAGCAAATCGCCGCCAAGTCCGAGTACTCGCGCACGGTGGCCGAAACGCTGCTCGATCAGCTGTGGCGCACGTTCCAGGCGTTCGTCGATCGACTCTTGCAAACGGTGGTCGGGACGCCCACTTCACGCCGCATTTCGCTGGCGGTGATCGGTGCCGTGGCGCTCTTGCTGTTGGTGCGCGCGTTTCTCGATGATCGGGAAACGCGCGCCCTTACGCGGCGGCGCCAGAGTATTGCGCGCACCCTGCAAGGCGACGCCTGGCCGGCGGCGCAACGCTTCGCCGCACTCGGCCAATACACTGACGCGGCGCACGCGTTGTGTGTCGCGGTGCTCGACGCGTGTGCTGCTCGCGGTGAACTGCGTCTGCATCCGAGCAAAACCACCGGCGACTACGCGCGCGAGTTGCGACGCGGCAACGCACCGGCGCACACGCCGTTTCAGGGATTTCGTCGGCGCTACGACCGACTCGTGTACGGCAAAGCCGAGTGTACGGCCGATGATTACCACGCGCTGCTCACCGACGCCTCGCCGATGCTCGGACTGTCGCGCGCGGCGTGAACGCATTGCGCCCTGACGGTGCCGACGTGACGGCGAAACCGCCCGCGTGGTTTGCACGACCGCGCGTCGTGCTGCCATTGCTGGCAACGCTGATTGGCGTCGGCGCTCTCTTGACGCCGAAGTCGGTAACGGGGCGCAACGGCGACGAACGCCTCACGACGTACTCTTCCCAACCGCAAGGCGCCAAGATGTTTGCCGACTTCGCGCAAGCGAATGGCTGGACGGTTGAGCGGTCGCGCACCGATGGGTATGTGCTGCGTCCAGGAATTGTGCAGGCGATTTTGGCGCCGCAAGAGCGCATTGCGCCCGCCCAGGTGCACGCGGTGCTCGAGCATGTACGAAGCGGTGGAGGTCTGCTGCTGATTGGTGGCATCGGTACCTCGGCCTTCCGCGACTCACTCGGGTTGGCAGGCGGCGTAAGTGGCAACAGTACGCAATCGGCTTCGTCCGGATGCGCGTCGGCCACCGATTTTCGCGCCCAATTTCGCGTTGACCGACTCTGGGCTTCCGATAAGGCGTATCTCTCAACGGTTGGCCTTCACGATTCGTCGTCAATCCGCATCACGGACACGCTCTATGCCGTGAGCCGCCCGCGTGCTCCGGATTCTTCGCGCGTGGTGCGCATTACGGCGAAGACTGGCTCCCGTGACTCGGCGGCAGACTCGGCGCGAGATTCCGTCGCGTTTCCGAGCCGCGCCTCACGGTCGGCGCCGATCGCCGTGGGCGGCTATGAAATTGCGCCCGCGATGATCGCGGGAACGCTCGGGCGCGGTCGGATTGTGTACGCAGGCGACCCCGATGTGCTGCGCAATGACGCGCTGCGTGTGTGCGAGTACGGCCTCGACGTCGCCGCGGCGCGAATACTGGCGTACCTCACCCCTGTGTCGAGCGGCGCACGCACGTTGCGATTTGACGAATACCATCACGGCTTTGGCCCGCACAACGGCGCGGGTGAGGGCGTATCGGGCGCGATGCGACAGTTCCTCTTCGACACCACCAGTGGACGCGCAGTGGCGCAGCTACTCGTGGCCGCGCTCATTTTGCTCTTCGCGCTGTCACCGCGCGGTGTGGCGCCGACCGATCCGGTTCGGGTTGAGCGCCGGTCGCCGTTTGAGCACGTCGACGCTCTGGCACGCGCGTATGCACAGGTCGGCGCCACACGCACCGCCACCATGCGTCTCGTGCGTGGACTGCGGCGGCGTATTGAACGCGGTCGCAGTCGGGGCGGGACGGTGCGCGATGAGCAGTTTCTCAATTTGCTTGTGGCGCGCTATCCCGCCATCAACGCCGATGTCGAGCGGGTGAAACACGCGCTCGATGAACGCGTGAAACCCGAAGAATTTCTGCATGTCGGCGACGCCGTCGTGCGCATTGAACATCATATCCTCCGTCGATGACCCCCGTACTCTCGCTCGAAGAAGGCGCGGCCCTGCTCTCCTCGCTGCGGTCGCAGATCGCCTCACGCATTGTTGGACAGCACGAAGCCATCGATGATGCGCTCGTCGCGTTTCTGGCGCGCGGACATTTGTTGATTGAAGGTGTGCCGGGCACCGCCAAAACGCTGCTCGTGCGCACGCTTGCCAGCGCGCTGTCGGTCAAGTTCACGCGCGTTCAATTCACGCCGGACCTGATGCCCAGCGATCTGACGGGCATCTCGATGGTACGTGATGCCGCGCGCGGTTTCGAATTTCAGCCGGGTCCGCTCTTCACCGACCTCTTGCTCGGTGACGAAATCAATCGCGCTCCGGCCAAGACGCAGTCGGCGCTGTTGGAGGCGATGGCCGAGCGACAAGTCACCACCGATGGTGTGTCGCGCGCGCTCAGCGACTTGTTTACCGTCTACGCCACACAAAATCCGGTTGAACACGAAGGCACCTATCCGCTGCCGGAAGCACAGCTCGATCGGTTTCTGCTCAAGACCATCGTGCGCTATCCCGACGCGAGCGCGGAACTCGCCATGCTGGCGGCGCACGAGCAAGGATTCGATCCCGACACGCACGACGCGCCGCTCGTGACGGCGGTGATTGACGAAACGCAGGCGCGTGCGCTGCGCTCGCTCATCGATCAGGTTCGTGTCGCACCGGAGGTACGCGAGTATATCGCCAACATCACACGCGCCACGCGTGAGGACGCGACGCTTTCGCTTGGCGCATCGCCGCGCGCGTCGGTCGCGTTGATGCGCGCCGCACGCGCGGTTGCGGTGCTCGACGGACGCGCGTTCGTGACACCGGACGACGTGAAGGATCGCGTGCCGGCCGTGTTGCGTCATCGCGTAACCATCACGCCGGAGCTCGAAGTGGAAGGACGCAGCTCGGACGACGTGCTGGCGGCGATTCTCCTGCGCATCACCGCGCCGACCTGAGATGCGCGATCTCTTCTGGCGCTTCGTTCCAGAGCGTCGGCTGGCCGCACTCTGCGCGCTGTCCGCGGTGGTGTGGCTGGTACCTGGTCGCGCGGGCGAAATTGCCGGCGCGACAACCGCGCTGCTTCTCGCGCTGCTGATCGCGATCGATTTTCTGCTGCTGCCCGCGCGACGACAACTCGACGTGGCGCGCGAGGTGCCCGAATCTGTCGGCTTGGGCGATGAGCGCGAAGGACATCTGGTGGTCACCAACCACGGTTCGCGTTTCCTCACCGTGCACCTGTACGATGTGCTGCCGGCGACACTCAGAGGCGGCATCGGCGAACGGGCACTGGTTCGTATCGGCGGGCGCAGCACGACGTCGCTCGCCTTCCCGCTTGTCGGGCACGTGCGCGGCGCGGCGGCGCTCGGTCCGATTGGCGTGCGCACCACCACCAGGCTTGGCCTCGTGGGTCGTCGCACCCGGATATCAACCAGCGACACCGTTCGCGTTGTGCCATCGCTCGCGGGCGTGCGTCACTTTCGCCTGCTTGCGCTGCAGAATCGTTTGCGCCTCGCGGGCGCGCGACAACTCCGGCGCAAAGGCGACGGACAGGGGTTTGCCGGGCTTCGCGAGTATGTGCGTGGCGACGATCCCCGACACATCGACTGGAAAGCGACCTCGCGTCGGCAATCGCTCATCACGCGCGAGTTCACCATCGAGCGTTCGCAAACCGTCTTTACGCTCATCGATGCCGGCCGCTTGATGACGCAGCTCGTCGGGGAGTATCCGCGGTTCGAACACGCATTGAGTGCTGCGCTCGTGTTGAGCGATATCGCGGCCAACGCCGGCGATCGCGTTGGGACCTGCGTGTTCGACGATGAAGTGCGCGCGTTCGTGCCGGCCATGAAGAGCCGCGGCGCGCTGCAGGTCATTCGCGATGCGTTCGTGCCGGTGGTCGCGTCGTCGAACGAACCCGACTACGCCTCCGCGTTCCGCTTTCTCGCGTCGCACCAGCGCAAGCGCGCGCTCGTCGTGCTCTTCACCGATGTCATCGATGTGCGCGCGTCGCAGGCGTTACTGGCGCACGTATCGCGCAGCGCGGCGCGGCATCTCGTTTTGGTCGTCGCGTTACGCAACGACGCCGTGATCGCGGCGGCGAATCCGGCCGATGCCGAGTCCAGTCGCGCGCTCTTTGAAGTGGCCGCTGCCGAGGAGCTGCTGGAGGCGCGCGAAGCCGTGCTGGAGCGGATGCGACGCGCTGGCGCGAGTGTGCTGGATGTCTCGCCCACTGCGATGACGGCCGCGCTCGTAAATCGCTATCTCGAACTCAAGTCGCGGGGCGCGATCTGAAGCTCGGCGCGCCGATATAGAGCGCAAGCAAGACCGCCGACACGGCGGCGATTGCCGTCTTCGCTGCCATTGGCACATCGACGCGCGGTGACACGAAGCCTTCCAGACTCCCCGCAAACACCAGAAGAAAGCCCGCGCCCGCAACCAGCGTGATCGCGCGTCGCCCGTTCTCGACCAGCGCGCGACGACGCGTGCGATTGCCCGGAATGAACAGCGCACCGGCAATCAGGAGCCCACCGCCGCCGGCGATGCAAATCGCCGACAGTTCGAACACGCTGTGGGGCGTGACGAACGCCAGCAGCAGTGGCAAGATGTGCTTGTTCTGATAGAGCCCGAGCACGGCGCCGATGCTGATGCCGTTTTGCACGAGCAGCAGAATCGTGAACATGCCGGCGGTGATGCCGCCAGCAAACGCGAGGAAAGTGACCTGCACGTTATTGGTCACGATCTGCGAGGCCATCACGGGGCGCAGCACCTGCGGGTCAGGGATGTAGCCCGTTTTCTTTTTCGCGCGCGTGATGCCTTCTTCGGCGCGGGACACCATGCCCGGCGAAACTAACTGGTCGGTAAGTTGTGGTTGCACCACCATCGCGCGCCAGGCGATACCCAACGGAGCGAAGAGCAACAGCGACGCGATACCGATCGCCAGCCACGACGTGCGAATTTCGCGCGGCACGTCCACGAACAGATAACGCGCCACCACGCCGAATGAAAAGCCGCGCCGGCGATAGAGCAGATTGTGCGCGCCCGCCACCAGTCGGTTGAGATAGAACACTTCGTCACTCGCCCGCCCGGCGGTAGCGGTACGCAGGCGCGCCAAATCGGCCGACAGCACGCGATACTCACCGACGAAGTCGCGCACACGTTCTTCGCCGAGCGATGCAAGACCGCTGCTTTGCGCGCGCGCCAACGTGGACGCGAACTTGGCCCAGCGCGGAGCGTTGGTGGCGACAATGGCGAATCGCTCGCGCGCCGCGCCCTTGTCATTGCGCGCCGCCACACCGCGCTCGCGCGCGGCCGATTCCTGATCGTGCAACCGCACGAGACGCGTCACCGCGTTGTCGACGCTCGTCGCTTTGGCTGGCGGCGGCAACGTTGCCAACGCCTCGACGAAGCGCGCTTCGAGTTTGGTGGCCAACGTCGTACGTTGGTCGGCCGACAGCTCCATACGGCGCTGCACGAAGCGGTCCAGCAGCGTGAACTCGTCGGCCGTCAGTGCGGTGGCGAGCGTGACGCCCACAGTCGCGCGCTCGGACACGGCACGCTCGGACCGCCGCGTGATGGTGGGCGCGTTGGTTGCGGCTTCGCGCACTACCAGTGTTCCCGCCACCAGATCGCCGAGCCGCTGTCCGCGCTTGGTCGCGACGACGGCCAGCATGCCCACGACGTATGCGAACACCGGTTGCAAATCGATGACGCGCATCAGATTGCGTATCGCCGATGCGGCGAAGGTGACAGAGTACCCTCCATCACGCACGACGCGCAGCTTCATCACACGCTTGCCGGGTGTCTGCCCGTCGGCGAGCGCTTCGAACATCACGTAATAGCCCCAGATCAACAGGAACTGCAGCAAGATGACGGCCGCCGTTCCGTATGACGCCAGCGCGCTGGCGCTCTTTGAACCCAGCACCCGGTCGCCGACCGTCACGAACAACACGATGACCGCGATGAAGAGCACGAAGGTGATGAGCGCATCAATCACCCCTGCCAGAATGCGCGAACCCACGCCGGCGACCGTGTACGAGACCACGATGAGTTCGGGTGTCTCGATGTCCACCGTGGTGGCGTGATCTCGTTCGATACTCACTGCGCGGACGCCCACTGAGGCGATACAATAGGCAGCTTGCCGTTGTCGTACTTCTGCTGCCACGTTTTGGCCATGTCCGCCTCTCGCATTTTCGCCGAAGTCATCTGCACTCACTCAACGATGCGCCGCGACACCGCACTTTGGCAACCGCGCCGATGAACGAAAGAACGCTCGAGACGCGCATCGGCGTGGGCGTGCTCGTGATACGCGATGGACGCGTGCTGTTAGGCGTGCGTCGCAACAGTCACGGCCACGGCGAGTGGGCTCCACCGGGCGGTCACCTCGAGGCCAATGAAACCGTGACCGAGTGTGCGGCGCGTGAACTGTTCGAAGAGACGGGTCTCACGGTGCAATCATCGCGCGCGGGTCCATACAGCGTGAATGATTTCCCCGAAATCGGGCGAAGGTACGTCACACTGATGATCATCACCACGGATTTCGGCGGCACGCTGTCCGCGCGCGAGCCGGACAAGTGCCCTGAATGGGTGTGGGTGCCGTGGCGCGCGCTCGCAACGTGGTCGGAGCCGTTGTTCGCACCACTCGCCTCGATCGTCGCGAGCGGATTTACGCCGGACTGACGGTTTCGAGCGGCTTGCCGGGCTTCGTGGCCTGCGGGCGCACGACGCGAAATGTGAAACGCTGTTCCACCTGCTGACGCACGGCAACGTTGTTGCGCTTGGCCGGTCGGAATTTCATGCGCGGTAAAGCGTCGCGCACAGCATTGGCGAAGGCCGCATCGGTTGCTTCAAGCGGAATGTACGTCGACACATCGGGGCGGCCGTTTTCATCGACCACGAACGTCGCCAGCACCGATCCTTCAATCCCCTTCGCCATCAGTGCCGGTGGATACACGGGCCCCTCGCTCTCCGGATCGCGCGTGGCGGCTGAATCGACTTCGATCTCGGAGAACGCCCGTGAGGCTTCGTCGTCGTGCGTCTGTGCCGGCGGTTGTTGATCGCCGCTTGCCACCTGCTCAGCGATTTTGAGCGACTTGTCCGCGCGTTCATCGTGCGATTCGCTGCTCCCCGCGGGTGCCTCAGCCACAAACGCGCCACCCAAGGCGGCATACGTGAGCGCTTGCTGCACCGGACGCGGCTGCGGCTTATAGAGCGGCGCCAAGAACGACGGCTTCTCAGTGGCGTTGGGCTCGGTCGGCGGCATCAGGTGCGAGGTACCCACGACCACAGCACACACGACCGCCACCTGCCCAACCACGCTGGCAGCCGAGAGCGCGCGCACGTTCCACGAGGTGGCGTGCGCCGATTCGATCAGCGTGAGTGAGGGCTTTCTGGGCATCGACGGATCGCGAGGGATCGGGCTGCTCGGCCAACGGTGGGGTTGCGCCACCCGGCCGGCGAAGAGGAATGTGCCGGACCGCGTGATTCAGGGGTCGGGACGCGCGCCCGGAAGGCACTGCCGGAAGCGCGGACCCGGGGCTCTGCTGTAAACAACGGTTCGCCACGTCCCGCCACAATTGCCCCACACTTGGTCCCCGGGAGCTGGTCAAGCGCCGTTTGGCGCGTTACCAAGAGTTCATGATCTCCCGCGTCCTGGTTGTTGACGACGAACCCCTGGCCCGCGCTCGTGTGGTAGACCTCGTGCGGAGCCGCGCGCCACAGGCGGCTGTGCGGGAGGCCGGCAACGGCGATACGGCCGTCGAGCTCATCGGCGGCTGGGCGCCCGATGTGGTGCTGCTCGATATCCAGATGCCGGCTCGTTCGGGCTTCGACGTAATCGAAGCGATTGGCGCGGAGCGCATGCCGCCAACCGTATTCGTGACCGCGCACGACGCCTTTGCGCTGAAGGCGTTTGACGTGGCCGCCGTGGACTATCTGCTCAAGCCGTTCGATGACGAACGCTTCAACGCGGCGTGGCAGCGGGTGGCGGAACGACACAGCACCGGCGAACTGGTGGCGCAGGCGCGCGTGATGAGTGCGTTGCTTGATGTCACACGCGGTGGCGCGAACGGCAGCACCAACGTCGCCGCAGGCGGCGGGAGCAGCACCGAAACGTGGACCGATCGTGTCGTGGTCAAGCAGGATCAACGCACAATGGTGGTGATGCTGGCCGACGTGCAGTGGATCGAATCGGACGGCAACTATGTGGTCTTACACGCCGGCAAGGACAAGTATCCACTGCGTGAAACGCTGAGCAGTCTCGAGAGTCGTCTCGATCCGCGCCGATTTGTGCGTATTCATCGGCAAACCATCGTCGAACTGCGCGCGATGAAAGAGCTGCAACCGTGGTTTGGTGGCGATCAGATCATGATTCTCCGCGATGGCACGCGCCTGAAGGTGAGTCGCAACTATCGCGCAACAGTGGCCCGTCGGCTCGCGGGCGAGCTGTAGATGACCCCCGAACGGCGCGTGCGGTTGCTGCTGCTCGCGTTCTGGATCGCGCCTGCCCTCGTGGGCGTGCTGGGATTTCAGCTCGTACCGTCGCGACTCAATCCCGACGTGTCGTTCAGTGTGCTGCTCCTGTCGCAGCTCGGGATGTGGGGCACGTGGGGGCTCTGGTCGGTGCTCATTTGGAGCGTAGCCGCACGCGTGCCCTTCACCACCCGCACGTGGCCGACGGCGTTGCTCGTACACCTTGTGCTCGGCTCGTCCATCATCGTCGCGCAGTTTCTGTTGCAAGCGGCCATGTCGGTGGCGGCCGGATTCAGCGAGCGGCACGGATTTGTCAGCACCGTCGTGCTGGGTGTGCGTTCATACGGCGACGTGTTCGTCGTGCTCTATTGTGCAATCGTCGGCGCGCAGGTCGCGTTTCGCTGGTACAGCAATTGGCAAACGCAGCGCGTACTGGCGGCGCGCGTGAGTGAAGATCTGGCCCAAGCGCAATTGCGCGCGCTGCAGGCGCAGCTCAATCCACACTTTCTGTTCAATGCGCTGAACTCGGTCGTCACACTCATTGGACGTGATCCGGCGCTCGCACAACGCACGGTCGTGCGGCTCGCTGACTTGTTGCGTGCCACCCTGCGCGCTGGCGACGCACCTGAGCACGCGCTGTCGCACGAACTCGATGTCACGCGACGCTATCTCGAGCTCGAGCAGGTGCGCTTCAACGATCGCTTGAGCGTGGAGTGGGACATTGCGGCCGACGGTGCCACTACGGTTCCGGCGTTCGCCCTGCAGCCCCTGGTCGAAAACGCGCTGATGCACGGTATCGCGCCGCAGACGGGGGCCGGTGTGGTGACCATCGGAGCGCGCGACACTGCGGCGGCGCTGGAATTGCGCGTGGCGGATAATGGCGTCGGTCCCGAAACCCCGTCGCGCACGCCCGGCGAAGGTGTCGGATTGGCCAATCTGCGCGCCCGCATTGCGCGCCTTTATGGAGATGCGGCCTCGCTCACGCTCAATGCGCGCCCATCGGGTGGCGCCGAAGCGGTGCTGACCATTCCACGACGCCGCTAGCCGTCGTAGTCTTGGGAGATCGATTTCGGCAGTTCGCCCTCTCGTCTCCCAGACCATGCGCCTTCCCCGCCGCCTCTTCGCGTTCTCCTGTGCGTTCGCGTCTGCGATCGTCCTCCCCGCTGTTTCGTCAGCGCAGGCCAACTCCCCCGCCATCGGCCGTTGGGACCTGACGGTTCAGAACGGCAATGGTTCGTATCCATCGTGGGTCGAGGTCACCCTTTCCGGCAATCGCACGCTGGTCGGCCGTTTTGTGGGCGGCGGCGGCAGCGCTCGGCCCATCTCGCGCGTTGAGTACGCCGACGGCACGATGAAATTCTCGATTCCACCGCAGTGGGATCGAGAGAACGCGGACCTCAAGTTCGAAGCCAAAGTCATCGGCGACGCGCTGAGCGGCACGATCATCAATCCGTCGGGTGAAGCGCAGAAGTTCACGGGCAAGCGGGCGCCGCTGCTGCGTCGTACCGCGCCCGTGGTGTGGGGCGCTGCTAAGCCGCTCTTCAACGGCAAGGACCTCACGGGGTGGAAGCCCAGTGAAGGCACCAATCAGTGGAAAGCGGTGAACGGTGAGCTGCAAAACGCGAAGGGTGGTTCGAATTTGATTACCACCGACACGTACACCGATTTCAAGCTCCACGTGGAAGTGAAGTATCCGAAGGGTGGCAACAGCGGCATTTATCTGCGCGGTCGCTACGAAGTGCAGGTCGAAGACAACGGCACCGAAGAACCGCTGCCCGTTCACTTGGGCGGCATTTACGGATTCCTCGTGCCGAACGAAAACGTGTCGAAGGGTCCCGATGCCTGGCAGACGTTCGACATCACACTGGTTGGTCGTCGCGTCACGGTGGTGCTCAACGGCAAGACGATCATCGCCGATCAAACCATTCCCGGCATCACCGGCGGCGCGCTCGATAGCGACGAGAACGCCCCGGGGCCGATTTATCTGCAAGGCGATCACGGCCCGGTTGTGTATCGCAACCTGACCATCACGCCCGCGAAATCCGGAGCGAAGTAATAGATGTCTGCTGCCCCGATGGATGCTGAACGTTCGTTTGCCGATGCCACGTCCCTCGCCACGCGACTGAACGCGGAGATCGGGCGCGTCATCATCGGTCAGCAGCAGGTGCGTACCGAAGTGCTGATGTGCCTCCTGGCCGGCGGGCATTGTCTGCTGCGTGGCGTGCCGGGGCTCGCGAAAACGCTGCTCATCAAGACGCTCGCCGATGCGGTGCAACTGAAATTCAACCGCATTCAGTTCACTCCCGACCTTATGCCGTCGGACATCCTCGGCACGGAAGTGATCGAGGAAGACACCACCACCGGCAAGCGCGCCGTGCGCTTCATCGCGGGGCCGGTGTTCGCGAACATCATTCTCGCCGACGAAATCAATCGCACGCCGCCGCGCACGCAGTCGGCATTGCTGGAAGCGATGCAGGAGTATCAGGTCACGGTGGGCGGTGTGCGCTATCCGCTTGAGCGGCCGCTGTTCGTACTGGCCACGGAAAATCCGATCGAGCAGGAAGGCACCCATCCACTGCCCGAAGCACAGCTCGATCGCTTCATGTTCAACGTCGTCATCGACTATCCCGACCTCGACGACGAACGCAGGATTTTTGCGGCGACGACCAGTGGCGCCGAGTCAGCGGTGGCACGCGTGGCGACGGGTGCCGAACTGGAAGCGGCGCGTCATCTCGTGCGGCAGTTGCCCGCGGCGAGCAATGTGGTGGACTACGCGCTGCGTCTCGTGCGCGCCACGCGGCCCAACGACGCGAGTTGTCCGCCCAGCGTGAAGGAGTGGGTGCGCTGGGGCGTGGGTCCGCGTGCCGGGCAAGCGTTGTTGTTGGGTGCCAAAGCCGCCGCGTTGCTCGATGGTCGTACGGTGCCCTCGCCCGATGATGTGTCGCGCGTGGCGTTGCCGGTGTTGCGGCATCGCTTGCTGGTGAACTTCCGCGCCGAAGCCGACGGTGTGTCGCCCGACGCGGTGATTGGGAAGCTGCTCGCGGCCGTGCGTCCATAAACGCTCGGTCGCGTTCGCCGCATTTATGAGCGACCCCGTCAACACGCTGTCTCCGGCAGTCGTCGCCGCCATCGACGACCTGGAACTCGCCGCACGCGTGGTGGTGGAAGGGCTGCGCGTAGGCGGACATCGCAGTCCGTTTCACGGCTATGGTGCGGAGTTTCAGCAGCATCGGCCGTATCGCGCGGGCGACGATCTCAAGTATCTCGATTGGAAAGTGTTCGCGCGCAGCGATCGCTTGTACACGCGCACCTTTCGCGAAACGACGAATGTGAGCGTGATGCTGGTGCTCGATACCAGCGCGTCGATGGCGTTTCCCGAAACAGGGCCGTCGAAGTTCCGCTATGCGAGCGTCGTCGCGGCCGCACTCGCGTACCTGGCGAGCGAGCAAGGCAACGCTGTGGGCCTGATGACGATGACCGACGGTCGCTTGAAGTACTTGCCGGCGCGGAGCGGTCGCGTACATCTGCGCACGTTGCTTGCGCGCATCGACAACTTGCGCCCGAGTGGCGCGTGGCAGCCGGCCACGGTATTGCAGCGCGCGGCCGAGCTGCTGCAACGTCGCGGACTGATGCTGGTGTTGTCGGATTTCTACGACGACGAAGCGGCAACGCAACGCGAATTGCGGCACATCGTGCAGCGCGGGCACGACGCGGCGATGTTGCAAGTCGTGGCGCGCGACGAGCGCGCGCTGACCTTCAAGGGGCAGCTCGAACTGCGCGACCTGGAAAGCGGCGAAAAGCGTGTGATTGACGCAATCGCGGCGGGTGCAGCCTATCGCGAGGCGATGAATGCGTTTCTCGAGCGCACGCGCAGCTTTGCGCAGCACGACGGCATTGACTACGGGCTGTTCGATACAGGCGACGCACCGGAACGCGCGCTGCGTGACTATCTCGTGCGGCGGGCCGCACGTCAGGCGTCGCCGGGTGAGCCGAGTGTCGATCATGCGGCCGTCGGTCATGCGTCTCGTTCGTAACGCCGCGTAGAGCATGCGACTGCTCAATCCTGTGGCATGGCTTGGCGCGCTGCTCGTCGCGCTGCCGATTGCCATTCATCTCTTCAGTCGCCAGCCGGCGCGCACGATGGCGTTTCCGTCGTTGCGCTTTCTCGACCTCAGTCGCGTACTCCCCACTCGGCGCACGAAGCTCACCGATCTCGTGCTGCTCGCGGTGCGTGTGCTGACCATTCTGCTGGCGGCGTTCGCGCTCACGCAGCCGTTGTGGGCGCGTGCGATTGGTGCCAACGGCGACGTGTCGCGCGTGGTGATTGTCGAAAGCGCTGCGCGCGATCGTGCGGTGTTGGAGCCGCGCGCCGATTCACTCGTGCAGTCGGCGGCGCAGGCGTTGCGTGTGACTACGCCGACGGCCGCATCGGCCATTCCGGGTGCGCTCGCGTGGCTCTCTCTGCAACACACGACGCGAGAGCTCGTGCTGCTGACCGCGAACGGCGGCACCGCGCTCGATTCACTCGATATCGCGGGCATTCCGGCCGATGTGCGCGTGGTCGTGGCACCGTGTGCTGGTGCTGGTGCGGGTGTCGACGCCGCGCCAGCGCAGCGGGTGGTGCTCTGGGCCGGTCACGGCAGCGCCACACGTGAGCGTGAGCGTGACGCACGCGCGGTGACGGCGGCGCGTTTGAGCGGCGCCGCGAACGTGCGCGATATCGTTGCCGCCGCGGAGTCACTTGCCATCGTGGTCGCGGGCCCCGACGCCGACACTGTATCCGCCTGGCGCGACCGCCTCACCATGCTCAACACGCCGTGGATGAGCGACGCCGTCGCACAGTTGCACGCCGATACCACCGTCGCCGCGACGCTCGGCGCACTCACGCTCGGCGATACCGCGGTCGCAACGCCGTGGTCGGTCATTGCCCGCGCCGCCAACGGCGCTCCCGCACTGTTAGCCGCCGCGCACGGATCGCAGATGCTGGTTGTCGTTCGCGCGCCGTTCAATACGGCGACGAGTGACCTGCTGCGCGCTGCCGTATTGCTCGGCGCATCACGCGTGTTCGACGTTTCGCCGCGCGCCACGCGCACGCTCGATTCCGCCACGGTCGCCCGCTGGATTGCCGCGCGCGACACTCGCACCGCACTCGGCACGGCCAACGCGTCGGGCGAGTACGACACCGGCCCGTCTGACGCGCGCTACATCTGGCTTGCCGTGTTGCTGCTGCTGGGCGTCGAAACCGCGCTGCGTCGCCGCATGGCGACGACGGTGCCGAGCGTATGAACAAGGGCCTGAACGCCGGCATGAACACCGGCGCGAGCGAACCCGCGGTCATTGTTGCCGTCGCGCGCGCCGCTTCGCGCATCGGCCAGCGCACGGCGTTGCGCGCGGCCGCCATCGCGATTGGCGCCAGCGCAACGCTACTGCTTGTCTCGCGGGCGGTGCGCACGACCGACTCGTCGACCGTGCTCAACATTCTGCTGATGTTCGCGCTCGCGACCATCGGCGCGAGCATTGGGTGGTGGCAGTCGCGTGCCGCGCGCGCGAAGGCTGCTGAGCTACTCGACGCGCGCGTCCCCGCATCTAGGAATCTGCTGGTCACCGCGCACGAACTGCTGCGCGGCACGAGCGCACCCGGCGGCGAAGTGCCGGCGCTCGTGCTGGCGCGCGCCGACACCGTTGCTCGCGCCATCAACGTGAACTCGGTGTTTCCGTTGCGCGATGCGTGGAAGTGGTGCGCCGTCAGTGTCGTCGCGTGGGCCGTCTGTCTCGCGTTCGTTCAGTCAAGCGTGCCGGCCATCGCGGCGCGCACGGTTCGCACCGTCGCGGCGAGCGCCGCCGGTCGCGTGGCAATTACTGGACTCTCTGCCAGCATCACGCCCCCTCGGTACACGCAGCGCGCCGCCATCACATTGCGCGAACCGTCGCGCGTTGAAGCGCTGCGCGGCAGCGGCATTGCCTTCACGCTTTCGGCCGTCGCTGACACCGTGCTCGCCATTTCGCGCGACAGCACCGGTGAACATGTGCAGTCACTGGTGCGCAGCGGAGCCAACGCGTTCGCGCTCACCGTGAACGCCAGCACCGACAGCTACCTGGCGTTCGAGCCGCGCAGCAACGACGGACGTGTGGGCGAGCGCCGCCTCGTCGTCATCACGGCCCGCGCCGACGAATCGCCGCGCGTACGTATTTTGGCGCCGGCGAAAGATCTGGTCGTGCCCGATGCCAAGCAGACGCTCGACATCAAGTTCGAGGCCGACGACGATCTTGCGCTCAGCACGCTCAAGCTCAAGTACACAAAGGTGTCGGGCGCCGGTGAGCGCTTCACCTTCTCCGAAGGCGAAGTGCCGGTGGCGCTCACTAAAGCCTCACCCAGCGAATGGTCGGCGCGCGCGCAGCTCGCGTTGGCACCGTTGCTCACCGAAGAGGGCGACCTGGTGGTATATCGCGCCGTCGCAACGGACAATCGTCCGGGTGCGGAGCCGGTGGAAAGCGATTCGTACATCGCCGAGTTGGCGGCAAAGGGTGGTGTGGCGGCATTGGGCTTCTCGGTCGATCCCGACGAAGATCGCTACGCGCTCAGTCAGCAGATGGTGATTTTGAAAACCGAGCGGCTCATTGCCAAGAAGAGCACGCTCGCTCCGCAAGCATTGGCCGACTCCGCGATGCAAATCGCGACCGAGCAGCGTCGTGTCCGCGCGGAGTTCGTGTTCATGATGGGCGGTGAGTTCGCGCAGGAAACCACGGGCGACGTGGGCGAAGAGCTCGACGAAACGGCAGAAACGGAAAGCGAAGCCGATCTCGCCGCCGGCCGCATGGTCAATCGTGGTCGCACGGCGCTGTTGAATGCGGTGCGCAATATGAGTCGCGCGGCCGTGTCGCTGACCACGTCAGATTTGACGCCGGCTCTCGCGAGCGAGAAGCGCGCGCTCACGCAGTTGCAGGACGCGTTCGCGCGCGCGCGATTCCTCATGAAAGCGTTGTCGCAGCGCGAGCAGCTCGATCTCACGCGTCGGCAGACGGGTAAACTCGACAGCATTGCGCGCGGTACGCTGCCCGTGCCCGACGGCGAGCGCGACGTTAAGGCCGCTGCGTGGCGCGGCATTTTGGCCGATCTGCTGAGCTCGCGCACATCAGTCAACTACACGACGTTGGCTGAACGCGCGCTGCAAATCGATGCGTCGTCGGCTGCGGCGCAGCGTATCGCTTCATGGTTGCTCGCCGCGCCCAACAAACCCGCCGCGCGCGACTCGGCAGCGATCGCGATGACGACCTTACTGCGCGATGCCACGCGACCGGCGCCGGTGTCGCGTCCCACGCTCGACGAACGGCTGCTGCGTGACGCGCTCACCGCGTCGCCGCGCGTCGCGGTGCCGCGCGCGCCGCTCCAACGGAGCCGGCCGTAGTGCGCGTGCTGCCGTTCGCGGTCGCCGCGCGAGTGGTCGCGATCGTCATCGCGGTCGCCGCCGTCATCGATCCGTCATGGTCGTCGTCGCGACGTGGCCGACCGATGATTGCCGTGCTCGCCAGCGATTCGGCACATCAGACACAGGCGCGCGCAGTCGCCAACGAACTGCGAGCGCGGTACACCGTGATTCCGGCGGCGAACAGTGCGGCGTCGGGCACGGTCATTGTTGGCAACGCGCTGCCTCGCGACGCTAGCGTGCTCGCTACGCCGGTTGTCGCACTCAGAGATCATGCCGCGAACGGCGCGCAACTGTCGCTCCTCCGTGTGCAGGCGCCGTCTCGCGCTGCGCTGGAGTCGCGCGCACCAATTACTGCCACGGTACGCGCGTCCAAACTCGGCGCAGCCTCGCGTGTTCACGCACAACTTCGCACCAACGGACACGTCGTCGCAGAGACGCGCGTCTCGGTGGCGCGCGATACGACAGCATCCGTCGTACTCGCCTTCGCACCGACGGTGGCCGAGCCAACGATCGTGCAGCTCGTCGTCTGGCTTGATGACGTCGCGCGCTCGGCGACCGACACGCTGCGCCACGACGTACTGATCGACGTGAGGACCACGCGACACACGGTGCTGTTTTTCGATCGCCGCCCATCGTGGATGAGCACCTTTGTGCGCCGTGCGCTCGAGCGTGACGCGCGCTTCGCCGTCACGAGTCGCGTCGTCACGTCCATCACGCCGCAGACGTCGGTGAGTCGGCAATCGGGCGCTGCACCGACCGATCTCGCCGCCATCGCCGCGTCAACAGCAGCGTCGGACGCGTTCGACGCGGTCGTGATTGGCGCGCCCGATGCGCTGACGGCGCGCGATGTCGATGGCGTGCGCGCGCTGCTGCGCGATCGCGGTGCGAGCGTGCTGTTGTTGGCCGATCACGCGGCCGCGGGGCCGATCGATGCGCTCGTCGGTACCAACGGCTGGCGCACCGTCGCGCGTCGCAACGCGGCGCGAATTACGCAGAGCAGCGCGCTCGATGGCACAACGCCCAGCGGCATCATGCTGTCTGCGACGTCGATCGGCGTGCCCGCCGCACTTCCCGCCAACGCCGATGTGGTTGCAACGCTCGCCGACAGCAGCAACCTCGCCCACCCGCAACCCATTATCTGGCGTCAGCCCGTCGGACTCGGCACGCTCGTCGTGAGCGGCGCCTTCGACGCGTGGCGCTTCCGCGATCCTGCGCAATCGACCTTCGACGCGACGTGGCGCGATCTGATCGACGATGCCATTGCACGTCGCCTCACGCCAGTCGACGTGCAGCTCTCATCGGCGCTCGCGAGTCCGCGCGAAGAGATGACTGTGCGCATCGCGCTGCGCGATACCGCGAGCGGTGCGGTCGCCGTTCGGCGTCCGCGCGGTGACACCATTGCTCTCACGACCGACGCCAGCGGCAACTCCGTCGGCGCATTTCGCGCGCCGATGGCCGTGGGCACGTATCAACTTGTCGTACGCCCGCGCATTGGACGCGTGAGCGACAGCGTGACCGCACCCATCGTCGTGACTCCGACATTTTCACGCGACGGCAACGCAAATCCAGACATCTTGCGCGCCTCCATCGCCGCACTCGGCGGCGTGGTGATCGACGCCAACGACACGCGCACACTGCGCGACGAACTCGCGCGCCGCATCACGCCACCCGCGCGAC